>NZ_JAGTPK010000017.1 GCF_021147775.1 Pseudomonas californiensis
GAATTCTACAGCGTTACAACCGCATGTCAAACTCTTTTTTCTCACCGCTGTCGATCAACTTTCAATCGACCTCCTTCCTCGCTGACTCTCTTCGAGAAACCCTTACAACGCGTTGATCTACAAGGCTTTTTCGTTTCCGTCTACGCCGGAAGTGGGGCGAATTATAGACACTTCAGAGAGGGCGTCAACAGTTAATTTCAAAATGGTCGAAATTAGTGCTTCAGGCTGGTGCAGAGCCGGTCAACAGCCCTGTAATAGCTATATAGAAGCCTCCAAAGCGAACGACGCTTCTATATATAGCTAGATCACGCCCGCCTCCCGCAAGGCCAGGACTTCATCTGCGCCCAACCCCAGTACTGCCTGAAGCACTTGCGTGGTGTGCTCGCCCAACAGCGGAGGTGCGTTTCGATATTCAACCGGCGTTTCGGACAGTCGAATCGGACTGGCCACCTGGGCAACCTTACCGCCAAGCACATGCGGCAACTCGATAGCCAATCCCCGCGCCAGCACCTGCGGGTCTGCAAACACTTGAGCCAGGTCGTTGACAGGCCCGCAAGGGACGCTTGCTGCGCCCAGCTCGCTGACCCACTGCGCCGTCGTCTTGAAGACAGTAGCCTGCCGAATCAGAGGAATCAGCTCGAGACGATTCGCCACTCGCAGCTTGTTAGTAAGGAAGCGTGGGTCATCCGCCCATTGGGGCTGACCGGCCACCTCTGCGAACCGCCTGAATTGGCTGTCATTGCCCACCGTCAGGATGAAATCACCATCCGCGGTAGGAAACGCCTGGTACGGCACGATGTTGGGATGTGCATTACCCAGGCGCTTCGGAGCAACACCCGTGGTCAGGTAATTCATGGCCTGATTGGCCAGACAGGCAACCTGCACATCCAGCAGTGCCATATCAATGTGCTGGCCGATGTCGTGCTGATCACGATGAGCCAGCGCTGCAAGGATCGCCGTCGTCGAATACAGACCGGTGAGAATATCAGTCAGCGCAACACCTACCTTTACCGGGCCGGCGCCTTCACTTCCATCAGCCAGGCCGGTCAGACTCATCAGACCGCCCATTCCCTGAATCATGAAGTCATAGCCTGCGCGCCCGGCATACGGGCCGCTTTGACCAAAACCGGTGATGGAGCAGTAGATCAATCGAGGATTGATCGCCTTGAGCGCGGCGTAATCCAGCCCATAGGCCGCCAGCCCACCGACTTTGAAGTTTTCAATGACGATATCGGACCTGCCAGCCAGTTCACGCACCAGCTTCTGCCCTTCCTCCCGAGTGAAATCAATCGTCACGGACTGCTTGTTACGGTTGGCGGACAGGTAATAAGCAGCCTCTGTCGTGTTCTGACCCTTCGCATCCTTGAGAAACGGCGGCCCCCAGGAACGAGTATCGTCGCCACAACCAGGTCGCTCGACTTTAATGACATCAGCCCCCAGATCGGCAAGGATCTGCCCCGCCCAAGGACCGGCCAGCACTCGGGACAAATCCAGCACCCGAACATGCGAAAGCGCACCCATGATCAGCCCTCCTTAATAGAAGGCCTGAATGCCGGTCTGCGCACGACCCAGGATCAGCGCGTGCACGTCATGAGTCCCTTCATAGGTATTGACCACCTCAAGGTTGACCAAATGACGCGCAATGCCGAATTCGTCAGAGATACCGTTGCCGCCCAACATGTCGCGAGCCATGCGCGCGATGTCCAGAGACTTGCCACATGAGTTGCGCTTCATGATCGAGGTGATCTCAACCGCCGCAGTACCTTCGTCCTTCATCCGCCCAAGACGCAGACACCCTTGCAAGGCCAATGTGATCTCGGTCTGCATGTCGGCGAGCTTCTTCTGGATAAGTTGGGTAGCCGCCAATGGCCGTCCGAACTGCTGACGATCCAGCGTGTACTGCCGTGCCGTGTGCCAGCAAAACTCGGCCGCACCCAACGCACCCCAGGAAATACCATAACGGGCCGAATTCAAGCAGGTAAAAGGCCCCTTGAGGCCGCGCACGTCAGGGAAGATGTTCTCTTCAGGCACAAATACATTGTCCATCACGATCTCGCCGGTGATTGATGCGCGCAAACCGACCTTGCCGTGAATTGCCGGCGCACTCAGACCGGCCCAGCCTTTCTCCAGCACAAAGCCTCGAATATCCCCGGCGTCATCCTTGGCCCACACCACGAATACATCCGCGATCGGACTGTTGGTGATCCACATCTTGCTGCCGGACAGGCGATAACCACCTTCAACCGATCTTGCGCGCGTGATCATCGCTCCCGGGTCGGAGCCATGGTTGGGCTCGGTCAGGCCGAAGCAGCCAATCCACTCCCCAGAGGCCAGTTTGGGCAGGTACTTTTCTTTCTGTGCCTGCGTGCCGAATTCATTGATGGGCACCATGACCAGCGAAGACTGCACACTCATCATTGAGCGATAACCCGAATCAATGCGCTCGACCTCGCGTGCGATCAGGCCATAGCAGACGTAGTTCAGGCCGCTGCCACCAAACTCTTCTGGAATAGTGGCGCCCAGCAACCCAACTTCCCCCATCTCGCGAAAGATCGTCGGATCGGTCTGCTCATGACGAAAGGCTTCCAGCACACGCGGGGCCAGCTTGCTTTGAGCGAACTGCTCGGCAGTGTCGCGCACCATGCGCTCTTCTTCGGTGAGCTGTTGATCCAGTAGCAGTGGATCGATCCAGTTGAAGCTTGCCTTGCCGCTCATAAACCATCCTCACGTGTGCCGATTGTTGTGAGGATGATCCTAGACCCGGATCACTCACCCGACAAACGAGGATTCATCAAGCTGCTGTGCTAATTTCTCACTCCGTAAGCAAAACCTGAGCCCCAATAACCAGTCATCAGTGAGAATAAGGTACATGAGACGCAAAATACCCAGCACCACCGCTCTGGTGAGTTTTGAGTCTGCCGCTCGGCACGAGAGCTTCACCAAGGCGGCGCATGAGCTTTCCCTGACCCAAGGGGCAATTTGCCGCCAGATAGGCGGCCTTGAGGAATACCTCGGCGTGGAGCTGTTCAGACGCTCCCGACGCGGCGTGAAACTGACCGAGGCCGGACTCTCCTACAGTCGACGCGTCGCCACACAACTGGATGCGGTCGAGAGAGACACGCTGTCAGTCATGGGCCAACAGGGCGCCAACGTGATTGAGCTGGCGGTCGTCCCCACCTTTGGCACTCAGTGGCTATTGCCACGCCTGAAGGACTTTCAGCACAAACACCCCGACGTGACCGTCAACCTGACCAACCGCACGCGACCGTTTCTGTTTGCCGACACCGACTTCGACGCAGCCATCTATTTTGGCGATGCTGACTGGTCCGGCACCGAAGCCCATCGTTTGATGAGCGAAAACTCGATGCCGGTCTGCAGCCCCGCGTTTATGACTGGCCGAGACAGCCTCGAAGCGGATGAACTGACCGAACTGCCTTTGCTGCAACAAACCACCCGCCCCTATGCATGGCGTCAGTGGTTCAACGCGCAGGATTTGAATGTGGCGCGGGACATGACCGGACCGCGATACGAGCTTTTCTCGATGCTTGCCCAGGCAGCCATACACGACATGGGCGTTGCACTGATCCCGCCCTTTCTTATCCAGCGCGAGCTGCAAGAAAAACGTCTGGTAATTGCCAACGCTCATTCGCTACCCAGCAACAAGGCCTACCACCTGATGATCCCAGAGCGAAAGGTCGAATCCGCTTCGATGCGCGCGTTTCGAGACTGGCTGATTGATCAGGCGATGAGCTACAGCCTGCCAAATCAGAGGAGTTGAGTCGCAGGTAAAAACGTAGTGCAACTCAAAAACCCCCTACAGATGTAAGCTTTTGTCGCATAAATAGAATCTGCCACTTCCTGCCAAACCTCGCCAAATCCCCAGTGTTTAAAGGGGATATGGCAATAAAACGTGTACGCTGCCTTTGCTGCAACAACAAAGCAAAAAAGCAACGTTTTAGCCCCAATACTCCTGAAATACCCGTAATCAAAGGCCAAAACCGTAATAGTGCGACCATAGGTCACAGGGTGACTTGTAGTTAATTTATAGTCTCGTTACAGAATATGTTGAAGCCAATGAACTTCGACTGCAAAATGCGCCGCTCCCTGTTTTCAGGCGCTTGCCTTGTCAGCGACATGATTTCTGGAGCGTGCCGATTAGCCTCCCAGGCACCAACCGCAGTGCATTGGGCTATTACTGAATACAAGAAGATCCAGCAGGAGATTTGCCGTGCACATTGGTGTTCCTCTCGAAACCCAAACGGGTGAAACGCGGGTTGCTGCCACCCCGGAAACGATCAAGAAGCTGATTGGCCAAGGACATACCGTCACGGTGCAAAGCGGCGCAGGCATTCAGGCCAGCGTGCCGGACAGTGCTTACGAGGCCGCAGGCGCCATAATCGCAGGCGCTTCAGAGGCCTTCGCCGCAGAGCTGATTCTCAAGGTCGTGGCGCCGAATGACGATGAGCTGGCGCTGATCAAGGGCGGCACGATCGTGATCGGGATGTTGAATCCCTTCAACAATACAGTTATCGCCAAGATGGCCGAACGCGGCCTTACCGCCTTCGCCCTTGAAGCCGCTCCGCGCACCTCCCGCGCGCAGAGCCTCGATGTGCTGTCCTCGCAAGCCAACATTGCAGGCTATAAAGCTGTTCTGCTCGGCGCTCAGCATTACCCTCGTTTCATGCCCATGCTCATGACTGCGGCTGGCACCGTCAAAGCCGCTCGTGTACTGATCCTCGGCGCAGGCGTTGCGGGTCTTCAGGCCATTGCTACCGCCAAACGGTTGGGCGCGGTGGTGGAAGCGTCCGACGTGCGCCCCGCTGTCAAAGAACAGATCGAGTCGCTCGGCGCCAAGTTCATCGACGTCCCATACGAGACCGATGAAGAACGCGAATGCGCGGAAGGTGTGGGTGGTTACGCTCGCCCGATGCCAGCCAGCTGGATGCAGCGCCAGGCCATTGCCGTACATGAACGCGCCAAGCTGTCGGACATCGTTATCACCACCGCGCTCATTCCCGGCCGCAAGGCACCCGTATTGCTCAGTGCCGATACCGTCGCTCAGATGAAACCCGGTTCGGTGGTCATTGATCTGGCTGCGGCGCAAGGTGGCAATTGCCCGCTCACCGTGGCCGATCACGTCACTGTCGAGCATGGCGTCACCATTGTCGGCCATACCAATCTGCCTGCTCTTGTCGCAGCGGACGCTTCGGCCCTGTATGCACGCAACCTGCTGGACTTCATGAAACTGCTGTTCGACAAGGACGGCACGCTCTCGATCAACCTGGAAGACGACATTGTCGCCGCGTGCCTGATGTGCCGCGATGGCCAAGTCATCCGCAAGAACGGCTGAGGACATATACATGGAAGACTTGATCTCCCCCGGCATCTACAACCTGATCATCTTTGTACTGGCGATTTATGTCGGTTATCACGTGGTCTGGAACGTTACGCCTGCCTTGCACACCCCACTGATGGCCGTGACCAACGCCATCTCCGCCATCGTGATTGTCGGCGCCATGCTCGCTGCAGCATTGACGGTCACGCCACTGGGCAAGACGATGGGCACGCTGGCCGTCGCGCTGGCAGCCGTTAACGTATTTGGCGGTTTTCTTGTCACCCGGCGGATGCTGGAAATGTTCAAGAAAAAAGCGCCCAAGGTGAAGGATGAGGTGCAGAAGCAATGAGCATGAACCTGGTAACACTGCTGTACCTCATCGCCTCCATCTGCTTCATTCAGGCGCTCAAAGGATTGTCCCACCCCACGACCTCGCGCCGAGGCAACCTGTTCGGCATGCTCGGCATGGGTCTGGCCGTCATCACCACGATCGGGCTGGTGTTCAAGCTGGCAGCAATGTCGACCGCTGAAGGCACAAGCGCCGGGATCGGTTATATAGTCGTAGGGCTTCTGGTGGGCGGCACGGCGGGCTCGATCATGGCCAAGCGCGTCGAAATGACCAAGATGCCGGAGCTGGTAGCGTTCATGCACAGCATGATCGGTCTGGCGGCGGTATTCATCGCGATTGCCGCAGTGGTCGAGCCTCAGTCGCTGGGGATCGTTCGCAATCTGGGCGACGCCATTCCGGCCGGCAACCGACTGGAACTGTTCCTCGGCGCAGCCATTGGCGCGGTTACCTTCTCGGGCTCGGTGATCGCCTTCGGCAAGCTGTCGGGCAAGTACAAGTTCCGGTTGTTCCAGGGCGCGCCGGTGCAGTTCAGCGGCCAGCACAAGCTGAACCTGATTCTGGGCCTTGCCACGCTGTTCTTCGGCCTGACGTTCATGTTCACCGGCAGCCTGACGGCTTTTGCGATCATGCTGGCGCTGGCGTTCGTCATCGGTGTGCTGCTGATTATTCCGATTGGTGGCGCCGACATGCCGGTGGTGGTCTCGATGCTTAACAGCTATTCGGGCTGGGCGGCTGCCGGCATTGGCTTTTCGTTGAACAACTCGATGCTGATCATCGCCGGTTCGCTGGTGGGCTCCTCGGGTGCGATCCTGTCCTACATCATGTGCAAGGCCATGAACCGGTCGTTCTTCAATGTGATCGGCGGCGGCTTTGGTGGCGCAGCGCAGGCTGAAGGGCCAGCCGGTTCAAAAGAGGCACGCCCGGTCAAGTCCGGCTCGGCAGACGATGCAACCTTCCTGCTGACCAACGCCGACAAGGTCATCATCGTGCCTGGCTATGGCCTGGCGGTCGCGCGCGCGCAGCATGCTCTCAAAGAGCTGACTGAAAAGCTGGTGCATCACGGCGTGACCGTGAAGTACGCGATCCACCCGGTCGCCGGGCGAATGCCAGGTCACATGAACGTCCTGCTGGCGGAGGCCGAGGTGCCTTACGATCAGGTCTTCGAGATGGACGACATCAACTCCGAGTTTGGTCAGGCTGATGTGGTGCTGGTACTGGGCGCCAATGATGTGGTCAACCCGGCTGCCAAGAACGATCCCAAATCACCCATCGCCGGCATGCCGATCCTTGAAGCGTTCAAAGCCAAGACCATCATCGTCAACAAGCGCTCAATGGCGAGCGGCTATGCGGGCCTGGATAACGAGCTGTTCTATCTGGACAAAACCATGATGGTGTTCGGAGACGCCAAAAAAGTGATCGAGGACATGGTCAAGGCCGTCGAGAACGCATGACGTCCGCTGCGTAAATACAGCCCCGGTTCGCTGGTCGACCGGGGCTTTTTACATTCTGCGCAACAGTGTTTTACGCTGAGAACCACCATTTAGAGCCTCCAATGCGACCTTGGTAGCAGGACGAGAAATCCTCAACTCTCTAGACTTATCTCTCGCTTTTACCTCCGAGACAGAATCAATGTACCGTGACCGTATCCGCCTGCCCTCTCTGATGAGCAAGGTAATGAGCGCAGCCGACGCCGCTGCCTTGATTGAAAATGGCATGACTGTCGGCATGAGCGGCTTCACCCGCGCCGGTGAGGCCAAGGCTGTACCAAAGGCCTTGGCCGGGCGCGCCAGGGTCACGCCGCTGAAGATCAGCCTGATGACGGGCGCCAGCCTGGGTAACGATCTGGACAAACAGTTGACCGAGTCAGGTGTGCTGTCACGACGCATGCCCTTTCAGGTCGACAGCACACTGCGCCGGGCCATCAACGACGGCACCGTCATGTTCATTGATCAGCATTTGTCCGACACCGTCGAACTGCTGCGCAACCGGCAGATCAAGGCCGTGGACCTCGCTGTTATCGAGTGCGTGGCCATTAACGAGGAAGGCCATCTGGTCTTGAGTACCTCCGTGGGCAACTCGGCCAGTTTCGCCATTCTCGCCAAACAGGTCATCGTGGAGATCAACCTGTCTCAGCCGCTGGAGCTGGAAGGTCTGCACGACATTTATATACCGAGCTACCGTCCGACGCGCCTGCCGATACCGGTGCTTGAAGCAGACTCGCGCATCGGCAGCCATGCGGTGAAGATCGATCCGGCCAAGATCGTGGGCATCGTCATCAGCAATCAGCCTGACTCTCCTTCCACAGTGCTGCCACCCGACGTCGAGACCCAGGCCATCGCCAATCACCTGGTGGAGTTCTTCAAGAAAGAAGTCCGCGAAGACCGGCTGACCAATACGCTCATGCCTCTGCAGGCCGGTATCGGCACCATCGCCAATGCGGTGATGCATGGCCTGCTCGATTCCCCATTCCATGACATGACCATGTACTCCGAGGTGTTGCAGGACTCGACGTTCGAACTGTTCGATGCCGGCAAGCTGAGCTTTGCCTCGGGCAGTTCGATGACGCTGTCTGCGTCCAAACATGCGCAGGTGTTCGCCGACTTCAATCGCTACAAATCCAGGCTCGTGCTGCGTCCTCAGGAAATATCCAATCACCCGGAGGTCATCCGCCGCCTGGGGATTATCGGGATCAACACCGCGCTGGAGTTCGACATTTACGGCAACGTCAACTCCACTCACGTGTGTGGAACACGAATGATGAACGGCATCGGTGGCTCTGGCGACTTTTCACGCAATGCGCACCTGGCGATCTTCGTCACCAAGTCGATTGCCAAAGGGGGTTCGATTTCCAGCGTAGTGCCCATGGTCAGTCACGTGGACCACACCGAACATGACGTCGATATTCTGGTGACCGAACAGGGACTGGCGGATCTGCGCGGCCTGGCGCCCCGCGAGCGCGCTCGCGCCGTCATCGATAATTGCGTGCATCCCGACTACCGCGATGCGCTGAACAGCTACTTCGATGCGGCCTGCGCTCGTGGCGGACACACACCTCATCTACTGAGCGAAGCACTAAGTTGGCACACTAACCTTGAAGAGCACGGACGCATGCTGCCTGTGTGAGGAGGACAGTTTGAAGTGAATATGTGCTTTCCTGATCCGTTTCACGAACTGCATCAACTGGTTTTAAAAAAACTGTACTTCTGTACCGGTCATAAAACTGCCTCAAAAGGTAAAATCCACCACCCCAGACCGTAAAATGCACCACAAAGGTGCCGACCAGTACAGTTGCCCCATTTACGAACAAAACAGTGCCCTTTAACAGTTAACTGAACCCTTACAATACAGATGAACTGTGTCTATTGAAGCTGGCCAATCAGGAGGAAGATGGGCACCAGTCAAGCAACTCACTAATCCCGCCACAAGCGGAAGGAAGTCACACCATGGAACGTACAATCAGTTCCGATCTGTTCAAAGAAAGCACCGTAAACACTGCAACTGGCTCCTTGCCTCTGCGCGTATTCGCTAACCTGATGCTCTGGCAGCGTCGCCTCTCCAGCCGCCATCAACTGGCTCGTCTGGACGCACGTTTGCTGGCTGACGCCGGTATCAGCGAATCCCAGCGTTACGAAGAGCTGAGCAAGCCGTTCTGGCGCTAATTGAGCGCCCGCTGGTCCCGGGCTTCAACAGTCCACCGCCAGCAACCCGAATTGCTTAACACAAGGCCCGTCCATGAGACGGGCCTTGTCGTTTCTGGCTGTATGTGTCTGAAGGCTGAGCTTGCGATAAGTACAGTTTTATATGTTACGAAAATCAGGCAGTACAGTTACCAAATACCTTTAGCCGTCCGGCTTTTCAATGACGCGCAACCATGACAAGGGCTGCGCGGCTGGGATAGGCTGCAAGCCACCTCTACCCTTGCTGCTGACCGCTGGCAGCCAAGGTTTCGATACCCATGCTTTACCCCATTGATGGAACCCGACCATGTCTTTGCTCCGTACCCTTGGCGCTGCCTTTTTGCTGACCGCTGCCGCCAGTGCAAATGCCTCCAGCTTTATCGTGACTACCGACACGGTAGTGGGCGCAGTTGCCGCATCGACCGACGCCACGTCCGACGTCTCTTCCTCGCTGAAAGACGACAAGATCGTTCGCGCAGCACGTGACGAAGCTGCCAGTTTTGTAGCCAGCGCAGGCGAGATTCGTGGCGTTCAGCTTGAAGGTGCACTGCAGCACATTCGTCAGCAGATGCCCCAGTTGCAAGCGACCGACGCACAACTGGCCCAGGCCATTCTGGCGATCTGACGAGTCCTTCCCCGGCAGCGATCCTGCCGGGGTAGCCCTGGCTTGAGCATTGCGCTAGCCTTGGCGCCTGTTTTGCCGGTTCGTGAAAGCCATGCGTTTATTGCACCTTCTGTTCATCACACCCCTCGTCAGCCTGATCTGTATCAGCCCGGCCCAGGCGTTCGATACGACGACACAGAGCCTGGTGAAAACCGGGTACGTCACCAGTCAGGTCACGACCGCCCCTTTCGATAACAAGTTGATCATGGCCGCCCAGGACGATGCAGCAGCGTATGTTGCCAGCGACGGACAACTGCGGGGCGCAAGGCTCGAATCTGCCCTGCACGCCCTGCGCGAGGCTCATGCAAAACTTCATGCCAGCGACCTTGAACTGGCACAGGCAATCCTCGTCCAATAGCCACCTTGCCCTTTTGCCCAACTGGAGACGTTACTAAATGCGTACCCCGCTGATTGCTGTTTCCCTTGGCCTGTTGTTGATGGCCGACTTCGCACAGGCCCAGACAGTTGTGGCCACCAGCAACATCATTGTTCGCGCTTTCGGTCGCACCATTGACTTCACGTCCGACACCACCACTTCGATCCGCGACTCCAAAGTTGTGATCCAGGCCAAGGACGACGCCGCCAGCTACGTAGCGAGTAACGGCGACATTCATGGTGCTCAGTTGGACGCTGCTTTCGATACGCTGCGCGCTCGCGTACCAGAAGCACGCAGTGCCAGTGACCAGACGCTGGCTGAAGCAATCCTCGCACTGTGAGGCGCCTTGGCGTCTGGCTACTTGCTGGTGCGTTGTCGCTTGTCGGGACTAACGCCTTTGCCAGTCTCAGCCTGGAATTACAGACTGACGGTCTCGACAAAGCCCAGCAGCAAGCCAGCCAGACGCTGCTTGACGAAGCCATGCACAAACTGCCGCCCAGCTTCGTTCAGGCGCTTGACCGCAAGGTCGAGGTCAGTTGGTCCAGCGACATGCCAAACAACGCCTACGGGCAGGCAGCCGGCCCTTACCAGCTTTACCTCAACAGCAACCTGCTGGCATCGCTGACCGATGGCTCAGCCGCAAACGCCCAGACAGGTCGGCCACACGGCACCGTTCGCCGGGAAATGCTCGCCACTGTGCTGCACGAACTGACCCACGTCTATGATCGCGCTCGCCTGTGGTCTCCCGCCGAACGCACCGCAATCACCCGCTGTTCGCGCAATAACAGCTCTTTGGGCAACGTTGGCCTGCCCGACAGTTGCCGTGGTCAAACTGAACGCCGCTTCACGATGAGCGATGACCCGCGTCTGCTGGACCTCGCAGGCTGGCAGCAATATGTCGGTCGTCGTGGCGAACGCGAGCAACACAACGGTCAAGTGGCACGCAGCCCCGATATCTACGAGACCACCAGCCCGCTCGAGTTCGTGGCGGTGAACATGGAGTACTTCCTGCTCGACCCGGCTTACGCCTGTCGCCGTCCTGCCTTGTACGCTTATTACAAGGAACGCTTTGGCTGGGCACCCGAAGCCCGGGACGCTTGCCCGACGTATTATCCGTACCTGAATGCGGGCAGTGACTTCGGTAGAGAGCCGCTGGGCAAGCTGGACCCTGAGCGGGTGTATGCCGTCGATTACCTGTTGGCCGAGGCAAACCAGAACTGGGTCAGCCGTTGGGGCCACAGCATGTTGCGTCTGGTCATCTGCAAACCGGGGCGGCCTCGCGGGCCAGACTGCCGGCTGGACCTTGATCAGCATCTGGTGTTGTCGTACCGCGCCTTTGTCGGCGACGTTCAGCTATCCAGCTGGGATGGTTTGATGGGCGCCTACCCTTCCCGGCTCTTCGTCCTGCCATTGGCGCAAGTGATTGACGAGTACACCAAGACCGAACTGCGCAGCCTTGCGTCAGTGCCGATCACGCTGTCTCGCCCCGAGATCGAAGGTCTGGTGCAGCATGCGGCTGAAATGCACTGGAGTTACGACGGCAACTATTACTTTCTCTCCAATAACTGTGCGGTGGAGAACCTCAAGCTGCTGCGCAGCGGTACACACAATCCAAAATTTGTGGGCCTGGACAGCATTTTGCCCAATGGCCTGCTGGAAGTTCTCAAAGGTCGGGGCCTCGCCGATACCAGCGTGCTGGACGACCCGAAGGAAGCGCTGCGCCTGGGTTATCGATTCGACTCGTACCGCGACCGCTATCAAGCCATGTTCGAGATCCTCAAGAAGCATCTGCCGATCAAACAGGACACGGTCGAGGAGTGGCTGACGCTACCGGCCAGCGAACGCAGGCAATGGTTCGAAAAAGCCGACCTGCGCACCAGCGCCGCCATGCTGTTGTTGGAGCAGGCGAGCCTGCGCCGACAATTGCTGTTGGCTCAGGACGAGGTCAAGCAGCGTTATCTGGGCGCTCGGGAGCAGAACAACGGTGGCGTTTCCAAGGCCACTGCCACGCTG
Organism: Pseudomonas californiensis; assembly: GCF_021147775.1. GTDB lineage: Bacteria > Pseudomonadota > Gammaproteobacteria > Pseudomonadales > Pseudomonadaceae > Aquipseudomonas > Aquipseudomonas californiensis. The sequence continues at coordinate 12,415 of NZ_JAGTPK010000017.1, forward strand.
CAGGAGCTGTTGGCCAGTAGCGGCTTTCTCAGCCGTCCCGCAGAGTTGCTGGGCACCAGTGGCTATGGTCTGCCGCAAGCCGGGGAATGGCAGCGACTGGAGAGCGAAAGCAGTCAGCGTCAGAAGCAACTCAAGCGTCTGACAGGCGATCTGGATACAGAGGTGCGTGCCTTGCTGGGACCGGAGCGCGCCAAGGAGATCGCGGCGAACGAGGCCAATCTCAAACAGATGGGTGAACACGTTCGCGCACTGCACAAGGCGGCTGGCGGTTTGCAGCTGCCGTAATCAGCGGCTCTTCTTTTTTGGCTTCAAATATTTGGTCAGGCCCTGGAACCAGATTACCAGGGCCGGGTTGCCCTTGATCTGGATGTCCTTGTCCTGAATGCCTTTCATGAAAGCCAGTTGCTTGTTTTTGGCTTGCATCGTTGCGAATCCAAAGGCTGCGTCGCGAAACGAGATGGCAAATGCCGGCTCTGAGACCCGGCCGCTCGCGCTGCTGATGCGTTGATCACGAACCACGAAGTGACGCGCGACTTTGCCGTCGGCGGTCTGCAGCTGGAACGTAAGGTCTTTGCCTGCCAGTTGCTGCTGAAAAGCGGGATTGTTGCGGCTGGCTCGTGCCATCAGCAGCCCCAGCATCCAGAGAAGAAAACGAAACTTCATACACCTGCCTCAGCGCGAAACGATTCGATGGAACGGCGCGGCAGTGTAGCGGGTTCTTTGCGTTAATCCTGTAGGACAAAACGCTTTTCGACGACGATCGGAGCGAAACACCTGTACTTCGGCAGAAGCACCGCCTGTCTCGAGGCGGCGCTCAGGCGAACCGTCAGCGGATGCTGTTGATGCTGCCTTTGTGGCCTGTCACTTTCACGTCCACTTTCTTGAAAATGAAGTAGTCCTTGACGCTGACTTCATAGCGCGGCGCCACGATCAGATCGGCACCGGAGGACTTCACGGCCTTGTAAGCCGCTGCAGCCTTGGTTGTCGAAACAGGATCAGGCAATGCCAGGCCAAGGCCACCACCACCCGCGCCGCCGTAGGCAACGCCATCGGCGAATTGAGTATCGCCGCCGATGCTCAGGAAGTTGAACAGGATGTTGGTGGAGGATTCGCCAGTGATGGTGCCGCCCACTTTGACGTCAGCCTTGAGATCGGTTTTGACCATACCTTCCAGCGGTGCCGTCGGCTGGCTCACGTTGTAGCTCACGCAACCACTGGTAGCGGCGATCAGGGTTGCAACGGCAGCAGACATCCATAGCTTTTTCATTCGTGACTTTCCCAAATATGTGCACTGCGGACCGGAAGGGTCAGCGGGAGCAGGACTTTAAGGGAACGTTCACGTAGAAAAAGTCAGGCATGGCTGCGCTGTAGGAAGGCAGTCGGACACATTCAGGTAGGAAACTTCTTAGGAGAGGTAGGACCAGCCCCTCGCGAGGTCGAAAATTCGAGTGATATAAAAAACGGGCACCCGATGTCATCAGAAGTGCCCGTTTTCGTGACCGCTCGCCTCCCGCCAAGGCGCGCAGCCGGGGTCAAGGATTTACGCTGTCTTTCAGAAATTTCCCTGGCTTGAAGGCGACGGTGTTGCTCGCCTTGATTTTGACTGGCTCACCCGTTTGCGGGTTTTTGCCGGTCCGCGCACCGCGATGGCGCTGCAGGAATGTACCAAAGCCAACCAACGTCACGCTGTCCTTGCGATGCAGGGCGCCGGTGATTTCTTCAAGAATCGCGTTAAGGACGCGGCTGGATTGTTCTTTGGTGAGATCCGCCTTTTCAGCAATGACGGCTGCGAGTTCAGGTTTACGCATTATGAAGCCTCTTTTACGGTTTTTGTTTTTATGTCCTGCGCTGCTTATAACGAGCAGTAGCAAGGTGCCGCGACGGCTCTACGTAGCGGCAGACGGAGTCGAGGATGGCATGCCGACGTTACCCGCGCCAGTGCGTGGGCAACGTTTATTGGAAGAAAAAGGCGACCTATCCGACAAAATGACCACAAGTCATGCCAATAACGCAGGTAAAACCTTGTTAAGTGCGAGTTTTTCCATAACGGCGGCGCCGGTCAACGCATAGCCCAGTACATTCCCCTCGGCGTCGTGACACAGTGCCTTGATGTCGGCCCCCTGCCCTTCGACGCTCCATGTGCCGTTTGAACCCAGCGGCGGTGGCGATACCACCAACGGGCAGGCAGGCGTTTTTACGGTAATCGGCATGGGCCCGTACTTCACGGCAGTCGGGGTGCCAGCCAACGTTTGAGCGAGGGCTCGGGCACAGCTCATAAGAGGCATGACGTAAAGCAGGTTCAGACCATCGACTTCAGCGCAGTCACCCAGCGCGTGGATATTGGCGTGGGATGTCTGCAGCTGACGGTCGACCCGAATGCCTCGACCGACCTGCAAGCCAGCGGCAGCGGCCAGATCAACGCGTGGGCGCAAGCCGATCGCAGACACTACCAGATCGCAGTCAATGACCTGCCCATCCGACAGATGCGCTTGCAGCCCGTCCCCGACGCGTTGCAGCCGCGTCAGTAGAGGCCCCAGATGGAAACGGGCGCCCAGGCTCTCAAGCCCTTTCTGCACAGCTGCGGCGGCCGCAGCGGGCAACAGGGTCGGCATCACGTGTTCGCAAGGCGCTACCAGATCGACTTCGTAGCCGCCCAGGATCAAATCGTTGGCAAACTCACAGCCGATCAGCCCTGCGCCCAGAATCAGGACGCGGCGCTTGCCTGCCGCTGCAGCCCGAAAGCGCGCGTAATCCTGCAAATCATTGATCGGGAAAATCGCATCGCTGGCGTCACCGTCCACCGGCACCCGAATGGTTTCAGCGCCCCATGCCAACACCAGGTCGCGGTAGTAGACGGCTTCTTCGCCAATCCACAAACGCTTGTGGCCGGGGTCTATGCCACTGATTCGGGTGTGAGTACGCACCTCGGCCTTGAGCTGGTCGGCCATGGCCCCAGGCTCTGCCATGCTCAGGCCGTCGGCTTCCTTGTTCTTGCCAAAGCCCGTCGACAGCATGGGCTTGGAATACGAACGGCCGTCATCGGCCGTAATCAGCAGCAGCGGAGTTTCGCCGTCCAGCTTGCGAAACTCCCGAGCAAGGTTATAGCCCGCAAGGCCGGTACCGATGATGACGACAGGTGCGCTCATTGCTTTTTCCCAAATAGAAGAATCAACCGATTTCAATCATTTCAAAGTCCATTTTACCGACGCCGCAATCAGGGCAGAGCCAGTCTTCTGGAACGTCCTGCCATAATGTGCCGGGCGCGATGCCGTCATCAGGCCAACCATCAGCTTCGTTGTAGATAAGGCCACAGACAATGCATTGCCACTTTTTCATGGTTCGTCTCTCTCAATTCAGGCTGGTACAGGCATTACGGTCGATCGCCGCTTGAACGGGCGTTGTACTGATCGACAGCCTCGGATGCAAGCCTGTTTGTGTCACTCGCCGTTTTGGCGACCGTCGGTCGGGCGTACCAATCATGCTAAGCTCGCAGCCTCGTTGGCTGCCGACAATGACTTACCGTGACCCAGCAAAACCCCGCTTTCATTACCCCTGACTGGCTTGAGCGCGAGCAATTGATCAATGCGCCAGCGCCGGTCATTCTCGACTGGCTGTTCAATCAGAATTCTCTGACACGCCGCTTGAATGATCTCTCCAGCGGGGGCTTCAGTGTTGCTCCGGTATATGAAGGCTGGCAGCGCTTGCGCGATGACGAATGCGAGGCGCTGGAGCTGCCCGTCTCCAGTGAGGGCTGGGTGCGCGAGGTGTACTTGCGGGGCAATGGCGCGCCGTGGGTGTTCGCACGCAGCGTAGCGGCCCGTGACGCGTTACAGGACGGTGGTCTGAACATGGGTGAGCTGGGTACCCGCTCGTTGGGCGAATTGCTGTTCACCGACCCGGCATTCGCGCGTGGCAAACTCCAGGTCTGCCGTTACCCTGATGCCTGGCTGCCTCAGGAACAGATCACTCCAGGCCTGTGGGCTCGTCGTTCGCGCTTTCGCCGTGGACCGCTGAGCATACTGGTCGCCGAAGTTTTCCTGCCCATCTTCTGGACCGCGATCCCGAACGAGGAACCCACCTGATGTACCTGTCGCTGCTCAAATCGCTGAACCGGCTGAACCCACGCGCCTGGGACTTTATCCAACTGACACGTATCGACAAGCCTATCGGCATCTACCTCTTGCTGTGGCCGACCTTGTGGGCAGTGTGGATCGCTGGCAAGGGCGCGCCGTCGCTGGCAAACGTGCTGATCTTCGTGGTCGGTGTGTTCCTGATGCGTGCAGCTGGCTGCGTGATCAATGACTACGCCGACCGCAAGGTGGACGGCCACGTCAAACGAACCGAGCAACGCCCGCTGGTCAGCGGCAAGGTTCAGGCACGCGAGGCGTTGGTGCTGTTTGCGGTACTGGTGGGGCTGAGCTTTGTGCTGGTGCTGTTCACCAACAGCACCACGATCTGGCTGTCATTCGGTGGCCTGGCGCTTGCGGCCTGTTACCCCTTCATGAAGCGCTACACCTATTACCCGCAGGTGGTGCTGGGCGCTGCGTTTTCGTGGGGCATGCCAATGGCGTTTACCGCAGAAACCGGCGAACTGCCCGCTGCCGCCTGGTTGCTGTACATCGCCAATCTGCTCTGGACCGTGGGTTACGACACGTACTACGCCATGGTGGACCGCGACGATGATCTGAAAATCGGTGTGAAATCCACCGCCGTGCTGTTTGGCGATGCAGACCGCGTAATCATTCTGACGCTGCAAGGGTTAGCACTGGGTTGCCTGATGCTGGCTGGCGCACGCTTTGAGCTGGGCACATGGTTCCATCTCGGCCTGCTGGTGGCGGCCGGGTGCTTTGCGTGGGAGTTCTGGAGCACACGCCGCCGTGAGCGAGATGCCTGTTTCAAGGCGTTTCTGCATAATCACTGGGCCGGGCTGGCCATCTTTGTGGGTATCGTTGCCGATTACGCACTCCGTTGACGGCCAGGCTGGCTGGCCGCCAGTCTCAAGCGTTACGGCTTGGCGATGTGCCAGACGCCGCCCTTGCCCTCACCCTCGACGTCGCCAGCCTTGGCGTCTTTGATAAAGGTGTACAGCGGCTTGCCGTCGTAAGCCCACTGGCGGGTCTTGTCGTCACGGGTGATGACGGTCCACTTACCTTCAGCCGAGCTGTCCGCGGCAGCGGCGAGAGGCGGCCAGTTGACGGCGCATTGCTCATTGCAGACCGATTTGCCTGTGGTGTCTTTGTCAAAGGTGTAAAGCGTGAGGTCTTTATGGTCGACCAGTTTGCCGCCCTTCGTCATGGCAGGCTCGGCGGCGAAGGCCAGTCCAGACGATGCCAATGTGGCAGCAACCAGCAAACTCTTGAGTACGGTAGAGACGTTAGCCATCAGGTACATCCTCTTTTTGTCATGGAAAAGCGTTCGAGAGAGCAACGCAAGCTTAGCCCCGTAAACAGCGCGCGTGATAGCCTCACCGCTGCTTGTCACACGACTGCAATATTTCCGTTATCTAATGCGCCCCAAGACAGTTAAATGACACGAGGTTCGAGCATGGTTGGCAGAAGCATTCTGATCGTTGACGACGAAGCGCCTATTCGCGAAATGATCGCCGTTGCGTTGGAAATGGCTGGCTATGACTGTATCGAGGCCGAAAACTCACAGCAGGCTCACGCGATCATCGTGGACCGCAAACCGGACCTGATTCTGCTCGACTGGATGCTCCCCGGCACGTCGGGCATCGAGCTGGCGCGCCGCCTCAAGCGTGACGAACTGACCGGAGACATTCCGATCATCATGCTCACCGCCAAGGGCGAAGAGGACAACAAGATCCAGGGCCTGGAAGTCGGCGCAGATGACTACATCACCAAGCCTTTCTCGCCTCGTGAACTGGTTGCACGCCTAAAGGCTGTACTGCGTCGCGCAGGACCGACTGACGGCGAAGCGCCGATTGAAGTGGGCGGCCTGTTGCTCGACCCGATCAGCCACCGGGTGACCATCGACGGCAAGCCTGCCGAAATGGGCCCGACCGAGTACCGTCTTCTGCAGTTTTTCATGACCCATCAGGAACGTGCCTATACCCGTGGGCAATTGCTGGATCAGGTCTGGGGCGGCAATGTGTACGTCGAAGAGCGCACCGTGGACGTTCATATCCGCCGTCTGCGCAAGGCCTTGGGTGATGCTTACGAGAACCTGGTGCAAACCGTGCGCGGTACCGGCTACCGCTTCTCGACCAAGAGCTGACAGCTACTCCGTAGACGCAGGGCAGCGGCCAGTGGGCACCAGACTAGGATGTACCTTTAATTGAACCAAAATTGGCATGGCACCCTGATACGCCACATGTTGTTGCTCATCAGCGCCTGCCTGTTGGTGGGCCTGATCAGTGGACACTATGGCTGGAGCCTGGCCACTGGTCTCGGTGTTTATCTGGCCTGGACCCTCAAACAACTGCTGCGCCTTCACGAATGGCTGAGCAGCCACAAGGCTGACGAACCCCCGCCAGACGGTTATGGCCTGTGGGGCGAGGTCTTTGACAGCATCTACCACCTGCAACGCCGTGATCAGCGTGTGCGGGGCCGCCTGCAAGCCGTGATCGATCGGGTGCAGGAATCAACTGCCGCCCTGAGGGACGCGGTGATCATGCTCGACAGCGAAGGCAATCTGGAGTGGTGGAACCGCGCAGCCGAGACGCTGCTGGGGCTCAAGACGCCTCAGGACAGTGGCCAGCCGGTCACCAACCTGGTGCGTCATCCACGGTTCAAGGAGTACTTCGCGCTGGGTAACTACAGCGAACCGTTGGAAATCCCGTCACCAACCAACGACCATCTGCGCATTCAGCTGTTGATCACCCGCTACGGTAACAACGAGCATCTGATGCTGGTACGCGACGTGACACGTATCCATTTGCTGGAACAGATGCGCAAGGACTTCGTCGCCAACGTATCCCATGAGCTGCGCACACCGCTGACGGTCATTTTCGGCTATCTGGAAACCCTGCTCGACAACGTCGAAGAGGTTAATCCGCGCTGGGTCCGGGCCTTGCAGCAGATGCACCAGCAAGGCGGACGCATGCAGACGTTGCTCAACGACTTGCTGCTGCTGGCAAAACTCGAAGCCACTGATTACCCGTCCGACAACCACCCGGTACTGGTCAGCACCTTGCTCAAGACCATCAAGGCCGACGCGATTGCCTTGTCGGGGAGCAAAGAACAGCAGATCCACCTGACGCTCGACAGTGAGGCATGCCTTAAAGGCAGCGAAACCGAGCTGCGCAGTGCGTTTTCCAACCTCATTTTCAATGCCGTGAAATACACCCCGGCGCAGGGCATCATCCGCATTCGCTGGTGGGCCGACGAGCGGGGTGCGCACCTGAGCGTGCAAGACTCAGGCATGGGGATCGAAGCCAAGCATCTGCCAAGACTGACCGAACGGTTCTACCGGGTAGACACCAGCCGGGCCTCCAATACCGGCGGCACTGGCCTGGGCCTTGCGATCGTCAAGCACGTACTGTTGCGCCATCGTGGCACCCTTGAGATCAACAGTGTTCCAGGCAAGGGCAGCGTTTTTACCTGCCATTTTGCCAGCAGCCAGCTCAGCAAAGCTCCAAGCCTGGATCCAGACTACTAGGCAAGCCCGCTTTCAGCGGCTACATTGCCGGGTTCAAGGCGCCGTCTGCGGCGCAGCACTTCCCCCTTTTAGTTAGAACGGACCCCGTAAAACCCCACCATGGACCCATCCCCTAGTTTTAACCTGTCTTCACTCTTCGCCGATTTCGGCATGATTCTTTTTGCTCTGTTTCTGGTCCTGCTCAACGGTTTTTTCGTTGCGGCCGAATTCGCCATGGTCAAACTGCGCTCGACCCGCGTCGAATCCATCGCAGATCAGAACGGCTGGCGTGGGCATATCCTGCGCAAGGTACACGGCCAACTGGATGCCTACCTTTCGGCGTGCCAACTGGGTATCACCCTCGCCTCCCTCGGGCTGGGCTGGGTGGGCGAACCCGCCTTTGCGCACCTGCTTGAGCCGCTGCTTGCCGCCATGGGTGTGGACACGCCGGAGCTGATCAAGGGCGTGTCGTTCTTTACCGCTTTCTTCATCATTTCGTACCTGCACATCGTGATCGGCGAGCTGGCGCCCAAATCCTGGGCCATTCGCAAACCCGAACTGCTCTCGCTGTGGACGGCTGCACCGCTGTACCTGTTCTACTGGCTGATGTACCCGGCGATCTACCTGCTCAACGCCAGCGCCAACGCGATCCTGCGGATTGCCGGTCAGGGCGAGCCTGGCCCGCATCACGAGCACAGCTATAGCCGCGATGAACTGAAGCTGATTCTGCACTCCAGCCGCGGCCAGGACCCAAGCGACCAGGGCATGCGTGTACTGGCATCTGCCGTGGAAATGGGTGAGCTGGAAGTGGTCGACTGGGCCAACTCGCGCGAAGACCTCGTGACACTGGATTTCAACGCGCCGCTCAAGGAAATCCTCGCCCTGTTCCGCCGTCACAAATTCAGCCGCTACCCCGTGTACGACGCAGAGCGTGGCGAATTCGTCGGTCTGCTGCACATCAAGGACCTGCTCCTTGAGCTGGCGGCTCTGGACCATATCCCCGAGTCGTTCAACCTGGCCGAAGTGACGCGACCGCTGGAGCGCGTATCGCGGCACATGCCGCTGTCGCAGTTGCTGGAACAGTTCCGCAAGGGCGGCGCGCATTTCGCCGTGGTCGAGGAGGCCGACGGCAAGATCATCGGTTACCTGACCATGGAAGACGTACTCGAAGTGCTGGTGGGCGACATTCAGGACGAACACCGCAAGGTGGAGCGCGGCATTCTGGCTTACCAGCCCGGCAAACTGCTGGTGCGTGGCGACACGCCGCTGTTCAAGGTCGAGCGTCTGCTGGGCATCGATCTGGACCACATTGAAGCCGAAACCCTGGCGGGCCTGATCTACGAAACCCTCAAGCGGGTGCCGGAAGAAGAAGAACAGATGGAAGTCGAAGGCCTGCGGATCATCATCAAGAAGATGAAAGGTCCGAAGATTGTGCTGGCCAAGGTGCTGAAGCTCGATTGACCGGTGCGCGGGCCACCACGCCCGCGCAGTCAGTTCCCGCCCACAGCGAAGTCAGGCAAGCTCTGCACCGGCTGGGCGAACTCGTAAGGGATGGAGACCAGCTCGTTGCCCGAGTTGCGCTGCACCACAAAGTGCAAATGCGGACCCGTACTGTTGCCGGTGTTACCAGAGCGCGCCAGCGCAGTACCGACGACGACGTGCTGACCCTCATTGACGCTGACCGAACCGCGCATCAGGTGCAGATAAACGCCCATCGTGCCGTCATTGTGCAGTATCCGCACAAAATTCCCCGAAGCGTTAGATCCCCTGCCCGACTGACTGTTTTCGATTTTTACCACCGTGCCGCCGCGCGCCGCGATGATAGGCGTGCCTTCCGGCATGGCGATGTCCATCGCATAGCGCCCCTTGACCCCATAGTGGCTGTATTTGCCGCCCGGCCCCTGCGTCAGGCGGAACGGCCCGCCGATCCATGGCAGCGGGTACCTGTAGGCCTGCACAGAGCCTTTAGGGTCCCCGAGCGTGGAAGTCAGCATCGAGGCGTAGTTCATTGCCTTGTCGGCGACCTTGGGGCTCAGCACCACGACCCGCTCGTTACTGCGCGCAGGGATGGTCCGGCGTAGCGTCGATGAAGCGCCTGCCACACCCAGCACGTTCTTCACGTTAGAGAGTTTCAGTTCCACCTCGACCGGCGCATACAGGTCATTGCGCACGTAAAGGCTGTGCACGCCTTTTTCCCGGCGGATACTCAGGTGCACCTGCTGCTCGATACGCTCCACCATCCGGTCACGGAACACCAGCACCGACGAACCCGGCGAAGGTCGGTCAGAGAACGATACGACACCATTGGCATCCGTGGTCTTGTAGATCGTGACAGCCCCGGCCATTTGGGTGGCCAGTGTCAGGGCGATCAGGATCAGCAGGCGTTCGAGCATCAGAAGGTTTCTGGTTCATTGGCGATGGGTGCCAAGCCTAGCAGCGTTAAGGGCGCAAGAGGACTCAACGGTATCAATCGGCAACAGAGCAGGCGTCAAGAAATGCGCGCCAGAGAGGGACGGTCATGAACATCGAAAAGGCCGCCCCGTCTCAAGAGCGGCCCTTCAAGGCTGTCAGGCGCCTGGAACGAAGTGTTTCTGGGCGGTGCCGCGAGCAATCAGACGCGACAGGTAGTCGAGCTTCTGCGCATCCTGATCGACGAAACGGAAGCTGACCTGCAGCCATTCGCTGTCAGGTTTCTGCTCAAACGCGGCGACAGAGTGCAGATAGCCGTTCAGACGAGCAATTTCGTTGCTCTCGCCCTGCTCGAGATCCAGCACTGCGCTGTCGAGCACTTGCGGCATGTTTTCGCTGCAGCGCACGACCAGTGTCGCTTCTTTCAGGCTCAAGCCTTTGATGACGCAGGACTGAATACCGTTGGGCAAACGCAACTGACCCTGACCACGGCCTGCTGGCTCAGCAGTCTTGGCGACCACCGGCGGAGCCTTGGCAATGCCACCGGATGCGGCAGGCGCAGGTGCTGAACGCACGACTTCAGCCTTGCCACCGGTCAACGCGCTCAACGAGTCATTCAGCGGCGAGTTCATGCGGGCCGGAGCAGTAGACATGACAGCGTCCAGCTTGCCGACCTTGGCCAAGGCCTTTTTGACCTTGCTCAACAGTTGTTCATTGGTAAACGGCTTGCCGACAAAATCACTGACGCCCGCCTGGATGGCCTGTACGACGTTCTCTTTGTCGCCACGGCTGGTGACCATGATGAACGGAACGGTTTTCAGGTAATTGTCTTGCGCGCGGCACCATTCCAGCAGTTCAAGACCGGACATCTCGGGCATTTCCCAATCGCACAGGATCAGATCGAACGTCTCTTTGCCCAATAACGTTTGAGCCTTGCGGCCGTTGACTGCGTCCTCGGTATGGATTCCGGGAAAATAATTGCGCAGCCCTTTCTTGACCAGGTCGCGAATAAACGTTGCGTCATCCACCACCAACACACTGACCTTACTCATCGACACTCCTGCGGACGTGTTCACCTTTCAGGCGAACTGCGATATGCCAACACGCCCTTTATTTCGGCAAGCATAGCGTTGACTGATAGCCAACTGCCATATTGATTGACTGCGCCAGGAGATTTAATCCGCAGGCGACTGGAAAAATGCTCGTCTGCACAACGAAAAACGCCCGACGAGTGCCGGGCGTTTTCTTGCAGGCAATCTTACTTATCGTCAGCGTCGTCCGGAACATTAGCCTTTTCGCTCGATATGCCCTGAACCTCTTCCTTCATACGCTTGAGGCCCATGTGACGCACATCGGTGCCGCGCACCAGATAAATTACCAGCTCGGAGATGTTACGGGCGTGGTCACCGATGCGTTCCAGCGAACGCAGCACCCAGATCACGTTGAGTACACGAGAGATCGACCGAGGGTCTTCCATCATGTAGGTCGCCAGCTCGCGCAGTGCGGTCTTGTACTCACGGTCGATGATCTTGTCGTACTGAGCGACCGACAGGGCCAGTTCTGCGTCAAAACGAGCGAACGAGTCGAGCGCATCGCGCACCATGTTGCGCACCTGATCGCCGATGTGCCGCACTTCGACGTAACCGCGTGGTGCCTCGCCTTCTTCGCACAACTGAATGGCACGACGGGCGATCTTGGTGGCTTCGTCACCGATGCGCTCAAGGTCGATCACCGACTTGGAGATGCTGATGATCAGACGCAGGTCAGAAGCCGCAGGCTGACGACGAGCCAGAATGCGCAGGCACTCTTCGTCGATGTTGCGCTCCATCTGGTTGATGCGGTCGTCGACTTCACGAACCCGCTGCGCAAGGCCCGAGTCGGCCTCGATCAGCGCGGTGACCGAATCATTGACCTGCTTCTCGACCAGCCCACCCATTTCGAGCAAATGGCTGCGAACATCTTCGAGTTCAGCGTTGAACTGTTGGGAAATGTGATGCGTGTGGCTGTCTTTGTGGATCATGCTAGATGTCCTTGGAACGTCCGGTTAAATGCGAAAACGCAGCAGTGGTTCAGGTCTGACGAAGCACGTCCTAGCCATAACGACCGGTGATGTAGTCTTCCGTCTGTTTTTTTGCCGGGTTGGTGAACAACGTATCTGTGTCCCCGAACTCGACGAGTTTGCCCATGTACATGAACGCGGTGTAATCCGACACCCGAGCCGCCTGCTGCATGTTGTGGGTGACGATCACAATGGTGTATTTGGATTTCAGTTCGTAGATCAGCTCTTCAACTTTCAGCGTCGAAATCGGATCAAGTGCCGAACAGGGTTCGTCGAGCAGCAGCACTTCCGGCTCCACGGCGATGGTTCGAGCAATGACCAGACGTTGCTGCTGACCACCGGACAAGCCCAACGCCGACTCATGCAGTCGATCCTTGACCTCATCCCACAGTGCAGCGGCTTTCAAGGCCCACTCGACCGCTTCGTCGAGTACGCGCTTTTTGTTGATGCCTTGAATTCGCAGCCCGTACACCACGTTTTCATAAATGGTCTTGGGAAACGGATTCGGCTTCTGGAACACCATGCCAACGCGACGTCGCAGCTCCGCGACTTCCTCGCCCTTGGTGTAGATATTGTGGCCGTACAGATTGATTGCACCCTCCACACGGCAACCGTCCACCAGATCGTTCATACGGTTGAAGGTGCGCAACAGTGTTGACTTGCCACAGCCCGACGGTCCGATGAACGAGGTCACCTTCTGTTTGGGAATATTGAGGGCGATGTCGAACAGTGCCTGCTTCTGGCCATAGAACAGATTCAGGCCGGGCACTTCGATGGCGACCGTCTCTTCGGCAAGGTTCAAGCCTTGCTTGTGACGCCTCAGGGCCGACATGTTCATGCCGTGAGTCGGGCTTTCATGCTGCATGGATTGCTCCTCTGCGAACCATTCGTTTCATAGAGCCGCCCGCCTTGTTCAGGGGTCGGCAACAGGATCAGTTGTCGAGCGCCTTGTACTTCTCTCGCAGGTGGTTGCGAATCGCGACTGCCGACAGGTTGAGCAAGGCGATCACCAGCACCAGCAACAGCGCCGTGGCATACACCAGCGGCCGAGCCGCCTCGACATTGGGGCTCTGAAAGCCCACGTCATAAATATGGAAACCCAGGTGCATGATCTTCTGATCGAGATGCAGGTACGGATAATTGCCGTCCAGCGGCAGCGATGGGGCCAGCTTGACGACACCCACCAGCATCAGCGGTGCCACCTCGCCTGCTGCTCGTGCCACGGCCAGAATCAACCCGGTCATCATGGCCGGGCTGGCCATCGGCAGGACAATCTTCCACAAGGTTTCGGCCTTGGTTGCGCCCAGCGCCAGCGACCCTTCGCGCAGGGTCAGCGGAATGCGCGCCAGCCCTTCCTCCGTCGCCACGATCACCACGGGAACCGCCAGCAAGGCCAGCGTCAGCGATGCCCAGAGCAAGCCCGGCGTACCGAATGTAGGGGCCGGCAACGCTTCGGGGAAGAACAAGCGGTCCACCGAACCACCCAGCACGTAGACGAAAAAGCCCAGCCCGAAGACCCCATAGACAATCGCCGGCACACCCGCCAGGTTGTTCACGGCGATGCGGATCAATCGAGTGAGCGGCCCTTGACGGGCGTATTCCCGCAGATACACCGCTGCGAGAACACCGAACGGCGTCACGATGATCGCCATGATCAGGGTCATCATTACCGTGCCGAAAATGGCCGGAAAGATGCCCCCTTCGGTATTGGCTTCGCGTGGGTCGTCGCTGAGAAATTCCCACAACTTCTGGACGTAGAACTCCAGCTTGGTAAAGGTCCCCATCGCATTGGGCTGATAGGCATGGACCACCTTGCCCAGATTGATCTCGATCTCTTTGCCATTGGCGTCGCGAGCCGTGAGGCTGTCACGGTCGAACGCCTGGTGCAGCGTGCCGAGGCGCTCTTCGATTACTTTGTAACGCGCATCCAGTTCAGCGCGCTCGACCGCCATGTCCGCTTGCGCGGCCGCGTCCAGCCTGCCATCGAGTTCCAGCTTGCGGGCCTGAAGACGCAGGCGTTCGATGCCGTGGTTGATGGCGCCAATGTCTTTCTTTTCCAGCGCGTACAACTCGTCAGCCAGCTTTTCGACGCGCTTGATGCGTTCCTGCAGCGTCGGCCAGGCAGCGTCGCCTTCGGCCACAACCTTGCCGCCTTCTTTGACGTTGACCAGATAACCGTAAAAATTGCCCCACTCGCGACGCTCAAGGGTCATGAGATCAGCAGGGCGGCGTTGATCCGTCAGCCATTCACCCAACACCCAGGTGAAATCGCTGGGATTGATGTCCCGGTTGCCGACCTTGAACAACTCGCGGGTCATGAACTCAGGGCCAGTATCGGGCACCGGCAGTCCAGCCTGCTTCAGGCGGGCACGCGGTACTTGTTCCTGCTCGACAAGCTCACCGATCAAAACCTGCTTTTCCTGACCGGGCACGTCGTATTGCGCGGCCACCAGATCGGCAGGCCAGAAATGGCCCAGACCACGCACGGCAATCACTGTCAGCAGGCCGATGGTCATGATCACTGCGATGGATACGGCGCCCGCACTCATCCAGACGCCAGGGGCGCCGCTACTGAACCAGCTCTTGAGGGAGTTCCGTTTCACGAACTGCTACCTTCCTTAAAGCGACGAGTATTGCTTGCGCAGGCGCTGACGAATCAGCTCTGCAAGGGTGTTCATCACAAAGGTGAACATCAGCAGCACCAGCGCGGCCAGGAACAGCACACGGTAATGACTGCCACCCACTTCAGACTCGGGCATTTCCACCGCCACGTTGGCCGCCAGCGTGCGCATGCCTTCGAACAGGTTCATGTCCATGATCGGTGTGTTACCTGTGGCCATCAGCACAATCATGGTTTCACCTACCGCTCGCCCCATGCCGATCATCAAGGCCGAGAAGATCCCCGGGCTGGCGGTCAGAATCACCACCCGTGTCAGGGTTTGCCACGGCGTCGCGCCCAAGGCCAGCGAGCCCAGCGTAAGGCTGCGCGGCACGCTGAACACGGCGTCTTCGGCGATCGAATAAATGTTCGGGATAACCGCAAAGCCCATGGCAATGCCGACCACCAGTGCGTTGCGCTGATCATAAGTAATGCCCAGATCCTCACGGATCCAGGTGCGCATGTCGCCATTGAAGAGCCAGCTTTCCAGATGCGGGCTCATGCTCAGCGAGAACCAGCCCACCAATAGCACGACCGGGATCAGGATGGCGCTTTCCCAACCATCGGGCACCCGCAGACGGATTGAATCAGGCAGGCGAGTCCAGAAAAAGCCCGCCAAAAGAATGCCAATCGGCGTCAGCAGCAACAGGCTGAAAACGCCCGGCAGATGCACTTCCAGGTACGGCGCCAGAAACAGACCGGCAAAGAAACCGAGAATCACGGTCGGCATCGCTTCCATCAGCTCGATCACCGGCTTGACCTTGCGACGCATGCCCGGCGCCATGAAATAGGCCGTATAGATCGCGGCGGCAACGGCCAGCGGAGCCGCCAGCAACATCGCGTAGAAAGCGGCTTTCAGGGTGCCGTAGGTCAGCGGTGCGAGGCTGAGCTTGGGCTCGAAGTCGGAGTTGGACGCGGTGGATTGCCAGACGTACTTGGGCTCGTCGTAGTTTTCGTACCAGACCTTGCCCCACAGCGAACTCCACGACACCTCTGGGTGCGGGTTGTCCAGCGTCAACGGCAGCAACGTGCTGCCACTTTCGACCAATACCTGATTGGCCCGCGGCGAAAGCGCCACGATACCGGGGCCGTCTACCACCTGATCGACCAGCAAAGTACGATGAGCGGTGCTGTGAAAAACGCCCAGCTTGCCTGAGGCATCGAGTGCGATGAAGCCCTTGCGGCGCTGCTCGGGGCGAATCTGGACAATGGGAGCGCTGCTCATTTTGAAGTCGCGAACACGCATGAGGCGCTGTTCGCCGTCCGTATCGCGCGCCATGAACCACTGGCTTATATGGCCCCTGGAGTTGCCGATAATCAGCGAGATGCCACCGACCAGTTGTGAGCTGGCGGTGATCTCGGCATTACCGTCTTCCAGTAATTTGTAGCGGCCATTGAGCGTGCGCTCACGCAAGCTGAAAACGTCGGCCTGCGCCCGGCCGTTGATCACATACAACCATTGCTGGCGCGGGTCGATATAGATCGCTTTGACCTCGGCCGACATTTGCGGCAGCTCAATGCGGCTCTGCTCGCGGGTCACCTCGCCCGTCATCATGTTTTCGGTCTGTTCAAGCGCAATGACGTGCAACTGAGTGCCGGTAGAGCCGGCAATTTTCAGGCTTTCGCCGTCCGCACTGACCGTCACGTGTTCGACCGCACGACCTTGTTCGTCCAGCACCAACGGGGTTTCGCCATACGGCCAGGCGACGCTGGGCGTGATGGTTTTCTGGTTATCCGGGTAGGTCGTCAGGTAAGAGTGCCTGAAAATCAGCACTTGGCCGTTGGACAGACCCAAGGCAATCAGCGGCGCGCCCGGCTGGTCCTTGCCGATCGAGACGACCCTGGCGCCGG
Source organism: Pseudomonas californiensis (assembly GCF_021147775.1). Lineage (GTDB taxonomy): Bacteria > Pseudomonadota > Gammaproteobacteria > Pseudomonadales > Pseudomonadaceae > Aquipseudomonas > Aquipseudomonas californiensis. The sequence goes on from NZ_JAGTPK010000017.1 coordinate 28,989, forward strand.
CCGGCAGCGGCAGTGCAACGCGATGCAACAACGCACCGTCCTGGACATTGAAGAAGATCACCTCGCCCTTGTCAGAGATCCGCATGCCGATCTGGTTCTGTTCTTCGATCGAGATCATCAGCGGCTTGCCGGCGTCCTGCATCCAGGCGGCGTTCAATGGCGATGCAGCGGTCAATGTCGCCCCTTTGAACAGCGGCGCAACCACGTAAGCGAGGTAGAAGAAGATCAAGGTAATGGCGGCGAGCACGGCAAGGCCACCGACAGCAACGTACCAGTGAGTCAGACGATCCTTGAACGCACGAACACGGCGCTTGCGCAGCATCGCAGGCGTATTGAAGTCGATACGCTCTGGCGGGGGGCTTTGATTCTTCACTGATTTGGCCAACTCATTCATGCGCACACACCGTAGCGGTCTTGTATGACAAAAACATTACAGCAACGTGACGCAAGAAAGCCCACCGTCCAACAACTTGGCGGTGGACTGCTCCAGGATGACAAGGCCGTGCTCCCAGAGGGATGCATCGAGCCCCGCTTGTTCGATTACTGCTTCGCCGCTACGCCACTGGCGCCCTGCAGGCCAAGGTCACTCAACGCCTTTTCCACCACCCGCGCAGGCAGCGGAATGTAACCGTCTTTCATCACCACTTCCTGGCCCTGCCTTGAGAGCACCAGCTTTATGAACTCTGCTTCCAGCGGGGCCAGCGGCTTGTTGGGAGCCTTGTTCACGTAAACGTACAGAAAGCGCGACAACGGGTACGTGCCATTCAGGGTGTTGGCCTCGTTGTCCTCGACAAACTCGCCGCCTTCTTTCTTGGCCAGCGGGACTGTTCTGACGTTTGAAGTCTTGTAGCCGATACCTGAATAGCCAATGCCATTAAGCGAATTGCTGATGGAGCTGACCACCGAAGCCGAGCCAGGCTGCTCATTGACGTTGGGCTTGAAGTCGCCTTTGCACAACGCCACTTCCTTGAAATAGCCGTAGGTACCCGACACCGAGTTGCGGCCAAACAGCTGGATAGGCTTGCCTGCAAGATCACCGGTCACCCCGACATCGCCCCAGGTTGTCGCGTCGGCTTTGGCGCCACACAGACGGGTCACCGAAAATATCGCGTCCACTTGCTGAAGGGTCAGACCCTTGATGGGGTTGTCCTTGTGAACGAACACGGCCAACGCATCCACCGCCACCGGAATGGCCGTCGGCTTGTAACCGTGTTTCTGTTCGAATGCCGACAGCTCGCCGTCCTTCATTCTGCGGCTCATGGGCCCGAGGTTGGCAGTGCCTTCACTCAGCGCAGGAGGCGCAGTCGATGAGCCAGCAGCCTGAATCTGAATGTTCACGCTGGGGTATTCTTTTTTGTAGGCCTCGGCCCACAAGGTCATCAGGTTTGCCAGGGTGTCAGAACCCACACTGGAGAGATTGCCCGACACACCGCTGGTCTTGGTGTAGGCCTTGATGGCAGGGTCGACGGCAGCGAACGTATTGGCAGCGGCAACTCCGGCGGCAGCCAATGTCAGTGCAGTCATCAAGCTCTTGAGTGTCATCCTTGCGCTCCTGGCAGGGGTGTAGAGGTCCACGACCCCCTGAGAAGGTCGATGTTGTGACCACTCTATGAATTGATTGTGACAATAAGATGAAAAGGCCATCACCCTTGATCAGGTGATGGCCTTTCGTGACGAACACGGTGCTGCGGCGTGCCAGAGAATAACCGTCAGCGTTTTTTCGACAACAGAAAAACGCCGATCGCCATTCCCACGCCACACAGGATTGCTACATACCAGGACGGCCCCATCGGGCTGTTCTTGAGCATGAACGTGACCACCATTGGCGTCAGACCGCCAAAGATGGCGTAGGCCAGATTGTAAGAGAACGACAGGCCTGAAAAACGCACCACTGGCGGGAAGGCCTTGACCATCACATAAGGCACCGCGCCGATAGTGCCCACGAACAGGCCAGTGATGGCATACAGCGGGAACAGCACGCCAGGGTTGGTACCCAGGATGTGATAGAACGTCCAGGAGCTGACCAACAGACCCGCACTGCCCAACAGGAAGACCCAGCCTGCCCCGATCCGGTCTGCCAGCGCGCCAGCACCGATGCAACCCAGGCTCAGAAAGACAATCGCCAGGCTGTTGGCTTTAAGCGCAGTGGCCGCCGGAAAACCATAAACGGTCTGCAGGATGGTCGGCGTCATCAGGATCACAACGATGATGCCCGCCGAAAGCAGCCAGGTCATGAGCATCGACAGGGCAACAGCGCCACGATGGTCACGCAATACCGCTTTGAGCGGCACCTCATCGGCCAGCGCCTTGCGCTGTTGCAGCTCAGCGAACACAGGCGTTTCGTGCAGCAGGCGACGCAGGTAAACCGACATCAAGCCAAACACACCGCCCAGCAGGAAAGGAATCCGCCAGGCGTAGTCAGACACTTCGAGCGGTGTGTAAATGCTGTTGATCGCGGTCGCAACCAGCGAGCCCAGCAGAATGCCAGCGGTCAGACCCGCCGTCAGCGTGCCGCAGGCGTAGCCGATGTGGCGTGCAGGGACGTGCTCGGACACGAACACCCAGGCGCCCGGTACTTCACCGCCAATTGCAGCACCCTGAATGACGCGCATCAGCAACAGCAGGATAGGTGCCCACATGCCGATCTGAGCGTAGGTCGGCAGCAGACCCATGATCAGGGTCGGTACTGCCATCATGAAAATGCTCAGCGTGAACATTTTCTTGCGCCCCAGCAGGTCGCCGAAGTGCGCCATGATGATGCCGCCCAGCGGTCTTGCCAGATACCCGGCCGCGAAAATGCCGAAGGTCTGCATCATGCGCAGCCATTCAGGCATGTCCACCGGGAAGAACAGCTTGCCGACCACCGCTGCAAAAAAGACGAAAATGATGAAGTCGTAAAACTCCAGCGCACCGCCAAGAGCAGAAAGGGACAACGTTTTGTAATCGCTGCGCGTCAACGGTCGTGACGGCTGCGCAGAATCAGAGGGAACAGATGACATGACAAGGCTTCTCTATTACGTGTTCTCGAATGGGCAAGCGACAGCTACGCTGGCTGCGGCGGGATGGCATGCAGAAGCGATTGTCCGGGGCAACTGTGCAGATAGGCACCAAAATTGCGTGTACAGGCAGTCTTGTCACCTGTAGTGGCAGCAAGATAGCAAATTGTTTCAAAAAACACATGACTGCAACTGCATCACGGCAAAATGAAAACCAACCGGTCGTTCTATGACGCAACGCCCGATATACTCGCAGGTCGTCAGCCGTCGTGGGAATTTGTGCAAAAACGTCTGAATCAGCGGTTTTCGCAGAGTTTCCCTCAAGGGCCACCTCGGGGCATGGACACATAATGTTCATACCCGAGGGATTGAATGGTCTGTTAACCGCGGCAAAAAATAATGAGAGTCATGGGTCAGAGGCACCCTAGGCATGATCGAGCTCGAACAAGAAGATCCAACTCCGCAAGGTGACCTTGCGCTGCAAATCACCGCTCTTCCCCGTGAAACCAACGGCTTTGGCGATATTTTCGGGGGCTGGCTGGTTTCTCAGATGGACCTGGCAGGCACTGCCATGGCCAGCAAAGTGGCAGGCGGACGCGTTGCGACCGTGGCCATTGATCGTATGGCGTTTCTGGTCCCGGTCGCTGTCGGCGAACAGCTGTCCTTCTACACACGCACCCTTGAGGTCGGACGCACGTCGATCAAGATGATGGTCGAGGTATGGAGCGATGACCCGTTGACCAGTGAATGGCGCAAGGTCACCGAGGCCGCGTTTGTATTCGTGGCCATCGATGCCAGCGGCCGGACGCGCTCGGTCCCTGCACGGCGGTAACCGTCGTTCTGCCGGAGGCTGCCGTCCGGGTAAACTCACACCGTCAAGCGCGGTCTATTTTCGTCACTGTCCTTGAGTGAGAACTACGTATGCCTACATTACCAGTTGAACCCGTCGTTGAATCCGTCAAATACGACGAGCTGAACTGCTGGCGCATCCGTCATCAGGACGCGGAACTGCTGGTCGCCCAGCAAGGCGCGCATATCCTCAGCTACCAGCGGGATGGGCAGGAACCCCTGATCTGGCTGAACGAGAAGGCAGCGTTCAAGCAGTGCAAGCCCATTCGTGCGGGTATGCCGATCTGCTGGCCATGGTTTGGCAATCTGGAGCGTAACCCTGAAAGCGTGCAGGCCATGCGCGACAGCAGCGAACCGGCCAAGGCTCACGGCGAAGTGCGCGCGCTGGACTGGGAGCTGCTGGGTATCGGCCAGGACGGCGATGCCCTGTTAGTGGAATTCGTACTGCCGCAGGCCGAAGGGCAACTGCCGGGCTGGCCGCACAACGTGGCCCTCAAGCTCAGCATCCGGCTGGACCACGCACTGAACGTCAGCCTGATCAGTTACAACTGCGGCACCGAAGCCGTCACCCTCAGCCAGGCGCTGCACACCTATTTTGCAGTCAGCGACGTTCGTCAGATCAGTGTCGAAGGGCTCGACGGTCTGCGCTATATCGAGACGCTGGAAAACTGGGAAGAACGTGAGCAGACAGGCGACCTGACATTTACGGGCGAAACCGACCGCATCTATCAGGACACGCCCGGCGTGCTGAGCATTGTCGATCCGCAGTGGAAGCGCCGGATCCACATCCGCAGCATCGGTTCCAGTTCGGCAATTCTGTGGAACCCGTGGACCGAGAAGACCGCACGCTTCACCGACATGGCGCCGGATGGCTGGCAACGCATGGTCTGCGTCGAAACCGCCAACGTGCTGAGTGATGTGGTGACGCTGGCTCCAGACGACATGCACATTCTTGGGGTGAGCATCTGGAGCGAAGCGGACTGATCAGCGTGGCGTCAGAGGTCCGACTCGACCACCACGCGGACCTTTGACGCGTCCATCGCATAGGCTGCATCGGCCAGATCGTTACTGATCTTCTCGACCTTGAGGGTGCCTTCGACCCACAAAGGTGTGTAGATATCATCCAGCTTCAAGCCTTTGGGGTAACGCACCAGCACCAGTTGATTCGGGGGCGGCGGCGGCACGTGGATGCAGGCACCGGGATAGGGCACGAGAAAGAACAGCGTGCTATGACCTTTGGCGTCGGTTTCCAACGGTACGGGATAACCGCCAAGACGGATCGTCTTGCCATTCATGGCAGGTACGGTCTTGGCCGAATACATCACAGCAGTTAAGCCCTTGCTTTGCTTCAAACCACCCTTGCTGTCGAACGTCCCCATTGCTTCCGGGGAGTTGTGGTCGATTTCAGGCATGGCTTCCAGGGCTTTTTGATCCGACTTGGGCATGAGTTCAAGCCAATCGGTCTCCGGCAACTGGGCGTGTGCAAGCCCGGACACCAGCAGCAAGGTCATCAACAGAACGCGGCGCATGATAGAGCTCAACAAGGCAACAGGAATTGCCGCGCATTTTAGCCCTCTGCGCACCACAAAGCAGAGGGCTGACGCGTGACCTTTACTTCTTTTTGATCAGGCCGTAGATAACCAGCAGGATGATTGCACCGACCAGCGCGCCCAGGAAGCCTGCGCCTTGACCTGCCTGATAAATGCCCAGAGCCTGGCCACCGTAGGTCGCTGCAAGCGAACCGGCGATACCCAGAACGATGGTCATGATCCAACCCATGCTGTCATCGCCCGGCTTCAGAAAGCGAGCCAACAGGCCGACGATAAAGCCGATAAAGATGGTTCCAATGATGCCCATGCCGTTTCCCTCTGTGTGAAGTGAACATGCCAAGACCCTTTGCAGCCTTGGCTTACTGCTATCTGAGAACACCGCGGGGGAATGGTTCCGGCGTGAACCGAAGTTTGCGGCACGCAGACGCATTCTTCATGAACAGCCGGTGACCTGCTGGTGAAAGCACCCGTGAGTAGGAGCGAGCCGGGACACGCTATCCTGGTCGCGAAGACTGACCTGCGCCTGTCAGCCTTTGATCAGTGCCTGGACCTGTTTGACCTGACGGTCCAGCGTGGCGCGATCGGCGCTGCGCACGGTCGCGTGGCCCACCTTGCGGCCCGCCTTGAACGCCTTGCCGTAGTGATGCAAATGGCAGTCTTCGACGGCAATGACCTTGCTGACATCCGGCACTTCACCGATGAAATTCAGCATGGCGCTCTCACCTACCTTGGCCGTGGAGCCCAGCGGCAAGCCCGCAACCGCCCGCAAGTGGTTTTCGAACTGACTGCATTCGGCGCCTTCGGTGGTCCAGTGGCCGGAGTTGTGCACGCGTGGCGCGATTTCGTTGGCTTTCAGACCACCATCGACTTCGAAAAATTCGAAAGCCAGCACACCCACGTAATCCAGCTGCTGGAGGACACGACCGGCGTAGTCTTCAGCCAAGGCCTGCAACGGATGATTCGTGCTGGCGATGGACAGACGCAGAATGCCGCTGTCATGGGTGTTGTGCACCAACGGGTAAAAACGGGTTTCTCCGTCACGGGCGCGGACCGCGATCAACGACACTTCGCCCGTGAATGGCACGAAGCCTTCCAGCAGGCAAGGGACGCTGCCCAGCTCGGCAAATGTATCGACCACATCGGCAGGCACACGCAGAACCTTCTGACCCTTGCCGTCGTAACCCAGCGTACGGGTTTTCAGAACGGCAGGCAGGCCGATGGTTGCGACCGCAGCGTCGAGATCAGCCTGGGACTGAATGTCGGCGAACGCAGGCGTCGGGATGCCAAGATCCTTGAACATGCTCTTTTCGAACCAGCGATCACGGGCAATGCGCAGCGCGTCTGCACTCGGGTAAACCGGTACGAACTGCGACAGGAATGCGACGGTTTCAGCCGGGACACTTTCAAATTCGAAGGTCACCAGATCGACCTCGTCGGCCAACTGGCGCAGGTGATCCAGATCACCGTAATCGGCACGCAGATGTTCGCCCAGCGCGGCTGCACAGGCATCCGGCGCGGGGTCGAGAAAAGCGAAGTTCATGCCCAGCGGAGTGCCCGCCAGAGCCAACATGCGGCCCAACTGGCCGCCACCGATTACACCGATCTTCATGGAAAAACCTCAGGCGTGGCGTGGGTCTGGATTGTCCAGGACGCTGTCTGTCTGCTCAGCACGGAATGTCTTCAGCGCTATGTGAAATTGTGGATGCTTTGCACCCAGGATGCTCGCCGACAGCAGGGCTGCGTTGATCGCGCCCGCCTTGCCGATTGCCAGGGTCGCCACCGGAATACCGGCTGGCATCTGCACGATCGACAGCAGTGAGTCGACGCCCGACAGCATGGAAGACTGCACCGGAACACCCAGCACAGGCAGGTGTGTCTTGGCCGCACACATGCCAGGCAAATGCGCCGCGCCACCCGCACCGGCGATGATCACCTCAATGCCGCGGCCTTCAGCCTGCTCGGCATACTGAAACAGCAGGTCCGGCGTGCGGTGAGCTGACACCACTTTGACTTCATAAGGAATGCCGAGCTTTTCCAGCATGTCCACGGTGTGGCTAAGGGTGGACCAATCGGACTTGGAGCCCATGATCACGCCAACCAGTGCGCTCATCGTCGTGCCTCTCATCGGGCGCCCGCAGGCGCGTCTGAAAACAACAAGCCACGCAGGAAAACCAGCGTGGCTTGTTGTACGAATAATGACCGATTCAACCGGCCAAAGGCCGCGCAGTATACCTCAATGCGCCAGGATGACAGCCCCTTCGACGACCAACCGCTCAAGGTTTTTGCACGCGGCGAAAACCTTCCTTCAAGTGCATACAACAGCAACGGCGAGCGTCCTGCCTTCCATGCAGGACATACCTACACACGCAGCTGCCTGTGCCGACTCACACGCCACACATTTTGCTATTAGCTGATTACGTCGATCCATGAAGGACCGACCGGACCTTTTACCTGCTCAAGGATGAGTAACCATGTTCAAAGCAATCGCAACTTCTCTATTGATGGCGGTTACGCTATCGCTGTGCCACGGCGTACTGGCCAACGATCTGCCCGACGGCCCGCCCTCCAAGCGGCCTCTGTTCTTCTACCTCGTTATCCATGATGACCTGCCCCAGGCGAAGATCGACAGCCTTGTCGAGAATCACTTTGCCTGGCTGATAAAAGACCTGGAGAGTTTTACGGGGCGTCGGATCAATCTGGAATTCATTCGTAATGCTCCGGCCTTGACTGACTTCTCCTATAAGGGAGACGACACGGACCAATTGTCTGCTCTTTGGAAAAAACAGGTCGATCAGTACATGAACACCCACAATCTGCCGCGCAACCACACCACCAAGTACCTGCTGCTTACCAACAACAGTATCAACTCGAAAGTCATGGGCTTTGCAATAGACAAAGGCTATGCCGGTATCGCATCACTGGAAACCTATCCGGCGCCTGCGCACGAGCTGGGTCATATGCTGGGTGGTCATCATGACTCGGCAGAAGTGCTTTACCAGAACGGCTGGTGGTGCGAAACCAATCTGATGCCAACCCGGGTCAACCTGCGCGCCAATTGCTATGTGTTCAGCGACGAGAACAAACAACGCATCGCCGCTCACCTGAGCGAATACCCCTGAGTGAATACGGGCCGCTCACGCTGCAAAAACCTTTTGAAATTACGTGGCGGCCCGTGTCAGGCCTGTTCCTGGGCAGCCGCGCTTTCCAGCTTGCGCCACAGCAGGCGGACGTTGGCCTTGCGGACCAGGGCGCAGCGGTACAGGCGAATCTCCAGTGGTACATGCCACTGCGGCCCGCCGCATACCACTAGCTCGCCACGTGCCAGTTCGGCTCGTACGCTGAGCTGCGGCACCCAGGTAATACCCAGCCCCTCGAGCGCCATGCTTTTAAGGCTGTCCGCCATCGCAGTTTCATACACCGTCGTAAAACGCAGGTTGCGCTGGCGCAGCAGCAGGTTGACCGAACGGCCGAGAAAGGCACCCGCGCTGTACGCCAACAACGGCACACTGGCCTCACCTTCCATGTCGAACAACGGTTGACCGCTGGCGTCCGCAGCGCAGACCGGCAGCATCTGAGTCTGGCCAAGGTGCAGTGATGGAAAGATCTCGGCATCCATCTGCAATGCCGCGTCGGGATCGTAGAACGCCAACATCAGGTCGCAACCGCCTTCGCGCAGCGCGTGAACGGCATCGCCCACGTTGGTTGCCACGAGACGCGTCGCGATGTTCAGACCTTCATTACGCAGTTGGGCAATCCAGCGCGGGAAGAAGCCGAGCGCCAGCGAGTGGGCCGCCGCGACCTGCATGACCTCGCCCTGCCCGCCTTCCAGGTGGTGAAGATGGCGAACGACTTCACCCAGCTGTTCAACCACCGTGCGTGCTGTCACCAGAAACAGCTGACCAGCTGCCGTCAACTCGATGGGCGTTCGCGAGCGATTCACCAGGGTAAGGCCCAGCGCGGACTCAAGGCTGCGGATTCTTCTGCTGAAGGCTGGCTGCGTGACAAAGCGACGCTCGGCGGCCTGGGAAAAACTGCGGGTGGCCGCCAGCGCGCTGAAATCCTCCAACCATTTGCTTTCCAGATTCATCAGGTCCCTCCGGACACCATTGTCTTCAACAGCGGGCGGATCAGGGTCGTGTATGCCCACGTCAATTAAAGCCGACAGGATGAAGACGGCGCGCACAGCAAAGCCGATACATGAATCAACAACATTGGGTATGGAACGACAACGCCCACAGGTGCGACGTTTTGCCGCCTTTACGTACCATGATTGCTCCGGGTCACATTCTCATTATGCCGTTCTTGCATAGGCCAGCGGTTAAAGGCATTAGCCAAATTAAGAGGTGAAGCCCAATATTCGCGGCGTTCCGGCATTGTCCGTGCCTTTTTTGAGACTTTTTTTATCATGTCCTCGCCTGCATCACTGCGCATCGAAAAAGACCTGTTGGGTGTTCTCGAAGTCCCTGCCGCTGCTTATTACGGCATTCAGACCCTGCGGGCGGTGAACAATTTTCACCTCTCCGGCGTACCGCTGTCGCACTATCCGAAGCTGGTCGTGGCCCTGGCCATGGTCAAGCAGGCAGCAGCTGATGCAAACAACCAGCTCGGACATCTGACCGACGCCAAGCATGCAGCTATAAGCGAGGCCTGCGCACGGTTGATCCGCGGCGACTTTCACGACCAGTTCGTCGTCGACATGATTCAGGGCGGCGCCGGTACGTCGACCAACATGAATGCCAACGAGGTCATTGCCAACATCGCCCTGGAATCCATGGGCTTCGAGAAGGGTGAGTACAAACACCTGCACCCGAACAACGATGTGAACATGGCGCAGTCGACCAACGATGCCTATCCGACGGCCATCCGCCTGGGTCTGCTGCTGGGTCACGACGCGCTGCTCGCCAGCCTCGACAGTCTGATCCAGGCATTCGCGGCAAAGGGCCAGGAATTCAATCACGTTCTGAAAATGGGCCGCACCCAGTTGCAGGATGCGGTCCCGATGACCCTGGGCCAGGAATTCCGCGCCTTCGCCACCACCCTGACAGAAGACCTGAACCGTCTGCGCAGCCTCGCGCCTGAACTGCTGACCGAGGTCAATCTGGGCGGCACGGCTATCGGCACCGGCATCAACGCCGACCCTGGCTATCAGAAGCTTGCCGTAGATCGCCTCGCAACCATAAGCGGCCAGCCGCTGGTACCGGCAGCCGACCTGATCGAAGCCACGTCGGACATGGGCGCCTTCGTACTGTTCTCGGGCATGCTCAAGCGCACAGCGGTCAAGCTGTCGAAGATCTGCAACGACCTGCGCCTGCTGTCCAGCGGCCCACGCACCGGCATCAACGAAATCAACCTGCCTGCCCGTCAGCCCGGAAGCTCGATCATGCCCGGCAAGGTCAACCCGGTCATTCCAGAAGCGGTCAACCAGGTGGCCTTCGAAATCATCGGTAACGACCTGTCGCTGACCATGGCCGCAGAGGGCGGGCAGCTGCAGCTCAACGTCATGGAGCCGCTGATCGCCTACAAGATCTTCGACTCGATCCGCCTGCTGCAGCGCGCGATGGACATGCTTCGTGAACACTGCATCGTCGGCATTACCGCCAACGAACAGCGCTGCCGTGAACTGGTCGAGCACTCGATCGGTCTGGTCACAGCACTGAACCCGTACATCGGCTACGAAAACTCGACGCGGATCGCCCGCATCGCTCTTGAGACAGGCCGCGGCGTACTGGAACTGGTGCGTGAGGAAGGCTTGCTCGATGACGCGATGCTCGACGACATCCTGCGTCCGGAAAACATGATCGCTCCTCGTCTGGCTCCATTGAAGGCCTGACAGGAATGAACTGCGCAACAAGCTCACCAGATTGAGGGCCTAGACACCCCTCAATTTTTTGAGGGTCTGGGAGTGATTCTCCAGACCCTTTTTTTTGCCTCGAACGCGACGGGATCCAATTTCTGGCCCGACGCCTCTGGCACAACGCTTTCGTGGGTTATCACGAAAGTACTCATTCATCGTCGCGAATGAAGAATCAGTCACACAAGAAAGCGACTACAGACGTAAAAACTTTGCACCGGTATAGTGCGCCCCCTCAAAAGTAGCGAGGAATAACAAAAATGCTGGAAATGATTAACGACTTCCTCTCAGGCAAAGTACTGATTGTACTCATCGTAGGCCTGGGTAGTTACTTCACGATCCGTTCACGTTTCGTTCAGTTTCGACACTTTTTCCATATGTTCGCGGTTTTTCGCGACAGTTTGAAAAGCAGCTCGGGCCAACTGAGTTCATTCCAGGCCCTCATGCTCAGCCTCGCTGGCCGCGTAGGTGCCGGTAACATCGCAGGTGTCGGCATCGCCGTGACCCTCGGTGGTCCGGGCGCCGTGTTCTGGATGTGGGTCACCGCACTGGTCGGCATGTCCAGCAGCTTCATCGAGTGTTCGCTCGCTCAGCTTTACAAACGCAAAGACTCCGAAGGCCAGTTCCGCGGCGGTCCGGCGTATTACATTCAGCACGGCCTGGGCAAGCGCTGGCTGGGTATGGTCATGGCTGTACTGCTGCTGGTGACCTTCGGCTTCGCCTTCAACGGCTTGCAGTCCCACGCAGTAACAGACTCGCTGAACAGCGCGTTCGGTGTCAGCACCACCACCACCGGTATCTGTCTGGTCGTGCTACTGGGTTTGGCTTTCATCGGCGGCATCAAGCGCATCGCTGCCATTTCCGACCTGCTGGTTCCGGTCAAGACCCTGATCTACATCGCAGTGACCGTCTACGTGATCGTTCTGCAGATCGATCATGTACCTGGCATGTTGATGACCATCGTCAAAAGCGCCTTCGGTCTTGACCCTGTGTTTGGCGGCCTGATCGGCAGCGCCATCGTGATGGGTGTGAAACGTGGCGTATTCGCCAACGAAGCCGGTCTGGGCAGCGCACCCAACGTGGCAGCCGTAGCTCAGGTCGAACACCCGGTTGCCCAGGGCGTGGTTCAAGCGTTCAGCGTGTTCCTCGACACCTTCGTCATCTGCACCTGCACCGCGTTGCTGATTCTGCTCTCCGGTATCTACAACGTCGGCTACGACGGCAACGGTATCGTTCTGGCACAGAACTCGCTCGCAGCCGTGGTCGGTGACTGGGGTCGTGTCTTCATCAGCGTTGCGCTGGCTCTGTTTGTGTTCACCTCGATCCTCTACAACTACTATCTGGGTGAAAACAGCCTGCGCTTCCTGTTTGGCGAGAAGCTCAAGGCCATCGTGATCTACCGCATCGCAGTACTGGCACTGATTCTCTGGGGCGCCGTCGTCGACCTGAAAGATGTGCTGGCATTCGCGGACATCACCATGACCCTGCTGGCGTTCGTCAACCTGATCGCGCTGGCCATGCTGTTCAAGGTCGTCAAGCGCATCCTGGTTGACTACGATACGCAGCGTCGGGCGGGCATCAAGACGCCGGTGTTCGATTCCAGTCAGTTCCCGGACCTGGATCTGGACCGCAGCGCATGGCCTGCCAACCCGAGCCACACGCCGACAAACGAAATTGAAGTGGCAGCCAAGCCAGCTCCTCAACCACGATAATCAACCGAGCGCCGCGCAGGAGAAGAACCATGCCTCATGATGTACACCCACCCGCACAGCGAGTGATGGTTCTTTATACCGGCGGCACCATCGGCATGCAGGCCAGCGCCAACGGCCTTGCGCCTGCATCGGGTTTCGAGGCCAGAATGGCCGGGCAACTGGCCGAGCTACCGGAACTGGTCGTGCCGCAATGGCGCTTTCGCGAAATGGCACCCCTGATCGACAGCGCCAACATGACGCCCGCCTACTGGCTTCGTCTGCGCGAAGCGGTAATCGAAGCGGTGGACGTGGAAGGCTGCGATGCAGTGCTGGTGCTGCATGGCACCGACACCCTCGCGTACAGCGCGGCGGCAATGAGCTTCCAATTGCTGGGCCTTGATGCGCCGGTGGTGTTCACCGGTTCGATGCTACCGGCCGGTGTGCCGGACAGCGATGCGTGGGAAAACGTCAACGGGGCACTGCTGGCACTGGGCAGCGGTTTGCCAGCAGGTGTCCAGCTGTACTTCCACGGTGAACTGATGGCGCCCACCCGCTGCGCGAAAATTCGCAGCTTTGGGCGTCATCCGTTCGCGCCTTTGCAACGTTCCCGTGGCGGACATTCGGCAATTTCGTTGCCCGACGCAATGAACTACCGCCAGCCGAAGACACTGGCCAGCGTCGCTGTCCTGCCATTGTTTCCGGGTGTTGGTGCCGCTCACCTTGATGGTCTGATCAACAGCAACATTCAAGGCCTGGTGCTTGAATGTTTCGGCAGCGGCACTGGCCCCAGCGATGATCCGCGCTTCATCGAGAGCCTGGAGCGCGCCCGCGCACTGGGCATTTGCGTGGTCGCCATCACGCAATGTCACGAAGGGGGCGTCGAGTTCGATGTCTACGAAGCGGGCAGTCGTCTGCGCAGTGCGGGCGTACTTTGCGGTGGCGGCATGACCCGTGAAGCCGCGCTGGGCAAATTGCATGCGCTGCTCGGTTCGGACCTGAAGATCGACGAGAGCCGCCGTCTGGTGGAACTCGACTTGTGTGGAGAGCTGCGTTAAGCAGCTCTCCATCCGCCCTGTCGACTCAGGATTGGCCTGAGTCAACATCGCTAACTGCCATCACCTCGCGAACACCCTTCTCTCACGAAATCCTGCTCTCCTCCTGCGCACCTCGAAGCATTGAATCCAGATTGCGTTCGATGTTTTCGCACAGTGCCGTCATCTGAATTTCATGCTCACTGGCGCGGAATGGGCTCTGCAAGTCTGTGCCGATTTTCTCGATGGCCAGCAGCATGAAACCCACCACAGTCGAGGCCAGTGGCGTAAACCAGCCAAGCGTCTCCACCAGACCGATCGGAACGATCAGGCAGAACAGCGTGATGAACAGTCGAGGGAATGCCACATACGGGTAAGGCAGCGGCGTATTGGCAATACGCTCCATGCCGCCCTGGCAGTTGGAAATATCCACCATCGTCGATTCGAGACGCGCCAGACGGATGCTGTCCAGAAGACCTGCCTGGTACTCCCTGGCCAGCATTGCAGCCGAGACGTTAAGCAGGTCGTTGGGGAAGTTGTTGGTGTCGAAGCGACGCTCGAACTCTTCGCGAGGGATCAGCATCTGCACTTCATCGTTGCAGGAAACACCTTTCAGGTGCGCGGACAGACATTTCACGTAGGCAACGTGACGGCGCAGCAGATCAGCCTTGACCGGGTTAATACCATTTTCGTCATCTTCAACCAGTGTCAGTACCTGCCGGGCGAAGCTGCGCGAGCTGTTGACCAGCGCACCCCATAACGTGCGGGCTTCCCACCAGCGGTTGTAGGCGCTGGAATTGCGGAAGCTGGTCAGGACCACCAGCGCCGAACCCAGCAGGGTCAGCGGCATCGACGGCAGTGTGATCTTGCGCTCCAGGTACAACATGAAGTCGACGGTGACGATCACGTCCCAGATCAGCAGCCAGAACAGTGACCAACCTACGTAACCGATTGTTTTGCCCAGGAACCGGATTTTCGAAATGATCGTTTGCTGCAAAGGACTACCCCATCGATAAAAAAGCGAGACTGCGTGCGTACCACCTCGCTACTGCATGGGCTTTGAATGCCAATGCTGCAGATGGTTCGCAGACAGCCCGCTTTATATCGAAAGGTTACATGGGGTCAGCAGCCGCTCAAGGCCGCTTGCGGACGCTCGCCAGCGAAGAAGATCGGGCGCAGCTGCACGCCGACAACGTTACCGGCATACGCCATCACCAGCCAGAGCCAGCCGTGCAGGCTGCCGGAGGCGATGCCGCTGAAATACGCCCCGATGTTGCAGCCGTAAGCCAGGCGAGAGCCATACCCCAGCAGCAATCCGCCGATGACCGCAGCAACCAGTGAGCGCGTGGGAATATCGAGACTCGGCGCAAAACGCCCGGCCAGTCCTGCCGCCAGCAAGGCGCCCAGCATGATGCCAATGTCCATGACGCTGGTGACGTCCTGCCAGACCGGTGCGGCAAGTGCCTTCGCGTTCGCCGCGCTCTGCCAGAACACCCAGCTTGCGACATCAACACCCAGACTGCTGGCCACTTTGGCGCCCCACAAGGCGAAGGCCGAGGTGATGCCCCATGGCCGGCCCGCGAGTGCCAGTGTGGCGTAGTTCAGAACGGCCAGCGCCACTGCGCCCCAGACCAGCATCCATGGCCCGCGCACGAAGCGTTTCAGGCCATGGTGCTCACTCGTCACCGGCGCCTCAAGCTGGCCATGGCGACGCTTTTCGAGGCGCACGGTGATGAACGCGATCAGGCCGAACAGCGCCAGATTGCCGATCAAGGCCGGGACCACGCCGAAGCTCTTGACCACAGAGATGGCCGGAAACGAAGGCAGCGCAAACCACCAGTCAACGTGATGCGTGGCAATAAGCGACCCAAGGATAAAGAACAGCAGCGTGACCAGCATCCGCGCATTACCGCCACCGGCAGTGAACAACGTGCCCGACGCACAGCCGCCGCCAAGTTGCATGCCGATACCGAAAATGAAAGCACCTACCACCACCGAAACGCCAACTGGCGCCACAAGACCTGTAACCGGCTGTCCGAACAGCGAACCAGCGCCCAGTGCCGGGAAGAAGAGCAGCACGGCAACTGCCAGCATGACCATTTGCGCACGCAGCCCGGCGCCACGTCGCTCGCGGATGAATACACGCCAGGCTGAAGTAAACCCGAACGCGGCATGGTAGAGCGTCACGCCCAGCGCCGCGCCGACAACCCACAGCAGAACCTGACGAGTGCCGACGCTGAGCAGCAGAAACTGCGCGCCCATCAGCAGCAGAAATAAAGCCGCCAGAGGCGCGCCGTAGGTACGCCCCGGTGTTGCAGAAAGAGAAGTGTTCATGGGTATCTCAATGACAAGTCGCCGAAAGCGACGATTATACGGGCACAGCTGGCCTACTCCGACCAGACCTTGCGCAACCTGTTCAGTGCATCGGCTATGTCGACTTCCGGCACGGCGGCAAAACCCAGCACCAGCCCGGCGCGGTTATCCATCGGCTCGGAGGAATCCGGCAGCCAATAGCCGCTCAATGCGCTGATATCTACTCCAACCCGCGCCGCCTTTCCGATCAGTTCCTGCTCCCGGGCCAGACTGTCTACCTTGACCATGACGTGCAGCCCTGCGGTGACTCTGGGCATGGCAGCGCAGCCGGGAATGTCCTTCGGCCAGTTTGCCAGCAATGTGTCGCGTCGGCTCAGGGATGCACGACGCATGCGACGAATGTGTCGCTGGAAATGGCCCAAGGCAATGAATTGCGCCATGACCCGCTGCGTGCTGATCTCGGTGTGGCGCATGTCCACCGCCTTGCGCTGAGCAAATGGTTGGACCAACGCCTCAGGCAACACTAGATAACCGAGGCGCATCGCCGGAAAGGCTATTTTGCCAAACGTGCCCACGTAGAGCACCCGCCCGCCGCCATCCAGCGCAGCCAAAGGTGCCAGAGGCGCACCGCTGTAGCGATATTCGCCATCGTAATCATCTTCGACGATCCAGCCCCCTCGCCTTTCAGCCCACGCCAGCAATTCCAGACGCCGAGCCAGGCTCATGACTACCCCAGTCGGGTACTGATGCGATGGGGTGACGTACGCCAGCGTGCAGTCGGTGCGCTCAAGCGCCGCACAGCAAAGCCCTTCGCTGTCGACCGCAATCCCCGTCAAACGCGCACCTGCGACCGCAAACGCGTGACCAGCAGCACGGTAGCCGGGGTTTTCTATTGCCACGCCTTTTCCGACCTCGACCAGCAACTGCGCGCACAGGCTGATGGCATGCTGGGCACCATTGGTGATCACAATCTGTTCGGCGGTGCATTGCAGCCCGCGAGAAGAACGCAGATAGATAGCGATCAATTCCCTGAGCCGCCATTCACCCGCAGGCGCGCCGTAGCTCAAAAGAGCGTGATCGGGCTTGCGCCAGAACGCCGCCTGCAGCTTGCCCCAGATGTCGAACGGGAACAGATCGAACGCAGGGATACCGACACGAAACGCTCTGGGTGCACCTGTCAGCGGCGCGCTCATGTGATGCTGCTCGATCAGCTCAAGCGCGGCGCCCGATACGGCTTTTTCTTCCAGCTTTTGCACGTCCGTTGAAGGCATTTTCGCTGTGGATAAGCCTGTGGAAAACCCCGTAAGAGCTGTGGACACTTTTTCGTTCGATTTTCGTTCAAGCGCAACGCGAGTCTTTGACAGCTGGATGACATAGGTCCCGTCACCGACCCGCGTCTCGGTAAAACCTTCCGCATACAGCTGGTCGTAGGCGCGCATCACGCTGTTGCGAGAAATCGCCAAGGCCTCGGCCAGCTCTCGACTTGCAGGCAACCGGGTGCCGCTGCCCAGGCGAGCATCCAGAATCTGCTGGCGCAGCGCTTGATAGAGCTGCTTGCTGAGCCCCTGGCTGCGATCCAGTTTGATGCCCGTCAGCGTGGACGGAAACACAGCGGGATCGACGGACATGAAATTGGTCCTATGAAATCTGGTGAAAGTGGATCTTACAACAAACCAATAGCTTGCCTAGGATCGCACCATCAGCCAGGAAGAATTGCCATGTACACGCCCGCCGCATTCAATGAAGACACCCTGCCCGTTCTGCACGCGCATATCGACCACACTCGTCTGGCGATTCTGATCAGCCAGGATCAGGATGGCATGCAGGCCACGCACTTGCCGCTTCTGTTGCGCAGGGATCACGGCCCTTATGGCACGCTTTACGGCCACGTGGCCAAGGCCAATCCGCAGTGGCGAACGATGGCCGGCCTGGCCGACACTCTGGTGATATTTACCGGTGACGACGCTTATGTAAGCCCCTCTTATTACCCCAGCAAGGCGGAGCACGGCAAAGTCGTACCGACCTGGAATTACACCGCCGTTCACGCCTACGGTCAGGCCGAAGTATTTACTGACCCGGAACGTTTGAAGCAGTTGCTGAACGACCTGACCAATCGGCATGAGTCGGGTCGGGCACAACCTTGGTCGATCGACGACGCACCGGCCGATTACATCGCCAAAATGCTCGGCGCCATCGTCGGTTTTGCCCTGCCCATCCAGCGCCTGGAGGGCAAACACAAACTCAGCCAGAACCGCAGCGCCGAGGATGTAGCCGGTGTACGTGACGGCCTCGCGGCCAGCACGCTTGCCAATGATCAGCAAATCGCCCGCTTGATGAGCACAGGGAGAGAGTCATGACCGACATCCAGATCCGCCGAGTGACAGCAGACGATCAGCAGGCCTGGCTGCCGTTGTGGCAAACCTACCTGCGGTTCTACAAGACCGAATTGGGCGAAGACGTCAGCGCAGAGACGTGGCGCCGCCTGCTGGACCCGAGCGAACCAACCCACTCGGCATTGGCCTGGCGAGGTGCAGATGCCGTAGGCATGGTGAATTTCATCTATCACCGCTCCAACTGGAGCATTAAAAATGCCTGCTACCTGCAAGATCTGATTGTTGCTCCCGAACAGCGCGGCACCGGCATCGGCAGGCAATTGATCGAATACGTCTACGCCGCCGCCAAAGCCGATGATTGCGATAAGGTGCATTGGCTGACGCACGAAACCAATGCCACGGCGATTCAGTTGTATGAGCGAATTGCAGATCGCGGCGGTTACATCCAGTTTCGCAAGCCTCTTTGATACAGGAAGTGATTCATGTCTGACACATTATTGGACTGGCAAGCCGCAACGCTGCCTGGCGCACACACCCTGACGGGCCGTTTCATCCGCCTGGAAAAACTCGATGTCGCGCGTCATGGCGATGACCTGTGGGCCGCCCTGCAAGGCCCCGATGCCGATCTCAAGCTCTGGGACTATCTGCCTTATGGCCCATTCGCGGAGCGCAGCGCGTTTGACGCGTGGCTGACACGTCATGCCGCAGACACCGATCCGTGGTTTTACGCCGTGGTCAATCAACAGACCGGTGCCACCGAAGGCGTGATCAGCTTTCTATCGATTGTTGCCGCACACGGGCGCATAGAAATCGGGCATGTCACTTTCGGCGCGGCCATGCAGCGCACGCCTAAAGGCACCGAAGCCATTTACCTGTTGGCCAGGGAAGCCTTTGCACTGGGCAATCGCCGACTGGAGTGGAAGTGCAATAACAACAATGCACGCTCCAAACGTGCCGCGGATCGCTTTGGCTTCAGCCATGAGGGCATCTTTCGTCAGCACATGGTCGTCAAGGGTCAGAGCAGAGACACCGCCTGGTACTCGATTCTCGACAGCGAATGGCCCGAACTGCAGAAAGCGTTCGAGGGCTGGCTGGCAGCGGACAACTTCGTCGACGGTCAGCAGATCAAAGGGCTGGAGACGTTCAGACAGGCATCGGATGGCTGACAGACAGCCTTCGACGCCCGACGCGCGCACTCCTGAAAGGGCGGGTTTCCAGCCAAACATTGGGCGGTGGCCCGGTGCTCACAAGCAGCGGGTACATCGGCTTGATGGGGTGCGGCTGAGCAAAACGGATAAAAAAAGGGAGCCACAAGGGCCCCCAGAGGTAATCGATTCGGTTATTTGAATAGCATCGAAGGCTGATCAGCCTTCGATTTCGATCAGGATTTCGCCCGGGTTGACGCGGTCACCTTTGGCAACGTGAATCGCGACGACTTTGCCTGCGATCGCTGCCTGGACTTCGGTTTCCATCTTCATTGCTTCGGTGATCAGTACGGCCTGACCGGTCTTAACCCTATCGCCTTCCTTGACCAGCACGTCGACGATGTTGCCTGGCATGGTGGTGCTGACATGACCTGGCTCGTGCGCCTGTTTGCGCTTGCTGGCGCCACCGCTGACGAACTCGTTGAGGGGTTCGAACACCACCTCTTCCGGCATGCCATCAATGGACAGGTAGAAGTGACGCTTGCCCTCGGCCTTGACGCCCACACCCGTGATGTCCACACGATAGGTCTCGCCATGCACGTCGATGACGAACTCGGTCGGTACGCCCTCGCCGCCTGGCCTGGCCACCCCACCCGCTTCTGGAATTGGCAGCAGCACTTCAGGCGCCAGGGTCCCGGCAGCGCGCTCTTCAAGAAACTTGCGACCAATGTCCGGGAACATGGCGAAGGTCAGTACGTCTTCTTCAGACTTGGCCAAGGGACCGATATCGGCACGCAGCTTGGTCATTTCCGGCTTGAGCAGGTCCGCTGGCCGAACATCGATCAGCTCTTCGCTGCCAATGGCCTGACGACGCAGCTTTTCGTCCACCTGGCCGGGCGCCTTGCCGTAACCGCCTTGCAGGTAGAGCTTCACTTCGTTGGTGATGGTCTTGTAACGCTCACCGGCCAGCACGTTGAAAAACGCCTGAGTGCCAACAATCTGCGAGGTTGGCGTCACCAGTGGTGGATACCCAAGGTCTTTGCGGACGCGCGGAATCTCGGCCAGTACTTCGCTCATGCGATTGAGCGCACCCTGCTCCTTGAGCTGATTGGCGAGGTTGGAAATCATCCCGCCCGGCACCTGGTTAACCTGCACACGGGTGTCGACAGCGGTGAACTCGCTTTCGAACTGGTGGTACTTTTTGCGCACCGCATAGAAATACAGACCGATTTCCTGCAACAGCTCCAGGTCCAGCCCGGTATCGAATTCGCTGCCCTTGAGGGCCGCGACCATGGACTCGGTCCCCGGATGGCTGGTGCCCCAGGCGAAGCTGGAGATCGCGGTGTCGATATGATCGGCGCCGCTTTCAATCGCTTTCAGCTGACACATCGCCGCCAGGCCTGCGGTGTCATGGGAGTGGATGAACACCGGTAACGATTGCTCGGCTTTCAAGGCCTTGACCAGCTCACCGGTCGCGTAAGGCGTGAGCAGGCCGGCCATGTCCTTGATCGCGACCGAGTCGCAGCCCATGGATTCCATCTGCCGGGCTTGCGCAACGAAGGCTTCAATGGTGTGAACCGGGCTGGTGGTGTAAGCGATGGTGCCTTGGGCATGCTTGCCCGCAGCCTTCACAGCCTCGATGGCAACCCGCAGGTTACGCACGTCATTCATCGCGTCGAAGATGCGGAACACATCAATGCCGTTGACTGCCGCCTTGGCCACGAACGCCTTGACCACGTCGTCACTGTAATGGCGGTAGCCCAGCAGGTTCTGGCCGCGCAGCAGCATCTGCAAACAGGTGTTGGGCAAAGCGGCACGCAGTTGGCGCAGGCGCTCCCACGGGTCTTCCTTGAGAAAGCGCACACAGGCGTCAAACGTTGCGCCGCCCCACATTTCCAGCGACCAATAGCCGACCTGGTCGAGTTTGTCGCAGATTGGCAGCATGTCTTCAGTGCGCATGCGGGTGGCCAGCAAGGACTGATGGGCGTCACGCAGGATGGTGTCGGTTACAAAGATCTTCTTGGTCATTCTTGTCTCCTTATAGCGGCAAGCTTCACGCTGCGCACTGCATGGAAAGCGGAGTCGCTTTCACATGTTGCGCGTAACGGACAGCTGGCAGCTGCATTCAAAGGCCTGCGTGGGCGGCGATGGCGGCGGCGATGGCCAGGGCCAACTCTTCGGGTTTGCGCTTGATCGAGTAATTGGTCAGCTCAGGGTGGCTCTCAACGAAACTGGTATTGAATTCACCGCTGCGAAATTCCGGGTTACGCAGAATTTCCTGATAATAAGCAGCCGTGGTCTTCACACCCTGCAAGCGCATGTCATCCAGTGCACGCAGGCCCCGGTCCATGGCCTCTTCCCAGGTCAACGCCCAGACAATCAGTTTCAGGCACATCGAGTCATAAAAAGGCGGGATCGTATAACCCGTGTAAATCGCCGTATCGGTGCGCACACCTGGCCCACCAGGCGCGTAATAACGCGTGATCTTGCCGAAGCTGGGCAGAAAGTTGTTCTTCGGGTCTTCAGCATTGATACGAAACTGCAGGGCAAACCCGCGATGGATGATGTCCTCTTGCTTGACCGAGAGCGGCAGGCCGGACGCCACGCGAATCTGTTCGCGAACAATGTCGATACCGGTGATTTCTTCGGTAATGGTGTGCTCGACCTGGACCCGGGTGTTCATCTCCATGAAGTACACCTCACCTTCGGCGAGCAGAAACTCCACGGTGCCCGCATTCTCGTAGCCCACTGCCTTGGCCGCCCGCACCGACAGGTCACCGATGTAGGCGCGCTGCTCGGGTGTCAATTGAGGGCTGGGGGCAATTTCGATGAGCTTCTGGTTGCGCCGCTGAATCGAACAATCGCGCTCGAACAGGTGCACGACATTGCCGAAGCTGTCGCCCAGAATCTGGGCTTCGATGTGCTTGGGATTGACGATGCATTTTTCGAGAAACACCTCGGCCGACCCGAACGCCTTTGTGGCTTCGGAAATCACCCGAGGAAACGCCTGTTCAAGCTCTTCGCGACTGTTGCAACGACGAATACCCCGTCCACCGCCGCCAGATGTGGCCTTGAGCATGACCGGATAACCGATGCGCTCGCCTTCGACCAGCGCTTCTTCGATGTCGGCCACATTACCTTCAGTGCCCGGTGTGACCGGTACACCGGCCTTGATCATGCTGCGCCGCGCTTCGGTCTTGTCGCCCATGCGGCGGATCACTTCCGCCGAAGGCCCAATGAATTTGATTCCGCGTTCGGCGCAAATATCGGCCAGCTCGGCATTCTCGGACAGAAAACCATAGCCTGGGTGCAGTGCATCACAGCCGGTTTCCACGACAAGGTTGACCAGTTTGCGTGGGTTCAGATAACCCGCGAGAGGTTCGGCACCAATGCTATAGGCTTCGTCAGCACGTTTGACATGCAAGGCATGGCGGTCGGCATCGGAATAGATCGCCACCGAGCGAATGCCCATCTCGGCGCAGGCGCGCACGATACGAACGGCAATCTCTCCACGGTTGGCGATCAGAATTTTTTTTATCACTGGCGTTTCCTCGACCCTAAGGACAAACAACCGGTTTGAGCCGGAGCATGCAGGCTGCATGACGCGATGCAATCGCCGCTGTTGTGTAACGAGACATGTGACGCGATGCCGCAGGGACACCCTATTCCTGATCGAGAATTAATAAAAATGAGTAAAAGTTGGGTCATGTATAAGTAAAAGCTTATAGTCAGATCTCGAACGTCTGCACGAGACATCTAATAATGCGTAAGTCATTGATGCGTATGACATTGCGTCAGCTGCGCATTTTCAACGAAGTGTGCGATCTGCGCTCCTATAGCCGTGCAGCAGAAGAAATGTCGCTGACTCAGCCTGCCGTCAGCCTGCAGATACGCCAGCTCGAAGAGCTGGTGGGTCAGCCACTGTTTGAGTATGTCGGTAAAAAGCTGTACCTGACCGAAGCCGCCGAAGCCTTGCAACTGGCCAGCCGGGACATCTTTGGCCGGCTTGAGAACCTCGACATGCAGCTCTCGGACCTGCAAGGCTCACTGCAAGGCCAACTGAAACTGGCCGTCGAGTCGAGCTGCAAGTATTTCACCCCGCATTTGTTTGCCGCGTTCAAACGCAAGCACCCGGAAGTCAGCCTGAGCCTGATGGTGGTCAATCGGGCACAGATCATCCGGCGTCTCTCGGACAACCGCGATGATCTGGTGGTGATGTCGATGGTGCCGCAGGACATGGGGCTGGAATTTCTGCCGTTCCTCAACAATCCGATCGTTGCGGTGGCTCCTGCGGATCACCCGCTGTGCAGCCAGCAGTCGCTGAGCCTGAAGGACCTGGAGCCGTGGCCGCTGTTGACCCGCGAAATCGGCTCGGGTACGCGCAGGGCCTGCGAGGAATACTTCAAGGAAAAGCGCGTGCATTTCACGCAGACGCTGGAGGTGTCTTCAAGCGAGGCGCAACGCGAATGCGTGGTCGCCGGGCTGGGGCTGGCGCTGCTGACGCGCCATGCGGTCTGTCAGGAACTCGCCACCGGCGCCCTTGTAGAGCTGCCAGTGGCCGAGCTGCCTTTGTATCGAAGCTGGTGCGTGGTGCAAGCCAAGGACAAACGCCTGTCTCCGGTGGCCCACGCCTTTCTGGCGTTCATCCGTACTGAACGTGCGCAGATCAGCCAGCTTGTCGAGCGCTTCGACGGACGTCCACGGTCGGCTTGACGGTCTGCCAGACTTCGCCGGTCACGCCTTCCATGTAGTCGCAGAGCTCCTGATTGAGTTGACGCGCCTCGCAATAGCTTTCAATCGCACGGCGGAATTCCATGCGGCGCTGGTCTTCCTGCTGACGACGGTTTTTCACAGTGCTGTTGGGTAAATCATCGTAATGCCGAGCCATGACCTGTCTCCCAGTACGTTTTGCGGGAGTACAGAATGCAGCGCAGTGGTGACAGTGAGGCGGCACGCAGGTGACAGTACGATGAAATTTTGATCAGCGGCGAAGCTTTTCAGTCTTCGTGGGTCTTGATCGACTTGGGCGACAATCGTAGCCCACGCAGGCTGCGTTTGACGCTCTTGAGGTGGTTGACCAGACTCGGCCCGCGCGCCATCGCAACGCCCATCGCCAACACGTCAATCACCACCAGATGCGCGATACGCGAGGTCAGCGGCGTATAGATCTCAGTGTCTTCGTGCACATCGATTGCCAGGTTGACCGACGACAATTCGGCCAATGGGGTCTGGCTTGGGCACAGTGTAATCAATGTCGCACCGCTCTCGCGTACCAGGTTGGCAGTGATCAGCAGGTCCTTCGAGCGACCGGACTGAGAGATGCATACCGCGACATCAGTAGGCTTGAGCGTAACGGCGGACATCGCCTGCATGTGCGGGTCGGAATACGCCGCGGCAGTCAGCAGCAAGCGGAAGAATTTATGCTGCGCATCCGCCGCAACCGCACCCGAGGCACCAAACCCGTAGAACTCGACGCGGTTGGCACCCGCCATGGCTGTGACGGCCAGTTGCAAAGCGTGCGGATCAAGGTTCTCGCGCACTTCCATCAAGGTGTGCAGCGTGGTGTCGAAAATCTTCAGGCTGTAGTCAGCGACCGAATCGTCTTCGTGTATCGCGAACTGCCCGAAACTCGCGCCTGCGGCAAGGCTCTGGGCCAGCTTGAGCTTGAGGTCCTGAAACCCGGTGCAACCGATGGCTCGGCAGAAGCGCACGATGGTCGGCTCACTGATACCGACGCTATGGGCCAGGTCCGCCATGGAACTGTGCATCACAGTCGCAGGGTCGAGCAGCACATGGTCGGCTACCTTGAGCTCCGACTTGCGCAGCAGATGACGGGACTGGGCGATGTGTTGCAGCAGATTCAAGAGGCAGACTCGATAAGGTAAGAGGGGCTGGTTGTAGCTTTCTTGTAGTTATACTACATGACCTGCGAGCCGCCCAGTTAAACGAGCCTGGAACGTCTTACACAGGCCTTGGGCGGATGAATCACAAAATTTTGTGGGAATAATCCTACATTAAGTCCGCTGCCACGCAACATCAGTACGACATCAAAACGATGTGTCGAGGACATCGACCATCGCCGCCGCCTCGATCGGACGACTGATCAGGTAGCCCTGAACCTCATCGCAACCCTGCATTTTAAGGAAGTCCAGCTGGCTCTGGTTTTCTACACCTTCGGCGACGACCTTCAGACCCAGGCTGTGAGCCATGGAAATGATCGCCTGAATGATTGCCGCATCTTCGGTGCCTTCCCCCAGCCCGCTGATGAACGCCTGATCGATCTTCACGTAGTCCACCGGGAAGCGCTTGAGGTAGCTCAATGAAGAGTAGCCGGTACCGAAATCGTCGATGGCCAATTTCACACCCAGTTCGCGCAACTGCTGAAAGGTCGCAATGATGTGCTCCACACTGTCGAGCAGCTGGCTTTCGGTCAGCTCAAGCTCAAGAAACTGAGGCTCCAGGCCGGTTTCTTCAAGCACTTGGCGCACCAGGCTGACCAGCTTGCCCTGACGCAACTGATGCACCGACAGGTTCACCGAGATACGGATCGGCGCAATGCCCTGCCGTTGCCATTCGCACGCCTGCCAGCATGCGGTGCGCAGGACGAACTCACCAATGGCGCCTATCAGTCCGGTTTCTTCGGCCAGCCCTATGAACTCGCCCGGCGAAACCATGCCGCGCTCGGGATGGCGCCAGCGAACCAGGGCTTCAGCAGCGTCCAGACGTCCCGTCTTGAGGCACAACTTGGGCTGATAGAAAACCTGCAGCTGTTTGTCCTCGATAGCGCGGCGCAGCTGGATTTCCAGTTGCAGGCGCTCAAGCGTGCTGGCCTGCAGGCTGTCAGTAAAAAACTGAAAGTTGTTGCCGCCCAGATGCTTGGCGTGTTGCATGGCCATGTTGGCCTGGCTGACCAGCGCCGATATATCGCGGGCCGAATCCGGTAACAGGCTGATGCCCACCGAAGCACTGACTACCAGTTCATGACCTTCCACCGACAGCGGCGAACGCAGCTTGCTCAGCAGGCGACTGGTGACCCGGACCAGGCTGGACAGGTTGCCGTAGGCGTCGAACAACACGGCAAACTCATCGCCGGACAAACGCGCAATGGTGTCAGCTTCCGGCATGGCGTTACTCAAGCGGCGGGCGACCTGCTTGAGCAGTTGATCCGCCACCTCATGGCCCAGACTTTCGTTGAGCAGCTTGAAACGGTCCAGGTTGATGTGCAGCAGTGCCAGACTTCGTCCGCCCTGACGCACCCGCTCGCGGGCCTGGCGCAAACGCTCGGTAAACAGTGAGCGATTGGCAAGGCCGGTCAGTTCATCGAAATGCGCAAGGTAGCGCATACGCTCTTCGGTTTCCCGCCGCGATGAGAGATCGGCGAAAAAGCCAACGATATGGCTCATATTGCCAGCACTGTCTCGC
The DNA here is from genome assembly GCF_021147775.1 of Pseudomonas californiensis. Lineage (GTDB taxonomy): Bacteria > Pseudomonadota > Gammaproteobacteria > Pseudomonadales > Pseudomonadaceae > Aquipseudomonas > Aquipseudomonas californiensis. Next base: position 56,170 of record NZ_JAGTPK010000017.1, read on the forward strand.
ACAACATTAAGTTGCAGCCATTGCGGATCAGCTCGCCGTTCTTGCGGGTTTCAACCAGTTCGCCCTGCCAGTGGCCGGTCTGTTCCAGCGCTTGATGAATCACTGCAAAATGACGACGCGCGTCCCGGCTACTGGCAATCTCGATGACTTTTTTACCTACGATGTCTTCCGGCAGATAGCCGCTGACCCGGCTGAACGCCTGATTGATGGTCAGGATGTAATAATCGGGATCAAAGATCACAATGCCTTCGCTGGCAGCGTCAAAGACCGTTGCCGCAAGCCTCGGCGGGCTCTTGCTCAAGGCCTGATTGGCTGCTTCCAGTTCAAGCGTACGCTGGGCCACGCGATCCTCAAGACCGGCCTGTGCCTCTAGAAGCCCGCGCTCGGCCTCGCGGCGCTGCTCGACTTCCCGCGCCAGGTCTTCATTAAGCTGATCGCCCGTTGCCTGGGCCTGCTGCAAATGTTCGATCAACGCCTGATTCTGAAAGCGAGTGAGCAGACTGCGCTGCATCAGGCGATTGATCTGCCACGCCACCACACTCAATGCGCACAGCAGTATCAGGCCCAGCCAGCCCCAGCCACGCAACGGTACGTTGCCACCCCAGAACAGATACAGGATCGGCGGCAGCAGGCACGGCAGGCTGAAGGTCAGGAAGGCAGGGATGCTGACGGCATAACCCACACTGGCAGACAGCATCGCGGCACCGATCATGCCGAATACCCAGGCCTGCTGCTGCAGGTTCTCCACCGGCACCAGCACCATGGCAGCCGTGCCCAGGGTCAGGCCGCTGACACAGGCTCCCAGCAGAAACATCCGTCGCCACACAGGCAATGCACGGCGCTCCGGTGAGGCGCGCTGAAATGCGGCAACTTGCACAACGCGCAGGCACACCAGCGCTGAAAGCCAGACCAGCCAGATGTTGACCAGCATGTAGCGACCTGGACTCCACAGCAGCCACGCGCAGACCAGCCCATTGATGAGCATGAACAACGTGGGCAGCAGCGAGCCCTGATAAAGAAGACGGGTACGCTCGACCGCAAGCTGGGCGGAGAAACGTTTTTGCAGGGTACGGCGATTGCGTTCAGGCACATCGCCCGCGCTGAAGCGGTATGTCATGGCGTCATTCTTGTAATGGGTCAGCCGCTGCACACACTGTCTGAGCGGGTGCAGTCGAGATCGCCGGCGTGCGAAGTATTGAATTCAACTCCGGTGCTTGCAGCGCTTGCATCTCGTCTTGCACCGCTCTCAAAGAGCAGGCGAACAGGGCCTTGGCCTTGAGCGTGTGCGGAGCATACACAAGGCCTCGGGCAGACCCCACTGCCGAACAGCACAAAAATATCAATTTGCTATCAGCCAATCCGTATGAATCATCTTGAAAGCACGTGGCGCAGTGCTTTCAGGCAGCCCCTACCGGTCGTCAGCACTGCTGTTTTTTTGCTGACGGAGGTAAAGCATGGTTTGCCCGACATGGCGCAGCACCCTAGAATGCGCTGATGCGCGATGATCTCTCTCTCCTTCTGAATTCCCTCAACGATGCCCAACGTCAGGCCGTAGCCGCCTCCTTGGGTCGTCAGTTGGTCCTGGCCGGTGCTGGCTCCGGCAAAACCCGTGTGCTGGTGCACCGCATCGCCTGGCTGATGCAGATCGAGCAAGCCTCCCCGCACTCAGTCCTGTCGGTGACGTTCACCAACAAGGCCGCTGCCGAGATGCATCATCGCATCGAGCAACTGATGGGCATCAGCCCGGCCGGCATGTGGGTGGGCACCTTTCACGGCCTGGCACACCGTCTGTTGCGGGCGCACTGGCAGGAAGCCGGGCTGGTGCAGACCTTCCAGATTCTCGACAGCGACGACCAGCAACGGCTGGTCAAGCGCGTAATCCGCGAGCTAGGGCTGGACGAACAGCGCTGGCCCGTCCGTCAGGCCCAGTGGTTTATCAACGGCCAGAAAGACGAAGGCCTGCGGCCACAGCATATCCAGGCCAGCGGCGATCTGTTCCTGACCACCATGCGCAGCATCTATGAAGCCTACGAGGCCGCCTGCCAGCGAGCGGGCGTTATCGACTTCTCCGAACTGTTGCTGCGTGCACTGGACCTTTGGCGCGACAATCCTGGCCTGCTGGCGCATTACCAGCGTCGCTTCCGTCATGTGCTGGTCGACGAGTTCCAGGACACCAACGCCGTGCAGTACGCCTGGCTGCGTCTGCTGGCTCAAGGCGGCGACAGCCTGATGGTGGTCGGCGATGACGACCAGTCCATCTACGGCTGGCGTGGCGCCAAGATCGAGAACATTCATCAGTACTCGAGCGACTTTCCGGACACCCAAGTCATCCGTCTGGAGCAGAACTACCGCTCTACCGCAAGCATCCTGAAGGCGGCCAACGGTCTGATCGTCAACAACACCGGTCGTCTCGGCAAAGAGCTGTGGACGGATGTGGGCGATGGCGAGCTGATCAACCTGTACGCGGCGTTCAACGAACACGATGAAGCGCGTTACGTGGTCGAGACTATTGAAAGCGTGCTGAAAAAAGGCGTGTCGCGCAATGACATCGCCATCCTGTATCGCTCCAACGCCCAATCGCGGGTGCTGGAAGAAGCACTGCTGCGTGAACGTATTCCTTACCGCATCTATGGCGGTCAGCGATTCTTCGAACGCGCCGAAATCAAGAACGCCATGGCCTACATGCGCTTGCTGGAAGGCCGTGGCAACGATGCGGCACTGGAGCGGGTCATCAATGTCCCGGCGCGCGGCATCGGCGAAAAGACCGTCGAAGCGATTCGCGAGCATGCGCGTCATGCCGACGTCTCGATGTGGGAAGGCATGCGCCTGCTGGTGGCCAATAAAGGCCTGACCGGCCGCGCGGCCACCGCACTGGGCGGTTTTATCGAACTGATCGAAACCCTGTCGGCCAAGGTCATGGACATGCCGTTGCACTTGATGACGCAAACCGTCATCGAGCAATCCGGGCTGATCGACTATCACCAGCAGGAAAAAGGCGAAAAAGGCCAGGCTCGGGTAGAAAACCTTGAGGAACTGGTCAGCGCAGCGCGCGCGTTCGAGAACACCGAGAATGACGAAGAGCTGACCCCGCTGGCCGCCTTCCTGGGGCACGCCTCACTGGAAGCAGGCGATACCCAGGCGCAAGAGCACGAAGAGAGCATTCAGCTCATGACGCTGCACAGCGCCAAGGGTCTGGAGTTTCCGCATGTGTTCCTCGTCGGCATGGAAGAAGGGCTGTTCCCGCACAAGATGAGCCTGGAAGAACCTGGCCGCCTTGAGGAAGAGCGTCGTTTGGCCTATGTCGGTATCACCCGCGCCATGCAGCAACTGGTGATGACCTACGCCGAGACACGCCGCTTGTACGGCAGCGAAACCTATAACAAGGTTTCGCGCTTCGTCAGAGAGATACCACCCGCGCTGATCCAGGAAGTACGTCTGTCCAACAGCGTCAGCCGTCCGTTTGGTGGTACGCAGAAGGTCAGCAACAGCAGCCTGTTCAACGGTACCGGCATTCCGGAAACCGAGTTCAAGCTAGGCCAGCACGTGCAGCACGCGGTGTTCGGTGAGGGCGTGATCCTCAACTTCGAAGGCGCAGGTGCGCAGGCTCGGGTACAGGTCAACTTCGCCGAAGGCAGCAAGTGGCTGATGATGGGCTACGCCAAGCTGGTCGCGCTGTAATTCATCCGAAAACCACAACGCAGAGGCAACTGTCCTGTGCATCCGGTGCCTGATGGTCAGGCACTGGAGAATCTGTCGAAGACCGTTGCTCCCACAAGCGGCGCTGAAATTTCTTACGCAACTTGTGTAAAAGTCCGAAACATTAACGCGCTGGTCAGACCTTCATTGGCTGTGCAACATGGCGTGCGTGCAATCACACAACGGGAATCCCTTATGCAACGTTTTCTAAGCATCGCGATGGCGCTGTGCATCTCGCTCACCATGAGCCTGGATGTAAACGCTGCGCGCTTCGGTGGTGGCAAGAGCATGGGCTCGGCGCCGACGCACCAGGCTCGCCAGGCCACGCCTTCCACTCCAGCAGCTGCCCCTAACGCTGCTGGCCGCCCTGCCCCTGCGGCCAGCGGTGCTTCGCGCTGGCTGGGCCCACTGGCCGGCATCGCTGCTGGCGGCCTGCTCGCCTCGATGTTCATGGGTGACGGTTTCAACGGCTTGCAGCTGTTCGACATCCTGATCATGGGCCTGATCGCTTTCCTGATCTTCCGCTTCATCGCGCGCCGTCGTCAGCAGCAACAGCCAAAAATGGCCGGTGCCGGTGTGCCTTACCAGCGTGAGAACAGCCAGCCTGCGCAGAACCCGATCTTCGGTAGCGCTGCCGCTGCGTCCGCCGCGCCGGTAATCAACGCGCCAGCCTGGTTCAACGAGGAACGCTTCCTGGAAGCGGCACGCGGTCACTTCCAGTCGTTGCAGCAGCACTGGGACGCGAACGAGATGGACAAGATCGCCGAGTTCGTCACTCCTCAGATGCTTCAGTTCCTCAAGAAAGAACGCGCTGATCTGGGTGACGGCTTCCAGTCGACCTACATCGACAACCTGAATGTACAGCTGGATGGCGTTGATGATCGTGCAGACAAGACCATCGCGACTCTGACCTTCTCCGGTGTCTCGAAGACCTCGCGCTTCGATCAGGGTGAAGTGTTCAGCGAAAGCTGGAACATGGAACGACCACAGGGCGATAACCAGCCTTGGCTGGTGGCAGGTATTCGCCAGAACGGTTGAACCAGATCTCTTTCCTGCGTTCAGAACCCCGGACATGTCCGGGGTTTTTGCTTTATCCGTTCGGATAGTTATTTTGAGAAAGGCTTTACGCTACTGTATAACCCGCGCCATCAAGTGAGAGGATCTGTGTCGTGGAAGAAGTCATCGAACAACTGCGTGAAGCGAATGAGCCGGTACCGGTGCCGCTCGAGCTGCCCGACGAGGACCTGCTGGTCGAAATTGAAGAACAGCTGTTCATCAATATTCCGTTCGTCTTCAAGGAGTTTCTCCTGACGGTGAGCGACGTGGTATACGGCAGCCTGGAGCCCGTCACCGTGACCGACCCTCAGTCACACACGTATCTGCCGGAAGTCTGTGCAACGGCGTGGGACCTTGGCGTACCGCGTGAGCTGATCCCGATCTGTCAGGACGGCGACGACTACTACTGCGTCGAGGAAGACGGCACGGTTGTACTGTGGTCGGCCGAAGAAGAACTGGTCACCGAAGAAAGCTGGGAATCGGTCTGGCACTGGGCTCGGGATGTCTGGCTGGAAAGCTGAGACAACCCGACCGTTTCACGTAAAAAGAGCGTCGCCGGGCTCAATGCCCGGATGACTCTTGATTGTTGTTGCCCAGCGTTTCGAGCAAAGCGATCTGCATCCGCGTATGCACACGGATGAACCATCGCCATAGCAGTGCCGCCACCAGCGCTGCCACCAGCACGATGACCAACAGTAATTCGCTGGCGGGCAGAATGCTTGCCGACAGCGCCGCCAGCATCACGAAAATCACCACCAGCGACAGCAGCGGTATCACCTCCGCCACTATCTTGCGCACCCGCACAGTATGACGACCGGCCATTTCCGGTTTGACGCCCATCTCTGCCAGCAGCATCGACAACGCCTTGAGCTTGCGGTACGCGGCAATCAGGAACGGCAGCGAAAGCAGCAGCGCAGCGCCGCAGATCCAGGCTTTCTGAAAACTGACGTCCGCCACCCACTCGCTCATGTAGCCGCCAATGCGTTCTGCGAAGTAACCGCCGCAAAAGAAGATCGCCATCACCAGCGCCAGGTTGACGCCCACCTGCAACAGGATTCGCCGGATCATTTTCGCCAGCACCGCTCCTTCACCCTGCGGTTGAATACTGCGCAGCCATTCGCCATACATGTTGAACACCCTGGCAACCCGCCCGGGCACCACTGCTGCCAGCTTGATGGACAACGGGTCGGCACCGCGAATCAGATAAGGCGTCAGCAACGTTGTGATCGCTGAGACCGCCACTGCCACCGGATAAAGAAAGTCGCTGGTGACCTGCAGGGTCATGCCCAGCGCGGCGATGATGAAAGAGAACTCGCCAATCTGTGACAGCCCCATGCCCACACGCAGCGAGGTGCGGCCATCATTACCGGCGATAAAAGCGCCTATGCCGCACGACAGCATCTTGCCCAGCACCACTGCGACAGTGATAACAGCGATCGGCCAGGCATAGGCCAGGAGGATATTGGGATCGATCATCAGGCCGATGGCGACGAAGAAGATCGCGCTGAACATGTCGCGAATGGGCTCGATAAGCCGCTCTATCTTCATCAATTCCCTGGACTCAGCCATGATCGCGCCAATCAGGAATGCGCCCAGCACCATGCTGTATTCCAACTTCACAACCAACAGACAGAAGCCGAAACACAGACCCAGTACCGTCACCAGCAGCATTTCGTTGCTCTGGAACTTGGCGACGTAAGCCAGCAGGCGCGGCACCACCAGAATGCCGATCACCAGCGCCACAATCATGAACAGTGACAGCTTGCCGACGGTGGAGAACACTTCGCCCGAACTGACCGAGCCGCTGACGGCGATACCTGACAGCAGCGCGATGATACCGATGCCGAGGATGTCTTCCACGATCAAGACACCAAAGATCAATTGGGCGAAGCGCTCGTTCTTCATCTTCAGGTCGTTGAGCGCCTTGACGATGATGGTGGTCGAGGAGATCGCCAGAATCGCGCCCAGAAACAGCGAATCCATGGTTTTCCAGCCGAAGAACTGGCCAATCTCATAGCCGATCCAGATCATCAGGGCAATTTCGAGGAAGGCTGCAATGAACGCTGTCGCGCCCACCTTGAACAGCTTGCGCAGGCTGAATTCCAGCCCGAGACAGAACATCAGGAAAATCACACCCAATTCAGCCAGGATCTTGATGGTGTCCTCATCATGGATAAGGCTGACCGGCGGCGTGTGGGGGCCAATGAGGAAACCGGCGACGATATAACCCAGCACCACTGGCTGGCGAAGACGGTGAAAGATGATGGTCACCACGCCAGCCACCAGCATGATTACTGCCAGGTCTTGAATGAAATTGATGGCATGCATGGTGTACAGCTCCTTGTTGGTAAAGACTCCTCAAGGCGTATCGACAGCCTTGATCCGACATTCGCCGGGAATTCGTCATAAAAATCCGACGAGAACGTAGGAAAAACCCCGATCCACGGGTTTTTCAAGATTAACACTGCACCCCTTGGCAAAAAGCCGGTGCAATATATGGAAACAGATAGGTTCGAGGCGTGACGACCGCCTGCTGACCAGCGTCCCGATAACTGTCTTTTTATGAAACTCCGACCTCAAGCGCCGGCATAAGGCGCCACTTGAACACCTTGACCGTGTGAGTACGCTATGGAACCCGGAAACGCCCAGCTGTCGATGACTGTATTGATGACCCCGGACATGGCCAATTTCTCTGGCAATGTGCATGGCGGTACGTTGCTCAAGTACCTGGACGAAGTTGCCTACGCCTGCGCAAGCCGTTATGCCGGACGCTATGTGGTGACGTTGTCGGTGGACCAGGTGATTTTCCGCGAGCCGGTCCACGTCGGTGAACTGGTGACTTTTCTGGCGTCGGTGAACTACACCGGCAACACGTCGATGGAAGTTGGCATCAAAGTCGTGACAGAAAACATCCGCGAGCGCTCGGTGCGTCACTCCAACAGTTGCTTCTTCACCATGGTGGCAGTGGACGATAACCGCAAACCCGCCAGCGTTCCGCCGCTGGAGCCGGAAAGCGCAGAAGCAAAGCGTCGCTTTATTCAGGCGCAGCAACGCCGCCAGATCCGCCAGGAACTGGAAAAGCGTTATCAGGAAATCAAGGAAGAAGCGCCGTAATCAACCGGCCCAGGCAAGGACGCCTGAGCCAGCCCGCTCGTGGATTACAGCCGTGTCGCCTCGAAGCGTACACGTGGATGAGCGATCCGATCCTGCGCCCGCACCAGTTCCAGCTCATAACTGCCACACGCCTGGGTTTCCAGCAGCACTTCGTGCACTGCCGCCGCGGTGAATTCGAACGCTGCCACCAGATCGTCGCCCAGCAGTACGCGCGCGAGAAACAAACCTGACGTCAGATCGCCCACGCCCACTGGCTGGCGCGGAAAAGCCAGCAGAGGACGGCGCAAATGCCAGCTGGCTTCGGCAGTCACCAGCAGCATTTCGAAGCCATCGGCGGCTTTGCCGGGGTAATCAAGGTGTTTGACCACCACAGCTTTCGGACCTCGGGCCAGCAACGCCCGGGCCATCGCCAGGCAGTCGAGCAGCGAATCAGGCTTGCGGCCCGAAAAGCTGTCCAGCTCCAACTGGTTGGGGCACAGGAAGTCAGCCATCGCCGCCGCCTCATCCAGCAGAAAATCACTGACTTCGGCTGGCACGATGCAGCCTTTTTCAGGATGGCCCATCACCGGATCGCACAAGTACAGGGCCTTGGGGTTGGCCGCCTTGATACGCGCCACGCCGGTCAGAATGGCACGGCCCTGCGCCGCACTGCCCAGATAACCAGAAAGCACCGCGTCGCAATTACCCAGCTCGCCGATGGCGGCAATGCCGTCGATCAGCGCCGGGATCTGTTGCGGGGCCAGCACTTCACCTGTCCATTGCTTGTATTGGGTGTGATTGGAGAACTGAACCGTGTTGAGCGGCCAGACATTGACCCCGATACGCTGCATCGGGAACACCGCTGCGCTGTTGCCGGCGTGGCCAAACACCACATGGGACTGGATAGCGAGCAAGTGGGGTGTACGCTTCATGGGAGAATCCTGAACACGATGCAAATGCAATAATGAGAAATATAAGTTGTGCAGTATGGCTGTAAATCACTCCGGGCAGTTAAGCTGGTGGCTCCTTTGTTGGAGCACTCCGTCATGCTGACCCTGGGAAACATTTTCGTGCTGATGCTGTTCGCGAGCGCCGCGGCCTGGTGGTGGCACGCCCATGGTCTGCGCGAAAAAGCGCTGGAGCGAGTCAAGCAGCATTGCGCAAGGCTCGAACTCGAGTTACTGGACGGCAATGTCGCCCTTCGCCGCCTGACCTTCGCCCGCGATGCACAGGGCCACAAGCGTCTGGCAAGGGTCTATGGCTTCGAATTCACTGTCACTGGCGAACAACGCCATCCCGGTACCATCACCATGTTTGGCGCCCATACCGCTCAGATCGAACTCGCACCTTACCCGTTCGAGATCAAGACGCCACCGCCCAGCGCTGAAATCATTCAGATGAACGAGTGGCGCCAATCCCACCAGAAGTGGAAGCAGTAAGCGGTGCGACGGGTCTGCCGAGTGTTCGCTCAGCTTGATGAAACCACACACGCCGCCAGCTGCGCTTGCAGGGCAGTTGCGTCCTGAAGTGTTGCAAAAATCAGTTCCAGACGTGAATCCCTGCGCCATTCGCTGACCTGCCAATCAAACTGCACGCCATCTACTGCGTTACCCGAGCACCAGCCATCCGTGTGGTGGATTACCATTTTGGCTCTCCGCCAGGTCAGGCTCCCGAGCCAGCCTTGCACTCGTTCAAGATCAAAACGCATGGAAGGGTGCCAGCGCCACCCGATGCTCCAGCCATCCTCGCCGGTTTGACTCAGACAGATCGGCACTGCCGGATCGACCCACACTGCGGGAAGCTGGCCAACGCTGGCAGGCACGCTCAGGTTATCGACAATCGTTTTATCCACAGCCCTGACGTCATCGAAGCCCGGCAATCTCTCCAGTGGCAGGTCGCCGTGTCTGGTCCAGAACAGTGCGTGCGACTTGAGCTGTTCTGCCAGACGCTGGCGAGACGCTTCGTCCAGATGCTCGGACTTGTTCATCACCAACAGCTGCGCCTCGAACAGCGCCTGTTGCTGAGTCGCTGGCAACGGCTGACCTTCAGCCATGGCCGCGGCATCCAGAACCAACACCGCCGGTTTAACGGCAAGCACGCCCAGCCAAGGCGCTTCACGCAATTGCGCCATGAGCTGCGCCGGATGCCCCAGCCCTGACGGCTCAATCAGCAAGCGATCAGGCCTGACCTTGCGCAACAGACGTCCCAGCCCGATTTGAAACGGCACACCGTTGACGCAGCACAGGCAGCCACCAGCCACTTCACCAAGTGCGATACCATCCGCCTCCGTAGTCAGCAGCGCTGCGTCCAGACCGATCTGCCCGAACTCATTGATCAGCACCGCCCATCGTTCATGAGCAGGTTTTTGCGACAGCAATTGTTTGATCAGGCTGGTCTTGCCAGCGCCCAAAGGGCCGCCGATTACATGAGTCGGGATGTTCTGCAGCATGGGGACTACTTCTGAAAAGTGCGACGACCATTGAAGAGCAAGGAACGGTAACGATGCAAGTGATGTGGCGGTCTGGTCGAATGACGCTGACCCTGATGCTGCTGGCGGTGCCTTGTTCGCAGGCGTGGGCGCAAGCGTGTCTGGTGCACAGCCAGGCAGAGAGGCTCGACGTCAAAGTCTGCCAGGAAAATATCAACATCCCGCAGGATCTGTTTCACGATGGCTTCTGTCAGCCGCAGTTGGCTGGGCAAAAACCCGACGTCAGCTACTCGCAACAGTGCCCCACAGGCGCATTTGGCGTCTGCCGCAATGCACAGGTCGCCAACATGCCCTACCGCGAACACATTCACTATTATGGGGTGGCCAGTGACGCCCTGTACCTGAAGCCGTTTTGCGAAGGCCAGAGCAAGGGCGAATGGGTCACCCCTGAATGACCGTTCACGCCAGCCAGTCCAGGGTCAGAATCAGACGCCGCTCGTTACGCGCCACCGGCGGTGACCGGTGCACCAGGCCAAAACCTTCGTTACCGCTCCAGCGCTCACCCTTGAGCAGCGCAACTTCGCCGCAGTAAATCTGCTGAATCAACGTAGCCTCATCCGGCTCCGCCTCAGGGCGACCCAACTGCTTGCGGTCGATGGCGCCTTCTTCCAGCCACTGGCTGCCTATGCCGGCATACGTAGTGATCAGGCGCACCGGTACGTGATCCACATGAAAGCGCGGGCACATCGCCTTGTCGAGCACGCGCAGTCGCAGACCGACGCACTGTGCGCCCAGCAGGCACGCGTAGGCACTGACCAGCCATGACACGTCAGCGATGAACCCGTCATAGCCCTGTAAATCCGCGTAGGACGAGGCCAGTGTGCGCAGGTCCGGCTCGACATCACCGCCCTTCACATCGAGGCTCATCGACTCCGCCAGCGGCTCGTTCATCGACAGCAATAACGCACCGAAGTCCCGAACATGTGCGGGCAACTGGCGCTGCCAGATGGCGAGGTTGACCTCATCTTCAAGCACCTGACTCAGTACATCCGGCGTTATGCCCTGCACCTGTTGCACCGAAGAGCGGGTTTTCAGCAGATACGCGAGCATCAGGCAGCCACCTCTTCATGCCATGGACCAAAAGGGTCGGCCAGCTTGCGCCAGCTTTCCACGCCAAACGCCATTTCACAGTCGGTGAGCAGGCAGTTGTCCAGCTCTGCGGTCAATTGGGCAAAATCAATATTTTGCCCGATAAAAACCAGCTCCTGACGGCAATCGCCGGTTTCCGACGACCAGTTTTCCATAATGGAGGTCACGTCTTCCTGGTCCTGAGGCCAGCTTTCGCGCGTTACAAAGCGCCACCAGCGACCTGCAAAGCCATGCCGCATCAGCCCGCCTGCCTGCGACCAGCTGCCGGCATCCTTGTATTTGCTCGCCAGCCAGAAGAAGCCCTTGGAGCGCAGCAGTTTGCCGTTGGTCCATGGTCGGTTGATGAAGTCAAAAAAGCGCTCTGGGTGGAACGGACGACGTGCCCGGTAAGCCGTTGAGGCAATGCCGTACTCATCGGTTTCAGGCACGTGTTCGCCACGCATTTCCTTCAGCCAGCCAGGCGCCTGAGAGGCACGGTCGAAGTCGAAGCGGTGGGTATTGAGAATTTTCGCCAACGGTATTTCGCCCATCACCATCGGGACGATTTCGGCGTCAGCGTTGAGGCGCTTAAGGATGGCCATCAACTCTTCGCGCTCGACCGAGCTGATCAGGTCAATCTTGCTGACCAGGATCACGTCGGCGAACTCGATCTGTTCGATCAGCAGATCAGTGATTGACCGGTCGTCTTCTTCATCCAGGGTTTCGCCCCGGGTCGACAGGCTGTCGGCGGCCTCGTAATCCAGCAGAAAGTTGACGCCGTCCACGACCGTGACCATGGTGTCTAGGCGCGCGAGGTCCGCCAGGCTTTTGCCTTCTTCGTCGCGGAAGGTGAAGGTTTCAGCCACCGGCAGCGGTTCGGAAATCCCGGTGGATTCGATCAATAAGTAATCAAAACGGCCGTCCTGAGCCAATCGGCTGACCTCTTCCAGCAGGTCTTCGCGCAGGGTGCAGCAAATGCAGCCATTGCTCATCTCGATCAGCTTTTCTTCCGCTCGATTGAGACTGACGTCACGCTGGACTGCGCCGCCATCAATATTGATTTCACTCATATCGTTGACGATGACGGCCACTCGCAAGTTTTCACGATTGCGCAGCACGTAATTGAGTAAGGTGCTTTTTCCGGCGCCGAGAAAGCCGGAGAGGACGGTAACAGGCAGACGATTCAACATCAGGATTCTCCAACCGGGCGGCAAGGCTTGGGCCTTGTTCATATGGGCTGCAACGAATCCATGAAGCAGCCGACTCTCATCAAGCCATGATGTTATATTATAACAACTCTAAATAGCTACAGCGCTCAATGAAGGTAATGTCATGACAAGGGGCTCATTTGCGTTGATGGCACTTCTGGCGCTGGCCAGCGCACCGGCATTGGCGATGGGCCCCAGGCCATCGGCCGATCTGGCGCTCTGCACGCGCAGCGCGACTGTACTGGCCTGCCGCGATGCAAGCGGCAACAGCTACAGCGTGGTCACCGCCGGGCAAACAACCTGGTTAAAGGGCTATGAGACGCTCGACAAGCGCCGCTGGGTGCAGACCAACAGTCGTTACGACCAACTGACGTTCTTTACCGGGCTGGCTTCGGATGGCGAGGCTTGGGTGGGGACTATTCAGCGGGTGGGCTGGACGACCATCACGCGGGTTTCAAGCTCAAAGGGCACGCGCAGCAAAATCACCTGCAGCCGACTGAACGGCTGCCGCTGATGGCTGCTGCGCGACCTCAGGCCTGCTGCTCCTGCTTCTGCGCCTGAACCCACGCCATGTGCGAATCCACAGGCGGATTGCGCTGGAAGTAACGCTGCAAGCCGTCGAACAACCCATCCGCCACGGCCTGTTGATGACGCGCTGTTACCAGACGCTGGCTGTCTCGACTATTGGAGATAAAACCGGTTTCGACCAGAATCGACGGCACATCCGGCGATTTGAGCACCGCGAAACCCGCCTGTTCCACGCGCTTCTGATGCAGCGTTGTGATGCCTTCCAGGCTGCCCAATACGGTATGACCCAATTGCAGACTGGCGGCGATGGTGGCGTTCATCGACATGTCGAGAATCACCCCGGCCAGCATCGGGTCCTTGTCTTTCAGGTTGAGCAGCGAAGTTGCGCCCAACAGGTCAGCACCGTTTTCACGCTGTGCCATGAAGCGAGCCGTCGCCGACGTTGCGCCGCCTTCGGACAGGGCGAACACCGATGCACCAGATGCCGTAAGACGTGGCGCCGCGTCGGCATGTACCGAGATGAACATGTCTGCATTGGATTTGTGAGCGAACTCGACACGTTTGCGCAGCGGTACGAAGAAGTCATCGTTGCGCACCAGACGCACGTCAAACCCTTTTTCCCGTTTCAATCGCCTGGCCAGCAATTGCGCAATCGAAAGCACCACATCCTTTTCCCGCTCGCCTCGCGAACCGACTGCACCCGGGTCTTTGCCACCGTGCCCGGCATCGACCACGACCATGATGTCGCGGCCGGTACTGCGCGCCTTGGCAGGATTTTGCACCGGGACTGGCGGAGGCAGCTCGGCCATTTGTACAGGCGCACGGGCTGTGGAACTCATGTCCAGCACCAGACGATGCCCCTGCCCGCCTTCCGGGCCAAGGAGAAAGCTGCTCAGTTGTACCGGCGCAGTCAGGTCCAGAACGATGCGCGTGTCGTCACCCTTGCCGTAGTGGCCGGAGCGAATCGATTTGATCACGGTTCGGTCCAGCGCCAGCTGACTGAAATCGCCGGTCAGCCGTGAACCGCTGACATCAATAATCAAACGGTCTGGCGCGGTCAGGGAAAAGGTCTTGTATTGCACTGGGCCGCTCAGGTCGAGCACCAGTCGCAACTTGTCATTGGTGCGCCACAGACGCGCGTTGCTGATTTGCGTGGCATAAGCGCCAAGAGGCAACGTCAGCGCGGCGCCAGCGAGAAGCATGTTGAGCAGCATTTGGCGTCTGTGCATGGAATGTCTCAAGAGCAGGCTGAGCATCCCGGCTCATGAAGGTTTCATCCGCATAATTAGTAACAATATAACATGCAGTTACAAGCGAAAGATGAAGCCTTTCATGAAGATTCCGTCATGGAACACGTGCCTGAAAACGACAATAAATCGTTGTCGACGGGCAAAGTGTTCCACGTGGAACGTAAGTCCATGAATTGGATCAGGTACGCGGCGCAACCGTGCCGCACTTCGGTCCCAGCCATACGGCGCGGGTGTCCATGCTGCCGTTCTGTTGTTGACCGGTCGCATTGAAAGTACCGACCACGTTGGTGGTGAACTCACGATCGCTCAGAAATTGAGCCTGCCCGGTGCCCTGAGCTTTGGGGCAACTGAACTGGAAATTCCAGGTCTTGCCATTGCGCGCAGTGATCTTTTGCGTGCAACCGGATTTTGGATCAGTCAGCGGAATATTGTCAGACTGCACCTGAGCCTGCGTCAGGCAGACCTGCACCCCTTTACCCGCCAAAGTGACGCCCTGCTTTTGCATCATCTGTTCCATCATGGCGCGCTGTTCCGGTGGCAGGTTTTTCAACTGCCCGAGCATCAATTGCAGGTCGGGTAGCTGCTGACCATCCACTTTCATATTGCTGGACGTCACTTCCCACAAGCCCGGCTGCAGCATCTGCGCCTGAGCCACAGGAGCTGCCAGGCAAAACATCCAAGCCAACATGCGTTTATTCATTTGAAAAATTCCTGAGCGGGCAGTTACTGATACACACGAGGGCCGGGATAAACCGGCCAAGAGATGAGACTTAGACGACACAAGGGCTCCCCAGTTGCAGCGGGAATAAAATAGCGACAATCCCCCTCCGCTGTGGTCTGTTAAGCAGCAAAGGCGAGGAGCATTGTTCCACATGGATTATCACGACCCGTATTTTTTCGGTTACGTCCTGGGTTTCATTCATTTGCTGGGAACCGGTGCCGCCATCCATGCGTTGCTGACAGTACGCACATCACAAGGCGCGATCGCCTGGGCGATGCCGCTGCTGTTCATTCCGTATTTCACCTTGATCCCGTATCTGGTCTTCGGACGCAGCTCCTTTGATGCCTACATCAAGGCACGCCGCGACGCGAACCAGGAAATGCGCGTTGCCATCGGCAGCCTGAACTGGCGACCCTGGATCGAAGAGGCGGTGGCAGCACGCCGCAGCGACGCCTACGCATCGCTGCGTGCCATGCCCAGGCTTGGGCATATGCCTGCGCTGGCGAACAACAAGGTGCGACTGCTGATCAACGGTGAGGCAAGTTTTGGGGCAATGTTTGAAGCCATCCGCCAAGCCAGGCAAACCATCCTCATTCAGTTCTTCATCATTCATGACGACAACCTGGGGCGTCAGTTGCAAACCTTGCTGCTGGAGAAGGCAGCACAAGGCGTAGCCATATTTGTGCTCTACGACCGCATCGGCAGTCATGCATTGCCTGGCGCCTACATCGAGACGCTGCGTGCAGGCGGCGTGCAGATCAAGGCTTTCGCTACACACGGCGGCTGGCTGAACCGGTTCCAGATCAACTTTCGCAACCACCGCAAGATTGTCGTGGTCGACGGTCTCAAGGGATACATGGGCGGGCACAACGTCGGCGATGAGTACATGGGGCTCAAACCGCCTCTGGCACCCTGGCGTGATACGCATGTTGAAGTGATAGGACCGGTGGTGGCCTGCTTGCAGGAGTCATTCGCTGAAGACTGGTTCTGGGCCACCCGAGAACTGCCGCCATTGAGCCTGCCCGACGAGTTCCCCGAAGATGGCGTACTGTGCCAGTTGCTGGCCAGCGGTCCGGCTGACGCGCAAGAAACCTGCTCGCTGTTTTTCGTTGAGGCCATCCATGCCGCCGAAGAGCGCGTGTGGATCACCAGCCCTTACTTTATCCCTGACGAAGCCGTGTCAGCGGCCTTGCGTCTGGCGGTGCTGCGCGGCGTGGACGTTCGCTTGCTGCTGCCTTCCCGTCCTGACCACTACGTGGTCTACGCGGCTTCCAGCCTGTATGCCTTCGATGCTGTCAGAGCAGGGGTGCGCGTTTTTCGTTACGAGCCAGGTTTCCTGCATCAGAAAGTGGTGCTCGTCGACAGCGAAATCACGGCGATTGGCAGCGCCAACCTCGACAACCGCTCGTTCAGGCTCAACTTCGAACTGATGCTGCTGACCGTGGATAGCGACTTTTCACGCGAAGTTGAAACGATGCTCACCGCCGACTTCGCACTGGCCCGTGAAATATCGATCCAGGAAAGCAAGGAGACGCGCCGCCTTCACCAGTTAGGCATGCGCGTAGCGCGGTTGATATCGCCGATTTTGTAGGCTCAACGCTCTTCAACGATAAATATCCTCACGCGTCAGTGGCAACCCACCCGTTCCGCCATCGGCCAACGGTTTGACCGCGAGGATCTGATGCAGGTTGATCCAGCCTCGGGAGAAGCCGTAAGCGCAGCCGGCCAGGTACAAACGCCAGATGCGCAGCGTGGCGTCGGGCACCATGGCAGCAGCTTCAGCGAGTCTGGATTCAAGCCGCGCGCTCCAGTGCTCCAGTGTCCTGGCGTAATGCGGACGCAGGCTTTCGACATCGACGATTTCCAGTCCGGCCTCGCTGATGTGCGCGCTGATCATCGCCAGATGCGGCAGCTCACCGTTGGGAAAGACATAGCGGCCAATGAACTCGCCTGCTCCACGCCCTACAGGTCGCCCATCGGTATGTTTGGCAGTGATGCCATGGTTCATTACCAGACCACCCTCCTTCACCGCGCCAAACAGCCGCTGCGTGTAAACCGGCAGGTTGGCGTGCCCCACGTGTTCGAACATCCCGACACTGACGGCCTTGTCAAAGCGTCCGTCCTGCGGCAAGTCGCGGTAGTCGAGCAGTTGCAGTTCGACCTGGTCCTGCAACCCTTGCGCGGCGACCCGCTCACGCGCCAGTGCCAGCTGTTCGCGGCTGAGTGTGATGCCGAAGACCTTGACGCCATATTCGCGAGCAGCAAACCGTGCCAGCCCGCCCCAACCGCAGCCCACGTCCAGCAGATATTCGCCGGGCGCAAGACGTAGCTTGCGACACAGGTGGTGAAACTTGTCCTGCTGCGCCTGTTCAAGGGTTTCCTCGCCTGTTTTGAAATAAGCGCAGGAATACACCATCTCCTGGTCGAGCCAGAGCTGGTAGAACTCATTGGAAAGGTCGTAATGGTAGGAAATGGACGCCGCGTCAGTATCTTTGTCATGCAGCGTGTGCGACGGCGCACCGTCGGTTTCGTCATCCTCCAGCAACGCGTGAGTGAGCTCATCGCACACACGGACGACTTCGCTGATGGAGCCTTCCAGCTCCAGGCGCCCTTCCACGAATGCGCTGCCTAACAGGTCCAGGCTTGGATGAGTGAAATCGGACACCAGCTGCGGATCTTTGACGACAATAGTGACACTGGGCTCGGGCCCCAGATCAACTTCATGACCGTCCCAGAGCTTGAGCCGTAAAGGTAGATGAAGGTTCTGCAAGGCTGGCGGAAGTTGCATGAGCATCGAAATCACCCCTTATCCAGAAACTCGAAAAAGAGTAATCCAAGATAAGCCCTCCAAAAGGGCCGCTAGGCTATTGGCGATGGCAAAACCGCGATGAATCGACGTCCGGGAACAGCCCTGTGCCCACTGATTCGAGCCAAAAGACAGCCTGAATTTGGATCACACACTGAGAAGATGACTATTAATCTGTAACAGAGTTCTTCAAAGCTCAAGCCATTTTTTATACTTAACGTCAGGCACTGGCTTGAGTTTCGGGCATAAACACCGCAGGCATGCACGCCGTACGGTGTTGCTGAGCAGCGGCTACATCTTCGACAACGGCTCCTGAAAGCGCAACAGACGGCCCGCGTTGCCCAGCACCAGCAATGTGCTGAGATTATGCAGAATAGCCGCCACCATGGCACCGGCAGCACCTAACAGACCGAATGCAGCCAACGCCACAATCGCCAGCGTCCAGCCCAGCCCGATGATGACATTGACCTGCAGTGTCTGGCGGCACTGTCTGCTCAACCGCACGCAGGTGCCCAAGCGGCGCAGGTCACTGCCGATCAATACGATATCGGCTGAAGCGAGTGCGATGTCTGCCCCGCCCGCGCCCATCGCCACACCCACGACGCCGGCTTTCAAGGCGAGAGAATCGTTGACACCGTCGCCCACAACCATGGGCCTGAAACCGGTGGCGATTTCGCCCATGACCCGGTTGAGTTTGTCTTCCGGCAGCGCTTGTGCCTGGACGTCGGTGATTCCGACTTCCTGAGCCAGCTTGTGGGCCACGCCCTGTCGGTCGCCGGTCAGGAGCAACTGCCTGCCCATGCCCAGTTCGCGCAGCTCAAGCAGCGCAGCCTGCGCTTCGGGCTTGAGAGTATCGGCCAACAACAGCCAGGCCAGAAACACGCCATCCAGTGAAAGCCCAGCCAAAGGTCCGTCATGCTCCGGGACGGGAGGCGTCGTGATGCCCAGTTGCTCGAACAGCTCAGGACGACCCAGTGCCGCATCGCCCTGCCCGGTCGATGCCACCACACCGAGCCCCTGACGCTCACGAATATCCGTAAGAGGCCACAACGCGGTTTTATCCACCAACCCGGCCAACGCCCGACTTACCGGGTGGCTGCTGGCTGTACCCAGGCTGGCGGCCAGGGCCTGCAACGCTGGATGCTGCGCGCCTTGCGCCTGTATCGACTGCAAGCGCAGGCGGCCATAGGTCAGGGTGCCGGTCTTGTCCACCACCAGCGAGGTGAGATCGGCCAGCTCTTCCAGAAACGCCGAACTGCGGATCAGAATGCCGTGCCTGGCAGCCACGGCGATACCGGCAATGGCAGTCGCCGGGGCCGACAGCACCAATGCGCAGGGGCAAGCCGCAACCAGCACCGCCAGCATCGCTTGCGCGTCGTGGGTGATAAACCAGGTCAGTGCTGCGATCAGCAGCACCAGCACCATGTAGCTGCCGGCGTAGCGCTCAAGCAGGCGCGTGATCGGCGGCTTGGAACGTTCGGCGCTCTGCATCAGCGCAATAACCTTGCCCAGCGTCGACTGCTCGCCGATCCGCGTGACTTCGATGCGCAGCAGCCCATCGAGGTTGATGGCGCCGCCAAACACCTCAACGCCGACGGTCGCCTCCAGTGGCACCGACTCGCCGGTAATCGATGAGGTGTCGAGACTGGCCTGACCGGACAGCACGCGACCGTCTGCCGGGACCTGATCACCGGCCCGGACTTCTACCTGATCGCCAGACTTCAAGGTCGCATTATCCACTTCACGCACACTGCCATCGGCCGCCAGTAACCGTGCATGACTGCGGGTCAGGCGACCCAGTGCTTCGATCGCTTCCTGCGAGCCGATCACACTGCGCTCTTCCAGCACATGCCCGAAGATCATGATGATCGGCAACAAGGCAGCGGTCATCAGATCGCCTGTGGCCCAGGCGCCGAGCATCGCCAGCGCAATCAACTGATCAGTGATGCCGTGCAGGCTCGGGTGCCGCAGGCTGTGCCAGCCAGCGCTGACCACCGGTATCGCGACCAGCAGTGACGCAGCCCCCAGCAGCAACTGACTGACACCGTTCTGTTCGGGCGCGACAAAACGCCAGACCAGCCCAAGCCCCAGCAAGCCCAGCGCGAGCATCGCCAGCGTCAGTTGCCGGGCGGCGCTGCGGCGCTCTTCACCACTGAGCATGCTGCCTGCGGCTTCCGGTATGGCAGGTTCATGGGTGTGTACGGCTTCGCCACTCATGGCTGTGCTCCCTGAATGATCAAGCGGGAATCGTCTCTGGGATCAACCGTGGTAACCGTGCCAGCCTGATGCAGAATGGTTGGCACACGTTCACGATAAATACGCTGCAACAGGCCAGGATCGCTGCGGTTCTGCACTGATTGCGTCAGGCTGACCACGGTCGCGGTATCGGTCTGCGCCTTGGCCAGCCGCTCCGATGCCTGGGCATGAGCCACTTGCAGGGTTCGGTCGGCCTGTTGATTGGCGGTTTGCGTCTGCTTTTCAGCGTCAGTGCGCGCATTGGCGACGGCCTGATCAGCCTGTTGGCTGGCGGTCAGCACGGCATTGAACGCGTTGACGGCAGGCCCTGGCAGGCTTGATTGCACGTCGACCCGCGCCACTTCGACACCAATACCCAGACCAGTCGCCGCCAGCTCTTGCAAACTCTGGTTGATGCCGCGCACCAGATCCCCACGTAGCCGCTCGCGCCGCTCGGCTGCCTGACTATCTGCGCCGATCAGTTCGGGACGCGCGACCAGAATGGTGTCCAGATCACGCGTGGCAGTCAGTGCCACGGCGCTGCGATTGACCAGCCGATCCAGCGCAGGCAACACGTGATCGCCCTGCAACACGAATGCGTAGGGATCGGTCACTTTGTAAAACACCGTGACGTCCAGTTGAACCACACCCGCATCCCCGGTCAGGAGGAAACCGGAGCCTGCGAGTGCGTCACTCATCGGCGCCGCCAGGGTCGCGATCTCGTCGGCTTTCAGCGCATCGGATGACCGCAGCAGGGTTTCCACCCGCCGCTCGATAACCCGATCCGCCGAGGGCAGTAGCACGACCTGTTCGAACGGTTGTGGCCAGGCGGTCAGCAAGCCCGCATTCTGAATCCGCTCAAGCGCGCCGAAGCGCATGACCACGGCGCGATTTTGCGGATCGATCTGTCGCACGTTGGAGGTGATCCAGCCTAGCGCCGCCAGCAGTGTCACGCCGTACAGCCCGATGAACGCCAGGCGGCTGGCTTGCAGCCACGGGCCGTTGGCGGGCAACCGCGAAGGTGCGTCGACAGCAGGCTCGGTCATGGCTGCGATCCGCTTTTGGCGTCCAGCGCTGGCGGGCCGTCAACGAGCACACGAAACGGAGCAGCATCGGTACGCAAGATCAGACGAGTACTGGGTGTGACCACCGTACCCAGGGTATCCAGCGACCGCAGCAGGTTGTACAACTGCGGCGAACCGGCATAGGCGCGGCCGTAAATCTGCGCCGCCTCGACCCGCGACTGTGCTTCGATCTCTGCGGCCTTGACCGTGGCATCGGCTTCAACGATTCGCGCGTCGCGCTCGGCTGCCGAGCGAATCTGCGCGGCTTCGCGTTTGCCCACAGCGGTGCGCTCGGTAGCGATGGTTTCCCGCTCGGCGCGCATACGGTCCACGGTCGCGTTGAGCGTCACAGACGGCAGCGTCAGGCGCTCAACACCCACCTGCAAAACACGCACGCCATAGGTCGCGAGCAGTTGCTGATCGATCTGCTGACGCAGCTGATTCTCGAACGCCGTGATGTTCACCTTGCTGGCGTCGGTGTTGACCAGGCTGGAAAGGTCAAAGCTGCTGGCTGTGGTCTCCAGTGCCGAGCCGACAAACGTGCGGATTTGCCGCGCGGCTTCATCCGGCTGGTTTTGCACCGCCCGCATGAAGCGCTGAACGTTGTCTGCATCACCCTGCACCTGCCACGCCACATAGGC
Organism: Pseudomonas californiensis; assembly: GCF_021147775.1. Lineage (GTDB taxonomy): Bacteria > Pseudomonadota > Gammaproteobacteria > Pseudomonadales > Pseudomonadaceae > Aquipseudomonas > Aquipseudomonas californiensis. The sequence goes on from NZ_JAGTPK010000017.1 coordinate 78,024, forward strand.
CTGCACGATGATGCGCAAACCATCACGCGTGCCGACGTCCTGCAAGCCGCTGGACGTGGTGCGCAGGCGCAGATCCACAGGGATCGTCGCTTCAAAGGGTGCGGGCCAGCGCCAGTTCAGGCCGGGCTCCAGCAAAACGCGTGACGGATTGCCGAAACGGGTAATCACCGTGGCCTCCCCCGAACGCACCTGCACCAGACTCGCGGCGGCGATGGCAAAGGCAATCAGCAGTGCGGCCAGGCCTGCCCGTCGCCACGGAAACGCGGCAGACGCTGCCGGCTCATGCGCGTGGTGATGATGGTGGCCGTGGCTACCGTGGTCATGATCGCTGTGATCGTGATGATGATGGAACAGACTCAAGAGACGACTCCTTACTGAACGGCTTTACGCGGCGCCGTTGGGTCTGCCGGTGGGGTAAAAGAACGCAGGTCGATGGTCGGCGCGTTATCGCCGCCCAGACGGTGGTCGAGTATCAGAAGCTTCGCGTTGCCCAGGCCTTCGGTGAGCCTTGTCAGGTAGTGTTCCAGCAGAAACGCCTGGCCTGCACTGCCATACGCCTGGCGCTCGGCACTGAAGCGCAGGTCTGCGCCTTGCGCCGTGGCCAGCACTTCACGGGCACCGGCACTGGCCTGATCGTGAGCGATGCTGGCAGTGAGCTGGGCCTGATTGGCTTTGTCGCTGGCCGCGCCGCGCTCGCGGGAGATCAGCGCTTGCGCCCCGATCTGCGCAGCTTGCACGGCGTGATACGCATTGGCGGCACCGGCGGGCGGATGGATCGCCTCAACCACGGTAGCCAGAATTTCCACACCGCTGTCCAGACGCTGCAAGTCAGCCTGTACCGCCTGACCGATGTCATCCGCCAGGCCGGCGCGCTGCTCGCCCAGCAACTCATCCAGGGTCCGTGAGGCGAAATCATGCACCAGCACCCGGCTGGCGGTGCTACGGATCAACGCCGGGACATCGGCGCTGTTGTACACCGATGCCATCGCAGCCGCGTCGTTCAGGCCAATGCGATAAACGAAACGGACGTCCATGTTGACGATCTGGAAGCTCTGTTTGGCGCCCGCGCTGCTGGCGATCACCTGGGACTTTTCATTGATGTGGCTGGCATCCCACAAACGGTTGGCGCTGGCAGGCGGCGGCCCCTCGGCAGGGTCCAGGGTCTGCTCGGCAGCCTCGGCGGCTGACACACTGGTCGCCAGCTCATGCACCACACCGTTCTCCACGGGCAGCACACGACCAAAAGGCCACGGCAGCCCGGCGTGCAGTCCCGGACCGAAGACCTCAACCGGTTTGCCGAACCGCTCGTAAATGCCACGGCCCTGCATCGGCACTTCGTGCACCCCGCTCAATGCCCAGCCCAACACAGCCACTACCGCCATGACCGGCAGAAACGCCCGGCGCATGTAGGTGAAAGCCCAGATCTGACGCAGATCGATGCCAAAGCGATTGTGCAGCTCATGCTGCAACGCAAGTAAAGGGCGGGGCGGCCAGCGCAGCAGATCAGCAACAAAACTGCTGGCCAGCAAGCGCGGTTCGAGGCGTTCGTTGCGGGGGCTGAACAGCGAGAGCACGGCACGCAGCAAAAACTCGAGCGCCACCAGCATTGGCAGCAAACCGATCAAGACTGCAAGCCGTGCTGGCCAGACTCGGTCGGCGCTGGAGAAAAACAGACATATCGCGCTGACCACCAGCACGATCAACACCATGCGCACCAGTTGCGCGAGAGGGCCAGCTTCCGGCCATGGGCTCGCCAGTTCGCTGTTCAGCTGGCGCTCGAAGACCAACAACCCGAAGGTCAGCAGCAACAATGCACCGCCAGCGACACTGCCCATCGAGGAGATATTGCTGCCTGCCAGCGACAGATTCCAGACGGACTGGATACTGAGCAGCGCCAGCAATGCCCAACCGACCAACCACAGCGTAGGCACGCCCAGATGGCTGACCAGTGAGCCGCCCGAATCACTGAGGCGCGTCAGCAGCCGTTCGTACCAGCCGTTTTCATCTGGCGCGCTCTCGACTTCGCTCGGCACCACGGCAATGACAGGGTTGAATGCCTGTGCACGCCACATGAACACAGATTTGGCGGACTGCAGCCCGGCAGTCAGCAGGAACAAAGCCGCCGCGCTGTTGGCCCACACCGCCATCCATAACGAACCAGGGGAAAACAGATCGATGGACAGCGCCAGCAACAGCCCGAACGCGCCCAGCCCGCTGGTCACATACGTCAACCGCGCCAGGCGTCTTGCCTGTTGTGCTGCTATTTGAAAACGCGGCAGACCTTCGAGGCCTGCGTGCTCACCGTCCAGATCAACCCGCATTACTACCCCGAACCCGCTGATTATCGTCTTGCCGACAGGCCTGTGCAGGCATCTGAATGCCGGCGCAGCATAGCGTTATGGTGTAACACACATGGTGAAATTTTCGTAAGGTTCAGCAAGGGGTTGTGGTGGCTCTCCAAGACATAGGCGGAGCTGGTTATTTATTGATCAAAAGCCTGCGCGCTAGGCATCCGTACCGCCTCTTGAGCGCCAGCCACCCTGTTGGCGCCACGAATTTGTTCACGGTGAGACACATTGCACAAACACCACTGCGTGATACGCGTCACATTATGTTTCACTAGCGTCCGGGATTGCGCCGCTTCGCTTGCGCATGGCCATAGTTATCCACAGACACGGATGCTCTCGCGTTGATTTCTATTTATCAGCTCAAACCCGCTTTTCAGAACCTGCTGCGCCCTCTGGTGCAGCGCTTGTATGACCGAGGCGTCACGGCCAATCAGGTCACATTGGCGGCCTGCGCAATTTCGTTGCTGGTCGGGGCGCTCGTGGCGATCGCGATACCTCGCTATTGGGTGTTTGCCTTGATCCCGGTGTGGATGATTGTGCGCATGGCGCTCAATGCCATCGACGGCATGTTGGCCCGTGATTTCGGCCAGAAATCAAGGCTCGGCGCCTACCTCAACGAATTGACCGATGTCATCGCCGACAGTGCGCTGTTCCTGCCGTTCGCCTTGATTCCCGACGTCAGCCTCGGGCTGGTGCTACTGGTCACCTTACTGGCGATCTTCAGCGAGTACGCGGGCGTTCTAGGCCCCATGGTCGGCGCCTCCCGCCGCTACGATGGCCCAATGGGCAAAAGTGATCGCGCCCTGGTCTTCGGCGTACTCGGCGCAGGCGTCGCGCTGGGCTGGCTGCCAGCCCTGTGGATAAATGGCGTACTGGTCGTTGTCTGTGCCCTGCTGGTCTACACCCTGTTCAACCGTGTCAAACGCGGTCTGAGCGAGACTGTTTCGCCTCAAGAATAAGCAGCCAAAAGCCCTCGGATAAGGAAGTTGCAATGCGTGATGTGAATGATCGTCGCTTCACTACCCACGATGGGGTTGAACTCTTCTACCGCCATTGGCCCGCTGCACACCTGAGCCCTGACACACCGCGGCAAGCCGTGGTGCTGTTTCACCGGGGTCATGAGCACTCGGGACGCATCGCGCATCTGGTCGACGAACTGGACCTGCCGGGCTTTGATTTCTTCGCCTGGGACGCACGTGGTCACGGCCAGTCGCCGGGCGCTCGAGGCGACAGTCCGAGTTTTGCGACCAGCGTCCGTGACGTGCAGACCTTCGTCGACCACTTGAGCGCCACTTTCGAGATCGAAGAAACCAACATGGCGGTCATCGCCCAGAGCGTAGGCGCAGTCATCGCCTCTACCTGGGCACACGATTACGCGCCGAAGATCCGCGCACTGGTTCTCGCCTCGCCCGCCTTCAAGGTCAAGCTGTATGTGCCCTTCGCCCGTTCCGGTCTGGCCTTGCTGCGCAAGTTCAAAGGCAACTTCTTCGTCAACAGTTACGTCAAGGCGCGCTTCCTGAGCCATGACCCACAGCGCATTGCTTCCTACGACACCGACCCGCTGATCACCAAGGCCATTTCGGTGAACGTGCTGCTGGGTCTTTATGAAGCCGCCGACCGCGTGGTTGCCGACGCTCAAGCGATTCAGATTCCGACTCAGGTGCTGATATCCGGCGCTGACTTCGTGGTGCATCGCAAGCCGCAGGAAGATTTTTTCGATCGGCTGGGCAGCGTGCGCAAAGAGAAACACATCTTGCCGGGATTCTTCCATGACACCCTCGGCGAAAAAGATCGCCATCTGGCCGTCAGCCGCGCGCGGCGTTTCATCCTGCAAAACTTCGAGTTTCCCGCGCACCGCCCTTCCCTGCTGGACGCTGACCGCCTGGGCGTGACCTGCGCCGAGTCCGAAGAGCTGGCGGCGCCGTTGCCGCACAATTCGCTGCGTGACCTGTACTGGCGCATGACGCGCGCCAGCATGCGCTTGGGCAGCAAGTTATCCACAGGTGTGAAACTGGGCTTCGATACCGGTTTCGATTCCGGCAGCACGCTCGATTATGTCTATCGCAACAAACCGACCGGCAAGGGCAAGCTGGGTCGCCTCATCGATCAAAACTATCTGCAATCCATCGGCTGGCGCGGTATTCGCCAACGCAAGCTGCATGCTGAAGAGCTGCTGCGTCTGGCCATGGCGCACCTTCGCAATCAGGGCAAACCGGTGCGTATCGTCGACATCGCAGCCGGTCATGGTCGCTACATTCTGGAATCGTTGCAGGGCGTCGATCCACTGCCTGAGTCGATCCTGCTGCGTGACTACAGCGACATAAACGTGCGTGACGGCAGCCTGCTGATCGAACAGAAGGACCTGGAAGACGTCGCGCGCTTTGTAAAAGGTGACGCCTTTGATCGCGACAACCTCGCCGCGCTGGACCCCAAGCCAACCCTGGCCGTGGTATCGGGCCTTTACGAGCTGTTTGCCAGCAACCAGATGGTCGGCGATTCCCTTGCCGGGCTCGCGGCAGCTGTCGAGCCGGGAGGTTATCTGGTGTACACCGGTCAGCCATGGCACCCACAACTCGAGCTGATCGCACGTGCACTGACCAGCCACCGAGAAGGTCAGGCCTGGGTGATGCGCCGTCGTAGCCAGTCCGAGATGGACCAACTGGTCGAAGCCGCAGGCTTTCGCAAGATCACCCAGCGCGTGGACGAATGGGGGATTTTCACGGTGTCCCTCGCGCAGCGCATTCAGTGAACAGCCTGCGTGAACCGGGCCTCTGGAAACGGGCGGTCGTCTGGCTCGTTGTGCTGGCGCCGTTCTTTTTCGCCAGTTACGGCTTTGCCACCTGGTACACGGCGCAACGCAGCGACGTTGGCACACTGGCGTTCGAATGGGAAAACCACATGCCGTTCTGGGCGTGGACCATCGTGCCTTACTGGTCCATCGACCTGCTTTACGGCTTTTCGCTGCTCGCCTGTCTGACACGCCGGGAACTGGATACTCACGCACTGCGCCTGTTCAGCGCGCAGGTGATTGCGGTGAGCTGCTTTCTGCTTTGGCCACTGCGCTTCACTTTCGAGCGGCCAGAACTGGACGGCGTCTTCGGCTGGCTGTTTGCGGTGCTGGCGGGCTTCGACAAGCCCTTCAATCAGGCGCCCTCGCTGCACATCGCGCTATTGGTGGTGCTGTGGGTCTGCTTTGATCGCTACGCCCGGCATTTTCATGCTGCATGGCGCTGGCTGCTGCACGGTTGGTTCGTCCTGATCGGTATTTCAGTGCTGACCACCTATCAGCATCACTTCATTGACTTGCCCACAGGCGCGCTGGCCGGCTGGTTTTGCGTATGGCTGTGGCCGGACGAGGGACGCAGCCCGTTACTCGCTGCACGTCTCACACGTGAGACGCAGCGGCTCAAGCTCGCGTTGTACTACGGCATCGGAGCGGGGTTGCTGGCAGCGCTGGCATTCATCCTCAGGGGCGGCTGGCTGTGGCTGATGTGGTCCGCCGTGGCGTTGCTGCTGGTGGCACTGAACTACCTGCTGTTGGGAGCTGCCGGGTTTCAGAAACGCGCCGATGGGCGCTTGTCCCCTGCCGCCTGCTGGTTGATGGCGCCCTACCTGACAGGCGCATGGATCAATTCGCGGTTGTGGACAAGGTTGCGGCCCGACCCGCTGCAGGTTGTGGATAACATTTGGCTGGGACGTTTACCCGACTCACGCCAGTTGCAGCCATTTGCTGCAGTTGTGGATATGTGTGCCGAACTGCCGTTGAACGTGGGCAAGCGTGGATATCAACAGGTGGCTGCGCTGGATCTGGTGCCGCTCACCGCCGAGCAATGTAAGCAGGCTGCTGACGCCATTGAGCGTTTGCGTACAAAGGGTCCGTTGCTGGTGTGCTGTGCGCTGGGCTATTCCCGCAGCGCCATGGCCGTGGCGGCATGGTTGCTGTACAGCGGGCGCGCCGACTCTGTGGATAACGCCATTGCGACGATTCGTGAAGCCAAGCCTCAGGTGGTGTTGCGCAGCGGGCATGTGGATATCTTGCAAGCGTTCCGTATCGACTGCTCAGGATCAAGCATCTGAAGCCGCGCTGACAGCGGCAACCGGCTTTATCCACAAAAGGAATTTGTCATGTCGTCAGCAATGCATTTATACGTCGTGGCGTCGCTGTTGAGACGCGGCAAGTCACTGGATAATTTATCCACAGGCTTGCTGGTGTTGAGCCTTGCACTCGGTTTGACGCAATTCTGGATAACCTCGGACATAAACCCATGGTTCACGATGACCATCGTGGCCATGGTGTTGACCGGGATGCTCGAAAAATCCCAGGCTTTTCGTGTCGCGTTTGACGCGGACCTCTTCCAATACATGGCTGATCACCCCAGCCAGCTCAATGACCTGACTCAGGAACTGGATCAGGTGCTAAGCGATCTGCGTCTGCAGCCTGTGGATAAAGGCGGGCGCGATTGGGACTTACGTACACAGGGCGCGCTCAAACAGCTGCGTCAGCAAGTCTGGTACATCATGCTCCAGCTGGTCTGGCTGGTAGTCATGATCATCATCTTCCCTTGGTTGTACTCTGCCTGACAGGAATCGTCATGTTCGAACCCTTGGTCGCTACGATCATCACGGCGGGTGCCCGCAGTGTCACCGGTGCCCGCAGCTTGTGGCTGGGCTGCACGCCCGAGCCGCGGCAACGTATCTATTTCGCCAACCACAGCAGCCACGGTGATTTCGTACTGCTCTGGGCGTCTTTGCCTCCTGCGCTGCGCAAGACCGCCCGACCCGTGGCAGGTGCCGATTACTGGCAGGCCAGCCCGTTGCGCCGTTACATCATCAATCGTGTGTTCAATGGCGTACTGGTCGACCGCAACCGCAGCACGCCGGAGAGCAATCCACTGCAGCCCATGCTTGAAGCACTGGAAAACGGCGACTCGCTGATTCTGTTCCCTGAAGGTACACGCAACCCGGAAGACGGCTTGCTGCCGTTCAAAAGCGGGTTGTATCACTTGGCGAAAAGTTATCCACAGGTGGATCTGGTCCCGGTGTGGATTGCCAACCTGAACCGGGTCATGCCCAAGGGCCGCATGCTGCCACTGCCGTTGTTATGCACAACCAGCTTTGGCGCACCGTTGCAGCTGGACAGTGAAGAGAGCAAAGAGCAATTCCTCGCCCGTAGCCGCGACGCGCTGCTGGCCCTGGCACCGGAGCAGCTGTAATGGATCACCAGACTCAAATGTTGTTCATGGGCATCGGCATCGTTCTGCTGCTGGCCTCGCTGATCGGCTACGTGCTCAAGCGCAAAGCGGGCGCCCCCAACCCGGTGATTGATAACCTCAACGCGCGTATCAATGCCTGGTGGGTCATGGTGCTGGTGATCGGGTTCGCCTTCTGGCTCGGTCAGGGCGCGGTCATCCTGTTGTTTTACGCAGTCTCGTTCTATGCCCTGCGAGAGTTTCTGACCCTGACACCGACCCGACGCAGCGATTACCCGGCGCTGGTTGCTGCGTTTTACCTCGCGTTGCCGTTGCAGTATCTGCTGATCGCGGTGAACTGGTACGGCCTGTTCTCGATCTTCATTCCGGTCTACGTATTCCTGCTGCTGCCGATCCTCGCCTCACTGGGCGGTGACAGCAAACACTTCCTGGAGCGCGCCTCCAAGGTTCAGTGGGGCCTGATGATCGCCGTGTTCTGCGTGTCCTACGTACCGGCGCTGTTGACCCTGGAAATTGCAGGTTACGAAGGTCGCAACCTGTTGCTGATCGCCTACCTGGTCATCGTGGTGCAGATTTCAGACGTGTTGCAGTACGTCTGCGGCAAACTGTTCGGCAAACGCAAGATCGCACCCAACCTCTCGCCGTCCAAGACCGTTGAAGGGTTTGTCGGTGGCATCGCGCTGGCATCCCTGATCGGTGGTGCATTGTGGTGGATCACGCCGTTCAACCCGTGGCAGTCAGCATTGATCGCACTGCTGATCAACCTGCTGGGCTTCGCAGGCGGGATCGTGATGTCGGCTATCAAGCGTGACCGTGGTGTGAAGGACTGGGGCCACATGATCGAAGGTCACGGCGGCATGCTGGATCGGCTGGACTCGGTCTGCTTCGCCGCGCCGATTTTCTTCCACCTGGTGCGTTACTGGTGGACGTGAAGGCGCTTGCCATTACAGCGAAACCTTGGCATCACACCTGTGATATCAAGGTTTGGCGGCTGCTGAACGTGGCTTGAAATCCCGAATCACGTGCAAAACTTCGAACGGCCCGGATACAAAATGATTGCTGGATATTGCGCAGTAAAAAAAGTTTTCCGCGTCGTCCAAAGACATCGCCTTGACGAGCCATCCGCATCCAACTCGCTCGGAAGCCTTGCGCCAAGCGGCGATGAGCGTTATCGGGCATCCGACCCAGTCCTGAAAATCAGAGATTTCTGACTCCAGGCGCTGACTTTTTCTTACAGGTCGGCGCTTTTTTTTGCACCTGTTTCCGAACCGGATCTCGTCTTTGTTATCTGTTGTGGGTAGTTTGCGTTCGGCAAGGAGTCGTTGGCGCGCCATTTTTTGTGCAGGACGCACAGAATTACTCAGAGGCTTCACCTTTATGAATCGCAGGAATCTCCTGAAAGCTTCCATGGCGTTGGCCGCTTACAGCAGCGTGTCGGCTTCAGGGCTTTTTGCTGCACGCGCACTGGCCGCAGCAGCCGATGGCGAAATCGAACACTTCGATTTTGCAGAGTTGCAAGCCCATGCCAAGAAGCTGGCGGGCAAAGGCTACGTCAGCACCAAGCAAGTGCTGCCACCCGTGCTGGCGAACATGACCCCGCAGCAGTTCAACGCCATTCGCTACGACCCGGCCCATTCGCTGTGGAAAGACGTCCACGGTCAGCTGGACGTGCATTTCTTCCACGTCGGCATGGGCTTCAAGACCCCGGTGCGCATGTACAGCGTCGACCCTCAGAACAAACAGGCGCGTGAGGTGCATTTCCGCCACGACCTGTTCAATTACGAGAGCAGCGGCATCGACAAGAACCTGGTCAAGGGCGACTTGGGTTTTGCCGGCTTCAAGCTGTTCAAGGCGCCTGAAATCGCCATCAATGACGTAGTCTCGTTCCTGGGTGCCAGTTACTTCAGGGCGGTCGACAGCAACAAGCAATACGGCCTGTCGGCGCGCGGTCTGGCAATCGACAGCTATGCCAAGCGTCAGGAAGAATTCCCTGATTTCACCAAGTTCTGGTTTGAAACTCCGGACAAGAATGCTACCCGCTTCGTGGTCTACGCCCTGCTCGATTCGCCCAGCGCGACGGGCGCCTACCGCTTTGACATCGATTGCCAGGCCGGTCAGGTGGTCATGGAAATCGATGCACACATCAATGCCCGGGTAGACATCCAGCAACTGGGCATCTCGCCCATGACCAGTATGTTCAGCTGCGGCACTCACGAACGCCGCATGTGCGACACCATTCACCCACAGATCCACGATTCGGATCGCCTGTCCATGTGGCGTGGCAACGGTGAGTGGATCTGCCGTCCGTTGAACAACCCGGTCAAGCCGCAGTTCAGTGCGTTCTCCGACACCGACCCGAAAGGTTTTGGTCTGGTGCAGAGTGATCACGAGTTCTCCAGCTATCAGGACACTGTGGTCTGGTACAGCCGACGCCCGAGTCTGTGGGTCGAGCCGATTACCGCGTGGGGTGAAGGTGAGGTCAGCCTGCTGGAGCTGCCCACCACCGGCGAGACGATGGACAACATCGTGGTGTTCTGGAAGCCGAAGACGCCGGTCAAGGCCGGGGATTCGATGAACTACGGCTACAAACTGTTCTGGAGCCCTCTGCCACCGGTCAGCACACCTCTGGCTCAGGTACATGCGACACGTTCCGGCATGGGCGGCTTCCTCGAAGGTTGGGCGCCGGGCGAGCATTACCCGAAAACATGGGCACGCCGCTTTGCGGTGGACTTCCATGGCGGCGGTCTGGATCGCCTGCCGGAAGGGACCGGGATCGAACCTGTTGTCACGGTTTCGCACGGCAAGGTGCAGGACTTCAACATCCTCGTGCTGCCGGATATCAAAGGCTATCGCATCACTTTCGACTGGGTGCCCGACAGCGATTCCGTGGACCCGGTAGAGATGCGTATGTTCATCCGCACTGCCGACCGCACGTTGAGTGAAACCTGGCTGTACCAGTACTTCCCGCCAGCACCGGACAAACGCAAATACCCGTAATGCGTTGATCATGGCCCCCACCCATGCGTGGGGGCCACTGCTGTTTCCCGCTACGACTCGCGCCGTATATCCATCGGATAACGTGCCAATCCTGACGAAATAATTGACAGTTTCCAGAACTGCGACTGATATACGTCTTGTCATGCCGTTGCGAGCGTTCGCTCCAGACCTCTCCCCACCCCCTTGGCTCACCCCGTCTCGACCCGTACATCGCGGTCGTCGGGCGGTAGCTTTGTCCGTTGAAATCAACCTGACGCATCTCAGAAGGCAGACCTCATGGAGTTGAATCCTGCGAGCAGCGGCGACGCAAGGCCGTCGCTCATTTCCTTTGATACCTCGACGATGGTGGTGCTGGTCGCCATCAGCCTGATTCTGGTCGAAACCTTTTCTGGCGCTCTGCGCTTCTACTTCGACAAGGCAGGCATCAGCCCGCTGCTCTATCTGCCCAAAGTGGCCTGTATTCTGCTGTTTGCATGGGAGCTGCGCACGTTCAAGGCGGGACAGTGGTTCTGGACCTTCATCATCGTGTGGGCAATTTCAGGCCTGCTGGCGCTGATGCACCGCGCGAGCCTGCAAAACCTTGCCTTCAGCCTGTTCGCGCTCAGCCCACTGGCGTTCGGGCTGGTATGCAGCAGGCACCTGCTTCATCGCCGCAAGCTGTTCTGCTGGGCGGTGGGCTTCTGTTTGCTGGCGTCGCTGGTGGGGCTGGCCCTGGACCGGTTCACCACCGTTCCCTGGAAAGGCTACAGCTACACCATGGGCGAGACCGAGCTGAGCGCCAACACCACCTGGAGCGCCGATGATGTGGACCGCATCGCCGGTTTCGCCAGGGTGTCCAACGTGCTGTCGATCATTATCGCTTTCTACACCCTGTACCTGTTCATGTTCCTGCGCTCGCGTCTGATGCTGACCGTGCTGAGCGTGGTTGCGCTCTGCGCAATCATTCTGACCACCAGCAAAGCGCCTGCCGGTGCGTTCATATTGACGCTCGGCCTGTTGCTGATTCAGCGGATGACCTGGACCTGCCGGGCCCTTTGCGTGCTTGTGGTCTCCATCGGTCTTTTGTTGCCGACGCTGGGCCTGATGCTGAGTTTCGATATGCGTACGGTCAGCAGCAGCGGCAGTTCGCTGGCCTCGCTGTATGACCGGCTGATCAATACCTGGCCCGATGTAATCGATGCCTTGAGCCGAGAGGGCTGGCTGCTGAGCGGCGCCGGCTTCGGCATGGTCGGCAGCACGATGGCGATCTTTCCGGTGGCAGGCGCCGGGATCTTTCTCGGTATGGACAGCACCGCTCTGTACTTGTGGGCCATGCTGGGCGTAGTCGGTGGTCTGCTTTATGCGCTGCAGATTCCGTTATTGTTCAAGCTGATCAGTGATGACAGCCGGATCGGCCGAATGCTGCTGTCGATCAGCCTCTGCTGGTGCTTGATCGGTTGGACCACCGACATGTTCGAGGTCGCGGTCGCCAACCTGTTTGCAGGCCTGGCCATCGGTTACGTGATCACTGCACGAAAGGCCGCAGCCAGTACCGTGTCGCCCGAGCTTCGCCTCGCGCCTTTTTCTGCGCTGCGCTGAGGAGGCTGCCATGAGTCTTTATGCGCGCCTGATGCTGTTGGCTGGCTTAATCTGTACGCCCGCAGCCCACGCCGAGGCGCCTTTCATCCTCGGTATTTCCACACACTTGATGAACTACGAACGGCCCGTCAGGCCGCCTTTGAAGCTGGCGGCCGAGGCGGGCTTCAATGCGGTCAAGGATGATGTGTTCTGGTCGACGGTGCAGCCCACCCCCAGCCAATGGCGCATCTTCCCGCAATGGCGTATTTACCTGAACACCGCTGAAAGCCTGAACATGAGCAGGCTGGCGATCCTCGGCTACAGCACTTGGTTTCATGACAACGCAAAGCCGCGAACACCCGCACTGACCCAGGCATTCCTGGCCTACGTGGACTACGTCACGCGTCAACTGGGCAACCATGTCAGCTATTACGAGATCTGGAACGAGTGGGACCTCGAAGCACCCAAAGATCGTCAATCAAGCGTTGATTACGCTGCGCTGGTTCGGCGGACCGCTCCGGTGATTCGCAAGAACACGCGACGGGTGAACGGCATTCCGGCAAAGATTCTCGCCGGGGCAGTCACACCCGACGGCATGAGGTTCGGCTTTGTCGACAGCCTGATCGACAGTGGCGCACTGGACATGGTCGACGGTCTGTCGGTGCATCCGTATGCCCATTGCTCGGACGAGAACACGCCTGAGGCGTGGTTGGGCTGGATGAGCCGCTACGAACAGTACGTTCGCAACAGAGCCGGACGCGACGTGCCGATCTATCTCACCGAAATGGCCTGGCCCAGTCATAAAGGTCACTGCGGCAACAGCGAGGCCACTCAGGCGCTGTACATGGCGCGGATTTTCTTTCTCGCACGCACCGTGCCCAACGTCAAAGGCATGTGGTGGTACGACCTGTACAACGATGGACCGAACCCGCGCAATCAAGAACACAATTTCGGCATTCTCAACGAAGACCTTTCACCCAAACCGGCTTACACCATGGCCAAAGCCATAGCGCCTGTGGTGCGCGACTTCACTTATGACGCCCGGGCAAGCGTTATCGGCGATGGTGTTTACCAGTTGTACTTCAACAAGGGCAAAGAGCGTGTCCTGGTGGCGTGGACGACCGGCGAGCCTCGTCCGGTGCAGATCACTGCCAACGCTTCTTTGAAAGGCCCGGTACGCCTGATCGACACTATCACGCCCGACAAGGGACAGATCGCCAGCGGCGCGGCGTGGGTTTGCCAGAGCGATCAATGCTCGGCGTCGATCCCGCTGACGCCCTATCCCAAGCTGATCCGGCTGACCCCTTAGGCCAGCCATTCGCAATCAATTCTGCACCCTCCGATTCTCCAACGACCGGCACCTCTCCATGGACTTCAGAAAAGACATCAATGGCCTGCGCGCCATCGCGGTTATCGCCGTGCTGCTGTTCCATTTTCGCCCCACCTGGCTACCCGGTGGGTTTGCGGGCGTGGACGTGTTTTTCGTGATCTCGGGCTATCTGATCACTGGCATCATCCTGCGCGGCATGAAGGCTGGCAGCTTCAGCCTGACAAGCTTTTACGCCTCAAGAGCGCGCCGTATCGTTCCGGCGCTGGCGGTGGTGTGTTTCACACTGCTGCTGTTGGGCTGGTTCTATTTGCTGCCGCTGGACTACAGCGCACTGGGCACACACGTCGCCAGCACCCTGGGCTTTGTCTCCAACTTCGTCTACTGGCGCGAGACCGGGTATTTCACCGCCAACGCCCATGAAAAATGGCTGTTGCACACCTGGTCACTGTCGGTCGAATGGCAGTTCTACCTGCTTTACCCCGTTGCGCTGTTGGCTCTCAGGCGTTTCGTGGCGCTGCATCAGTTGCGTTGGTGGATTCTGGGGGCATGCCTGGTGGGCTTTGCCGCATGCGTGTTCGCCTCGTTGCGCTGGCCGGAACCTTCGTTCTATCTGCTGCCAACCCGAGCCTGGGAGCTGCTGCTGGGCGGCGTGGCCTGTCTGTTCCCTTTCCAGCTCGCCACCGTGCAACGGCGCATCCTCGAAGGGACCGGAATCATACTGATCCTGGCCAGCTTCACGCTGATCTCGGCGCGGGACGTCTGGCCGGGCTATCTGGTGCTGATGCCGGTGCTGGGCGCTTTCGCGGTCATTGTGGCGGCTCGACAGGACTCGCTGCTGACCAGCAATGCGCTCTCGCAACGGATCGGCAAGCTGTCCTATTCGCTGTACCTCTGGCACTGGCCGGTGGTGGTGCTGATGAATTACGCCGGCTGGCTGGGCGAGACGCGCAACGTCTTGCTGGGCCTTGCTGTTGCGCTCGTGTTGAGCGCTGCATCGTACTGGCTGATCGAGAAGCCAGCCGGCGCGCCGCGACCAGCACACCGCTGGACCTTTGCCAGGCTCGGCACGCTGATCACGCTGGTGTTCATGGGCGGCACCGCAGTCAGCGCCACTCAGGGCATGGTTTCGCCGTTGCGCTCGATCAGCCAGTCCGACAAGGCGCAGTTCATTCAGGAGTACGTCGACCGTCAGCACAATCTGTACGAACCTTACTGGCTGAAGTGCGACGCGTTTTCTGCGTTCACCCAGCGAGGTCAGTCAGCTATCGATCCGTCCTGCACCCGCAAACAAGGCGAAGGCGGCGTCTTCCTGTGGGGCGACTCCCATGCCCAGGCGCTGTCGCTCGGGCTGCGAACGCAACTGACGCCAGGCACGCCGTTCTATCAAGTGGCTTCAGCGGCCTGTCGTCCCGGCCTGCAGGCAGATCCGCGACGTGCTTCGCCCACCAGCACGGCGTGCAACTACTCCAACAGCCTGGCGCTGCACAGCATCGAAACGCTGCACCCGGACATCGTGGTGATTGCGCAAAAGGACGGCCACGACAAGACCGACTGGAACGACATCGCCCTGCGACTCAAGGGCTACGGCGTGAAACACATCGTGTTGATCGGACCCGTCCCGCAGTGGAGCCCTTCGCTGCCCAGCGTGATCGCCAACCGGCATTGGGGTTTGAACGAATCACACATCAGCGACCCCGCGCTGGATCAAAGCCTGATGGCCGTCGACCTGGCAACGCGTCAGCTTGCCAAATCGGCTGGCATTCAATTCGTGTCCCTTCTCGACAAACTGTGCATCGCCGAGGCCTGTCTGGTGAGGCTGGAAGAAAACAACTCCCTGCTGCAGATCGACTCGGGACATTTGAGTTCAGAGGGTTCGCGCTACGTCGTCAAACACTACGTACTGCCGCAGTTGGTGAATTAGTACGGTCTGTACCGCTGTGAGCGTGCCAGGTTTCGCGCTCGGTACAAGGCAACTTGCGCTGATTCCGCTCACGAAATGAGGGCCTGATGAGCCCTGAATAGGGTTGTCGTCATCGGGGACAAGAACCAATGTTTACTTCTCAACCATAGGTCTGCAGCGTAGACAAGCTCATCAGGAGTGTTGGCATGGCCTCGCCTGTCCTGTTTTTCCACGTGGAATCAGAGCTGATCAACCAGCTGGCACGCCCGGCTGACTCTACAAAGACAAATCCCGCACAGTTCTCGTGGCAGTGAGCTTGCTCGCGAAAGCGGTTGAACGAACGACACATCTCCAGCGGATGCACCGGCCTTTTCGTCACACTCCAGACTTGTCCACACCCTGAAGGCGCTCGGAGAATCTGACCAGGTCGGCCAGGGAATCGGCTTCCATCTTGCGCATCACTGAACCACGGCGGACTTTGACCGTGATTTCACTGACGTTCAAGCGTGCCGCGATCTGCTTGTTCAGCAAGCCTGTAACCACCAGTTCCATCACCTGCTGCTCACCCTGATTGAGGCTCGCATAGCGCCGTCGCAATTGCGCTTCGACGGCGGCTGCCTGGCGGTTGCTGCGATCACGCCCCAAACCTTGCTGCAGGGCATCCAGCAGGTCCTGCTCACGAAACGGCTTGGTGAGGAACTCGACCGCCCCGGCCTTCATCGCCCGTACCGACATGGGAATGTCGCCATGCCCGGTGATGAAAACGACCGGCAGGTTAATGCCCGATCTGACCATCTGCTCCTGGAAATCCAGACCGCTCATGCCCGGCATGCGGATATCCAGGATCAGGCAGCCTGGAGCGTCGGGGCGGGATGCCTCCAGAAACTGCTGGGTCGAACCGAACAACTGACAGCGCAGCCCGACCGATGCGAGCAAATCCTCAAGCGATGTACGCACCGACAGGTCATCGTCGATCACGAAAATGATCGGTTCTTCCTGAGGTGTGACGAGGACATTGGTCATCAGGTATCCATCTTTCCGGTGGGTAGCGTGAATTGAAACGTGCAGCCGATCGACGGGTTGGCTGTCATCCAGATACGTCCGCCGTGCGCCTCGATGATCGACCGACTGATTGCCAGGCCTATCCCCATCCCCTCCTCCTTGGTCGTGTAGAAAGCGTCGAAAATACGCTCGACGTTTTCAGGTGACACGCCCGCGCCGTTGTCGCGCACCGAAAACTTCACCTCACCGCCTGCGTTCCAGTCCACCGAGACCTCCAGCCGGGCCTCTCCCGGTTCGACCTTTTTCATCGCGTCCACGGCATTGAGCATCAGGTTCAGCAACACTTGCTGGACCTGCACCCGGTCAGCCAGCAGCGGCGGAAGACCCTCAGGCACATCCACCGTCAGCGTGACGCCCTGCTCATCGATTTCGCTGTGCGCCAGCGACACGATCTCTTCCACGGTATCGGCCACGCTGATCCATTCCTTGTGCGCCGATGAGCGCTTCGCCAAAGCACGCACGCGCACAATGATGTCACCGGCGCGGTTGGCGTCACTGATCATACGCTCCACCGCTTGCCTGGCCTTGGTCAGGTTGGCAGGTTCTGCCGCCATCCAGCGCAGGCTGGCGTTGCCGCTCATGACGATGGCCGAAAGCGGTTGATTGAGCTCGTGGGCGATAGACGCCGTCAGCTCACCCAACAGGTTGACCCGGGCAATCTGGGCAAGCTGTGAGCGTGTTTCGTGGACGCTGCGGATGGCCACCGCCATGCGCAGCGCCAGGTAGGTGGCCATGGCGATTGCTGCCAGGCTGATGATGCAGTTGATCAATGCTGCCTCGCTGCCACGCGAGGTGGTCAACTCGTAGCTGATCACCGTCAGCGCCATGCAGACCAGCGCAACCGCGACCACACCGACAGCCGGCAGAAACCGGACCGCCATCAGCACCACGGCAATCTGGAAAACCCCCACGGCGATTTCCAGGTCGGTCAGGGTGTCGGCAATGGCAATGACCAGCGCCAGTCCCAACAGGGCAACCAGCCTGATTGCCATCGCCGCCTTGCCAAAGGATTCAGGCTCGCGCATCTGCAACATCTCGCTCGTTCAATGGGCCGGAGTATGTCGTACAAGTCTCAGGAAGGGTTATCCAGACTGAACTGATCGGCCAACTCATCGTAGGCGAACAATTCTGCATAACGTCCCCACTGCGTGACTGAATCCAGGGTCTGCCGTGCATCGCCTTCAGACATGAAGTCTTCCAGCTCGTCACGAAAGCGTCGCGCTGGAGCGGTATGGGTAGGCCGATCATCCAGCACCCGGCGAATATGCGTCACCAGTGGCACGAAGCTCAGCAGGTGCAGGGCAAACAATTGTTTACGCTCGTCCACATCCGACAGCGCATAGCGTCGCGCCGCAGGCAGCAGCCGAATGTCACCGCCCTTGAGCTCAGCGAACCGCAGCAACTGCAAAACTTCAGCAATCGGGAACAGCGCGTCCGCATTGTAATGCAGCGCGTTGGCCAGTTCCGGCAGGTCCGCCTTGGTGCTGTAGGGCGGCGCATGAATCGCTTCGATCAGACCGGCCAGCGCGTTGGTCGATACATGCGGCAACACCATGCCCAGACCGGTGCCCGGGAAAATTCCCTGGCGGATTTCGCCAGCGTCGCTGTCCTGCGTCATCAGCACGTAAATCTCTTCGACCAGCGCCTGAAAGGTCGGGTCCTGACGGTTGCGCGGCTGCGGCAGATCAACCTTTATTTCGCTGATCACGCGTCCAGGATTGGAGGAAAACAGCAGGATGCGATCACACATCAACACTGCTTCGGCAATGTTGTGCGTGACCATCAGGATCGACTTGATGGGCATGCGGCCTTCGCTCCACATGTCCAGCAGGTCGGTGCGCAGGGTCTCGGCCGTCAGCACGTCGAGCGCTGAAAACGGCTCGTCCATCAGCAGCACGTCCGGATCGATTACCAGTGCCCGGGCCATGCCTACGCGTTGCCGCATGCCACCCGACAGCTCTTTGGGATAGGCGCTTTCAAAACCGTCCAGGCCAATCAGGTCGATGGCCGCCAACGCGCGCTTGCGGCGCAGCGGCGCAGGCACGCCTTGAGCCTCCAGCCCGACCTCGACGTTCTCAAGCACCGTCAGCCACGGAAACAGCGCGAAGCTCTGAAACACCATGCCCACCGACATCGCATGACCCTGCACGCGATTGGGGAAAATCACGTCGCCTTCAGTGGGCTTCACCAGCCCGGCAATCGAGCGCAACAGGGTTGATTTACCCGAGCCGGAGCGCCCCAACAGCCCGACGATTTCGTTTTCGTTGAGCGTGAGCGTCACGTCATCCAGCACCAGGCGCTCTTTGCTCGCCTTGCCATAAACATGCCGAACCTTCCGTACATCCACCAGGCAACGCTTTTCGACAGCCATCATAGTGGCGCCCTCCTCAATCAAGACTCATGCGTCGTTCGGCAAACCCGTACAGCGGGCGCCAGAGCAACCGGTTGAACGCAATCACGAAGACCGACATGACAACGATGCCCAGTGCGACGCGTGGGAAATCACCCGCCTGGGTGGCGTTGGCAATGTAGGAGCCCAGCCCGACGGCCTGCAGATGCTGATCGCCCCATGACACGGCTTCGGCGACGATACTGGCGTTCCACGAACCGCCCGACGCGGTCAGCGCGCCGGTGATGTAGTAAGGGAAAACACCGGGCAAGGCGACACGACGCCACCACTGCCAGCCGCGCATGTTGAACATGCTGGCCGCCTCGCGCAGATCGGTCGGCAAAGCGCTGGCACCGGCAATCACGTTGAACAGGATGTACCACTGTGTGCCCAGCACCATCAGTGGCGACAGCCAGATGTTCGGGTTCAGGTGCAGGCCAACGATGGCGACCACTGCCACCGGAAACAGTACGTTCGCAGGAAAGGCCGCCAGAAACTGTGCAATCGGTTGCAGCCGCTCGGCCCACAAAGGACGCAAGCCGATCCACACTCCGATGGGAACCCAGATGACACTGGCGATCACGATCAACGCGGCGACGCGCAGCATGGTCGCCAGCCCCAGCCCGAACGCAGACACCAGATCGCTCATGCCCAACGACGTTTCGATGAAGCGAAACAGGTAGACGCTGCCGGCCAGGCAACCCGCCATCACCAGGCCCAGCCAGATAATATCGGTCAGGCGGATAAAACCGGGCGTAGGGCTGACTTTCCAGAACTTGGGCAAGACCCGCCAGTTGATCAACATCAGGCCTTTCCAGGGCGCGGCCAGCACGGCGCCCAGCAGCGAGACCAGACGAGAGCGGCCCATCAGGCTGTACATCCACGAGCGTGGCCGTTTCTGCGACGCGGTCTGCTCGAAGCGAAACTTGTCGGCCCACGCCACCACCGGCCTGAACAGCAACTGGTCGTAAGCCAGGATCACCAGCGCCATGGCGCCGACTGCCCAGGCGATTGCCGCCAGGTTTTTCTGCTCGATGGCCAGCGCCAGCCAGGAGCCAATCCCCGGCAGATTGACGGTGGTATCACCGACCGAAATCGCCTCGCACGCCACTACGAAAAACCACCCACCGGACATCGACATCATCATGTTCCAGACCAGCCCGGGAATGGCGAACGGCAGTTCCAGCCGGGTGAACTTCAACACCGGGGAAAGCCCGAACTGGCGGCTGACTTCGTCCAGATCAGCAGGCACAGTGCGCAACGACTGATAGAAACTGAACGCCAGGTTCCAGGCCTGACTGGTAAAGATCGCAAAGATGGCTGCGCACTCGACACCCAACTGGCGCCCCGGAAACAACCCCATGAAAAAGGTCACGGTAAAGGTCAGAAAACCCAGTACTGGAACGGACTGCAGAATATCGAGAGCCGGAACAATCAATGTTTCTGCCTTGCGACTTTTTGCCGCCAGCGTTGCAACAATAAAGGTAAAGATCAGCGACGCACCCAAAGCAATGAACATGCGCAATGTCGTGCGAAGTGCATAATCAGGAAGTTGCCATGGGTCCAGTGTCACCGGGTGTGATTCCAACTGCGCCAGCGGCTGAACCATTTGGTCGATACCGTATAGACATAACCCTGCAACCGCCGCGAGTATCAACATGCACAGCACATCGGCCCAGTACGGCATGGCCCGCCGCGCAGCGCTGTATCGCGCGCCCCGCAGGCTTTTATCGGATTCAAGAAATGAATGCATGGCTGACCTCGAACGGCTGCGGACAGGCGAGTGCGTGCCGCCTGACTATTCAGATGACGACAAGGGTTTAAAGAAGGTAGCCACTCAACAATGGCAGCCCGGCGATTGAGTGAAAGCTTATCGATTTTCCACGCAGGTTTGAAACCTGCAAAAGTAGATGATGTATATCTGAAGGTATGACTGTTATATACCAAGGTATATAACCTGTATTGAAAACCGATTTTCGTAGACGCTGGCTATTCTGTGACCGTGACGTTGAAAGGATGCTGAACAATGATGTTTCGTTTTCTGATCATGATCTGTGCCCTGCTGTTACAGCTGTCGTCCGGCATGACGAACGCGCAACCCTATGTGGCGGGAGGCACCGACTGGCGGCCGTTCAGTTATACGAACGAACACGGTGAGTTACATGGAGTGTCCGTCGATATTGCCCGCCAGGCGCTGAAGCGAGCCAATATTGAGGCGCGCTTTGTGTCCTACCCAGTCAATCGTTTGCAGGCAATGCTGCACAGGGGCGAAGTCGACATCAACTATGCGGAGTCCCCGGCATGGACCAGCCCGGAAAACCGGAGCCGCTACGTGTTTTCCGTACCGTATCTGACCGTGCAGGAGCATCTGTACTTTCTGGCCGACGACCCAAATATCAAAACGCCCATCACACAGTTGCAGGGCATGACCATCGGTGTGGTACGCGGCTACACCTACCATGTGCTGGACGCCGCCGTGCAGGAAAAGCGCATCACTCGTCTTGAGACATCAAAAGACCTCGTGCTGCTTGAGCTTCTGCGAAACAAGCGGGTCGATGCAGTGGCGATGGTCGATGATCTCTACGATTTTCTGGTCGCCACTCACCAGATAGACCCCGCCAGCTTTCGTCAAGGTGCCCAACTGAGTGCCGCACCACTGTGCATCATGTTGCTGAGCAAGCATGCGAATCTGTTACCCGGCATCAACGCCGCGATCATCGACCTGCAGCGACGAGGCGAAGTGAAGCGCGTGCGTGAGTTGTACAGAACTCCGCCACGCTGAAGCGTCATCAAGAAGTGAAGCATGGCGGTGACACACAGGCCCGCCATGCTCCACTCAATCCGGATATCAGACGCGGAAGTGGCTGACCATCATCTGCAATTGACCACCCAGACGCGCCAGCTCAACACTTGAGGCGGCGGTTTCTTCGCTGGCTTCGGCGGTCTGCTCGGACACGTCGCGAACATTCACAATGCTGCGGCTGATCTCGTCAGCCACCGAACTCTGTTGTTCGGCAGCGGCGGCGATCTGCTGGTTCATGGCCTGAATGCTCGACACCGTGCGGGTGATGCTGTCCAGCGAGACGCCCGCCTTGCGCGTCAGCTCGACGCTGCTGTCGGTCAAGGTACGGCTGCCGATCATGATCTCCGACACCTGACGGGTGCCGTTCTGCAATGCGGCGACCAGGCTTTCGATTTCTTCGGTCGACTGCTGAGTGCGCTGCGCCAGGCCACGCACTTCGTCGGCCACCACGGCAAAACCCCGCCCGGCTTCACCGGCGCGCGCAGCTTCGATGGCCGCGTTGAGCGCCAGCAGGTTGGTCTGTTCGGCCACAGCCTTGATCACATCCATGACCTTGCCGATCTTGTCGCTTTCCTGCTCCAGCACGTTCATCGCATCAGTAGAACGAACCACCTCGCTGGCCAGCCGTTCGATCTGCTGAATGGCCTCGCCCACCACCTTGTCGCCCTCGCGGGCCTGCTTGTCGGCGTCAGATGCGGCAACAGAAGCTTGCTCGGCGTTGCGTGCCACTTCGTGCACGGTAGCGGACATCTCGTGCATGGCCGTGGCCACCTGATCGGTTTCGACCTTCTGACTGTTGACGCCGGCACTGGTCTGTTCGGTGACGGCCGACAGCTCTTCGGCGGCGCTGGCGATCTGCGTCACGCCATCGCGAATGCCCGAGATCAGATCGCGCAGGGTTACGCCCATGCGCTGAATGCCTTGCTGCAACGTGCCCAGCTCGTCACGACGGGTAATCACCATCGTGTGCGTCAGGTCGCCAGATGCGATGCGCTCCACGATGGCCAGTGTTTCGCGCAATGGATGGGTGATCTGGCGCGTGATGATGGCGGCGGCAAAAATGCCCAGCACCATGACCAACAGAACGCAGCCAATTTGCAGATTGCGAGCGTGGGCGGTGTCGGTTTTGCCCATCTGCATCTGAATGGCGTAAAGCTCATCACCCAGCTTGACGATATCGGCACCTTGCGTGGTCAGGTCCTTGCGAATCTCACCAGCGGCCTGGGTGCTTGCCCGATAGGCTTCTACCGAGCTGCGATAATTGCGCAGGGACGTTTCCAGTTGGGCGATTCTGACCGCGTTGGCGGCGCCGAAGCTCGACTTGAATGTGTCGAGATGGCTGAGCGCTGTATCGAGCTGTTGAAAGGCCAGCTTCTCGGTCTTGTCATCGGGCTTGCCGGTGTAGCCGCGTACTTCGTAGCGCACCAGGATCAGGTCCTGACGGGCCATATTGACCAGTTGGCTGAGCTCGAAACGGGACAGGTCGGATGGGTCCATCTGCAGCACCACGTCGTTCAGGGATTCAATCGACTTCGACGCCACGGCGGCATTGGCATCCATTTCCCCTCGCACCCTGGCATTGGCCTGATAGGCCGCGCGCATGCGGTTCAGCGAGGCCTCATAGTCACGAGTGACGTCAGCCAGTTGGCTCAGAGGCTTCAGATTGACCGGGTTGCTGAAACTGTCGAGCAACGACTGCTGCTTCGCCTTGAAGACATCCAGCTTGCCTTGCATGTTCTGCGCTGCGGTCTCGTCACCGTCGGTGAGCATGTATTGCAGACGTGCGATTCGCAGGTTGGTGAGTTTGTCGCTGAGTTCAGTGATGTCGCCTATTCGGTCGGTGCGGAAAATGAGTTTGTCGAGGCTGGTCCAGCCGACAAACGCGAGGATGGCAGTGAAAAAAAGGACGGTACCAAAGCCCAGCGCCAACTTCATGTTGACGCTGATATTTGCAAAGCTGCTGCTCATGAGATCTCCTGAATGTGCTTTTTATGCGCATCGAACAAGCTGAAGATTTGTTTTTATGAACAGCAAACCCGCGCGCTAGAGCTATCGGCAGGCTGCGGGGAAAACTTGACCAAAAAGACGACATGCGTAAATCACGTCCTGAATCACGACAGAACGGGGCGCGACTGGCGCCCCGTTTGCTATCAGGCGCCCAGTTTGAAGCGCGAGACAACGTTGCGCATGTCGCTGGCGACTCGAGCCAGTTCGTCAGCGGTAACCGCATTGTTTTCGATGCCCAGCATCAAGGTCCCCGAGCTGTTGCGGATCTCCATGACGTTACGGTTGATGTCTTCGGACACGGCATGCTGTTGCACAGCCGCACTGGCGATCTGGGTGTTCATTTCCACGATCCGCTCAACGCCCTGGCTGATGCTGGTCAGGCTGCCCGACGCCTCGCTGGCAGCGCTGATGCACGCCTGGGCCTTTTGCTGACCGGCTTGCATCTGCTGCACAGCCGCATCGGTAGCGCCCTGCAACTGCTGGATGATGTTGCGGATTTCTTCGGTCGACGCCTGGGTACGCGATGCCAGGGTGCGGACTTCATCCGCCACTACGGCAAACCCGCGGCCCTGCTCACCGGCACGTGCCGCTTCGATGGCCGCGTTCAACGCCAGCAGGTTGGTCTGATCGGCAATGGTGCTGATGACCTGAATGACGCCACCGATTGACTGGCTGTGCAAGGCGAGCGCCTGGACTTTCTGAGCGCTGAGTTCGACTTCTTCGGCCAACGCCTGAATCGTCGTATGGGCTTGATGCATGATGCGCAAACCGTTACGCGATGCGGTGTTGGCTTCGTCGGCCGCCAACGCAGCGCCTTCAGTGTTCTGTGCAACGTCAGCCACGCTGGTGGTCATCTCGTTGATGGCGGTCGCTACTTGCTCGGTTTCAGCCTGCTGCGCATTCATCGACTGCTTGGCCAGACTGATCGAAGTGCCCAGCCGCGCCGCCACCTCGGACAACTCGTGAGACGTGCTGTCCATGTGCGTGATGGAACCCGAGAAGGCTTCAGCCATAAGGTTCAAGCCGTTGCCGATGTCAGCCACCTCATCCTTGCTCGCAACCTGCACGCGGGCGCTCAAGTCACCCTCAGCCAGACGGCGCGTGACCGCAAGCAGGCCATCGATCGCCATGCGCAAGGCGCGATAGATGCTGCAAAACGCGTAGAGCAACAGCAGGCCCATTATCACGCACATGGCGGTGACAATTTCGCGTTGCAGCAGCAGCGCGTCGTAACGCGAGTCCAGCTCGTCTTGCAGGGCGGTCTGGATTTCGTCTTGTGCCTTGTAGAACCCAGCCACAACAGCGTTACCGCGGCTGCTCAACGCGGAGCCTTGAGAAGCCGAAACTTCTGTACTTTTTACATAGGCCTGGAGGTCATTACGCAAGCTGTCCAGCGCAGCAATGGCGGTCACCACTGGCGCATTGACGCGCTCGCTCAGCTCAGGTGCGCGGCGCTTGAGCAGACGCATGCTTTGCTCCAGCTCCAGACGGTTCTGCAACTCTTGCTTCAACAGACCGTCGAGCGAGCTGCGCATCGTCGGGCTGAGACTCTGACCCGCACTCAAGCCGCCGGCAATGCCGCGGATCTGGCCAACAACGTTGATCTCGCGTGGCAGGCGGATGGTGCTCAGGTCGATCAGAAACAGCGACGCATAGTCTTCATCCAGCACCAGGCCGGACGTTGCCGATACGTAATAGATAAAGTTGAGGGTCTGGGTCAGTTGGTCGTTCCACTGGGCAAACAGCTCATCCTGGGAGATGCCCGGTTTTACACCGTCCATCAGCGTCCGCGCACCATCACGCAGGCGCTGCACCCGGCTTTCGGTTTCCAGCGAACGACCCAGGCGCGCATCGGCATCGGCCAGCGTGCCGAGCGCTGTTTCCAATTGGGTCCGGTTGCTACTTACGTCCTGGGCGGCTGATGCGTCGCCTGCAACCAGTCTGTTGGTCAATGCACGTTGCAACATGGACAGGCGCAACACAGGGGTGACTACGTGCAGGTATTCACGACCCACACGCTCTTGGGCGACGGTGTCGATACTGGCGTTCAGGCTATTGAATACACGCATCCCGAGCACAAGCAGCGGAATGACGATAATGATGGCTAATACGGCAAATTTGGCAGGGAAACGCAGGCGGTTCGTGAGGTAAATACCTGGCGAAAGGATGTTCATATGGTTCTCGTTATAGTGGGAAAGCCTGATCCGGTTCTGAACTCCTTTCGTTGCATCTCTACAGGTCGTTGGTTGCTCTTGTGGCCCTGAAAGCTGCGTCCTCTTGCATGAAGGCACTGTGACATCACTTCAGAGCAAACCCCTCATCAAGAAGTTCAATGGGGGTCATGCAGCTGATGCCGAGCCATCGGCTCCTCCATAAGAAACATGAGGAAACAAATAGGGGCGGAAGAGAGAGTGGGTTGCGTGCGAGGCGCCTGATTTTCAGGTAGCTGTTTGATTGCAAACGATATGCAGGCGGGCGACAGGTATTTTTGCGTCACGTTGACGCAGGTCGTCGGAATGTCAGGGAATCACGCCCCTGAATTGGCCTTGGTGCCGTCCCGATTCTTTTTCAGGCCCCTCAGGTTGATCACGCACAAGAAAATTTGCAGGACGATAAGCGCGTAAGCCTCGGTATGAAGCCCCCAGATCACCCAGAGAAGATTGCTGAAGGTAAAACACCAGAAGGCAAACATGCGTTTTCCGGGCTGCTGAGACCCGATATACCAAGCCGCCAGCACAGTCACAGCCATTGCTGGCCATTGGATCAGATCTATCACATCACCTCCATTCACCAGCGTGCGACATCAGAACTGCACGTGGGTGAACGTTCGTTTCCTCGAGACCTGTCCGAAGGTATTTCCTCAAGCCCTCGTCCATTCGACATTCGACAAGCCAAGCTTTTCGGCTTGAGGCTTGCTCAGTTTGGGTATCGGATCGGAGCGATACTTGGGTATCGCGCCAAACCCTGCATCGACCGTTGCCCAGTGCCAGGCTTCACGGTTATCCATGTCGACAGCTCTGATGTAAAAAGTCTTGTAGCTGCCATGCAGCAGGTAATCGATCCGGTAGTGCTTTTCTGTCGCCATTTTTTTACTCCTGCTGTATTCACACGCAATACAGATATTTCCTGGTCCAGAAAATTCCAACTTTCTGACCTTCTGTAGCGCAACATCATATAGCCAGTATTCAAGGACTCATTGCTGACCATGAACACTGCTTACTGATTAATAGGCAACTTTAATACGTCACCGATTAATAGAAGCGCTGACAAGCCAAACGCTGCAGCGCCACAGCCCTTGGTTCATGGGCGCTGGCAAACCAGATGAGGATTTATTTCAAATCAGCTGTAAATAATAAAATTCTATCGAACTAACTTTTTGGCACCGTTCATCCCGTAACGCAGCTTTTTTAACAACGTTTCCGGTGGGCCTTCTCTCATAACTAGTGACTGCGTAACACCAGGACTGTCACGTACGGCAGCCTGTCCCAAAAGAGAATCAGCCTGAGGAAACGCATATGTTCATGCATAACAAACGACTTCAGTACACCGTTCGCGTCGCCCGGCCAAATCCCGGTCTAGCCAACCTTCTATTGGAACAATTTGGCGGCGCTCAGGGAGAGCTTGCCGCCGCAGGCCGCTATTTCACCCAAGGCCTGAGTGAAGATGATCCAGGCCGTAAAGACCTGCTGATGGACATCGCGACTGAAGAACTCAGCCACCTTGAAATCGTCGGCTCGATCATCGTGATGCTTAACAAGGGCGCCAAGGGTCAACTGGCCGAAGGCGTGGAAGAAGAAGGCGAGCTGTACCGGGCCATCAACGGCGCGGGCAATGATTCGCACATCACCAGCCTGCTCTACGGCGCAGGTGCACCTCTGGTGAACTCGGCAGGCGTGCCGTGGACAGCCGCTTACATCGACACCATTGGTGAACCCACCGCTGACTTCCGCTCGAACATCGCCGCCGAGGCGCGGGCCAAGATTGTCTACGAGCGCTTGATGAACGTGACGGACGATCCCGGCGTGAAAGAAGCGCTTGGGTTCCTGATGACACGGGAAATTGCACACCAGCTGTCATTTGAGAAAGCCCTGCATGCCATCCAGCCAAACTTCCCGCAAGGCAAGTTGCCGGGCATGCCAGAGTTCACCAACAAGTATTTCAAAATGTCCGAAGGGCCAAACGTGCGTGGCGCCTGGAACCAGGGTGCCGAGTGGGACTATGTGGAAAACCCACAGCCAGCAGTGGACGGCGGCGACGGCTCCGCTTCTGTGACGCTGAATGCCGAAGACACCACGGTACTCGAAGCCATGAAAACCAGAACCATGTCGGACCCAACGGCCAACCCCGTGACCGGTGCAGACCTCGGTTCCGGTCTGGGCAAACGTTCAGACACCTGAGACGCGGCATCCACATCGTCGTGCCCTGTATCAATCAGGAGAAACATTGATGAACAAGACAGCAATACCCATGGATGTCTTGCATGGCAACGACAAGCCTTCATCGGTTGATGGGGTATTTGTCCAGCACCTGCAAGCCTTCGAAACACAGGCGCGATTTGCGCGTGAGAGTTTTCTTGTGATGATGGCAAATACTGAAGTTGAAGCCGCGACGTTGCGGGAGAGACAGTCATCAGGACGGTGACTGCTGAGGCGCCAGGGAAGGCTCCACTTTATTGATTCATGTGTTGCAGGTTAATCAGTCTGACGGCACACCGGATGTGCCGCATGACGTGGGCCTGTAAAAGCCCTCCCGCCATGCGGTTCGTTTACATCACTGCTTGGCAGCATCACCGCCGTGGGCGGCAGCCAGTTTCTTGGCTTCTGCGAGGTGAGCCTTGAGCTTGGGCAGTGTGGCCTCAGCAAATGCCTTCAACTCTGCATCCTTGCCACTTTTTACTTCTTCCTCAAACAGCTCGATAGTCTGCTCGTGCGCTTTGACCTGATTGTTGGCATAGGCCTGGTCAAACGATTTAGCACTACGCAAATCAAGGATCATCGCCTTGGCTTTATCCGCCAGCGTAGCATCGTCGGAAACATTCAGATTCTTCTGTTTGGCAATCTCTTGAAGCTTCTGGTTAGCTTGTGTGTGGTCAGCTTCCATCATCTTGGCGAATGTTTTCACGTCCGCCGAAGTGCCCTTTTCTTCTGCAAGCCTGGCAGCCTGGATTTCCGCCACACCTTTGGCTGATGCGTTATCTACAAACTCTGCAGGATCAGCTGCACTTGCGAACTGGCTGCCGACCGAAAGTACAACGGCAAGAGCGCTCATACGAAAATAGTTAGTCATCTTCGATCATCCTTTTTCATGGGTGAGAAACGTCATCGTCAACGACGACACACACTTACGACCCAACCCTTAAATCTGCGTTCAGCCTTTTTCACGAACGGCTGATACTTGAGCGAACGAGCGGCAAATCGTCCGTCCTTGTGCTTTTTTCCGGAACAGCGCTGGACACTTTTTGTCCATCTTTACAGCCCTCGGGTGAGCTTCGCTGGTGTAACCGGCTTTCTCAAACACACTCCAGACACCGATGGCACAAACGCCTCATGACGAGGCAAGCCGCAAAGAGAAACGTCATGAAGACTGTCGAACACGCCGTGTCTTATCTGGGCGAGCAGAAGTTACTGTTAGCCACCGCAGAATCCTGCACAGCAGGCGAAATAATCACGCTTATCGCACAGGTGCCCGGCAGCGGCGCACTGATCGAATGCGGCTACGTTGTGTACTCACCCGAAGCCAAACAGCGATTGCTGGGTGTCAGCCCAAGAACCATCGAGCAGTTCAATCTCACCAGCTGCGAAGTGGCCCGTGAGATGGCAATTGGCGCACTGCGCGACAGCTGTGCAAACGTTGCTGTCGCCACCACCGGGATCTGTGGACCAGACGATGTCGATGGAATACCGGCAGGTACGGTGTGTTTTGCGTGGGGCTTCGTGCATGAGGGACGCACCAGCATTTTTACCCGCAGGCACCGCTTCTTTGGCGCGAGAGAAGTCGTCCAGCACAAGGCTGCACTGCATGCGCTGGAGCATATCGAGAGTTTCCACAGACGCATGTTGAACGGCGAGTCGGCGTAATTGAATGACCGGCCATTTATCGGTCGTCGACAAGAAACGATGAATTTTATCGAAGGCTCGGCACTCCCTTCTCTATAGAACAACAGAACAGCACAACAGAAAATCTCGCGCGGCAGTGTCCCTCGTGATTTTCACTGCCGAGGTAAATGTTTATGACGTCTCTTCAACTGATGACCGGCAATGCCGTCGTCAAGCCTGTCGTCGAAGAAGCCCGATCCCGGAATCTCTACCAGTCATGGATGAGTGAAGGTTCGGCTGATCCTCATCAGGATGCAGTCGCGTTTTTGAATCAGTGCCTCGCCTTGGCAGATCATGAGCCCTGCGAGCTTCCCGCCCAGCCGGATGCGCTGGAGCAGTGGATAGAACATAACGTCGGGCATGTGGCCGATCAATATGCGGTTTACCTCGAGCAGCGCCGCGCAGGCCAGCCTCGGCGCTTTTTCAAAAGCAAAGCCCATGCGATGTATTTCCTGCAGCACGTTGCGCCCACCAAACTGGTCGACGGCGCCTGGTTATACGGCCTGCTGCCGCATTGGGCGGACTATCGTTTTCACGGCCTGATACGCACCTACCTCGAAGAGTTGGGCGACGGTGAACAGGCACAGAACCATGTCTCGCTGTATCGCAAGCTGCTGGCCGATCTGGATTGCGACACCAGCGCGCCGTTGCATGACGATGCCTATCTGCAAGGTGCTATTCAGCTGTCGCTGGGACAGATGAGCGATCAGTTTCTGCCTGAGGTCATCGGTTACAACCT
Organism: Pseudomonas californiensis; assembly: GCF_021147775.1. GTDB lineage: Bacteria > Pseudomonadota > Gammaproteobacteria > Pseudomonadales > Pseudomonadaceae > Aquipseudomonas > Aquipseudomonas californiensis. The sequence goes on from NZ_JAGTPK010000017.1 coordinate 108,461, forward strand.
GGGCTACGAACAGCTGCCACTGCACTTGCTGATCACCTCTTTCGAATTGAACGAGCTTGGTATCGACCCGTACTACTTCACCCTGCACGTGACCATCGACAATGCCAGCACCGGTCACGCCCGCAAAGCCGCGCAGAGTGTCATGGAGCTGCTGCCCGTGGGCGAAGAACGCGAGGCGTTCTATCGACGCGTGATCAGCGGCTACAAGCTGAATGAGCTGGGCATAGGGTCTTCGGCGGTGATCCAGTCATTCGATCTGGAGCAGGAAGTGGTGGCCATGCTTGAACGCAAGCGCACCTTCGGCCAGCACATGCACTCCGACTATTGCCGACTCGATGGCAAGACCGTCAATGAGTGGCTGGCACGGCCGGATCAGATCCCCGAGTTCCTTGAAGTGCTGCAAAACCGGGGCTGGATCAAACGTCATCAAGACCCTGTGCACAGCCGTTTCTGGCAACTGTTCGAGGGTGCCGGTGCGCCAATGTTCGGGGTCTTCAACGGTTACGAAAAACAACTGGTGCATGACTGGATCGCAGGTGACTGGCTGGCCGATGGCAGCGCGCAAACCACCGCTGGCAAGCGCCTGCCCGAGGCCTTCCGCTCGAGGTTTCGCAATCTGCCCAACGCCCAGCCATCAGCCGTCCCTGGCGCACATGCCGCGAAGGATTTTGACCCGGATCTGCGTGAACTCCACAGGAAGCTGGAGTCGGCCACCGCTACAGAAAAGATGGCCATTCTGATCGAAAGCATGTCGCCCGCCCGCCATGCGTCGGCTGCTGGCCTTTACGCAACCCGCTTGTTTGTCACGACCATGGCCGAGCGACTGACCGGAGTTCACGCATGACATCCTCCCTGCCGGACAGCGCCGCGCTGATTACACTGTCCCGTCATCTGAAAGCCGGTGGTTACCGGTTCATCACGCCCACCCCGCTCACCCACCGGCACGTCAACGAACGTGAAGCCAACCGGACAGCGTCAACGCTGCGCGATGTGTTTGGCTGGAGCCGTCTGATCCCGGAGTCGCTGATGCCCGCGTCCGAGGCCGAAGGGCTGCGCGACGCCGGGATTCTGGAGCGTTATGAAGCAAGCCTGAAAAGTCGCGTCAGGTTTTCAAGCCTCGATGACCTGTTGCTGGTGCACTCGGCGTTCCCGACCACTGATGAAGACTCAGTGTTTTTCGGGCCGGACACCTACCGGTTTGCGCAATCGATCAGCCGACACCTGCAAAGCACTACGCACCCGATCGATCGTGCAGTCGACATTGGTTGTGGCACAGGCGCCGGAGCCATGCTGGTTGCCAAGGCCCGTCCGCAGGCGCAGGTTTACGCGGTGGATATCAACCCAAGGGCATTGCATTTTGCTCAGGTCAACGCCACCTGCGCCGGGCTGGATAATATGGATTGCCGACACAGCGATATCCTCGCCAATGTGGAAGGCAGCTTCGATCTGATCGTGGCCAACCCGCCGTACATGAAAGACAACCAACGCCGTGCTTATCGTCATGGCGGCGATGCGCTGGGCGCCGATCTTTCGGTGCGTATCGTGCACGAATCGCTGGACCGCCTTACGCCTGGCGGCTCGCTGGTGCTGTACACCGGCGTGGCCATGGTCGGCGAGCGCGATCCGTTCTTTGCTGCGGTACATGGCGACATAGATCACAAGGCTCTGGCCTGGACTTACCGCGAATTGGACCCGGACGTGTTCGGCGAGGAGTTGCTGGAAGACGGCTACGAGGATGTCGACCGCATCGCTGCGGTCGAGCTGATCGTCACCCGGCGGACCTGAGGCCGTTATTCCGCGAACTCTGTGGCAGTGGACTGAAGCTGCGCGCTGGTGGGCACCGCGCACAGCTTCAGGCTGCCCTGCTGATCACCGACCGCAATGACCCGGTCGTCATGGCTCCAGGCGATGGACGATACCGCTGCTCGATTGTGCAAGCCCGCCAACGGTTGAGCGCGCCCTGCGTCAAACACGAACACCAGGCCGTCCTGGCCTGCACTGGCCAGCCGATGATCCTTGTGACTGAAGGTCAGCGCGTTGACCGTTTTCTCATGCACGGGCAGCATTATCGGCTGGGTGTTTTGCGGCCCTGCCCCAGTGCAGTTCCAGATCACCACCATGCCGCCGCTGGCCGTGCCGAACCAGGTGCTGTCTGCGCTCCAGGTCATGTGCCTGACTTTTGCCGGATAGCCACTCATCTGGAAATCTTCCCCGCTGTCCAGATACCAGAGATGCACGGCACTGCCCTGACAGCCTGTCGCCACGAACCGTTGGCTGGGGCTGATGGATACACCCAATAAAGAGTCCTTCCAGGCAAAAAAACGTTGCGGTTCGCTATGCTCGACCGACCACTGCGCCACACCGCCGTAGCAACTGCTGAACAGGCGGCCATCGGGCAACCAGTGCAGCCCGGTCACGGTGCCCGCGACTGCTTGCAGACGTTGAATCAATTCGCCTTGCATGTTCCAGACGGTGACCTGCGCCCCGCAGGCTACCGCCAACAGGCCGTCAGCGCTCCAGCTCAGGTTTTCTATCCAGTCGTTGCCAGCCTCCAGTCGATGGACGAGCGTACCCTCGCGCGCATTCCATAACGCCACGCCGCCAGCCTGCCCCGCCGTGGCGAGCAGGCTGCCATCCGGTGACCACTGCACAGCGCTGGCATCCATACCGTGTGCAGCCGTCTGCCACAGCACTGTGCCATCCAGCGAACTCATGACCGCCACGGAACCGTCTGCATAGGCAGCAGCGATCAACAGGTCGTCACCCGACCAGCCAAGCGCATTGATACGCTCGTCGCCTTGCTGCTGCCATAACGTCGGCAAACGCAGCACTGCATCAACGTTCTCGTCGATATCTGTCATGCCCGGCAAGCCTCCAGCCCTTTGCTCAGCGCTGCGCGGTCCAGGTTGCGACCGATGAACACGATCTGGCTTTCACGTTTTTCGCCTGTCTTCCAGCGTCGATCCGGCCCGCCATCCAGCAGCATATGCACCGCCTGGATGACGAAGCGCCGGTCTTCACCTGCGATGTCGAGAATGCCCTTGGTTCGAAGCATGTCCTGGCCGTTGGCAGCCAGCAACGGCCCCAGCCAACGGTTGACCTTGTCTTCGCTCAGCGCACCGGTAATCGTCAGGCCGACCGAGCTGATGTCCTCGTCGTGGGTATGGGCTGCTGCGTAGTGCCGCTCTAGGATAATCGGAACAGGCTGGCCGTCGCGCTCAATGCGCAGGTCAAACTCTTGCGCGCCGTGTTCGGTGAACAATGCGTAGAAACCGTCAGCCGGAATCACCAGCTCAACGCACTTTTCGCTCCCCTCTTCCGGGACTTGCAGGTTGCCAACGCCACGTCCAGGGATCAACCGGGCGCCGGTCAGCGACCGTTTGCGATCGCGCGCAAACGCCTTGTCTGCGGTATCAACCGCCTTGCGCAGATCTTCTTCGGTATCGTCGCGCAGGGGCAGCAGCAATGCACCAATCAACGGATCAGGCCCTGCGCCGTAGCGCAATTGAGCAACCCCGGCTGGCAACCGCACGATGGCAGCCCATTCAAACGGGTATTCCTTTTCCAGAAACCCCGGACGCTGGGCCAGCATCTTCTCCAGATCGAATCCGCCCACACCGAGCACGCTCGGGATATCCACTTCGGCGTTCACACTGCGGTGAAAGGTCGCCAGTGCGTTCATTTTCCGTAGCCGGGCTTCGAGCTCATCAAGCTGCGCTGCGTCCACCAGATCGGTCTTGTTGAGCAGAATCACATCAGCGAACGCGATCTGCTCCCGCACTTCGGCCATGCCGTCCAGATGTTGAAGCACATGCCTGGCATCCACCACGGTCACGATGCCGTCCAGCCGCAACGCTTCGCGTATTTCGTCATCGACAAAAAATGTCTGGGACACCGGACCCGGGTCTGCCATGCCAGTGGTCTCGACAATGATGTGGTCGAAGCGATCACGCCGACGCATCAGGTTGGTCAGGATGCGGATCAGGTCGCCACGCACCGTGCAACAGATGCAGCCGTTGTTCATCTCGAAGACTTCTTCGTCGGCATGGATCACCAGCGCGTCGTCGATGCCTATTTCGCCAAACTCGTTTTCGATCACGGCGATACGCATGCCGTGCTGGCGACTCAGGATATGGTTCAGCAGCGTGGTTTTGCCGGCGCCCAGAAAACCGGTCAGCACTGTCACGGGAATACGAGCATCCGACATGGGAACGACCTCTTTGATCAATGGTGAACGGTCAATTCAGCGACGCTGATTCTTGACCCTGAAATGTTATGTTATAACACAAACATTCATTCCTTGATGCAGTCTCCAAAGCGGCCACCCACCTCATGAACAACCCTGATTTCCGGTTCCACTGTGTGCTCACGACCCTGTGCCTGTTGGCCGCTGGCAACGCAGCCAACGCATGCGCCACCGAGCAGGTCGAACTGGCTGCCTCCAGCGTCACCGCCAAAGCACCTTCACAAGAGCAGACCCCGGACACGCTTGACGCGTTAACCGCCGCCGGGTCCCGCTTGCCATTGACGGCTTTGCAGACCCCCGCCAGCACCAGTGTGCTCAGCGGCAGCGAGGTCAGGCATCGCGGCGATGCCAACGTGCAGCAGGCAGTAGCCCGCAGCCCCGGCATCACGGCTATCGGTACACCGGGAGACGGCGGCACGGCTTTGTCTGCACGGGGTTTCACCGGTCAGGGATCGGTCATGCAGCTGTATGACGGCACGCGCATGTACAGCGCCATGGGTACGGTCACGATGCCGGTGGATACGTGGGCAATTGAACGCATCGACGTGTTGCGCGGCCCGGCTTCTGTCCTGTACGGCGAAGGGGCAACCGGCGCGGTGATCAACGTGATCCCCAAAAAGCCTTTCGATGGCGAGATCGAGAACCACCTGCGCCTTGGCTACGGCTCTTTCGACAGCCAGCAGACCGCGCTGGACAGCGGCGGCTCGTTATCCGATACGCTGAGCTACCGCCTGAATCTCAACCAGTTGCGCAGCAACGGCTGGGTAGACCGCGGCGATTCGGACAGCACGTTTTTCAGCGGCGCATTGCGCTGGGAGGCGAGCGACAACCTGACGTTTACCCTGGCCCATGACGGCGGCACGCAGCGCCCGATGAACTACTTCGGCGTGCCGCTGATCAACGGCCGTTACCACGAAGGGTTGCGGGACAAAAACTACAACATTCAGAACGACAAGCAGCAGTACGATGATCAGTGGACCCGGCTGACTACCGACTGGCAGATATCCGATCAGGTGGCGGCCAGCAACGAGCTGTACTACCTCAAGTCGCGTCGACGCTGGCAAAATGCTGAAAACTACAACTGGGACGTAGCCACGCAACAGCTGTCACGCAGCGGCTACTTCGGCATCAAGCACAATCAGGAACAAGTGGGCGATCGCCAGACATTCACCTTCAAGCACACCCTGGCCGGGCTGGAAAGCCAAAGTGTGGTCGGCATCGACGTCAATCGCATTCGCTTCAAACTGACCAACAACTCACCGTTCGACGACGTCAACCCGGCGGGCGATCCGATTGATCTGGCAAACCCCTCGCGTGCAGACTTTCAAAGCGCGTCGCCCTACTCGGCGCTGTTCAAGAGCACGGCGCAACAGCTGTCGGTGTTCGGCGAAAACCGCACTGTGCTGACCGATCGACTCTCGCTCATCACGGGGGCGCGTCGGGACTACGTGAACATCGAGCGCAACGCCCTGCGTGACGACACCCGCACAGAGAAAGACCTGATCGGGGATAACTGGAAAGTCGGCCTGGTGTACGCCCTCACGCCGAGCAGTTCGGCCTACGCACAATACTCGACCAGCACGGACGGCGTGGGCAGCCTCGTCTCGCTCAACCCCAGCCAGCAGCAATTCGACTTGTCCACTGCCAGGCAGTCCGAAGTGGGTTTCAAACAGGCACTGTGGGATGAGCGTGTGGAATGGACGCTGGCCGCCTACCACATCGTCAAGAAAAAGCTGCTGACCACAGACGCCAGCAACCCTGACCTCACCCAGCAAGTCGGGCAGCAGTCATCCGACGGACTCGAGGCCAGCGTGAAACTGAAGTTGCCTCAGGACTGGACCCTGAACGCCAATGCCGCCGTGGTACGTGCGCAATATGACGAGTTCGATCAAAGCGTTTCGGGCGTCGCCGTTTCACGCGACGGCAACCGTCCGGTCGATGTGCCGAAACGCACCGCCAACGTCTGGCTCGACAAGCAGATCACCCGCGACCTGCTGATCGGCGGCGGGCTGCGTTATGTCGACGCCCGTTACGCAGACATCGCCAATACCCACACGCTGCCAGCCTACACCGTGGCCGACGCCAGCCTGTCGTGGCAAGCGCTGCGCAACACCACGCTGGGGTTGCAGTTACGCAACCTGTTTGATCGCCAGTACGCCGCCAGCCAATACAACGAAGGCCAGCAATGGATTCTCGGCGAACCACGCTCGCTGTACCTGACGGCTGATTTGAGCTTCTGATGCTGACACTCCACGGCCTGGCGTGGCGCCCGGAACAGACAGCGGTCTGCCGCCACGAACACTTTGCGCTGAACGACATCGACCTGCAGATTGCTGCAGGTGAGTTCGTGGGCCTGATCGGTCCCAACGGCAGCGGCAAGACCAGCCTGTTGCGCTGTGCTTTTCGCTACAGCCGTCCGCACGGCGGCAACGTAGCCGTCAACGGTCACGACATCTGGACCCGCAGCCCACGCTGGTGCGCGCGGCACGTGGCGGTGGTCGCGCAGGAGTTTCCCGAAGCGTTCGGCCTGACCCTGCAGGAGGTCACGGCCATGGGCCGCGCGCCTCATCAACGGTTCTTTGCCGCCGACAGCGCTCATGACCGCGCGCTGGTTGAGCAGGCATTGAAAGACGTGGGCCTGGCCGGTTACGAGCAACATCGCTTCGACACGCTGTCCGGCGGAGAAAAACAGCGGGGGCTGCTGGCGCGGGCTCTGGTGCAGCAGCCCCGCCTGATGGTGCTCGACGAGCCCACCAATCACCTCGACCCGCGCCATCAGCTCGAACTGCTGGGCCTGGTAAAACAGCTCGGCGTAGCAACACTCGCCAGCATTCATGACCTGAATCTGGCGGCGGCATTTTGTGATCGTCTCTGCGTGATTCATCATGGCAGGCTTGTCGCCCAGGGCACGCCGTGGGAGGTGCTGACCCCAGACATGTTGCACAACGTATTCGGCGCCAAGGCGCTGATCGATCGTCACCCTTTGCGCAATTATCCGCGTATCACCTGGATCCCCTGACATGAAATCCTTGTTCACCCGACTGGCGTGTGCGGCATTGCTGGCCAGCCCATTGGCTCAGGCAGACGCCACTGTTTATCCGGTTACCGTGAAAAGCTGTGACCGCGCTGTAACGTTCGACGCCGCCCCCAGGCGCGCTGTCAGTAACGATGTGAACCTCACGCAGATGATGGTTGCGCTGGGGCTGCAGCCCAACATGGTCGGTTACAGCGGCGTGACCGGCTGGAACAAGCCAACCCCCGACCTGTTGCACAAGCTCGGCAATCTGCCAGAGCTGGCCAGCAAATACCCGTCACTGGAAACGCTGCTCAACGCCAATGCGGATTTCTATTTTGCAGGCTGGAATTACGGCATGCGGGTCGGTGGCGATGTCACGCCGCAGAGCCTGGCGCCGCTTGGCATCAAGGCCTACGAGTTGACAGAGTCCTGCGCGCAGATCATGTCGCGCAATGAAGCGACACTTGAGGATGTCTATAACGACTTGCTCAATCTGGGGCGGATCTTCGACGTTCAGGACCGGGCGCAGGCGCTGGTCGCGCAGATGCAGAGCCGGGTAAAAGCAGTCCAGACGCAAGTGGCAGGCAAACCCGTGCCCAGGGTCTTTCTGTACGACAGTGGCGAAGACCGGCCCATGACGGCTGGGCGTCTGGCCATACCGCAAGCGCTGATCAGCGCGGCCGGCGGGCGCAACGTCATGGATAACGTCTCGGCCAGCTGGACCCACGTCAATTGGGAATCGGTGGTGGCCAGCAACCCCGAGGTCATCGTGATCGTCGATTATGGCGACGTCAGTGCGACCCAGAAACAGTACTTTCTGGAACACGACCCGGCGCTGCAATCCATCGACGCCATCCGCAACCGGCGCTACGTGGTGCTGCCGTATGTTGCCGTCACGCCCGGGCTGGATAACGTCACCGCCATCGAAACCCTGGCTGCCACCTTCCACGGAGCCGCGCGGTGACCCTGACGCAATGGGTGACTGAGCGACCCAGCCGATACACCGGTCTGCTGGCGGTGCTGATGGTGACGCTGGTGATGTCCTGTGTGGTGTGCACCACGTTTGGCGCGGCCCCGGTGCCGTTGCGTCAGGTCGCCGGCATTCTGATGTCCCGACTGTTCGACGTGGCGCCCTCGTCCCTTCAGTGGACCGCAGGGCAGGAAACCATTGTCTGGCTGATCCGCACACCTCGCGTATTGCTCGGCGCGCTGGTGGGCGCGGGTCTGGCGCTGATCGGCACCGTGCTGCAGGCCGTGACACGCAACCCGCTGGCAGACCCGCACCTGCTCGGCGCCACATCCGGCGCAACACTGGGCGCCGTGATCGTGGTCATGCATGTCGGTGAGGTGCTGGGCATGCTGACTCTGCCATTAGCGGCCTTTACCGGCGCGCTGACCAGCCTGTGTCTGGTGCTCTGGTTGTCCAGCCGTCAGGGTCGCCTGGAAAGCCATCGCCTGTTGCTCGGTGGTGTCGCGGTGTCATTCGTGATGATGGCCATCGCCAACCTGATGCTGTTTCTCGGTGACCACCGGGCCAGCTCTTCAGTGATTTTCTGGATGCTCGGCGGCCTGGGCCTGGCTCGCTGGGAACTGCTGCTGGTGCCGCTGTTCACGGTGCTGGCGGGATGGATGTTTTTGCAAGGGCTCGGTCGATCCCTGAACGCGCTGATGGTAGGCGATCAGACGGCCGCAAGCCTTGGCTTGCAGGTTCGCAATGTACGCCTGCTGGTATTTCTCATCGCGTCGCTGATGACCGGTGTACTGGTCGCGCTGTGCGGCGCCATCGGCTTTGTCGGCTTGATGGTGCCGCATATCGCCCGCCGCCTGGTGGGCTCGGAGCATCGCCGCCTGCTGCCCGTCGCGGCGCTGCTGGGTGCGCTGCTGATGATCTGGGTCGACGTGATCTCCCGTACGCTGATCGCGCCGGAAGACTTGCCGATAGGCATTGCGACAGCGCTGCTGGGCGGGCTGTTTTTCATCTTCATGATGCGGCGAGGCTGAGCCATCGCCCAAGCGACAATACGATCATGACGCCCGAATGCGCCCGACCTTTGGGATCGGCACCGCCAGGCCGCAGTTGCCCGGTATCGACTCACCGGCAAACGCTTTGCTGACAAATTGTGTCGAGTCGACCAGCGAGCCGTTGACCGTGCCGGAATGATCGAGCTGTGGATAAAAATGCCACTCGATCCGGTCACCGGCCTTGCAGGCATCGTTGACCAGAGCGATCTGGCTCGGCACATAGACGACCTGATCCTGACCGCCCGTGCCAATGAACATCGGGATGTCCGTCTTCAGCGTCGGATAGGCCGATACCCGGTTGACGTTATCCAGCGCTGCCTTTGGCGACTGCCTGAAACTGTTGTTGTAGGTCAGGCCATCCTGCAAAACCTTGTGTTCAATGGCGCCCAGGCATTCACGCTGGCTGGTTTCGAACGCGGCCATGGCCGGTGCATCCAGATACTGCGCCGGGACGAACGACGGATCGAGCAGCGTTGCGGTGCTTAGCCGCAGCAGGTTGTAGGCAAGAGTCGGAAGCACCAGATCGCGGGCCTTGGCCAGCTCGGCATTATCGGCGTGCTCACGGACCACCGCATACGGTGTACCGGTGGCAACTACCCCGACAATGTTCAGCTCGGGCGCATAGGTTTTCCCGTACACCGCCGTGGCAAACGCTGCCCGCCCACCTTGCGACTGACCGAATACGACCACCCAGGATGGCAGGTCAAAATGGGCGCCCGATACCGCACGTATACTGTCGAGCACTCCGTAGGCCAGCGGGCTGGTCAGTCCGTAAGGGTGCAAGCCCGGCGTGCCGAGGCCCTGATAGTCAGTGGCGACAATCGCGTAACCCTGCCCGAGCCAGTAATTGAGGTAGCGCGTGTCGCGTTCACTGCGACCGGCAAACGACGGCGCACAGACATCGGCGCTGCCGACCGTGCCGTGAGCCCAGGCCATCAACGGCCAGCCACCTTGTGGTGGTTTTCCCTTGGGGATGAACAACGCACCGGACACGACCACCGAACGGGTGCTGTCCAGCCCGTCGGTCGAGGTGTACAGAATGCGAATGTTCTGCCCGGCTTCGTCGAGACTCTGCCGAGCGGTCAGCGGCTCGCTGCTCAGCATCTTCCCGGGCGCTGACGGCACTGCGCCGGTCCACGTATAGAACGCCGGAACGCCGCCTTCACCTGGCAAACTTGCAGCCTGGGGCGGCGCAATCGGCTTGCCACTACAGCCTGCAAGCAGCGCCAGCAGTACGCCGGACAGAACGCCCGGCAAGCGAAACGAACAGGGTCTGGACGAGCGCATCATTTGATCTCCGCAGGGCGGCGAATGCAGATTCGTCTTCGACCCTGAGCCGATTAGAACACCAATGTCACCCGCGCGTTAAGCGCCTGGTCGGACGTGTCGCTGCCCATCTGACCGTTATAACTGACACCCACGCTGAGGGTTTCGCTGAGACCCAGATCGACGCCCGCGCCCACTACTGCCGCGTTACGCGCTATCGGTGCGCCCGACAACTCAAAGGTATCGCCGCCCCTGAACGCAGCGCGGCTTTCCGGCGTCACATCACCATATGCACGACGCCAGCCCAGCGTAGCGTTGGGTTTGACGTCTACACTGCCCACGCTCAAATGCGTGGCAGCGCGCACGCCCAGGGTGCTGAACGTGACGTGGTTGTCCTGAGACTTGTTCTCGAGGCTGATCGCATTGCTGCTCTCATCGAAACCCTCGGTGTCCAGCCTGACATGGGCCAGATTCGCGAAAGGTTCGAGTTGCGCATTGCCCAGTTCGATCGCGTACCCCAGTTCGCCAAACACCTGATTGGTCGCGGCCTGATAATCATGCTTGAGACGTTCGGATGAGCCTGGCAAGTCCAGCGTGCGCTTGGCTGTCAGCTCATGCCAGGTGCGCACTGCGCCGAGTCGCAGGCCCAACGCGCCCCACTTCGCCCCGCCATAGACACCCAGATGGTAGTTGTCGCTGTCTGTCGAGCCGGATGCCTGCCGCAGATCGAAGCTGCTGTTGCTGAACCCGGCCAACGCACCCACTCGCCAGGTATCGTCGAGCGGCACATCCGCCCCGATCAGCAGACCGCTGGTGTGGCTCTTTAGGCCGGACACATCACCGGTGCTGTCGGTCTTGCCGGTGGCGCCCAATGCCTGAGTCCACACCACGCCGCGGGACGCATCTCCGGCCAGGGTCTGCGTCGCGCTGCCCGAGGCCTGCGCTGACTGCGATTGCTGCATGCGGTCGGCCATGGCATTGCGCACCAGACGGCTGTCCTCGATCAGCGCCGACTGCGTTGACGCGTGCAGCTCGTTGGACAGCGCCTTGAACGTGGCTTGTGCCGTGGACGCATCCGCCTGTACCACTTGCCTCCAGAGCGCGTTGCCTGCACCCGCACTGTCCAGCCCTTGAGCAACCGCGCGCGCATTGTCGCTGGTTGCCAGACCGGCAAACGCCTGCGCATTGCGATCCAGCGTCAGCCCGACATCCGTGGCGGTGTAATTGAGGGTGGGTGCAAGAAAGGCAAAGTTCGACTGCACCGTACCAAATGCACCGCTGACACCGCCCGCAGCCGAAAGGATCGAGTAGCGGCTGGCGGCCGTCCAGTTACCGGTCTGGACCAGCGAAAGCGTACTGTTGTTAACCGTTGCACGCCCGCTCGCCACAATACGGTCGGCGTTGCCGGTGGCGTCCGATTCCACCTGATACGTCGCACCCTGGGCGAGGTTGACGTTGCCATTGACGTTCAATTGCCCCACTGAGTTGCCCGGCGCAACCACGCCACCCTGCGCAACATTGATCCCGCCAACCGTACCGTTGCCACCCAGCGTCGCGCCCTGCTGCACGTTGACGACAGAGTTGGCGAGCCGCCCGTTGACGGCCAGACGTCCGGCCTGCACGGTGGTCGGTCCGGACAGGCTGTTGTCACCCGTCAGGTTCAGCGAACCGGCACCGCGTTTGATCAGTGAACCGTTGCCACTGATTGCGTTGGCCAGTGTGTTATCCGTCGATTGATCTACAACCAGCGTGGCGTTATCGGTGATCGCGCCGCTGCCGAAGGCTTTGGCGTGACCCGTCAGAGTGCCGCCATTGATCACGGTGCCGCCTGCATAGCTGTTGTTACCCGTCAGCATCAGATTACCGCTGCCGTTCTTGATCAGCCCGCCGCTGCCGCTGATGTCGTTGCGCCAGGCATCGACCGCGTTATAGCCGCCCTGGCTGGCGTCCATGTTGACCGTAACGGTCGAATTGAACGCTGCATAACCGTCGCCCGCGGCGTAAAGGTTCAAGCGGCCGTAACCACCGGACTGATCAATAACCGCGTAGCCCGACGAGATCTCGGTAGTCGCCAGAATGTCGCGACGCTGGATGGCATCCAGATACGGGAAGCGAGTCTCAAGCAACACCTCGGCATTGACCGGCACGACCGGTGCCAGATTGGTCGGGCCAACCGGGTCGAACCCATAGGTCATGCGCGAGGTGTACAGCGCCTTGTCCTGTGCGTGCTGAGAATTGCGATCGGTGGCCGGGTCGATGCTCGCCATGCAGTTGTTGATGTCGCCACCGCACTGCGCGGTGAAATACGTCAGCGCCTGCGCTCGGGCGTCAGCGCGCAGCTGTGCGTTGGCCGGATTGGACAGGTTGTCGATCGCGAAATACGTGGCGGTGATACGCCCGCCCATGACATCGAACGGCGAATGCATGCCGGCTTCAATCCGGTTGTCACCAATGTCGGAGGCGCGCAGCATCAGTTCGCTGTAACGCTCGGGAATGGCATAAGCCAATGCGATAGACGACAGGTACGCCGCGTTGGTGTGCCCACTCGGGAAACCGGCATCGCTGGCGGGCGTAGTGCTCTTGGCGGGGCGCAGCGAAGGCTGCACGACAAACTCAAGGCTCTGCCCGTCCAGCGTCTGACGCCATGGCCGCGGATACTGATAGTGCGACTTGGCCGGTGTCGTGGAGGCGTCATTGCGTACCGCGCCCACCAGATCGACGACCTTGCCGAGCGCCGACGACGAACTGCCTGCGCCGTTACCTTTGTCGTCGTACTTGATGGTCTTGTTGCTGTCGTCAAACTGGGTAATGGTCGTGAACGCGCCCGACCCCGCTTTATACGCATTGCTCAACGAACCCAGTCCGCTGATGGCGCTGTAGCTCTGATCACGGCGGTCGTCGAAATAGGCCGCCGTTTCCCGAGCGAGCGTTCGCGAATTGGCGCGGTCCAGTACCAACTGCAAGTTACGCTTGAGCAGGCTCTGCCCAAGAGCAGTCGGCGTGCCCGTGTCCCAGGTCGCCCCTGTCGTCCAGAGCGTACCAAACCCGGAAAGCAGATCGACACCGTTGATGCGGTCATCCCCTGAACGACCCGCCGCCTGCACGGATACCGCCAGCACTGAAAGTATCAATGACGACACCATTGCGCTGGCAGCTGTTTTATTGCACGACATAGAACGCCCTTCGCTTCATTCAGATAAAGCGCTGAAGCTAACAAGCCGTGTTTACAACTGGATGTATCTGTCATGACACATTTGTGGGACGTAATCGGCGTATCTGAATGGCGCACTGCCACAATCGCTGAACCAATGGTTTACCCTTCCGGTCTGCACTAGAGACGGCAGGCTCGTCTATAGTTAGTTGGAAGGTAACCACGCAGTGGCTCTGTTGCAGCGACAAACGACTCAGATAAATGACAGGAGTACACATGAGCTTTTTATCCTGAATCGACCATGCCGCTCCAGAGAGGAATTAAATGCAGCCGTCTGAGAAAGAACTCGCGCTGATTCGACAGCGCAGAACTCTTGCGGAGTTTGGCGAGCTGGCGCTGATCAGTCCCGACCTGGATACCGTGCTCGACTCGGCCTGTATTGGAGTGGGCGATGCGCTGGGTACGCATCTGGCGAAGTTCATGCAGCTCGATCAGGAAAAAGGTCAGTTACTGTTGCGCAACGGCGTGGGCTGGACGCCGGGCCTGGTCGGGCAGCACAGGGTCGAGCTGAAACAGGGCACGCCCGAATGGCATACGCTCAGCGTGAACCACCCTGTTATTTCGTCCAGTACATCGCTGGAAACGCGTTTCCGCCTTCATCCGTTTCAAATTGAAAATCGCGTCAACGCGTTTGTGAACGTTATCGTCTATTCCCCCAGCAGCCATGCGCCGCTTGGCATCTTTGAGGTCGACAGCCGCGACCCGCGCGCCTTCAGCGAAACCGACGTCGACTTCCTGCGCAGCTACGCGAGCCTGATCGCCGGCTGCTTCGAGCGCTTCAGAATCACTGACGCGCTCAAAGAGACTGAAACCAAGTTGCGCGAGAGCGAACGCCAATACCGCATGGCCGTGGAGTTGCATCCGCAGATCCCATGGAAAGCTGACCCCAAGGGGACCATTACGTTTCTGGATCATCGCTGGGAGGCGTTTTCAGGTCTGCTGCACGAGCAGACCATGGGTCAGGGCTGGAGAGCATCGACGCACCCCGATGATATGCCGGTCATCATTGAACAGTGGAGCAAGGCCGTTGCCAGCCTGAAACCCTTCGACGCTCAGGTGCGATTACGCAAGACCAGCGGCACTTACGACTGGTATCAGGTGCGCGCCTACCCTGATCTGGACGATGCCGGCCTGTGCAAGCAATGGTATGGCACGGTTGAAGACATCAGCGAGCGCATTCGCCTGGAGACTGCGCTTCGTGAATGGAACGACAATCTGGAAGAGCGTATTTCGCAGCGCACGCGCGAGCTGCAGGACGAACAGCGTGAGCGTGAAGCTGCAGAGACCAAGCTGCGCCAGAGCCAGAAAATGGAAGCCGTAGGGCAGCTCACCGGCGGCATCGCTCATGACTTCAATAACCTTCTGGGCGGTATTTCCGCAAGCCTTGAACTGATGCAACTTCGGATCGACGCGGGTCGTATCGCGGAGGTCAGCAAGTATCAGACGCTGGCACTGACCTCGGTCAAACGTGCGGCGGCGCTGACCGCCCGCCTGCTGGCGTTCTCCAGGCTTCAGCCACTTGATCCCAAAGTGGTCGACCCGAACGAGGTCATTGCCGGGCTCGAAGACATGATCGGCCGCACGATGGGCCCGACCATTGACGTCAAATGCAGCCTCACTCACAGCGGCAACATCAATTGCGACCTGAACCAGCTGGAAAATGCCTTGCTCAATCTGGCGATCAACGCTCGCGATGCCATGCCGTCCGGGGGATGCCTGACGATTCAGACCCGACGCCTTGAAGTGGATGAGAGAACCGCAGACGACAAAGACCTCAAGCCCGGGCCTTACAGCCTGATATCGGTCACCGATGACGGATCGGGCATGGACGAAGAGGTTCTTCGACGCGCCTTCGATCCGTTCTTCACCACCAAAAAAATCGGCCAGGGCACCGGGCTCGGTCTTTCGATGATTTACGGCTTCGCTCAGCAATCCGGCGGCCAGATCCGGATCCACAGCACAGTCGGCATCGGCACCACCGTGACGCTGTACTTCCCGATCGATGAACGAGGTATCGAGCGGGCGCTTGGTACAGGCATTGACGCGCTTCCCGACGCCAATGGTAATGGCGAGGTAATACTTGTCGTGGACGACGAATCCGGCGTCAGAGAGATCGCAGTAGAGCTTCTTTCAGAACGCGGCTATACGGTGTTCGAAGCCATCGACAGCACCTCTGCCTTTAGTCAGAGCAAGAAGCTGGACACGCTCGACTTGCTGATTACCGATATTGGTTTGCCGGGTGCCATGAACGGTCTTGAACTCGCCAGACAAATGAAAGCAGAGCGCGGCGACCTGAAAATTCTGTTTATCACCGGCTACGCCAAGGCAGAAGGTATTTCGGAAGGCATGCAGCTCGGCAAGGTGCTTTCAAAGCCTTTCAGCCTCACCGAACTCGCTCACAGTGTCAGCACCGCGCTGACGATACCGAACAGCGCAGACATGCTTGATTAGACGACACGCACAATAAAGCGAACCCACACCTGACGTGCAGCCAGACACGTTTCACCTGGAGCAGTCCCTGCGGGTTCGTCACTTGAAGCTCACCGCAGGCACACACGGTTGATTGATGATTCTGCGAAAGCTTTTGAATGCCTTGTGCTGACGTTCACAGGCGTCCTTCCAGTCAGCCCCGAAGGCCTTGCCCGCCCGAACCAGCTCCAGAACGTCGCGATTGGCAGCCATCAACTCGGTTTTTATGACCACGACTTCAAGATCGTATGAGATCGGCATCCTGGGTCCCTCCCGGAAAAATTCGAGTAGTGAACATGAAATATAAACGTCGGCTGTTCCAGTACCATTCGTCTATTCACGCTGTCGCATAACTAATAATTTAGCCAATCAGCATGTACGAATATTGTACAGGCGTGCGCTTTTTGTACACCCGGCTGTCACTCATACAGCCTCACTTGTTTATATCATTGATAATATTAAATTCATTTTTCCCTTTATTTTCCCACCGCAACTAAGTCGCACATCGCCATCATTCAAGCTGTTTCAAACTTTTGAAATAGCGATGACACAATTTGATTGGTGTTCATGTACACAGGATCTAAACTAGGGACCTCTGGCGAGCATGAGCGGATACCTCGATGAGGTGCATCACCCGAAGCCATCGTTTTCCGCCGACATTGCAACCCTTCGCATTAGCCCCTAAACCTGGACAGGGCGCTTGAGGAATTTTTTGATGGCTGATACACCGCAACGCTCGCCTAATGTTCCTCAAAACCAGGATTTGCTCCCCAGCAATCTTCCCTTTCCAGTCGTCGGTATTGGCGCCTCCGCGGGCGGCATGCAGGCGGTCCAGCGTTTTTTCGAAAACATGCCCGCCAACTGTGGCATGGCATTCGTCATCATTTTTCACCTGTCACCCAACCATCGAAGCAGCGCTGACAAACTGGTAAAGCTGGCCACTAAAATGCCGGTCATTCAGGTCAAGACGCCCATCCCCATCGAAAAAAACCACGTCTATGTAATCTCCCCTGCCCAGTACCTCTCGATGAACGACGGGTACCTGCGCGTCCGGCAACAGCCACCAAGACGCGGTGGACATGCCACCATCGACCTGTTTTTTCGTGACCTCGCCGATGTGCATAAAGAGCGCGCCTTCTGCCTGATTCTGTCGGGTACCGGTTCTGACGGCGCCGTGGGTCTTTCGAGAATCAAGGAACAGGGCGGGATCACCATGGCGCAATTGCCGGGTGATGCGGAGTACGACGGCATGCCCAAGGCTGCAATCGATACCCGAATGGTCGACTTCGTGATGCCGGTGGTAGAGATGCCACAAAAGATTCTGGAGGTGTGGCGTAACTCGCAGCACATTCACCTTCCCACCGCAGGTGATCCGGAAATTCACACCATCGAGCCCACCACCCGCAAATCAGCGGAAGAGGCTGAGCAACTGGTACGCGATATCCTCGTGAAGTTGCGAGCAGGCACCGGTCACGACTTCCGGCACTACAAGCGTGCCACTGTCTTGCGCCGTATCGAGCGACGCATGCAAGTCACCGCGCAATCCACGCTCGCGGGCTACTACGACTACCTGTCAAATCATCCTCAGGAAACCAAAGCCCTGCTGGACGACATGCTGATCGGCGTAACCAATTTTTTCCGCGACCGTGAAGCGTTCGACTCACTGGAGCGGGACGTCGTCCCTCAGCTGTTTACGGCGCAGCCAAAGGCGACGACGCAGGACGCTCCGGAGATCCGGATCTGGTCGGCGGGCACTTCGACCGGTGAAGAAGCCTATTCATTGGCAATGCTGTTCAATGATTACAAGGGCGCCATCTGTTCGGACACCAATGTCCAGATTTTCGCCAGTGACATTGATGAGCGTGCAATCGTGGTAGGCCGTGCCGGCGCTTATCCACAGGCAATTGTTACCGACGTGCCCGCCATGCGTCTGCGCCAGTATTTCGTCAAGGAAGACCAGCGTTACCGGATCCGCAAGGAGATCCGTGAAAGCGTGCTGTTTGCCAAACACAGCCTGCTGTCGGACCCGCCGTTTTCGCAGATGGACCTCATCGTCTGTCGCAATCTGTTGATCTATCTGGACCGCGAGATACAGCGCGAAATTCTGCAGATGTTTCACTTCGCCCTCAGACCCGGCGGCTATTTGTTTCTGGGCAACTCCGAGTCGGTCGACCTGTGTGAAGAGCTGTTCAGTACCATCGACAAGAAAAACCGGATCTTTCGGGCCAAGGCAGGCTCGACCATTTCACAGCGTTCATTGACGCTGCAACGCGGCAGCTTTACAGAAGCCGTGACCATCCCGCGTATGCCTTCGGCACAGTTGCCCAGAAAATCAGCAACTGCAGACATCCACCAGCGGGTGCTTGAACAATTCGCACCACCGAGCATCATCATTAACAACGATGCCGAAATCCTGCACATCAGCGCAGGCGCCGGGATTTATCTGCACCACATGGCGGGCGAAGTCACGCGCAACCTCATGTCGCTGGTGGCACCCGACCTTAGGCTTGAACTGCGCAGCGCACTTTTCCAGGCCCAGCAGACTCAACAATCGGTCAAGGCTCGCCCAGTTTCGGTCGTCCGGGATGACCGCTACCTCCTGATCTACGTCGCGGCCCATCCATTCAGCGACAGCCAGGCAGAAATCGACGGCGTTCTGATTGTCTTCAGCGAAGAAGAAATCGACGCCGAGGTGGTGCATGCCAACGCGGTTTCCCAATCAGAAAACCAGATGCTGGCCAACCTTGAGCGTGAACTGCAGCGCACCAAGCTTCAGCTCCAGGACACCATCGAGCAATCGGAAATATCCGACGAAGAACTCAAGGCCTCCAACGAGGAAATGCAGGCCATCAACGAGGAACTGCGCTCCGCCACTGAAGAGTTGGAAACCAGCAAAGAAGAGCTGCAGTCGATCAACGAAGAACTGCTGACCGTCAATCACGAGCTCAAGCTGAAAATAGAGGAAACGGATCAGATCAATGACTACCTCAGCAACCTGATTTCCTCGACTGACATCGCCACTGTCTTCGTCGACCGAAGCCTGCGCATCAAGTGGTTCACGCCTCGGGCAACCGGCATCTTCAACATGCTGAGCGTGGACACCGGGCGACCGCTGATGGATATCACGCACCGTCTTGATTACGACGCGATGATCGATGACGCCATGACCGTGTTCGAGACGCTTCACGTCATTGAGCGTGAAATCCCGAGTGACGACGACCATTGGTACATCGCACGATTGCTGCCCTACCGTTCCAGCTCCGATCAGATTGACGGCATCGTGCTGACCTTTATCGATATCACCAAGCGTCGCGCCGTCGAGGAAGAGCTCCGCCTCGGCGAAGAGCGCATGCGTATAGCCGCTCAAGGCGGTACATCGGACGACGAAACATCAGGCGAGTTGGCCGGCACGCACATCAGCGAGCAACTGAAAGACGAATTCTTCGCGGTCATGGCCCATGAACTGAAGCATCCGTTGAACCTTATTCAGCTCAATGCTCACGTACTGCGGCGGTTGCCACGTGTTCGCGAAATTCCGGCGGCGGCGAAAGCAGTCACGGTGATTCATGACGCCGTCACCAGTCAGGCACGCATCATTGATGACCTGATGGACGTCGCGCGCATCAAGACCGGCAAGCTTCAACTGCACCGCAGCGTCATTAACCTGACCAACGTACTGGAGGATATCTACCGGCTCATCCAGGAAAGCGAACACAACCTGAAAGTGGTTCTCGAAATTGCCGAGGACGGCGAGCGGGATATCTTCGTTCACGCTGACCTGACGCGCCTTGAGCAGATCATCTGGAACCTGTTGAACAACGCCATCAAGTTCACGCCTGCTGGCGGTATTATCTGTATCAAGGCCCGACGTGAAAACGATCAGGCGCAGCTTCAGATACAAGACACCGGCCCCGGTATAAGCGCTGAACAGTTGCAGCGTATTTTCGAAATGTTTGGCCAGGCCAATCACCGACCTGTGGGGCAACAGCCCAGCGGGCTGGGAGTCGGGCTTTCCCTGGTCAAGCAATTGGTCGAAAGCCACGGCGGCAACATCAGCGTGTACTCGGAGGGTTTGAACAAAGGCTCGACCTTCACCATGTCCCTGCCATTGCACGCGGCGCCCGATGCCGATGCGCAGCAGGACGACGAAGAGGCACAAGAGCGGCTGTCGGGCTTGTCGATCCTGCTGGTCGACGACGTCCCCGAGATCCTCGAAACCATGGCGCTGCTGTTGGAAATGGAAGGCGCGCGCGTCGTTACCTTCTCAGACCCGCTGGAGGCACTCGAGTCCGCTGCGGACACAACGTTCGACGTGGTGCTCTCGGACATTGGAATGCCACAGATGAATGGCTACCAGTGGATACAGGCCCTGCGAGAACTGCCGCAATACGCCAAGACCCCCTGCATCGCGCTCACCGGCTACGGCGCAGACAACGCCACACCCGGCTTCAACGCGCACGTCACCAAACCCGTGGCCTACGAAGAGCTGGTCGGGCTGATCGAAAGCCTGGGCGAGGCAGATTGAAATTGGCCAGCGCACTGGGTCGTGCTTCAAGACCCAGGCGCCTTAGCTCATCTCGAACACCTGCCAGGGCGTCATCTTGGTGACCATCATCATCACAATCAAAAACATCCCCAGAAAACCAGACACGCCCAGCCAGAACCATATCCTGTAGACACGATGGTAATGCGGCTCAAGGCGGTCATTGTTCTGCGCCGCACTCGACGCCATCTGCCACAAACGCTTCTGCAGCACCAGCACCGGTAACCAGAGCGAACCCACGCACAGAAAGATGACCAGCGATGTCAGCAGCCATTCGGTAGTAAGGGGAAACCCGGCAAGCCTGACCAGCCAGTACCCGCTGATTATCTGGATAAAGCCGGCCGGCGTAGTGATCCAGGTATCAAACTGCATGACGTTTCGGGCAACGTGGGCGATCACCTGCGGATTGCCCGAACGACTGGCGGCGATCAGGTAAAGGTAAGAACCCATGCCAAACCCGAACAGAAAGACAGCGGCGATGACATGCAGGTATTTGAGGAAAAGATAAAGCATGTTCAGCACTGCTCGTCAGAGAAGCGTGCGGACAGGCTCAGCTTTTTCGGCTCATTGATGGCGGCCATGTACTCATCTACGGTAATTTCGCCAACACACGGGCGAGCGCCAGGTGCTGGCAAATAACCCGACGCCATTTTGTTTGTCAGCGCGACGGCGGCGCAACTGGGGATTTCCGGACCTTTTTCCTCAGTCGCCGTCAGTTGAACGGCCAGGGACAGCGCTTTACCGTCGGCACCCACACCCTGTACATCGATATACATTGCGCTTTGACCATCGCCGAAACGCTCAAACCGCGTGCCCAGCCGATGCAGTCTGGCGGCCCACACGCTGTGGTCGCGCACCCAGCCCGCTCTCATGGCCTGGGCCAGCAGGTAGTTGGCGACACCACCGAGCTTCAGCCCGGCGCCAGCCTTGAAAACCAATGTCTTTGCGCCGTAACGGCTGGCGAAGATATCCATGTCCGGCACATCAACGTTGGCCAGCAGACGAGTGCCCAGGTGCGGCATTTTGCGCAGCGTCAGATCCTGCCAACCCAGAACTTCATGCACCTGGCCATTTTTCAATTGCCTGATCGGTTTGCCAGCGTAGGCAAGCACACCCTCAACAGTGGACAGTCCCGGCATTTTGGCCGATGAGGAAATGCCATGTTCGATGGAGTCGATACGCGTGAAGCGATGCCGGTAGTGGTCAATAATGGCCGAAGAAAGCGTCGGCACTGAGCTGCAGCCACTCAGAATCGCCACACCCGCCTGCTTCGCCTGCGCATCGAGCACATGAATGCCATTGACGAAGGTTCGGCAGTCGGACAAGTCGCAGTAGTTCACACCAGCGTTGATGCAGCTTTCTGCAACAGCATAGGACTGACCTTGAAACGGACCGGCCGTATGCACAACGAGCTGGACATCCATCGTCCGCACAACCGCTGCAAACTCGGCGCTCATGGCATCGCCACACCAACTCTGGCAGAGCACACCGGAGTCGCGTTGCAACGCTTCGACCGTGCGCAGCAACTTCTCCGCGCTACGCCCCGTTACAACCAGCTCAACACCCGGCGCTCCTGCCAAGTGCCTGCAAACGATGCTACCGAAGTTTCCGTAGCCACCCACCACCATCACCCTGATAGCCATTTAACGCTTCCGTGAAAGATTCTGGTCGGGATGATACGCGTGTGTTCGCGCTTTGATCGCTTCTTCACGAGCGGCTGCGTAATGGGTAAAAACCACAGTAAGCCCAAAACATTTTTACGACTGACGCCCCATGGACATCAATCTGCAGACCGAACCCATGCTGGGAAACTGGCGCTCGCCGTGAGCCGTGTCCGTATCGAGGCAAGCATAAGTATTTCTTTCCAGAGTAAACGAGCAGTCTCGTCCAAGTGGTTGTCCGGTTTCATGGGGCCACTAACCTTTTTTTCATCTTTATCGCACAAATATCAAACGTGCCTACCGTAATCATAAGCCTCAGCAGGCCCCTACTTTCAGCCTGCACCATCAGTGAGTCTTCCAGGGTTTAGACATGAATAAACTGCCCCAAATCACACTCGCGTTTTGGATAATGAAAATTTGCGCTACTACCCTTGGTGAAACGGCTGGCGACTTGCTGTCCATGACACTGGATGTCGGTTACGCCATAAGCTCATTAATTCTTATAAGCGTTTTTGTCGTCACTCTGTTCACGCAGCTTGCGAGTAAGCGCTACCACCCTGCCCTTTACTGGATCGTCATCCTGTCTACCAGCACGGCGGGGACGACTATTTCCGACTTCATGGATCGTACGCTGGGCCTTGGTTACGCAACGGGTTCGGCGATTTTGATCGCAGTGCTGTTGGCCATTTTTTCAGTGTGGTACTGGAGCGAAAAATCATTGTCGGTCAACCGTATCAGCTCGCTCAAAGGGGAGCTTTTCTACTGGTTTGCCATTCTGTTTTCCAACACGCTTGGTACGGCCCTTGGCGACTTCCTCGCTGATGATTCAGGGCTGGGCTTTATGGGCGGAGCGCTCCTGGTGGGCAGTGCAATCGCTATCGTTGCACTCCTGCATTACACAACAAGACTCTCTTCGGTTGCTTTGTTCTGGATCGCTTTTGTATTGACACGTCCCTTTGGTGCGACGCTCGGCGATGTGCTGACCAAGCCATACTCAAAAGGAGGTCTGGACTTTGGAACGGTCGGCTCTTCAGCGGTATTGCTGGGTATCCTTCTCGTCATGATCGTGGCTGCGACCCTCTATAACCGCAAAAAATCTCTTGCCTATGATCCATTGCCTGGCAGCTGACTGATAAGGCTGCCGCAAGCTCGTCAGCCACTGACTGCGTCGGTTTATCAGACCCAATAACAAAGCATGAGCGCAAAGAGCTGAGTACGTGGATACCTCAGCAGGTAGCACTTATCGCTACCTGAATGGCCAGCACCGTGCTTCGACCAGAAAACCGTTCTGGCGTCCAATACACGCACCTGATCTATCAGTGTCAGTGACGCCAAGAGAGACAGAACTCGAATATTGCGGGTGAGTTCAGCCTTACTTCGGTAAGGCGGGTCAGTTTTAGCCGGTGGCTTTACATAAATGCCACTTTCGAAAAAACCACGCCTGGCTCACAAAATTTTCATCGGCTTTGGCCAATTCTGTGACGGCCGGCATAAAGCCATCCTCTGAAGGGCCACAACAGAGTCTTTGACTGCTGTGTTAGCCCTATTCATATACTCTCATTTTAATCATCTAAACTTTCTGCCCTTTGCCGCCTTAGAGCAAGCAAGAGCTTGCAAGGCGAATCCTAAGGGTCGCGCAGGAGCCGGAATGATGATCTACCCGGCACCTGCGACAGCTTTAACTCTTTTGCGACAGTTTTAATCCTCTAAAACCATCCGCGTTTGAAATCTGAGAATTAAAGCTGTCGCAACCAAGCACCATTTTTCGGGACCTACAGCCATGAGGTGATAAAACGCAAAACTGTCGCAAGCGCCAAAATCCGCACGGCAAGAGCAAGCTCTTGCGAATTAAATCTGTCGCCGCCAGCTGTGACGTAACCGTCCGGCGAAGTCACCTACCCGATCCCTGCAATAAGGACGATGTTCTCCACTTAAAAAATATGTGGACACCATCGCCCTTATCATCGGGATTGCCATGCGCCAGAGAACTTCTTACCCCAAGCCCTTTAAAGCTCAGATCGTCCAGGAATGCCTGCAACCTGGCATGTCGATGGCCAGCG
>NZ_JAGTPK010000018.1 GCF_021147775.1 Pseudomonas californiensis
CCTCGACGCGCAGAAGAACAGCGCAGCGTATCGAGTGCTGGGATCCACCGGGTTTTGTCTGGCGGTATTGATGCTGGAGGCTTGGAATGTGAGTTCTGAGGCTGAAGGGTTGGATATGACAACTCGAGATAAAGATCGCATGAGGGCATCCGCAGGCATCATTTCTGCAGTTCTCGATTTGGTCATAGCAACAGAAGCATTAGCCTTCAAACTTTCCGACAACCATTCCAAGATCCTGACTAGGAAGGTCATTCTAGTTTTTTCAGATGAGACCTTGACCAAATGGTTGGGCACAACGATCGGCTCGATATTGACCAAAGAGCTTTCTAGTCGCCTCGTTGCGCAATTGCTGTCAGCAGGTTTTTTAACAGTATTAAATCTTTATGACTCTTGGCACGCTTGGCAATGGAACGATCAAGCGGTGTACGGCTATCTTCTGATGTCTGTAGGAGGACTGTCAGCTGCCCTGAGCTCTGCATTGACTGGAATGCAGTTATTCGCTGGCTTGAACCCAATTGGCTGGGCGGCTTTACTGTTACTTATAAGCGGAGCCGGTTTAATATTCTGGTTAAGCAGTACGCCTTTTGAGTCTTGGCTAGCAAATGGCCCATTTGGTCAAAACAATACTTTAGACAGCCACCTAAAGAGCCCGCCGGAGGCATTATATAGACTCATAGGCCTGCTCGCTGGAATAACTATTACCATCAAAAAAAAACCCAGTTTACGAGCCACATGCCAAATTCGACTTTCGTGCCCAAATACCTTATGAAATACGCAGCGCAAATACAATTATCCGCTTAGAGAGCAGACTACCTGGACTAATTGACAGCTTTGACAGCCTTAACATTCAGACCGAGTGCAGATTGTGCCGGATAATCGAAAGATCGAACAACCAAGGTATCCCATACAGGGCCAGTACCGAGATACCGGAAAAACCGACATCGCCCAAGGCGCAGCGTACTTACGCAAATGCACTTGAACTCTTTTTCTTTACTCCCAACGGCAGCGTCAGAACGTCTGAGTGGAGCACTACCCAACATTTCAGCTGGGCAGTAAGAGCCCAATTCATTTTCACAAGGAGCAAAGAAAATTATTATTTTCCTGCACCCTCTATCAAAGACCCTACGAAGTTTAGTCAGCAGTGGGCAAAGCCTGACTTCTCAGCAGTAAACCAACCCTTCTGGGCCGACGAAATCACTCATAAAAATTTATCCAATGAACAGATCTAAAGCACACACTTACTATGGCGCTCGGGCTTTTGCGCAGGCATATATACCTGCACAAGCCCCATCGCTGCGTCAAAAGTCGTTTGGGTCACTCTCGGTACGTCTGCCGTGGGGCTCAACCCAGAACATAATACCCACTCGACTTATGGAAGAGTTAAAGCCTAGAAGCATGAGGTATCGGAAAACATTAGAAAAACAAAAAGAAATACAAAAAGCGAACCACACCTATGTGCCTGCGCCCTTTGAAGGTATCGAATTCCACAACAAACAGAATCACGAAATTTTCAAGCACGCTCCGCTTCCATTTAGATCGCAATTCTGGGTGGTGATGCTACAACTTGGGTTGATCTCTACCATATTACTTACTCCCCTTACGATGTTGGCACACATGATTTTGCTCTCGAACACGCGTGATTCCTGGCAAGTCGTCACCATCGACATGGTGCTCCATGTATATCCAATATTCGTGGGCATACCCATTTTTTGCTGGCTAATCGGACACATAGTCGTCAACCACTTCCCTCGCATCTGGCTTCGTCCACCCAAAGGCCCATCGTGGGAGCTGAACCGTCGAACAGGCCTGGTGACGATATTCGGCTACAAAAACTTCAAGAAAACGGGTGTGATTGATGAGTTTGTAGCACCGTTCTATGAATTTGACGCCTACATGATCAAAGCAGTGGATCGCCACGGCCCTTCGTATGGGCTGTGGCTTCGCCACCGCTACGAAGATCAGAAGATCAATTTCCACATACTAGTAAGTTCTGATGAATCCAAACAACGCCCTTGTGCCTGGTGGGATTTCTTCCAGAACTACATGGACGTCAGCCTTCCTCTTCCAGACATCCCGCTGTTCGAACCCCATCGGCATCTGGACCCGGTGACCGCGAAATACGACAAGGAAAACGGCCGTAATCCGCGTTACTGGATCGACATGGACGACGACGTATTCAAGGCCGAAGTGAGCGCAATGTGGAAACGCATCTATGACATCAACACGTTCAGACGGGCAAATCTGATGGCTCGGTACGTGACTTATAACGACTGAAAAAAAGCGCCTTGTCGGCCTGTTGCCAGTAGACCAGACGCGGTTCGGCATGCCGAACCGCGTCTCCGTAATAACGCCGTCAGGCCGTTACTGAAGAGCCGAGACCAGTGCTTTGTTGAATCCTGTTGGATCTTCCATTTGGGGGGCGTGCCCCATGCCTTTGAATTCCACCAGTTTGGCGCCCGGAATCATTTCGGTGACCTGCTTGCCAAGCACTTCGTACTTGCCGATTTTGGCTTTTACGTCCGGCGGCGCGATGTCACTGCCGATGGCGGTGGTGTCTTTGTTACCGATCATCAGAACAGTCGGCACTTGCAGGTTGGCGAACTCGTAAAATACCGGCTGAGTGAAGATCATGTCGTAGATCAGTGCCGAGTTCCAGGCAACGATTTTCTGGCCCGGGCCCTTGTTCAGTCCTGCCAGCATATCGACCCACTTGTCGTACTCCGGCTTCCAGCGGCCGTCGTAATAGGTCTTCTTTTCGTACTCGCGAATGCCCTCGGCGGTGGTTTTCAACTCCCGCCCGTACCATTGATCAATGGTCCTGTAAGGCACGCCGAGTGCTTTCCAGTCTTCCAGGCCAATCGGATTGACCATCACCAGCCTGTCGGTCTGTTTGGGGTACATCAGCGCGTAACGGGTGGCCAGCATACCGCCGGTTGAATGGCCCACTACCGACACCTTGTCGATGCCCAGTTTTTCGAGCAGCGCGTGGGTATTCAACGATAGCTGCTGAAAGCTGTACTGGTAGTTTTCAGGCTTGGTAGAGGTGCAAAAACCGATCTGGTCAGGCGTTATGACTCTATAGCCTGCCGCGCTGAGCCCTTTTATCGTGTCTTCCCAGGTTGCAGCGCAGAAGTTCTTGCCATGCATCAGCACGGCGGTACGGCCGTTGGCCTTGCCGGTCGGCGCGACGTCCATGTAGCCCATCTCCAGTGACTTGCCCTGGGACTGGAAGCTGAATTTCTTGAGCGCATGCGGGTAAGTGAAGCCCTCCAGTTGCTGACCGTAACTGGGCGTTTCGGCCAGTGCGGTAAAAGGCAGCGTCAACGTCATCAACATACCGGCAATCTTTGCAGCCCGCATACGGGGCACCTCCTCTAGGGTTCAGGTTGAAGTCTGCGGCTTTTCGGTCGCACGCCGCAGGCCTGCAAGTAGACCCCAATTCGTACCGCAGATTCGCCCTTTTCCTACCTGGAAAAACGTAAGAAGACGTTTCCCGAAGGCCCTCCCAAGCGCCGCCTGACGGGGCAAAATGCTGGACGCCCATGGCCTGGCTTCCCTAGACTGAGCCCTACTGTATGGGCGCCATCCGGGTGATATGTCTGATGCCAAGGAATCACAATGAATCGCAATGAACTGCGCAAGGCTGACATCAATCTGATGGTGGTCTTCGAGACCTTGATGCAAGAGCGTAACGTCACCCGCGCAGCTGAAAAGCTGTTCCTCGGTCAGCCCACCATCAGCGCAGCACTTAGCCGACTCCGCACGCTACTCAACGACCCGCTGTTTATTCG
This sequence comes from Pseudomonas californiensis, assembly GCF_021147775.1. GTDB lineage: Bacteria > Pseudomonadota > Gammaproteobacteria > Pseudomonadales > Pseudomonadaceae > Aquipseudomonas > Aquipseudomonas californiensis. Next base: position 3,792 of record NZ_JAGTPK010000018.1, read on the forward strand.
GGTAGGGCATCGCATGGAGCCAACGGCCCGTGCTCATGAGATTCTCAAACATCTGACCCCTGCTCTGGACGCCATGTCCACAGCGCTAAGCCTGTCTACCGATTTCGATCCGTCGGTCAGCAAGATGACCTTTCGCATCGGCATGTCAGATGACGTCGAGTATGGTTTGCTGCCCGCCATGCTCAAGGCCATTCGCAAGGAAGCACCAGGTGTCGTGATCGTAGTCAAGCACGTCGACTACCTCAGTGTTTCCGAGGTGCTGATGTCCGGCAACATTACTGTCGCGATCTGTCTGACCCGAGAATTGCCCGCCAATGCCAAACGCAAGTTGTTGCGCAACATTCAGCCGCGATTGATAAGGGCCGACAAGCCGACAGCGCCCATGACAATAGACGAGTACTGCGCGCGCCCGCATGTAGTGGTTTCGCACGTCGCCAGCGTCAGCAGTTTCGCCGATGAATGGCTGACCGCCGTAGGCCGCAAGCGGCATGTGGTGTTGTCGGTGCCGCAGTTCACCACCCTGCCCGCCTTGATGGCCGGTACCGATATGATTTCCGGGTTGTCTGACTATGTAGCGAGTGCCATGAGTGCGCTGGGGTTGGTGTACGACGAACCCATGCCGTTCACGACACCTGGGCTGGACCTGTCGATGACATGGCTGAGTGTGATGGATAACGACCCTGCCGAGCGATGGCTGCGCAGCAAGATCGAAGAGTATATGGGCGAGCACCGGGAGGCGCCCGCCCTGGCTGGCTGATCAGCCGAAACGACCGGTGATGTAGTCTTCGGTCTGGGTCTTGGAGGGCTTGGTGAAAATGGTGTCGGTGTCGCCATGCTCGATCAGCTCACCCATGAACATGAACGCGGTGTAGTCCGAGCAACGTGCTGCCTGCTGCATGTTGTGCGTCACAATGATCACAGTGAACTGCTCTTTCAGCTCGGTAATCAGCTGTTCGATACGACCGGTAGAGATCGGGTCAAGGGCAGACGTTGGCTCATCGAGTAACAGGACCTGCGGGCGCAGTGCGATGGTGCGAGCGATGCACAGACGCTGTTGCTGACCGCCGGACAGGCCAGTGGCGCTCTGCTTGAGCTTGTCCTTGACCTCGTCCCACAATGCAGCGCCACGCAAGGCCTGCTCGACGCGGTCTTCCATCTCACGACGTGACAGTTTTTCGTGATGTTTGATGGCGTAGGAGATGTTGTCGTAGATAGACATGGGGAACGGCACTGGCTTCTGGAACACCATGCCCACGTGGCTGCGCAGACGGTTCATCGAATAGCCCGGCGCCAGGATATTTTCGCCATTGAGCAGCACTTCGCCGCGCGCTTCCTGTTTCGGGTACATCGCGTAGATACGGTTGAACACACGCAACAGGGTCGACTTGCCACAACCCGATGGACCGATGATCGCGGTAATGCGCTTCTCGGGAATGGTCATGTCGATGGACTTCAGCGACTTCTGGTTGTTATAGAAAAACTCCAGACCGCGCACTTGAATCTTGGTTTTTTCGTTGGCCAGGGAAAGATTGTTCATCAGGACGCCCTATTGCGCAGAAGAATTAAGCGAGAAAGCAGACTCAGTATCAGTACGAACAACGTCATGACCAGCGCACCGGCCCATGCCAGGGAATGCCAGTCTTCGAACGGGCTCATGGCGTACTGGAAGACCACCACCGGAACACTGGCGATCGGTTTGAGCAGATCACTGCTCCAGAACTGGTTGCCGAATGCGGTAAACAACAGCGGCGCGGTTTCGCCGGTGATGCGCGCCAATGCCAGCAGCACACCGGTAACCACACCCGCTTTGGCGGCGCGCAGAACGATTTGCAGGGTCAGCTTCCATTGCGGAACACCCAGTGCCAGCGCAGCTTCGCGCATGGTAGAGGGTTGCAGCTGCATCATTTCATCGGTGGTGCGAACCACTACCGGAATCACCAGCAACGCCAGGGCCAACGCACCGGCCAACGCAGAGAAGCCAACCTGGTGCCCGGTGACTGCGTTGAGCGGCAGCACCACAACGGTGTACACGAACAACCCGAGTACGATCGAGGGCGCCGACAGCAGGATGTCGTTGATGAAGCGCACGGCGTTACCAAGCTTGGTGTAACGGGCGAACTCTGCCAGCCAGATACCGGCCATCAGACCGATCGGCGTACCGATCAACAGGCCGATGCCGGACATCAGCACGCTGCCGTAAAACGCGTTGGCCAGGCCGCCTTCGGTACCAGGCGGCGGAGTCATGCCGGTGAACAACTGCAGGTTCAGGGCGTCGATGCCCTTGATGATGGTGGTCAGCAGAATCCAGACCAGCCACAACAGACCGAATGCCGTGGCGCCGCAACTGAGCACCATCGCCACTTTGTTCTTTAGGTTACGAACCCGGTAAAGGTGCTCGCTGCCTGTCACGTCCTTACTCATAACCCCTCCTTGCGCGACAGTCGCGACAACATCAAACGTGCAAGAGCCAGCACGATGAAAGTGACGACGAACAACAGGAAGCCCAGTGCTATAAGCGCCGAACGGTGCAGATCGGTGTAGGCCTCGTTGAATTCGTTGGCGATGACCGAAGCAATGGAACTGCTTGGCATCATCAGCGACGCCGAGAACTGGTGCGCGTTGCCGAGCACGAAGGTCACTGCCATGGTTTCACCCAGCGCACGACCCAGCCCCAGGAACACACCGCCCACGACGGCCGAACGGGTGTAGGGCAGGACGATGTCCCAGACCACTTCCCAGGTCGTGCCGCCCAATGCGTAGGCCGACTCTTTGAGGGTGGTAGGCACAGTGCGGAAAACTTCCTGCATGACCGAGGTAATGAACGGCGTGATCATGATGGCCAGCACGATACCGGCCGTCAGCATGCCGATACCCAACGGCGGCCCCTGGAACATCGGCCCGACAAGCGGCAGGCTGCCAAGGTTTTCAGTGATCCAGGGTGAAAGGTGTTCTGCCATGAACGGGCCGAACACAAACAGCCCCCACATGCCATAAATGATCGAAGGAATCCCCGCCAGCAGTTCGATGGCCGAGGCGATCGGCATACGCAACCAGGGCGGAGCCACTTCCGTCAAAAAGATCGCGATGCCGAAACTCACCGGAACGGCGATCAGCAACGCCAGAAAAGAGGTAACCAGGGTGCCGTAGATCGGAACCAGAGCGCCAAACTTGCCGGCGTTGACGTCCCACTCGGTACTGGTCAGAAACTCAAACCCGAAAGTTTGAAAGGCCAGACTGCCACCCCAGAGGGTCGACAGGGCAATACAACCCAGCAACGCAAGCACCAGCATCGCCGCCGCCTGCAATGAACGCTTGAACCACAGATCGTGCCGATGATCCCGCTTGGCGCGTTTCTCGCCTTCGGTCTCGACAGTGTTGGCGGTAGCGGACAGATATTGGGTGTTTTCAGTCATGGTGAGTCCACTCGCAAGGAAAAGCCCCTGCCATCCGACCGATATCGCGGTCGATGACAGGGGTGATACAGGCCTTGAATCACTTACTTAGTGAATTCAGTTTTCCAGTAGTTTTCTACGCGATCGACCAGCGATTTCGGCAACGCTACATAGTCCAGGGACTCGGCCTGTTTCTGGCCGTTTTCCAGGGACCACTTGAAGAAGTCAAAAGCTGCCGCGCTTTTCTCTTCGTTCTTGGCTTTCTTGTACATGATGATCCAGGTGGTCGCGGTGATCGGCCATGCACCTTCGCCCGGAGCGTTGGTCATGATCAGGCCGAAGTCCTTGGCGTTTGCCCAGTCAGCAGTGTCAGCAGCAGCCGCGAACGCCTTGGCTGTCGGCTCGATGAACTTGCCAGCAGCGTTTTTAAGCTGGGTGTAAGAAAGCTTGTTGGTTACAGCGTACGAATACTCGACGTAGCCGATCGAACCCTTGATCTGCTTCACGTAGGCAGAAACACCTTCGTTGCCCTTGCCGCCTACGCCCGCTGGCCACTGAACCGTCGAACCGAACTTCAACTTCTCGTTCCACTCAGGGCTGACTTTGCTCAGGTAGTTGGTGAAGTTGTAAGTGGTGCCCGAGCCGTCCGAACGGTGAACAACGGTGATGGCGGTTTCTGGCAGCTTGACGCCTGGGTTAAGCGCGACGATGGCTGGGTCATTCCACTTCTTGATGTCGCCCATGAAGATCTTGGCGATGGCGTCGCCATCCAGCTTCAACTTGCCGCTTTCAATGCCTTCCACGTTGATGATCGGAACAATACCGCCGATCACACTCGGGAACTGGCCAAGACCGGCAGCCTGCAGGTCTTCAGCAGACATCGGGGCGTCGGAAGCGCCGAAGTCAACGGTCGCTGCCTTGATCTGGGCAATGCCGCCACCCGAACCGATGGACTGATAGTTGATGCGGTGCGGGGCAGTCTTGCTGTAGTCCTGGGACCACTTGGAAATAACCGGGAAGACGAAACTCGAACCAGCGCCCGTTACGTCAGTCGCGTGGGCTACACCGCTGAGGCACAGCGAAGCGATCAGAAGCGACAAGCGTTTTTTATTCAGCAGAATCACGTTAATACCTCAGTCCAGGAGATTGTGTGGTGGTCCACTTAAGGAGGCCCGAGGCGGATTTAAAACCTGAAATGTTTCTGTTTAATGACAAACAGTTGAACTGAGGCAGATTCAGCCGTTTTTTGTGGGCTATTTCTTACATCCATCACTCAACCATTTCTCCCAAACCCCAATGTTTACTGGGGCCAATGCCAAGAAACAGGCGAGTAGCCAACTGCCATCTAAACACAGGTGGCGCAGGGCCATCTGCGTTACATAAATGTAAGAATTTGTTCCATGTAAGACTCAGATGAGCCTGCATGCCTACCCTGCTATAACCAAATGACCTGAAAACTAACGCCGCGTCTCTCTTGATGACGCTTTTGTGTCTGGCGCGGATCACCGGTTAACGATGCGCGGATAAATGGGGTGGTATTAATATCTTGCTTCCTCAGCTACCGTTCGTCGGGATCAGCGGCACCTATGGCCACTGGCCAATGACCAACGTGGGTACTTAATCAGTATTCAAAAAAACGGAGTAAGCATCATGATCAAGACCAAACTGACTGCCCTGACACTTGCGGGCCTGATGGCAGTTGCTTCAGGTGCTGCATTTGCCGAGTCGACCACTACCCCTGCCACCCCAATCAACAAGAATGCGATGAAGCTGCCGGGCAGCGACGCCCCGCCGGCTGACCGCAACTCTTCGAACACGCCGGGCGCGCAGACCACCCAACAGAACGGTACCGGTTCGAAGTCGATGACGCATGACAAGAACACTCACGGTCAGTCACATGACAACAGTGGCGTCACCGAAAAACCAAAGACCAACTAAGGGTCTTCGCAGGTAGATCAGCGATACGGGACCAAACGTCTCGTCCGCTGGTCGGACCGACCGCACCTCTGTCTGCAATCACCACCCAATGACTGTTATTTGCACACTCATATGAGGTTTGCACCATGACACGAAATCGAATGCAAAGCCTGACTCTCGCCATGCTGTTGGCCGTTGCCAGCACCAGTGCACTGGCAGGGTCGACTGGCCCGACCAACCCTGCGACTGGCGGCCCTAAAGTGCCAGGCACCGGTCTTGAGAAAAACACCGACGGCACCACTCCAGGCGCTCCTGGAACCAGCCCAGGCGTCAAAGGCATGGACCCTGCTCCTGCCGCGCCGACCGGTAATGAAACTCTGCGAGACAAGAAGCACGAAGCTGGCAAGGCTGGCATGGGTCGCAACACAGACCAGGATGACGACGACGATACCGCGCCTTGAGCCATGGCGTGACCATGAAGTGATCGGCAAGATCGCGAGGCGGTTTGTTCCAGCATCAGCAACGCAGTCAGAGCCAGAACCGCCCCGCAACTGATTCAACTCCCTGGTGAACAGCAAAGTCAGGCTTGAGCCATGACCCCGTTCACTGCTACAGCTTCACCCTCGCCGTCTATTGCCCACTGCACGTAACAAACCTCGACAGGCATACCGTGTTCGGCGCAAAAATCCAGCCAGCGCAGTTGGTTGTCCTGTAGCCGATCACCCGGCCCCTTCACCTCAACCATTCGATAGCGGCGCTCTTCTGGGAAAAACTGGATCAGGTCCGGCATCCCCGTGCGGTTGGCCTTGATGTCCTGCAACAGACGTCGGAACCAGTGGCGCAGATGCTCGGCAGGCAGGCAGTCAAGTGCCTGCTCCAGTAACGGCTCGCTCACTGCGCCCCAGAATACAAAGGGTGACTGAAGGCCGTATTTACTGGAGTAGTGTTGGCGAATGGTGGTCAGGTAGGCGTCTGAATCCAGCTGAGCCAGGCAGTCGTCAAACAGGGGCGCACGGCGCTGGTAGAAGTCCGGGCTGTAGAGGTCGCTCGGCGCGCTGTGAAACGGGTGAAAGAACGCGCCCGGTACCGGCGCGAAGATCGCTGGCCAGCAAAGCAGCCCGAACAATGAATTGATCAATGTGTTCTCGACGTAGTGCACCTCCCCGCCTTCTTCTTGCAACTGAAGACGAATCAGTTGCTCGACGCCAAGGCCCGGCAGTTGCGGCACCTGCAGGTCCAGGCGCGAAACCACGCGCGCTGGCCGCTTGCGCTCGGTGGCCAGTCCCAGTTTACGTTGCAGACGGGGCAGCACTCGTGACAGATGCTGCACCTCGGCATCGCTTTCCGGCGCCAGTCTCGCTTGCTCCAGCAGTACCATGGCTTCGACGTACTCGGCGTTGCGCTCCAGTACCCGGATCTGCCGGGAACGGGCACCGGGATAACTCGATTGGCGATACACCGACAGCGCCAGGGCCCAATCCTGCAAGCGCTCGGCCTGCTGTCCGATACGAAACAGCAACTTGGCGCGGCGCATCTGCAGCCAAGGGTTAAGGCACTCAATGGCTATCGCCCGAGCAGCCAGGTCATGCAGCTCGGTGCTGGTTTCCAGCGCTTCCCGGCATGCGTGCAATTGCACGCAGACATCGATATCGGCGCGCTGACTGATGCCACGCGAATCCAGCGAGAACTCGACTTTTTCGTAACGATAAATACCCAGATCAGCCAGAACGAACTCCGACCACTCTTGGTAGAGGTTGCCGAAATACAGCAGCCGCAAGCGGTCGCATAACGGCATGATCGTCAGACAAAACGCCGCATCTGGCAGCTCTGGATGCCATTCGTCCAAGGGCAAAGCAGACTCATAAAGCGGCTGCAGGCGCTCAAACCACTCGTGTTTACGCTCAGGCCCCTTGACCCGGTGAGCACTGAAGCAGTGGCCAAGCTCGTCCTTGCGCAGCAATTGAAACAGCTCATCGAGCCTGAGCGCAGGCCGGGCGTCGACCCACCCCGATTCAAGCAATGGCAGCACTGCCTGGTGGGGGTCTCCAATTTCTTCATAGCTAAGCTTGCTGGCCCGAAATAACGAACCTTTGCGCATCACCATGCGCACCAGCAAGCCTTGTGAAGAGACGGGCAACCGCGCGAACGCTTCGATAAACGCGTGCTCGGATTCATCCAGCAGATCGTCATAACGCTGGGCGATCCAGCCAAGCACCTGCCGGAAGTTTTCCAGATAGTAAAAAGGATTGTCGAGAGGTGAGGTATTCAAGGCCAACGGTCACACGGCAAATAGGCAGACTGAGCAAGGATACTGTCTATCCGTACAGATTCCAGCCTGAATGTACACTTTACGTCCGTGCGCCGATCAATGGTGCTGTTGGCCCGCAGGCTCTAGACTTGATGGCTGCACTCTGCCCTGAAACCTCGACAGGAGAAACGACATGCACGCGCCACTGGTTTATCTCGCAGGCTTCGATGTATTGCGCAAGGATGCCGTGGACTACGGACACTACCTCAAGGCACTTTGCACGGCCCACGGGCTGGAGGGCCTGTACCCGTTCGACAACGAGGTCCCGCAAGGCCTTGCGCCCCAGGAAACGGCCAGGCTGATCTGCACCATGAACATCGCCATGATCCAGCGCTGCAGTGCCGTGCTCGCCAACCTGAATGTGTTTCGCGGATTGGAGCCAGACTCGGGAACTGCCTTTGAGATCGGCATGGCAGTGGCGCTCAACAAACCGGTGTGGGCCTATTTCGAGCCAGCGACCTCACTGCGCGAACTGGTTCCACACGACATCGACGGCTTCGATCCTGAAGGTTTTCTGGTCGAGGACTTCCAACTGCCGCGCAACCTGATGCTGGCCTGCACATGGGCCGGGACCAGCTCCACCGTCGAACTGGGCGCCGAGGCTCTGGCTCGGCATCTGAAGGGAGACTGAGCCGGCTCTGCAGTTCTGCGCCAGCCACGTCGATCAACCCAGCGTTGATGAGCCGATGTCGCTCGTCAGTGTTGGATCAAGCTTGTCCGCGTCGACGAAGTCATCCAGTCCGAGGATGTCGAGATCCAGATAGGCTTCCGGGTCGCGGTCCTCATCGGCATCGGAGTCATTGAGGGGCGACTGGTCACCGCCAGACAAGTGCGTATGACACTGAAGATGTTGCGTCCGGCTGGCAGTAGACTCAAAAAGTAGCGATATTTGCATGAAGGAGGCTCCTGTGGCGTTCATCAAGACCGGACACATTCCGCGTGCCCACTGACTCAAGGCTAACTCAGCCCGGTATAAAAGCGAGCAGGTTCAGTCGCAAAAACCTAGGCCCACACCAGAAAGTCGCCGCCGTTGTCTCGCAACATCTGCACCATGCCCTGCGCCGCTGGCGACAGATAACCACCACTGCGTAGCGTCACACCGACCGTGCGCTTCATGGTGGTCTGTTCGAGCGGGACTTCGCGCAGATGCTGCATGGTCTTGCCGAACTCCAGAGACTCGCGCGCCACGAAGCTCAGCAGGTTGCTCTGAGCGATCAATCCCGGCAGCAGCGATATCGAATTGGCCTCGATCTGTACCGTAGGCAAGGGCAACCCATGCGCGGCGAAGGTCGCGTCCAGCCATTTGCGGGAGGACACGCTGACGGGCGGCAGCACCCAGCGATAGGCGCACAGGTCGCTCATCTGCAGCGGCGTGTTGAAGATGGGGTGCTGTTTGCTGGCGATCACGACCGCCTCGTCCTCCAGTACAGCAAAACTGGTGACGCCTTCGCTGTCCGGCGCAAGCCCGCAGATAATCATGTCCAGTTGCCCGGAACGCAGCGACTCCCGAAGCAGGTCGTCCTGGCCGATCACCAGCTTGAAGGTGACATCAGGGGTGCGCTGCAGCAACGCCGAGGTGAGCTTGGGCATAAGGTATTCAGCCATCGTGGCAGCGCAACCCACCCTGATGTTGCCCACCATGCCGCTGGCAAAATCACGTACTTCTCGCTGAGTCTGGGCGATGCTTTGCTGCAGTTCTTTACCGCGAGCCTGAAGCAACTCACCCACCGGCGTCAGCTTGATACGCCGCCCATCGCGCTGAAAAAGACGCGTGCCAAACGACTCCTCCAGGCGCTGAATACTTTTGGTCAGGGCTGGCTGGCTGCGGTTGAGCTTTTGCGCAGCTCTTCCGAGATGACCGAGTTCGGCGATGGTTTCAAAGTAGTTCAGGTCACGCAGGTCCATATTCATCAACCAAAGTTATCAATTCATGATTATTAGAAAATAGACTTGATGGGTTTCGATGTCGATAATTAATGGCATCCGATTCGGCCTGCTGGCCGAAGCAATATCCGGGAGAACCTCCTTGTCTCGTGTTTCAAGCATGTCGCTCACCACCCTTCCCCCCCTCGCCCAGTGGGCCGCACTGATTGTGATCGCCGGTACCGCTGGGCAACTTCTCAAACTGCTCAACATGCCCGCCGCACTTTTTCTGGGGCCGATGCTGGTTGCGATCGGCTTCGGTGTTTCGGGGGCGACGATCCGCATGAACAAGCGAGCCTTTCAACTCGGTCAAGGCACAGTAGGCGTGTTGATCGCTCACGCCATGTCAGTGAGCGTTCTGCTGACCGCGTTGCAGTCCTGGCACGTCATGCTGCTGGCCACATTGCTGACGGTAATATTAAGCGCTGCGGTCGGGCTGATGCTGGTGCGCTTTGCGGGTATCCCGAGCAACACAGCGGCCTGGGGCACATCGCCCGGTGCGGCCTCGGCAATGGTCGCCATGTCGGAGGACTACGGCGCCGACTCGCGGATCGTCGCGACCATGCAGTATGTACGAGTGGTCTGTGTGGTCGTGATCGGTGCGCTGGTCAGTCATTTCATCGGCTCCACGGGCAGCGGCGCCGAAGTGCACAGCCAGGATGCGCTGAACGAGAGCCTGAGCATCCCTGATCTGGCGCTCAGCCTGGCAGTGATCGTGGTGGGCGTTGTGTTGGGGGCGCGGCTTCCGGCAGGTGCATTGCTGGTGCCGTTATTGCTGGGTGGCGCGTTACAACTGAGCGGTCTGTTGCAGATCACCATACCCGACTGGTTGTTGCCGCTGGGCTACGGTGCCATTGGCTGCTATGTGGGCCTGCGCTTTGACCGGCCAACCGTGTTGTATGTCTGGAAAAGGCTGCCGATGATGATTCTGGCATCGCTGCTGCTGATCGTGCTCTGCGCACTGTCTGCCGGGTTGATCGCGCTGCTGATGGACAAGGACTACCTCTCGGTTTATCTCGCCACTAGCCCCGGCGGGCTTGATACCATGGCAATCATTGCCATTGATACTCACGCCGATGTCGGTTTCGTGCTGGCGATGCAGACCCTGCGCCTGTTTGGCGTGATCCTGACCGGCAGCTTCCTGGCCCGGCAGATTATCCGCCTGACCGACAAAAGCGTGCCGTCACACTAAGCCTCGACGCACATCAGGAACTCGCCCTTGAATAAGGGCAAGTCTGCTTCAGCCCATATCAGCCAAGCCACTCGCCAGGCTTACATCCAGCGGCAGCACCGGCAGCAGGGTCGCCTGGTAGGCGTGATACAAGTCCGGTTTACCCGGCCAGATATCCTCGCTGGGTACGTTGTGTTCATTCAACTCGTGTCGCCAGCTGCCATGTTCATGGTCGATGAACAGGGTCTCGTTGAACTCCCAGAAGCAGCGGTACCAGTCTTCGTATTGCTGCTCGCCAGTACGCTGCAATAGCGAGGCGGCCGCCGCAGCGGCTTCGCAGTGGGTCCAGTGCAGACGATGACGAACCACCGGGTTGTTCTCCCAGTCGAGCGTGTAGACGATACCCGGCGCACCATCGACGTCCCAGCCAAACCGGCAGGCATTGGCGAACAACTGCCGGGCATCATCCAGTAGCCAGGACGGGCTGGAGCGACCTGCCCGACGGCGCGCCGCTTCGAGGTGCAGCACCAGACGCGCCCACTCGAACGCATGCCCGGGGGTCGTGCCAAACGGACGAAACCCGTCGGCCGGGTTTTCGCGGTTGTAATCGGGCAGCGGTTGCCAGTCCTGCGTAAAGTGCTCGACGACCTGAAACTGATTGGCCCCGGCATGCTGATGAATGACCCGCTCGACAATGCTCAACGCCCGATCGAGCCACTGCGCATCGCCGGTCACGTCCGCCAGGGCGAGAAACGCTTCGGTACTGTGCATGTTGCTGTTGGCGCCCCGATAGGACTCTTCACCGCTCCAGTCACGGGCAAAGGATTCGCGCATGGCGTTTTCCTGCTCGCTCCAGAAGTGGCCTTGAATGACCTGGATCACATCAGACAGCAGCGCCTGCGCGCCAGGTCGGCCAGCGACCACGGCTGAACTCGCCGCCAGCGCGACGAAGGCATGCAGGTAGGCTTGTTTGTCTGTACTGCCACCGTCTTCCAGTGCGGCGCTGAACCAGCCGCCGTGCTCTATGTCGCGCAGCGGGCCGCTGAGCGCTTCGATGCCGTGGTCGACCAGCGCGGCGCAGCCTGGAATACCCTGTATATGAGCCATGGCGAAACAATGGGTCATGCGCGCGGTGTTCATGGTTTCGGCGGTTGCACCCACCATGAGACGACCGTAATCGTCGAGGCTGCCAAAACCGTTTTGCAGTTTGGCCGCTTTGGCGAAGGTCAACAGACGCCTGCCCTCCTGAGCCAGCCACTGATGGTGTGAGGGCGAGCGCAGCCAACTGCTGAAGGGTTGCTTTTTATTGTCCATGACGTGATGCCGCCTCCATCGATAAGGAGTTTATCCAGTCTGTATCGGAGGTCATTCCGACCGGGGGCAATAATGCGCGCCCGGTCGGTCAACGGCAAGCGAACCCAAGCGCTATTGACGAGCGTTATTCAGACTTGAAAGCGTGCCACTACCTGGTTCAGATCAGCCGCCAGACGAGACAATTCATGGCTGGATGCGCTGATCTGGTTGGCGCCCTGGGTCGATTGCATGGACAGATCACGAATGTTGACGATATTGCGGTCGACTTCGCGTGACACTTGCGCCTGTTCTTCTGCGGCGCTTGCGATCACCAGGTTGCGTTCGGAAATCTGATTGATCGACGAGGTGATTTCATTCAGCGATTCGCCTGCGCCCTTGGCCAGCGACAAGGTGGAGGTCGCACGGTCACGGCTGGTGGTCATCGACTCCAGCGCCTGAGCCGAACCCGTGCGCATGGCCCCGACCATCGAGTCGATCTCAAGCGTCGACTGTTGGGTACGGTGCGCCAGTGCGCGCACCTCATCGGCCACCACTGCAAAGCCCCGGCCCGATTCACCCGCACGTGCAGCCTCGATGGCAGCGTTGAGGGCCAGCAGGTTGGTCTGCTCGGCAATCGAGCGGATCACGTCCAGCACTTTGCCAATGTCCTGCGAACGGTCAGCCAGGTTCTGCACCAGCGCAGACGTTGCCTGGACGTTGTCGGTCAGTGTCTGGATCGATTCAACGGTTTCAATCACGCGAGCAGCACCGGCTTTTGCCGACGAGCTGGAATGATTGGATGCATCGGACGTGGACACCGCGTTGCGCGCAACTTCTTCCACCGCCGAAGTCATCTCGTTGATAGCCGTAGCTGCCTGGTCGATTTCGGCGTTCTGCTGGTGCAGACCACGGTAGCTGTCTTCGGTGACCGAATTGAGCTCGGTGGCCGCCGAGGCCAGTTGGGTCGCGGAGCTGCCAATGTGGCGCATGGCATCACGCAGGTTGCCCTGCATCAGTTCCAGTGCGCGCAACAGACGAGTGACTTCATCCTCGCCATCCACTTCAATGCGGTGAGTCAGGTCGCCCTGAGCCACGTGCTCGGCGGCGGTAACGGCGCGCTGCAACGGACGCACGATGCTGCGCGTGAGCCACCAGGCCAGGCCGATGGTTGCCAGCGCAGCGAGAATCACGAAAATCATTACGATACTGCGCGAGTTGTAATACTGAGTTTCTGCAGCCTTGCCCTCGGCGTCGACCTGAGTAACGTAGAAATCAGCCAGATCACTGAGTTGTTTACCGGAACCGTCGACGATCTGCTTCATGTCAGCCAGCAGCAGTTTGTTCAGACCAGCGCTGTCTTTCTGGGCAGCAAGCACGAAAGAACGGTCCAGGGCATTGCGATATTGGCCCATGGTCACGAGAAACTGATCGGCCAGAACTTTTTCCTGAGGGGTGTCGACAAACGTATTGAGCACTTCCAGTTTTTTACTCAGGTCGCCAAGGCGTACGTCCATCTGTCCACGATAGGTCGCAATGTTCGCGGGATCAGGGTCCAGGGCCATGCGCAGGGAAATGGTGCGAATGCGCAGCATGATTTCCCGGACGTCATTGACCACTCGCATGCTCGGTAACCAGTTGGTCTCGACGGCCACTTCGCTCTGGCGAATGGCCGACATCTGTACCAACGCGAACCAGCCCAATAATGCCACCAGCAGAGAAATCAAGGTAAAACCCAATCCCGCACGACGGGCAATAGTGAGTTTGCGTAAATTCATGGCCAAGGCTCTTTTATAGTTGGAGTGCAGTGCCGACAGTTGTCAGACAACCCTCAGCGTATCGACATTGTCCAACAATTCTTTAGGCGCTTTCTTCTCGACCTTCCGCCCGTCGTGATTGCGACCCGCTGATATGCGTAAAACCCGCCACTGACTTGTCTACACCTGCATTGCACACGTATCAGGCTTGCACAGCCGTGGAGGTTTGCCATGCATCTGGAAGGTTCCTGTCATTGCGGCGCCGTTGAGTTCAGCCTCACCAGCGCGCACCCCTGTCCCTATCAACGCTGCTATTGCTCGATCTGTCGCAAGACTCAGGGCTCCGGCGGCTACGCCATCAACCTGAGCGGCGATGCCAGGAGCATGAAGGTCAACGGTCGGGAAAACATCTCTATCTATCACGCGAAAATGCGCAAAGACCACCATGTCGACATCAGCAGCGCCGAGCGGCATTTCTGCAAACACTGCGGCAGCGGTCTGTGGTTGTTCAGCCCGGACTGGCCGGAGCTGATTCATCCGTTCGCCTCGGCCATTGATACGCCGCTGCCCACCGCGCCCGAGCACACTCACATGTTGCTGGACTCGAAAGCGTCATGGGTGGAAGTGGACAAACGCGAAGGGGATCAGCAGTACGACGGTTTCCCTGAAGAGTCGATTGCCGACTGGCATGAACGGCTGAGGTTGGTGCGCTGACCCAGCTCGTGTTCGCGGGCGGATAACCCGCCCGTGAACAGTGGATGAGTAATCCGGGACCGGCTCAGCGTGCCGCCAGTTGCCAGACCCGCGCCACGTCCCGTGCCCGATCATGTAACAGTTGGCTGGCGTTGCGGCAGGCCTGATCAAGGTTCATCGGGCCACTGGTCAGCGCAAAAGCGGCGCTGATGCCATGTTGATACAACTGCTCGTAACCCTCACCGAGCGTCCCGGCGAGCACAATGACCGGGACGCCTTGACGTTGCGCTACCCGCGCAACACCCAGCGGCGTTTTACCGCGCAAGGTCTGGGCGTCGAAGCGCCCTTCTCCGGTGATCACAAGGTCTGCGCCAACCAAGGCTTGTTCCAGACCGGTCAGGTCGGCGACCACCTCGACGCCCGCCCGGAACGAAGCATTCAGATAAGCTTTCGCCGCAAAGCCCATGCCGCCCGCCGCGCCACTGCCCGGGCTGTCACGCAAATCGCGTCCTAGCGTTCGTGCAGAGTGATCGGCGAAATGCCCCAATGCGGCATCAAGCGTCAGCACCTGGTCGGGCGATGCGCCTTTTTGCGGGCCGAAGATATGAGAGGCTCCATTGGGACCGCACAACGGGTTATCGACATCGGCAGCGATTTCTACCCTGGCGTCCGCCAGTCGTGGATCAAACCCGCTCAGGTCAATACGCGCCAGATTGGCCAGTGCCAGGCCGCCGGGCGGCAATGGCTGCCCGTCGGCATCCAGAAAGCGCGCGCCCAATGCTGACAGCATGCCGCTGCCTGCATCGTTGGTCGCGCTGCCGCCGATTGCCAGAATGACCCGCTGCGCACCCGCGTCCAGTGCAGCGAGTATAAGTTGCCCCGTGCCTTCGGTGCTGGTCAGGCAGGCATCGCGCTGTTCAAGGGTAAGCAGTTGCAAACCGCTGGCCATGGCCATTTCGATGATTGCCGTTCGGCTGGGGGCCAGCCAGCCCCAGTGGGCCTGAACAGCAACGCCCAGCGGCCCGCTGACATGTGCTGTCATCAATTGTCCGTCACACGCATCGAGCAACGCTTCGATAGTGCCTTCACCGCCGTCGGCCATAGGGCACTTGACCAGCTCGGCATCAGGCCAGACTTCAGCAAGCCCCGTCGCGATGGCATCGGCAACTGCCTGAGCGCTCAGGCTGTCTTTGAAAGAATCGGGGGCGATGACTATTTTCATTGTTGTTCTCCATATCCGATACCGGATGTTCTCATCCCGCACCGGCTTTGCCGCCTGCCCTTCGCACAATGTTTGGTTCGGGTTATCGGGCATTTGAACAAAAACAGTCGGTCAACCGGAACGCGCCAGCATCTGCACGCCGAGGTACAAGCGCAGCAGATCGTCGGTCTTGTACGGATCGCACCCTGTCAATTGCGCAACCTTTTCCAGCCGATAGCGCAGGCTGTTGCGGTGGATGCCCAGTGCCTCGGCACAGGCCTGACTTTCGCCGCTGTAGTCGAACCATTTGCACAGCGTGTCGAGCAATTGGGCGTTGTTGTGCAAACGGCCAACGGGCTCGGCGACTTCTGCGGCGAGCCAGTCATGACGGTAACGCCAGAAAAGCACTGGCAAACGGAACGTCGCCAGGCGCAGCAGCTTTTGCTCGGGGCGGGCCTGACTGGCGTAATCCAGCAGATCCCGTGCCGCTGCACAGGCGTGGCGCAGCGCAGGCAGGTCCGCCGATTGCTCGACAGTGGCCATGCGCATTACGGGCCAGCCATTCTCCACGAACTGTTTGAGCAACTGCGTATCGTCGCGCTCCTTGCCGACCGCACGGCACCAATACAACAGCGTTGGCTCACGCAGCACGCACCAGCTATCGGCGTAGCGCGCATTCAACCAGACGGCAATCTGGCTGACCGCGACGGCTTGCACATCAAGCTGGATCAGCACCACCTGACGCGGCAACTGCGGTTGCAGCCCGAGCTGTCGCGCTTCCTCAACAAGACTGTCCGGGCAGTCTGACAACAGCAAGCGAGCCAGAAGGTCTTCGCTGCGCTGTAGACGCCATTGCCGATCTGCCTGCTGGCGCCGGTGCTCCATCAGCATCTCGGCGGTCATTTTCACCAGTTCGCCATAGACCCTGACTTCGTCCGGCTCACCCGTAATGCCGAGCACACCCACCAGTTGGTGATCGAGCATCAGCGGCAGATTGACTCCAGGCTTGACGCCGCCCAGGCGCAATGCGGCCTGCGAATCGATCTCCACCACCCTGCTGTCGGCCAGGACCAGCTGCGCGCCTTCGTGGCGGGTGCACAAACGCTCGGGATCACCGCTGCCAATGATGATGCCCAGATAATCCATGACATTGACGTTGTAAGGGAGAATGGCCATCGCGCGGTCGACGATGTCCTGAGCCAGTGCCCGGTCAAGTGCGAACATCGAAGCCTCCCGGCGCAGCGAAAGACGTGGAAAAGGTCGGCATGCGGATACATTTTGTTGAAGTTATTGAGCGTCCGAGTGTGCCTGAAAGTGGTAGTCAGTGCGATGCGCGTCGCACATTGCTCGCTTGCGACGGTCCCACACCGTAGAGGTGAAGTGGGTGGATGCCTGCATGATCGCTTACTCAGCCGCTCCATCAGCCAACAAGGCCTTTGAACTTGATCAGATCGCGACTCGCCAGCCTGCTTTCATTGTTGACCCTGCAAGCCTGCACCTCGATGGCCGAGGGTGAAAAACCCGAAAACAGCTTCGAGATTTACCGTCAACAGACGGTAGCCATGATGCGCGAAAAGCGCGCCTTTCAGACGCCGGACACTGAAACCGAACTGGGCTGGAACGCACCACGACAGTGGAACCCGAGCGGCGCCGTCAAAGGGGGCGTTCTGCTGGTGCACGGCCTTGGGGATTCGCCGTGGTCATTCAACGACGTGGGCCAGCGGCTGGCCGATCAGGGGTTTCTGGTCAGGACAGTGTTGCTGCCCGGTCACGGTACCCGGCCTGAGGATATGCTCGACGTCCGCCTGGAAGAGTGGCAACGCGTGGTGCGCGAGCAGGCGCAATTGCTCAGTCGCGAGGTGCCCGAAGTCTATCTGGGCGGCTTTTCGACCGGTGCCAATCTGGTGCTGGATTACGCCTACCAACACGACGACATTGCCGGGCTGCTGCTGTTCTCGCCGGCCTTTCGCTCCGACAGCATTTACGCATGGCTGACGCCGTGGATCGGCTGGGCTCGTCCATGGCTGGCCGCACCCAATGACGGTCTGCGCCCGATGCAGACCCCTGTGCGCTACATGAATATGCCCACCAACGGTTTCGCCCAGTTCTATCGCAGCAGCGTGCTGGCCCAGGACCGGCTGAGTGAGCGCAAATACGAAAAGCCGGTGTTTGTCGCCATCGCTCGGCACGACTCAGTAGTGGACACGGCTTACGTGCTGGAAAATTTCCAACAGCGCTTCAGCCATCCGGCCAGCCGATTGATCTGGTACGGCGACCTGCCGGCCAAAGCTGCCGATAACGCGCGTATCGAGGTGCGCAAGGACTATCTGCCTGAATACCGTATCAGCCGCTTTTCGCACATGGGCCTTTTGTTTGCGCCCGGCAATCCGCTGTACGGCGTGGCAGGCAGCCAGCGCATCTGCTGGAACGGCCAGTCGACTCCGGACACGGCAAAATGCATGGCTGGCGAGCCGGTATGGTATTCAGACTGGGGCTACAACGAGCCGGGCAAGATCCATGCACGACTGACCTTCAACCCCTACTTCGAATGGCAGACGCAGGTCATGCTGGGCGTCATGGGCCAGGCGCAATAAAGCGCGGCTGCCGAACGCGCGGATTATTCGAGCGGCACCAGTCGCTCCCGGCTGTTGCTCAAGTGGGTCCACATGGCTGCACGTGCAGCGTCCGGATCCTTGCGACGGATAGCGCTGAGCAGGGCCTCGTGTTCCAGATTGGCCAGATAACCGTGATGCGCGAGGTTATTGCCGGCCCGCTCGCTCGAAGCGATGCGGCTGCGCGGAATGACCGCGCTGCCCAGATGCTGCATGATCTCCAGAAAATACGGATTGCCCGTGGCTTCTGCGATCAGCATGTGGAAGCGCTTGTCGGCCTCGACGCAGCTGTCTTCGTTGGCCAGCAGGTCCTGATAGTCATCCAGCGCCTGGCGCATCGCCGCCAGTTGCTCATCAGTCCGGCGCACCGCAGCCAGCGCGACCGCCTGGGTTTCCAGGCCAATACGCAGTTCGATGATGTCACGCACCCGCGAGACGGTTTCGACCTTCAGCCGCAGGCCTGTCTGGTCGCGACGCTCCAGCACGAATGTACCGATGCCATGCCGGGTCGCCACCAGCCCTGAGGCCTGCAGCTTGGAAATGGCCTCACGCACCACTGTCCTGCTGACACCGTGCTCCCGGACGATCTCGTTTTCCGAAGGCAGCTTCTGGCCCGGTGCAATCTTGCCCAACAGAATACGCTGACTCAACTCCGTCACCAGGTCCGTGGCGAGGCTGTGCCGGCGGAGTTTCGGCGCTGCGCTGTCGGGTGTCTGCATGGGGTGGCCGTCCTGAGGTTCAACTTGTCTGAATACGCGGCGCTTTGGTGCCGCGACGGCGCGATCATAGCACTGGAGCCGCAGCAGGCCTGCGTTGGGCAAGCCAACAACTTGTCCAGCTTGTAATACAAGTTGTTTTGGATCGTCAATCGCCGGCTCGAACCACAGTGTTTTTTTCGATGCTGCACTGAGAAAGGAATCCCCCGAAGAACCGGTTCAGCACGAACGAAATTTCTTATATTCCCTTTATAAAACAGATAAATGGGATCATTTCCAGGTATTCGCTCCGGGCCACCAACCGCGACGCCTTTTGTCGTACGCCGCAAAAAAAGACCTTTTTGGCGCATATCAAAGGGCTTGCGCGGACCTTTTTTACTTGTATGATGACCGACAATGCGAGGGACACACCTCGCTCATACCCGCATAAAAACAACGAGTGGGAGTTCCAATTGTGAGCACATCCAGTTCCGGGATGGCGAACGGCGCAGATTCGGTTTTGAGTTCAGCCGTTTCCAAAGTCAAACGTCATGTCCTGCCGCTTTTCGTCATCATGTTTATCGTCAACTACATCGACCGGGTGAACATCGGCTTCGTGCGCTCGCACATGGAGCACGACCTGGGCATCGGGGCGGCTGCTTATGGCCTGGGTGCCGGGTTGTTCTTCATCGGCTATGCACTGTTTGAAGTACCGTCCAACATCCTTCTGCAGAAAGTCGGCGCACGTATCTGGCTGACACGCATCATGCTGACCTGGGGTCTGGTGGCCGCCTGCATGGCGTTCATCCAGAACGAAACCCACTTCTATATCCTGCGTTTTCTGCTCGGCGTCGCCGAAGCTGGCTTCTTCCCCGGTGTGATCTACTACTTCACTCGCTGGCTACCGGGCGTAGAGCGTGGCAAAGCCATCGCCATCTTCCTCAGTGGCTCGGCCATCGCGTCGCTGATCTCGGGTCCGCTGTCGGGGTTGCTGCTGCAAATCACAGGCTTTGGTTTGAAAGGCTGGCAGTGGATGTACTTCATCGAAGGCATGTTTTCGGTCGGCCTGTGCTTCTTCGTCTGGTTCTGGCTGGACTCCAAACCACACGATGCCAAATGGCTGACCCGCGAAGAACAGGATGCCCTGGTCAATGCCATTGATGCCGAACAGGCTGCACGTGAAGCGGCAACGCCGGTCAAGGCGTCCATTGGCCAGTTGCTCAAGGACAGCCAGATCATTCTGTTTTGCCTGATCTACTTCTTTATTCAACTGACGATCTACGCAGCAACGTTCTGGTTGCCCAGCATCATCCGGAAGATGGGCAGCATGACCGACTTCGAAGTCGGCATGTTCAACTCGATCCCTTGGCTGCTGTCGATCATCGGCATGTACGCATTCGCCTCGCTTTCGGCCAAATGGAAACGCCAACAGGCGTGGGTGGCCGTCGCTCTGCTGATCGCTGCCGCCGGGATGTTCATGTCCACCACCGGCAGCCCGATCTTCGCCTTCGTGGCTATCTGTTTCGCGGCACTGGGCTTCAAATCGGCCTCCTCGCTGTTCTGGCCTATTCCGCAGGCGTATCTGGACGCACGCATCGCCGCTGCGGTGATCGCGCTGATCAATTCGGTGGGCAACCTCGGCGGCTTCGTGGCGCCCACCACGTTCGGCCTGCTTGAAGAACACACCGGCTCGATTCAGGGCGGCCTGTATGGGCTGACGGCCACGTCAATCCTCGCTGCGATCATCGTCTTCGCCGCCCGCAATAAGCCCAAACCCGGCGCGACACCTGTGGCTGCTGTGCAAACGCTAGCCGCCCACTGACCCACGCCCGTTAAATTTTTTTCAAGGCTATTTTTGAAGGATCTGATCATGAATACTCAGCACTCCAACATCACCGGCAAGGCCCCGATCATCACTGAAATGCAGGTGGTTCCGGTCGCTGGCCATGACGACATGCTGCTTAACCTGAGCGGCGCACACGGCCCCTACTTCACCCGCAATATCGTGATACTCAAGGACAACGCCGGTCACACCGGCGTCGGTGAGGTGCCCGGCGGCGATCTGATTCGTCAGACCCTGGAAGACGCGCGCTCGCTGGTTGTGGGTAGCAGCATCGGTACGTACCAGAGCATCCTGAACCAGGTGCGCAAAGCGTTTGCCGAGCGCGACTCGGGCGGCCGTGGCCAGCAGACCTTCGACCTGCGCATCACCATTCACGCCGTCACTGCACTGGAAGCTGCGCTGCTCGACCTGCTCGGCCAGCACCTGGACGTTCCCGTCGCCGCGCTGCTCGGCGAGGGTCAGCAACGCGATCAGGTCGAAATGCTCGGTTACCTGTTCTATGTCGGCGATCAGGGCAAGACCAACCTGCCCTATCGCCGTGAACCGGATGCCGACAACGACTGGTTTCGCGTGCGCCATGAGGTCGCGCTGACACCCGAAGCCGTGGTCCGTCTGGCCGAAGCAGCTCATCAGCGCTACGGCTTTCAAGACTTCAAGCTGAAAGGCGGTGTGCTGTCAGGTGATGACGAGATACAGGCCGTTACCGCATTGGCGGAGCGCTTTCCCGAGGCCCGCATCACACTGGATCCCAATGGAGCCTGGTCTTTGAAAGAAGCCATTCGTCTGTGCCGTGACCAGCACCATGTGCTGGCCTACGCCGAAGACCCGTGTGGCGCAGAAAACGGTTTCTCCGGTCGGGAAGTGATGGCCGAATTCCGTCGAGCCACAGGCCTGAAAACCGCCACCAACATGATCGCCACCGACTGGCGTGAAATGGGTCATGCCATTCAGTTGCAATCCGTGGACATCCCATTGGCCGACCCCCACTTCTGGACCATGCAGGGCTCGGTGCGCGTCGCACAGATGTGCAACGAGTGGGGCCTGACCTGGGGTTCGCATTCCAACAACCATTTCGACATCTCGCTGGCAATGTTTACCCATGTCGCGGCTGCCGCACCGGGCAACATTACGGCCATCGACACCCACTGGATCTGGCAGGACGGCCAGCGCCTCACCAAAGCACCGTTGCAGATTGTCGGTGGCAAGGTCGCGGTGCCGAAGAAACCGGGGCTGGGCGTAGAACTGGACACCGATCAATTGGCCAAGGCCCACGAGCTCTACAAAGGCATGGGCCTCGGGGCGCGTAACGATGCCGTCGCCATGCAATTTCTGATTTCAGACTGGAAGTTCAACAACAAGCAGCCTTGCCTGGTGCGTTGAGTCTGCAGTCGACAACATTGAACACTCGCCACACCGTTGGCACACGGCGCACAACCCCCTTGTGCGCCGTTTTTTCAAAGCGCATCAGGGCATGCTACTGTCTGGCAACACTTGGTAACGACTAGCCCGCATGCGCCATATCGCTCACACGCATCCTCGTTTGACTGTCTCGGCGCTGGTAGGCCTGCTGGTTGGCTGTGCATCGGTGTGGTTGATCCCCACTGCCTCTGTTACTCAGCATCTGCTGATTGGCTGGGACCTGGGCGTCTGGCTGTATCTGGTGCTGATCTTTATTCGTACGTTGCATAGCACCGCCGATGACGTGCGGCGGGTAGCGCTGATGGAAGACGAAAAAGCTGGCGGTATCCTGCTGACCGTGTGCATTGCAGCACTGGCCAGCCTGGCAGCTATTATTCTGGAAATCGCTGGCAGCAAGGGTCTGTCGCCCCATCAGCAGCTCCTGCATCACGCGTTTACCGGTGCCACCGTCATTGGCTCATGGCTGATGATCGGCGTGATCTTCAGCCTGCACTACGCCCATCTGTTCTACACCTCCAAAGGCAAGGAACCCCCATTGACCTTTACCGGTGGCGAGAAGCACCCCGACTACTGGGACTTTCTGTACTTTTCCTTCACCCTGAGCGTTGCGGTGCAGACCTCCGATGTCGGTGTGGGCACGCGCGAAATGCGCAAGATTGTGCTCGCGCAATCCTTGATCTGCTTTGTGTTCAATACCGCCATTCTAGGGCTTTCAATCAATATCGCAGCCAGCCTGTTCAACTGACGGAAACGAAGCCCTTCCAACCCGACACGAGGAGACCCACGCTCATGACTCAACTGAAAATCGCAGTGCTCGACGACTGGCAGAACGTAGCCAGCGGCGTTGTCGACTGGTCTGCACTCGACGCCGTAGGGACGGTCAGTTTTCTGCATGATTTTCCGGCCGACACCGCAACCATGGTCGAGCGACTGCAACACTTCCAGGTGATATGCGTGATGCGTGAGCGAACCCTGTTCGATGATGCGCTGCTCAGTCAGTTGCCAGCGTTGAAACTGTTGGTGACCGGCGGCATGCGCAACGCTGCTATTGATGTGCCTGCTGCGAAACGACTGGGTATCGTGGTATGCGGCACGGAGAGCTACAAGCATGCGGCACCGGAGCTGACCTGGGCACTGATAATGGGTGTAACCCGCAATCTGGTGGCGGAGGCCAACGCCTTGCGTGACGGCAAATGGCAGGTAGGGCTGGGCAGCGACCTGCATGGTAAAACGCTGGGCATTCTGGGGTTGGGCAGCATTGGCAAGTGGATTGCCCGTTACGGCCAGGCGTTCGGCATGAAGGTCATCGCCTGGAGCCAGAGCCTCACACCTGAGGCCGCTGCTGAATCAGGCGTTACCTACGTCAGCAAACAGGCCCTGTTCGAACAGGCAGACGTGCTGTCGGTGCATCTGGTGCTCAGTGACCGAAGCCGCGGACTGGTAGACGCTCAGGCGCTGGGCTGGATGAAGCCGAGCGCGTATCTGATCAACTCATCACGCGGCCCGATCATCGACGAGGCCGCGCTGATTGCAACCCTGCAACAAGGCCGGATCGCAGGCGCGGCACTGGACGTCTTCGACACCGAGCCATTGCCTGCGGATCACCCGTTCCGTTCGCTGGACAATGTGCTGGCGACCCCGCACATCGGCTATGTCACCGAGAACAACTACCGCACCTTCTTCAGTCAGATGATCGAAGACATTCAGGCGTGGCACGCGGGGTCGCCCGTTCGGGTCTTCGCCTGACACTACAAGGTGTAGGCAATCCCTACCTGTACCGTACGAGGCGCGCCGGGGTACGCATAGACGTTGCCGAACGCGCCTTCTTCGTACTCGGTGTCAAAAACGTTCTTCAAGTCGAGGTTGAGCTTCACGTGCTCGTTGACCTTGTAGAAGGCCAACAGATCGAACACGGTGTAACTGTCCATCGAAAATGCCACATTGGCAGTCTGCCCGGCACGCTGGTCGACATAACGACCACCGGCGCCAAGACCAAGGCCGCGCAAGGCACCGTCCTGGAATTCATACACGTTCAACAGACTGAAGGTCTGCTCCGGGATATTCAGCAGGCGCGTGCCAGAACGCAACGTGTTGTCTTTGGTAACCTGCGCATCGACGTAGGCGTAGCTGCCCATCACGCGCCACTCCGGCGTCAGGTTGCCGACCACGTTCAAGTCCAGCCCGCGACTGCGGACTTCGCCCGCCGCAACGCTGAAGGTCGAATCGACCGGGTCGGTGGTCAGTACATTCTGTTTCTCGATCTGATACAGAGCAGCATCGACGCTCAACTGGCGGTCCAGCGCTTCCCACTTGACGCCGACTTCGTAGGACTTGCCCTCTTCCGGTTTGAAGCCGCCGCCCAGACGGCTGGCGCCGGTATTGGGCTTGAACGAGCGTGCGGCATTGGCGTAAACCGCCACGGTGTCGGTCAGGTCGTAGATCAGGCCCAGACGAGGTGTAGCCGCGTTGTCGCTGTTGGTGAACGGTACGCCGATCCCGAAGGTGTCGTAGTCATGCTCGAAGCGCTCGAAACGCACACCCGCCAGCACCTTGAGGCGTTCGGTCAGGGCCACCTGATCCTGCACAAAGGCTGCATAGGTCTTGAGGTTTTCCTTGTCGTTGGTTGTAGTGCGCGTCAACGCCGGGCGAGCCTGACCGTACACCGGATCGAAGATGTCGATCGTATAAGCGCTTGCCGCACCACTCGAACGCTGAATGATCGACTTGTAGTCGTAATCCTCATACTCGACCCCCGCAAGCAGCGTGTGATCAAACCCGCCCGTGGAGAAATGCCCGGTGACGTTCAATTGCACGTCTCGGTCGGTCCATTCCAGCTTGCGGTAATTGAAGTTGCGCCCCAGCGTACGCCCATCGGCGGCCAACCCATTGGCCTCTATCGCATCGCCCTTGAGGCTGCCGTCGAGAAACTGCCCGCCACCGCCGAGCTTCCAGTCGGCGTTCAGGTCATGATCAAAGCGCACTTGCGCCATATTGTTATCGTTGTGCAGTTTGCCCACGTCTTTTTCACCGAAAAACGTATCCCGCGAAGCGGTGCGGGTCTGAGCGGCATAGCGCGTCAGGCCCCTGTCCAGCGGCGCGTTATTGCGCATGAAATCACCCTCGAAGGTGATGCGTGTGGCGTCATCCACCTGCCAGCTCAACACTGGTGCAACCCCGTAACGCTCGGTCTCGACGTGATCCCGGAAGGTATCGCCGCCCTCGCCCACCAGGTTAAGGCGATAGGCAAAGCGCCCGTCATCGTCCAGCGGACCCGACGCATCCAGGGTGCCACGCTTCATACCCTGATCGTTGAGCTGGCTGCCCAGCGTGACCAAACGCTCGGCCAGCGGCTGTTTGGAAACCACGTTGAACGTGCCGCCCGGGTCGCCACGGCCGTATAGCGTAGTTGCCGGACCACGCAGTACTTCAAGACGCTCGATGGTGTTGGCGTCAGGCATGTTGGGATAACCACGGTTGATGGGAAAGCCGTTTCGGTAGAACTCACCCGTGGTAAAGCCGCGTACGGTAAAAGTGGTCAGACCCTGGCCACCGAAGTTATTGGCGCGCCCGACGCCGCCTGCGTAATCAAGGGCGTCCTGCAAGCGCGTCGCACCGATGTCTTCGACCGCTTCGCGGGTGACCACACTGACTGACTGTGGCGTTTCATGCAGGGATGTGTCGGTACGGGTCGCGCTGGCGGAGCGCGTCGCACGGTAACCCTGAACAGGCCCAAATGCAGTCTCGACAGTGGCAGCGCCCTGAATATCAATATTCTGCAATTCTATAGAGGGTTTTTCGGCAGTAACCTGTTCAGCCCAGGCAGCCTGGGAGATGGCTTGAATAACGCAAAGAGAAACAAAAGTACGACGCATCGACGTGCAGCCCTTGTCAGAAACCAGACCTCTTGGGACCCGGCAGGATTTTTCGCGAATAGTACAGATTCTTATTTATGTTTGATACAAATTCCCAAATACACCGCTGAGCACGCATAGCACTTGCTGGCCGCAGCCAGGAAAACGCTGTCTGTCATCACTATGGACCGGGACCAGAGCACCTATTTGTCGGGATGAAGACTTCGTTTTGCCAACCCGTTCCTACAATGCTCAATAGGCTGCCGAGACGGCGAACGACGGCGCAACGCGCCTGTCTGAACCATCGGACCGGTGGGTCCACCTCATCTCTGGCGCGAAGGAAGTTGTATGGACAACGAAGCAGATGGCAAGACCCCCGGCCTGTCAGCCGAGGAAGAGCGCGAGATCGATGAGAAGCAACCGCCCCGTGCGGCGGTCCTGCATGAAACCATTCGAATCCAGGGCGACCATGAGCTGGAGCGCAGCGTTGCTGCCCTGTGGTGGTCAGCGCTGGCAGCCGGTTTGACCATGGGCCTGTCATTGATGGCGATGGGGCTGTTCAAATCTCGCCTCGAAGGCATCCCTGGCGCCCATGTGATTACCAGCCTGGGTTACTCGGCAGGTTTTCTGGCTGTGATCCTGGCGCGCCAGCAACTGTTTACCGAAAACACCATCACCGCAGTGCTGCCGGTCATGAGCAAACTGAACCTGGCCAACATCTGGCGTTTGCTGCGTCTATGGGGCGTGGTGCTTGCAGGCAATCTCGCAGGCACGCTGCTGGTGGCATATGTGATGCTGCACCTGCCGATTTTCGATACCAAGACCGACGAGGCCTTTCTGGAGATAGGTCGTAAAGTCATGGAAAATGATGTCAGCCAGATGTTTTCCAAAGGCATCGTGTCAGGCTGGATGATCGCGACCATGGTCTGGATGATCGCCTCTATGGAAAACGCCAAGATCGCGATCATTGTGCTGATCACCTACCTGATGGCGCTGGGTGATTTCACCCACATTGTGGTCGGATCAGCGGAGGTGTCCTATCTTGTATTCGCAGGCGAGCTGGGCTGGAAAGAGTTCTGGTTCATATTCGCCGGACCGACGCTGGCAGGCAACATCATCGGCGGCAGCTTCATTTTCGCCCTGATCAGCCATGCACAGATCCGCAGCGAAAAAGACACCACGGCCAAGATCGAGCGGGACAAGAAAAACAGGGCCGAAAAACTGCGCCTCGAAAGAGAGCAGAAGCTCAAGGACGAAGACGCTGAGGCACAGAAAGACATATGATCTCCATCATTAAACTTTCTTTCAGGAAGCGAGCCAGCGTTTAGATGCAAACTACTGCTTTGACTGCACCCACTCAGGCAGGGACCATGACTCGAATTCTGGCAATCGAAGATGATGCCATCACCGCAAAGGAAATTGTCGCGGAGCTCAGCAGCCACGGCTTGGAAGTGGACTGGGTAGACAACGGCCGTGATGGCTTGGCGCGTGCGGTCAGTGGCGACTATGACCTGATCACGCTGGACCGCATGCTGCCGGAGATGGATGGCCTGACTATCGTCACCCACCTGCGTGCGCAGGGTATTTCGACGCCGATTCTGATGATAAGCGCGCTGTCCGATGTGGACGAGCGCGTGCGCGGATTACGGGCCGGTGGCGACGACTATCTGCCCAAACCTTTCGCGTCGGACGAAATGGCGGCGCGTGTCGAGGTGCTGTTGCGCCGCAGCAACCCGGTCAGCGCGGCCAAGACGGTGCTGCAGGTTGCCGATCTTGAGCTCAACCTGATGAGCCGCGAGGCCTGTCGCGGTGGCCAACCGCTTACCCTGCTGCCAACAGAATTCAAACTGCTGGAATTTCTGATGCGCAACAGCGGCCAGATAATCACCCGCATGATGATTTTCCAGGAAGTCTGGGGCTATCACTTTGACCCAGGTACCAACCTGATCGACGTGCACATTGGTCGTCTGCGTAAAAAAATCGATCAGCCCGGAACCGCGCAGTTGATCCAGACCGTGCGAGGTTCGGGTTATGTTATTGCCGAACCCGTCTAAGGGCTGGCGTTCTTCCACAAGCCGATTGCTGGCGCTCTACAGCTCATTGTTCGTGGCGTGGAGCGCCATTTTACTGGGTGTTCTCTACTGGGAAGTCACCTCCTACCTGGACAACCTGGCCCGTCATTCGCTGACCCAGCGCCAACAGCTATTCTCGAAATTCGAAGGCCAGGCCCTGGTGGACGCGCTCGCCACCAGCATGACCTTCGACATGCGCGCCGTGGACGCTTATGGCCTGTTCGACGAAGACTTTCGTCCCATCGCCGGCCCTATCACTCGAATCCCTGACGTATTACCGGTCGACGGCCAGATCCACGAGTTGAGCAACTGCATCGACTCCGATGACCCGGGTCTGCCGCAAAACAGCTGCGATGCGGTCGTTACCCGGACCTCCGACGGACGCTTTCTGGTGCTGGTACGCGAAAACGGCTCGCTGTTTGCTGTGAGTACGCTGATCCTGCATGCCCTCCTCTGGGGTATTTCACTGACCATTATCCCCGGCGTGGCGGGCTGGCACTTGTTGCGGCGTCGCCCTTTACGACGTATCAGAGCCATCCAGGCAAGTGCCGAGTCGATCATCGCCGGCGACATGGCGGGCCGTCTGCCGGTGTCGAACCGGCGCGATGAGCTGGACATGCTGGCGGTCATCGTCAATGCCATGCTCGACCGTATCGAAAAGCTCATGAACGAGGTCAAGGGGGTTTGCGACAACATTGCCCATGACCTGCGCACGCCTTTGACACGTCTGCGAGCCCAGCTTTATCGCATTCAGCAACAGTCCGACTACGGCTCGGTCCATGATGCGCAGATCAGTCAGGTCATCGCCGAGGCCGATACGCTGATGGCGCGTTTCCGTGGCCTGTTGAGAATCTCTGAACTGGAAGATCGCCAACGTCGCTCGGCGTTCGTCCAACTTGAGCTGCGGCCGCTGCTTCAGGAACTGCACGATTTTTACCTCCCGCTCGCAGAAGAAGCGCAGATTACCTTGCTGCTGGAACTGAAAGAGCCGATTCCAACACTGGTCGGTGACCGCGCCCTGTTGTTCGAGGCTCTCACCAACCTGCTGGGCAACGCGATCAAGTTCACACCTGCAGGCGGAACCGTGATGGTCAGCGCCTACTCGTGCAAGGACGGCAACAGCCCTTGCATAGATGTACAGGATTCCGGTCCCGGCATTCGCGCAGAAGAACGCGTCGCAGTGTTCCAGCGCTTCTATCGAAGTGAAGCTGGCAACGAGCAAAGCGGCTTCGGGCTAGGCCTCTCCGTGGTGGCGGCCATTGTCAATCTGCACGGCTTCAATCTGGAAATCGGTACCAGCGCACTCGGCGGTGCCAGCCTCAAGCTGGAATGTCGTCCGGTCCGCGCCCTGGCGTGAGCCACACCGATCACCTTCAATCCGGCTGATAGAGCTTTTCCTACAGCCAGCGCCCCTCTTTCCTATCAGAACCGGCGCAATAGCGCCGTATATAGAGCACCGCGCATCAGCGATCCTGTGTCCGTCGATTCAGCCATATCCCTTCGAATGAACGGCAGGCCCGTCCCGCTCTCGTGACCCCAATCGCGAGCGGGTCTCAGGGACTGCGGGGACTGCACGCCAAAAGCACGGGGATATGGCTGCTCGACACCATCGCTTCTCGAATCAACGGAAAAAGGACTTCCCGGATGATTGACGCCACAGCTCGGGCAACTACCCGATTTACCCTGAAGCTGCCTGCCATCCGTCACGACTTCCAGGTTCTGGCATTCGAAGGCAGCGAGCAGATCAGCCATCCCTACGAAATCACCATACAACTGGTCAGCGAACAAACAGATCTGCCACTGGAAAGCCTGCTTCATCAATTGGCCTTTCTGTCTTTCAGTGCGATCGGCACAGGCATCCATGGACAGGTCCACAGCGTCAGTCGCGGTGGATCCATCGGTCACCTGACCCGCTATGAACTGAAACTGGCGCCGCGCATCGCCTATCTGCAACACAGCTGCAACCAGCGCATTTTTCAGCACAAAAGTGTGCCGGAGATCATCGCCCAAGTGCTTGAGGCTCACGGGATTCTGCAAGGTGCCTATCGTTTCAATCTCGGACCTGCCAGCTATCCGAAGCGCGAATACTGCACGCAGTTTGACGAAAGCGACCTGAACTTCATTCAGCGCCTGTGCGCGGTCGAAGGTATCCATTACCACTTTGAACACGAGGAAACCCGCCACGTGCTGGTCTTCGGTGACGATCAGACATTCTTTCCGAAACTGCAGCCAGGCCGATTCCAGCCCGACACAGGAACCGTACCGGATGAGCCCACTGTCAAACAGTTCAGCGTGCGCCTGCAAGCCCGTGCATCAAAGGTTGCACGACGCGATTACCAGTTCACAAAGCCACACCTGCGCATGGAGACCACATTCGCCGGGGAGCGTCCGGCTTCAGGCGTGAGCGAGCCCGAACTTGAAGACTACCGCTTCCCCGGCTCATTCGAAGACGAGCAGCGCGGCAGGTTATTGGCCAGACGCGCCCTGGAGAGATTGCGCGGCGACTACCAAGTGGCAGTCGGTAACAGCGATATGGCAAACCTGGCGAGCGGCCATTTCCTGCCCCTGCATGCCCATCCGATAGCTGAGAACAACGACCTGTGGCTGCTGACTCGTGTCACCCACAGCGGCAAGCAGCCGCAGGTGCTGGAGGAAGCAGGGGTCGGCCAATCCGACGACAAGGACACTTTCTTTCACGGCTATCGCAACACCTTCGAAGCCACTCCGTGGAAGTCCCATTTCCGTCCGCCCATGAGTCACCGTACGCCCTGCGTACAGGGCAGCCAGTCCGCAGTGGTCACAGGCCCGGCGGGGGAAGAAATCCATTGTGACGAGCATGGTCGCGTCAAGGTTCAGTTCCATTGGCACCGGGAGGGTATGGCCGATGAGCAAAGCAGTTGCTGGATGCGCGTCGCGTCCAGTTGGGCCGGCGATGCGTATGGCGCCGTGACCATCCCGCGAGTTGGCATGGAAGTCGTTGTGTCGTTCTGGGAAGGCTGCCCTGATCAGCCGTATATCAGCGGTTGTGTGCCCAACAGCCGCAACCGTGCTGCCCACACCCTGCCTGCCCACAAGACCCGAACCGTTTTCAAGACCCTGAGCTACCCCGGTGGCAAGGGCAGCAACGAACTGCGCATCGAGGACCGCAAGGGCGCCGAACACATCTATCTGCACGCCGAGCGTGACTGGCAGCAGATCGTCCGCCACAACCAGATCGTCAATGTGGGCCACGAGCGTCACGAGAGCGTGGTCGCCAACAGCTATAGCCTGTTCAAGGCCGAAGAACATCGCACCATCCAGGCCAGCCGTATGGTGAACGTCGGCGGCGATGATCATCTCGATATCGGTGGCAGCCTGTACCTCAAAACCGGCCTGAATCATTGCCTCGACGCCGGCCAGGAAATTCATTGCAAAGCTGGCAACAAGGTGGTTATCGAAGCGGGCACTGAGCTGACGCTGTCCGCAGGCGGCAGCACGCTCACGCTCAATCCCGCTGGCGTCTGGCTGAACGGCGCGAGCATCGCCTTGAACAGCGGCGGTACTCCGGCAACCGGTGCTGGCATCCAGTTGCTGGCCGCACTTTTCCCCGAAGACACCAATGGCCATGTATCCGGCGCACCGCCTGCCCCGGCGCTGGCCAATGCCCAGGTCAACTTGATGAAAGAAGCCACCCGACACGGCGAGAGCCGCTGCCTGATCTGCGAAGCGTGCCGGGAAAACGCCTGCTCGCTGGAACAGCCAATGGCTTGAAAAATACTGCCCTGACAGGCGCCCTTCAACTATTGGCAATGGAATCTGCCTTATGACGCTTCAACCCTCGCAGTGGCTGGCTGAGCAGTACCGTCGCAAGCGCCAACTGGTACTGACCGTCGATACGCTGGCCGCACCCGATGCAATCGCCACTCTGTTCAGCCTCGCTCCCATTCGTGATTACCTGCGCCTGTTTCAGGGGACGGAGTTCGATAGCCTGCTGGCCCAAAGCCCCTGGTTGATAAGAATTGACCCGTCGACGACGCCCGCTATCGAGCGCCTGTTACAACATCCAGAGCAGAACTGGGGCTGGATCGGCAGCGCAGACAATCTGGACCTGGCGGAGCTCGCACGGCATTGGCGTGACCGCATGGTGATCCGCGACGCTGACCAGCGTTGGCTCTATCGTTTCCAGGACAACCGGGTCATGGTCCGCCATCTGAGCGCACTGGATGCCCACCATATTCCGCTGCTGCTGGGTCCGCTGGCGCAAGCGCTGTGCTGGGACGGCGAAGCATGGCTGCAGTTCGAGAACAAGCGCCCTGCCCTCTATCTGCCACCCTTTGCTACCCCCTGGACGCAGGTGACCGAATCAAAGGCAGCCAGCCACGCCATCGAACTGCGTGCGCTGGAAAACTGGTTGTGGCAACACCACCCCACATCCACTGCGCGACTGCCTGTCAACACAACCCTCAACGTCTGGCTGACAGATCAGCTCGAACTCGCCACCGGGTGGGGATGGAACGCGCCCGAAGACATTCTGTTTCTCGTACAGAACAGGCTGGATCCGACGCTTGCCGCCCATGGACTTTGGCACCCGATCCAAGGCGAAACACCCGAGCGGCACCTTCAGCGCGTCAGACACAACATCGCAACACTTACCGTCATGGAAGAACACACATGAATACATCCATGCGTGCCGCACTGCTCGGCATCGCAATCGTTTCGTCAGGTGGCTGTCATTTTGCCGGAAGCCTGGCCAAGGAAGTCGTCGTCGCCGCGTCCTCTCATCGGGGCTGGGACACGTTTACATTCAAAGGGCAGTTGCCGGCTGAATTCGGAATTGACGTCTACGCGTTGTACGGCCCCGAAAACCCGGACAGCCCAAGTTGTCAAAGCCCTACGTTCACCCCAGGCGAAACCGTCACCCGCAGCCACTCCCAACATTACACAGAAGACATCAGCGACAAACCCCAATCATTCGATTTCGACATACCCCTGAGTTACACCAAAGGGTTGTGCCCAATGAAACTGGGAAGACTGTCGTTGGAAATCAATGCGCGCCACGGACCGCTGGAATGGCAGAAAGCGTATGGGAGGGGAAATTTCTATATAAGTAACAAACCCTCATCTGACTATACAGCGTTCCCTGCTTCCGGAATCCTGAACGTTGAAACTCAATGCGGTTTTCTTTTCCAGGAAAGCAGAATTTACATTGGCATCGATAAACGCTTGATATGCAACAGCAGCGGCGCCTATCTGAACCGTGACGAGTTAAAAAACAAGACACTGAATCTTATAGTGGATTCGAATGTGGAGGAGAAACCTGCACGACGTGATACTTGGATAAAGTTCTCTAACGGATGGAAACCCTGCCTGCCTAAAAAAGGCTATCAACGTTGCCAGGTACCCGCCCTGTTCAAGACTTTCCATATGGACGGTCAGACCTGTTCTATTTATCCAGGCTGCATGGAGTAAGCCTATGAGTATCAACGGACCAAGCGTTCAGGAAACATGTCCTTTAAAAGGAAACTGGGTCAGTTTCAGATTGGTTGACGAGCATGGCAATGGCGAACCCTACACCAGGCTGGACTACACACTTCATGACGCACAAGGTCAAACCTACGACGGTCAAACTGACGAAGAGGGATATGGAAAATTAGCCACCTGTTATGACGGCCCTGTGTTTCTCGACATAAGCGCCAGGAACAATGGACGCGGGGACAGTTGGTACGAAGAACTGCAGATTCGTGAAGCCTTTCCACTGCCCCTTTCAGCCCTTCAGGTGGCCGCCGAACAACCTCCCTCAGCGCACCGAAAACCTTCAGACCCGCACCTGCCGCGCGAGCGCGCAGAACGCGAAAAGGCGGTCTTCTATCACGTGCAGGTTCGTGACTTTGTCCCCAAGGGCGAGGCTGCACATTTGCCCGAGTTTGAAATAAAAGAACATCGTCCCAGCCCGTTCCTGATCGCCACCGTCAACGATATTTTGAAAAGGCATGGGAAAGACCACCTGCCTGGCGTGCCGCTGGAGCCGCGCCAGCACCATGTAATTGAAGTCAAAGCGCTACGTGCCTACAACCCGGTACTTTCGACAAGCGCATCTTTTTGCGCACTCAATAACTACCAACTGTCGATCATGAGCACCTTCTCATACGGACCGTTCAACAAAAAACGCAAATCGGAAGAGCCTCCGACTCTACCGCCTTATTTACAAAAGGGTTCTATCGGCCATGTATTGCATAACCAATTGGCCCACCTGGAAAAACCGACGTTATTCAACAGTGCAGGACCTTATCATTTACTTTGGGAGGAAGTGCCATACTCCAAACGTCTGGAAATTGTGCCCTATGACCCTGAGCGTTACGTTAAAGAAAAAGCCAACGGCTGGGACTGCCCAGAAAATGTCCACTTCCTGAATGACAAAACCGACACACAAGCGTTTATCACTCACAACGACAGTGTCGTTCTGATTGCCATACGCGGAACACAGGAATTCCTGCCCGACGCACTTCGCGATGCAGATGCGCTGCAAATCCCGCATGAGGATGGGCTGGGGCAGGCACATCGCGGCTTCCATCAGGCATTCGTTTCTCTCAAAAAATTTATCGACGACTACCTCAAGGCTTTTTACACCCGGGAGCAAACCATTCTTGTCACCGGCCACAGTCTGGGCGGCGCCATTGCCGTGCTTGCCGCAGAATGGATCCGTCGGATGTCGGCGCAACACAAGGTCGTGCTCTACACCTACGGCGCGCCACGCTCGGGTGACAGCGCCTTTGTGCGAGCCGCCAAGGACCTCGTGCATCACCGGATTGTCAACCATAACGACCCGGTGCCCGGCGTACCCTCTACCTGGATGGACGGCAACTGGATGACCCTGCTGCCAGGTACCGCGATGATGGTCGCCTCCATAGGCACACCGCTCATGGCGACTGCAGTACTGCTGGGCGGATTGATGAATTTGCGCGGTGACAATTACGAGCACCATGGGGAACAACGCCACTATCTGCCGCGCAAGAAAAACGCAGACGGCTACAGCGCGATTCTCTGGCAACCAGGCTGTGCAGCCATCGGCAAAAAAGCCTGTGCGCAATTGGCCGGGGACATTGATCTGAAGGGCGACATGCCAGACAGGCAGTCGATCCTCAGACAGATTCTGTCGGCCGGCGAGCACTCGAGCGACGCCGGCTACAGCCGCGCGGCACTGACGACGCTGATCCGATGGATCGCCGCCATACGTGAACGCAACGGCGCCTTGCTGACCGAGCAGGAGCGCAAGCAAATCAGCAAAGTGATTGATCCGCTCGAAGACAACCTGCGCCAGTGGAAGCCCGAGTCGTATACCCGATTTCGCCATAATCTGCGCTCACACCATGACAAGCGCTTCTACCGCCTGACCGAAACGCAACTGCGTCACTACTACCGAGACAGCCATAACGGGATTCTCGCCATGCAGCGCGAACAGCGTTCAGACCTGAGCCAGGCCCAAAAGCGCTTGAGAGCCCAGGCCACTGTAGCCATAAGCCTGGAGGATGTTTTCGGCGATCAGTCCAGTCGGTCTGATCTCGATGCGTTGGTCAATGCATGGTTGCAACTGGCGGACATCCAGCACGCCGCAAGAATGGCCAATGTACAACAAGGATCTGTACGCCAAACCGCCTGATCACTGATATCGCAAGGAGCGTGTTTCATGATCCATTCATCGTCTGCCAGCACTGGCAACATTTATGAAGACCTCAGTTCCTTGATCGGGCCAGATGCAGCTCTGGCACGTTATACCGATCTCGACCCTCGTTTTTACCTGCGTGACACCCGCAAAGCACCGCTGCGGGCCAACCAGCACAACCCACTGGTGGCGGCGGCCTCGCGACTGCTGTCCACCTTGGCTCGCCTTGAACCGCATGGAGACCCAACAGCACTGGCTAAATTGCGAGTGCGACTGGGTAAGCGTATTTCAGGTTTCGCCCGCGAGGCGATCGACGCAGGCGTCGAGCACGCAGAGGTAAAAGTAGCGTCCTATCTGCTGTGCAGCCTGGCCGATGAGACCGTTCTGACCCGCGATTGGGGCCGAAACAGCAACTGGGCAACCAACAGCCTTTTGCAGGACTTTCACGATGACAGCCTCGGCGGCGAGAAATTTTTCCTGCTGCTTGAGCACTTTCTGAGTGCCCCCGCCCGATATATCCATCAACTCGAGCTGATCTATCTGTGTCTGGCATTGGGCTTTGAAGGCCGCTATGCCGCGTCGGCGGAAAGACGCAATCAGTTGCGGCAACTGCGCCATGAGCTCTATCAATGCCTCAAACGTGTGCGCGGCGATGCATGCCGATCGGTATCACGCGTCCAACCTGCGACCAGCCAGATCAAGACCCGAACGATTATTCGAATACCGGCAGTGCCATTGTTGGGTGCGACGCTCCTGAGTCTGTGTCTGATTTACATGGGATTTGCCTGGAACCTTACGCAGCAGCGCGAAGCTGCTCTTGTGCCGTTCCAGTCGCCTGAGCCGAACGCGCACTCCATCGGCGCGGAGCCTGCGCCATGATGCCCTTTCTGATCCGACTGGCTGCTGTGCTGAAATGGCCTGAAATCTGGAGCCTGCTGTCGATAGCGGTTATCGGCCTGCTGACATGGATCTTCGGATCGAGACTGGCATTCGATGGCGTACAGCCGCTGGCGGCTTCATCCGCACGACTGGCAACTGTTACAGGACTGGTCCTGGCATGGGCTCTGTTCTGGCTATCGCGTATGTGGCGGACTTCGAGACATGCCAACCGGGACAACGAGTCGGTTGATCAGCTCGAAATTGATCAGAGCGGATCAACTGCCCAGCAGGACAAGCACGCCGTCATCGCGTTACGCATGGCATTCCGACAAGCCATGCGGACCCTGGCCAAAACACCTCTTTATCACCGCCGCGACGAACGCTGGCGCATGTCTCTTCCCTGGTATCTGGTACTGGGTCCGCAAGCCAGCGGCAAGACCAGCCTGATTGAATACTCGGGCCTGGACCTGCC
The DNA here is from genome assembly GCF_021147775.1 of Pseudomonas californiensis. GTDB lineage: Bacteria > Pseudomonadota > Gammaproteobacteria > Pseudomonadales > Pseudomonadaceae > Aquipseudomonas > Aquipseudomonas californiensis. Next base: position 40,926 of record NZ_JAGTPK010000018.1, read on the forward strand.
ACTGAACCTTCGGCAGAGCAAGGCCAGCAGGCCGCCCGAATCGACCGGCGATTGTCACTGGTATTTCGCTGAACAAGGCGTATTGCTGGACACCCCTGCACACTGCCTGACACAGGAAACCCGAGGCGCTGCCCAGACGTGGCAAACACTGCTCAGCCTGATTGCAAAGCGTCGACGCGGTATGCCAGTAAATGGCGTGCTGGTTACCGTACCGATGGATGTATTACTGGCCAAGGACCAGGCACCACTCATTGACCTTGCCCAGCATGTTCGCAACCGTCTGCTGGATATTCAACAACGCTTGGGTTGCCAGCCGCCCGTATACATGGTGCTTAGCAAGGCAGACCTGCTTCGCGGATTCGACTGTTTTTACGACAATCCAGGGCCGGAGCAAAGCGAGCAGGTTTTTGGTGTCGCCTGCAGTGATGGCGCTCATCTTGATGTGGCAACGCTTGAGCAGCAAATTGCCGATCTGCTGAGTCACCTGAGTGAGCAGGTGATAGAGCGTGCGCAGTTGGCAAAGCAGCGCAGACGTGTGGGACACATCATCGATTTCCCACGTCAGCTGGAAAGGCTGATCGCTCCGTTGAAGACATTTGTAGAGCACGCTTTCAGCGCAAACCGCTACCAGCCTGCAAGCCTTCTGCGCGGAATTTATCTATGCAGCGTCACGCATTCTGAGGCGCCTGCATCGCCTGCCCCGATCAGTGACGGTCCGCTTGATTCGACCGCCTTGTATCAAGAGGGCGAACGAAAGGAAGCGCTGATTGGCCAGACGCGCTTTGTGCATGACGTATTCACCAGGATCATATTCCCCGAGGCTGGCCTGGCAGCCCTTGATCACAGGCAGGTCAGCCGCATCCGCTGGAGACAACTGACGTTGTGCGTCACCCTGCTGGGCTGTTCCGGGTTGCTGACGCTGCACTGGGCCGCTGATCATGTACGCCACAGCGAGCGTCTGATGCAACTGAACAGCCTGGGCAAACAACTGACACACGCCAGCCGGTCAACCCCGACATCCCAGCATGTCCTTGCCCTGCTCCCTCGTCTGGAAACCCTGCAAGCTGCACGTGAAACCATCGACCGGCGTGGCACACCGCTGGACACGCTTGGAATGGCTCAGCGTGCGGCAGCCCTCCCGGTACTGAACGACGCCTACCAGGACGAACTCCAACATCAGCTCTTGCCGCTGGTCGCGCGCCAACTGGAAGTTGGCCTGCGCGACAGCATGAACCACCCCGAGCAACTGCTCGATAGCCTGCGCGCTTATTTGATGCTCGATGATCTGGCCCGCCGTGACGAAACATTCCTGACCCAGCAGTTGACCTCGCAATGGCGTGCCACGCATGTAGTGCCGCCCGACATCCTGGCAAAGCTCGCCAGCCACCTGAAACGCCTGCTGCAAGCACCCGCACGTATTGGCCTGGATCAGACACTGCTCGCTGAGGCACGTGCCGCGTTGGGCGCCTGGTCGCTGGCCGAGCGGTCTTACCTGGCGCTCAAGGAACAGGCCCGCAGCTTGCCGGACTATCATGTGAATCGTCGGATTGATCCGCACGGCACCTTGTTCAGCGATGTCGGGCCAACAGTCCCGGGGCTGTATACCCGTGATGCCTATCAACAGTATTTTCTGATTCAGGGAGCGATGTTGATCCACGCAGGCTCACATCATGATTGGATCATGGGCAAAGATCGGTTGTCACAAGGGGCCGATGCGCAAGCCGCAATACTGGAACTGGAGCAGCTGTACCTACGGGACTATGCCGATCACTGGAACGAGGTTCTGGCGACGATAAATCGTGCGCCGTCGAACACGATCTCCCATGGTGCAGAACAGATAGCGCAGCTCACTGGTGCTCAATCGCCGCTGCTCAAACTATTGGCAGAACTACACCAACAGACCCGGTTGCCAACCGCACCCAACGACTCGACACCGGAAGTTTCGTCCTCCACGGCGCAGCCTGGTTTACTCGCTCAAAACGCCCGCAATACATTGCAACGTCGGTTCGAGCCTTTGCATCGATTGCTTGATGAAAGCGGCCAGCCTGCCGCAGAACTGGCTTACGTGCTGCACGCGCTGAATGACATCAATCTGCAGCTGACGTCGCTGGGCCGTTCAAACCAGACAGAAAAGGCTGCATTCGATTTCGCCAAGTCACGCATGGGCGGACAGTCTGATGCGCTTTCCAGGCTACGCAATGGGGCATCCCGACTGCCACCTCCACTTGGCGAATGGTTGGACGATCTGGCAGATGACATATGGCGGCTGGTGCTGGCAGATGCCCATCGACACATCAATAAGCGGTATCAGCACGAATTGTTTCCGGTTTACAAAGATACGCTGGCTCAGCGCTATCCCTTCGCCATGGACAGTACCAGCGACGTGGCAATCAACGATTTTCAGGATTTTTTCAAGGCACACGGAACCGCAGCACGCTTTTTCGACAGTTACCTCGGACCGTTCGTTAGTGGCTCACCTGATCACTACGCGCTGACCAGCATGGATGGTCGCCATCTGCCAGTTGCTCCTGCGACGATTCGACAGATCGGCCGAGTGCACATGATTCGTGAGCGTTTCTTCAGCGAAACCCCAGAAAGACCGCTCATCAAGTTCCGCCTGGAAGCCTTTTCACTGGACCAGAACCTGACTCGTGCTGACTTTCGAGTGGGCCATGAACAGCTGGCATACCGGCATGGACCGATCACACCGCTTGCCCTGCGATGGCCGGACGCCAAGGCTGATCACGTCGCAAGCCTGGTCGTCGAGCAACCAGGCGGCCGTCGCGTGGGCTATCAGGAAAACAGCGGGCCGTGGTCGCTGTTTCGCTTGATCGAGCGCATGGACAGCGAGGTCCATCACGGGCGCAACGCGCTGATGCTCAAGGCCGACATTGAAGGCCACCAGGCTAATTACCTACTCACGAGCCAGCGCTCGCCCCACCCCTTCGAATTCAAGCTGTTTCGTGAGTTCCGGTTACCCGCCGCGCTTTAGTCGGTTGCGATAGTCCTGCTTGCCAGGGCTATCGACGGCGACGTTTTACTTGATCGACTTTGCAATGCCATGACTGCTTTTTGACAAAGCTGGAGTGTCTGACTGGGGGCTTTCAGCGTTTCGATAATAATCTGGCGCGTACTGCCAAGCGCTAATTTGTAACTTTATGTTTCAAAAACAGCGCTGGCTGGACCGTTTCAGCCAGCACAAGTTCCTCTCAATACGTGAGCTTTTTCAATCGGAACGGGCATTTTTCAGCGAATAAGACAGATTACTCGGATGGACATCCCAACGTCGTCAGAGCGCGAATTGTGAACGGTTCGGCATTTTTGTGGCGCCAGTGACTTGTCGGTCCAGTCACTCTGGGTTCTCTATGGCACTTGGATTTCTGTTTCCCGATGCACCCATAATAAAAAACTCATTGGATTTCGCCGCAAACCGGGCGAGGCATTGGCATGGCTGCCAATGCAGAGAACGCTGAACTAATTTCGTAGGATCGACATCGGCTGGGAGGCTGTCATGGGCGCGCAATCAACTATTTCAAACGTAGGGAAGTACAAGGTTTACACCGAAACTTACTGGCAAGGCAGCCATGTAAAAACCATCTTGCTGGTCAATGGCGCGCTATCGACTACTGGCTCTTTCGGGCAGACGGTCAAGTACCTGCAACCGCACTACAATCTTGTCCTGTTCGATCTTCCCTTTTCGGGGCAGTCGCGGGCACACAACTCCGATGACATGATCGTCACCAAAGAGGACGAGGTCGGCATCCTGCTCCAACTGATCGAGCGTTTTCAGGTCAATTACCTGCTTTCCGTGTCCTGGGGCGGTGTATCGGCGCTTCTGGCGCTTTCGGAATGCCCTGCATCGGTTGAAAAGGCGATCATCAGTTCGTTTTCACCGGTCCTCAATGAGCCGATGCTCGACTACATTGACAAGGCGCAGGTTTACCTAGCAGCTCGCGAAAAACGCAAGATCGGTGCTCTGCTGAATGACACCGTCGGCAAGTACCTGCCCCGGCTGTTCAAGCTGTATAACTACAAGCACCTGATCAGTCTGGCCGAGCACGAATATGGCCAGATCGACTTTCACATCAGCCAGATTCGCCAACTAAGCGCCAGCAACTACGTGGAGCGTTTTTCATCTATCAAAATCCCGGTGTTATTCATTAACGGCGAAAAAGATGAATACACCACCGTTGAAGATGCTCGGCTTTTTTCTGACTACATCCCTCGAAGCAGTTTTAACGTAGTTCCGGACACCGGGCACTTTCTTGATCTGGAGAGCAAGGCAGCCTGGCACCACTCGCAAAAAAACGTGCTGGCATTTCTAGGCACGCAAGCCTGCAATGAGGAATGGCCCAGCGCTACCGCAATGGCCTGATCCACCCAAACCGACGCCCGGCAGGCCCACAAGGCTTTGTCGGGCGAGCGCTGCGCTGTTTTCCCGAGCAATGGCCAACCACGTTGATGACTTTCCCCCTTGCATGTGTTTTGGGTTCGTACCGTCGTGCCCGCAAAAAAGTCCTGTACCCGCCTGTTCTTCTGATAGCCCAGTGTCGCGTGTCGTTGGGTTGCGCGCTGGTCGCGTCGTCGCTCGTCACGGGCGGCTGTTCTGCGTATAAACAACCGGAAAAGGCCCAGGTGCGTGTCGCTGTCCAAGCGGTAGCATTGCTGGACGTTTCCACGAGCGTGGTGCTGAGCGGCGACATTCAGGCACGCAAGGTCACCGATCAATCCTTTCGGGTGTCCGGCAAACTGATCAAGCGGTTTGTCGATGTGGGCGACCGTGTCCGGGCCAATCAGGTGCTGGCCAGGCTCGATCCTCGGGAGCAGAGAAGCGACCTCGAATCAGCGAATGCTGAAGTCGCGGTACGCGCCTCTCGGCTACGCCTGGCTGAGCAGAACTTTCAGCGTCAGCAAGTATTGCTTCCCAAGGACTATACCAACCTCAGCGAGCACCAGCAGGCACGCTCCAGCCTGGAGAGCGCGCGCGGGGATCTTGCTGCCTTCACCGCGCAGCAGGCCAACGCACGTGAGCAGGTTGGCTACACCGAACTGGTGGCAGTTGCGGATGGCGTGATCACCGCGCGGCACGCCGAAGAGGGCCAGGTCGTTCAGGCGGCTACCCCTGTATTCAGCCTTGTCCATGACGGCGAGCGCGAAGCCGTATTTGCAGCCTACGAATCACTGCTGGGCGCAGACCAGACTGGCGGTGGTGTCACAATCAGTTCCTTGGCCCGACCGGATGTCGAACTCTTTGGGACCATTCGCGAAATCACCCCGATTGTGTCCGCTTCCAGCGGCACATTACGGGTCCGCGTCTCATTACCCGATTCGACCTCGGTACCAATGCTGGGTACGGCTGTCAGCGCTCGTCTGCACAGTCGCTCGCAGCGAGCCTTTGCACTGCCGTGGTCAACGTTGAGTAGATCCCGGGGCCATCCGGCTGTCTGGCGGGTGGACGATGAGTCCAGAGTCAGCCTGCAGGTCGTCACGGTGTTGCGCTATGAGCAGGGTCAAGTGATCGTCTCGCAAGGCCTGCAAGCAGGCGATCGAGTAGTTTCGCGAGGCCTTCAGTTTCTGTATGCCGGGCAACGAGTAGAAGCGGTCGAAGAAACAGTCCTCGCGATGACTTCATCGGAGCGCGAGCCATGAGCTGCCGGGGCATTCCATCAAACACGATCAACGCATACTGGCTAATCGGCGCGCTGCTGATCGCCCTGCCAGGCTGTCGCGACAAGCCGCTTCGCGAATCCGTTGGGCGGCCCGTACTGTTCACCGAGATAGTCGATCAACACAGTACCTCATACGGACGATTCGCTGGCAGCATCCAGCCCCGCTACGAAGTGGCTCTGGGGTTCCGCGTGGCAGGCAGGATGGCCACACGACATGCACAGATCGGTAACCGGGTGCACAAGGGCGAACTGCTGGCGACGCTTGAGCCGAGCGATCAACAGCACCAACTGCGGGCACGTCAGGCGCAACTGAGCAAGGCCCAGGCTTCCTGGCTACAGGCTCGCGATGAGCAACAACGCTATCAGCAATTGTTCGAACGCGGCGTCGGCTCGCGCGCGCGTCTGGACCAACTGGGTAACGATATGCATACCCAGGAGGCGATTCGCGATCAAGCCCGAAATGCCGTGCAACAGGCGAATGATCACGTTTCCTACACGCGTCTGCTGGCAGAGTTTGACGGACTGGTAACCGACTGGCACGCCGAAGTCGGCCAGGTCATGGCGACGGGCCAGCCGGTAGTCAGCCTGGCGCGTCCAGACAGCCGTGAGGCCGTCGTGGACCTGCCGGTCGACCGCGTGACTTCGTTGAGCGGCGTCCTGCATATACGGGTGATTTCCCAGTTGAACGACCAGGTTTCAGTCGGCGGGAGCATCCGTCAACTGAGCCCGCAAATCGATGCCAGTACGCGCACCCAGCGCGTACGACTGGCGCTGCAGAACACGCCCGACAGCTTCCGGCTGGGCTCGACCGTGACGGTCGAAATCAGTGGTGCCCGCCCGGAATTCCGTACGTTGCCAAAAAGCGCAGTACTGGAGCGTGATGGCCAGACGCACGTGTGGGTCATCGACCCGCTCACCTCGACATTGCACTCGCGCGCGGTCCGCGTACTGGCCCGCGCAGAGAGTCATGTGCACGTCAGCGGCGATCTGCAAGAGGGAGACAAGGTCGTGATTGCCGGAGTCAACGCCGTACAGGCCGGACAGAAGATTCGTATGCAACGAGAGGTCGGCTTGTGAAGGAGCGTTTCAATCTGTCCGCCTGGGGGCTCAGGCATCGCACGCTGGTCTGGTACATGATGTTCGTTTCGCTGCTGATGGGCAGTTGGTCCTTCATGAATCTGGGCCGCGAAGAAGACCCTTCATTTGCCATCAAGACCATGGTCATCCAGGCACGCTGGCCGGGTGCGACCTTGCCGGACACGTTGCAGCAAGTGACTGATCGCCTGGAAAAGAAGCTCGAAGAAATCGACGCACTGGATTACGTGAAAAGCTACACGCTGGCCGGTGAGTCGACTATTTTCGTGTTTCTCAAAAGTGAAACCCGCAGCGCAGATATCCCCCAGGCCTGGTATCAGGTGCGCAAGAAGATCAGCGATGTGCGCAGTGAATTGCCAAGTGGCATTCAAGGCCCGGTGTTCAACGACGAGTTTGGCGATGTGTTCGGCAGCCTTTATGCCTTCACCACTGACGGCCTGTCCTTTCGCCAGTTACGCGACTACGTGGAGCAGGTCCGCGCCGATATTCGCAGCGTGCCCAACCTGGGCAAGATCGAGTTGCTCGGTGCTCAGCGCGAAGTCATCTACCTGAATTTCTCGATTCGCAAACTGGCTGCGCTGGGCATCGACCAGCGCCAGGTACTGCAGAGCCTTCAGGCACAGAATTCCGTGACGCCAGCCGGAGTCATGGAAGCCGGACCGGAACGCATCGCAGTGCGCGCCAGTGGGCAGTTCACCAGCGAAGATGATCTGCAGGCGGTCAATCTGCGCTTTGGCGACCGTTTCTTTCGCTTGAGCGATCTGGCAACCATCGAGCGACGCTATGCCGACCCGCCCTCTTCCCTGTTTCGTTTCAATGGCCAACCGGCCATTGGTCTGGCAGTGGCCATGAGACAAGGCGGCAATATCCAGACCTTCGGCACTCAGTTACAGCAGCGCATTGATGAGCTGACCACAGAATTGCCGCTGGGCATTGATGTGCATCTGGTGTCCAGCCAGGCCGAAGTGGTCGAAAAAGCCATTGGCGGTTTCACACGTGCACTGTTCGAAGCAATTCTGATTGTGCTGGTCGTGAGTTTCATCAGCCTGGGGATCCGCGCAGGGCTGGTCGTTGCATGCTCCATTCCGCTGGTCCTGGCGCTGGTGTTTGTGTTCATGGAATACAGCGGCATCACCATGCAGCGCATTTCGCTCGGCGCGTTGATTATTGCTCTGGGTTTGCTGGTGGACGACGCGATGATCACTGTCGAGATGATGGTCACGCGCCTGGAAGGCGGCGATTCACTGCAACAGGCCGCGACTTTTGCCTACACCTCGACAGCGTTTCCGATGCTGACCGGCACACTGGTCACGGTCGCTGGTTTCGTGCCCATCGGCCTGAACTCCAGCTCGGCGGGCGAGTACGTATTCACCATGTTTGCCGTAATTGCCGTCGCGCTGCTGCTTTCCTGGCTGGTCGCGGTTCTGTTTGCGCCGCTGATTGGCGTGCACCTTCTCAAAGCATCTGCAAAACATGCCCCACCCGGCCGCTGGACACGGGCTTTCAGTCGATTGCTGATACGCGCGCTTGAATACCGGTGGTGGGTGATCGGTATCACCATCTTGACGTTTATCGCCTCCCTGTTCGCCGGTAAGCTGTTGCAGAATCAGTTTTTCCCTGACTCCGACCGGCCGGAAATTCTCGTCGATATCTACATGCCGCAAAACGGCTCCATCGATGGCACTCGCCGGACCATGGACCGCTTCGAAGCCACGCTCAAGGATGACCCTGATGTGTTGCGCTGGAGCTCTTACGTCGGTAAAGGAGCGGTGCGTTTTTACCTGCCGCTGGACCAGCAACTGAGCAACCCTTTCTACGGCCAACTGGTCATCGTCAGCCAGGGCGGTGAGCCGAGAGATCGCCTGATCGAACGCTTGCGCCAGCGGTTGCGCGACGACTACGTTGGCGTTGGTGGTTACGTTCAGCCATTGAACATGGGGCCGCCAGTAGGCTGGCCCGTGCAGTACCGAGTCAGTGGGCCCGACATCGAGCAGGTACGCAGCCAGGCCATGGCGCTGGCCGCCATTCTCGACGCCAACCCGGCTATTGGTCAGGTCATCTACGACTGGAACGAGCCAGGCAAAGTGCTGAAAATCAACATTGCGCAGGACAAGGTTCGCCAGTTCGGCCTGTCTTCCGAGGACGTGGCACAGATTCTCAATAGCCTGGTCAGCGGCACGACCATTACCCAAGTGCGTGACGATACCTATCTGGTCGATCTGGTGGGCCGCGCCGACAGCGATGAGCGCAGCTCGATACAGACGCTTAGCAGCCTGCAAATCCCTACACCGGGTGGCTCGACGGTTCCTTTGCTGGCATTTGCCAGCCTCAGCTATGAGCAGGAACAACCGCTGGTCTGGCGCCGTGACCGCCTGCCGACCATCACGCTCAAGGCCAACGTAATCGGCAAGTTGCAGCCAGCGGCATTGGTCAAACAGCTCAAGTCTGACGTGGACGCCTTCCGTACGCGCCTCCCGGTACGCTACTCGGTAGCGACCGGCGGCGCAGTCGAAGCCAGCGCCCGTTCACAAGGCCCGATTCTAAAGGTCGTGCCCTTGATGTTGCTGCTGGTAGTGAGTTTTTTGATGATCCAGCTGCACAGCGTCAAAAAGCTCCTGCTGGTGGTCAGCGTAGTGCCGTTGGGGCTGATCGGCGTGGTCGCCGCGCTGTTGATTTCAGGCTATCCACTGGGCTTCGTGGCGATTCTCGGAGTATTGGCGCTGATCGGGATCATCATCCGCAACTCGGTGATTCTAGTGACTCAGATTGACGAATTCATGGCTGCGGGTGAGAGCGCATGGACGGCGGTGATCAAAGCCACCGAGCATCGCTGTCGACCGATTCTACTGACCGCAGCCGCCGCCAGCCTGGGCATGATCCCGATTGCCCGAGAAGTATTCTGGGGTCCCATGGCCATCGCCATGATCGGCGGAATCGCAATCGCCACGCTGCTGACGCTATTCTTCCTGCCCGCGCTGTACCTGGTCAGCTACCGGATCAAGCCGCCAATGAGCTAAGCCGTCAGACCACCCCTGGCGACTCGACAGACGCAAAGCCGAACGGCTAAGTATCAGGGTGCCCAAATGCCCTCAATGTTGAAATTGATCATCACTAACGGAAATATCTTGTATCACCTCGCCGTGCCTACTTAATCCACCGCAAAACCGTTAGCCTTTCTTGTCTGCACCTCTGATCTGCCGGCCGCACGTTCGGCAGACGACTGCCCAGCCCTTTGTCCAAGCGAGACTCATATGCCTCACTCATCCCCCGCTTCGCACAGCGCGGTCACCATGACCCGAAGTCTGGTGATGCTGTTTGCGTTCTGCTGCGGCGCGATCGTCGCCAACATTTATTACGCGCAGCCGATCATTGAACTGATTGCCCCGGACATCGGGCTTTCCAGTACCGCTGCCAGCCTGATCGTGTCGCTGACACAGATCGGTTATGCGCTGGGGCTGTTTTTTCTGGTGCCATTGGGTGACCTGCTGGAAAACCGCAGACTGATGCTGATAACCACTGGCGTGGCGATTTTCAGCTTGTTGGGCGCCACGTTTGCCCAGCAGCCCAACCTGTTTCTGCTGGTCTCGCTGCTGGTTGGTTTCAGTTCGGTGTCGGTGCAAATGCTGATTCCGCTGGCAGCGCACCTTGCGCCGGAAGAATCGCGCGGGCGGGTGGTCGGCAGCATCATGGGCGGGCTGCTGCTGGGTATTCTGCTGGCCCGGCCCATTTCCAGCCTGGTCGCCGACCATTTCGGCTGGCGAGCGGTGTTTGGTTCAGCGGCAGTCGTGATGCTCGGCATCAGCGTTGTGCTGGCAACGACCGTGCCCAAGCGTGTGCCGGATCACCGTGCATCTTACGGCCAACTGCTGTTTTCGCTGTGGACCCTGTTGCGCACCCAGCCGGTGCTGCGTCAACGGGCGTTTTATCAGGCGTGCATGTTCGCTACGTTCAGCCTGTTCTGGACGGCGGTGCCGCTGGAGCTGTCGCGCAATCATGGTCTGTCGCAGACGCAAATCGCGATCTTCGCGCTGATTGGTGCCATCGGTGCCATTGCCGCCCCGATCAGTGGCCGCCTTGCGGATGCCGGGCATACCCGAATCGCTTCTTTGGGCGCTCTGCTGTTCGGCGCCTTGAGTTTTATGCCCGCGTTGATTCATCCCGCCTACAGCGTCATCGGCCTGGCCGTGACAGGTGTGCTGCTGGATTTCTGCGTACAGATGAACATGGTGCTGGGCCAGAGAAAGGTCTACGCCCTGGACGCCGCCAGCCGCAGCCGACTGAACGCTCTGTACATGACCAGTATTTTCATCGGTGGCTCGATTGGCTCGGCGGTGGCCAGTCCTCTCTACCACCACGGCGGTTGGGCCTGGGTGGTCATCGCCGGCAGCGCGTTGCCCTTGATCGCACTGCTGGGGTTTCTCAAGAACTCGGCCAGTGACCGACGTGCGCAGGTCAGCGAGGGCTGAGGTGCAAACAGCGCTCTGGCAAACCTGTCGGGCACTTGCCGGAGAACGAAACGCTGCACTTTCTGAATAAATTACAGGATACTGGCGCGGCAGTGGCACTGCCGCTGCCCTTCTGTCTCCATGACGCACCCCTCAAGGCTCGCCTGTCCAGTTTTCTGGATGAGTGCGATTGAACACGGATTGTACAAACGCCTTCCCTCAAAGGCCCTTCACTCTGCCGGGCTGTCGATCAGACGCGCCGGCACGCACTTCCCGAACTCGAACAAGGCAAAACAGCAATGGACGCGGCACCACCCAACAGCAAAATTTCCGCCATCTTTACTAAAATTTCGGCCGGTATCGTCAGCATGCTCGGCATTCTCTGGGGCATATTTACCTACCTCTTTCCGGACCCCAGCGTCTTCGGCCTGAACGTCGATTTCATCAACTGGAAGACGCTCATCGCGATCGTCAGCACCCTGACGCTACTGGGCGCGCTGGGCATCGCGATTCTGGCCAGAAAGTTGCCAGCTATCCTCAAGATAATCGTATGGTTTTCCCTGTCGCTGATCCTGTGCGCTGTATTTTTCAGACTGGGGGCGGAATACGCCAAACCTTCCGTAGAGTTTGCCCGCAGCCAGAAGCTGTTCGTCGAGAATGACGGTACCAACGTGTTCGGCAAGCGCGCCGAGACCGTCGACAACCTCAGTATTGAGCTGCTGGACTGTGACCAGAATGGCCAATCGCCTACCTGTACGCTGGAGCTGATCAATAAAAGCGCAGACCGCGATTTCCGCTTTCTGAACCCGATCAGTCTGTTCGAAGAAACCGGCGGCGCATTGAGCCTGTCTCAGATGCGGGTCGGCGACGCGAAGTTTGATCGCTGGGACTCGTTCCAACTGATTCGCAATGTCCCGACGCGGGTCACGCTGATTTTCGAGGCCACCAAAGGCCGCGTTAAAAAGTCCCCGGCGTTGAAACTGACGTTCCGCGACCGCGAGAGCAAAGAAAACGTGCTCAAGTTCAACGACGTAAAGGTCAACTGAGTACACGCCGGGCACCGGGCCGAGCGCCTGCTGCCCGGTTCAGCCAAGCGAGTTGAAACGCACGCTGCCGGGTCGAAAACCACCGACCCGGCAGAGGTCTACTGCGCCGACTGCTTCAGCCAGTCGGCCAGGTCGTCGATCTCCTGTTCGTTGATGCTGTGCCCAAGCCCTTCGTAACTGTGAAATTGTGGTGCAAGGCCCAGCGTCTTCAGCGCCGCTTCGGCGTCAGGGCCACTGGCATAAGCAACTTGACGATCCTGCTTGCCATGACCGATGAACACCTTCAATGCCTTGAGGTCATCGCTGGTCTTGACCTCGGATTTCACCACCGGCAGCAAGCGACCGCTCAATGCCGCTATACCACCAACCAGGGTCGGTTTTCGCAACGCAACTTCATAGCTCATCATCGCGCCTTGGCTGAAGCCCACCAGAAACACTTTGTCAGGCTGAGTGTGAAATTTCGCGGTGGCTTGAGTGATGAAGGCCGTCAGTTTTTCGCCGCTGCTTTTCAGGTCTGCCGTGACGCCGTCGTAGTCCGCCACGCCAGGTTTCTGGGTGAACCATTTGTAGCTGTCGGGGCGCAACTCAACGGGCGCCTGAACTGACAGGTAGTTATAGTCCGCTGGCAGGCGCTCCTTGAGCCCGAACAGGTCCGCCGCATTACTGCCGTAACCGTGCATGAAAATCACCAACGGCTTATCGGGGGTATCTGCGTTGGCCTGAGCCAGATAATTCAACGGCAGGTCAGTGTGCAAGGTGTCCTGCGCCTGAGCCATACCGCAAACAGCCAATAGCAAGGCAGCAAAGAATTTCAGCATGTGTCCATGACCTCTGTTGTACGCCGCCCGAGGGCAGCGTCGTGGGTGGGCGTTACATGAAAGCTGCCAAACCTGTCAGTAGCGTACGCTGGTTGGCGAGACTTGCGGCTTGAGCAGTTGCATCTGCTGGCGATAGTCATCGGTGACCTGACGCGCCTGGCTGCTGCTGGTGATGACACGCGGCGTGATCAGCACAATCAACTCGGTTCGGTCCTTGGATTTACTGGTGTTGCCGAACAACCATTTCAACCCCGGTATACGTCCCAGATAAGGCACAGCGCTGACCGATTCGGCATTGTCCTGCTTGATCAGGCCACCCAGCAATACAGTCTGGCCGCTTTGGGCTGCGACTTGTGTCGCCACCGAACGTGTCGAGATGCGCGGGTTGCCGTTGGCGTCTGCCGCGCCACTGCTGTCGGCATCGCTGACCTGCTGTTGAATGTCCATGTACACCAGGCCGCCCGGATTGATGCGCGGCACAACGTCGAGGATCACACCAGTCTGCACGTATTCGACACTGCTTAGCGTGGTGTCAGAGGTGTTGGTGTTGACCGTGGTCTGGCTGATCGGGATGTTGTCACCCACCTGAATCTGCGCCTGCTGGTTGTTCATCACCACCAGCGAAGGAGCAGACAGCACTTGCGTGCGACCGTTGGTTTCCAGCGCATGCAAGGCGATCTGCAGATTAGTGCTGACAAAGGAATAGAACAGCGAATCATTGGCGCCCAACCCCGCACCGCCACCGCCTAGCGCACCCTGGCTGCCAGCGGTGTTGGCGACAGTGGTGCTGGCAGAATTACCCGCCAGGCGCCCGAGGTACCACTGCACCCCCATGTCCAGTTCGCCGGTGAGTTTGACTTCCAGAATGCGCGTCTCGATCTGTACCTGCAGCGGCGGATTGTCGAGGCGTTTGATGGCCGACTCGATTTCCTTCCATTGCGCGGGGCGCGTGCGCACCAACAACTGGTTGCTGCTCTTCTGCGCAGTGATGCGGGTGCTGGAATCCAGTGACTTGCTGTTACCGTTGCCGCCACCCGCTTCATCGCTGGCAGCATCAGGATCGCCACCGCTCTGATCGTCGCCCTCTTCGCTGTCATTGCTGCTCTGATTGTTCATGCCTTGGCTGTTGCCAAAGCCACCACCATTGCTCATGCCCATACCGCCGCTGCTGTTACCGCCCAGCCCGGTGGAACCATTCATGCCGTTCATGCCGTTCATGCCGCCACTACCGCTGCCATTGAGCGACGACAGCGTGGCGGTACGCAGACCTGGCGCCACCTTGGCAGGCGAATCGTCCTTGATCGCGCCCGTGCCGTAGATTTGCCGCAGGTACCTGGCGAGGTCGGTAGCCTTCATGTTGCGCACGTCGTACACGTACATTTGCGGCTCGTTGCCGCCGCCTTCGTCGATGGTGTGAATCCATTCGCCGACTTCGCGCAGGTATTCCGGCTGCGACGAAATCGCCACCACCGAATTGGTCCGCTCGATGGGCAGGAAGCGCACCATCCCCGCCAATGGCATGCCGCTTTCCGGGCCGAACATCTTCTGCAGCTCGGGCATCAGCTCACTGACGGATGCACGCTGCAGGCCGAAGACGCCGACCGACATTCCTTTGAGCCAGTCCACATCAAAGGTATCAATGGTGTCCTGGTAATTGGCCAACTCATCAGGCGTACCGGCAAGGCTCAGCACATTGCGCGCCGGATCGACCAGCAGGAAAGCGTTCTCCCGGGCGAACGGTTTGAGCAGTTTCTGCATCTCGGTCGCCGAAATGTAGCGCAGCGGGAACAGCCGCGCCGACATGCCGGCCGACGGTTGCGCCACAGCCATTTCTGGCACCAGTTTGCCGGCAACCGCCTGATTGGACGGCAGGATCACGTAGCGGTTGCCCTGCTTGATCATCGCGTTGTCTGTCCAGGACAACAGCGTTTCGAGGATCGACAGTGACTGCTGCTTGTTGACCGGTTTGGAGGTGGAAAAGCTCACATCGCCCTTCACGCCTTGGGCGATGGTGTAGTTCTCGTGCAGCAGGTCGCCCATGATGCTGTTGATCACGGCCTGAATCGGCTGATTGGTGAAATTGAAGACGATGTCACCTGCCTCACTTTCGCGAGGTGCCGGGGCTGCCGTTGGCTGTCGGATGAAGCGCTGATTGCCCTTGATGATCTGGCGTTGTGGCGAGGTCGTCGCTGGTTGGGGATTGGTCCCGACGGGTGGCTGTTCACTGCGCGGGTCTACCGGCGGACGCTGTGAACCGGTTCCCTGGAGCGCTTCCTGCAGCATGCCATTGTCGGGGTCGAGAGTGTCTGGCCGTGACGCGCAGCCGCCAAGGGCGACGGCGGTGGCCAGGCAAAGCAAGGGTGTGCGCAAGGTAGCGATGGCGGAAACTCCAGAAAAGGTACCCATCACAGGGTGGAATCGTTGGTTAAGGTAATCGGGGGCGTGCTCGAAGGCGGCGGCAGGCGCGGCGCGGGCAAGCGCAGGATCTGAGTGTTGCCATCGAGGCTGAAAGTGGCTTGCATCGGTTCCAGGGTGTCGAGGGTCCAGCCATTGGCCAGACGCTCACCCTGCCTGACTTTCAATGCCGGACCGCTGGCCTGCCGGATCAGCGCTACACGCATCGACCCATCCAGAATCACCCCTGTCAGTGTCAGACCAGCCAGGCTGGTGGCCTGCGCATCGGCCTTGCGGATGGCAATGTCCGGGCGACGATCAGGGCTGAACAAAGGGGTTTTCCAGGTATTCGACAAGCTGTCCAGTGTTGCGACCGGAGCGCTACGCACCTGCGCTGACTGATCGGTGGGGTTGCGCGGTGCCTGTTCGGGCAGCCAGTCGGGCGAGTGCGCCACGCCGCTCAGGATCATGGCGACAAGGCCCGCCAGCAACGCAGCCAGACCCAGCAACGACCATTCGAACGGGCGCAGTGAACGGATCATTGCTCTGCCTCCCCGGCACTGGCCGGTTGCAGATAACCCCGTACCAGCAGGTGCGCCACCAGCTTGCCTGCGCCGCCACTGGCAGGTGCATTGGTGTCACGGCGCAGGCTCATTTCATCAATGAACAGGAACGGACGCTGGTATTCGAGTGCGTGCAGAATGGCGGTCAATGGCTCGATGGCGCAGTTCAGGGTCAGGCTGACTTTGACTTGTCTATATGGCTCGGCGCTGTCCTGTTCAGGTGTGATCGGCATGCGTTGCGTCAGTGCGCAACCGCCGCCGGTGTTGGCCTGGCTGCTGATCAGATCGGCAATGCGCTGCATCAGATCGGCGGCCACGGCACTGGGGTCGTCGCCGGGCAACAGGCTGGTGCTGCTGGCAGGGTCACGCCGTGCCTGATCCAGTTGCTCACGCAAGATGTCGCCCTGCTGCAACAGACCGGCATAGCGCTGCTGTTGCTCACGCAGTTGATCGGTCTGCTCGCTGATATCGCGCAACGGTCCGGCGAACCAGCTGTCGATCAGCAGCCAGTAAGCGAGGTACAGCACCAGCGCCAGAATAATCAGCGCAGCGCCCCGCCGTTCGCGGCTAGTCAGTGGACGACGCATCGGCGCTCTCCTGTTGCGGGCTCTGCTCACGCTGGGTCTGGCCCTGATGAAGGTGCGCACGCAGTGAGTACTGGTCCTTGCCGGTTTTCGCGTCAGGCTGGATGACGCCCTGGAACTGGGCGTTGTCGAGGCTGCGACAATCCTTGGCACGGGCGATCAAGGCGCTGGCCTTGGCGCTCTGACCCGAGAACGCAACGTCGGCGCTGTCGCTGATTTCCAGATGTTCGATCCAGGTGTCGGCGGGCAGGCAGGCGGTCAGTTCGCTGAGCAGCGCGGACAGTGGCGGTTGTGCGGCCTTGCGTTGCAGCAGGTAGTTGGCCGCGCCACGGGTATTGGTCAATTGCTGGCGAAGTTGCTGCACTTCGCTGACCTGGGCCTTCTGGGCCTGGACGCTGGCACGCATGTCATCAAGCAGGCGCTGTCGGTCATTCAGCCACAACAGCATGGCGCTGAGCAGCAGACCGACACACAGCCAGACCAGCCAGCGCTGCAAACGGTGGCTGGACCGTGACTGTTGCGGGCGTTGCGCAGCAGGCATGAGATCAATGCCCATGCGTTGCCCGGTCTTGCCATCGGCCATCGTCTGGTTCAGGGCCACATCCACTGCATCCGGGCGAAACCCCAGCGCAGTGCAATCAATCAGAATGCGGTCCAGCCGCTCGCGGGCAATCGCCACCAGCGTGACCTGGATAAAGCTCGACTGCCGACTGTCCTGGCGGGCGACAAAATACAGTTGGCTCGCATCGAAAGGCGTGAAACGATCCAGCTCGTAACCGACCACGGTCGACAGGTTGCGCGCAGCCGCGGCTGGCAATTGCAGGCTCTGAACCAGCACCTGCGAGTGCGGCAACAGCAGAATACGGCGCACGTCGGCAGCCGATGCTTGCACCGGCCCGGCCAGCGGCCAGGTGTGGACCTGCTCGATATTTTCGTGGACCAGCCACTGGCGCAGCCGAAGCGGCAGACAGGCGCGCAGCTCTGCGACCCACCATTGCCAACCACGCTGCGCGGGGCTGCCACGCCATTGCTGGGCAACGCGCTCACGCAATGCGGCGACAGGCGCCAGACGTGCTGAAACGGATGAATTCATTCTTGCCAACGCAACACCCGATAGGGTTGTGCGCCTCCCTCCGATGGGCTCAATAAAACAGTGGTTTGTAACAGGGCTGTCACCCCGCCCGGTCGTTCTGCGCGGCTGTCGATGGTCAATACTTCGCCGGGATCGGCGCCCACCGCGCTTTGGTTTGGCAAGTTCAAAGCCCGGCGCAACAGCGCTGAGGCATAGGCGGCATCCGGCCGGTCCAGACCGCTCCACAAGGTCACTTCGGGCAGCATTTGGGCGTATAACGCCTGATTCATGCCGGGCAATTGGCGCACCTCTTCAATCACTCGCAATGGCGACTGACCGTCATCCCGTTGCGCCTCCAGGGCCTGGGCGATATTGCTGGCCAGACCTTTGGTCGCTCCGCAGGCCTGCAGCAGACGAGCAACGTCGGCAGCTGCCGCGCTATTAAGATCAAGCTTGCCGCGCTCACTGCGCACGCTGACGAGCAGTTGCGTATCGTCCAGTCGCAGCGCTACCGATCGGCCATCAGCCACCCAACGCTTGCGCTGCGCAGGGTCGAGCAGGCCTTGCACCGCCATGTTCAAGCCCCCTTCAGCAGCCAACAGCGCTTGCGTGTGTTGCCGCAACCAGAGCGCCTGTCGACTTTCCAGCTGGACCCAGCCTGCCATCCCGCCCAGCAACAGACTGAGCAACGCGAGCACCCAGAGCACCAGCAGCAGAGCCACGCCCTGCTGGCGGTCAGCAAAAGACTTCACTGGCCGCCTGCCCCACCGGAAAGATCCAGTCGCAAGGCGACCACTTCACTGACCCAAGGCACCGCACCGTTGACGTGCATATCAATGCGTACCGCACCCGGCAGGCGATTGGGCCATGGCCAGTTGTTCATCCAGCCGGTCGGCTTGCGTTCAGGCGACAGGCCCCGGTAGCTGAAGCTCAGCGACTCCACACGCTGTAGCAAGACCTGCGGCTCACCCCAGGGCTTGAGCACAATGCCATTTGCCGAACTCTGGATCTGGGCAAACATCACTTCAAGCGCGCGCCGCCCCTTTGGGCCCTTGAGCTCGATCACATGGCGTTGAATCCCGCCGCCCAGCTCACCGGGCAACGTCGCGACAAACGCCAGACGCTGCTCGGAACCCTCGAAAAATCCGCTGTTTTCGTCGTCTTCAGCAGACGGGTCCAGCGGCAATGCCTGCCCGATAGAAGAACGCAGAAACGCCTGCGCCGCGCGTGTTTCATCAAGGCTCACCGTGTAACGCTCAGCCTTGAGCACCGCACGGTTAGCCCCCAGCAATGCACCTGCCACCAGCACCAGAAGCACACCCAGCAGACTGATCACCAGCAATATTTCCAGCAGCGTGAAACCACGCTCGGCGCTTCTCACGTTCCAGCCCCGGTCACTGCGCCACGCAGGCGCAAGGTGCTGAACCGGGCACGCCGTTGATGCTCGTCCAGCGTCAGGTCAAGGCGAAACAGTCTTGCCTGCCCATTGCTGCCTGAGACCTGGCGGATGTCCAGCGTCCAGTCGATGCCGGCCAATGATCCCTGACGCGTCCCGTTTTCCAGCGGACCAGCGCTTTCCTGATCCAGCACTGTGCGGGCGGCGTAACTCAGCCGATCACTGCGCGACACCTGTTGCAACGACCGCGCGCTCTGTCCGAATGCCACCAGCAGAACCCCACTGCATACCGCCATGACGGTCAGCGCAGCGAGCATTTCCAGCAGAGTGAACCCTGCCTGCGAGGTTTTCATTACAAGGACCGGACCTGGACACTGCCGGTCAACCAGCCAATATCAATACGCCAGCGATGGCTGCCATCAGCCACCAGCACGTTGCCGCCACTCGACCCACCGTCAGGGTAAAACTCCACCGCAGAGCCCAGATCGGAGGCGGTCTGCAACGTCACCCGCAAACGCTCGGGCCAGCGCTTCTCGCGTTTGCCCGGTGCCCTGAACGTCATGTGATGCAGATCGAATTCAGTTCTCGCCGGCTGGCCGGTGACGATGGCGCGTACCCGCGTAGCACGTAGCGCTTCGACCATCTCGCCAACGGCGCGACGTTCGCTGGCCGCACTCAAACCCTGTTGCAGACCGAAACCCACAAGGCCGATTGCGATGCTCATCAAGACCAGCACCACCAACATCTCCATCAGGGTAAAACCACGGTTTGCGACAGGCGCTCTCATGCCGGTACTTACTCCCAGTTGCCCAGGTCAGCGCTATAACCTTCGCCACCCGGCTGACCGTCCTGGCCGTAGAAAATCAGGTCAAAGCTGCCGTGCTGGCCAGGGAAGCGGTAGCCGAACGCATGGCCGAACGGGTCTTTGAGGTCCGAAGGCTTGGCGTAAGGACCATTCCAGCCCGACACGTTGCCGGGTTTTTCACTCAACTGCTGCAGCGTCTTGGGCGGCGAACCGACGTCCAGTGCATAGCTCTCGATTTTCATGCCAAGGCTGGCCAACTGCGCCTTGCCTGCACCGTACTTGCCTTTGTCGACATTACCGCCGACCTGACGCACGACAATGGTCGCCACGATGCCCAGCAGCACGATAACCGCGAGCATTTCCAGCAACGTGAAACCGCCCTGTCGGCGTGCAGTCTTGAAGTGTGTACGGCTGGAGCGTGTACGGCTAAAGCTCATCGGGATGGTTTCCTCGTTCATGAATTCAGATATTGCTGGTCAGGCTCATCAGCGGCAGCATGATTGCCAGCATGATTACCGCGACCATGCCCGCCATCACGACAGTCAACGCCGGAACCAGCGCGGCGAGCATACGGTCGATGCCGCGCTTGGCCTCGACGTCGAACACATCGGCCACCTTGAGCAGCATGCTGTCCAGCTCGCCGGCCTGTTCACCGACCTCGATCATTTGCAACGCCAGGTCCGGCAGCAGAGGTTGTGCGCCGAAGGCACTGGCCAGAGTGCCGCCGCCTTTCACCGATTCGGCGGCCTGCTCGACCTGTGCCTGCAGGGCGCGATTGGTGCAGACCTGACGGGCGATCACCAACGCTTGCAGCAGCGCGACTCCATTGCTCAGCAGCGTGCCAAGGGTCCGGGTCAGACGCGCCGCTTCGATACGCTGCAATAAAGGGCCAATAACCCGGATACCTAGCAGCCGGCGATCACGTCGCTCGCGGCGTTGCGGGTCGCGCATACGAATCGCCATGCTCCAACCCAGTACAATCAGCCCGGCAAACACTGCCAGACCGTAGTTACTCAAAAACTCACCCAGATTGAGAATGACCTCGGTGATTAACGGGATCGGTACACCAAGGTCTTTGAAAATCGGTACGAACTGCGGCACTACATAGGCCAGCAACAAGGCCAGCGAGCCCAGCACGCCTACCACCAGAAACGCCGGGTAAATGAGCGCATTGATCACCTCACCGCGCAACAACTGGCTGCGTTCAAGGTAATCGCTCAACTGGCGCAGGGTGCTTTCCAGCGCGCCACCCGCCTCACCGGCGCGAACCATGCTGATGTATAAGGGAGAGAATTGGGTGCCCTCTTCCTCCAGCGCGACGGACAGCGGCTTGCCAGCTTTGACCTGTTCGCGGATACGCTCGATCAACGCCCTGGTCTGCGGTTGTCCAGGCTGTTTGAGCAGAATTCCAAGAGATCGTTCCAACGGTTGCCCTGCACCGAGCAATGTCGCCAGCTGTTGCGTAAAGCTGACCAGCGTCGCCCCGTTCAATTGACCGCTGCCCAGCGCACGCCGCAAGCCGCCCAGACTGGCGCTGTCAATCTGCAGCACCATCAGGCCGCGCTTGTGCAGCGCCGCAACGGCCGCTTCCTGATCGCGCGCTTCGAGCGTGCCGTTCTGAGCAGCGCCCTGCGCGTCCAGCGCGCGGTATTTGAACAGGCTCATGTGCCGTCACCGCGTGTCACACGAAGCACTTCTTCCAGCGAAGTCACACCGGCTACGGCCTGTCGCAGACCTTCTTCATGCAGCGTACGCAAGCCACCACGTCGCGCGGCCTCTTCCAGCGTCGAAGCATCGGCGTGACGCATGAGCAAGCTGCGCAATTCTTCATTCATGACCAGCAATTCAGTGATCGCACTACGACCGCGGTAACCACCCCCGGCCGCATCTGCACGCGGGCGGTACAGGCGAATCGGACGCTCATCGGTGAAACGTTCCAAGCCATGCTCGGCAATCAATTCCGGCGGCGCATCGAAGGCTTCGCGAGTCGCCGGGTCCAGTCGACGCACCAGACGCTGGGCCAGAATGCCGTTTACCGTCGAGGCGATCAGGTAGCTTTCTACGCCCATGTCCAGCAAGCGGGTGATACTCGCCGCAGCGCTGTTGGTATGCAGCGTCGACAGTACGAGGTGGCCGGTCAGCGAGGACTGGATGGCAATGCGGCAGGTTTCAAGATCACGCATTTCGCCGATCATGATCACGTCCGGGTCCTGACGCACGATCGAACGCAGCGCCCCGGCAAAGTCCAGCCCTATGGAAGGCTTGACCTGAATCTGGTTGATGCCTTCAAGCTGATATTCCACCGGATCTTCAACGGTGATGATCTTGCGCTCGGCAGTATTGAGTCGCGACAAGGCGGTGTACAGCGTAGTGGTCTTGCCGGAACCGGTAGGCCCGGTCACCAGCAGAATGCCGTGTGGTCGCTCCAGCACATCGAGAAATTCGCTCAGCCGCTCACCATCAAAGCCGAGGCTGGGAAAATCGAAATTGATTGTCTGCCTATCCAGAAGACGCATCACCACCGACTCGCCGAAGCTGGTCGGCACCGTCGAAACCCGCAGGTCCAGCTCCTTGCCCTGGATGCGCAACATGATTCGCCCGTCCTGAGGCAGGCGACGCTCGGCGATGTCCAGCCGGGCCATGATCTTGATCCGGGAAATCACCGCTGCCGATGAACTGGACGGCGGCGCTTCAGCTTCGTGCAACACGCCGTCGATGCGGTAACGCACCTTGAGCTGACTCTCGAACGGCTCGACATGAATATCCGACGCACGCTGTTCGACCGCACGCTGCAGAATGAGGTTGACCAGTCGAATGACAGGCGCCTCTGACGCCAGATCTTTAAGGTGCTCGATATCTTCCAGCGAGCCGCCTTCCTCATCGAGATTTTCAATCAGGGTGCCCATGGCCGACCGACCCTGACCGTAATAACGCTCAATCAGGGTTTCAACTTCATTGCGCGGGCCGATGGAGACGCGCACCGGAACTTCACAGGTATAAGCGATGGCTTCAAAGGGGTACAGCGCGGCTGGGTTGGCGCTCAGCACCTGAAGGCCGTGTTCGCTCCAGCCTACCGGCACTACCTGATAATGACGCATGAAACGCTCGGTCAGCGGCGGCAGCGGGTCCAGCAAAGGCGGCACCGCATCGGCCATCAACAGCGGAGCCTGCAACAACGCAGCCCAGGCCCGCGCCAGTTCAAATTCCGAAACCAGCCCGAGGCGCGTCAACAGCCCCAGCAGATCCGTGCCTTCAGACTCCTGCTGCAAACGCTGCGCACGCTCAAGGTCCTGGGTTTTGAGACCGGCATTCTCCATCAGCCACGCACACACCTGCCCTGCATCGGGGAGCAGTATTCGAGCGGCATCGACGGGAGCTGACGGTATGGAAAAGGACATCGTTACTACTTGGAGGGACTGGCTGGAAGGGACCGGACCACCACGCCTCAGACAGAGCGCATGGTGGTCAGACGCATCAAACGGTCAATTGGACCCTTTTTGAGGCGTTGCGTTCTGCGGACGGCCACCTTTTGTGGTTTCAGTTTTCTGTTTTTGCGCTTTCTGCACCGCCTTGGCGTCGGTGGTCTGCGTCATTACCGTCGAATCGGTTGCACCGGATGTTGCATCGGCGTCGGTCGCTTCGGCCGCAACTACAGTGCCACACATCGCAAGGCCCAACACAAAACCTGCACTCATGACAGACAACTTCATAATAATTACTCCACTCAATAAAACAAAAGGCCCGCTCAAAAAGCGCACCCGGGAACAACGTGAAGGGCAAAAAAACCGCTTACCGCTTATGCAACTTAAGGCATGAAGCCAGCACGCAAAAACAAGAAAGCAGCCCTGCCGTAAAAACACTAAACCAATCGACCAGTAGGTTTAGCAAGAGTTCCCGTTCTGTAAGTAAAAAAGACAAAAAAACAGAAAAATACGCTTTTATTTGACATTTATGCCTGTTTTTCGACCTAATTGTAACGCTTTGCAAATTCAAAGTGCCATCAAGTAATAGCTTAGTGATGCCACTTTAAAAGTAAATATAACTTAATAAAACCCATAGTAAACGCTATTAAAACGTCAAATTTCGCACTCGCCTAAACAGTGAGAAAGCGATTATGGATAACTATCACCCAAAGAAAATAACCGCGTAACACCGTTAGACCGGTGCCTTTAAACAGGCGGCGGTTTTTTATTGATTGGGAGTTGGAGAGCAGTATGAGCACACGAAAAATGTTGGGCGCACAGTCAGCCCTGGCCTTGTTGGCACTGGCCGTTTCTCAGGTCCACGCAGCCGATGCTTCAGTACAGCAGGCACGCGAAGATCGAGCCGAAAAAGCGGCGCAGAAAACCCTGGAAAAAATGACTCAGGAAGAGAAACTGACGTACATCGGCGGTACCGGTGGCTGGGACGTGAAGCCGCTGTCCAACTACGGCATCCCCCAGATCCACGGCGCTGATGGTGGCGTCGGCGTGCGCTATACCAGCGAAGGTAACGCCCAGGGCGTGGTCTATCCGTCCGGCCCCAATCTCGCTGCGACCTGGAACCCCCGTCGCGCCATCGACCTCGGCCGCGCACTGGGTTATGACACCGCAACGGGCGGCTATCAGTTCATCACTGGCCCCGGCGTCAACTTGTATCGTATGCCCTATGGCGGCCGCGCGTTCGAATACCTCTCCGGTGAAGATCCGTTCCTGGGTGCCAGCCTGGCGCCGGGCGTCATCAACGGTATCCAGTCACGCGGCGTGTGGGCCAATGCCAAGCATTACGCGGCGAACGACCAGGAAAGCAACCGTTTCAACCTGAACCAGATCATGGACGAACGCGTCTTGCGCGAAATGTCCCTGCCCGCGTTCGAGTCATCATCCAAGAACGGCAACGTTGCGATGATGATGTGTGCCTTCCAGAAGGTGAACGGCGAATTCGCCTGCGAAAACGAGCACCTCATCGGCCAGATCCTTAAAAAGGAATGGGGCTACAAGGGTTTCGTACAGAGCGACTACAACGCAGTGGTCCAAGGCTTCAACGCCGCACGCGCCGGTACCGATCTGGACATGATGGGCTTCCAGATGAACAGCACTGTGCTCAAGCCGTATCTGGACAGTGGTGAGCTGAGCGCTGCGACCATCGACGACAAGGTGCGCCGCATTCTCAAGCAGATCTACCTGTACAAGTTCGATAGCAAGGCGCCGCTGACCACGCACAACATGAACAGCGCGACCAGCAACAAGGTCGCTTTGAACGCTGCACGTGAAAGTATCGTGCTGCTCAAGAACCAGGACAATCTGCTACCGCTGGACAAGCAGAAGGTCAAGAAAATCGCTGTGGTCGGCAACCTCGCCAAGTACGCGCCACCGACCGGTTTCGGCAGCGCCAATGTCATGGCCAGCCACTACATCAGCGAACTGAGCGGCCTGCAGCAGATGGCGCCCAATGCCAAGGTCGAGTTCATCGACGGCCTGTCGCTGGACCCGAGCACCACCGCCTGGACCAGCACCGACAAGGCAGGCAACGACATTCAAGGCCTGAAAGTCGAGTACTTCAGCAATGCCGACTGGTCGGGCGACGCTGCTGTCACGCGCACCGAAAAACACGTCGACCTGGACTGGGCCAACGACAAGAATCTGCCGTTCGAAAGCAACACTTCGACGTCCGATCCCTACACCAGCAAGGGCTCGACGGCCGGCTCGCTGAACGGCGACACGTCCTCTACCTCGATTCGCTACAGCGGTCGCATCACACCGACGCAAAGTGGCGAGCAGGTGTTCAAGGTTCGTGCTGACGGCGCTGTGCGCCTGTGGGTCAATGGCAAGAAAATCATCGACAACGGTGAAGGCAAGCCGCTACCGGGTAACAGTATCCCGCCGACCATTCCGGAGTTCGCCAAGATCGAACTGCAAGCAGGCAAAGCTTACGACGTGAAGCTCGAGTACTCGCGCCGTGCCGGTTACCTGTCGACCATGGGCGGCCTGGTGGGCGTACAGATGAGCTCGGCGTCGCTGACCGCCCCGCAAGACCTGTCTGCCTACGATGCAGTCGTGGTGGCAGTTGGTAACAGCAGCGAGTACGAAGGCGAAGGTTTCGACCACAGCTTCGATCTGCCTGAATACCAGAGCCAACTGATCCAGAGCATCGCCAAGGTCAACCCGAAGACCGTGGTCACCATGTTCGGCGGCACGGGCCTGAAAATGAGCGACTGGATCGATCAGGTTCCAGTGGCCATGCACGCTTTCTACCCAGGCCAGAACGGCGGTCAGGCACTGGCCGAGATTCTGTTCGGCAAGGTCAACCCGTCGGCCAAGCTGCCGATCAGTATCGAACGCAACATCGAAGACAACCCGATATACGCGACATTCCCGAAGTTCGACAACCAGAACTCTCTGGCTGAAATGAGCTACAAGGACGACCTGATGCTGGGTTATCGCGGCTACGAGAAAAAAGGCATCAAACCGCTCTACCCATTCGGTTATGGCCTCTCGTACACCACGTTCGGCTATAGCAATATCAGCGTGACGCCGGGCGTTGCCGTCGGCAACACGCCGATCAAAGTGTCGTTCGACCTGACCAACACCGGCAAAGTGGGCGGTTCGGAAGTGGCGCAGTTGTACGTCGGCCAGCAGAACCCGAAAGTCGAGCGTCCGATCAAGGAACTCAAAGGCTACAAAAAGGTGTTCCTCAAGCCGGGTGAAAGCAAGCGCGTGACCATTGAGCTCAATGACCGCTCGCTGGCCTACTACGACACCAAGAGCAAGCAGTGGGTGGTCGACGCCGACACCTTCAACCTGTCATTGGGTGCCTCGTCGCAGGACATTCGCCTGAACGCCAAGCTGGTCAATTCGTTCCGTCAGGAACTGTCGACCACAACCAGCAACCCGCTGCCACGTTCTGCGCTGAACTCGGTAAATGTTGAAAAGCCACCGGTGAAAACCGGCGGCGTGTTCGATCAGACTGTCGAGTGAGACCCTGTCACTCGCTGACTGACTGAAGCACGGACAGACACAGGCTCACGGACGAGCCCTTACCGCCGCATCGACCTGCGCAATGTAGGTGTCGAAACACTCGACCAGATCCACCTGCTCGGGAAAGCGCAACCACTGAATCTGCAACCCGTCCATCATTGCCAGAATCTGCTGAATGATTTTGGGCAAATCCACGTCTGCCCGCACCTCTCCGCTGTCCACCAGCCGCTCGAACTGTACAAGCAGGTGCGCATGAATACGCTCGTAGCGTGTCTGGAACCACGTATAGGCCGGCTGGTTGTCCAGAAGGCTTTCAGTGTTGAGGATCGAAAAGGCACGCACCACCCCAGGCGCCGTCGAGTTGGATCGATTGATGGCGCGCAGGCCATCGAGCAGGCCGGTCAGTGTGGTGTTTTCGGTACGCACTTCAGCGGCGATTCGGCCATTGACCTCGTCACGGCGTTCCAGCACGCCCATCAACAGGGATATCTTGCTGGGAAAATGGTGCAGCAAACCCGCAACGGAAATACCCACGATCGCTGCCACTCTGGCAACCGAAGCTCCGGTGTATCCTTCCAGCGAGAAGACTTGCAGGGCGGCATCAAGCAGCTCTTCGCGACGTTTTTCACCTTTCGGCGCGCGTCGCTGCCGCGTCACCGGTCCCGCTTCCACCGGGTCATGTTGAGTCATATCAGGTTCCTTCTTGATTAGCCGCGTACCCTACCCATTCAGGCAAAAGCCCGCAATGCTATTGAGCAGCGTCCGGGCAGGACATGACAGTCCTGCGGCAGTAGCCATCAAGCAGAACCGCGACCATCAGCACCGCGCAGCTGATACCCAACGACAACCATAACAATCCACGATCGCCAGCGCTTTGCTGAACCCAGGCAAAGAACCAGGGCGCTGCTGCTGCCAGCACGAAACTGGGTGCCAGCAAGCGGCCTTGCAGCCGCGCATATTGCCCTTCTGCGAACAGTACGAACGGCAGATTTGCACGCAGCAGCGTCGCCAGCCCGTTCATCGCGCCGTAAACAAAGATGAACACGCAGACCAGCCCGATCACGCCATGGCAGCACAGGGCCAGGCTGAAACTCAGCACCATGCCGACCGCAACCCATATGTGCAGACGCAATGCGGTCATCGAACCAGCCAGCAGCCCCTGCAACAGCCGTCCCCCGGTCTGTCCGACGCCCAACAACGCACCCACCGCTACAGGCATACCGAAACCGACCAGCAGTGCAGGCAGATGCGCTGAGAAGCCCGTTCCCATGAAGGTCAGCAACGCCATACTCAGGGCATAGCCCCATTGGCGGGGTCTGGGCGTCGTAGGGCCGGACTCCGACACGGCGTTGGCAGAGCTGACCGGGCGCGCGATCGCATTCGGCAGCCCGCTCAACAGCAAGCCGCTCATCAACGCAAGCGCACCATAAACCGCAACCGCACTGCGCCAGCCAATCAGGCCCTGCAAACCGTTACCCATAGGCCAGAACACTGCAGAGGACAAACCGGCCACCAGCGTGATCTGCACCATCAAAGGACGCGACTGCGGCCCCAATAGCCCGACCAGCGCGGCGAAAAGCGCGTCGTACAGCGTCAAGCGCATGCCGACACCGAGCAAGGCCCAGCCGAAAAACCAGGCCTGTGGTGTTTCGCACAGGGCCAGTACGCAACAGCCTGCCGCATTGAACCCGGCGCCCAGCTGCATCATCTGGCGGGCACCCAGGGATTGGAGCAAGCGCGCAGTGACGAGGGAAACCAGCCCCATGACCAGCAAGCCAGCGGACAGACCGGCAAACACCTGCTGCCCGCTCCAGCCCAGATCCTCGGCGATAACCTTGCCGAACGCGCCCGGCAAAAAATAGGTCGTCCCCCAATTGGTCAACTGTGCGATACCCAGCTTGAACACCGTCAGTCTGGACAATGTCTGCCTGGAAAACGCCGCGTCACTCATGTGAATCAGACCCCCCGTTCAGAGGGCGTACTGCACGAGCCGTCGCCAAGCGTCCGCTGCATCAGAACAGTATCGACCCAACGCCCATGCTTGAAACCCACCGACTCGAAAACCCCGACGCGACGAAAGCCATGACGTTCGTGCAGACGAAGCGACGCCGTGTTTTCGCTATTGCCAATCACCGCTACCATCTGCCGCCAACCACCCTCCTCACAGCGCTGCACCAGTTGGCCCAGCAGCGCCTGCCCGATGCCCAAACCACCCAGGCCGTCACGCACATACACCGAGTCTTCCACCGTAAACCGGTAGCCAGGGCGCGGCCGGTAAGGTGTGACGTAGCCATAGCCGACCACCTCGCCGTCACGCTCGGCCACCAGATAAGGCAGGCCGTTATCGAGCACACTCGCCCGGCGGCGCAACAGCTCGTCAACACAGGGCGGCTCGAGTTCGAAGCTGGAAATGCCGTGCAATACATGGTCGGCATAGATCGCCTGCACGGTAGGCATATCGTCTTCGCGAGCGTCGCGCAGGGTCAGGTTCGGGTTCATTTAAGGGCTCTGAACAAAAGGCTGTGAATAGCCCAATGATGCCGCTCGCCAATCCATTAAAAAAGCTATGATTTATCATCCACAGCATAAGAAATACTTTGACATGCGCCGACTCAACCTCAATCACCTGCACACCTTCTCGCTGGTCATTGCGCACGGCAGTTTTTCGGCAGCGGCCGAGCACCTGCACCTGACGCAGCCGGCGGTCAGCCTGCAAGTGCGCCAGTTGGAGGGTCAGTTGAACCTGCAGCTGATCGAGCGTGTAGGCAAACGCCTCAAGCCGACCTCAGCAGGCACCACGCTGCTGGAACACATTCTGCGCATCGATGCAGTGGTCGAAGAGGCACTGCTGGATTTGTCCAGTCATGCCAGCGGCGTTGCCGGGCAAGTCGCCATAGGCACCGGGGCCACAGCCTGCATTCATCTTCTGCCACCCATGCTCCAGGCGCTGCGCCAACGGTTTCCGCAACTGGACGTACGGGTCAGCACTGGCAACACCGAAGGCATGCTCAAAGCCGTGGAAGAAAACCGCCTTGATCTGGCTTTGGTCACATTGCCCGCTGCGGGCCGCAGCCTGGACGTGACGCCATTGCTCAAGGACGAGTTCGTCGCCATATTCGCCAACGACCACCAACCGATCCCGGAGCAACTGACACCCCATTACCTGAGCACGCTGCCCCTGGTGGTGTTCGAAGCTGGCAGTGGTACGCGCTTGCTGATCAACGATTGGTACGGACAGGCCGGGATACGCATCAAACCTGTGATGGAACTGGGCAGTATCGAGGCCATCAAGGAAATGGTCGCGGCAGGTCTGGGCTACAGCATTGTGCCGCGCATGTCGGTGGCGGCACTGCATCATCGTCGTGGTTTGCAAGTCCATGCACTGACGCCGGGACTGAGCCGAACCCAAGGGATCGTCCTGCGGCAGGACAAGCCCGTCAGCAGAGCCATGCGTCAGGTGCTCGAAGCACTTCGAACGCTCGAAGGGTCATAAACATCGGCTATCGTCATGGCTTCACCAAAGCTTGCCTATAAATAGAAGCGACTGCCTTTCGAGGGTTACTGGCAGTGAGCAAACACCGTCCGGCAGTTGCGTCGGCAGCGAGTCAGGTTGTACGATGACTGCCCACTGATTCATGAACAACGATTGTCGGCCTGCTTTCAAGTGCCGCAACCTGCACAATCCGTAAAGCAACTCGGCAACCCACAAGGAGCGTAAGCCCCGACACTCTCGGCGCCCGCCTCCAACGTCAAAACAACAGGAGATACCGATGCCTAACATTCTCGGCCAGAACTTCATCGCTGGTGGCCGCAGCGCCCTGGGCCAAAGCCTGCAGAAAAGCCTGGACGCCACCACTGGCGAAGAACTGCCGTACAGCTTTCATCAAGCCACAGACGGCGAAATTGACGCCGCAGCCCAGGCTGCCAAAGCTGCATTCCCTGAATACCGTCAACTGAGCCCGGCCCGCCGTGCCGAGTTCCTCGATGCGATCGCCGACGAACTGGATCAGTTGGGCGATGATTTCGTTGCCATCGTTTGCCAGGAGACGGCGCTGCCACAAATGCGCATCCAGGGTGAACGTGGCCGTACCAGCGGCCAGATGCGTCTGTTCGCCAAGGTCCTGCGTCGCGGTGACTTCGTAGGCGCGCGTATCGATCTGGCCCTGCCAGACCGCAAGCCGCTGCCACGCGTCGACCTGCGCCAGTATCGCATCGGCGTAGGCCCGGTTGCCGTGTTCGGCGCCAGTAACTTCCCGCTGGCGTTCTCCACTGCAGGCGGTGACACCGCTGCAGCACTGGCGGCCGGCTGCCCGGTTGTGTTCAAGGCGCACAGCGGTCACATGGCGACTGCCGACCTGGTCGCCAGCGCAATCATCCGCGCGGCTGAGCGCACCCAGATGCCAAAAGGCGTGTTCAACATGATCTTCGGCAACGGCGTTGGCGAGGGTCTGGTCAAGCATCCGGCTATCCAGGCAGTCGGCTTCACTGGCTCGCTGAACGGCGGCAACGCACTGTGCAAAATGGCCGCAGAGCGTCCGCAACCAATCCCGGTATTCGCCGAGATGTCCAGCATCAACCCGGTCGTTCTGTTGCCGGGCGCACTGGCGGCACGCGGCGAGACCGTGGCCAAGGAACTGGCCGCATCGGTGGTCATGGGCGCAGGCCAGTTCTGCACCAACCCTGGCGTCGTGATCGGCCTGCGCTCGCCTGCCTTCTCGGCATTCCTGGAGCAACTGACTGAACAAATGGGCGGTCAGGCACCTCAGACCATGCTCAATGCCGGCGGCCTGCGCAGCTACAGCAAAGGCGTCGAGCACTTGCTGTCGCACCCGGGCGTAACACACCTGGCGGGCAAACCGCAGGAAGGCAAACAGGCTCAGGCCCAGCTGTTCAAGGCGGATGTCAGCCTGCTGCTCAATGGCGATCAACTGTTGCAGGAAGAAGTCTTCGGTCCAACTACGCTGATCATCGAAGTTGCCGACGATGCACAGCTCAAAGACGCGCTGCAAGCCTTGCGCGGCCAGTTGACCGCGACGCTGATTGGCGAACCGGATGACCTGAGCCAGTACAGCTGGCTGCAACCGCTGCTGGAAGAAAAAGTCGGCCGTATTCTGGTCAACGGCTATCCGACCGGCGTTGAAGTGTGTGAAGCCATGGTTCACGGCGGCCCATACCCGGCGACTTCGGATGCACGCGGCACATCGGTCGGCACTCTGGCAATCGATCGCTTCCTGCGCCCGGTCTGCTATCAGAACCAGGCAGACAGCCTGTTGCCGCCAGCGCTGCAAAACGCCAACCCACTGGGCCTGCGTCGCCTCGTGAACGGCGAGTGGAGTGATCAGCCTGTCGTGTAACGGCTGAAAGCGGACATCAAAGCGGCGCGACCCGATAAGGGACGCGCCGTTTTTTTTGCGCGTGCTTCAGTCCCTCAACAGGATTCAAGACCTTCGGGCCTGCTTTGGGCGACAGCGGACGCTGACGAATCCGGACACCGCTTGGCGCTCAAAAAGCCAGCAGCAGACCAAAAATAAATTTCCATTTTGTGCCCGCCATCGCGCAGAAATCGGTGTTTTACACGCCAGCAAACGGCACTATCGAGTTCTGAAACAAGCGCTGTTCATAAAATAACCACACCGCTGGAGACCACGCAGAACAAGGGTTTCAAAAAGTTACCCACAGACATACCCACGATTTCCGTGGACAACTTTTGACGAATTTCGGCACTTATAAATGCTGAGGAGTGCAAGTCAAAAATCTTCAAGCCGATGCAATTTTTTTCCGCCCTTCGCCTGTCAGCATCAAGGCATATCGATATGCGAAACTGGCTGTTGATGGCCGGCAAGCCTGGCGCTGAAATGGACACTTTTTGCGGGAAGACCGACTTATGGAGCAACGCTGCGAGGTAGCAGTCCTTGGGCTTGGAGCAATGGGTGCTGCCACCCTTTATCAACTGGCCAGCGCCGGAGTAGACGTCATCGGTGTGGACAGGCACCACCCACCCCACACACAGGGATCCAGCCACGGTGACACACGTATCACACGGTTGTCGGTAGGCGAAGGTTCGCAATACCTGCCGCTGGTGCGCGACTCGCACCGCATCTGGCGAGAGCTTGAAGCGTTGACCGGCGAATCGCTGTTCGAGCAATGCGGCGTACTGGTGATGACATCAAGCCCCGACTACGACCCTCACAATCCGGACGACTTCACCCACAGAACGATCGCACTGGCTCGCGAGTACGGCGTGGAGCACGAAGTGCTATCAGCAGCCGCCATTCGTGAGCGATTCCCGCAGTTTTCGCCAACCCTGAGCTCGGCCATTGGCTATTTCGAACCCGGTGGCGGCTACGTAAGGCCGGAGCGATGCATCGCTGCACAGTCAAGGCTCGCGCAACTGCATGGCGCACGTATACGGACAAATGAAACTGTCATTCGCCTGCAAACCCATGGCGATAAGGTCCATATCATCACCGACCACGGAGCGATCATCGCCAACAAAGTGGTGGTGAGCGCAGGTATGTGGTCATCCGAACTGCTGGGCGCACCTTTCAATCGACTGCTGAGAGTCTGTCGACAAAAGCTGTTCTGGTTCGAACTGCAGGAAAACGCCGCTTTTGCGCGGGTATCGCCCAGCTTCATCCTGACCCATGGACCGGGCGAAACAGACCACAGCTACGGTTTCCCGCCTTTGCCTGGCGAGCGCAGCATGAAAATTGCGACCGAACAGTATCTGGAGGCAACGTCAGCCGCCGCACTGGACCGCACAATCACCTCGCAGGAAGGTCTGGACATGTTTCAAGCCCAGGTAGTTGGCAAGGTTGCAGGCCTCACACCCACCGTCGTCAAATCATCGGTCTGCGCCTACACCGTCACGCCGGATCACCATTTTATTATTGACGACCATCCACAGCTGAAAAATGTGACAGTGGTTTCTGCTTGCTCAGGGCATGGTTTCAAGCATTCCGCAGGGCTGGGGCTGGGGCTGGCATTGGCTCAACGCTGTATCCGCGGAACGAGCGATGTGGATCTGTCGGCTTTTTCGTTGAAACGATTTGAAAATGGCTGAGCGCCGCAAAGAGCGCTTATTCGGCGACTCGCTCCAGGTTCAGAAGGTCGCCGTTGGGTAAACGCGTTTGATAACGTTGATCACCCAGACGACTGAAGTGGACCAGTCCGGAGCCATCCTGCCGGGTAAAAGCCAGGCCATCTGGCGTGGGAAACCAGCCCGCTGGCGTGCTGCTCAGCCAAGCTGAAGCGCAGGCAAAATCGCCACTCAGTTCAGGCGTTTGAGTGGCAAGATGCAGTTCACAGAACTCACTCGCCCGAGACTGAACGAACAGCCGCCAGTTGCCGCTGAGCTCCGCAGAGCTCTGTAGCTTCAAGCTCATCGCCATACTGACTCCACAAGCCCCCGCCAACGATGCAAACACAGCCCGTTTGAGTAACGAAGGATGATTGAATTTCATGATGATTACCGTCCAGAGCATAAGCGACTCGCTTGAGCCGCCCATCCTCTAAGGGGTTAAACCAGAATATCGGTGGCAGTCGCCTGCCCTACCAGCGCAATTGAAAAGTCTCCCTGCCCCTGGCCCGAAAAGTCGATGGCAAGACCGCCAACGTTTCTGCTCTGGTTGTAGCTCAGTATCGCTTCACCTGCCTTGCCACTGAAGGTATTGACAAACTGCAACGCCGTCAGTGAGGAAATGGCTGAAACATCTATCTTGTCCTGACCGCTGACGAAGTCAAGAATGGTGTCCTGCGCTGCACGGTTGGAGTCCGAAGCAGCACTGAACACAAAGATGTCAGCGCCCGCACCGCCGGTGAGCAGGTCAGCACCGCCGCCACCGAAGATAATGTCGTTACCGGCACCGCCTTTGAGAATGTTGGCCGCCCCATTGCCAATCAGCAAATCGTTACCCGAACCACCGATGGCGTTTTCGATCACGACACCTTTGGCGATCGAGACATTCCCCACCATGCCGCCCACATCGGAGAAGGATGCTGCGTTGAGATTGATTTTCTGGTTCTGAGTAAAGCCGGAGAAATCCAGTGTGTCCTTGCCTCCGCCGTCCCACACCGAAAACACCACTTTGGAAGAGGCAGACGTTGCACTGTAGAAATCGCGCCCGGAATTGGAGTTGAATCCGTACACAGTATCGCCGGCACGGGTAGCCATATTAGCGCCGTAAAGCTGCTGGATAGCCGCAATGTCGTCCATCAGCGGTGCCGAGGAATAAGTCGGCGAGCCGCCTTTGACAAAGCTCTGACCCGTGTTGGACTCGCTCCAGTAGCTCATCACGCTGTAGCCGCGAGTGTCCTGCGCGTACGTCACGTCGCTGTAGGTAGGGTTGCCCTCCCCAGCGTTGTAATCGCCAGGGTGTGACAGCCCCAGAGAATGACCAATCTCGTGGGTCAGAGTCTGACGACCGTAGTTGCCGTTATCGGGGGTCTTGTTGACGGTGTAAGAATTGTTGGTGAGGTACTAGGACTGGCCATCGTAACGGCTGCCGCTTGGCAGATAGGCGAATGCAGCGCCGCCGCTGCTGCCGTCGCTGTAATTGCCAAATGTCATGTGACCATCACCGCCTGAAGCAGACTGCGTGAACGTGACCTTGGCAACATCGGCCCAGGACTGCATGGCCAGAACGGCCTGAGCTTTCTGCTGAGCATTGAACTCACTGAACGTCCCCAGCGAGTTGTTGAACGTGGAAGGCTTTGCCGTCAGGAAGGTGTAAGTGAGATTGATGACCCCATTACCATCACGATCCACCCAGGCCGCGTCGTCGCGAAGCAGATAATCGGCGGCCTGATCGACCGAGTAAGAGGGTTTGCCGTTGATGGTGACGTTGCCGCCACGGTCGTAGGCGTGAGCAAACGAATCAATCTGAGTGAACGCGTTACTTGCAGTGGCCGCCAATTGAACGGCCGCTGCCGGAGTTTCTACGACTTTAGACATGTCACATCCTTGTCTACACACTGAACAGATTAATGAGCCAGCCGCCCTCTCTGTAGCGAGAGAGTCCTGTCACTCGCTGTTGAAGCGTAACCAAACTGACACATCAGGAAATAGGGTGTCCATAGCGTAACAATGATGCCAAATCGCCCATTGTGGGAAAGTGCCTACAAACAAAAGGGGAAGAAGCCTAAAAATAATTTGAACACGCGCAAAAGCCCGATCAGCATGGCTCTACGTTACGGGGACCTTGATAAAAATGACTGATCGGTCAGGAAAAAAATGCCAGATGCTGGTCATACTTCCGGAGCGCCAGAAACGAAAATGCCCCGACAAGCCGGGGCATTTTTTATATCGTTGCTACATTCGTATCCAGACCGCCTTCAGCCAAGGCACCGCAAGCGCGTCATCAGTCATCACGGCTCATGATGCCGAAGATCTGCAACAGGCTGATAAACAGGTTGTAGATCGATACATACAGGCTGATCGTCGCCATGATGTAGTTACGCTCGCCGCCATGAATGATGGCGCTGGTCTGGAACAGAATGCAGACCGACGAGAACAGTACGAAACCTGCGCTGATCGCCAACTGCAAACCGCTGATCTGGAAGAACATGCTCGCCAGAACCGCACCCAGCAGGACGAAAAAGCCTGCGGTGATGAAGCCACCCAGGAAGCTCATGTCCTTGCGGGTCATCAGCACGTAAGCCGACAGACCACCAAACACCAGCGCGGTCATGGCAAATGCGGAACTGACGACTTCAGCGCCGCCTGCCATGCCCAGATAACGGTTGAGGATAGGGCCTAGCAGGAAACCCATGAAACCGGTCAGTGCGAATGTGGAAACCAGACCCCAGACCGAATCACGCAGTTTGGCGGTGAGGAAGAACAGGCCATAAAAGCCGATCAGCACCACGAAGATGTTCGGATAGCCGACACGCATCTGCTGCGCCACGAACGCCATTACACCGCTGAATGCGAGGGTGAGCGCCAGTAGACCGTACGTGTTGCGCAGGACACGACTAACCTCTAGCTGGTCGGCCTGCATGCCTGTTTTAAGGGTGTAATCCTGTTCGCGCATGGCGAAACTCCTTACTGTTGAAATGTTGAGTTGCAAAGATCATAACAGAGACGCTGCAACTGGCTAGCCACAGAGTTTGACAGCGTGTTTCATTCCGGTATTATGGCGCCCGCAATACAAGTGGAGGTATGGCCGAGTGGTTTAAGGCAGCAGTCTTGAAAACTGCCGACTGTAACAGGTCCTAGAGTTCGAATCTCTATGCCTCCGCCATATTTGGTAACGCAAAGCCCTGATCTTTCAGGGCTTTGTCGTTTCTGGGGTTTGATAATACGCGTCGCCTACCGCGCCGCAGAGAGACTCACATCCTCGCCCCAAAGCCCTGCGAGTCGTCACTGCGGATAATCCGGAACCCTGCAGCGAAGGCTGGCTGGCGATCATCGCGCGCGGCAAACTCACACGCTCAGCGCTGAACTCTTTATCATTACGCATGTTTTGCTGGCAGAGCCGATAATGAAATTCGCCATTTCCCTTTTTTCCGCAGGCCATGCGCCTTCCTCGCGACGTGCGCTGCTGTTTGCCCAGGCAGTGCTGGCGGGTGGACACGAGATTGTTCGGCTGTTCTTTTATCAGGATGGTGTACACAGCGCGTCCGCCAATGCGGTGATGCCGCAGGACGAACAGGATATGGCAGCGCTGTGGCGCGACTTTATTGACGAGCATCAGCTTGACGGCGTGGTGTGTATCGCCGCAGCTCTGCGTCGTGGCGTGCTCAATGCTGAAGAAGCCGAGCGTTATCAGCGCCCGTCGGCAAACTTGCTGCAGCCTTGGGAATTATCGGGCCTTGGTCAGTTGCACGATGCGGTGCAAGCAGCCGA
The DNA here is from genome assembly GCF_021147775.1 of Pseudomonas californiensis. Lineage (GTDB taxonomy): Bacteria > Pseudomonadota > Gammaproteobacteria > Pseudomonadales > Pseudomonadaceae > Aquipseudomonas > Aquipseudomonas californiensis. Next base: position 78,615 of record NZ_JAGTPK010000018.1, read on the forward strand.
CCGACTGATTTGCTTCGGAGGACCTTGAGATGCCCAAATCACTTTTGATCGTCAGCCGCCAGTCACCCTGGTCTGGCCCCGGCGCTCGAGAAGCGCTGGACATCGTGCTGGCTGGCGGCGCATTCGATCTGCCCATCGGCGTCCTGTTTCTGGATGACGGTGTTCTGCAGCTGCTACCACAGCAGGTTGCGGCTGTACTTGAACAGAAAGACCTGACCGCCAATCTCAAGGCGCTGTCGATGTTTGGTGTCGAAGACCTGTACGTATGCCAGCAAAGTCTTGCAGAGCGAGGCGTACCGGCCGACGTTGTCAGCGAAGAGATCCGACCTCTGACAGGCCAGTCCGAACTCTCTGCGCTGTTCGAGCGCTACGACCAGGTAATGACAATCTGATGAGCACACTGCATGTTCTTTCCCACTCCCCCTTCACCGACACACGTCTCGGCAGCTGTCTTCGCCTGCTCGGGCCTAGCGACGGCATTCTGCTCTGCGGCGACGCCTCATATGCGCTGATGCCTGCCAGCGCCGCCCTCGAGACACTGCGGCAGTCAGGGCTGGAAGCGCTGTATGTGCTGGACGAAGATCTCAAAGCACGCAATCTTGCTTTGCCTGCCGGCTTCGTCAGCGTGGATTACCCAGGGTTCGTCGAGCTGTCGATCCGCTTTGAAAAGGTCAATACCTGGCTATGACACAGTTGATCGTCGCCGAGCGCACCCTTGAGTTGGACAAGGACGGGTTTCTCAAGGACCTGAACGACTGGACCATGGATGTTGCTCACGCCCTGGCTGCCCGCGAAGGTATCCCTTTGAGCGAAGATCATGTGGAAATTCTGCAGTTGCTCAGGGCCTTCCATGCCGAGTTTCAGCTATCCCCGGCAACGCGCCCGCTGATCAAATACACTGCCTTGAAGCTGGGTGTCGAAAAAGGCAACAGCATGCACCTCAACCGCCTGTTCAATGGCACCCCCGCCAAACTTGCCGCCAAGCTGGCGGGCCTGCCAAAGCCGACCAATTGCATATGAACGAATACGCCCCTCTCGTCACCGAAACGCCAGCAGAACACCCTTTCGCTCAGTTCGTTCGCATTCTGGGCAAGGGCAAACGTGGCGCACGCAACCTCACGCGTGAAGAAGCCCGCGAAGCCATGGGCATGGTGCTTGATGAAAAGGTCGAAGACACCCAGCTCGGCGCGTTTCTCATGTTGCTGCGTCACAAGGAAGAAAGCCCTGAAGAGCTGGCGGGGTTCACTGAGGCGGTGCGTGAGCGTCTTGATGCACCGCCACTGTCAGTTGATATCGACTGGCCCACTTACGCAGGCAAGAAGCGTCATTTGCCCTGGTATCTGCTGGTGGCCAAATGCTTGGCGCAAAACGGCGTCAAGGTCCTGCTGCACGGGGGCGGAGCGCATACCGCCGGGCGTCTGTATACCGAACAATTGCTGGATCTGCTGAACATCCCGCTGTGCCGTAACTGGTCACAGGTCGAGACCGCCCTTGCGCAGGGCAATCTGGCGTTCATACCGCTGTCGGATTGGGCGCCGCAGCTCCAGCGCATGATCGACCTGCGCAATACGCTGGGCCTGCGCTCGCCGATTCACTCGCTGGCGCGGATTCTCAACCCATTGCAGGCGCGTTGTGGCTTGCAGAGTATTTTCCATCCCGGCTACCAAAGCGTGCATCGCGACGCCAGCAGTCTGCTGGGCGACAACGCCATCGTTGTCAAAGGTGACGGCGGAGAAATCGAGATCAACCCTGACACCATCAGCCATCTGTACGGCACCACAGGCGGCCAGCCGTGGGATGAGGAGTGGCCGGCCCTCTCGCCTCGTCGCCACGTCAAACCGGCAACACTCGATCCCCAGCAACTACTGGCCTTGTGGCGCGGAGAGATTGAAGACAGCTACCCGCAACTGGCATTGCTTTCGACCATTGCGCTGGCCCTGCGCGGCCTGGGTGTCCCGCGCGAAGAAGCCTTTGAGCAAGCAGCTGTTTATTGGGAGCGTCGCGACAAGCAGGCGTGACTGATCTGCTGATCCGATCAAAATCAGCCACTGTTTGCGTCTTTCGGTCGAACTGATGCGATCAGACTGATCTCCAAGTTGTTTCAACCTGGAAATGGGAGTCACGCATGGGCCTTCTGATTGAAGGACGCTGGCATGACCAGTGGTACGAGAGCAGCAAAGACGGCGCATTTCAACGCGAGAACGCCCAACGCCGCAACTGGGTCACCGTCGACGGCAAGCCGGGGCCCTCGGGCGAAGGCGGTTTTACAGCCCAGGCTGGCCGCTACCACCTCTACGTGTCGCTCGCTTGCCCTTGGGCGCACCGCACGCTGATCCTGCGCAAGCTTAAAGGCCTGGAAAACCTGATCGACGTTTCGGTGGTCAGTTGGCTGATGCGAGAGGACGGCTGGACTTTTGACCAGCAGAAAGGCTCCAGCGGCGACTCGCTGGATAATCTGCAGTTTCTCCATCAGCGCTATACCGCTGACGATGCCCGCTACACGGGACGCGTCACCGTGCCTGTCCTGTGGGACAAGCAACAGCGACGCATTGTCAGCAACGAGTCGGCAGAAATCATCCGCATGTTCAACTCGGCGTTCGACGAACTGACCGGCAATCATCTGGATTTTTACCCGGCGTCGCTGCAAGCAAGCATTGATGAGCTCAACGAGCAGATCTATCCCAACGTCAACAACGGGGTTTATCGAGCGGGTTTCGCGACGTCACAAAGCGCCTATGAAGCCGCATTCGACGACGTGTTTGCCGAACTGGATGAACTGGAAAAGCTGTTGGGCGAAAAACGTTATTTGGCCGGCGAACACCTGACCGAGGCCGATGTACGCTTGTTCACGACCATCGTGCGCTTTGATGCCGTGTATTACAGCCACTTCAAGTGCAACCTGAGGCGCATTGCGGACTACCCGAACCTCAGCAACTGGCTGCGCGAACTGTACCAATGGCCGGGCGTTGCGGAGACTGTGAATCTTGAACACATCAAGAGTCATTACTATGCCAGCCACAGCACCATCAACCCGACCGGGATCATTCCCAAGGGGCCAGCGTTGAATCTGGAAGGCAGCCATGACCGCGAGCGTCTTTCGGGCCAAGGCGTCTGGAACAAGTAGCATCGCGATATGAAGAACAGGATGGATAGCCCCGACGGGCTATCCATTGAGCGCTCAGATAGTTGCCTGGGCGCCTTCGAACCATGCCAGTTTTTCACGCAGTTTTACCACTTCGCCGACAATTACCAGTGTTGGAGCATGAACCTCATGCTCCGCCACCAATTGCGGCAAGTTCGCGAGCGTGCCGGTAAACACGCGCTGATTGGTAGTGGTGCCTTGCTGAACCAGAGCAGCAGGCGTATCGGCCGAACGACCATGCCTGATCAACTCCGCGCAGATCACTGGCAAACCAATCAAGCCCATGTAAAACACCAGCGTCTGAGCCGGCGCGACCAGGTCAGACCAGGGCAGGTCCGTGGTGCCGTCTTTCAAGTGACCGGTAATGAAGCGAACCGACTGAGCATGATCGCGGTGAGTCAGCGGAATACCTGCGTAAGCCGCACAACCGCTGGCAGCAGTGATGCCCGGAACAACCTGAAACGGAATACCATGGGCAGCCAGCTCTTCGATTTCCTCGCCACCCCGACCAAAGATGAACGGATCGCCGCCCTTCAATCGCACCACGCGCTTGCCTTGCTTGGCCAGTGCAACCAGTTGCTGATTGATCTGGTCCTGCGGAACCGCGTGTTCCGAGCGACGCTTGCCGACATAGACCCGCTCTGCATCACGCCGACACAGATCGAGAATGGTCGGCGCGACGAGACGGTCATACAGCACAACATCCGCTTGCTGCATAAGACGTAACGCCTTGAACGTCAACAGGTCAGGATCACCGGGACCGGCACCTACCAGATAGACTTCGCCGGTTTCCGGCGGCGCCTCACCTGCGATCTTGGCGATCAGTAAACGCTCGGCCTCGGCACCCTGCCCTGCAAGCTGACGATCGGCAATCGCACCCTGGAAAACATCTTCCCAGAATGCGCGGCGCTGCTGCACATTCGGAAACAGGCCTTTGACCTGATGACGAAAACGCGCAGCCAGCCCGGCCAACTGGCCATACGTAGAGGGAATCCAGGTTTCCAGTTTGGCGCGAATCAGACGGGCCAATACCGGCGCATCACCACCACTGGACACCGCGATCACCAACGGCGAGCGGTCGACAATAGCCGGGAAGATCACAGTACACAGTGCCGGTGCGTCCACCACGTTGACCGGCACGCAACGCAGCCTGGCATCGTGAGAAACCTGGGCATTGAGTGGCTCATCATCGGTTGCGGCAATAATCAGTACGCAGCCATCCAGATCATCTTCGTGGTAGCCACGCAGAATCAGCTCACCGCCACTTTGAACGACCAGTTCACGCAACTGGCTCTCGATCTCTGGCGCGACGACTCTGATGACAGCCCCGGCCTCAGCGATCAGCCGGGACTTGCGCAAGGCAATCTCACCGCCGCCGACCACAAGCACTCGGCTGCCACGCAGGTTATGGAACAGCGGCAGGAATTCCATTCAACCAATGACCTCGATACCGCCCATGAAGGGCTTGAGCACATCCGGAACGCGAATCGAGCCGTCGGCTTGCTGATAGTTCTCAAGCACCGCCACCAGCGTGCGACCTACCGCCAGCCCAGAGCCGTTGAGCGTGTGAACCAGCTCAGGCTTGCCGGTTTCAGGATTGCGCCAGCGAGCCTGCATGCGACGCGCCTGGAAATCCCCGCAGTTGGAGCACGAGGAGATTTCACGGTATTTGTCCTGGCTCGGGATCCAGACTTCAAGGTCGTAAGTCTTCACGGCGCTGAAGCCCATGTCGCCGGTGCACAGCGCCAGCGTGCGATAAGGCAGCTCCAGCAATTGCAGAACACGCTCCGCGTTTCCGGTGAGCGACTCAAGGGCCTCCATCGAAGTCTCGGGGGCAACGATCTGTACCATCTCGACCTTGTCGAACTGGTGCTGACGGATCATGCCGCGTGTATCACGCCCCGATGCGCCAGCCTCGCTGCGAAAGCACGGCGTATGGGCGACAAACTTCAGCGGTAACTGCCTGGCGTCGAGGATTTCTCCCGAGACGATGTTGGTCAACGACACTTCGGCGGTCGGGATCAGATAAAGGTCTGCTTCGCCTTCGCGAGAGATCTTGAACAGGTCCTCTTCGAATTTCGGCAACTGGCCAGTGCCCTGCAGCGCAGGCGCCTGGACCAGATAAGGCGTGTAAGCCTCTTCGTAGCCGTGCTCGTAGACATGCAGATTGATCATGAATTGCGCCAAGGCACGATGCAGGCGCGCAATCGGTCCACGCAGCAGTGCGAAACGCGCGCCGGACAACTTGGCAGCAGTTTCGAAATCCAGCCAGCCGAACTTTTCGCCCAGCGCGACGTGATCCTTGACCTCGAAATCGAACTGGGCAGGCGTGCCCCAGCGTCGAACCTCGACGTTGCCTTCCTCGTCTGCACCCACGGGTACGGATTCATGCGGCAGGTTCGGGATGTTGAGAACCAGCGCATCCAGTTCTGCCTGAATATTGTCCAGCTCGACCTTGCCCTCGCTCAGCTCGGTGCCCATGCGCTCGACATCGGCCATCAACGGCGCAATGTCTTCACCGCGTTGCTTGGCCTGCCCGATGGACTTGGAGCGGGTGTTGCGCTCGGCCTGCAGCTGTTCAGTGCGGGTTTGCACAACCTTGCGCTGAGCTTCCAGCGATTCAATACGGGCCACATCCAGTTTAAAACCACGGGACGCCAGGCGATCCGCTACGTCCTGAAGTTGAGTACGTAACAGTTTGGAATCGAGCATATCGTTCTCTCGTCTATCAAAGTCTGGTCAGTGACAGGCCAACCCAGGTCGCGAGCAGCCCGCCGAACACGCTGATACCGGCATAGCCCAAGGCCAGCGGTACCTGCCCGCTTTCCAGCAGGCGAAGCGTGTCCAGTGAAAAGGATGAAAAGGTCGTCAGACCCCCTACAAAACCGACGATCAGGCCGGCACGAATCTCAATAGGCACTTCCGGGCGCAACAAAAACACGCCGTACAGCACGCCAATGATCAGACAACCCACGATATTGACCGCAAGGGTTGCCGTGTAGAAATGTTTCGGCCAGTTGGCGCTGACCCAGGTGCCTGCAGCAAAGCGCAACAATGTACCAGCGATACCGGCAATCGACACCGCAAGAATGGTCTGGATCACTACTTTCTCCGCTGACGAGGGCTGGCCGCGTCCAGTGCGGTCAAATGCTTGAGTTTTTCACCGATCTTCAATTCGAGCCCGCGGGGCACCGGCTGATAATACTGCCTGGGCTCCAGTTCGTCAGGGAAGTAATCTTCACCGGCTGCGTAGGCTTCCGGCTCGTCATGGGCATACCGGTATTCTTCGCCATAGCCTAACTGCTTCATCAGTTTGGTGGGCGCGTTACGCAGGTGCAGCGGCACCTCCAGCGAGCCGTGCTCGGCTGCTTCACGCATCGCGGCCTTGAACGCCATATAAACCGCATTGCTTTTGGGAGCGCACGCCAGATAAACGATGGCCTGAGCCACCGCCAGCTCGCCTTCAGGGCTGCCGAGACGCTCCTGCACATCCCAGGCAGACATGCACAACGGCAAGGCGCGCGGATCAGCATTGCCGATGTCCTCGCTGGCCATACGCACCACGCGACGCGCCAGATAAAGCGGATCACAGCCGCCGTCGATCATGCGCGCAAACCAGTAAAGCGCTGCATTCGGATCAGAGCCACGAATGGATTTGTGCAAGGCAGATATCTGGTCGTAAAACGCTTCGCCGCCCTTGTCGAATCGACGCCGACTGTCACCCAGCAGGCTTTGCAGCAGCTCGACGTCAATCTCACTGCCGTCTTCTGCGAGGTCGGAGGCGTTCTCCAGCAGGTTGAGCATGCGCCGACCATCGCCATCGGCGGCAGCCATCAGAATAGTGAACCCTTCGTCGCTCAGCGTCAGATGGCGCTGCCCCAGACCGCGGTCCTCGGTCAGAGCGCGGTGCACCAGCTTGCGCAACGCGGTCTCGTCCAGACTCTTGAGCACATACACGCGGGCACGAGACAACAACGCGTTGTTGAGTTCGAACGAAGGGTTTTCGGTGGTCGCGCCGATGAAAATCAGCGTACCGTCTTCCACATACGGCAGGAACGCGTCCTGCTGTGACTTGTTGAAGCGGTGTACCTCATCAACGAACAGGATCGTGCGCTTGCCGTATTGCCCAGCCTGCTGCTTGGCGACCTCGACCGCCTGACGGATCTCCTTGACCCCGGCCAGCACCGCCGACACCGTCTCGAAATGAGCATCCGATACTTTGGCCAACAACCTGGCCAATGTCGTTTTACCGACGCCGGGCGGCCCCCAGAAAATCATCGAATGCAAAGCACCCTGCTCAAGGGCCTCACGCAACGGCTTGCCGTGCGCAAGCACATGCTCCTGACCGACGTACTCGTCCAGATTGGTGGCACGCAAGCGAGCAGCGAGGGGTTGAGCTATGGGTTCGCGGCTGAACAGGTCCATGGTTTCGGGATTAAGCCTTTTTTACTCTTGAATGACGTCAGCGCCCTTTGGAATCTGGAACTGAAACTTGCTGGCGGCGATTGGCTCGTTGGCCTTGACGCCAGTGAACAGGATGTTGGTGCGCTGGCCGACGCTGTCGATCAACTGCATGTCGTTGATCACACCGTTACGGAACGACAGACGCAGGTTATCGAACAGCGTGTCCTTGGTCTTGGGCTTGAGCACGAAATCGATCACACCGCCGGCTTCCTTGGCCGTGATATCAAAGCTCTCACTGATTTTGGAAACGTCACCCGACAGCAGCAATGCAGGGGTCTGGGTCAGTCGCTGATCCAGTGTCTTGATTGTGACCTGCTCAAGATCCGGGTCCCACAGCGAAACCTTCTTGCCGTCCGAGACCATCAGTTGCTCTTGAGGCGCATCAGTGTGCCAGTTGAACAGGCCAGGACGTTGCAAGGCCATTTCGCCTGACGTTTCCTGCAACTGAGTGCCACCGCCGTCCAGCGTCAGCTGAGAGAAGCGTGCCGTCAGGGTCTGGGATTTTTCCAGCAACTGCGTCAGGCGTGCCACGTCCTTGCTGTCGGCATATGCCGGGATTACGGACAAGGTCAGTGCAGTTGCCAACAGCATGCGGATAAGACGCATGGGATTCCTCATTGGAGTCAGTAATGTAACGACAGCGAGCGATGCCCGCTGTCGATGCTGTCCGGGGCGATAAATCAATCGCGCATCGGGGCTGGCGCGATCACCTCGCGCGAGCCGTTGGTGTTCATGGCTGTCACGACGCCGGCATGCTCCATGGTTTCGATCATGCGTGCAGCGCGGTTATAGCCAATCTTGAGTTTGCGCTGCACGGCCGAAATCGATGCACGACGGCTCTCAAGCACGAATTTGACAGCTTCATCGTAAAGCGCATCGCTCTCGCTGTCGTCACCGCCTTCACTGCCGCCGTCGAAGCCACTGCCCGCCTCTTCCACACCGGCAAGAATATCGTCGTTGTAATCCGGCGTACCACGTAATTTCCAGGCTTCCACCACACGGTGGACTTCCTCGTCAGACACAAACGCGCCATGTACACGAATCGGCAGACTGGTGCCTGGCGGCATGTACAGCATGTCGCCGTGGCCGAGCAACTGTTCGGCGCCACCTTGGTCGATGATGGTTCGCGAGTCGATCTTGCTCGACACCTGAAACGCCATACGGGTAGGAATGTTGGCCTTGATCAGGCCGGTGATCACATCCACCGAAGGACGCTGAGTTGCAAGAATCAGGTGAATACCTGCCGCTCGGGCCTTTTGCGCAATACGTGCGATGAGCTCTTCGACCTTCTTGCCAACGATCATCATCATATCGGCAAACTCGTCCACCACCACGACAATGGTCGGCAGCTTGGTCAGCAGCGGCGCTTCGTCATGGATGCTTTCACGCTTGTACAAAGGATCGGCAAGCGGCTCGCCCGCGTCCTGTGCGTCCTTGACCTTCTGGTTGAAGCCGGAAAGGTTGCGCACGCCCATCTTCGCCATCAGCTTGTAGCGACGCTCCATCTCGGCAACGCTCCAGCGAAGCGCATTGGCAGCGTCCTTCATGTCAGTCACGACCGGGCACAACAGGTGTGGAATGCCTTCGTAGATCGACAGTTCAAGCATCTTCGGATCGATCATGATCAGCTTGGCGTCTTCCGGGCCGGACTTGAACAGGATCGACAGGATCATGGCGTTCACACCTACCGACTTACCGGAGCCCGTGGTACCGGCCACCAGCAAGTGCGGCATCTTCGCCAGGTCGGTAATCACCGGTTTGCCGCCGATGTCATGTCCCAGTGCAAGGGTAACAGGCGACTTGGCATTGTCGTATTCAGGCGTCGACAGCACTTCGGAGAAGCGCACGATCTGACGGTCTTCGTTGGGGATTTCGATACCTACCGTGGTCTTGCCTGGAATGACTTCGACCACCCGGACACTGGTCACCGCCAGCGAACGCGCAAGGTCCTTTGCCAGATTGGAAATCCGGCTGACCTTGACGCCAGCGGCTGGTTGAATCTCGTAACGCGTGATCACAGGACCTGGGTGAATGGAGTCCACTGTCACTTCGACGCCAAATTCCTTGAGTTTGATTTCCAGCAGATGACCGACTGCGGCAAGAGACTCAGGGGAATAGTTGAGCTGTTTCTTCTCGGCCGGATCAAGAATGGAGATCGGCGGCAAGGTGCCTTCGACAGCACTGTCGACAAACAACGGGGCCTGCTTTTCCTTCTGCACACGCTTGCTGGGCTCAGGAGACTTCGCAGGCGCTGGCGCGATGACTGCCGGCACATGCTTCTCGCGCGCAGCCATATGCTTGTTCAGCGACTCTTCACGCTCGATCAGCCGCTCTTTGGCCCTGGCCTGCTCACGACGGTCGGGAACCACGGGTGCCACCACATCGTTGACGCGCATGTCGACTTCGCGCAATTGCGCAACCATCTGCTTGCGTTCGACACGTGCGCTCCACCAGCGATTGGCCGCACCCTGGAACAGCTCCAGCAGGTCCAGCGTGATCTTTCCCGTGATGTCCATGACCTTGAACCATGACAGATCGGTAAACACCGTCAGGCCGAACAGAAACAACGCGATGAACAGCAAGGTGCTGCCCTGAATGTTCAACGCTTTCTTGGCCAGATCACCCAGTACTTCGCCCAGAACGCCGCCCGCAGATCCGGGAAAGCCGGCCGAGAAATGGAAGTGGATATGCGCCAGCGCGGCACCGGCCAGAATCAGAAATACCAGACCGATCAGCCGCCACGAAAACAGCCAGCCGCTCCATTGCCATGGCTCGTGCCGATGGCGAAAGACCTGCCAGGCCTTGATGGCGAGCAACAACGGAAAGATATAGGCAAAGTAGCCCAACACCATGAACAGGATGTCGGCGCAAAACGCTCCGGCCCGGCCAGCCGCGTTCTGAACCTGAGAGGCGCTGCTGGTGTGGCTCCAGCCTGGATCGCTCTGATCGTAGGTCAACAAAGCCATCATCAGGTACAGGCACATGGCCCCGAAGGCGATCAGCGCACCTTCCTTGAGCCGATAATGCAATTGCTGCCGCCAAAGCGGAACAGCGCTGGGAGTTGGGATGGATTTCTTCAAAACGCTTTATTTCCTGCGCTGGAGCGCGAACATCTGAATGATTGACTGAAAAAGACTGCAGGACGCTCTCGACCACTCCCGATAAAAAGGGGATGCCCCGGCGTTTGAAAGGCCCGTCTGGCAGTCACTTGAATGATAACGCGCGATGCCGACATTGTACGTGCATACAGGCGCTGAGGTCTGTACGAAAACTCGCTGTATCGCTTCAAGGCCAGATAAAACCCGGCCTGAATTACGGAATGACCGACAATGTTCAATTTGATCATGCATTCTCTTTGCTGACAAAGACTTATGACGAGATGCTGCCCTCAACTCAAAGCACTCCGCCCATCCGCCTCATCGCACCTGCGCCCTACCGAAAGCGGCAGGCAAGCGCCATAATAACGATCGCTTGTGACCATGTTTACGCAACAGAGTTGCACGCTGCGTCAAAGCTGCCCTCCCCTTCCGCAAAGTTGTGATGCCATGCTGACCTGGTTACAACGTGACAGTCTTGATTTTCCACCTCTGGAAAAGGCACTCCGCGAACCCAACGGACTGCTTGCAGCCGGAGGCGATCTCTCTGCCGACCGCCTGATAAGCGCCTACCGCCACGGTTGCTTTCCGTGGTTTCAGGAAGGTCAGCCTATTCTCTGGTGGTCGCCCGACCCGCGCACCATTCTGCTTCCCAAAGAACTGCACGCCTCGCGCAGCCTCAACAAGGTGCTGCGCCAGGCACGCTACCAGGTGACGTTCGACCGGGACTTCGCGGCAGTGATTCAGGCGTGCGCAGCACCGCGCAGTTATGCCAACGAGACCTGGATAACCGGCTCGATGCAAAAGGCGTATCTCGAGCTTCATCGACGCGGTCACGCACACAGCGTAGAAGTATGGGAGCACGACCAGTTGGTCGGCGGGCTCTACGGCCTGGCAATGGGGCAGCTTTTTTTCGGTGAGTCGATGTTCAGTCGTGCGGACAACGCCTCGAAGGTCGGGTTTGCGACGCTGGTACAGCACCTGCAGGCCTGGGGGTTTGTCCTTGTCGATTGCCAGATGCCCACGCAGCACCTGCAAAGCCTTGGCGCCCGATCGATACCTCGACAGGCATTTGCCGATTACCTCAACCAATACCTGGATGGTCCGACTAACGCAGACTGGTCACCTAGGCGAGTTTGACAGGCTGGCATACACTCAACGCTAGAGATATTGAAAAAGGGGGGCAATCATGACAGAGCTGGCGCGGCTTAAGTTTTATGCCACTCAACCCCATACCTGCAGCTATCTGCCCGAAGAACAGGCAACCACCCTGTTTCTCGACCCCAGCCAGCCTATGGACGTTCAGGTTTACGCTGACTTGTCCGACATGGGCTTTCGCCGCAGCGGCGATCACCTTTACCGGCCTCACTGTCAGAACTGCAGCGCCTGCGTGCCCGCTCGCATTCCGGTAGCTCTGTTTGTTCCTGACAGACAGCAGAAGCGTATCCTTAAACGCAACGCCGACATCCAGGTCAACAGCACCAAACCCGTCTTCACGCAGGAATACTTCGATCTCTACCAGCGCTACATCGAGCAGCGACATGCTGATGGCGACATGTTCCCGCCCAGTCGTGATCAGTTTTCGACGTTCCTGGTCCGCGACTTGCCGTTTTCCCGCTTTTACGAATTTCGACTCGACGGCCGCCTTGTAGCCATCGCGGTCACCGATCAGTTACCCAACGGCCTATCAGCGGTTTATACGTTTTACGATCCGGCCGAAGAGCGCCGCAGTCTGGGGCGCTTCGCAATTCTGTGGCAGATTGCCGAAGCGGCTCGGCTACAGCTGCATGCGGTGTACCTCGGGTACTGGATAAAGAACTGCAAAAAGATGAATTACAAGACCCAATATCGCCCCATCGAGCTGCTGACCAATCAAAGATGGGTCACTCTGTATTGAACCCCTTGGCTTAAACAGGTTTTTTCGGGCACAATGCACGCCGCTTTTGCCTGGCGCCACTTGCACCGGGCCACTCATTTGTATACCGAGGGCTTTACTGCATGTCGAAAGAAGACAGCTTCGAAATGGAAGGCACTGTCGTCGACACCCTGCCCAACACCATGTTTCGTGTGGAGTTGGAAAATGGGCACGTCGTAACCGCGCATATCTCCGGCAAGATGCGCAAGAACTACATCCGTATTCTGACCGGTGACAAGGTGCGTGTAGAGTTGACGCCCTATGACCTGAGCAAAGGGCGCATCACCTACCGCGCTCGTTAATCAGGCATCAACAAAAACGCCCGGCATATGCCGGGCGTTTTTGCATGCTCGAAAGAATAACCGACGCTGCGCCCATTACCAGGCGCAGCGCGGCAGGCTACTGTATCAAGCCATTTCTGCCGTGGTCTCGAAGTCAAAGGTGATCTCACCATCCTTGATATCGATATGCACCACACCGCCGTGCTCGGACAATTCACCGAACAGGATCTCTTCGGCCAGTGGCCGCTTGATCTTGTCCTGAATCAGACGAGCCATCGGTCTTGCCCCCATTGCAGCGTCGTAGCCGCCCTGAGCAAGCCAGCTCCTGGCCGCATCCGACACTTCAAGCAATACACGCTTGTCTTCCAGCTGCGCCTGAAGCTCGGTGAGGAACTTGTCCACCACGCTCTTGATGACCTCGTGGCTCAGACGGCCAAACTGGATGATCGTGTCGAGACGGTTGCGGAACTCCGGCGTGAAGCTCTTCTTGATCACCTCCATCGCATCCGAAGAGTGGTCCTGATGCGTGAAGCCGATGGAAGCGCGCGCAGCAGATTCAGCGCCCGCGTTGGTGGTCATGATCACGATCACATTGCGGAAGTCAGCCTTGCGCCCGTTGTTATCGGTAAGCGTACCGTGATCCATCACCTGCAGCAGCAGGTTGAAGACTTCCGGATGGGCCTTCTCGATTTCGTCGAGCAGCAGAACACAATGAGGTTGACGCGTGATCGCTTCGGTCAACAAACCGCCCTGATCAAAGCCGACATAGCCAGGTGGCGCACCAATCAGGCGAGAAACCGTATGACGCTCCATGTACTCGGACATGTCGAAACGCAACAACTCCACACCCAGCGCCTTGGCCAACTGGCGAGCCGCCTCGGTCTTGCCGACACCGGTAGGCCCTGCGAACAGGAACGAACCAACTGGCTTGTCTGGTGACTTGAGGCCCGCACGCGACAGCTTGATCGCAGTCGACAGCGAGTCGATCGCGGCATCTTGGCCAAACACCGTAAGCTTCAGATCGCGTTCCAGATTACGCAGCAGCTCTTTGTCGGAGCTGTTGACGTGCTTTGGCGGAATACGTGCAATCTTGGCAACGATGTCCTCGACCTGAGGCACCTCGATGCGCTTCACACGCTGCTCGACCGGCTGCAGACGCTGATAGGCGCCCGCCTCATCAATCACATCAATGGCCTTGTCGGGCATATGACGATCATTGATGTAGCGCGACGCAAGCTCGGCCGCAGCACGCAGCGCCTCATCACTGTACTCGATACTGTGATGCTGCTCGAAACGACCTTTCAGGCCGCGCAGGATACCGATCGTGTCCTCTACCGAAGGCTCGGAGACGTCGACTTTCTGGAAGCGACGCGCCAGGGCACGATCCTTTTCGAAAATCCCGCGAAACTCCTGGAATGTCGTCGAACCGATACAACGGATATCGCCCGAAGACAACAGCGGCTTGAGCAGATTCGAAGCATCCATCACTCCACCGGACGCCGCACCGGCGCCAATGATCGTGTGAATTTCGTCGATGAACAGGATGGCATGCGGACGCTTGCGCAACTCATTGAGCAGTGCCTTGAAGCGCTTCTCGAAGTCGCCGCGGTATTTGGTACCGGCCAGCAATGCACCCAGATCAAGCGAGTAGACAACACTGTTGGCGAGCAGATCAGGTACCTGATTGTCGACGATACGCTTGGCCAGACCTTCAGCGATAGCCGTCTTGCCCACGCCCGCCTCACCCACCAGCAACGGGTTGTTCTTGCGACGACGAGCCAGAATCTGGGCAACCCGCTCGACTTCGCTTTCACGACCGACGAGTGGATCGATGCGTCCCTGACGCGCCAATTCGTTCAGATTGCTGGCATAGGCATCCAGAGGATTGCCAGAGGAAGATGCTTCACCGCCCTCATCATCCTGCATATCGTGCTCACCTTCAGAAGAGTGATCGCCGTGCCCCGGAACCTTGGAGATACCGTGGGCGATGTAATTGACGACATCGATCCTGGCAACGCTTTGCTGCTTGAGCAGAAAAACGGCCTGACTTTCCTGCTCACTGAAAATCGCAACCAGCACGTTGGCGCCGGTCACTTCACGCTTGCCGGAACTTTGAACGTGGAAGACTGCGCGCTGAAGGACTCGCTGGAAACCCAGCGTCGGCTGAGTCTCACGATCCTCGTCATGGACGGGGATCAGCGGTGTGGTGGAGTCGATGAACTCCTGCAGATCATGCTTGAGTTTATCGAGGTTTGCGCCGCAGGCACGCAAGACAGTGGCTGCAGCCTCATTGTCCAATAAAGCCAACAGGAGGTGCTCGACCGTCATGAACTCATGACGCTTGGAACGAGCTTCCTTGAAGGCCAGATTGAGGGTGACTTCGAGCTCACGGTTTAACATAGCTTCACCTCATACCCAAGTGGTCGGCGATTAACCGTCCTTCTCGATCTCACAGAGTAGTGGATGCTGGCTCTCCCTGGCGTATTGATTGACCTGCATTGCCTTGGTCTCGGCGATGTCGCGGGTAAACAATCCGCAGACTGCCCGTCCCTCTGTATGGACGGCCAGCATGACCTTGGTAGCCAGCTCACGATTCAGGTTGAAAAACACCTCGAGCACTTCGACGACGAAATCCATCGGGGTGTAGTCATCGTTAAATAAAACCACCTTGTACATGGGTGGCGCCTGCAGGGCCGGTTTGGCGTCCTGCACTGCGATGCCGGCCGAGTCGTCCTCGTGTGACTCCGGACCATCCTGATTGAATGTTAGTCGAATCTTGCTGAATGCATGCATGGAAAGAAGCGTTCGCATAAGTAGAGGGCGGATTGAGCGTTAGTCGCAGTCTGACCGGTTTTCAAATGGACTGCCGCATGACCTTGACTATCAGCTAAACGGTGTTACAAACAATAGAGCCCACATTGGGTAAAAAGGGTCCGCGCAGTCAACCAAAATTTTTTAGGTCAGGCGGATTGAGGTGGATGATACTCCAGACGGAGTCCTTTGCAGAGGGATATGGCTATGCTTAGTGGTAAGGTCAAGTGGTTCAATAATGCAAAAGGTTATGGATTCATCGTTGCCGACGGCAAGGATGAGGATCTGTTCGCTCATTATTCAGCTATCAAAATGGACGGTTACAAAACTCTCAAAGCGGGCCAGCCGGTCAACTTTGAAATCATTCAAGGCCCGAAAGGCCTGCATGCGGTGGAAATCGCCCCTATCGTGCAACCGGTAGAAGCGAAAAATGGAGCCTTGCAAGGCTCAAACGCCCCTGCAGTTCAGAAATCCTCGAATGTCACAGCGTAAGGCAAGCCACCACAAGCGCCAGCCATGAGAGACGGCTGGCCGGGACTGACCAGGCTGGCCGTTTTGAAACGTTGAGTGGCTAAACATGCGCAGTAAGCACATGGCCAAATGCTGGAAAGGACAACAGCTCAGCCGTCCTTTGCAAACGTAAAAAGTCAGACGTCACCGTTTTAGCGGAATTGCCCGTTGGTGACCTTGATGACCCGTTCTCCCGCCTCGCCCGGATTCAAGCCGCGGGCAGTCGCGCGCGAGTCATGAAATCCTCGGTGCAGCCGCCCGGCTGAATATGCCAGCCTTCAAATAAATCTCCGATGACGACGGCGTTACGATCAAGCCCCCGTGAAACGCAGGCCAGACGGACCACCGTGCGACTATCGGCGAATATTCATTATTCGATAGCACGCATAGCATTAATGCTTGTTGCCTAGGGTTTGATATACTCGCGCCGTGACCGCAGAGTCATAAAGGCTGACCCGTCTGATACAGGCTCCTCAGCCGTACAGATGCGTTGGGCCGTTACCTGGCCCCGCAGCTTGACGCTCGACTGATGCACCTAACATCACCGCGAATAAACCTCGACTTATGGCTCATGACCGAACTGTGAGCAAGAGTGCATACCCTGCGCGTATCGAGATTTTGTGCATGCTCAGCAAAACAGAGAGTTAATACGAATGTCCAACCGCTCGAAGATCATCTACACCTTCACCGACGAAGCTCCGGCCCTCGCCACCTACTCGCTGCTGCCCATTATCGAAGCCTTTACAGCCTCCTCCGATATCGACGTGGAAACGCGTGATATTTCCCTGGCAGGCCGTGTTCTTTCCAGCTTCCCGGAGTCGCTTGGCGCCGATCAACAAGTGCCGGATCATCTCGCCGAGCTGGGCAAACTGGCCACTACGCCAGAAGCCAACATCATCAAATTGCCCAACATCAGCGCCTCGGTCCCTCAGTTGAAGGCGACCATCAAGGAGCTTCAGGACCAGGGCTTCAAAATCCCCGACTACCCTGAAAACCCGTCTACCGACGCTGAAAAAGACACCCGCGCCCGCTACGACAAAACCAAGGGCAGCGCAGTAAACCCAGTGCTGCGCGAAGGCAACTCTGATCGCCGTGCGCCGCTGTCGGTCAAGAACTACGCTCGCAAGCACCCGCACAAGATGGGCACCTGGTCGACCGACTCCAAGGCTCACGTTGCGCACATGAGCAACGGCGATTTCTACGGCAGCGAGAAAGCCGCCCAGATCGAAGCCGACAACACCGTCAAGATTGAATTGATCGCTCAGGACGGCACCGCGACCGTTCTGAAAGAGAAAACCGCATTGAAAGCCGGCGAAATCGTCGACTGCTCGGTCATGAGCGCCAAGGCACTGCGCAGCTTCATCGCCACTGAAATCGAAGACGCCAAAAAACAGGGCGTGCTGTTTTCGGTGCATTTGAAAGCAACCATGATGAAGATCTCTGACCCGATCATGTTCGGTCAGATCGTTGCCGAGTTTTACAAGGATGCACTGACCAAGCACGCTGACACGCTGAAACAGATCGGCTTCAGCCTGAACAACGGCATCGGCGACCTTTACGAGCGCATCGGCACCCTGCCCGCTGAAAAGCAGGCCGAAATCAAGGCCGATATCGAAGCGGTCTACGCTGTGCGCCCACAACTGGCCATGGTCAACTCCGACAAAGGCATCACCAACCTTCACGTACCGAGCGACGTCATCGTCGACGCCTCGATGCCTGCGATGATCCGTGACTCCGGCAAGATGTGGGGCACCGATGGCCAGTTGCACGACGCCAAGGCCGTGATCCCGGACCGCTGCTACGCAACCATCTATCAAGCGGTCATCGAAGACTGCAAGAAAAACGGTGCTTTCGATCCAACTACCATGGGCAGCGTTCCAAACGTAGGCCTGATGGCGCAAAAAGCCGAAGAGTACGGTTCCCACGACAAGACCTTCCACATCAAGACCGACGGCGTGGTTCGCGTGACCGACAGCCAGGGCAACCTGCTGATGGAGCAGAACGTCGAGGCGGGCGATATCTGGCGCATGTGCCAGGCCAAGGACGCACCGATTCAGGACTGGGTCAAACTCGCAGTCAACCGCGCTCGCGCCAGCAACACTCCAGCAATCTTCTGGCTTGACCCGTCCCGCGCGCACGACAGCGTCATGATCAAGAAGGTACAGAAGTACCTGGCAGACCACGACACTGCAGGTCTGGATATCCAGATTCTGTCGCCAGTCGACGCAATGAAGCTGACCCTTGAGCGCACTCGTGCTGGCAAAGACACCATTTCGGTGACCGGCAACGTACTGCGCGACTATCTGACTGACCTGTTCCCGATCATGGAACTGGGCACCAGCGCCAAAATGCTCTCGATCGTTCCGCTGATGAATGGCGGCGGCCTGTTTGAAACCGGCGCTGGCGGTTCGGCACCCAAGCACGTCCAGCAGTTCGTGGAAGAGAACTTCCTGCGCTGGGATTCGCTGGGTGAGTTCCTGGCGCTCGCAGCTTCCCTGGAACATCTCGGCAATGCTTACAACAACCCGAAAGCGCTGGTGCTGTCCAAGACTCTCGATCAGGCAACTGGCGAGTTCCTGGACCGTAACAAGTCACCTTCGCGCAAGGTCGGCAGCATCGACAACCGCGGCAGCCACTTCTACCTGACCCTGTTCTGGGCACAGGCACTGGCCGCTCAGAACGACGATGCAGCCCTGAAGGCCCAGTTCACACCACTGGCTAAAACCCTGACCGACAACGAAGACAAGATCGTTGCCGAGCTGAATGCTGTACAGGGCAAGCCCGTGGAAATCGGCGGCTATTATTTCGCCAACCCGGAACTGACCAGCAAGGCCATGCGCCCCAGCGCCACCTTCAACGCAGCCATTGCTGCGCTGTAAGTAGGCTTTAGCGTATAAGCGTCACCCCTGAAAGGCCCCGATCCATGGATCGGGGCCTTTTGCGTCCTGGGAACAGCAAAGTCTTGATGCTGGCTTGCGCCCCCGACCCTCCTGTTACAACGTTGCCGGAGTACCCCATCATGACTTGGCAAGCCCACGTTACCGTCGCCACCATCGTAGAAGATCAGGGCCGCTTTCTGTTCGTGGAGGAATCAAAAGGCGGTCGTATCGTACTGAACCAACCCGCAGGGCACCTTGATCCAAACGAAAGTCTGCAGCGCGCTGCGGTTCGCGAAACTCTGGAAGAGACCGGCTGGGACGTCGAACTCACCAGCGTGGTCGGCATTTATCTCTACACAGCACCCAGCAACGGCGTGACGTATCAACGGATCTGCTTCGCCGCCAGGGCCGTGAGGCATCACGCCGACTATCGCCTCGATGAAGGCATCGTTGGCGCAGTCTGGATGACCCGCGACGACCTGCTGGCCCAGCAGGACCGCTGGCGCAGTGAATTGGTACTGCGCTGCTTGGACGATTATCTGAACGCCGAACATTTCAGTCTCGACCTGCTGCGCGACAAGGCGTGAGACTCGACGCCCTCAGCCTGATAGAATCGCGTCCTTTTCAAGGCCACCCATTGAATCCCCATGCGTGATCCAGCCCCCTCGAACTCAGAAATGAAGCGCGTCATAGTCGGCATGTCCGGTGGCGTGGACTCTTCCGTTTCCGCCGTACTGCTCATGGAGCAGGGTTATCAGGTGGAAGGCTTGTTCATGAAGAACTGGGAAGAAGACGACGGAACGGAATATTGCACCGCCCGCGAAGACCTGGCGGACGCCCAAGCCGTGTGCGACAGGATCGGCATCAAATTGCACACCGCCAATTTTGCTGCCGAGTACTGGGACAACGTCTTTGAACACTTCCTGGAAGAGTACAAGGCAGGCCGTACGCCTAACCCGGACATCCTCTGCAACCGCGAAATCAAGTTCAAGGCGTTCCTCGACTATGCATTGATGCTCGGTGCTGACCTGATTGCTACAGGCCACTACGTGCGACGCCGCGACATCGACGGACGTACCGAACTGCTCAAGGGCCTGGACCCCAACAAGGACCAGAGCTACTTTCTGCACGCGGTGGGCGGCGAGCAGATCGCCAGAACCCTGTTTCCGGTCGGTGAGCTGGAAAAACCGGAAGTTCGTGCGATTGCCGAGAAACACGGCCTGGCTACAGCGAAGAAAAAAGACTCCACCGGGATCTGCTTCATTGGCGAGCGCCGCTTCACTGATTTCCTCCGCCAGTACCTGCCCGCCCAGCCTGGTGAAATAAAGACTACTGAAGGTGAAGTCATCGGCCGCCACAGTGGCCTGATGTACCACACCATCGGCCAACGCCAGGGCCTGGGCATTGGCGGCCTGAAGGACGCCAGCGATGACCCGTGGTACGTACTGGTCAAAGACCTCGAGCACAATGAGCTGATCGTGGGTCAGGGCAACGACCATCCATGGCTTTTCTCTCGGGCGCTGGTGTCATCCGAAATCTATTGGGTCAACCCGATAGACCTGAGCAGCCCGCGCAAACTGACTGCCAAGGTCCGTTACCGCCAGGGTGATCAGGGCTGCACACTCGAGAAAACGGCAGACGGCTATCGCGCCATTTTCGATGAACCGCAACGCGCTGTCACTCCGGGCCAGTCCGTGGTGTTTTACGATGGCGAAATCTGTCTGGGTGGCGGCGTGATCGAAATTGCCGAGCCCTGGACCAGCAAGGACAAGCGTTGATGACCCCGATTCAGGAACAATTGATCGCGCTGGGCGGTGTCTTTCAGGCAGCCGTGCTGGTCGACCGGATCGCCAAGACCGGTCAGGTAAGTGAAGCCGCGCTGAGCTGTTTGCTGGGCAGCCTGCTGGTGCTTGATCCCAAGGACACTCTGGATGTGTTCGGCGGTGACGACCTGAACCTGCATGAAGGCTATCGCGCCATGGCCAGCGCCCTGGAGCGCGACCCTGCCACGCTGCAACGCGAACCACTGCGTTATGCCCTTTCGATGCTGGGTCTTGAACGCCAGCTGGCCAAGCGTGATGACCTGCTGGAAGTGATCGGCAAGCGAATCCCCATCATTCAGTCTCAGGTCGAGCATTTCGGCGTGGCTCACGAAAATGTGATTGCCGCAACCGGCGCTCTCTATGAGGACACGCTGAGCACCCTGCGTCAGCGAATTCAGGTACACGGCGACATGCGCAACCTGCAGCAACCGAACAATGCGTCGAAGATCCGCGCCCTTCTGCTGGCCGGCATTCGCTCGGCCCGTCTGTGGCGACAAGTCGGCGGTCATCGCTGGCAGTTGGTCTTCAGCCGACGCAAGCTGTTGAAAGAACTCTATCCATTGCTTCACGGCTGATCAGCCGAGCCGCAATGACCCTAACCACCACAGGCATGGCGCTATCTACGCTGGTCAGTCCATCTCAATCGGACTGGGTTTTCATGTATGATATGCGCCCCTTTTCGTTGCCCGACTGTCCGAGAGCACCCCATGCAGCTTTCTTCGCTCACCGCGGTTTCCCCTGTTGATGGCCGCTACGCCGGCAAAACCCAGGCCCTGCGCCCTATTTTCAGCGAATACGGTCTGATCCGTTTTCGCGTGATGGTTGAAGTTCGCTGGCTCCAGCGTCTGGCAGCTCATCCGCAGATCACCGAAGTTCCGGCCTTTTCTGCACAAGCCAATGCCATCCTCGACACGCTGGCAGAAGATTTCTCCGTGGAACACGCGCAGCGCGTGAAAGAGATTGAGCGTACCACCAACCACGACGTCAAAGCCGTGGAGTACCTGCTCAAGGAACAGGCTGCCAAGCTGCCTGAGCTGGACAACGTCAGCGAGTTCATCCACTTCGCCTGTACCAGCGAGGACATCAACAACCTGTCCCACGCCCTGATGCTGCGCGAAGGCCGCGACAACGTGATGCTGCCGCTGATGCGCCAGACTGCCAACGCCATTCGCGAGTTGGCTATCCGCTTTGCCGACGTGCCGATGTTGTCGCGCACTCACGGCCAGCCTGCTTCCCCGACGACACTGGGCAAGGAACTGGCCAACGTGGTTTACCGCCTTGAGCGTCAGATCACTCAAATCGCCGCAGTACCCCTGCTGGGCAAGATCAACGGCGCGGTCGGCAACTACAACGCCCACCTGTCCGCCTACGCTGACATCGATTGGGAAGCAAACGCACGCGCGTTCATCGAAGACGAGCTGGGTCTGGGCTTCAACCCCTACACTACGCAGATCGAACCGCACGACTACATCGCCGAGCTGTTTGATGCGATTGCGCGCTTCAACACTATCCTGATCGATTTCGATCGCGATATCTGGGGCTACATCTCGCTGGGCTATTTCAAGCAGCGCACCATTGCTGGCGAAATCGGTTCTTCGACAATGCCGCACAAGGTCAACCCGATCGACTTCGAAAACTCCGAAGGCAACCTGGGTATCGCCAACGCCCTGTTCCAGCATCTGGCGAGCAAGCTGCCGATCTCCCGCTGGCAGCGTGACCTGACCGACTCTACCGTGCTGCGTAACCTGGGCGTCGGCTTTGCTCACAGCGTGATCGCCTACGAAGCCAGCCTCAAGGGCATCAGCAAGCTGGAACTGAACGAACAACGTATCGCGGCCGATCTGGATGCTTGTTGGGAAGTTCTCGCTGAGCCGATCCAGACCGTGATGCGTCGTTACAACATCGAAAACCCGTACGAAAAACTGAAAGAACTGACGCGGGGCAAGGGCATCGGCCCTGAAGCACTGCAGACTTTCATTGACGGTCTGGACATGCCTGCCGAGGCCAAGGCCGAGCTCAAGAAGCTCACGCCTGCCAACTACATCGGTAACGCAGCGGCCCAAGCCAAGCGCATCTGACAGGTTATAACTTCTGCACACGCCCGGCTGTGCCGGGCGTTTTCATTTCAAGGGCTTACACATGAATCCTGATATTCCTCTTCAACTTCTGGGCGGCATGAGCGCGCGTGTTTTTCTGCGTGACTACTGGCAGAAAAAGCCCCTCCTGATCCGTCAGGCGCTGCCGGACTTTCAAAGCCCGATCGACGCAGACGAGCTGGCTGGACTTGCCTTGGAAGAAGAAGTCGAGTCGCGACTGGTCATCGAAAACGGCGAGCGTCCGTGGGAGCTCCGTCGCGGTCCGTTCGCAGAAGACGAGTTCAGCAAATTGCCCGAGCGTGAATGGACCCTGCTGGTACAGGCCGTTGATCAGTTTGTACCGGAAGTCGGCGAGCTGCTGGAAAACTTCCGCTTCCTGCCCAGCTGGCGCATTGACGACGTGATGATCAGTTATGCCGCGCCAGGTGGCAGTGTTGGTCCGCACTTCGATAACTACGACGTATTTCTGCTGCAAGGTCATGGCAAGCGTCATTGGCAGATTGGTCAGATGTGCGACTCCGAAAGCGCGCTGCTGCAACATGCCGACCTGCGCATTCTGGCCGACTTCAAGAAGACCGAAGAGTGGACGCTGGAACCCGGTGACATGCTCTATCTGCCACCGCGTCTGGCCCACTGCGGCGTCGCCGTTGATGAGTGCCTGACCTACTCCGTGGGTTTCCGGGCTCCGAGTGCTGCCGAAGTCCTGACGCACTTCACCGACTTCCTCAGCCAGTTCATTCCGGATGAAGAGCGCTACACCGATGCTGACGCACAACCGGTAAGCGACCCTCACCAGATTCAGCACGATGCGCTTGATCGCCTTAAAGCACTGCTGGCCGAGCACATGAGTGATGAACGCCTGCTGCTGACGTGGTTCGGCCAGTTCATGACCGAACCTCGCTATCCAGAGCTGGTAACAGGCCCGGAACTGTGCGAAGAAGACCTGCTCGACAGCCTCGAACAGGGCGCAGTTCTCATTCGCAACCCAAGCGCACGCCTGGCCTGGTCTGAAGTCGATGATGATCTGCTACTGTTCGCCAGCGGGCAGAGCCGCCTGTTGCCAGGCAGCCTGCGTGAGTTGCTCAAACTGATCTGCGCAGCTGACGCACTGCACAGCGAAAACCTTGGCCAATGGTTGGCCGATGACGAGGGACGCAATTTGATTTGCGAACTCGTAAAACAAGGAAGCCTGGGATTTGCCGATGAATAAAATCACCGTATCTGTCGCTGACTGGCAGAAGAATAATGCCGATATCCGGCGTATTCGAGACGCCGTCTTCATCGTCGAGCAATCGGTGCCGCCAGAACTGGAGTGGGATTCAGAAGACACGGACGCCTTGCATTTTCTGGCCTTTGAGGGTGACTACCCCATCGGCACCGCACGCCTGCTTCCGAACGGCGAGATTGGGCGTCTCTCTGTCCTCAAGGACTGGCGAGGCCTCAACGTCGGCGACGCGCTACTGACTGCGGTTATCAATGAAGCTGAACAGCGAAACCTGAGAACACAGAAACTCAGCGCACAGGTACACGCAGCCTCGTTTTATGAGCGCTTCGGCTTTACGGTCATCAGCGAGGAATTTCTCGAAGCCGGTCTGCCTCACGTCGACATGATCCGCAACTCTTGAGCGAAACCGGTATGTAGGATTGTTTTACAGCACTACATAACGTGATGCCCCATCATTCTCTGCCTCGCACGCCTATGCTGGAGTAGAGAATCACGGGGCGTTTTGCTGCCCATGGATTCAGCTTGCCCCGCCGCTGCCGACAACATGGCAAACTCAGGCTTTACGCGCTTATCGCGGAGAATGGACATGTCGTTACGTAGTTTGCTTGCCTCACTGCTGATTGCCTTCAGCGCCCACGCCTTGGCCGCTACCGAAATAGTGCCGCTCAATTACCGCACCAGCGCCGAATTGCTGCCCGTGGCAAAGTCGTTCCTGGGCGCTGACGGCTCCGTCAGCGCTTATGGCAATCAACTCGTGGTCAATGCAGAATCTCGCAAGATCGAAGAACTTCGCGCCCTTTTGACCCAGCTCGACGTTGCACCCAAACGCCTGCTGATCAGCGTGGACACCAGCGACAGCAGCGCTGAAAGCTCAACCGGATCGCGTGTTATCACCTATGGCACTGCAAGCCGCGAAGGCGGTGTGCAGCAGATTCAGACCAGCGAGGGCACGCCTGCGCTGATCCAGATCGGACAGAGCGTTCCGCTGACGACATCCTCGACTGATGCTTATGGCTATTCCCAGAGCAATACTGAATATCGCAACGTGACTCAGGGGTTTTACGTTACAGCAAGCGTCACTGGCGATAATGTGCACCTTACGATCAGCACCAACCGGGACAGGATGAGCCAGGAGCGTCCGGATACCGTGAAAGTCCAGAGTACCGACAGCCAGGTCAGCGGCCGCCTTGGCGAATGGATCACACTGGCAAGCAACAGTGGGCAATCCATCGCCAACCAGACCGGGATTGCACAACGCTATTCCACCCAGGGTCGGGACGACATGATTCTTCGAGTTATGGTTCAAGCCCTCGAATAAAGCGGGATGGCGTAAAAGCCAGCACCTGCGGGCCTTTTAGTGACTCATCAGTCGCATCCAGACAGTTATGTAGTGGAATCAAAAAAGCACTACAAATTGTTTGACGAGGCAAAAAACGCGAGGCATGATTGCCTCGCTCCCGCTTATCAGAGGCCCTGAAAAGAGCCTTCGAATCGCCGCTCTCACCCACCCACCAGAGCCGATTCGTGTCAGCGCCGCCCACAAGGCAGTTTGACGAGGTTGCGACTGGAACGTAGTTGTCCCGAGGGACGGAAGCGTCAAACGGTAACCTGACAAGGCTTTTCAGCGACGCACGACGGCATCCACGAGCCAGACTGCCAGCCTGAGCGGACGAATCAGTCACCAGCCTACCCTCGGAGCCCATCGTTCATCCGTCGCAAACCGCACACCTGCGGTCTCCCGCAATACCTCCGATCAGCGAGCAGCCATCTACCGTGCCTTTGATAAACAAGGCGTTTTGGCGGAGCAGGACTTTCCAACAAGACCTACTTCTAGAGGTTTATCTCCATGGCACTGACACGCGAACAACAAATAGCGGCTCTCGAGAAAGACTGGGCTGAAAATCCGCGCTGGAAAAACGTGACCCGTACTTATTCCGCTGCTGACGTCGTCCGCTTGCGTGGCTCGGTTCAGCCTGAGCACACCTTCGCAAAGCTGGGCGCTGACAAGCTGTGGAATCTGGTCACTCAAGGTGCCAAGCCGTCTTTCCGTCCGGACAAGGACTTCGTCAACTGCATGGGCGCCCTGACAGGCGGTCAGGCAGTGCAGCAGGTCAAGGCAGGTATTCAGGCGATCTACCTGTCAGGCTGGCAGGTCGCTGCGGACAATAACTCCGCCGAATCCATGTACCCCGATCAGTCGCTGTACCCGGTGGACTCGGTACCAACCGTGGTCAAGCGCATCAATAACTCGTTCCGCCGCGCGGATCAGATCCAGTGGAAAGCGGGCAAAACTCCGGGTGACGAAGGTTACATTGACTACTTCGCCCCCATCGTCGCAGATGCCGAGGCCGGGTTTGGCGGCGTCCTCAATGCATACGAGCTGATGAAAAGCATGATCGAGGCAGGCGCCGCTGGCGTGCACTTCGAAGACCAGCTCGCTTCGGTGAAGAAATGCGGCCACATGGGCGGCAAGGTGCTGGTGCCAACCCAGGAAGCCGTGCAGAAACTGGTAGCTGCTCGTCTGGCCGCAGACGTGGCTGGAGTACCGACCATTATTCTGGCCCGTACCGACGCCAACGCAGCCGACCTGCTGACGTCGGACTGCGACCCGTACGACCAGCAGTTCGTGACCGGTCAGCGCACGCCTGAAGGCTTTTACAAGGTGCGCGCAGGCCTGGACCAGGCGATTTCCCGCGGGTTGGCGTATGCCCCTTATGCGGATCTGATCTGGTGCGAAACCGCCAAGCCGGATCTGGACGAAGCGCGCCGCTTCGCAGAGGCGATCAAGAAGGAATACCCGGACCAGCTTCTCTCATACAACTGCTCGCCGTCCTTCAACTGGAAGAAAAACCTGGATGACGCGACCATCGCCAAATTCCAGCGCGAGCTTTCAGCGATGGGCTACAAGCATCAGTTCATCACCCTGGCAGGCATCCACAACATGTGGCACAGCATGTTCAATCTGGCGCACGACTACGCCCGTAACGACATGACAGCCTACGTGAAGCTGCAAGAGCAGGAATTTGCAGACGCAGCCAAGGGCTACACCTTCGTGGCGCACCAACAGGAAGTCGGCACTGGCTACTTCGATGACATGACCACCGTGATTCAAGGTGGCGCCTCTTCAGTAACCGCGCTGAAGGGCTCGACGGAAGAAGAGCAGTTCCACTGACCAGAGCCTGATCGCATCGAGCAACGCACACTGACCGGAAAACCGCCCAATCGGGCGGTTTTTTTTCGTTCAGTGATCTATCTTGTATTGATACCGGACAACATCGCGCGTGTTCGCCGATGCTAAAAAGACCGAGTTATTAACTCGACTGCGTCACAACTAGCTTGAGGCGAACTAACACAGCCGTTCAAATGATATCAATTATCATTCAAATTACCTTTTATTCCTTTTCATTCAACTGAAACATAATGGGTGAAAACCGCTATGACGCCCGTGTGGCAAGCTCCGCAGCCTCAAAGGCCACTTATAGCCGATTGATTCTTTGAATAAATTTGATGTAGAAAATTTACTTGCCAACTGTTTGCACATAAAATCACTGCGTTGACCGCGCTGCGACATTTCGTCACTGCCTCAACTCTTTATTAAGCACAGAGACCTTTGCTCTCTAACAAGGACTGCCAGCATGCCCGAATCGACAGGTTTGATTGCCCACAACTGGGGCTTCGCCATTTTCCTTTTGGGTGTTGTCGGCCTTTGTGCCTTCATGCTCGGCCTGTCCAGCCTGCTGGGCAGCAAAGCCTGGGGCCGCAGCAAGAACGAACCTTTCGAGTCTGGCATGCTGCCTACCGGCAGTGCCCGGCTACGCCTCTCCGCAAAATTCTATCTGGTCGCGATGCTTTTCGTGATCTTTGACATTGAAGCCCTTTTTCTCTTTGCCTGGTCTGTGTCCGTCCGCGAAAGCGGCTGGACCGGATTCGTCGAAGCTCTCGTTTTCATAGCAATTCTGTTGGCAGGTCTTGTCTACCTATGGCGGGTTGGAGCACTTGATTGGGCTCCTGAAGGTCGCCGTAATCGGCAAGCGAAGCTGAAACAATGAGGCTTTGGCGATGCAATACAATCTCACCAGGATCGACCCGGATGCTCCTAACGAGCAGTACCCCATCGGCAAACGTGAAACCGTTTCCGATCCGTTAGAAGACCAAGTCCACAAAAACATCTACATGGGCAAGCTTGAAGACGTACTGAATGGTGCGGTCAACTGGGGGCGTAAAAACTCTCTCTGGCCTTACAACTTCGGTCTGTCGTGCTGCTATGTGGAAATGACCACCGCCTTTACGGCGCCTCACGACATTGCGCGCTTCGGCGCCGAGGTTATCCGTGCATCGCCGCGTCAAGCGGACTTCATGGTAATCGCCGGCACGCCGTTCCTGAAGATGGCCCCCATCATCCAGCGTCTGTACGAACAGATGCTTGAGCCAAAGTGGGTAATCTCCATGGGCGCCTGTGCCAACTCCGGTGGCATGTACGACATCTACTCTGTGGTCCAGGGGGTCGACAAGTTCCTCCCCGTGGATGTCTACGTGCCCGGCTGCCCGCCCCGCCCCGAAGCGTTTCTGCAAGGCTTGATGCTGTTGCAGGAATCCATCGGTCAGGAGCGTCGCCCACTTTCCTGGGTCGTCGGTGATCAAGGCGTTTATCGCGCCGACATGCCGTCGCAAAAGGAACAGCGCCGCGAACAGCGTATTCAGGTCACCAACCTGCGCAGCCCCGACGAAGTCTGATCCAGCCCGCTCCGCTTATAAAAAAGACAGGAATCGGGCTGATTCTGTACGTTGACCGAAGTGATTGAGACCTATGACTGCAGACAACGCTCTGTACATCCCGCCTTACAAGGCTGACGACCAAGATGTCGTCGTTGAACTGAACAACCGTTTTGGCGCAGAGGCGTTCACCGCCCAATCGACCCGCACCGGCATGCCCGTGCTGTGGGTTGATCGTGCACGTCTGATCGAAATTCTGACGTTCCTGCGTCAGGTGCCCAAGCCCTACTCCATGCTCTACGACCTGCACGGCGTGGATGAGCGCTTGCGCACTCATCGCCGAGGCTTGCCGGGCGCGGACTTCACTGTGTTCTACCACCTGCTTTCGGTCGAACGTAACAGCGACGTGATGCTCAAGGTAGCGCTGTCTGAAAGTGACCTGAGCGTGCCGACCGTGACCGGTATCTGGCCGAACGCCAACTGGTACGAGCGCGAAGTGTGGGACATGTTCGGGATCGACTTCCCCGGCCACCCTCACCTGACCCGCATCATGATGCCGCCGACCTGGGAAGGCCACCCGCTGCGCAAGGACTTCCCTGCGCGCGCGACCGAGTTTGATCCGTACAGCCTGACCCTCGCCAAACAGCAACTGGAAGAAGAAGCCGCGCGCTTCAATCCCGAAGCCTGGGGCATGAAGCGTTCCGGCAAGAATGAGGACTACATGTTCCTCAATCTCGGGCCGAACCACCCTTCGGCTCACGGCGCGTTCCGTATCATCCTGCAACTCGACGGCGAAGAAATCGTCGACTGCGTCCCGGACATCGGTTACCACCACCGTGGCGCTGAAAAGATGGGCGAGCGCCAGTCCTGGCACAGCTACATCCCTTACACCGACCGAATCGACTACCTGGGCGGGGTGATGAACAACCTGCCCTACGTGCTTTCGGTCGAGAAACTGGCAGGAATCACGGTGCCGGACCGCGTCAACGTGATTCGCATCATGATGTCCGAGTTCTTCCGTATCACCAGCCACCTGCTGTTCCTGGGTACTTATATTCAGGACGTGGGCGCCATGACGCCGGTATTTTTCACCTTTACCGACCGTCAGAAGGCTTATACCGTCATCGAGGCTGTCACCGGCTTCCGTCTGCACCCGGCCTGGTTCCGGATCGGCGGCGTTGCTCACGACTTGCCACGCGGTTGGGAAAAACTGGTCAAGGACTTCATTGACTGGATGCCCAAGCGGCTGGACGAGTACACCAAGGCGGCTTTGCAGAACAGCATCCTGAAAGGCCGTACTGTGGGCGTTGCTGCCTACAACACCAAGGAAGCACTGGAATGGGGTGTCACTGGCCCGAACCTGCGCTCCACCGGGCTTGATTTCGACCTGCGCAAGGCACGCCCTTATTCGGGTTACGAGAACTTCGAGTTCGAAGTGCCGCTGGCTGTCAACGGCGACGCCTACGACCGCTGCATGGTGCGCGTGGAAGAAATGCGCCAGAGCCTGAAGATCATCGAGCAGTGCATGCGCAATATGCCGGCCGGGCCGTACAAGGCGGATCACCCGCTGACGACGCCACCGCCGAAAGAACGCACGCTGCAGCACATCGAAACCTTGATCACCCACTTCCTGCAGGTTTCGTGGGGTCCGGTCATGCCGGCCAACGAATCCTTCCAGATGATCGAAGCGACCAAGGGCATCAACAGTTATTACCTGACGAGCGACGGCGGCACCATGAGCTACCGTACCCGGATCCGCACCCCAAGTTACCCGCACCTGCAACAGATCCCATCGGTGATCAAAGGCAGCATGGTCGCGGACTTGATTGCGTACCTGGGTAGTATCGATTTCGTTATGGCCGACGTGGACCGCTAAGCATGAGCATGAACAGCACGCTTATCCAGACAGACCGTTTCGCCCTTAGCGAAACAGAGCGCTCGGCCATCGAGCACGAGCTGCATCATTACGAAGACCCGCGCGCGGCGTCCATCGAAGCCCTGAAGATCGTTCAGAAGGAACGCGGCTGGGTGCCGGACGGTGCTATATACGCCATTGGCGATCTGTTGGGCATTCCTGCCAGCGACGTCGAGGGTGTGGCCACATTCTACAGCCAGATTTTTCGTCAGCCGGTCGGACGCCACATCATCCGCGTCTGCAACAGCATGGTCTGCTTCATCGCAGGTCACGAGTCTGTGGTTGACGAGATCCAGAGCTCGCTCGGAATCGGCCTGGGTCAGACCACCGCCGATGGTCGCTTCACCTTGCTGCCTGTCTGCTGCCTCGGCAACTGTGACAAGGCCCCGGCCGTGATGGTCGATGACGACACTTTTGGCGACGTACAGCCGGCTGGCGTAGCCAAAATGCTGGAGGGTTACCTATGACCATTACTTCCTTCGGCCCTGCCAACCGCATTGCGCGCACGGCAGAAACTCATCCGCTGACCTGGCGCCTGCGTGACGACGGCGAGCCGGTCTGGCTTGACGAGTATCAGACCAAGGACGGCTACGCAGCGGCACGCAAAGCGCTGACCCAGCAGTCGCCTGACGAAATCGTTCAGTCCGTCAAGGATTCCGGCCTCAAGGGTCGTGGCGGCGCAGGCTTTCCCACGGGTGTGAAGTGGGGGCTGATGCCCAAAGACGAGTCCATGAACATCCGCTACCTGCTGTGCAATGCGGATGAGATGGAGCCAAACACCTGGAAAGACCGCATGCTGATGGAGCAACTGCCCCATTTGCTGGTCGAGGGTATGTTGATCAGCGCCAAGGCGCTGAAGGCCTACCGCGGGTACATCTTCCTGCGTGGTGAATATGTCACCGCCGCCAAGCACTTGAACCGCGCCGTGGCTGAAGCCAAGGCGGCTGGTCTGCTGGGCAAGAACATTCTGGGCACCGGTTTCGATTTCGAGCTGTTCGTTCACACCGGCGCCGGACGCTATATCTGCGGTGAAGAAACCGCGCTGATCAACTCGCTGGAAGGCCGTCGCGCCAACCCGCGCTCAAAGCCGCCCTTCCCTGCGGCTGTCGGCGTTTGGGGCAAACCGACCTGCGTCAACAACGTCGAAACCCTGTGCAACGTCCCGGCCATCGTCAACAACGGCAACGACTGGTACAAGTCGCTGGCCCGTGAAGGCAGCGAGGACCACGGCACCAAGCTGATGGGCTTCTCCGGCAAAGTGAAGAATCCCGGCCTGTGGGAGCTACCATTCGGCGTGCCTGCACGCGAGCTGTTCGAAGACTATGCGGGCGGTATGCGCGATGGTTTCAAACTCAAGTGCTGGCAGCCGGGCGGCGCCGGTACAGGATTCCTGTTGCCTGAACACCTGGATGCGCAGATGTATGCAGGTGGGATCGCCAAGGTCGGCACTCGAATGGGTACGGGTCTGGCGATGGCCGTAGACGACTCGGTCAACATGGTGTCGCTGCTGCGCAACATGGAAGAGTTCTTCGCCCAGGAATCCTGCGGTTTCTGCACCCCGTGCCGCGACGGTCTGCCATGGAGCGTGAAAATGCTGCGCGCCATCGAGAACGGCCAAGGCCAGGCGGGCGACATCGAAACCCTGCTGGGTCTGGTCAACTTCCTCGGCCCTGGCAAGACGTTCTGCGCCCACGCACCGGGCGCCGTCGAGCCATTGGGTAGCGCCATCAAGTATTTCCGGTCCGAGTTCGAGGCAGGCATATCGCCGGTCGCCTCCAACACGCTCACGCCGGGTAAAAGTCCGACCATGGTCGGTGCATAACAAGACAGAACGGTCGGCGGCCGCAAGGCTGCTGCCCTCGTACCTGCTGACGCCCTTGCGGGTTGAATGATGCAGGTACTACCGAGATTCCATTAGCCACGCCCGCTGACAACGGGCCAACGAAGATCTTTGAACCATGGCTACTATCCACGTAGACGGCAAAGCGCTCGAAGTCGATGGCGCAGACAACCTGTTACAGGCTTGTCTGTCGCTTGGCCTCGATATCCCTTATTTCTGCTGGCACCCCGCCCTTGGCAGCGTTGGCGCCTGTCGCCAGTGCGCGGTCAAGCAGTACACTGACGAAAACGACACCCGCGGTCGTATCGTCATGTCCTGCATGACCCCGGCCACCGACAACACCTGGATTTCCATCGACGATGCCGAATCCAAGGCCTTTCGCGCCAGTGTTGTTGAATGGCTGATGACCAACCACCCGCACGACTGCCCGGTCTGTGAGGAAGGCGGTCACTGTCACCTGCAGGACATGACGGTGATGACCGGCCACAACGAGCGCCGTTATCGCTTCACCAAACGTACCCACCAGAATCAGGAACTGGGGCCGTTCATCGCTCACGAGATGAACCGCTGCATCGCCTGCTATCGCTGCGTACGCTTTTATAAAGATTATGCAGGCGGTACCGACCTGGGCGTTTTCGGCGCTCACGACAACGTCTATTTCGGTCGTGTCGAAGACGGCACGCTGGAGAGCGAGTTTTCCGGCAACCTCACCGAGGTCTGCCCGACCGGTGTTTTCACCGACAAGACGCACTCCGAGCGCTACAACCGCAAATGGGACATGCAGTTCTCGCCGAGCATCTGCCACGGCTGCTCCAGCGGTTGCAACATCAGCCCGGGCGAACGTTACGGTGAGATCCGTCGGATCGAGAACCGTTTCAACGGCTCGGTGAACCAGTACTTCCTGTGTGACCGGGGTCGTTTCGGCTACGGCTACGTCAACCGTACAGATCGCCCACGTCAGCCCCTGTTGGCCGACGGCCAGCGCAAGTTGAACCTTGATGAAGCGTTGGACAAGGCTGCCGACCTGCTGCGCGGTCGCAACATTGTCGGTATCGGCTCGCCACGCGCCAGCCTCGAGAGCAACTATGCACTGCGTGAACTGGTCGGTGCCGAGCACTTCTACAGTGGTATCGAAGCCGGTGAACTGGAACGTGTACGCCTGATTCTCAAGGTCCTGAACGACAGTCCGCTGCCGATTCCGACCATGCGTGACATCGAAGACCACGATGCGATCTTCGTGCTCGGTGAAGACCTTACCCAGACCGCTGCACGCATGGCACTGTCCCTGCGCCAGGCAGTCAAGGGCAAGGCTGAAGACATGGCTGCTGCGATGAAAGTCCAGCCGTGGCTCGACGCTGCAGTGAAGAATATCGGTCAGCACGAGCTGAACCCGCTGTTCATCGCCAGCCTGGCCGAGACACGCCTGGATGACGTGGCAGAAGAATGCGTGCATGCCGCACCGGACGATCTGGCGCGCATTGGCTTTGCCGTTGCACACGCACTGGACGCCAGCGCCCCGATCGTTGAAGGCCTGGACAGCGAAGCACTCGAGCTGGCTCAGCGCATTGCTGATGCGCTGCTCGCTGCCAAGCGCCCACTGATTATCTCCGGTAGCTCGTTGGGCTCGACCGCGCTGATCGAAGCCGCGGCCAACATCGCCAAAGCGTTGAAACTGCGCGACAAACAAGGCTCCATCAGCCTTGTGGTGCCAGAAGCCAACAGCCTTGGGCTTGCGATGCTAGGCGGCGAATCGGTCGACGCAGCCCTGCAAGCGGTCATTTCCGGCAAAGCCGACGCTATCGTGGTACTGGAAAACGACCTGTATCGCCGTGTTGACGCATCGTTTGTCGATGCCGCGCTGACGGCTGCGAAAGTGGTCATCGTCGCTGACCATCAGAAAACGCCAACCAGCGACCGTGCTCATCTGATCCTCCCAGCGGCAAGCTTTGCTGAAGGTGACGGCACACTGGTCAGCCAGGAAGGTCGCGCACAGCGCTTCTTCCAGGTATTCGATCCGACCTATCTGGACGCCAGCATTCTGGTTCACGAGGGCTGGCGCTGGCTACATGCCTTGCGCGCAACCCTGTTGAACAAGCCAGTGGACTGGACGCAGCTGGATCATGTGACCGAAGCGTGCTCGACCAGCACCGCGCAACTGGCGGGCATCGTAGACGCGGCGCCTTCCGCCTCGTTCCGTATCAAGGGCATGAAACTGGCCCGCGAACCGCTGCGCTACAGTGGTCGTACTGCAATGCGCGCCAACATCAGCGTGCACGAACCGCGCACACCGCAAGACAAGGACACTGCGTTTGCCTTCTCGATGGAAGGTTACTCGGGCTCAGCTGAACCGCGTCAACAGGTACCGTTTGCATGGTCGCCGGGCTGGAACTCGCCGCAGGCCTGGAACAAGTTCCAGGACGAAGTCGGTGGTCATTTGCGCGCTGGAGATCCGGGCACACGCCTGATCGAAAGCAAAGGCGACGGTCTGTCCTGGTTCTCCAACGTCCCGCGTGCGTTCTCTCCAGAGCGTGGTACCTGGAAGGTTGTGCCCTTCTTCCATCTGTTTGGCAGTGACGAAACCTCCTCACTGGCCGCGCCGGTTCAGGAGCGTATTCCTCAGGCTTACGTGGCACTGGCCAAATCCGAAGCTGATCGCCTGGGCGTAAACGACGGTGCCCTGCTCTCCTTGAGCGTAGCCGGCAAGGCATTGACCCTGCCGCTGCGTATCAATGAAGAACTGGGTGCAGGCCTGGTGGCACTGCCTGTCGGCTTGCCAGGGATCCCACCGGCGATCTTCGGCCAATCCGTTGACGGTCTGCAGGAGGCAGCGCAATGACCTGGTTCACCCCTGAAGTGATCGACGCGATCATCGCGGTAGTCAAGGCCATCGTTGTCCTGTTGGCGGTGGTGGTCTGCGGTGCGTTGCTGAGCTTTGTCGAGCGCCGCCTGCTGGGCTGGTGGCAGGACCGTTATGGTCCGAACCGCGTAGGCCCGTTCGGTATGTTCCAGATCGCAGCCGACATGCTGAAAATGTTCTTCAAGGAAGACTGGACGCCGCCGTTCGCTGACAAGGTGATCTTCACCCTGGCGCCGGTTGTGGCCATGAGCGCCTTGTTGATCGCTTTCGCAGTCATCCCGATCACCCCGACCTGGGGGGTCGCGGACCTGAACATCGGCCTGCTGTTCTTCTTCGCCATGGCGGGTCTTTCGGTCTATGCGGTGCTGTTTGCCGGCTGGTCGAGCAACAACAAGTTCGCCCTGCTCGGCAGCCTGCGTGCTTCGGCCCAGACGGTGTCCTACGAAGTGTTCATGGGCCTGGCGCTGATGGGCATCGTGGTTCAGGTCGGTTCGTTCAACATGCGCGATATCGTTGAATATCAGGCGCAGAACCTGTGGTTCATCATTCCGCAGTTCTTCGGCTTCTGTACGTTCTTCATTGCGGGCGTTGCGGTGACTCACCGTCACCCATTCGACCAGCCTGAAGCCGAGCAGGAACTGGCTGACGGTTACCACATTGAATATGCAGGCATGAAGTGGGGCATGTTCTTTGTCGGTGAATACATCGGCATCATCCTGATTTCAGCGTTGCTGGTGACCCTGTTCTTCGGTGGCTGGCATGGTCCGTTCGATATCCTGCCTTCGCTGGCGTTCTTCTGGTTCGCTCTGAAAACCGCGTTCTTCATCATGCTGTTCATTTTGTTGCGCGCTTCCATCCCGCGCCCACGCTATGACCAGGTCATGGATTTCAGCTGGAAATTCTGTCTGCCGCTGACCCTGATCAATTTGCTGGTGACTGCTGCGATTGTGTTGTTGAACACGCCGGCAGGCTCGGTTCAGTGAGGATTTGACCTATGTTCAAATATATTGGCGACATCGTTAAGGGTACTGGTACCCAACTGCGCAGCCTGGTGATGGTGTTCGGTCACGGCTTTCGCAAACGCGACACCCTGCAATACCCCGAAGAACAGGTTTACCTGCCACCGCGCTACCGCGGACGCATTGTTCTGACCCGCGATCCTGACGGCGAAGAGCGCTGCGTAGCCTGCAACCTGTGCGCCGTAGCGTGCCCGGTAGGCTGTATTTCGCTGCAAAAGGCAGAAACCGAGGACGGACGCTGGTATCCGGACTTTTTCCGCATCAACTTCTCACGCTGCATTTTCTGCGGTCTGTGTGAGGAAGCCTGTCCGACCACGGCAATCCAGCTCACACCGGATTTCGAGATGGCCGATTTCAAACGTCAGGATCTGGTGTACGAAAAAGAAGATCTGCTGATCTCCGGTCCCGGCAAAAACCCGGACTACAACTTCTACCGCGTTGCAGGTATGGCAATCGCTGGCAAGCCCAAGGGCTCCGCGCAGAACGAAGCCGAACCGATCAACGTCAAGAGCTTGCTGCCTTAAGGAAGTAAAGATGGAATTCGCTTTCTATTTCGCATCCGGTATCGCTGTCGTGGCCACCCTTCGGGTGATCACGAACACGAACCCGGTGCATGCCCTGCTCTACCTGATCATTTCCTTGATCGCCGTCGCCATGACGTTTTTCAGCCTGGGCGCACCGTTCGCCGGAGTGCTGGAAGTCATCGCCTATGCTGGCGCGATCATGGTTCTGTTCGTGTTTGTGGTCATGATGCTGAACCTGGGCCCCGCCTCGGTTGAACAGGAACGTACCTGGCTGCGGCCCGGCATCTGGCTTGGCCCGGTCATTCTTGGCGTCCTGCTGCTGGCTGAGTTGCTGTACGTACTGTTCGCAAACCCGACTGGCGCTGGCGTTGGTCATACCACGGTCGACGCGAAGGCAGTCGGCATCAGCCTGTTCGGGCCTTATCTGCTGGTGGTGGAACTTGCCTCGATGCTGCTGCTTGCAGCGGCTGTGACGGCATTCCACCTGGGCCGCAACGAGGCCAAGGAGCCAAGCCAATGAATGCTATCCCTCTCGAACACGGTCTGGCGGTTGCCGGGGTCCTGTTCTGCCTGGGTCTGGTCGGCCTGATGGTACGTCGCAACATTCTCTTCGTGTTGATGAGCCTGGAGATCATGATGAACGCATCTGCTCTGGCGTTCGTCGTAGCCGGAAGCCGTTGGGCGCAGCCGGATGGACAGGTCATGTTCATTCTGGTGATCAGCCTTGCAGCGGCCGAGGCCAGCATTGGCCTGGCGATTCTGATGCAACTGTATCGCCGCTTCCACACTCTCGATATTGATGCTGCCAGCGAGATGCGCGGATGAATCTTCTCTTTCTGACTTTCGTATTCCCCCTCATCGGCTTTCTGCTGCTGTCGTTCTCTCGAGGACGCATCTCGGAAAACCTCGCGGCACTGATTGGCGTGGGCTCTATCGGGCTGTCGGCCATCGTGACGGCCTGGATCATCTGGCAATTCAATGTCGCCCCGCCGGAAGGCGGTCACTACACCCAGGTGCTATGGCGCTGGATGGATGTGGATGGCTTCCAGCCAAACTTCGCGCTGTATCTGGACGGCCTGTCCGTGACGATGCTGGGCGTGGTGGTAGGCGTTGGTTTCCTGATCCACCTGTTTGCGTCCTGGTACATGCGTGGTGAAGAGGGCTACTCGCGCTTCTTCTCCTACACCAACCTGTTCATTGCCAGCATGCTGTTCCTGATTCTGGGCGACAACCTGCTGTTCATCTACTTCGGTTGGGAAGGCGTGGGCCTGTGCAGTTACCTGTTGATCGGTTTCTATTACAGCAATCGCAACAACGGTAACGCTGCACTGAAAGCCTTCATCGTGACGCGCATTGGCGATGTGTTCATGGCCATCGGCCTGTTCATCCTGTTCCAGCAACTGGGCACATTGAATGTTCAGGAACTGCTGGTCCGCGCGCCTGAGCACTTCAAGGTCGGTGACTTCTGGATCGTGCTGGCAACCCTGATGCTACTGGGTGGCGCTGTCGGTAAATCCGCACAACTGCCGCTGCAAACCTGGCTGGCAGATGCCATGGCCGGTCCTACCCCGGTTTCGGCTCTGATCCACGCCGCTACCATGGTAACCGCAGGCGTTTACCTGATCGCCCGTACCCATGGGCTGTTCGCACTGGCTCCGGATATTCTGCATCTGGTCGGCATAGTCGGTGGTGTCACGCTGGTACTGGCAGGTTTCGCAGCACTGGTTCAGACCGACATCAAACGTATCCTCGCCTATTCGACCATGAGCCAGATCGGCTACATGTTCCTGGCGCTGGGCGTTGGTGCCTGGGAAGGCGCGATCTTCCACCTGATGACACATGCGTTCTTCAAGGCGCTGCTTTTCCTTGCATCGGGCGCCGTGATCGTCGCCTGCCATCACGAGCAGAACATCTTCAAGATGGGCGGCCTGTGGAAGAAGCTGCCACTGGCCTACGCCAGCTTCATCGTTGGTGGCGCCGCATTGTCGGCCCTGCCGCTGCTGACAGCCGGCTTCTACTCCAAGGACGAGATCCTCTGGGAAGCGTTCGCCAGTGGTAACAATGGCTTGCTCTACGCGGGCCTGGTTGGCGCATTCATGACATCGCTGTATACCTTCCGCCTGATTTTCATCGCGTTCCACGGTGAAGCCAAGACTGAGGCACACGCGGGTCACGGCATCGCGCACTGGTTGCCGCTGTCGGTGCTGATCGTTCTGTCCACCTTCATCGGCGCAATGATCACCCCGCCGCTGGCCGGTGTATTGCCGCAAAGCGTCGGCCATGCCGGTGGAGAGGCCAAGCACAGCCTGGAAATCGCCTCTGGTGCCATCGCCCTGGCCGGTATCTTGCTCGCGGCTCTGCTGTTCCTTGGCAAGCGTCGCCTGGTGACGGCTATCGCCAACAGCGGCCCAGGCCGTTTTCTGTCGGCCTGGTGGTTCGCTGCCTGGGGCTTCGACTGGATCTACGACAAGCTGTTCGTCAAACCTTATCTGGCGATCAGTCACCTGCTGCGTAGCGATCCGTTCGACCGCACCATCGGCTTGATCCCACGTCTGGTCAAAGGCGGTCATGACACCATGAGCCGTACCGAAACCGGTCAGTTGCGTTGGTATGCAGCCTCGATTGCCGCAGGTGCCGTTCTGGTACTCGGTGCCGTCGTTCTGGTTGCGATCTGACATGAACCTTGCGAATTTGCGAAAGGAATTGAGCCCGTCATGATTCTGCCTTGGCTAATCCTGATCCCTTTTATCGGCGGCCTGCTGTGCTGGCTGTGTGAGCGCTTCGGCGCCACACTGCCGCGCTGGATTGCGCTGCTGACCATGACCCTCGAACTGGGCCTCGGCCTGTGGCTGTGGGCGACCGGCAACTTCGGTTACGCCCCTGTCCCTGGCGCCGATCCGACCTGGACCCTGGAATTCCACCACCCGTGGATCACCCGCTTCGGCATCGACGTGCACCTCGCACTGGACGGTCTGTCGCTGTTGATGATCCTGCTGACCGGCCTTCTCGGCGTGTTGTCGGTACTGTGCTCCTGGAAGGAAATTCAGCGCAAGGTGGGCTTCTTTCACCTTAACCTGATGTGGATCCTGGGCGGTGTCGTTGGCGTTTTCCTGGCCATCGACCTGTTCATGTTCTTCTTCTTCTGGGAAATGATGCTGGTGCCGATGTACTTCCTCATCGCGCTCTGGGGTCATAGCTCGGCGGACGGCAAGAAAACCCGTATCTATGCCGCAACCAAGTTTTTCATCTTCACTCAGGCCAGCGGTCTGATCATGCTGGTGGCGATTCTGGGTCTGGTACTAGTCAACTTCAACCAGACTGGCGTGATCACCTTTGCTTATGCCGATCTGTTGAAAACCAAGCTGGCACCGGGCACCGAATACATCCTGATGCTGGGCTTCTTCATCGCCTTCGCGGTGAAGCTGCCGGTCGTGCCGCTGCACTCATGGCTTCCCGATGCTCACGCTCAGGCGCCGACGGCGGGTTCTGTCGATCTGGCCGGTATCCTGCTGAAAACCGCTGCTTACGGCCTGCTGCGCTTTGCCCTGCCACTGTTCCCCAATGCCTCGGCCGAGTTTGCACCGATTGCCATGACCCTGGGCCTGATCGGTATTTTCTACGGTGCATTCCTGGCGTTCGCGCAGACCGATATCAAACGCCTCATCGCGTTCTCCAGCGTGTCGCACATGGGCTTCGTGCTGATCGGTATCTATTCCGGCAGCCAGCAAGCCCTGCAAGGTGTTGTGGTTCAGATGCTGGCTCACGGTCTGTCCGCCGCTGCCCTGTTTATCCTCAGCGGCCAACTGTACGAGCGCCTGCACACTCGTGACATGCGCGAGATGGGCGGTTTGTGGTCACGCATTGCCTATCTGCCTGCCATCAGCCTGTTCTTCGCCGCTGCCTCTCTGGGGCTGCCAGGCACCGGCAACTTCGTGGGCGAGTTCCTGATCCTGCTGGGCAGCTTTGTCAGCTCACCATGGGTTACGGCTATTGCCACATCAGGTCTGGTGTTCGGCTCTGTCTACTCGCTGATCATGATCCACCGCGCCTATTTCGGCCCATCGAAGTCCGATGAAATCCTTAAAGGCATGGATGGACGCGAACTGATCATGGTGCTGGGCCTCGCGGTGTTGCTGATACTGCTCGGGGTTTTCCCGCAGCCGTTCCTCGATACGTCGGCCGCCACGATGCACGGTGTGCAGCAATGGCTAAGCACGGCCTTCACTCAACTCGCTTCGGCCCGGTAAGAGCGCTATGGACCTGACGATTCAACACTTTATTGCGCTTGCCCCATTGCTGATCACCAGCCTTACCGTTGTTGTGGTAATGCTGGCGATCGCGTGGCGCGGCAATCACTCGCAAACGTTCCTGCTGTCGGTAGCAGGTCTCAACCTGGCGTTGCTGTCGATCTACCCCGCATTGAAAGTTGCACCACTGGTAGTCACCCCGCTGCTGCACATTGATAACTTCGCCTGTCTGTACATGGCGATCATCCTGGCCTCGACATTGGCCTGTGTGACCATGGCGCACGCTTATCTGGGTGACGACAAGGTTGGCTATCCTGGCAACCGCGAAGAGCTCTACCTGCTGATCATCCTGGCTGCTGCGGGTGGTCTGGTTCTGGTCAGCGCTCAGCATCTGGCAGGTTTGTTCATTGGTCTGGAGCTGCTTTCGGTGCCGGTCTACGGACTGGTTGCCTATGCGTTCTTCAACAAGCGCTCGCTGGAAGGTGGCATCAAGTACATGGTGCTGTCGGCAGCCGGCTCGGCGTTCCTGCTGTTCGGTATGGCGCTGCTCTATGCAGAAGCAGGTTCTCTCAGCTTCGACGGTATCGGCAAAGCTATTGCTGCTACCGGCATGCCGAGCCCGATTGCCAGCCTGGGTCTGGCGATGATGCTGGTCGGTCTGGCATTCAAGCTGTCGCTGGTGCCTTTCCACCTGTGGACTCCGGACGTCTACGAAGGCGCTCCGGCCCCGGTAGCGGCGTTCCTGGCCACGGCCAGCAAGGTTGCAGTGTTCGCCGTGCTGGTGCGTCTGTTCC
Source organism: Pseudomonas californiensis (assembly GCF_021147775.1). Classification (GTDB taxonomy): domain Bacteria; phylum Pseudomonadota; class Gammaproteobacteria; order Pseudomonadales; family Pseudomonadaceae; genus Aquipseudomonas; species Aquipseudomonas californiensis. Next base: position 120,765 of record NZ_JAGTPK010000018.1, read on the forward strand.
AGATCTCTCCGGCTGCCAGCAGCGGTGTGCTGCATGACGTTCTGGCGGTGATCGCTGTGGCGTCGATACTGGTCGGTAACCTGTTGGCACTGACTCAGACCAACCTCAAGCGCCTGCTGGGTTACTCCTCCATCGCACACTTCGGTTATCTGATGATTGCACTGGTTGCCAGCAAAGGCATGGCGGTCGAGGCCATTGGCGTTTACCTGGCCACTTACGTCCTGACTTCGCTGGGTAGCTTTGGTGTGATTACCATGATGTCGTCGCCGTACAGCGGTCGCGATGCCGATGCAATGTTCGAATACCGTGGCCTGTTCTGGCGCCGCCCGTACCTGACTGCGGTCATGACCCTGATGATGCTGTCGCTGGCGGGCATTCCACTCACTGCGGGCTTCATCGGCAAGTTCTACATGATCGCCACCGGCGTCGAGTCGCAGCTGTGGTGGCTGGTCGGAGCTTTGGTACTGGGCAGCGCCATCGGCCTGTTCTACTACCTGCGAGTGATGGTCACCATGTACTTGGTCGACGCCAAACTGCCGCGTCACGATGCAGCCATAAACTGGGCGCAACGTACTGGTGGCGTCATGCTGCTGGCCGTTGCGATCCTGACCTTCGTGCTGGGTGTCTACCCGCAACCGCTGCTCGATCTGGTTGTGAATGCAGGCCTGCACATGGCGAGCTGAATGCCATGAAACGAAAAACCCTGCTCATGAGCAGGGTTTTTTTTGCCTCCGATATGCCTAGCCGGGCAACCTGACCGGCTTCTTGGCACTGGAGAACAGGCCCCATGTGGAAATGAACAACGCAGCGATCAGCGGCCCGATGACAAAACCATTCAGGCCGAACACAGCCATACCGCCCAAGGTAGAGATCAGAATCAGGTAGTCCGGCATCTTGGTGTCTTTGCCGACCAGAATCGGGCGCAGCACATTGTCCACCAGCCCGATGACAAAGACACCGAACAAGGCCAGAACCACGCCCTGCCAGATCATGCCGCTGAGCAGGAAGTAGGTCGCTACCGGCGCCCAGACGATTCCGGCGCCAACCGCAGGCAGCAGCGAGAGGAACGCCATGACCACTGCCCAGAGCAGCGCACTCGGGATATCCAACGCCCAGAATATGAAGCCCCCCAGCGCGCCTTGCGTGACGGCCACGACGACGTTGCCTTTGACGGTTGCTCGCACCACACGGGTGAACTTGAGCTGCAGGCGACGCTTTTGCTGTTCAGCCAGCGGCACAGCATTGCGTATCTTGCGAACCAGCTCATGTCCGTCCCGCAGAAAGAAATAGAGCAGGTAAAGCATGATGAAAAAGCTGATCACAAAATCGAAGGTACCCTGACCGAAGCTGAACGCCTGAGTGGCCAGATATTGGCTGCCTTGCATGGCACCTTTGGCGATCTTGTCCCGAAGCCCGTCAAGATCTCCCATGCCCATTCGATCAAGCATGGCCTGAGCCGAGTGTGGCAACAGATCCTTGAACTCCGCCAGATAGCCTGCGATATCGAGCTGTCCGGTTTCGACGTTCTTGTACAGCGTAGTGCCCTCCTGAACCAGCAGCGCACTGATGACAATCACAGGAAGAATTGCGATCACCAGGCAGATGATCAACGTACACAAGGACGTCAGGTTGCGTGAACGCCCGAAGCGGAGCAGAAGCTTGCGCTGCATAGGCGCGAAAATGATGCCGAGGATCACGGCCCAGAACACAGCACCATAGAACGGCAGCATGATCCAGATGAATGCAACGGTGACGAGCACCAATAGCAGTAGCAGAGTTTTGTATTGCTGAGCGGTTTCGTTCATGTCCAGTCCATGTCAGTAAACCGGGCATTGCGCCCGGCTTACTGCTTAGTCAGCGGGCAACCGTACGAGTGCCCTCTGTCTAAGGTTATCGGGCTCCCCGAAAGCTGCACGGCAACACAGCAACGAGGCGCCTTACGGTCATATGGGCGATCTAGACCCGAAAGTGACCGATGAGCCCGCCCAGACGCGAACCCAGTTCGGCGAGGCTGCGGGACGTCTGTGCGCTCTGACGCGTCTCGTCGGCCACGCTTTCGACCGCAGTAGCGATCTGGTGCACGCTGCGATTGATCTCCTCTGCAACTGCAGTCTGTTCTTCAGCAGCGCTGGCGATCTGGGCGTTCATGGAGTTAATGGTCGCGATCAGCTCACCAATGGTTACCAGTGAAACGCCCGCATCGTTGGCTTGAGCAGAGGTTCCGTCGCCAGCCTCACTTGATCGCCGCATCGCCGATACAGCCTCTTGAGTGCCATGCTGCAGGCGATCGATCATGCCCTGGATTTCCTGGGTACTGGTTTGTGTACGGCTGGCCAGAGCACGCACCTCATCCGCCACAACCGCAAACCCACGCCCCGCCTCGCCTGCTCTGGCGGCCTCGATCGCCGCGTTGAGGGCCAGCAGATTGGTTTGTTCGGCAATGGAGCGAATGACACCGAGAACGCTGACAATGGAGGAAACGTCCTGCTGCAGACTGTCGAGTGACGTACCGCTTTTACGGATGTCGTCCACGAGTGCATGAATCTGCCTGATGCTGCCGTCAACCACGCGTTTGGCCGCACGACCCTGTTCATCGGTTTGCTGGGCGGCAACAGAAGCACCCTGAGCGCTCTTGGCGACTTCCTGAGCAGCGGCAGACATTTCGTTGATGGCGGTTGCCACCTGATCGGTCTCGTGGCGCTGACGGTCCATGGCTTGCTCAGAACGCTGAGCTTGCGCCGACACCTCGCCGACGAGTCCATTCAACTGCCCGGTCATTTCGGTGACCTGGCGCACCAGCCCATGAATCTTGTCGACGAAACGGTTGAAAGAGCCTGCCAGCTCACCCAATTCATCGTCACTGGTGATTGCCAGACGCCGGGTAAGATCGCCCTCCCCGGCAGCAATATCATCAAGGTTATTTTTCATCAAACGCAGAGGACGCAACAGCGTACCCGTCAACAACAGGCCGATGACACTGATGATCAGCAGCACAAGCACGGTAATTCCGATAATGCTGTAAAGCATCTCCTGTAGACGTGCCTCGACGTTCTGTCTGACCACCGCAACCTGCGCGTCAATGCCGTCCAGATTCACAGCCGAACCAACGACAAGGTCCCACTTGGGCAGATAATCGGTGTAGCCGATTTTGGGAACCGGCTCGGTTTTACCGGGCAGCGCCGATGAGTACATGACGTAGTGAGTGCCAGCCTTGCCGACAGCGACCAGCTCACGATTGAGGTAAACGCCGTTGGGATCTTTAACCTCATTAAAGCTTTTGCCAAGCCCGTCAGGACTGGTACTTCTGAAGATACGCACGACCTGAGAGTCGTAACCAAACAGGTAGCCGTCCTTGCCATATGTGACTGCCGAGAGCAGCTTGATCGCGTTGGCGCGGGCGACCTCGTCGCCTGGCGCAGCAGCATCATAGAGCGGTTTGATCGCGGTCAGCGCGACCGCAACATAGTTCTGAAGGGTGGCCTTGGCTTCCGAGAGCAGGCGCGCTCGTGTGTCATCAACCTCCCGGTCAGCCTGCTGGTGGAGCATGAACACGGTAGTTGCGCTGATGACCAGCGCAAACATCAATACTGGCAAGACCGCCAGAGAGAGAACCTTGGCTTTCAGACTAAGACGCATAGGATTGGCCTTACGGTTATTTTTATAGAGTCATGGGTGCTCAATTGGCTATCGGCAGCACGCTCTGATAATTAAGCGTTGGCCAGCGCGATCACAGGAAAGGATCGAAAGAACGGCGTTTCAGGGCGCTGTACGCTCGGGTAGATCAATCCGTACGCGCAATCCATTCAACGGGCTGTCGAGCAGTTGCAACTGACCGCCCCACGCTTCGACGATGTCACGCACGATTCCCAGGCCCAGACCGTGGCCTGTAATCTGCTCATCGAGCCGAGCACCACGGCTGAACACCTCAGCACGACGACCCTCCGGAATGCCCGGGCCATCATCATCGACAAACAGAGAGAAACCGCCGTTCTCATGCTTAATGCGCAGATGCACTTCGCTGTCAGCCCACTTGCAGGCGTTATCCAGAAGATTGCCCAGCAGTTCAAGAATATCCTCCCGATCCCAAGGCAGGTACATACCCGCTTGTACCTCATTGACCAGATCGAGATGAGCGCCATGGATCATCCCGAGCGTGGAAAACAGGCCAGGCAGCTCGGCGTCGCAATCAAAACGCGCGCCCGGCAGCGCATCTCCGGAAAGCCGCGCCCTATTGAGCTCACGCTCCAGACGCAGACGAATGTTTTCCAGCTGATCTTGCAGGGTTTTGCGCAAGGCCGGGTTGCTGTCCAGCTGTTCACTCAATGCCACACTGAGCAGGACTGCCAAAGGTGTTTTCAGAGCATGTCCCAGATTGCCAAGGGCGTTACGCGAACGCTTCAGGCTGTCTTCGGTGTGCGCAAGCAAGTGGTTGATCTGCGCGACAAGAGGTTCCAGCTCAAGCGGCACCTGATCGTCAAGTTGTGAGCGCTGACCTTGTTGCAATTGTGAAATCTGCTCACGGACCGTTTCCAGTGGTCGCAGCGCGCGTCGGACCGTGACGCGCTGTAGAGACAGAACCAGAATGAGCGCGGCCAACCCGAGGCCCAGACCTATCTGCTGCATCCGTCGAAAGCTCGCCCTGACAGGTGTGTAATCCTGAGCAACGATGATAGATATCTGTTTACCGAACTTGCGGTACTCCGCTTTCAGCAGCAGCAGCGACTGACCCGTCTGACCCAGCTCAAGATTGGCATGCAGCCCTGGCGTACTGGACTCGGGCAACTCAAAGTCCCAGAGCGAACGAGACCGCCAATGCCCTTGAGGGAAATCAATGCGAAAGTAATGGCCTGACAGCGGGCGCTGGTAGACACCCGACAAGCGATGCTCGTCCAGCTGTAGCCCGGCTGGCCCCCGAACCAGAGCAACCAGGAGGTTTTCGCTTTCGTTGCGCAGACCAGACTCAAGATAACGCTGCAGGCCCAACTCGAAAAGCCACAAGCTCGTCTGCGCCATCACCAGGCCAACGACTATCATTACGGCAATCAGGCCCAGGCTCAGACGTCGCTGTATTGATCTCAACCCCCTGCCCCGCCGTAAAGATAACCTTGCCCACGACGTGTTTCGATCACCGACCGACCCAGCTTGCGCCTCAAATGATTGACATGGACCTCGATAACGTTTGAGTCGCGCTCGTTTTCACCATCATAAAGGTGCTCGGCAAGATGGCTCTTGGACAGAATCTGCTCAGGGTGGAGCATGAAGTAACGCAACAGCCGGAACTCGGCGGACGTCAGTTGAATCTCGACGCCATCGCGCATGACGCACTGGCGGCCCTCATCCAGACTAAGGCCTGCACACTCCAGCGTCGGCTGATTGGCCAGACCATGGGAGCGACGCAATAATGCCTGGATACGTAATTGCAGCTCTTCGGGGTGAAACGGCTTGGTCAGATAATCATCGGCACCCGCTTTGAGGCCCTCGATGCGTTCGGACCATGAGCCGCGAGCGGTGAGTATCAATACCGGGGTCGCCAACCCTTTACTGCGCCACTGACTAAGCACTTCAAGGCCTGACATACCGGGCAAACCCAGATCCAGCACGATCAGATCATACGGTTCACTCTCGCCCTGATAAACCGCGTCGCGACCATCAGCAAGCCAGTCGACGGCGTAACCTTGACGACCCAGGGCTGCGAGAAGTTCGTCCGCCAAAGGCACGTGGTCCTCAACCAGTAACAACCGCATCAATCTTCCTCGTCTTTTAACAATCGGCTGTCACGCGCGTCGAACTTGAGCTCCCGGACAACGCCCTGCGGGGTCAGCAATTCAAACTCATAGACGTATACATCATGTTTTTCTTCGAGCTCTGCCTCCAGCAGCCTGGACCCCGGGTGCAGCCCGAGTGCCCGCTCGATGAATTGTTCCAAGGGCAGGATAATACCCTGCTGCCGCAAGCTGAGAGCCTCATCCTGATTCAAGTCTCTCGCATAGGCAAATGAGCACAGCAGGCCGAGACACAGGATCGCGCAAAGGTGCTTTTCAACGCTCATTAATTGTCCTGATAGTTACGGAAAATCCTACCTGTGACAGCATCTATCTCCAGGTCCCATTCGACGTTTTTCGTATCACGTAACTCAACCTTGTATACGTACTTGCCGTATTCGTTTTCAAGCTCCGTATCAGTGATCGTCGCGCCAGGATGCTGGGCCAACGCATGGGCATCAAGGGTCTCGAACGGCTGAACAGTACCTGCAGCGCTCAGCCTCAGCAGTTTTGCGGGAGCCACGTCAGAAGCATGAATAATACAGGCAGACAGGGACAGTGTTAGCGCTGCAATTATGGTTATTGGCTTTTTCATTATTGGGGCAGGCTCCACGGGCCATTGTTTCAGCAGCCCTTACTATAGCGCTCAGAACTTAACTCAAACTGAATCTGTGTGGCCACATGCCAGCAAAAAGGGATTCAAGCTTGCAGTTGTCTCTGATACCCGGCCATGGAGTTTCAATTCATTGCTGTTAAACTCGTAGCCTGCATCTGCCGCCTTGGTGGCCGTCACTTTCCTAGAGCTGATACCATTGGAAATCTTCAAAGAGTTTACGTTTGAGTCCGCACACCGCCTTCCTCATGTGCCGGAAGGTCATAAATGCGGGCGACTGCATGGTCACTCATTTCGCGTCGCCATCTATCTGGCTGGCAAGGTTGACCCTCACACAGGCTGGATTCGAGATTTCTCTGAAATCAAATCGATCTTCAAGCCTTTGTATGAGCGTCTGGACCACAACTATCTGAATGACATCCCTGGCCTGGAGAACCCGACCAGCGAAAATCTGGCAAAGTGGATTTGGGAAGAGCTGAAGCCTCTGCTTCCTGAACTATCGGCCATCCGTATTCACGAGACGTGCACCAGTGGCTGTGAATACCGCGGGGATTAATTCCAGACTGTAAAAAACCACCTTAACGAAGGTGGTTTTTTTGGGCCTTAAAAAGGCTAATTTTCCTACGCGCAAAAACAAAACCCCTCATCGCGTCAGCGATGAGGGGTTTCGGAATTTAATCTTGACGATGACCTACTCTCACATGGGGAAACCCCACACTACCATCGGCGATGCATCATTTCACTGCTGAGTT
>NZ_JAGTPK010000019.1 GCF_021147775.1 Pseudomonas californiensis
GTTACGCGGTTGAGGCTTTCTCCCCCATCAAGCGATTAGCGGGTGGCTCCGTTCTTCAGCATCCGACAAAAAAATCTGGGGTTTGGGCGTACAACCCCTGACAGCGGACACAAAGACTCGCATCACGGCCCGGTTCACCGACTGATGGCTGCCCTCTCTCTGAAAGCGTTGACACCGCCCTCCTCCATGCAATGGACAAAGCCACGCAACCCCGTGTGGGTCTATGTGTGGGGCTGACAAATGGAATATGGCTTTTTAACCCGTAAAACGTGCCTAAAAAGGCTTATGTACGCGGAGGGATACTCCGCGTACATTTCGGTGTAAAATTCTCCGTCATGCGGGCCAACACCAAGATTATTGAAAAATGAGCAAACTGACACAATCCTTCGTCAGAACCGTCGAAAAGCCAGGCAGCTATCACGATGAGCGCGGCTTGATCCTGCGAGTCGGTGCGTCTGGTAGCAAACGCTGGACATTGCGCTATCAGCTCAATAATCGACGTCACGACCTGGGGCTGGGATCGTTTCCGGCGGTCTCGCTCAAGGCTGCGCGGCTTGCCGTCGATACGTACCGTTTGGACATATCCCAGGGCATCGACCCTTTAAGCAAGCGCACACTGCCTGATGAGGCTGTGCCTGACCAGGCGCCGGCAGTGCTGACGTTTCGCAGTGAAGCCGAACGTTACATCGCCACCCACCGGCAAAGCTGGAAAAACCTCAGGCATGCGCAGCAATGGTCGCATTCGCTGCGTGATCACGTGTACCCGTTGATCGGTGATCTGCCGGTCAGCAGCATTGAAACCGACCATGTGCTCGAGGTGCTTACACCCATCTGGGGCGAGATCCCGGAAACCGCGTTTCGCCTGCGTAACCGTATCGAACTGGTGCTCGATGCGGCCAAGGCCCGCAAATTGCGCGAAGGTGAAAACCCGGCACGCTGGCGCGGTCACCTGGACAAACTGCTGCCGCGTCAGACCCACAGCAAGCTGCCGTTTTCGGCGATGCCCGCAGATCAGCTCGGCGCGTTCATGTATCGCCTGGACAGCCTGGCGAGCACGTCGGCGAGGGCCTGTGAACTGTTGATTTACACCGCCTGCCGCAGCGCGGAAGTCTGTGACGCGCGCTGGTCTGAATTCGATCTGAAGACCGGTTTGTGGACCATCGATGCGGCGCGGATGAAGGCTGGCAAAACCCACCGCGTGCCGCTGAGTCCACAAGCGCTGCAGGTTCTGCAACAGCAGCAAGGTAAACATGGCGTGTACGTCTTTCCCAATGCCCGGCACGCTGCAAGCCTGCCAGGCAACGCGCTGCGCAGAGTCATGCATGAACTGCAGGCCAGTGAATTCGTGCCCCACGGTTTCCGGTCGACGTTCCGTACGTGGGCGGCTGAAAGCACGCTGTTCCCCCGAGAAGTCTGTGAAATGGCATTGGCTCACACCTTGGGGGACAAGGTCGAAGCAGCGTACAACCGGGGCGATCTGCTCACCAAACGCCGGCAATTGATGAATGAATGGGCTGCATTCATTCATCCGCAAGCGCCAGGTATCAGGCATCGTCCGGAAGATTGAGGTCCAGTTGCGTACGATCCACGCTTCCCGCATCCGCGTCAGCCGCCTTGGGCTGAGCCCTGTCGGAATACGTCGACGCCACCTCGCTGGGTTTGCTGGCCATGGCCACCGTCTTGCGCTGACCCACCAGGTCATCCGGATTCAGGTACAGGTTCATCCGCGGTATCACTTCAATGCGCGACTTTTTATCAGGCCGTTCCGCCTGACGCGTATGCCGATCGAAATGACGCAGCTCGTGCACGCTGGTGGGTTCTTCGCCAGCCAGTACGAACATCGGCAGATTGCTGTGAATCATGGCGTCGTAGCGTGAGCTTGCCGAAAAGTACACCATTGCCCGCGGATGCGGAGCGACCTTCTTGTACTTTATCAGGCTGGCCTGATCGGACAGGTTCACAATGCGACGCAGCTCAGCACCGGCCAATGTCTGGTCAGCTGTCACGCTGTCCTTGGCTGACTGTTGCTCGGCCGCCTTGTTCAGCAACTCCCTGACCTTGCCTACCGGAACCCGTTCGCCACCGGTGGTGTGCCCTGCCCATGTGAAAACGATCAACCGTGGGCAGATGTCGAACGCCTGGGTATGACGCGCCAGCTGTTTCATGCTGAATTGCGGGCCCAGCGCCTGGCGCATTATTTTTGATCGGGCGGTTGTTGCCAGATTCAGCTCAATACGCGTCTGCTCGATCGCCATCATCAGTTCATCCTTGAGCTGGTTGATCTCCTTGACCCATGACAGCGCGCTTTGGCTGAGTGCAAAGTACCCTGGCAAACGCATGACAGTCCCGGGCGCCTGCCCTGGCAAACGTTCAAACAACGTCATGGCCTGCACTGCAGCCTCGACTGCAGCGGCCCCTTCCAATGGGTTCACTTCAATCAGGTCCAGCGCCTTTTGCTGCGTCAACAACGGCAGTTGCCAGACCTGCCCAGATACCACCCATTGCGGCCATATCTGGTTGAATGCTTTGATTTTGCTGACCAGGCGAGCGTGTATCGCCGTGATATCCATGAGCATGATTTTGTCCTAAAACTAATACCACCCCTAGAGTAGCAGTTTAAGTGCACAACACGAGGTTCTCCTCCTCATGGGTTTGCAAAGAAGGAAAAGAAAAGCATGTAATCAGTCTATGCCTGATTAGGGGTGGTATTAAATGATCATCTAGCTAGCTATATTATAGCTAGCTAGATGGCTCGGCTTTCGCGATACGTCTGCCTGCCTTGCAGCCTGATACTTCGATGATAGCTAGCTATCTAGATATCAGCTAGCTATATAGCTATTTGAGGCTGTAATGCTTCTTCAAGAGCTGTTGGACAATGTCTGTTTCGGTCACGCGTTTGCCTGTTCTGGCTGACTCTTGTGCAGCGCCAAGCTTCAGGGCATTGGCGATGTCCCAGCGCAGTCGAAACAGTTTTTGTACCGTAGGCTCCGGCTTGAACGCATCCATCGGTTGCGCTGCGGATGCTTCGACTTCCGGTTGTTCTTTCACCTGGCGCGATTTGGACAGCGCTTTGTCAGCTTCGCCGCCTTCAAGGAAATCATTTGGATCCTTGTTGAAGCTTTTGATATCCGGCTTGGACTTGATCATCCCAATACCTCGGCAATAAACGCATTCATTTCCTGAATGGCTGCGTGATCGCGTTTGAGCTCATGCACGATGGCGCCTTCACTGATGCAGCGTCTGAACGCCACACGCTCACAAATCTTGGTCTTGAACACGCTAAATGACTGCTCTTCCAGAAATGTCAGCATTTCACCGGTGTCCTTGGTTCGTGAATCCACCCTGGACAGCAACATCCGTACGTCCAGATCCGGGTTGTAATCACGCGCCAGGTCTACAACGGTCAACAGATCTGTCATTGCAGCGGCATCAAAAGAACTGGCACCCACTGGAACGATGACGACCTCAGCCAGCAGCAACGCAGAACGCAGGCCTACCGAATCGCGTCCACCTGCATCTACAACGACGTGTTCGTAAGCGCTTGCCAGTTGGCGACCTTCAGAGTTGATGGCTTTGCCTTGCAGACACACTGTCGTCGGACTTGGGCTGTATTCCGGGTTGTCACGACGCCATGCCGCCCAGCTTGCTGCGCTTGCCTGGGGGTCGCCGTCTATCAATAGCGTCTTGCCACGAGTCGAAAGCATGGTGGCAAGGTGTACGGCTGTGGTGGTTTTGCCGACGCCACCTTTGGTGTTCACACAAGCAAAAATAGTCACTTGGTTCCCCTTATCAATGACATAGCTATATATATAGCTACAAGACAGCTAGCAGTATAGCTATCTATATAGATAGCTAGCTATACCGTTTCTGGTTGATCCGGGTTTTTGAGGTGCTTATTTTTGTGTAGGACGAATGTCGAGGGAAGCTAGGAGATATCTGAAAATGCTGAGTGTATATTCTTCGGTAAACCGTCTGCGTGTACCTGGGCCGGGACGTATCCAGAAAGCGTTGTGATCCGGATTATCCAGTACAGGTTTCCATGGCGTATCTGTGTCGTTTTTTGGTTTTCAGAAGAAAACTCCAGCGTCCCTGCGTTGCCAAATCATGTTTTGAGAGGCCTCTGAGGGCCTGCAGGAGGAAAAAATGGTTTATTCACGCACCTGCTTGCCGAATATCCTTGTCGTCGCCTGTGCGAGCTCTGAGGAGCTTTTGCGAAAGCCGTTTTTGCTCCTGATCTTTTGATTTTTCAAAAAAATAAAAAAATGAGTTTCGCGTGTGTTTTTAAAATCTTTTTTTCTTGTTTTTAAGCTTGTTTTTAAATCTTGTTTTTAGCACCTCTACAGCCCTTGATTTACGTGGCCTCCAGCGGTGCAACGACTACAAATTCCGGCTATACGACTACAAATTCCGGCTATGCGACTACAGATTCCAGCTGTCACGACTACAAATTTCAGCTATGACGACTACAGATTCCGGCTGTTATCCACAGGCTGGGCTTCAGGGCGTCTGGTGCGGCCCCTGCCTCGAGCTGCCCGAACCGGATGCGCTACCCTCTTTTTTCATCTAAGGCCCAGTAAATACTGGGCCTTCAGCCAAATCTGTACGGTTATCGACTGTCTGCATGAACCGGTTTTTTGCGGAGCGCAGGTCCTGTGGATTTTGTAGGACGCAGGGTAGGGTTACATCTTGAAAATGTTTTTCGATGTAGGACGCATTGTTTTGTAACGACTACAAATTCCGGCTATCACTTGCGATGCCGAGCGTAACGACTACAAATTCTGGCTATGGCTGCATTAACGCTATCGACTACAAATTCCGGCTATGGCCAAGGGCTGTGTAACGACTACAAATTCCGGCTACGCATTTGGCTACGTAATCAACGCGCCGCTTGTTGGTCAAGCTTGTTACTATCGACTCATCACTGCGACAGGAATAGTCGATGAGCTCCAAAGAACCAACGTCATTGCTTGTTACCAAAGCCAATGATCTGATCAGCGCGTCCTATCGCCTGACCCTTCAAGAACAACGCCTGCTGCTGGCGGCCATTGCCCAGGTCGATCCGCGCAAGCCCATGCCGTCCAAAATCACCGTGACCGCCGCGAGCTTTGCCGAGATCTACGGCGTGCCCATACGGTTTGCCTACACCAACCTCAAAGAGGCCGCAGACTCGCTCTATGAGCGCGACATCCAGACGTTTGACGGCAAGAACCGCACGCGCATCCGCTGGGTCTACAAAGCGGCTTATGCCGAAGGCGAGGGCCGAGTCACCCTGAACTTCACTGTCGACGTCATTCCCTACCTGTCGATGCTCAACAGCAAACTGACCTCCTACGACCTGCGCCGTGTGGCCAACCTGAACTCCATGCACAGTTTTCGTTTGTTCGAGCTGATGATGCAGTTCAAGAGCACCGGTGTACTGATCATCGAGGTCGAGAAACTGCGCACCCTGCTTGACCTGGGCGATAGCTACAAACGGTTCAACAACCTGCGTCAGCGGGTGATCACACCCTCGATCAACGAGATCATGGCCAAGTCAGGTATCTCGATCACGTATGAAGCAATCACTGAGGGCAAGACCGTGAAAAGCCTTGTTTTTCGCTTCCATGAAGCGGCACAAATGAAGCTTTCGCTAGGCGACGGGTTGGTAATAATGGCAGAAGAGAATATGGTAATAATGGAAAAAGACGTTTTAAAACAATAACTTAAGTTACAAATAGCTATATAGCTAGCTATTGAGATAGCTAGCTATATAGCATGTCTGTATAGCCGGAATTTGTAGTCGATAGCTTTTGGGGATCATTGATACCGGTGTTACCGACAAGCAGGTTCGCGAGGAAAAACGCTGCATTCTGCAATTTTCATCTGGTTTCACTGCCTTGCAGATAAAAAACAGGCAGCGTTTTGTCTTTGGCAGCCGCAAGGTTTCGATATGCGGGAAGAGTACGGGTCGAATCTCTATTGAAATGTGCATCGGTACGATCCTGGGTCACAGGTGCGTGCATAGCCGGAATTTGTAGTCGATAGGTTCAGGCGAGAAGAGGGTGACGGATAGGCAGATGCGTTTGATGGGCACATTGCGCGCCTGCGTCGCCAGCCTTGGGCGACGCCATCGCAGAGCCTGGAGCGGATAGCTCATTATAATTTCGGTGGCATTATCATTCTCATGGACATTAGCGTAGTGACTAATATTTAGTATTCACGAGCGTTTGGCATGACTATTTCGCTGCGATGGATTCATCAACCCCCACCAGTCTGTTCACAACTAATGGCAGGGGGATTTCATTATTGATCTGGCGATTTTGGCTTGATAAAAGCATGAGAAACATGGTCTGCCAATAGCTGACGATACACGTCAGCTGTGCGGCTACACATATGTTGTGCAGTGAACAGCTTTTCAAAGCGCAACTTTGCATTCCGGCCAAAGCGCTGTGCGGTTTCTTCATTCTGCCACAGTCGATGCAAGGCCTCACGCAACGCCAGAGGTGAGCTCGGCGGCACACTCAACCCTGTCTCTTCATTAATATTGACGTAGGTCGTGCCAGTTCCGATCTCGCAAGAAATCATCGGTTTGCTGTACATGCTGGCCTCCAGCAACGAGATACCGAACGCCTCTGAACGCAGGTGTGAAGGGAAAACCAGGGCATGACACATTTGTAGCAGACAGGCTTTGTCTTCATCGTCCAGGCGGCCAAGGAACATCACATTGCGCAAATTCAGCTTTTCGGCCTGAGCCTTGAGCTCCTGTTCCTGTGGGCCACCGCCTAAAATGACCAATGGATAATCTACGCCTTCAAGCGCATTCAGCAGGCTTTCGAGCCCCTTGTAATAACGCAGCACGCCTACAAAAAGGAAAAATTTCCCCGGTATGCGTGCACGCCACTGTTCCTGTTTTTGTGCTGAAACCGTTGGATAAGCCGATGGATCAAGCCCATAGGGGACAATGGTTGTCTTGTGTGCAAAGGGCTTCAGGGTTTCGCTGGAGTTGAGGTAATTAGGTGAGGCGACAAGGATGCGATCCATGCTCTTCAGGAGCTGATTCATCAAGGGACTGTAAAATTTCAGCAGCGTGCGCTGTTTGACGATATCCGAGTGGTAACTCAACACCGTAGGCCGACCATGACGGGTTGCGAAATGCACCAGATCCATCACCGGCCACGGGAAGTGAAAATGAACCAGGTCGGCCTCTGCTGCCATCTCCTTGAACTGACTGAATACCCTGGCTGAAAAGCCTGTTGAGGCCACGCTGAAATTCTCCTTTGCCCGCGTGACCTGGTGATCGGCGATCTGCAGGCGGGCGGGCTCGGGATTCGGGCTCAGCGTCAGCACCTGGCCTTCGATTCCCATTGCTCTACTGCCTTGGCAGAGCTGGAAAATGACCTGCTCGATGCCTCCCGTGGTGTCGGGGTAGTAGGTTTTGAAAAAATGAAGAATGCGCATAATGCCACTTGAACTACTGAGAGGAGAAAGGTTGATGATTGTCCATGACTGATAAGCTGATGTCTCGTCATCTTGCCGAGGTTTTTAGCGTATACGGCGACGAGCGGTAATAGCGTGAAACTTGTTACTTCGCTCTAAAGGGCTATAGCGTTCATAAACAGAAATTTCCTACACGTTGAAGCGCTTTGGCTGACCTGCATAATCCATTTTTCATTTATTGGCCGTAAGCAGGGTGATACACTCGCGCGCTTTTCCATACCCAGTGGCAGTTCGGAAATTATGCGCAATATTCATGAAAACAGCTTGCAAGCTGCGTTAAAAGCTTGTAAAGGCAGTTTCATATCGGTCGGTGTCTTCAGCTTGTTCGTCAACGCCCTGATGCTCGTTCCCACTTTCTATATGCTCCAGGTGTACGGGCGCGTGCTCACCAGCGGCAACCTGACAACGCTGGCAATGCTTACTATTGTCATGGTCGTGCTGACTGTCACTACGGGGTTGCTGGAGTGGATTCGCTCGCGAATCATGGTTCGCGTCAGCACCAAGCTTGACGTGATATTGAGCCGTGATGTCTACCGTGCCAGTTTCAAGCAAGCGTTGGCCACTGGCGGCATGAACGCGTCTGCACAACCACTCAGTGACCTGACAAGCCTGCGTCAGTTTCTGACAGGGAACGGCGTATTCGCATTTTTCGATGCTCCTTGGTTGCCTATCTATATTGCCGTGATGTTCATGTTCCACCCTTGGTATGGATGGATGGCCATAGGTTGCGCGATTATTTTGATCTGTCTTGCTTATGCCAACGAGAAAGTGACCGGTAAATCGATAGCCGACGCAAATCGTGAAAATATTGCAGCCAGTCTCTACACCACTAAAAACCTGCGTAATGCCGAAGTGATCGAGTCCATGGGAATGCTCAATTCCCTGATCAATCGCTGGTCGCTGCGTCAGAAGAAAGTACTGATACTGCAATCGGTGGCCAGCGACAACGGTGGCGTCGTGACGTCCATGTCCAAGACATTCCGGGTCATGGTGCAATCGTTGATCCTCGGACTGGGTGCCTACCTTGCAGTCAACCATGAAATCAGTCCGGGTCTGGTCATTGCAGGCTCCGTATTGCTGGGTCGCGCTTTGGCGCCGATCGACCTGATTATTGGTAGCTGGAAAGGCTTTATTGCTGCGCGAGGCCAATACGATCGCCTCAATGAGATCCTTAGCAAACTGCAATCTGAACCGGAGCGTATGCCCCTGCCCGCGCCTGAAGGCAACGTGACTGTCGAGAACATGATTGTTGGGGCCCCCGGTTCACGACTGCCCATTATCAAAGGCATCAGCTTTGCCGTGCAGGCAGGCACTGTGGTGGGTGTGATCGGGCCAAGTGCTTCCGGTAAATCGACGCTCGCCCGTGCCCTGCTGGGTATCTGGCCACCGCAGCATGGATCTGTTCGTCTGGACGGTGCTGATATCAGCAACTGGGACAAGACAGAGCTGGGGCCACATATTGGTTACCTGCCGCAAGACATCGAATTGTTTGAAGGCACCATCAGCGAGAACATTGCCCGTTTCGGCGAAGTCGACGCAGAACTGGTGGTGCAGGCTGCGAAGGTTTCAGGCGTACACGACATGATCCTGTTGCTGCCAAACGGTTACGACACAGTTATCGGCAGTGACGGCGTCAATCTTTCAGGGGGTCAGCGTCAACGTATCGGCCTGGCTCGCGCCATCTATGGCACGCCCAAACTGATCATCCTTGACGAGCCCAACTCAAACCTCGACGAGGTGGGCGAGCGTGCATTGTCTTACGCGCTCGAGTATCTGAAGGCCACGGGTGCGACCATATTCGTGATCACTCACCGCACCAACATCCTCTCGCAACTGGATCGTCTGCTGGTCATGAAGGATGGCCTGCTCAGTATGTACGGCCCGAGCGAGCAAGTGATTGCCGAGCTCAGCGCAAAAGCAAAAAACCAACAAAAAGCAACCAACGTTGCTACCTCAGGCGCAGCGCCTTCTAGCGTCTGACAGGAAGATGTCGATGAAAACTATGATTACTACCGCCGCCGACAACTTTCAGGATCTGCCCACCTCCGATGCCAAGACGCGTCGTATAGGGTTCAGCATCATTTTCGTGGTGTTTGGCATCTTTGGCACCTGGGCGGCACTCGCACCACTGGATAGCGCCGCGAACGCGCCTGGTGTCGTCACGGTGCAGACCTATCGCAAGACCGTTCAGCACCTTGAAGGCGGTATCGTCAAGGAGCTGCTGGTGCATGACGGTGACACAGTCAAGAAAGGTGATCCTCTGATCATTCTCGATGACTCTCAGGTCGGTGCCGAATATGAGATGAACCGCAGTCAGTTGGTAGCTGCCAAGGCCACTGAAGCGCGCCTGCGTGCCGAGCGCGATGGCAAGGCCACCATTGATTTTGGCGATGCGCTTGAACCCAACACCAAGCGCGGCCAGGAAGCACAACTGAGCGAAACCCAGATTTTCAATGCACGCCGCAACTCGCGTATGGGTGAAATTGCTGTATTGCAAGAGCGTATCGGTCAGCTGAACGAGCAGATCAAAGGCCTCGGCAACATGATTGGCACCAAGAACAACCTTGGTAAATCTTACGGCAACGAGATAGGTGAATTGCGCGAGCTGCTCGCTCAAGGTTTTGTCGACAAGCAGCGCATGCTGGAACAGGAACGCAAGCTGGACGGTTTGAAGTCCGAGATCGCCGACCATAACTCGACCATCACCAAAACCCGACTGCAGATCAACGAAACGCAATTGCAGATCGTGCAGTTGACCAAGGATTTCAACTCCGACGTCGCCAAGCAGTTGGCTGATACGCAGACCAAGGTCTACGACCTGCAGGAACGTACTGCTGCCTATAAAGATCGTATGAGCCGCATCGTCATTCGTGCTCCGGACGACGGCATGGTTATTGGCATGACCGTTCACACCGTCGGCGGTATTGTCCGTGCGGCCACGCCATTGCTGGACATCGTCCCGTCAATCTCTGACCTTATTGTCGAAGTGCACGTCCTCCCCGTCGACATCGACCGAATCGGCGTAGGTAAAACAGCAAAGATCCGTTTCAGCGCGTTTAACAGCGCCACGACACCAGAGATCGAGGGTGTTGTTACCCAAGTGTCGGCTGACCGTCTGACCGATGAACGTACCGGCAATCCGTATTACCTGGCTCGCCTGCGCGTTACCGAAGAAGGCGAAAAGAAACTGGGTGATCGCAAACTGGTACCGGGTATGCCCGCCGACGCGTTGATCAATACGGGTTCGCGCACCATGTTGCAGTACATCCTGCAGCCGGCGCGCAACGCTATCGCTGAATCGTTGATCGAGGAATGATCGTGCGCCTCCTGTTTATATGCGTGATGTCGGGGGTGCTGTCGTTTCAGGTACAGGCCGCAGAACCTAAAACCGCTGTGCCGGCAACACCCAAGCCGCCACCAAGCACTGTCAGCATCAAAGAGTACTCGGCAGACCTCATCTCGCTGTACCGGGAGTCGCGCCTTGAAGATCCGCGGGTCCTCGCGTCCTATGCCCGTGCTCAGGCGAGCAAGGAGCACGCCCGCGAAGCGTTCGGCTCGTTGCTGCCCCAGTTGAGCGCCAATGCCGCTGCCAACCGCATCAAGCAGGTCAACGAGAATACCAACCAGATCTACAACAGCCAAAACTACAGCCTCACTCTGAGCCAGGCGATTTATAACAAGGCCGCCTGGGAGAACTATCAGAAGTTCAAGCTGACCATCAAGCAGACCGAAGCGGAAACCACCGAAGCTCAGGCCGAAGCCACAGTCGACCTTGCCCAACGCTATTTCGCAGCCCTGGCGGCCGACGACGAGCTGGAACTCACGCAAGCAGAACGTCGTGCGACACAAAAGAACCTGGACCGCGTCAGCGCGTTGTATGAGAAAAAATACGCGATGATTACCGATGTACTCGACCTGCGCGCCCGGGTCGATACGTTGGCTGCTCAGGAGGTTGACGGGCGCAATCAGGTTCGTTTGAGCCGTGCTGCGTTATCTGAAATCGTGGGCCGGCCCGTCACTGAAAAACTCAGCCGCATCCGTTCTGACGTAGAGCTCAAGGTGTCGGATGAAAGTCTTGATGTCTGGGTTCAACAGGCCGTGCAGGACAACCCGTCGCTCAAGGCTACTTCCAGCGCGCTGGAAGTGGCCGGTGCTGCGCTGCGTGGTGGCAAGGGCGGACACTACCCGACCTTGTCCATGAATTTGAGTGCGCAAAACACCAACGAAGGCTATAACAACGCTTTGGCCCCTAGAACTGACAGCTATGTAGCGGGTCTGCAGCTGTCCGTACCAATCTACAGTGGAGGCTCAACGTCGGCGCGGGTGCGTGGTCTGGTGCAGGATCAGATCTCTGCGGAGCAACAATTGGAGGCGACTCGACGTCAGGTTGTGAAAGAAACTACCAATGCTTACTTGACCGCAGACTCAAGCGTCGAAAAAATACGCGCTAATCGTAACGCTCTGGCGTCAGCCGAGCAGTCAAGCATTGCGTCCGAAAAAGCTTTTACCTATGGCGTCGTCAATGCCGTAGACGTTTTGACCGCGACACAGAACGAGTTCAAGGCTCGTCGTGACCTGCTCAAGACGCAATACGATTTCATTACCAATTTGTTCATCCTCAATCGCTGGGCCGGCAAGCTTTCCGAAGAAAGCGTCGAAAGCGTCAATGTGTGGTTGAGCAACAACAGTAAAACGGACACAGTCCCCGACCGGAATTCTAAGCAATGAATGCACCTACAAAATCCGTAATCATCACTGGCGTAACCGGTCAAGATGGCGCGTACCTGACTCAACTGCTGCTTGAAAAAGGCTACAAGGTCTACGGCACCTACCGTCGCACCAGCTCGGTCAACTTCTGGCGTCTGGAAGAAGTGGGCGTGGCCACTCACCCCAACCTGGAACTGGTCGAGCACGACCTCACTGACCTGTCCGCCAGCATCCGCCTGCTTCAGAAAGCCGAGCCGAGCGAGGTTTACAACCTGGCCGCTCAGAGCTTCGTGGGCGTGTCTTTCGACCAGCCGCTGACCACCGCCGAAATCACCGGTCTGGGCGCTGTCAACCTGCTGGAAGCGATCCGCATCGTTAACCCGAAGATCCGCTTCTACCAGGCGTCGACCTCGGAAATGTTCGGCAAGGTGCAGCAGGTTCCACAGACCGAAGCCACCGATTTCTACCCGCGCAGCCCGTACGGCGTGGCCAAGCTGTACGCCCACTGGATGACCATCAACTACCGCGAGTCCTACGGGATCTTCGGTTCCAGCGGCATCCTGTTCAACCACGAGTCGCCACTGCGTGGCAAAGAGTTCGTGACCCGCAAGATCACCGACGCCGTGGCGCGCATCTCCCTGGGCATGCAGGACGTCCTGGAACTGGGCAACATGGACGCCAAGCGTGACTGGGGCTTTGCCAAGGAATACGTCGAAGGCATGTGGCGCATGCTGCAGGCTGACGAGCCGGACACCTTCGTCCTGGCCACCAACCGCACCGAAACCGTTCGTGACTTCGTGTCCATGGCCTTCAAGGCCGTCGACATCAATCTGGAATGGAAGGGCAGCGCCGACAACGAACACGGCATCGACACCAAGACCGGCAAGACCGTCATCCAGGTCAACCCGAAGTTCTACCGTCCTGCTGAAGTCGAGCTGTTGATCGGCGACCCTGAAAAAGCCAAGCGTGTGCTCGGCTGGGAAGCCAAGACCACACTTGAGCAGCTGTGCCAGCTGATGGTTGATGCTGACCTTGAGCGTGTCAAAGTCGGCAAATCCTTCTAA
This sequence comes from Pseudomonas californiensis, assembly GCF_021147775.1. Taxonomy (GTDB): domain Bacteria; phylum Pseudomonadota; class Gammaproteobacteria; order Pseudomonadales; family Pseudomonadaceae; genus Aquipseudomonas; species Aquipseudomonas californiensis. The sequence goes on from NZ_JAGTPK010000019.1 coordinate 13,248, forward strand.
GTTTCAGTAGATGACGCCCGCCGTCGGAGCGCCTGCTCTGGCGGCGGGCGTACCTGCTTCTGGTGAACCGTATCTATAGTCATTCGCTGCATGCAAGACGCCCACCGTCCCTGATGAAACCTGCGCTGCGCACACTCCTTTGTGGTTCTGAAACCCTTGTCGGTTTTCTGCTCGCTGGCTTCAGTGGGCGCGAGGGTGTCCGCGAAAAAACCTGTCTGGCTGTCTGCTCATGAACCGGCTTCTGTTCGACGTGACCCGTTTGGTGGAGTCGGGTTTGCACACGGGCATCCAAAGGGTGGTTCGCTGCCTGTTGAGCGCCACGCAACGCCAGCTTGGTCACCCGGATTGCCATATTCTTGCGGTCACTTTTGAAGGGGATCAGTGGCAAGCATTCGATCACCTTGTGCCGCATGACTGCCAGGGGCTGGGGGCTCATGAACAAAGCCCCGGCCAACTTATCGAGCCTGGAGACGGTGACGTTCTCTTGATGTTTGATGCGTCCTGGTATGCCAGCCCATGGCCAGCAGTGGATGGCGCATTGGCTCGTGGTGCTCGCTTGGTCGGAATGGTCCACGACCTGCTACCGCTGGAGCATCCCGAGTGGTTTCGACCGGGGCTTGAGCAACGCTTTGGCGCACACCTGAATGAATTGGCCGAGCGCGCCGAGCAATTGTTTGTGCCTACCCAGTCCGTTCGTGGACGTCTGATGCAGCGTCTTGCGCAACAAGGCGTACAAAGAGTCGTCAACGTCTTGGCTCATGGTGGCGATTTTTGCAGCCTGACACCCGACGACGATCAGATTGAGCGTTACAGGCACTCGCTACCCGCACCCGCCACGCCGGACGACCCGCTCTACCTGGTAATCGGCACACTGGAGCCCCGCAAGAATCACGCGCTGGTGCTTGATGCATTCGACGTATTGTGGGCACAAGGCAAACAACCGCGCTTATTGTTCGTGGGTAATGTGGGCTGGCAGGTTGACCGTTTGCTTGAGCGTCTGCAAACTCACGCGCTGCTCAACAAGCGTCTTTTTCATGCGGCCGGCCTGAGTGATCCTGCTCTGCTGTGGCTGATCAGGCATTCCACGGCCCTTATTTATGTACCAAGAGACGAAGGTTTCGGCCTTCCTGTTCTTGAAGCCGCCATGCAGGGGTGTCCGGTAATTGCCGCTGACATTCCAGTATTGCGCGAAGCCGGCAGGCACTGGCCCTCTTACATCGAGCCTGGCTGCCTCCCCGAACTTATCCAGGCCATCGACACTGTTGCCCTGCGAGAAGAGGCCCAGCCCTTTTCCCGCACCTGGGATGACGTGGCCCTACAACTAGGAACCTTCCTGAACATGGCGAGCCGAGCACAATGAAAACGACCTGGTCAGTTTTCTCCCTGTTGAAAGACGTTCTGCGTTTTCGTGGGCTGATCTATGCAATCACACTGCGCGAGATAAAAAGCCGATACGCAGGCTCCACGTTCGGCGCCTTGTGGCTGGTCGTACCTCCGATTTTCATGGTGTTTATCTACACCATTATTTTCTCGCGCCTCATGCAGGCCCGCATGCCGGGTATCGAGCATCAGTATGCGTACAGCATCTACTTGTGTGCAGGCCTGATCACCTGGAACTTGCTGCTGGAATTGGTACAGCGCGGCAAAGGGGTATTTCTCGAACACGCCAACCTGATCAAGAAATCCAGTTTTCCCAAATTCATTCTGTTCATTCCGGTCATCGCTGTGGCGGCCCTGAACAGCCTGATCCTGCTATCGCTGGTCATCGCGTTCATGCTGTTGTCGGGTTACCCGATCATGTCGACCATTCTGGTACTGGTACCGATTCTGGCCATTACCGTAGTGTTGGGCATTGCGGTCGGCGCATTGCTGGCAACGCTGAACGTGTTCTTTCGCGATATAGGACAGCTGTCCGACGTATTCTTCCAGGCACTCTTCTGGGCTACCCCGATCGTCTATCCGCTCAGCATTCTGTCCGAGCGGGTTCAGGAAATCCTCGCGTGGAACCCCGTATTCCCGCTGGTCCTGACTGCACAGCGTGCGCTGCTGGGCGAGGCGGTAGGTATGCGTCCGCTGGTCTACCCACTGGTGTTCGGCCTCATCGTCTTCATTCTGGCTGTGCTGTTGTACAAGCGCAGCTACAACGACCTACTTGATCAGATCTGATATGACTATTCACGTTGACCAGGTAGGCAAGGCCTATCCAAAACTCAAAGGTCGCTGGCACGCACTGGGCACATGGCTCGGGCTATGCAAACGCGATCAGAACTGGATCATCCGCGACGTCAGCTTCAGGGTCGGGCAGGGCGAGTCCGTGGGCATCATCGGCGTCAATGGCGCCGGTAAAAGTACACTGCTCAAACTCATCACCGGCACCGCGATGCCCACCCAAGGCACCATCACCACAACAGGACGCATCGCTGCGCTGCTTGAGTTGGGAATGGGCTTTCACCCGGAATTCACAGGCCGGCAGAACGTGGCCCTGGCTGGGCGCATGCAAGGGCTGGAGCGCGATGAGATCATCGCACTCATGCCTGCCATCGAAGCTTTTGCCGAGATCGGTCACTACTTCGATATGCCGGTGCGTACCTACTCCTCCGGGATGTTCGTACGCCTGGCCTTCAGCGTGGCCACCGCGGTACGCCCCGAAGTGCTGATCGTTGACGAGGCTCTTGCCGTAGGCGATGCCTACTTCCAGCACAAGTCCTTTGCACGTATCCGCGATTTCCGCGAACAGGGCACAACGCTGCTGTTTGTGTCCCATGATCCGGGCGCCATCAAGAGCCTGTGTGACCGGGCCATTTTGCTGGGCGACCACAAGATGCTCATGGACGGAAAGCCAGACAACGTACTCGACTTCTATAACTCGCTGATTGCCCGCAAGGAAGAGGGCACGTTGCAAGCCCAGGCGGTCAATGCGCCTTATGCGGGTCGCTCCGGCAACGGCAAGGCACGTATTGAAGAATTGATCATCAGCAGCAACGGCAACGCTGCGCATATGCTGGAAGTCGGTGCACCGCTCACTCTGACGCTGAAAATCAAGGCCAATGAGCCCATCTACGATCTGTCCCTGGGCTTCATGTTCAAGGATCGCACGGGTTATGACATTTTTGGCACCAACACCTGGTTGCGCGGCGAATTGCGCGATCTGGGTGTGAATGCCGGTGTGGAACAAACCCTGACCGTGACCATTCCGGCGCTCAACATAGGCCCAGGCAGTTACAGCCTGACCCTGGCCCTGCATGGTGGCGCCGATCACATCGAAGACAACTTCGACTGGTGGGACAAAGCTGCAGTGTTCAACGTGACCGGGCACAGTGGCTACAAGCATTTCGCTGGCGTGTGCGCGCTGGAAGCTTCGTTCAAACTGGATTGATGCCACTGCCTTACGAGGCTGAATGCATCCGGCCAGACCTGTCCTTCCCCGTTCCCGACCTTGCGCAGCAAGGTCGGGAAACCGGCGGCAAAAAATCGTTGTGAGCGTGAGTCGATCTGCTCGCTGACGGTCATATAGCGTGATTGCACCCTGATACCTTCTGCTGATTTCTGACTCACCCCTCAATGCAGGTCTGCATAACCAGGCAATTTGCGTGATCGTTCGGTGTTTACGGTCAGACGACGCCTACAGAAAAATAGCGCGGCTCAAGTTGGCTGACACGGGGCTGAGCATGGGGCCTCCTGGCTGATGGAGGGCAGACAGATGTCCATGGGGCATTGGAATCGAAAACAAGTCTCTCCCACCCAGGCTCTCACCTGCGTAGAATGTTCGCCTCCATATTCCCTTGGTAACGCAGTTTTATAGCGTTATGAATTCATCAGCATGAACTGGCTGCTAACCGGTCTTGAACGCAAATAATGACTATCGATCTTAAAAAACTGCAAAAAGACATCGTGGCTGAAGTCAATCGCCGCGAATACGAGCGTGTTTCTGCGAGCGCCCAGGCGTCCCGGATTGCCTCGACGCTGCCGAACGACCTGATCCACGCGTTTGAGCCGATGGAGCTGGAAGGTCACTTGCCTCCTGGCCCAGAGCGTTATGTACCGCCAGTGGCCGATGACGCAGTCAACGAAGCTCAGCCCGCCTCTGCGCAAGTTCCGCCGCCCAGTCTGTACAGAAAACTGCGCAGTACTCCGCTCATCGGCAAGTACGTCAGTCATCCCCGGATCATGGGCTTCCTGACCCGCGTGCGGGAGCGGCCGGGCGGAGCCTCGCTGAAAAACGTTGTGGTCATGCTGGTTCGTGCAGTGGTCTATCGCATTCCCGGCATGCAGCGTCTGGTGTTCATCGGCAAAGTCCTGCAGCTGATGCCCGAGCGCATGTACGCAATGGAATACCACCTGGCCGACGGTAATACGCGTCTGCGCAATATTGGTCTGCAGATTCAGAATCAGACCAACCAGAGCCTTTATACCCACGCCCTGGCCATCGAGCAGAACGAGCAGTATCTGTTCACGCGCATGGAGCGTCTTGAACAGCGCCAGCGCGAACACATGGTGACCGTGTCTCAGGCACAGGTCAGCGGTGGCCGATCGGCCGAGGAAGCACCAGGCATGCCGCCTGAGTTGTACCTGGAATTCGAAGCCAACTTCCGTGGCTCGAAGGAAATGATCCGCGAGCGTCTGAAAGCCAACCTGCCGTACTTCATGAACAATGCCGACGCGGCATTGACCACCGATCCGGTGCTGGACCTGGGCTGCGGTCGTGGTGAATGGCTGCAGCTGCTTAAAGAGGCCAATATCCCGGCCATCGGGGTGGACTCCAACACCGCAATGATTGAGTGCTGCACCGATGCAGGCCTGGAAGCCTACGTAGGCGATGCCCTGCAATACCTCGCTGCGATGCCCGCTCACAGCCTCAGCGGCCTGACGGCCTTTCATATCATCGAGCATCTGCCGCTGGACGTGTTCATTGGCCTGATTGATGAAGCCCGTCGTGTCGTGCGCCCAGGCGGTGTGGTGTTGTTTGAAACGCCAAACCCGGAAAACCTGATTGTCGGTGCCTGCAACTTCTACATTGACCCGACGCATCGTAATCCGATGCCTCCGGCACTGGTGGGCTTCATGCTCAAGGCTCGTGGTTTTGAGCGCGTCGAAATCGACCGTCGTCATCCTGGTAATGAAACGCTGCACCTCAAAGGCAGCGACGAAGCCATCAACGCCCCTCTCAATCGATTGCTGTTTGGTGCGCAAGACTACGCCGCCATCGGTTATGCGCCTGAATAAGACTGAACTGACCTCATGCATCTAATTATCTGCAATGAACGCCTGCTGTTCCGTTTCGGCGTCGATCGCGTTTTACTGCTCCTCGCTCAAGGCCTGAAAGCAGCGGGCTGGCACATCACCTTTGTCGCCCAACGCGCCAACCACGATGTGCTGCGCCGTATTACCGACGACATCCACACCCCACCGCTGCATGACGGGCCGTATACCGAACTCGATCAAGTCACTGCGCAATGGCTGCGTGACAACCGCCACCGTTTTGTCCCTGTCGGTCAAGATCCGGTCGGTACCGTGGCGCTGATTGGCGGTTGGCCGTTCTATGCGTCCATTGCCGTGTTCCGTCAGTGGGGCATCCCTACCGTGGCGCTCGACTGTGGCGGCGTGCCTTATGACGACATGCAAGGGCCGGCGCGCCTGGTTCAGGAACGCTTGCGTGCACAACGCCGGGAATTCCTGCCCGAAGCCCAGGTGGTGACGCCCATCAGCCACTTCGTTTCGCGTACCCAGAGCCTGCCCGATGCAGGTCATGGCGTAAAAATATCAATGATTCACCTAGGCGCCGACCACCTGACCGGTGGCGTTGATCAAAGCCTCTGGCAAAACGGCCATCAGGCTGAAAGCGCGCTCAGCGCTGTCGATGCAGGCGAAGGCCCCACCATCATCAATCTGGGCCGCTGGGAAACCGGCAACTACAAGAACAGCGAAGGTCTTTACCCGATTGCCCGGCAGATCATCGCCGTGCACCCCAAGGCGCGCTTCAGCGTGCTGGCCACGGCTGAAGAGCTCGATTTGCCCGAAGATCTAAAGGGGCACATCCTGCCGTTGGGACACCCCAGCGATGCTGACCTCAATGCCTTGATGGCCAGTGCGCAACTGGGTATCAGCGTTTCTCACTGGGAAGGTTTCAACCTGCCATTGGCCGAAATGCAGCAGCTGCGCAAGCCGGTGCTGGTGTTGAACATTGGCGCCCACCCTGAAGTCGTCGCTGACCCTCAGCAACTGTGCACTGATGAACACGACATTGCTGAAAAGGCTCTGCGCGTTCTGTCCGGTGAGCTGCTGACCGGCGCCGAATGGGATGCCCGTCTGGACACCTTCCAGCAGACCTTCACCTGGCAGCACACTATCAAGGCGTATGCCGAATTGCTGGCCGACCTGGCACCAATTCAGGATCTGCCGGTACCGCAACTGATCATCGACACCAGCGCCTGCCTGCGTGACACCGCCAATACAGGTGTCGCTCGTGTGGTCCGCAGCCTGACCCGCAAGCTGCAGAATATCGGCCAGCCGCTGTTCGTGACCTGGAACGAGATCCTGCACGCGTACGTGTTTCCTACCGAAGACGAATACCGCAACCTGGCGTTGTACGGGGGGCCGCTGCCGGATCCCGAGCACTACTTGCTGCCCCGGTCGCCGATCCATGCACCCCAGACCCTGGCCAGCATGGGCAACCGTCGCCTCAATGGCGGCTGGTTGCTGCATAGCGAAATCGTCTTCGAGCGTCACGGCCCGGCACGACGTGCAGCCGCGCGAGAACTTGGCCTGCAAGTGGCCGCCATTTTCTACGACGCTATCCCGGTGACTCACCCGGAATGGGTCGCCGACATCAGTATTCGCGACAACCACGCGGCGTATATGACCGGCCTGGCTGAATGTGATCGCGTGCTGCCGATCTCCCCCGACGCGGGCAAACAGCTGCAGGCGTTCTGGGAACGGGAACACATCAAGCCTCGCGCTCAGGTACGCACCTGCTGGATCCCTGGCGAGCTGACCGCTTCACCGCGCGCTACCACGCCAGCCGCTGCGCCGCGTAAAGGCGAGCCGCTGCGTATCCTGTGCGTATCGACCCTTGAGCCGCGCAAGAACCACAAGGTTCTACTCGCCGCAGTCGCACGTCTGGCAGCGGATTACCCCGAACTGGACTGGCAGCTGGACATGATCGGCAACCGCTACGCCGGCGCCGACTACATTGTTGATGCCGTGCGCGAGGCCAGCGCTGCCGACCCGCGCATCGTCTGGCATGGCGTGGTCAATGACGACACACTCAATGACTATTACGCTCGTGCTCACGTCAGCGTTTATGCCTCGCTGGTCGAAGGCTACGGCATGCCCATCGTCGAAAGCCTCTGGCATGCACGCCCGTGCATCTGCCACAACGGCGGCGTGATGGCCGAATTGGCTGCCGAAGGCGGATGCCGCACCGTAGACATGACCGATCCGGCATCGCTGGCGGCCATGATCCATGAGCTGGCGACCCAGCCCGAGCACTATTTGCAACTGGCCAGCGAAGCCGTGGCGCGTCCAATCCTGACCTGGCGCAGTTATGCCCGGGAACTGCTGCGTCAATTGGCAGGCCATAACCCGCGCTTGTCGCTCAAACCATTGCCGCGTCAATGGCAGCATTTTCTGATCGCGCCCGAAATAGCAGTGACAGATGCACCGGGACAACTGGCCCTGGCCACATTGCTGACCCACCGTCCGTCGGTTTGTGCCCTGCTTATCGGGGAACATCCGCACTGGTTGACCGAGCTGGCCGGGCGTCAAATTGCCTGTGCCTGGCAACTTGTCGAGGGCGATGCCTCTGGTGCCGTGACCCGTCACGGCAACCTGAGCCGCATCGATGCGCCCGTTGATCAGGCGCTGCCGATGCTGCTCGATGAGTTCCAGATCAGTGAAATCGACGTCGACCTGATCATTCTGGCCGCTGAGCAGAGCCACAATGCGCAGGTGCAACTGCTGCTCAACACTCGCCTGACGAGGCAGGGCGCAGAAGGTCTTCTATTAATAGAAGGCGACAACGCCAACGCAGTGGCCCTGTCCCTCGGGCTGGCGGCTGAAGCCGACATCGAGTTGCCGGGTCTGAGCGGCTATCGCTTCCCTTATGCCGCGGCAGGAACCGAGCCATGAACGTTCTGGTCATCTCCAACTTTTTTCCGCCCCATGTAATCGGGGGCGCGGAAATCATTGCGCATCATCACGCCAAGGCCCTTGCGGACCGCGGCCACGATGTTCGGGTGCTGGCCGGTGACAACAGCCTGGGCCTGCCGCGCTACCCCATCAAGACCGAAGTCTTCGATGGGATGCCCGTCACGCGCGTGTCCCTCACCCAGCATGATTTTGCGCCCACCGGCAACAACGTCTGCCATCCAGGCGTGGAACGCGTGTTCCTTGACCTGATCGCCGACTGGCAGCCGGACGTCATCCATGCCCACCACATGGCGGGCATGTCGCTGGGCATCCTGCAGCTGGCCCGCGCACGCGGCATCCGTATCGCATTGACCCTGCATGACCACTGGGGTTTCTGCATCAACAGCACGCGGATCACCACCCAGAAAAGCCTGTGCCAGGACAGCACCCAATGCCACACCTGCCATGAGCACATTCACGACGACGGTGTACAACTGCCGCAACGCATGCGCCAGGACTACCTGCGCTGGCAGCTCGACGCGGTGGATTACTTCATTTCCCCGAGCCGTTACCTGGCCGATCAGTACATTCTCAACGGCATTCCTGCCGAACGCATGCACGTGATTGCCAACGGTATCGGCTTGCAACGCTTCAGTGACACCGCGCCACCGCCGCCCGGTGAGCGTCTGAATATCCTGTTTACCGGCTACATGGGCGACCATAAAGGGGTGCCTGCGCTGCTGGAAGCCGTGGCGTTGTTGCCCCATAAAAAGGTCCATCTGGACATGGTCGGCGACGGTCATATGCTAGATAGCTATATAGCTAGCTTGTTAGCTAGTGCACCTGATGTGTCGGTGAAATTCTGGGGCCGTCTGCCCAACGCCCGCATTGCAGAGCGCTTTGCCAAGGCGCATGTATTCGTTCTGCCGTCGGTGTGCCCCGAGAACCAGCCCGTCACCATCACTGAAGCCATGGCCTGCGGCCTGCCGGTGGTTGCGTCGCGTATCGGTGGCATTTCCGAGCTGGTCGAGGAGGGGCACACCGGGTGGCTTGCCGAACCTGGCAACGCCGTCGACCTGGCCGAGCGGCTAAGGTATTACATCGATCACCCCGAGCAGATCGCAGCCCACGGCAAAGCCAGCCGTGAACGTATCCAGGCGTTCGAGTTTGAACTGCAGATCGATCGGATCGAGGCCCTGTTGTCTTCCCCTGCCACCGAGCGCGATCAGCCGTTGCGCCTGATCGCTTGCCACGGCGCCCCTCTGGACGCAACGTTCAGCGCCGTACTGGAAGAGACCGCCCCGATCCCCGCCAACCGACCACAACCGGTTTCGCAGCCATGCTTTATTCCGGTCAACTGGATCACCCCTCAGGCAGCGAGTCTGTTGTGGGTCTCCGGCATTGTGGCCCATGACCCTGACACAGCTCTGCAACACATTGCGGCGTATCGTGAGCTTGAGAAGCCCGTTGTTTTAGACGAGCGGAACATCTTCGTTGCACGCAAGGTGGACGATGTGCTCAAGGTCCGCGGAAAAAATCAAAGCGCCTTAGGCTTAAAGGTTCTAACAAACCCGCCGAAAGCTAGTATTGTGTAACTACTTGGCGCGTGGGAAAAATCTGAAAGACACGTAGGAAAGATTTCGTAAGCTGCTCTTTTGGCTAAAAATTACCTTTACATTTGTTTATTAATGCTGCCTATTATCCGGCCACATGTCACATAGACATGGTCTGACACAGGTAGGTGGCGGCTATAGATGTAGAGCAATTCGATAGATAAAAACTATTGTGAAAAATTTCCTACGTGATATTGCAAATTTTCCTACTGTTACGGCTGAGATACACAAATACCTATGCTAGAGTGCCGCCCAAGGCTGCACGGAGTGCTGGGCAGCTGATGAACGGACAAAGGTTGTCCGTTTATGTGTCAGCTTCTTTTTATAATGATTCCTGGAGTAAACAATGGCTGCTTCCACCTACTTTGCACAAGTTCAACAACTGTACATCGCCTACTTTGGCCGTCCAGCTGACACCACCGGCCTGAACTTCTGGGCTACCCAGATCGACAACGCTAACGGCAACATCGCTGCAGTTCAGGCTGGCTTCTCGGCTTCCGCTGAATCCACCGCTCTGTTTGGCAACTCGTCGAACATCGACAAAGTTACCGCTATCTATCAGAACGCTTTCGGTCGTCAGCCAGAAGCTGCTGGCCTGACCTTCTGGGTAAACCAGTTGAACAACGGCACTGTCAGCCAGGCTCAAGCTGCCTGGACCATCCAGCAATCGGCCGGTTCGGTTGACGCTGCGGTCGTTCAAGCCAAACTGGTTGCCGCTCAAGCGTTCACCGCTCAGATCGACACCACTGCTGAAATCCAGGGCTACCAGGGTACTGCAGCTGCTGACGCTGGCCGTGCTTTCCTGGCTACCGTTACATCTTCCGCTACTGGCGTAACTGCTGTTGCTAACGCTGCCAACGCTTTGGCTGGCGCTGTAGCTGTTGGCGGCACTGTTGGTACCACATTCGCCCTGACCACCGGTGTGGATACACTGACTGGCACCGCTGGCAACGATATTTTCAACGGTGCGAACATCGCAACCAACCCTACTTTGAGCGTTGGCGACACCATCAACGGCGGCGCTGGTAACGATACCTTTAACCTGTTCACTTCGGTTGCTGGTGTTCAGCCTGGTTCGACCACTAACGTTGAAGTCATCAACGTCAACAACTCCTCTGGTGGCGTTGCTTCCGTAACAGCTGGTCAGTTTGTTGGTGCTACCAACATCAACTCCACTGGTGCTGCTTCCGTTACCGTCACCGGTTTGAGCGCTACTCAGCAAGTTGGCCTGAGCGGTTCGACTGCTGGTACCGCTGCTGCATTGTTCACCGCTACTCAGACTACTGCAGGTGCTCTGACCCTTAACCTGAACGGTGCTGTAGGTTCCGCTGGTGCTGCCCGCACTGTTGACGTTTCGGGCGCTACTGCGCTGACCGTGACTTCTACTGGTACTGCAAGCACGCTGCAAGGCGTAACCTTGGGTAACGCTGCTACCACCCTGGCTGTTAACGCAACAGCGAACGCTTTTTTGGGCGGCGTTGCAGGTACTGGCCTGACTACTGTTACTGCTTCCGGCACCGCCGCAAGCGTTAACTTGGGCACACTGGGTTCGACTGTAGTTACTTCGATCAACGCTTCCGGCCTGACCGCTGGCGGCCTGAACGTCACTCTGGCGAACGGTAACGTTGGCACTGTGACTTTCGTTGGCGGCGCTGGTAACGATACCTTCAACCTGGGTAACAACGTTCTGACTGGTACTGCTGGTCAAATCAATGCTGGTGCAGGTACTGGTGACACTCTGGGCCTGACGTTGGCTACTCAGCTGACTACCGCTCTGGCTCCAGCCTATGTTGGTTTTGAAATCCTGAACCTGGGTGGCGTTAGCCAGACTTACAACATCGCACCTCTGACTGGTATCACTGGTGTAACTGTTGGTGGCGCAACCGGCGAAACGACTGTTGTTAACGGTCTGACCGCTCTGACTCCACAGACCATCACTTCGACTGGCGTTCACGGTCTGACTGTAGGCGTTACTAACGCTACTACTGTTGGCACCAACGACACTCTGAACCTGGTTCTGAGCAGCGGCGCTACTCTGAACGCTGTTTCGACTTTGGAAGCTCTGTCGGTTGCTGGCGTTGAAACTCTGAACATCACTGCTGCCACTGGCACTGGTGCAACAACTGTTTCGGCTCTGACCAACGGTAACAACCTGAGCACCATTAACCTGCTGGGTGACTCGCCAATCTCTTTCACCGTTGGCAACAACGCTGTTGGCGCTAACCTGTCGCTGAATGCTACCGGTGCTGGCAACCACACCATCGACTTCTCCGGCGCCCTTGGCAGCGGTGTTTCGATCACTTCCGGTGCAGGCAATGACATTCTGATCGGTTCCGGTCAGAACGACGTAATCCGTGGCGGCGCTGGTAACGACGTATTGGCTACAGCTGCTGTAACTGTAACTGCCGGCTCGGCTACCGCCACTGCCCCAGCTACCATTACTGGTATCAGTGCTGCCCTTACTACCGGTGTTGACATCTTGACTGGTGGTACTGGTAACGATTCGTTCGCAATCAGCCACTCTACTGTTGCAAACGCGAGCTCGATCACTGACCTGAACCTGGGTACTAACGTGGTTGCTGGCGGCGTGGACGGCCTGTGGTTCAACACTGCTACTCCTCCTGCTACCGCTGTAACTGTTGTCGCTCTGACTGCTGCTCAGCAGACAGCTGTAACTGCAGCAGCTACGCTGGCTGCTGCTGTTGACTTGGTACTGGGCACTGCTAGCGGCGTTAACAACGTTGCTCAGTTCACCTACGGTACCGATACCTACATCGTAACCAACGGTGATGGCGCGACTACTGCAACTTACACCGCTGCTCAAGACAACCTGGTCAAGATCACTGGCGTAGTGGGTGTTCTGGACGCTTCCGACATCCACTTCGTTGCTGCGTAAGTAGTAACGCTAAGGATCAGGTAGATTTATTTCTACCTGAACCTAGATGTTGAGGTTGTAGAAAAACCCTGCGTTCTGAAAAGAATGCGGGGTTTTTTATTTACGAAAAAAGGCAAGGCAACGATATGAATCAGGCCCAAATTATTACTCTGGATGGAAAAGAATATAAACTTGAAGAGCTTTCCGAAAAAGCTCGTATTCAGGTAGTCAATGTTCAGGTTGTGGAAGCTGAGATAACCCGTCTACAGCAGCTATTGGCCATTGCTCAGACGGCAAGGAATACTTATGTATCATCGCTCATAATAGAAGTCGGTGCCGGTGCTGAAATCAGTAGTCCTAAAAAACAGCGCCAAAAACAACAAAAGCCAAAATAGAAAATACTGACTGAGGTAATTATGGCTGACTTGAGAATGATCACGGCCAATAGCTATGGCCAAAAATATTGGCAGAGCCACGAAAGCTATGCATTTGCTGGCACTGATGCGCTCTGCCCGCTAGTTGCCCAAGAACTACCCAAAGCCATGCTTTCCATGCCCATTGGTTTTGCTGCAGAAGGTGAAAGTTTTTTCCCTGTGGCTGTTCAAGGTTTAACACCTGGTAAAAACCTTTTTGTTGCTAACGATGGCAGTTGGCTGACTTCTTATATTCCAGCCCCGTACAGATCTTATCCTTTTCGCATGGTAACGAATGAGCATGGGGAATATGTATTGTGTGTCGATGAAGCGAGTGGTTTAGTGTCCGACAGTGTAGGGCAGCCCTTTTTTAATGAAGACAGTACACCTAGCAGCCGCCTGTTATCGATACTCGAGTTTTTCAAACAAATAGACAATAATCGTAATTTGACTCAAGCTGCTTGCTCTATTTTACAAAAATACAATCTCATCCAAATGTGGCCTATCACAATAAAAGGCGAGCAAGCCGAGCATCAAGTGGAAGGCCTATTTCGAATTGATGAAGCTTTATTGAACGCCTTGAGCGGTGAGGCATTACTGGAAGTTCAGCAATGCGGTGGTCTTACAATTGCTTATTGCCAGATGTTGAGCATGCAGCACCTGCCTGCTATGGGGCAGTTGGCAGATGCTCACGTTGCTGCTCAGCAAAAGACAGATAAAGTCCTTGTTGAAAATCTAGGTTTCATGAGTGAAGGCAGTACATTCAGTTTTGGCAATTGATCAAGTGATTAGTTTAAGCTGCGGCGCTTTTTAAAGGGCGAGCGCAGCTTAAAAAATGGAAAAATTCACCGTTGATTTGTTGATAGCGTTCAGTGTAGTTATTGATAATCGGACACGTAGATGCCCATATTTAATTGTAGGCGTTAAATCGATTTTATTATGGGGTAGTAGTCCTACAAGCCGGTGACTTCCCGAATGCCCGGCGCAGCGCCCGCTGTACTGGCACTTCAAACAACCGATGGCAGCCATAGCTCAACGGAATCAGCACGGCCATAAAGAGCGCCAGCATCCATGGGCTGTAGAAAAGGTTGCGTTCGCCGCCCAGGCTGTCGACGATCATGGCGAAGATGATCTGCAAGGGGAAGTGCAGCAGGTAGGACGAATAGCTGATATCACCCACCGCCGCCAAAGGACGCAGGAACGTGGGGAACGCGCAGCTGATGGCTGCCAGCAGCATGACCAGCGTGGGGAACGCCACGCCCATCAGAAAGTACAGGTTCAGGGTCTTTGACAGCATGACAAATGACCATGCCGCGCTGGCCATGAGGGCCGCAACCAGCAGAAAGGCCTTGATACCGATCTGCTTCATCAGGCGGTTCATAATGATGAACGCCACGCCGCCGCAAAAAAACGTGAAGATCCCGCTGCCCAGTTTGTAGTGCCCAGGGTAGAGGTAATAACCCAGCGCGATCAGGCACGGGATGATCAAGTAACGCGCCTGCCGGGTCAGGCACAGGGCAAACAGCATGGCGTAAAGCAGCACTTCGACGGACACCGACCAGATGGGCGCATTGAATGACCAGCCCGTTTCAAACCCCCAGGCAGGTATCAGCAACAGGTTCAAAAAGGCGTGGTACAGGTCATTCTGCTGGTACACAAAGTAGGTCGTGTGGCTGCTGGCATAGGCCATTTGAAGGGCTGCAACGGCGATGAACGTGACCAGGTGCAGGGGATACAATCGGCTGAACCTGTCCATGAAAAATGCAGAAGCTGTCAGGGTTCTGTCGGCGATCTTCTGTGAAAATAGCCAGAAAAACACAAATCCGGAAATACAGAAGAACAGCTCTACCGCCAGTGAGCCACGCTGGTAGGCCAGCGTGAACAGGTTGAACAGCGGTTGCCCCACACCGTTGAAGTCCCTGGGGCTGTCACCGACATAGAAAAAGTGCTGCCAATGCCAAAAGACCACGGCCAGCGCAGCGATCCCCCGAAGGACGTCCAGTGAATAGATTCTTTGGGGAAACGGGTTATGCGGCGTGTTCATTCGGATTCCACGGTTTTGAAAACATCTGCATTGGCTGCCTCAGTGCGATGGCTGTGTCGGGTTCTCAGCGAAACGACCAGCGCTTGTGACCGATATAACTGGTCACTACTGGCACCACAACACCGACGGCGTGAGCTATTTCCAGGGTGTACATCTTGACCCCCATGGCGGGTAGCACGTAATGGGCCAGGCCCACGCTGATGGCCCAGGTTTGCAGGACTGCGACGAGGTTGACCAGTACGAAGAACATCACCGAATGGTGTACGGCCTGCTGGCTGTCCTTGAAGACAAACGCCCTGGCCAGGATAAAGGCAGTCACCATGCCGGTCAGGTAAGCCAGGATCACCGCCGGTGAAAAATCCAGCCACAGGCTGTAGAGGATCCGCGAGCAGAAGTTGACCCCTGCCGCGAAACCTCCGGTGATCAGGAACACCAAAAATTGCCGGGTCATGAACTGCTGGATCATTGGGCTGCGTCTCGCGCCATCTTGCGACCGAAATCGATACTCTCGGAAATACCCCGGTCTTCCGGGTAGTAATACGAGGTGTCGGCGATCCACAGGCCTGCGATCAATTGTTTGACCGCTGGCAGGCGCTCCATGAAGCCAGGCTCGCAGATCGGCTGGGCGTAGCGATAACGGCTGGCGCGCAGTTCGATGAAGTCGTTGTCGGTGAGCGTCGGATTGATCTTCTTCAGGTAGCGCTGGACCTTGTCCAGAAAGTTCTGGTCAGGCTCGGCAAACAGTGGATGCTCACCCGGTACGTAGAAAGGCACGTAGACGATGTGCTGATCCAGCGGGCGCAGGTTGGTGTATTCAACCAGGCCTGGGATGTCCATTTCCGGGTCATTGGTATTGAGCCAGAAGTTGTTGGTGAGTGGCTTGCGCAGTTTGACGATGACGCACACCACGGCGACGTTTTTCAACGACTGGAAGCGTGCAATCACGTCGGCCGGCAGGTCGGGCATGATCCTGGGGACATAGGGCAGCGGGATGGTGCTGATCACTTTGTCGAAGTATTCGACCTTGCCATCCACTTCAACGCCTTTGGTCTGCCCGTCTTCAATGATCACGCGGCTCACCGGGGACTTCAGACGGAACTCGCCAGAGTTGGCCTCGATGTCCTGTTTCATGCCTTGCAGCAATGTTTCCGAACCGCCCTCCAGGTAGCCAAGCTTTTCCCGGAACAGGCTGTAGCGCGAACGGCCAATACGGCGGATGCGGCTCCAGATCCATGCTGCGGACAGGTTATCGCTGTAGTCGTAAAACTTGTATTCGAACAGGCGGCGCCACAGCACCTCCCAGGCCTCGGCACCCACGGCACCCCGTATCCAGGTTTTCGCGTCGCGGTTGTCCAGTGGTTTCCAGTCGTTGCGCTTGGTGCTCAGGAACGCATGCAGGCCATAGCGGAACTTGGCCATCAGGCTCAGGCCGCGAAACTTGACCAGTGCTATCGGGTTGCCCCAGGCTTGCAGGCGGTTCTGATACCAGTACCCCATCCTGGTCTCGACCCAGTGCATTTTCTTTTCCAGGCCCAGTTCCTGAAGGACCTTCAGGAACGCGTGGTCGGAAATGCAATGGAAGTGGTAATACCGCTCAATGGTCAAACCCGAGAAATCAAACGCAGCGGTCATGCCGCCAATGCGGTCATCGGCTTCGAAAATGACGGGTTGATGGCCATCGCGTGCCAATTGATAGGCGACAGCCAGGCCCATGGGGCCAGCGCCCAGTACTGCAATACGTTGACCCATCTCAGAACTCCAACACGACTTTGCTGTACTCGGGATCGTTGAATGTTTCATTGATCGCGTCAGCAAAGGGTGTGTAAGGCACGCCAAAAATGCCGGGCCAGTCAATGACTTCAAATTCGTCTTTGGCGCTCAACGAGGCCAGTTGTTGCGTGGTGAAGGGTGGGTTTTTGTCGAACAGCCCCCATACCCATATCAGCGCATAGAAAAGGCTGTACGGGATTTTCAGAATCACGGTACCGGCGCGTGTTGCGCGTTTGATCTCGCGGATGATGTCGATGTAATCGACGTTCTCATGGCCGGAGATGTTGTAGATGCCGTTGATTTGCGGGTGCTCGATGCAACTGATGATGATGTTGGAAAAGTCACCGACATACAGCGGCTGACGCAGGTAGCGGCCATGGCCCGGAATCGGGAACACTGGCACTTTTTTCATGAAACGTGACAGCCAACCCAGGTGTTTGCGGTCGAACCAGCCGAACATCAGGGTTGGACGCAGAATGGGGCAGGGGATGCCGCTTTCGATCACCATGCGTTCCTGGTCTTTCTTGGTATTGGTGTAGAAGTCGTCGGCCACCGACACCACTACCGATGAGCTGATCGGGATCAATCGCGGAATGTTGTGCAGTTTGATCTGTTCAAGGATCAGCGCCGTGGCGTCGACGTTGTTGCGCACGAATTCCTGATAGTCATTGCCACCGATCTGCGCCTGCAGCATGACCACTACGTCAGCGCCGGCAAAGTGCCGTTGCCACTCACCGGGCTCGGCCAGGTCGGCGTATTCCACCGTTATCCCGGGCTGGGTCTTCTTCAGAATGGCGAGGTTTTCACGGTGCTTGTCGAGCACGATGATGTTGCTGTAACCCTTGGCCTTGAGGCGTGCGACCAGGTTCTGGCCGACCAGACCGGCGCCGCCAGGCAACAGGATCTTGGAAGCATTCATTGTTTTGCGACTCCGTCGAATTCAAGGCCGAACAACGCTACACCGAGTTCTCGGGCGTCATCGGAAAGGCCGGCGCTTTGAGGCGATATGGGTTTATCAATCTGCAACTGCAGGGTCTGGACCTGATCACTGGCTGCTACCGGAATACTGATGGTCTGACGTGCTTTGCCGGGGGAGAACTTCGCCTGCCCGACCTGTTTTCCATCCAGCACGAATGTGACCAACTGCGAGGATTGCGGGGTGGGCAAGAAGGCTTCCAGATCCAGTTTTACGTGACCGGCGCTTTGCGCAGTGGTCTTGAACAGCAATCGGGCTTGTTTGTCTTCGCTCCACACTCGGTCGGCTTCGACCCCGGCCCAGCCAGACGCCAGCAGATCACGGCTGAATACAGGTCTGTCCTTGACGACCGTCAAGGCGCCGCGCCCGGCAATGGAAAAAACTTCATCACTGTAGAAGGAGAGCCCCATAGCCGAGAGCGCTGGGGTTTTGTCCGGATACCCGTTGTAAGCCGTCACCGTCAGGCGCTTGCCCGAACGTACTTCTTCGTCACTGCAGCGATAAGCCTTGGTAAACAGAATGTGCCAGTTCTGGTTCACACAGAACAGCTTGATGCCCTTGCGGGCCGAGAAGGCCTCAAGCCCTGCCACGGAAGACCAGACATGCGGCCAATTGTTTGCGGTGTCCAGATCCAGGACAAGCACATTGCCCGTGGTGCGCTGAGACTGAAGGGCGTTGAACGTGGTCTTGATGCCGGGCAGACCATAATGCTGGGTGTAAGGTACGGGCTTGTTGATCACAGAGAACGTCACCGCCAGCACAACCAGCGAGCCGGGCAGAAGCACTGCCTTGAACGAACCCAGGCGCGTGCTTGAAAGCAGGACCATTACGCTGTAGGCAATGGCAAGCGAGGGCGCCGCGTAATAGAACAGGCCCACATAGCGCTCGCTCAGCATATCGATGCCATAGCGCGCGTAGAACAGCAGTGCAAACGTCGCGGCAAAGATCGAGGCCACCAACGCCCGGATGCGCGTTCGCGCCTCTTGCTGCATGCGGCCACAGGCCCACCACGCCAGCGTCAACAGACCAAGCCCCAGTGCACCCCATAGGACACCGCCCCAGTAAGACGCGACGAAGACCAGCGAATCGGCAAGGGAGTTGGCGTTGTGTCCGCCACTGAAGGTTGCGTAGTCGTGAATGGGGCCAGGGAAATCAGTAATCGTTTTGATGACCAGCGGAATAAAGAAGAGGAACAGCGTCAGGCACGATAGCCCCAGCGGTACTTTGTGACGCACCAGAAACGATGGGCTGGCGATAATCCGGTCTGTTTTGGCCTGCCCTCTGAAAATGAGGTAGTTGCTGACAATGGCGGTTATCAGTACCACGCCAAGCACACCAACAAATGAAACATGACCGTTGATCAAAAAACCGGAGCTGATCGCCAGCGCTTGCAGGCTGTCGATTTTCCCGTCGATAACCCGGCCTATTGCCATCAGGGCAACCACGAACGGGAACAGGTACATGTGCGGCATCCAGATGCCGTTGAAGAACGAATAGTCGATCAGGCCGAGCATGAGCAGCAACACGCTCACGCAAGCAAGCGCCACAAGGGTTGATTGTGTCAGTCGATGAAACCCGACAAAGGCCAGCGTGATCCAGAACGCGTTGTAGAACGCCACGGCCATGATCTGGCCGGCAAAGGGAAAATCAACCAGGTGCAGCACGTCATGGAAAACCGTTTCACCGGCAGCCAATACGTAGAGTATGGCCGGGCCTGGGTGATTGAATCCGACTCTGGAGTAGTTACCCACCCAGAGAGAGAAATCCTTGGCGCGCTGGATCAATACCGAGTTGGCCGCAAAGTCGCCGGCTTCATGGGTCACCGCGTTGATGGTGCTGAAGTTGGCCAACAGGAGGAGCGCCACGGTGACGATATAAAACACGGAAATACTGACCCGGTTTAACGAATTGAACCGATTGATAACGTTACTCATGGATCCCTCTAGTGGCTGAATGGGGCATGACCTTGTGGCGCACTATTACAGGTTCAGGCGTTTGAAGATCAGGGTAGGGATGCACTTGATGATCAACATGATCAACGCCCAGAAGCCAGGCGTGTACAGCGTATCTGCCTTGCTTTCGATGCCCTTGACGATGCGCAGCGCAACGTTTTCCGGCGTGGCTACCAGCGGCCCTGGCAACGGCAAGCCTTTGGTCATTGGCGTGTCGACAAAGCCAGGCTTGATGGTGGTCACCTGTACGCCCACTTTGAAAAGCCGCGCCCGCAAGCCTTCGCAGAAGGTCGACACTGCCGCTTTGGCGGTGCCGTACAGGTAATTGGAAGGACGACCGCGATCACCTGCCACAGAAGAAATCACGGCCAGACTGCCGCAGCGCTGGGTTTCAAACTGATTGGCCAACAGCGTCAGCAAGGCAATGACCGACGTGCCGTTGTTGGCCATTTCCTGAAGGGCGACATTGACGTCCTGCTCGCACGCTTTCTGGTCAGGCAGGGTGCCGTGGGCGATCAGCGCGATGTCTATCTGGCTCAGTGCGGCCATGCAACTGGCGAGCATGGCCGGGTGCGCCGCGACGTCAGTCGCGTCCATTTCATGCAGCGTGACGTTCCTGGCTCCACGCCCTTGAAGGTCGGCAGCGGTCTGTTGCAGTTTTTCGGCATTACGCGCCACGAGGAAGAATTCACTCCCCTGTACAGCCCACAGACGTGCGCACGCAGTGGCGATGGCAGAGGTGGCGCCGATGATCAAGACTCGTTTCATAGGGTGACTCTTTTCCAGAAGCGGGACATCAAAGAAGGGTCGCGCAGCGCTTCAAGTTGCTCCCAGGCGGGGTATGCCTGGCGGAAGTCGCTGCCGGTCATGTGCGCGTCCTTGGCGGGATACAGTCGACCGCCCGCCGTCCGCACAATGCTGTCCAGGCGCGGGAAAAGGGTATTTTCCAATTCGCTGCTCTGGGGAAAGTCCAGCGCCAGAGAGGTGCCAGGCAAGGGAAACGACAAAAGGCCCGGCGAAGCAATATCGCCACAGCGCTTTAGCACCGCCAGGAACGAACCCTGGCCGCTGTCGGCGATCGCGCCGAGCAGCTCGCGCATGGCGACTTCGGCATTCGCGTCGGGGATCACGCATTGGTATTGCTGGAAGCCGTTACGCCCATAGATTCGGTTCCAGTGGCGGATACGATCCAGCGGATAGAAAAACGGCTCGTAGGCACTGCGTCGCTGGCTGCGTTGGCTGGGGTGCATACGCCAGTAGGCGCTGTTGAAGGCTCGCAAAGACAGGTTATTGATCAGCGAGATGGGCGGTGTCAGCGGTACCGAAAGCTTCGAGCGCTCATCAAGCGCCAGCGAGCCATAGCGCGCATGGTCACCAACGATGAATACGCCACGACCGGTATCAGCGCCTTTGGCCAGGCAGTCGATCCAGGCCACGCTGTATTCGTGTTGATGATCCAGTTCGGCAGACAGAGCAAAGAATTCAGCCAGGTTGGCGAAGCGCACCACGGTGGTGTTGATCTGGCTGGCCTGCACGGGCATCAGTTGCAGCTCTGCCCACTGGATCACGCCTGTCAGGCCCAGGCCACCAATGGTGGCGCAAAACAGCTCGGTGTTCTCGGTTGGCGAGCAGGTCAGCTGTTCCTGGCCATGACGCAGCAAGCCAAAACACGAGACGTGCCTGCCGAAGGTGCCGCGCAAATGGTGATTCTTGCCATGCACGTCGTTGGCAATTGCGCCGCCGACCGTGGCAAATTGAGTGCCGGGTGTGACGGGCAGGAAGAAGCCTCTCGGGATCGCCACCTCAAGGATCTGCGCCAGTGTGATACCGGCTTCGACGCGAATGATACCGTGCTGCCAGTCGGTATTGATGAAGCGATCAAGGCTGCGCATGTGCAGCACGTGGTCGCTGGCCGCCAGGCAGCTGTCGCCATAGCTGCGACCGTTGCCGTAAGCCAGGGTATTGCCGTGGGCCTGAGTGATGGCGGCATGCAGCGCTGGCAATTCATTCTGCCAGGCACAGGCGCTGGCGGTCTGAGGGGCACGAGGGTGTCGTCCCCAGGAGTACAACGCCTGGCTCATGTCGCCACCCAGAACACCAGGCAAAACAGGATGCCGACCACAATACTGACGCGATCACGAATGGCAAATACCACCGGGTCGTCGTGCATCTCTCCGCGATGGGTGAGCATCCAGACTCGCGTTATCCAGAACAACAGCAACGGACAACCCAACCAGATCACCTGGGGATTGCTATACAGCGCTGTGGTAAGTCCATCGTGGATGTACAAGGCCAGAACCATGACCGACAAATAACCGGACGCAGCGCCGAGCGATGAAATCATCTCGAGGTCGCCAGGGTAGTAGCCTCGTCCCCGGGTTTTCTTTGTCAGGCCCTGGGTCCTTGCTTCGCGCAGTTCAGCGTAGCGTTTGACCAGCGCCAGACTGAGGAAGATGAACATCGAGAATGCCAGAATCCAGAACGTCAGCGGCTGCTGGAACGCCGCAGCACCGGCAATGATGCGCACGGTGTAGAGCATCGCCAGGGCTATTACATCCACCGCCATCTGGCGCTTGAGTGACAGAGAGTACGCCAGGGTCAGGATGTAATACGCTGCCAGCACAGCAGAAAACTGGATGGGCAACAGCCACAAGGAGCCTGCAAAGGTAACCAGCAACAACAGCGGGAAAACCATCAGCCCGAACCGGATGGACAGCCGCCCCGAGGCGAATGGCCGATTACGTTTGGTCTTGTGATGACGATCATCCGCCAGATCCAGCAAGTCGTTGAGCAGATAGACACTGGACGCGCATAAACCGAAAAACAGAAAACCAAGAATCCCTTGCCACAACAGCAACGGATTGGTGAGCTGATGGGAGGCCAGCAATGGGACGAAAATCAGTACGTTTTTCATCCATTGGTGAAGACGCAAGGCTTTCAGCCAATCCTTGGGACCGGACACGTTGGACTGGATAACTTGTGCGACATTGCCTTGGGCACGCGCTTTTCTTTCAACCCCGGACTCCGGATTGACGACATAGGCGTTACGCGCGGCAGCCCAGACTTTCATGTCGTCATGGGAGTTGCCCATGTAGTCGAAACCCTTTTCACCGAAATGCTCGATCAACAGGTCACGTTTGCAGTGCGAGGACAAGTTTCGTTCACTGTCGCTGGCCATGACGCAGTCGAATAATTGCAGATGTACAGCAATCCGTTCGGCCAACGTGTGATGACTTGCTGTAGCCAATACCACCTGCCGACCCAGCTTGCGTTCCGTATTGATGAACTCGATAACTTGCGGGTCATAAGGCAGGACACTGACATCAATGTCCGTTGCCAGAGCCAGGCCTTCTTTTAATGTAGCTTTGCTCTTCGTTAGCCAGCCAAGAGGTTTGAGACATTGCAGGGGCTGGCTGCGCAAAAAGGCCATGCCGGTTTCCAACAAAAGATCGGAGCGCAGCAGGGTACCGTCAAGGTCAATTACGAGTGGTACTGGCTGTGGGAGCGGGGCTGTCACTGACACTCTTCCCTAATGCTGAGTCGGTGAGTCCGCTCAGGTAGGCTGAATAAAAAACGCAGCAAAGTAGACCACAGGCAGACAGTGGACTGCGTGCCACCGAACCACTTGCGTTTGTGCACTAAATCAAAAAAGCGCGGCATTCTCTCATAGCTGTGACCTGCTGAACCAACTGAATATCCAGCGATATGCGCAACATGAACGCCTTGCAGGGGGTGCCAGAAGGGTTTGAACTGTCGCGCTTGCCTGCAGGTTTTGATCATTGTTTATGTACAGTCATCGGTCTGCAGATCGAGATGGCTGATAGTGAGCGTATTGCGCAGGCCATTGCTCGGGCGCTTTTAAAAGCGCCCCTCCGCACTCGCCCTGGCGCATAGTTTCCCCGGTGCTTGCATCAGATATTGGCGAACCTGCGCGATGCCATTTTGCACAGGTGGGCGGGGCAGGGATATCTGCTCCGGCTGGAGCCCGGAAGATTTTCTGTCGATGTCCGGAGCTCTTGCACTTCGCAATTATTTTGGGGCTGGCAAAGGCGGTGCGTGGTTTTTTTCACGGCATTGTGTACAAAAATTGATCAATCATTGCGCTAATGGATTTAAATCTTGAAAAAGTGATTTAGTTCGCAGCATATGCGCCAAGGCGCTCGCTTTAGGCTGCTCCATCGTTTAATCTGCGCTCGTAGGTTGTGAAGCAAATGCCAAAAATTAAACCCCGTCTTTCCCAGGAAGATGGGGTTTTTTGCTTTCCGGGAATCGAAAGTCACCGGCAAAGGCCCGTTTTGTAAGGGGCCGTGGCATTAACCATCGCGTGTTGACCCGCTATCGGTTCAGGCGCCGGGTGCAAGCCGGACGTTGTCCGGCTGTGCAAATCGGGTTCGATTATTGGAAGCATCAGCTTCGGTTTACGATGCAGTCCTTTATGACAGGAGTGCATGCCGATGAAACCATGGGCATGACAGGGATTGTGGCAACGGTTTCAGGCTGCGGTGCGTTCAAGACCCTGAATGACGAGAAGGGCGCCGCCGACGATCTGGCGCGCTGGCAATCCAATTGTTATTCGATCCCCCGTGCCTACAGTGGTGCGTCATATCAATTCTGTAACCTCAATCCTCCTCCGCGCTCCGGGCCACACTGGGATGCGCTGACGGTTGCAACCGATCTTGCACTGTCTGGTATTGCCGACACATTACTGCTGCCCTACACGCGCTACTCGCAGTACCGGCACGGTGATATCAAAGTTCGGCGCAAGCCATATTGATATAAGGCCGCTCATCGACTTTTTTACGGGTAAATGTAAGTGCAAGTAACAATACTGTAAGCAGATCATTACAATGCCAGCGCTTTGACGGTGCGCATTTTTTATCGTGCTTGCAAGAGGGATTTTTCAGTGGCAACTATTACGTATCACCAGCCTGCCGATGCGGCTTTTTTTCAAGGCTTCAGCGGAACGCTCGGCCTGATCAGTGCCAGCAGTACGCTTATTGTGACCGGAAGCGGTCCTTACAGCGCTGCGGTCAGTGGCATTTTCAGCCCTACCGGTTCGGGGATAGCCAACAGCATTACGTATTCCTATGACAATACGCCTTATGTCACGTTTTCCGGGTTCACCATCAGCGCCACCAATACCTACGCGGCTTCAACGCTGTTCAAAGGCAATGACGTGATCAATGGCTCTGCGGGCAATGACACGTTTTATGCGTCTCTGGGCAATGATGACTATAACGGCGGCACGGGTCGGGACACGCTCGATTACGGCGTTCTCAAGAGTGATGTCACTGTTGCTGCCAGCGGGACGGGTTATCTCGCGACTGTTGCCGGCAAGACCGACGCCATCAACAACGTCGAGCGTCTGGCCTTCACCGACGGCACGTTGGCTCTGGATGTAAAAGCTGGCCAGACCTCTGGTTCGGTTTATCGCCTTTATCAGGCAGCACTCGACCGCAAGCCGGATGCAGGCGGACTCAAGTTCTGGGTCAGTCAGGTTGATCAGGGCGCCAGCATCGCAGACGTCGCCATGGGGTTTGTACAGAGCAACGAGTTCCGTACGCTGAACCCGGCAAGCGATACCCCTTCATTGCTCAAAAGCTATTATCAGAATGTACTGCACCGCCCGGCCGACGCCGAGGGTTTGGCCTTCTGGAGCAACCAGGCTGCGGGTGGCATGCCTTCCCACGAAATTCTGGTGGCATTCGCTGAAAGCAACGAAAACCTTGGTAACACTGCAGCCGCCACCAAGAACGGTATCTGGTTGGGATAACGGTTCTGTGATTGCTGTACGAGCGCCCTGAGTGGCGCTCGACATTGTTCGCCACGCATCCTGGTTCAGTCATCTCCAGACGCGAAACTGTTCGCGAATAATGATGATTCGGTGTGTCTGAGGACTGCGGCAGATGAGCCTTTGCAGCTCCAGGTTTGGTCTTCTGGCAGGTCCGGCAAGCATGTTATGTTTGCAGCCATTTTTCCTTCCTCTACCGGATCGTTATTACCTATATGTCTGATGCTCCCGTTCTGATCACCGGCGGTGCCGGTTTCATTGGCTCGCACCTCGCTGACGCGCTACTCGCCAAGGGCTACGCGGTGCGCATCCTCGACGACTTGTCCACGGGCAAGCGCAGCAACCTGGCGCTGGACAACCCGCGTGTCGAACTGATTCAGGGCGATGTTGCCGATGCGGCGCTGGTGTTGCGTGCCGCCCAGGGCTGTCAGGCCGTCGTGCATCTGGCGGCAGTGGCTTCGGTTCAAGCTTCTGTAGACGACCCGGTGCGGACTCACCAGAGCAATTTTGTCGGCACACTGAATGTCTGCGAGGCCATGCGCCTGTCGGGTATCAAACGCGTGGTGTTCGCCTCAAGCGCTGCTGTCTACGGCAACAATGGCGAGGGTCAGGCCATCAGCGAAGAGACACCCAAGTCGCCGCTGACGCCTTATGCTTCGGACAAGCTTTCCAGCGAACACTACCTCGACTTCTACCGCCGTCAGCATGCGCTGGAGCCGGTGATCTTTCGCTTTTTCAATATCTTCGGCCCGCGCCAGGATCCTTCTTCACCTTATTCAGGGGTGATCAGCATTTTTTCCGAGCGTGCCGAGAAAGGTTTGCCGATTGCCGTATTCGGTGATGGCGAGCAGACCCGGGACTTTTTCTATGTTGGCGATCTGGTCAAGCTGCTGACTCAGGCGCTGGAGCGGGTCGAGGTGGAGGAGGGTGCGATCAACGTTGGGCTGAATCAGACCACATCGCTCAATCAACTGTTGTCAGCGCTGAAGCAGGTCGTCGGGGGCTTGCCGCACGTTTCTTATCAGTCTGCGCGCGCCGGGGACATCAAGCATTCACGCGCCGATAACCAGCGTTTGCTGGAGCGTTTCGTACTGGCCGAGCCGACGCCTCTGGGTGTCGGGCTGGCCAAGTTGCTGGGGCGCTGACGCGCCGCCTTTTGCGGGCAACGTCTATCAAGCGGGTTCACTGCCGGGGTTGCCCGGCAATGGCGCATGAATTGCCAAGGCGCATCGCCGGTTGCTCTATATAACGGTAGGTCAGCGCCGAGACAAGGATCGTTCCGGCCAGCGAGGTCAGCATGTACGCTCCGGTCGGCCATTGTTGCAGCCAGCCGATATTGCCGACCTGTACCAGCCACGACAGGGAATAGAACACCACAGGATGGAACAGGTACAGCGAATAACTGATGGTTCCCAGCCATACGAGCCAGGCGGGCTTCAGCTTGCCGTAGATAGCCAGGCCTGCAAATGCCGCCAACCCCAAGGCATAGGGGACGAAGAAGTGCAGCACCTTGATTTCGGGCGTGACCAACAGGTAGTAGCTTGTCGCGACAGCTGCCATCAGTAACCACACAGCGATGTAGCCGAATACCGATAGCCGGACAAACCAGGGCATGGGTGTCCCGTCATACCAGATGCGAAACAGCGCCCCCCAGAACATCACCCCCAGATGCAGCACAAGCATTGCCGCTGCAGGTGGAAGCGAGAGCGCAACTGGCTTGCCGATAAACGCCAGGACGATGGGTAGCAGACACATCGCGCTCAGCAGCAATACCAGCGCAGTGAGCACTGCAGCGGAGCGCAGTATGCGAAGGGAAAACAGCACGATGCACAGCGCGTAGAACGCCAGCTCGGTTTGCAGCGTCCAGTATTGGCCCTGTATGGAGGGCATGCCCAGGGCTTCCTGGATCATCGTGAAGTTCAGCAGGATTGCTGTCAGAGAAATTTCCTTTCCCCAGAGGTACCAGAACGTGACCAGACCGAATGGGATGGAAAACCAGTAGATGGGATATAGCCGGAACAGGCGTTTTATGAGGAATTGACGGCATGATCCAGCGTGATCGGCCCGCAGGCTCGAAGGGATCACGAAGCCGCTGATGGCAAAGAAGATCACCACGCCGATCCTGCCGAAATCGGCCAGCCAGGCAATGTCGTGCAGACGATCCTGAATCGACGGTGCCGCAATAAGAACAAAATGCTCGCTGGTGTGCATCCATATCACTAACAGCGCAGCGACCGCACGCAGACAATCGATGTGCGCAAAACGCGTACTGTGTACGTTCATTCCAATGCATCCCTGATTGTCGGACGTGTTTTGTGCGCAGTGTATCCGGGTTGTATCAAATCGTTAACAAGTCTTTGGCAGACGAAAAAAAACACCCCGCAGGGTGTTTTTCAAGACCGCGGTGACTTATTCGACGGCTACCTGGTCACGCCAGTAAGCAAGCAATTGCCCCAGCGTCGTGTGCAAATCAATCGACGGTTGCCAGCCTGTGGTGTCGCGCATTGCGCCGGTGTCGCCGGTTGCAGTGGCGATGTCTGATGGGCGCATCCGCTCAGGGTCTTGAATGACGCTGATATCTGCGCTGCTCATGGCCAGCATTTCGTCAAGAATGCCGCGAATCTGGCGCGGCTTTCCGGAGCAGATGTTGAAGCATCGAGGGTATTGGCTATCGAGCTGTGACAGTTTCAGCAGTTTCACATAAGCGTCGCAGACATCGGCCACATCAAGAAAGTCGCGGCTGGCTTCCAGGTTGCCGACTTTCAGGCTCGGTTCCTGTTTTCCAGCTTCGATCAGGGCGATCTGACGGGCAAATGAGGCGGTGACAAAATCGGCCGACTGCTGTGCACCGATGTGGTTGAACGGTCGAACGATCACGCCGGGCTGACCCTGACGAAAGTATTCGTTGAACGCGGCTTCGGCGGCCAGTTTGCTGGCCGCATAGGGGTTGAGCGGCTGACAAAGAGTGTCCTCGCGCAACGCTACGCCCTTTTTGAAACTGGCGCCGTAGACTTCCGAGGAACTGACGAATAATACGAATGCGTTCGGTGCGCGATTACGCAGCGCTTGCAGCAGATTGACGCTGCCAATCACGTTGGTCTGCCAGGTCAGCACGGGCTCCTTGAAACTCATGGGTACGCTGGTAATGGCAGCGAGGTGTACCACATGAGTGGGTGCAGCTTCGGTGATGGCTTGCTCAAGAGCGTTGGCGTCGCGAATGTCGCATTGCACGGATTGGTCGGCATGTTGCGGCGTTGGTGAGGACGAGCTTGTCAGGGCGATGACATGCTGCCCGGCCTGCTGCAAAATCTTGCAGAGAATTTGCCCAACAAAACCGTTGGCGCCCGTGATGAGTATGCGTTGCATGGTCAGAATTTCCTTGATGGCCGAGGCGCAAGCGAGCGATCCTGGCAGTCCTGCGAATAGACAGTCTTTGCCAGCATAGGTGCCTGCGCACAGCCAGATTTTAGGTCAGTGCAGTGCGATCGGGTTCAGTCGACGAGCCGATAGATATCCAGCGTCTCTTTCGCGCAGCGTTTCCAGGAAAACTCCTGGGCCCGCAGCAGACCTGCTGCTGCGACCTCATTGCGCGATGCTTCATCGTTCAGCAGGTCGCTCAAGTGTGCCGCCAGCTGCTCGTCGTTGCCGCGATCGACCAGACGAGCGCTGCCCTGGGCGAATTCAGACATTGACGTATCCGCTGTGCAGATCGACGCCACCCCGCATTGCATGGCCTCAAGCAAAGGCAGGCCGAACCCCTCGTACAGGGATGGGTAAGTAAATACCGCCGCGCCTGCATACAGAGTCGGCAGATCCTGACTTGGGACGAACGACAGTTGGCGCAGGCCATGGCTGATTTCCAGCGTTCTGATACGTTCGTTGAGTTCCTGATTATGCCAACCTGGCGCACCGGCCAGCACCAGCGGGAACTCCTTGCGTAACTCTTCTGGCAGGCGGCACCAGGCATTGATAAGAGTATCGACGCCCTTGCGTGGCTCCAGCGTGCCGACGAATAGCACGTAGCGACCATGCTGCAGACCATACTGCTCGAGTTTCGCGCGGGTCTGTACCTCGCTTTGTGGTCTGTAGCTTTCGGCTGCCCCCAGATAAACCGTATGTACACGGTCAGCGCCCACGCCAAAATCACTGATCAGCTCGTCACGGATGATGTCCGAATCAGTAATTAGGAAATCCGCACGTTCAAGGGTCTTGGGTAATTGCGCGCAAAGCCATTCCACACGTTTCTGTGGGTGGAACTGTGGGTAATGGACGAACGAGAGGTCATGAATGGTGGCGACACTCTTGCCTGCATAAGCTTTGAGAATAAAGTTGGGTTCGTGATAGACGTGGTTGCGAAACCGTCCTGCGTTCATCTTCAATTGAGTGCTGCGCAGTATTTCTCTGGCGCGGTAGGCGAACGTCCAACTGCGCAACAATGTGCGCAGCTGCGAAGAAGACGAAGGCGTGCCGGGAGCGTATTGGGCGCTGGAGCTGATGCAGTTGGCGATGGCTTGCTCAGCCGTGTAGTGACGCGAACCAATAAAGCAGTCGATATCCTCGATCTCATCGTCTCGCAGCTGTTCGATCAGGTTGAATGTGTAGTTGCCTATGCCGGTAAGCGGAGGGATGAGAGATTCGGCGTTGAGCAATAGCTTCATGAAGTAGAGCTTACCTGTCTGCGCCAGCGCGGCGATCAATCTATGAGTTGAATGTGGTGCGGCTTGCCATTATCAGACAAGTAACGCGAGAGCCGAGTTTAACAGGGACTGCTGAACGATAAGGCAAAATGGCTTGGAACGTTGGAAAAGCGCCTTATCACTGCATGGTGTTTCCCCGTTGCAGTCGTTACGTCAACTGGACGTCCTTACCGTTTATCAGGCCGAAACAGGAGCCATGCCTGCACGGCTGGTCATTTCGCTCAAGATTCAGTTGAGCGCAACTGAAGGCCGCCATGACCCTTGCCGGGCTACAAGCACCGTGCTATCAAGTGGCTCAGCAGCCCCAGCCGAGCAATATTGCCATGATCCGCGAAGTCAGTCCGAGCCAGTACCCTTACTCCACCTCTGTATTCATCAGGGCTACTTTTGCCAATGGACAGGTTTACACCGCAAGTGGCGCCGTGGTGGGGCGCAATGACATCCTCACCGCGACCCATGTGGTATTTGATCCGGACCTGGGCGGTTATGCCACCAAGTTGGAGTTTTATATAGGCGCTGACTACAACTTCCAGACCCATCGCTTCGACAGTGCGCCATTGATCTCGCTTACCAATGCCCAGTGGCAAGTGTTGGCCTATCCCGCTCAAGCATTTCAGGACAGCGACAATAGCACCATGACTCTGCCAGAGTCCCAATACGACGTAGCGCTGATCGGGCTCAACGTACCCGTTGGCGATACTGTGGGTTATTTGTCTCTGGCCTCCGGTTACAACCAGAGCCAGTGGGCCACGACCCTCGGCTACCCCGGCGGCGCTACAGGACTGTTACAGGGCTCGGCCTATGTCAGCCATGACGCTCGCTACTCCACCTATAGCGCCTTTTCGCGTGACGGCAGCGACATTCTTGGCCCAGGCAGCTCGGGCGGGCCGCTCTATGTCACAGACAGCACCGGCGTACATGTGATCGGTGTCAAAAGCTCTGGCAGCAGCACTACCGACAACTGGGCAGACATTGGCCTGACGTATAACGAGCTGGTCAGATACATGGCAGACAACGATTCGTTGCTTGGCAGTACCACCAGCCGCCAGGACGGTACCGCCGGCAACAACCAGTTCTTCGCCAGCGCCACGGCAGAGCAGTTCTTCGGGCTTGGTGGAGTCGACACCGTTACCTACAGCGGCGTACGCAGCGTTTACGACGTGTCGCGCAGTGGCAGCGTCGCCATCGTGGCCAACCGCAATAACGCTACCGACCGCGATACCCTGACCGACATAGAGCGAGTGAAATTTCAGGACGGCACCCTGGCGCTGGATACTGCAGCAGGCCAGACCGCTGGCAGTGTCTACCGCTTGTACCAGGCTGGATCGCGCCCCTGACGCCACTGGACTCAAGTTCTGGATATCGGCAGCCGACGCGGGACAAAGCTTGTCTTCTGTCGCCGGCCAATTCATCACCAGCAATGAGTTTCGCACCCTGTATGGCAGCGCCCAGACGCAGAATGAACTGCTGAACGCCTTTTACCGCAATGTACTGGATCGGGCGCCTGATACCCAAGGCTTCAACTTTTGGGTGAATGCCTTGAACAATGGGCTGAGCAGCAACGACCTGCTGGTTTCATTCTCGGAAAGTAATGAAAACGTTGCCAACCTGAGCAGTGTCGTCAATCAAGGGATCTGGATGGGGTGACTGTCATTGGACTGATTAGTGCTCAAGACTTGATTCTGATCGTAGCCATTATCCGGAGTGGTCATGATCGAAGCGCTTTATCTTCGAAATGAACCTGAGATGCTTTTTACATGCTCAGACTGAGCGCCGCGAAGCGCTCAATTCCGTTGACGCGTTACATCCATATGCCATTTTTCAACTCGCCGGCAGTGTTGTTGATGTTCTCGTTGCTTTCGGAGAACGCCACCAGCACATCGCTCGCCTGGACACCGATGGCCATCTGGTTGCTCCAGTACTGCAAGCCTGTGGCGTCAGTTGCGCGATGCAGTACGTTCTGGTAGTAGCTGTTGATGAGCGTGGTCGAATCCTGGCTCGGGTTGGCCGTCTTGAATTCGTTGCTGGTGACGAACCCCATTGCAACGTCGGCCAGGCTGGTGCCTTTATCCATTTCCGTGACCCAGAACTTCAAACCGGCAGCATCGGGTTTGCGATCGAACGCGGCCTGGTAGATGCGATAGGCCGAGCCTGCGTTTTCGCCAGCTTTCACATCCAGAGCCAATACCGAACCGGCGCCGAAGTCGATACGCTCGATGTTGGTCAGGGTGTCCGTTCCTCCCTGATGCTCTACCGTATAGGTGTTGCCGCTGGACGGGATGGAAACGCTTTGCTTGCCAGCGTTGTAGTAGACGGTATCAATGCCTGCACCGCCGTCGTAGGTGTTATTGCCGCCACCCCCTTTGAGCACATCATTGCCCGCTGAGCCGATCAGGGTGTCATCGCCCTTGAGAATCTCGGTCAGCGCACCGTTGATGTCGAAGCTGCCGATGTATTCCGCCAGGGTTGCGGCATTGGCTTGCAGGCCGGTTACTTCAAAATAAGGGCCGTTCTGATAAGCCACGGTAGAAGTCAGAACACCGCCGGAGATCTCGCCGTCAGTGAACTGGAAAGAGCCAAAGTAATCCTGGGTTCTGACGCCGTCAGTCGCTCTTATATGCCCGCTGTCGACGACGGGAAATGTTCCGTCCCACGCTTGTAGTGCGTTCATATCAATAGGCTGATGCAGTTTTAGAATAGCCATGGGTCTTCCTTGATTGATGCTCGTGCGCATCGATAGAGCGTGAATTGCGCTTCAGGTAAACAGAGAAGGTTGTATCGATACTGATACAACGCCATGTAAAGTCGTCGTAGGACTGCGCAAAAGAGCGATAGTTCCGACGCAGTAAAAGGACGTTGTGTGGTGTAGGACGGCTTTTTCTGGCCACCAATCAATATTGCATCCCGGCTACAGGCCCCGGATAATGCGCCCCTCGCTACGTTCACGTTGCACAAGACTGGAGCATCTATGTTTACCCCTGTAATCCTGGCTGGCGGCAATGGTTCGCGTCTGTGGCCCCTGTCGCGGCAGAGCTTTCCCAAGCAGTTTCTTGCCCTCGATGGCCAGGATCAGGGAACGATGTTTCAACGTACCCTCGCGCGTCTGCAGGGCCTGGAGCACGCGCCTGCGGTTGTGGTCAGCAACGAGAACCATCGCTTTATCGTGGCCGAGCAATTGCGTGTGGCCAAGATGGGCAGCCGCCGCGTGATTCTCGAGCCGCTGGCGCGCAACACCGCTCCGGCCATTGCGCTGGCTGCGCTGGAAGCGATTGCCGACGGCACGGACCCGATCCTGCTGGTGCTCGCCGCCGACCACCACATCCATGATGAAGAAGCGTTCCGCGAGGCTGTTCGCGTTGCCCAGACGCACGCCGAGGCTGGCCGTCTGGTGACCTTCGGGATCACGCCGACCCACGCCGAAACCGGTTTTGGTTACATCCAGTGCGGCAAGTCGATTGCCCAGGGCGGCTTTGACATTGCCGGCTTCAAAGAGAAACCGTCCCAGCAAATGGCCGAAGAGTATCTGTCTTCCGGCATTTACCTGTGGAACAGCGGCATGTTCATGTTCCGCGCCTCGGTGTTCCTGGGTGAGCTGCAGCAGCATCGTCCAGACATCCTGGCCGCCTGCCGTGTTGCGCTGGAGCATGCCGAGGCCGATAACTACTTCCTGCACGTACAGGCCGAACAGTTCGCGCTGTGTGCCGACGAGTCGGTGGACTACGCCGTGATGGAGCACACCGCCGCCGGGCTGGTGGTGCCGCTGGATGCGGGCTGGAACGATCTGGGCAGTTGGGCTGCGATCTGGGACGTGGGCCCGCACGATGTCAACGCCAACCGTCTGGAAGGCGACGTGATGGCCATCGACACCCGCAACTGCCTGGTGCAGTCGCATCACCGTCTGGTGGCCACAGTGGGCGTCGAAGACCTGATCATCATCGAAACCAAGGACGCGATTCTGGTTGCCAACAAGCACAACAGTCAGCAGGTCAAGGACGTGGTCAAGCGTCTGCAGGCCGAAGAGCGTCCCGAGTTCGTCACGCACCCGCTGGTCAACCGTCCGTGGGGCCACTACGACACCATCGACATGGGCGAGCGTTATCAGGTCAAGCGCATCAGCGTGTTGCCGGGCGAGTGCCTGTCGCTGCAGATGCACTACCACCGCGCCGAGCACTGGATCGTGGTGTCCGGTACTGCGAAGGTAACCTGCGACGATCAGGAGCTGATCCTCTCCGAAAACCAGTCGACCTACATTCCACTGGGCGTCAAACACTCCCTGGCCAACCCTGGCAAGGTGCCGCTGGAACTGATTGAAGTGCAGTCCGGTTCCTACCTGGGTGAAGACGACATCGTGCGCTTCGAAGACCGTTATGGTCGCTTGAAGAAGTAAGCGTCACCGCCCACTGCCTGAACTTGTCGAAACGCCCCACACGCCTTGCGTGTGGGGCGTTTCGCATTTCTGACGAAGCGCGTTAATCCCGTCTACGCTCAAGCCGATAACAGCAGTACAACCCCACTATCGGTGCAGAAATGTTCAATACCCGCTTGAAAAAGGAATTACAGGCACAGCAAGCCGAGTTATCGATGTACCGGCAGATGCAGACGGGTATCGACGCTCGCATGGTTTCGCTGACGCTGGATGCCGATAACCGTATCTCTCACACCAACGACAACTTCCTCAGGATGCTGGGCTATAGAAGCGAGCAGCTGCTGGGCAGAAGTCTGGATGAGATCGTCCCGACCTACGTCAAGCAGCTCGATTGCTATCGCAACCTCAAGGCGGCGGTGCACAAGGGTGAGTCTGTAATGGACAACTACCGTTTTCTGCGCGCTGACGGCTCGCTGGCCTGGATACGGGCCATGTGGCAGCCGGTCCTGGACGATGGCGGCAAATTGAAGCAACTGCAGTGCTACGGCTCGGACATCACCACGACTGTTGAAACAGCAGCCGAGAACTCGGCGTTCATTCAAGCGTTGCTGCGTTCTACGGCAGTGATCGAGTTCGACCTGGGTGGCCATGTGCTGACCGCCAATGACCAGTTTCTGCGCGGCATGGGTTACAGCCTGGCGCAGATCAAGGGCAAGCATCACAGCCTGTTCTGTGACCCGCATGAAACCGCGTTGGCGCCGTACAAGGAGTTCTGGGCCACGCTGAACCGTGGCGAGTTCGTGGCCAGCCGCTTCAAGCGCATCGACAGCAGCGGCCGCGAGGTGTGGCTGGAAGCGACCTACAACCCGGTGCACGACGCGCAAGGCAAGCTTTACAAAGTCGTCAAGTTCGCCACGCTGGTGACTGATCAGGTAGCGCGCGAAGAAGAGGTCAGCCAGGCCGCGAGCGTGGCGTTCGAGATTTCCCAGAAAACTGACGTCAGTGCCCAGCGCGGCGCGGACGTGGTGCAGAACACGGTCAACACGATGCGCAAGATTTCTCAGGAAATGGAGTCGGCCTCATCGGGTATCGAGGCCCTGGGCAAGCAGTCGTTGCTCATCAGCTCCATTGTGCAGACCATTGGCGGCATCGCTCAGCAGACCAACTTGCTGGCGCTCAACGCTGCCATCGAAGCGGCGCGCGCCGGTGAGCAGGGCAGGGGCTTTGCCGTGGTGGCCGATGAAGTGCGACAGCTGGCAGGCCGTACCAGTGCGGCGACCGAAGAAATCGTCAACGTTGTGCAGCAGAACCAGGCGCTGGCCGACGAGGCCGTGCGCGGCATGGCCAACAGCCGCAGCCAGGCCGAACAGGGCCTTTTGCTGGCCAACGAAGCGGGCGCGGTGATCGTCGAGATCCAGGACGGCGCCAAGCAGGTGGTCGGTGCGGTCGGGCGGTTTGCCAATCAGTTGAAATAGACAGTGGGTCTCAAGCCAGGGCTCTGGCTTGAGGGTTTTCCGAAGTGTTTGAGGTTCGTCCTTTCAAACGCTTCATCCTGATAACTGCTTCAATGATTCAATGCACTGTTTCATGTGGGCGGTTGATATCGCTGTGCCGTGGTGAAGAATGAAAACACACATCGGCAATGAACAATTGAATATAAATTCAATTGTTCACGGCGGGAGTGTCATATTACATTCATCATGAGGCACGTCTGTCGTTCATACCGCGGGTCACTCGTCTTTGTCTTTCATGACGCCATATTTATAACACTTCCTCTGTTCAAACAGTCCTTCAAAATCCCGGCGTCAGAAAAAGCAGTGTTTTTTCTGAAAATAGATCCGTTCGAGTATTTTTTCTGACGCCAGAAAATATTTTATATTTATTATCAAAAAGTAGTAGCACTTTGTATGTGTTCGTATATAAATTCCCCCACGACACCTGCCAACCACTGCGTGATATATGAATTACTTTCAGACCCTGAGTGTGACGGTATTGTATATATGCACGGTCACTTCGGCAGGGGCTGAATCAAGTGTCAGTCACACCACGGCATTGACGGAACAACGCAGTATCAATCGTCAGGACGTGGGCGGGCTGGTAGTGGGGCAGACAATAACAGTTGTGGGCCGCGCGTTTTATGACAGCTTTGCAACTGCCTGGCATGACAAGGATGAAAACGGACGATTCACGGTCGCCATTTCCGAACGTCCGACCGCCCGTTTGGGCAGCCAAGTGTTTGTTGATTACGGTAGCCGGCGACTGTTTCAAACGTTTTTACCGCCTAATCGTTCTTTGATACCCGCACTGGGCGCCGACGCGGCAGCTCAGGTATATCAGGCGATTCTGGACAATCAGCTGGTACAGTTTTTTGGCGATCCCGATATGGGACGTGACGAATTTTAAAAGGTATTTTTATGCATCGGCCATCCCTGCTTGTTGTCGGCCTGAGCCTGTTGTCGCTGCTGTGCCTGTCTGCACAGGCCAGCGAACTGGTGTATGTGCCCAACAATCCTTCGTTTGGTGGTAACCCTTTGAATGGCCCGGTATTGCTGAACCAGGCGACCGCCCAGAACAAGTTCAAAGAAAAGACAACCACGTCCGAACAGTCCGCGCTGACGCAATTCAATTCAATGCTGCAAAGTGCCATTTTAAGTCGGGTTTCATCGGCACTGACGTCCAGCATTGTCGGCAGTGACGGGAAGCTTATTCCCGGTGTTGTCGAGACCACTGACTTTCGTGTGTCGATTACCAATATACAAACAGGCGTTCTGCAAATTGTGACCACCGATAAAGTCACCGGGCAGACCACTCAGTTTCAAGTAAACCAACCGTAATACCGCTGTTGCTGTATTGCTGTCCCTGTGTTTGATGAACCGGCACTACCACACTTAACTATAACGTATAGAAGGAAAGCATCCATGCGCGCTCATAAATCCTTGTTGTCCCTTGCTGTTGTCTTTGCCATTTCGGGTTCCGCGTTCGCTGACAGCAGCACGGTCACGTCAAACCAGAATGGCAGTTTGAACGCTGTTGCTGTTGTGCAGGACGGCGCTTACCGTTCTAACACCAGTGTTACCCAGACCGGCAACAGTAACTCGGCTGGCGTTAATCAAACGGCTGATCGAAGCAGTGTCGGCATCAGCCAGTACGGCGACAAGAACAGCGCATCTGCTACCCAATCGGGTGCACGCAACGCAGCGGGCATCACTCAGATCGGCAGCGGTGTTCAGGGCGCGGCCATTGCTCAGGGCTCCTACGATAACGTTGCCGGTATCTACCAGCGCAACAATGCACGGACCGACGCAGTCATCAGCCAGGGCGCAGGTTCGGGCAGTGGCTGGTATGGCCGTAACGAAGCTTCGGTCAACCAGACTGACAACACCACCTCCGGTGCTCGTATCACTCAGAACAGCGCCAGCAGCACAGCCAACGTTCAGCAGGCGATCAACACCAATGCCCAGGCCAGCGTGACCCAGAATGGCCATGACAACACCGGCGTCGTTACTCAAGTGCTGAGCAATAACGTTCAGGCTGTCGTGTCGCAGGAAACCGGTTCTGGCAACAGCGCCCGTGTAAGCCAGCAGTACGTCAGCAACAGCGGTGCAGTGGCCACTCAGCGCGGCTACGACAACGAAGCGAAGCTGACTCAGTCTTCCGGCACCAACCTTTCGGCTCGCGTCACGCAGATCGGCGAAAACAACACCGCCACCTCTACCCAGTCCGGCGCTTACAACGAAGAAGCCCTGCTGCAACAAGGCTACGGCAACTCGGCCAACATCACCCAGTCTGGCTTTGGCAACGCGGGCTTCAAGAACACTGCCTATGTGACTCAGCTGAACAACAATCAGACGGCTACCGTCACCCAGAGCGGCGGCTACGGCAACGTTGCGAACATCACTCAGAAGTAATGCGTGCAGCCCCGCGGCCTTCTGCCGCGGGGTCTGATCTGGAGAGAAGGACGATGTACATCCGCTCATTATCGTTGATTGTCATTGCGGCAATGCTAGTCAGTGGATGTGCCACGTCCCGTCCTGCAACAACGTTCAATCCGGCTGCGCTTTCGCCGCCTACTCATACTTCCCGGGATCTGACCAGCCTCCCTGCACCTGCCGGCCCTATCGCCGTGGCGGTGTATGGCCTGCGCGATCAGACCGGACAATACAAGCCGTCGCCAGACAGCTCGTTTTCTACCGCAGTTACCCAGGGCGCTGCCTCGTTGCTGGTGACTGCGTTGCGCGATTCGCGCTGGTTCAAGCCGGTCGAACGCGAAAACCTTCAGGACCTGCTGACCGAGCGCAAGATCATCCGCGCACTGGAACAGCCCCAGGATCAGGCTCAGGTCCAGCTGCCGCCGCTGCGTCCGGCCAACCTGATTATCGAAGGTGCGATCGTTGCCTATGAAAGCAACGTCAGAACCGGCGGCGTCGGGGTGCGTTATCTGGGCATCGGCCCGTCCGAGCTTTATCGCCAGGATCAGGTCACCGTCAACCTGCGGGCTGTGGACTTGCGCACGGGTGACATCATTCAGAGCATCACCACGACCAAGACGGTGTTTTCTGTGCAGATGGATTTCGGCGTTTTCAAATACGTGTCGCTCAAGCATCTGCTGGAGGTCGAAACCGGCATCAGCCGCAACGAACCCGTGCAGCAATGTGTGCGTGAAGCCATCGAAAGCGCCTTGGTGCATATGATTGCCCAAGGTGTGCGCGATGGCAGCTGGATGCTGAAAAACCCGGAAGACCTCAACAAGCCCCTGCTGCAAAGTTATCTGAAGAGCTATGACGACCAGATGGTTTCCATGCCGCTCACCGGGTCCGATAAATGAAGCGCATTCGAACGGAGCTGAAAATGGTTCTCCCCACCAGGAACCTGAAGTGGCTGGCGCTGGGCCTGATGGTCCTCAGCGGCGTTTGCCAGGCTGGCGATCTGAAGCCAGAAGCGCGCTATGCCAGCATTACCACCGGCAGTGTGGCGACCATTTACCAGATCGGCTCGTACAATCAGACGCACATCGACCAGAGTGCGACGGCACAAACGGTCATTCAGAATCAGACAGGCACGCATAACCAGTCGGTGATCAGCCAGAGTGGCAACGGCAATTACC
This sequence comes from Pseudomonas californiensis, assembly GCF_021147775.1. GTDB lineage: Bacteria > Pseudomonadota > Gammaproteobacteria > Pseudomonadales > Pseudomonadaceae > Aquipseudomonas > Aquipseudomonas californiensis. The sequence continues at coordinate 52,976 of NZ_JAGTPK010000019.1, forward strand.
TGAATACTCTGCAAAACGGTCAGGACAACGGCCTTGCCGTTACCCAGTCGGGCAGCTACAACCAGGCGTTTACCACCCAGACCGGTGTCAGTAACCAGGCCACTGTGGTGCAAAGCGGCGCTTACAATCAGGCGTTTGTTAACCAGAACGGCGTGGGTAACCAGGCGTCCATTGTGCAGTCGGGCGTAAATGGCACGGCTTCGATTACCCAAAATGGCAACAACATGAACGCCAGTATGACGCGCAGGTAGTCCCCATGATTGATGTATCTCAAGTGGTCATTGCCGTCGACACTCAACGCGTCGGCGAGTCGATCATCATCCGGCCAATGCTGCAAAGCCCGTCTGCGTTGACCCTGCAGTACCGCATGACGGTACGCCAGAGCAGCAGTAACGGAACGTCCAGCATCAACCAGAACGGCGAATTGCACAGCGGTACTGATGCCAGCGTCGTGCAACTGAGCATGCCTGCAGGAGCCAGCTGTCAGGTGCATCTGGAGGTCTTTCAGGACGACACGCTGCTCAAGCAGGTCGACAGCGCTTGTGATTGAGCGGGCTCGTTTCAGTTTTATGAACAATCGCCGTTTTGCGCTCAACTCTCTATGCAGGTCTGGCGCGCTGTGAGAGGATTTTTGCCCTGTCACCCCTGGGTAGGGCGATCCTTTGAAAGCGCTTGTTCTGTTTGTGGTTCTGATAGTCAGCATGCCGTTGTCCGCCGCTCAGCTGGAGGTGCAGCCAAGCCAGGGCAGTCGCACCTGGCAAACTGAAGAATTGCTCGCTCATCCTCAAGTGCAAGACATTACTGTCAAAAATGATGTGTCCTATAAAAAGGACATGACCTACCGGGCTGTGCCGCTGGCGGCGCTGCTGGACGGGATCAAGCCTGGCGATCACTTGCAGGCCGTGGCTCTGGACGGGTTTGCCGCCGAGCTGGCCGCTGCGCCATTGCTCAATGTTCAAGGCGCACGGGCCTGGCTGGCGATTGAAGACCCGGCTCATCCCTGGCCGTTGCTGCCTTCCGGCAAGCACAGCGCCGGACCGTTCTACCTGGTCTGGACGGACCCGCAAGCCGGAAACATAAGCCCGGAGCAATGGCCTTTTGAAGTGGCCAGCATCAAGCGTCTGGCTTCGGTTGCCGAGCGCTTCCCCGCGCTGTTGCCGGACCCTGCGCTCAAGGCTGACGATCCGGTCAATCAGGGTTTTGTGCTGTTTCAGCGAAACTGCGTGGCGTGCCATCGCTTGAACGGGGCGGGTGACTCGCATTTCGGACCGGATCTGAATATTCCCTACAACCCGACTGAATATCTGGGTGTGGACTTTCTCAAGCGCTACATTCGTAACCCGCAGGATTTGCGTCAGTGGCCGGAGGCGAAGATGCCGGCGTTTTCAGAAACGGTATTGCCCGATACGGACTTGCAGATGCTGATGGTGTCTGCAACACATGGCGGGACGCAAGAGCAAGCCCTGATCGGTTGAGCACGGATGCGACCGCACGTGACTTTTCGCTCGACGTCTTTGAATAACAGTTCATTTGACGGGTATGGCATAGGTCACTCAGGCTCGTGACGATAGCTGCGCTTTTTGACAATGTGTTTGATTGGGCTTGTTCTTGAACGGCACACTTTTTGAGCGACACACTTCTTGAACGGCACACTGACTGCTTTCGGTTGTCTGAATCCCCAAGCGTATTACCTCTGGCCGTCAAGGATTCAGCATGATTCAACCCCGTATCGGTTTCGCCTGTCAGTACCGGCACCCTGACCGCAGCCTGGCACCCGGCGAACTGAAGACCATCGAGGCCGCCTTCAACCCGCGCACCACCACCCTGCGCTGGATGGAAAGCGTCGAGCCCGCAATAGCCCGTGCCCGCTTGCTGGAAGTTGTCGAGCACAACCTCAAGGCGCAGTTGCGATTGCTGGCGTATACCGGTGAGCTGCCGCCGCCCTTGCGCATGTTGCGCCTGAGCAGTGATCTGCTGCCGTTTTACAGTCACCCCAAGGTCAGCGCGCTCTACCAGGCCCCGGCCATTCAGCACTGGCTGGGCGAAGGTTTTGCGGCCATTGGTGCTCTGGCGCGCGAGCTGGGCATTCGGCTGTCGTTTCATCCGGGGCAGTATTGCGTGCTGGGTTCGGACCGGCCCGAGGTGGTCGAAAACAGCGTGGCTGAATTCGAATACCACGCCGACATGATCCGCATGATGGGTTATGGCCTGAGCTTTCAGGACTTCAAATGCAACCTGCACATTGCCGGGCGTCTTGGCGGGGAGGGCATACGCGCCTTGTGGCCACGGCTTTCGGAGGTGGCGCGCAACTGCATCACGTTCGAGAACGACGAGAAAACCTACGGCGTGGATGATTGCCTGGCGCTGGCCGATCTGGCGCCTGTGGTGCTGGACATTCACCACTGCTGGATTCACGAGAACGACTACATCCCGACAGATGATCCGAGGGTGGAGCGCATCATCGCCAGCTGGCGCGGGGTGCGTCCGACCATGCATTACTCCCAGCCGCCCGAGCTGTTGCAGGAAGTGGGGTTCAGTGCCGATCAGAAGCTGGAAATCGAGCCACTGCTCAAGGTTGTGTCCAAGCGCGACCTGTACGCCCACAGTGCGCAGATGTGGAACCACTGGACCAACGTCTACGCGCTGCAGTTTCTGGATCGCTTCGACATCATGTTCGAGGCCAAGCACAAGAACGTGGCGACCCTGGCGTTTTACCACCAATACCTGCTGCCCGGTCAGTGACCGGGCGCTTGGGTTTCAGTTGATCAGTTGCCTTCCAGCAAGGTGCGCAGCATCCACGCAGCTTTTTCATGCACTTGCATGCGCTGGGTCAGCAGGTCGGCGGTCGGCTCGTCGCTGACCTTGTCCAGCAGCGGGAACAGACCCCGTGCGGTGCGGACCACGGCTTCCTGACCTTCCACCAGTTGCTTGATCATCTCTGAAGCATCCGGGACGCCGGGCTCTTCCTTGATCGACGACAGGCGCGCGTAGGTCGTGTAGGTGCCTGGCGCCGGGAAGCCCAGTGCGCGGATACGCTCGGCGATGGAGTCGACCGCAGTGGCCAGTTCGGTGTATTGCTCTTCAAACAGCAGGTGCAGGGTGCGGAACATCGGACCGGTCACGTTCCAGTGGAAGTTGTGGGTCTTCAGGTACAACACATAAGTGTCGGAAAGCAGATGTGAAAGGCCATCGACGATCTGTTGACGGTCCTGCTCGGTAATGCCGATTTCAATACGCATATCAGTCCTCAAGGGTCAGATGTTCAAGAAGTTGGTGCCATTCTAAAAAACGTAGACCCAAGGCGGAAATCACGGTTCACAATGATGACCATCCACATAACCTATGGATCATTGTGGTGAATGGATGCAGCCAAGCCTCTAGGCTCTGTACGAAAAGTGGCTGCGCTCGGTGATGCTGCGTTAAAAACAGGCTCAGAATGCTCATTTACAGCCAGTAGACTCCGCTTCCTCGCCTGTTTTTGCCTTGCCTGACCTTCGCTCGCTTTTCGTACAGAACCTAGGTGACGAACGCCGCTTGGGCCACAATGGCGTTTTTTTCACCGGCCTGCTGTGGGCCGTAAAAGGATTCGTGCTGATGATGTCTTCTTCCAACACCTGGCTGCTGCGCCTGGCGCTGACTGTGCCGCTGGCGGCTTTGCTCACAGCGTGCGATGTCACCGACAAACCTGTCACACCGCCCAAAACACCTCACACCACTTACACCCAGGCCAGTTGGGAGGCGTTGCCGGCTGTGTCCGAGGCGGACCTGCAAGCCGGTTTTGCGTCCTGGCGCAGTGCCTGCACCCGCTTGAAGGCCGATGCGGTCTGGGGTCCGACCTGCGCGGCGGCGGCCAGTCTGGCCGCCGCGCCGGGCACCGAAGAGATTCGGTCGTTCCTCAACAATCAGTTGCAGGTCTACAGCCTGCGCGCCGAGGGTGGCAGTGCCGACGGCCTGATCACTGGTTACTACGAGCCGGTGTACCCCGGCAGCCTGACCCAGACCGAAACCGCCAAGGTGCCGGTGTATGGCATTCCGGATGACTTGATCGTGGTCAACCTGGACAGCATTTATCCTGAGCTCAAGGGCAAGCGTCTGCGTGGACGGCTGGAAGGGCGCGTGCTCAAGCCGTATGACGACGCAGCGACCATCACCGCCAACGGCCTGAACGCGCCCGTTGTCGCGTGGCTGACTGACCCGATGGATCTGCAGTTTTTGCAGATCCAGGGCTCGGGCCGGGTGCGTCTCGAGGACGGTACGCAACTGCGCCTGGCTTACGCCGATCAGAATGGGCGGCCTTATCGGGCCATCGGTCGCTGGCTGGTGGAGCAAGGCGAATTGAAGAAGGAAGACGTGACCATGGGTGCGATTGCAGGTTGGGCCAAGGCGCATCCGGAAAGGGTCGCCGAGTTGCTGGCGAGCAACCCCAGCTATGTGTTCTTCGGGCGCAACCCGGACAGCAACGAAGGCCCGCGTGGTTCGCTTAATGTACCCCTGACGCCGGGTTACAGCGTGGCGATCGATCGCAAGGTGATTCCGCTGGGCAGTCTGTTGTGGCTGTCGACCACCCGCCCCGACGGCAGCAGTGTGGTGCGCCCGGTGGCCGCTCAGGACACTGGCGGCGCCATTGCTGGTGAAGTGCGTGCCGATCTGTTCTGGGGCACGGGCGAGGAAGCCGGCAAGCTCGCGGGCGACATGAAGCAGAAGGGCAATATCTGGCTGCTGTGGCCCAAAGGCATGGCGCTGCCCGCTACCGAGTAGGGCAAGCGCTGACATGGAACGTCGAAATATAGATAGCTATCAAGTTATCTAGCTATCTGTATTTCTGTATTTCTGTATTTTTTAATACAACCTGTTGATTTTATTAATTTTTAACACCCGCCTCGCGTGTCTGAAAATAGCTGTCACGCTATTTGACAGGCAACTTATTGATGGTCTCTCAATGATCCCAAAAGCGTTGATGCCGTATAAAACGCGTGCTGTGAACCCGCTGGCCCGTACCCCTGATGCCTCTCGTCGAAACTGAAAAACAACGCCAATAAAATGGCTGAAAAATTACATCAAGAAAATAATTCTATAGCGGCGGCTTTTGTCAGCAAAATATTGACACAATCATTTTGACATCACACATTAGCGGCGTTTTTACGCCGAACCTGAATTCTGGACCTGAAGGGAAGCTGGTCATTATCCCCAGGTGTCCGGTTCCCCTTTTCGAAAGCAACGCTGACGTTGTCTTGCGCATGAGATTCGGTCAATAAGGCCAGGCATGGATTGCCCTGGACGAAATAGACATCCGGTAGTTGCGCAGCGCCTGACGAGGCGTCTGCTTGTGCATTCGAAAAGTGGGGTAAGGGTTTGGCTCAGGTCACATTGGCTATCCAGCAATTGCAGGATGAGCACATTGCGTTGCGGCGTGGCGGTTTGTATTGGGTGATTGTGGATACCACGACCGATGCGGCCGTGCTTGCACGTCAGTTTCTTGCGGCATTGCCCGAACAGGAGCACGCCTCGCTGGTTGGCCTGGGCAGCGACCCGCAGGAGGTGATCGCCAGCATGGCTGACGAAAGCGGTCCGGCCACGTTGCGTCTGCTGTCGGCGCAGGGCGCTGCGGCCCACATTGCCTTCAAGACCCTGACCCGCGACTTGCATCGCGCGCGCGTGCCCGCAGGCAGCTACGTGGTGTTGATGTTGCCGTCTGCCAGCCTTGAAACCCTTGCCACAGCGTCTCTTCAGCGCTGGTGCGAAAGCACTCGGCAATGGCTGCTGCAGCGTGACTCGACGCTACTGATTCTGTGTTGTGGCCAGGCGCCGCATCTGCACGACAAGTTGCTGACCCTCAATGAGTCCACCTCCGGGCTCGCCCAGTTGTACCGTCGTGACAGCGGTATCTGCTACCAGCTGAATTTCTGGCACAGCGAACTGGGCGTGTGTGCCTCACAGGCATTCGAGCTTGAACTCGCCAGCAATGGTTTTGCCCTCGGCCAGTCCTGGGCGGCCAGCAACCTGCCATTGCGGGTGGACGATCAGCGCATTTACCTGACTCAGCGCGCCGCACTGGAAGGTGCTGCGCCGCTGTCGGATCAGTGGCGGTTGTTCGAGCGTCGCGAGGACTTGCTCAAGCAGGCCGCACGGGCGCGTGCGGCTACGGTCATTGTGGCGCTGGAAAGCAACAAGGATGTAGAGAGCCTGGGCCGCGACCTGCATGAACTGCGCGAGCAATGCGGCGTGCAATTGATGGTTGTCGTGCGTGAAACCGAGCCCTGCCTGCGCTATCGCGATGAGCGTCTGCTGCTGGCGTGCGGGGCCAATCTGATCGTCCCGTTCAAGACTCAGTTGGCGCACTTTCTGAGCCTGGTCGACAGCACGCAAGGCCAGACCTGGCGTTATCGCCAGACCCCGGACATTCAAGTGCTGTTCGACCGCCTGCGTCCGCCGCCACAGCGCGGCATGCTGGCGCCGCGCGAGTTCATCACGTTGCTCGAAGAGGTCTATCACGGCGCCTCGGGCGAACTGACTCACCAGTTGCTCCGGTTGCGTCCGCGGGGCGACCTGAACCTTGAACAGTATATGAACCAGATCAGCCTGCGCCGCTTTGGCGACGTGGCGTGCGTACTGGACGGCATGTTTTACCTGTTCCTTTTCGCCTGCCGTGGCGATGGGCTGGAACCCGCGCTGGGGAACATCTGCCGCCTGCCGTGGCGCGATATTTTCAGTGAATGCAAGCCATTGGCGACCGTGGATGTTCTGCCGCGTCAGGACTTTCTGGCGGTGGCCGAACTGGCGGATTTGCCGCGTATGGCTGCCGAGCAGGTGATCCATGACCTGGACGCGGCGATCAGTCCTGACGGCTATAGACCGCGCCGTCTCACCCTGCCGCTTTCGGAGCTTTGCCCATGACGTTTATCCAACTGCTGCAAATCATCGCGGCCAGCTGTCTGTTGACCCTTACTGCGGTCATGCTGCTGCGCAGCGTGCGTCAGCGTCTTTCACTGTGGCTGGAATGGCAGTTGCCACCCCGTCACCTCAAGTTGAGCGGCATACGCCGCCGCGCCCCGCCACCCCCGTTGTGAACGACACTGATGAACCCGGCTGAGCACCCTGACGCCACGGTGGTGGCTGCACGTCCCTGGCCTGGTCTGGGGCTCTGGAACCTGTATTTCCTCATCAAGCTGGCGCTGTTGTGGGGCGGTTACCTGAACCTCCAGGTTTTGCCCAATCTGCTCTTCGCCGCCGTGCTGCTGGTGCCCTTGCGCCTGCGAGCCCTGGCGATTCTGCGCACCCTGATCGCGATTACGGTCGGGGTCGCGCTGTTTTATCAGGACACCTGGCTGCCGCCGTTCAGCCGTCTGCTGGACCAGCCTGGCGTCTTGAATTTCACCCGGGACTATCTGTTCGAACTGGCCGGTCGTTTTATCGACTTGAACGTCTGTGGTGCGCTGCTGATCCTGGTGATCGTGTTCTTTTCCGTGCGCCAGTGGTTGCGACTGACGTCTGTGACGCTCGCCTGTCTGGCATGGCTCGGGTTTTCCGGGTTGCCCATCATGCAGGTCACTGTGCCCACCGTGCAGGCCAGCAGCGAGGTGGTGGGGGGAGCGTTGCCTGTTTCAACGGCCGAGCCGGACAGCCCGACGCTGGATGCCTATCTGCAGAAGTTCTACAGCACCGAGGCCGCGCGGCAGGTGAAATTCGAGCCTTCGGACTCGGCTGCCCAGCCGTTCGACCTGTTGCTGATCAACATCTGTTCCATGGCCTGGGACGACCTGGAGGCCGTAGGCCTGCGCGACAACCCGCTGCTGGCGCAGATGGACATGGTGTTCGATAACTTCAACTCGGCCACTGCCTATAGCGGACCGGCTGCAATCCGCCTGCTGCGCGCCAGTTGCGGTCAACAGCCGCACAGCAAGTTGTACGGCATGGCGCCGCAGCAGTGCCTGTTGATGGATGACCTGCGCAAACTGGGTTTCACCAGCGAAGTGATGCTCAACCATACCGGTCAGTTCGAAGGCTTTATCGACGAAGTCCGCGCGCAGGGTGCGTTGCCGGACCCTGCGGTGAGCACCGCTGACCTTGCGCGCACGCTGGTGGGCTTCGATGGCTCGCCGATCTGGCGTGACCGCGAAGTGCTCGACAAATGGTGGCGTCATCGCAGTGCCCAGGAAGACGCCCGCGTTGCGCTGTTCTACAACACCACCACGCTGCACGACGGCAACCGCATCGTGACGGCAGACGGCGGCACCCGCAGCGCCGATTACAAGACCCGTGCGCAGAGCCTGATCGACGACCTGGGTGCCTTCCTCAAACAACTGGAAAAAAGCGGCCGTCGCGTGGTGGTGGTGATCGTCCCCGAGCATGGCGCGGCACTGCATGGCGATCGTATGCAGATCTCCGGTATGCGCGAGATCCCCAGCCCTTCGATCACACATGTTCCGGTGGGCATCAAGCTGATTGGCATGGGCAGCAATCCGCGTTCCGAGCCCCTGCACGTAACCGGTTCGAGCAGTTACCTGGCGCTGTCGGAAATCATCTCGCGGCTGTATGCGGCACCGCCCCAAAGCCCTGGGCTGGGGCCGGACTGGCAGGTGTTGCTGGCCAACCTGCCGCAGACGCCCATGGTGTCGGAAAACGCCGGGACGGTCGTGCTCGACTATGCCGGCAAGCCTTATGTGCGAATCAAGGAGAAGGGTGCATGGCTGCCATACCCACAGCGCTTCAAATAAAGGCGCAGGGCCTGTCGCGCAACGAGCAGGCGGATGACATCGCGCGCCTGAAGATCGAGCTCAATCTGCCGAATCTGGACTATGTCGACATTTCCGCGCAACTGGAGCTGACCCGCGCCGTGCAGCGCTGGCCGTTCCTGAGTGAGTTCGGCTTTGCCGCCGAGCCGGCCGACGAGCCGCCGCTGCCCATCGCGGGTGCGGTGCGCCAGGGCAAGTTCGGGACATCGACATGACGTCACTGAGTCTGACGGGGGTTCGTGGCGGGGTCGGTGTCAGCGCGTTGCTGGCAGCGATCGGTCACGCCCTTGAACGCCTCGGTGAGCGGGTGTTGCTGGTCGACCTGTGCCCGGAAAACATGTTGCGCCTGCATTTCAACGTGGACGCCTCGCACACGGGTGGCTGGGCACGCGCGATGCTGGAGGGCCAGGACTGGTTCGAGCAGGCCTGGAGCCTGACGCCGACCCTGCACCTGTTGCCGTATGGGACCGTGAGCGCAGCGCAATCGGATGCCCTGGAACAGCGCCTGCGCAATGAACCGTCCTTGTGGGCTCGCCGTCAGAAAAGCCTGAACGCGCATTACGACTGGATTCTGTTCGACGTGCCGCAGCGTCTGCCGGGGCATGCGATCCTGGGCCCCTGTCTGTTCCCGATTCAGGTGATCGAGGCCGACGTCGCCTGCCAGATCCTGTTGCACCAGCAGGCGCGTGACAGCCTGTTGCTGGTCAATCGTTTTGATCCTGGCAGCCAGTTGCAGCGTGACTTGCTGTTGCTGTGGCGCAATCACCACGCCACGCGAATATTGCCGCTGGCGATTCACCTCGATGAAGCGATGCGTGAAGCCCTGGCGTACAAGCAGCCGTTGGGTCAATACGCGCCGGACAGCCTCGCCGCGCACGATGTGCTCAGTCTGGCAACCTGGTGCCTGACCCGGCGCCGTGGGGAACGCTCGTGATTGCCCGCTGGTTTCCCTATACGCATTTGCGGCGTGAGTACGATTGCTACCCACCCATCGCGTTGTGGTTGTCATTCTGTATGGCGCTGGCCTGGCTGGTGTTGCGTCTGGAGTCACCGGTCTGGCAGCAGGTGCTTGATCAGCGCCAGCGCTGGTATCCGCATCTGGCCGGTCAGCGGCCTCGTGTAGGCGACCCGCTGCGCATTGTTCTGCAAAGCCTGTGGCTACTGCTGTTTCGCCCGGTGCCCCAGCGCCGTCGTCGCTCGCCGCCGCGCTGGATGAATCTGTCCGGACAGATGCATCAGCGTCTCTGGCAACAGGTGGGGCAATTTCTCAACGACTTGCCCGAGCAGGCCGTTCAAAGCCGGATGATGGGCAAAGGAGTCCATTGGTGGAGCGGGCTCAGTCCCTTGCTGCAGCGCGTACTGAACCTGTTGTGCGCCATGCTGGGCCTGGTGCTGGTGGTGATGTGCATTACCGAACCTTTCGGCTATGTGTCGCAGTTGCTGTTCGTGATCATGCTATGGGCCGTTGCGATGTTGATCCGGCGAATGCCGGGCCGCTTTCCGACGCTATTGCTGATCATGCTGTCGGTGATCATTTCCTGCCGTTATCTGTGGTGGCGCTACACCGCCACATTGAACTGGGACAGCCCGGTCGACCTGATCTGCGGCGTGCTGCTGCTGATTGCCGAAACCTATTCGTGGCTGGTGCTGCTGTTGGGGTATATCCAGACCTGCTGGCCGTTGCAGCGTCCTCCGGCACAGTTGCCGCGTGACACCCGGACATGGCCGACAGTGGATTTGCTGATCCCCACGTATAACGAAAGCCTGGCGATTGTGAGCGGCACGGTGTACGCCGCGCTGGGGATTGACTGGCCTCACGACAAGTTGCGGATTTCGATCCTCGACGATGGCAAGCGCGACGAGTTTCGCCTGTTCGCCGAGCAGGCCGGGGTGAACTACATCACTCGTTCGGACAACCGACACGCCAAGGCCGGTAACCTCAATCACGCGTTGACGCTGCTGGATGGCGAGCTGGTCGCTATTTTCGACTGCGACAACGTGCCGGTGCGTTCCTTCCTGCAGATGACTGTCGGCTGGTTTCTGCGCGACCCGAAGCTGGCGCTGGTGCAGACCCCGCACCACTTTCTGTCGCCCGATCCCTTTGAGCGCAACCTGGGTACGTTCCGCCGTCGGCCCAACGAGGGCGAGCTGTTCTACGGCCTGGTACAGGACGGCAACGACATGTGGAACGCTGCGTTCTTTTGCGGCTCCTGTGCAGTGCTGCGCCGTTCGGCGATAGATGAAATAGGCGGCTTTGCCGTGGAGACCGTGACCGAGGATGCCCACACTGCGCTGCGCCTGCACCGCAAGGGCTGGAACTCGGCGTATGTGCGCATCCCGCAGGCCGCAGGGCTGGCCACTGAAAGCCTGTCGGCACATATCGGCCAGCGGATTCGCTGGGCACGGGGCATGGCGCAGATCTTTCGCACCGATAACCCTCTGCTTGGCAAGGGCCTGACGTTCTTCCAGCGCGTGTGCTACGCCAACGCGATGATGCACTTTCTGGCCGGTCTGCCGCGCCTGGTGTTTCTCACCGCACCGCTGGCCTTCCTGCTGATGCACGCCTACATCATCTACGCCCCGGCCATGATGATCGTGTTGTACGTGATCCCGCACATGGTTCACGCCAGCCTGACCAACTCGCGGATGCAGGGTGAACACCGCCTGACGTTCTGGGGCGAGGTGTATGAAACCGTGCTGGCCTGGTACATCGCAAGACCGACCACGGTGGCGTTGTTCAACCCGAAAAAGGGCAAGTTCAACGTCACCGCCAAGGGCGGCCTGATGACCGAAAACCAGTTCGACTGGAAGATCGCCCGGCCTTACCTGGTGCTGGCAGTGCTCAACGTTGTCGGTTTGGGGTTTGCGGTCTGGCGGCTGTTTTATGGACCGACCAACGAGATCGGCACGACCCTGGTCAGCAGTGCCTGGGTGATCTACAACCTGCTGATTGTCGGGGCTGCCGTGGCCATTGCGGCCGAAGTGCGGCAGGTGCGCGAAACCCATCGCGTGCAAACCCGGCTTCCGGCGTCCGTGCGCCTCGCCAATGGGCGTTTTTACCCGGGCATGCTGGTCGACTATTCGGACGGTGGGGCGGCCATTGAACTGAACGTGTCGCTGACCGTGGCCGTCGGTGAGCAGGTATCGCTGTTGATGCAGCGCGGCGAGCGAGAGTTTCTGTTTCCCGGCATCGTCAGCCGTAACCACAAGACCTTCATCAGTGTGGCGCTCAACGAATTGTCGGTTGAGCAAAAGATCGATTACGTGCAGTGCACCTTTGCCCGTGCCGATGCCTGGCTGAACTGGAACGAGGACTTCGAACCGGACCGGCCGCTGCACAGCTTCATCGACGTGCTCAAGCTCGGCGCTACCGGCTACAAACGGCTTTATCAGTATCTGCCCACCTGGACTCGCACGCTGGCCGCGCCGCTGCTGCGTAGCTGTGCCTGGCTGCTCAGCTACGTGCCACGGTTTGCCCGGCCGCCTTCTTCTTCCCCCTTTTCCTGATCGGTATGCGTCCTATGAATCGCTGTTTCAGTTCCCTGTTGGCCAGCTTGTTGGTGGTCGCCACAGCGCATGCCCAGGCGCAGCCACAGACGCCCAAAAACCTGTCGCCCGCCTCGTCGGCAGCGGCGGTCGCGCAGCCGGCCAGCGTGGCGGTGCCCAGCTGGGACACGCAGCGTAACTTCGAGCAACTGGGCCGCACCGCAGACAGCCTGCTGCTGGGCACCCACAATACGGATCAGTTTGAGTTCACCATGCGCCGTGACCGGATCGCCACGAACGCCAGGCTGCAACTGGAGTACACGCCTTCCCCGGCATTGATTCCGACACTGTCGCACTTGCGGGTCTACCTCAATGACACGTTGATGAGCGTGGTGCCCATCGAGAAGGATCAACTGGGCAAGAAAACCACTCGACTGGTGGACCTGGACCCGCGTCTGATCACCGACTTCAACCGCGTGCGCCTGGAGTTCGTCGGGCATTACACCGATATCTGTGAAGAGCCTTCCAACAGCGCATTGTGGGTCAATATCAGCCGTGCCAGCGGTCTTGCCGTGAAGGAGCAGGCGCTGGTGATCAAGAATGACCTGGCGTATTTCCCGGTGCCGTTCTTTGATGCGCGCGGCTATGAAAAGCCGGTGCTGAACGTGATATTCGCGGCCTCACCCACCTTGGGTGAACAGCGTGCCGCGGGCATTCTGGCGTCCTATTTCGGCAGTCAGGCCGGTTGGCGCGGTGCACGTTTCCCGGTCCTGTTCGACCACTTGCCCGACGCCACGGCAGACAACCCGACCACCACCTCCATCGTGTTCGCCACCAATGATCATCGTCCGGCGTTTCTGGCGGACCTGACGCGTTTCCCGGCGGTGGATGCACCCGTGGTGCAGATGATCGATCATCCGACCGACCGCTACAGCAAGGTCCTGCTGGTGCTGGGCCGCAATGAAGACGACCTGGCCATTGCGGCGCAGGCACTGGCGTTGGGCGGCGATCTGTTTCGTGGTGATCGGGTGGTGATCAACACGCTGCAGCAGATCCAGCCGCGCAAGCCCTACGACGCACCGAACTGGATGCGTACGGACCGGGCGGTGCGGTTTTCCGAGCTGATCCAGTACCCCGAGCAGTTGCGTGCCAGCGGGATTCAGCCGTTGCCCATCACCCTGAATATCAACCTGCCGCCCGACCTGTTTGTCTGGCGTAACCAGGGCATTCCGCTGCAGACCAAATACCGCTACACGCCGCCGACGTCCAACGACGGCTCGCGGCTCAATATCAGCCTCAATAACCAGTTCATCACCAGTCTGCCGTTGCTGGTCAACAGCAATGACCGTCTGGAAGAGTTGCGCCTGGCGCTGCTGTCCAGTGAGTCGGCGAACATCAACGAGAAGCTTTCGGTCCCGGCGCTGAAAATCGGCGACCGCAACGTGTTGCGCTTCAACTTCAGCTTTGCGAGCACCAGCAGCAGTTCGCAGCGTGACCGTTGCCAGACCTCGCTGCCGGTCGATACCCAGGCGGTGATCGACGACCAGTCGAGCATCGACATGTCCGGTTATCACCATTACATCGCCATGCCGGACCTGGCAGCTTTCGCGCGCAGCGGGTTCCCGTTCAGCCGCATGGCCGACCTGTCGGAAACCGTGGTGGTGATCCCGGCACAGCCCAGCGCCATTCAACTGAGCACCTACCTCGAGGCCGTGGCCGGTATTTCCGGACGCTCCGGGCTGCCTGCCTTGAACCTCACGCTGACCGACCGTTGGGATGAGGCGACCAGGCGTGACGCCGACCTGCTGGTATTGGGCGGGTACGCGCCGGACATGCACGAGAACCCGGACGTGAAACTGTGGTTGAGCCGTTCGCAGGACTGGCTGCTCAAGTCGGGCAACCCAAGACCTGGGCGCGAGCCTGTGTACAGCTCCGAGGCCAGCGGCCGGGACGATACGCATGAGGCGAGCAGCCGGGTGGCGGTGTCTGCCCGAGGACCGATCGCAGCCATCGTCGGCATGCAGTCACCCTTTCACGAGCAGCGTAGCGTAGTGGCCTTGCTGGCCAACGAAGACGCTGACTTTGAACTGTTGCGAGACAGCCTCAATGACAGCGGCAAGATGGACGCGATGGCCGGTTCCGTCGTGCTGATCCGCGAAAGCGGTGTCAACGGTCAACTGGTGGGTGAGCGGTATTACGTGGGCAACCTGCCGTGGTGGTTGCTGCTGTGGTTCAAGTTGTCGGAGCGTCCTCTGGTGCTGGCTCTGCTGGCGGTGACGGGCGTGATGCTCAGTGCATTCCTGACCTGGCGTGTTCTGCAATGGCTGGCACGTCGACGTCTGGCCTATGAATAAGCACCGTCGCGCCTGCATGTGGCTGGCGGTGGCCAGCCTGCAATGGCTGGTCGCGGGCATGGCGCTGGCCGACACCTGTGGCTGGCCTGCCTGGGAGGCGTATCGTCAGAACCTGATCAGCCCCGATGGGCGAGTGATCGACGGTTCGTTCGAGCAGCAGGTCACTACCTCGGAAGGGCAGAGCTATGCACTGTTCTTTTCGCTGGTGGCCAATGATCGGCAACGCTTTCAGCAGCTGTTGGACTGGACCCGCAACAACCTGGCAGACGGTGATCTGGAGCGTCAGTTGCCAGCCTGGCAATGGGGACGCGATCCACAAGGGCACTGGCGTGTGCTGGACAGCAACAATGCCAGCGATGCCGATCTGTGGATCGCCTACAGCTTGCTGGAAGCCGGGCGTCTGTGGGATCGACCTGATTACGAACGCCTTGGCGAGCACCTGCTGTGGCGCAGCGCAGCACAGACGCTGCGCAAGTTGCCGGGGCTCGGGCTGATGCTGTTGCCCGGCGATACCGGTTTCGAGTCGTCCGCAGGCTGGCGTCTGAACCCCAGTTACCTGCCCCCGCAATTGCTGGCCAGGTTCGCGACGATTGCGCCGATCTGGGCGGAGGTTGCGCGTAACCAGCAACGTCTTTTGCTGGAAGGCACGCCCCAGGGCCTGGCGCCTGACTGGCTGATGTGGCGCGCCAATCAGCGCTGGTCTGCTGACCCCGCCGGTCCCAAGGGCAGCTACGACGCGATTCGCGTGTATCTGTGGCTGGGCATGCTCGACGCCCACGCCGCAGGGCGTGCCGAGTTGCTGGCGCATTTCGCGCCGCTGCTGCACGCCACGCAAGAGCGCGGCGTGCCAGAGCAGGTCGATAACGCTCAGCGGGGCTGTCAACGGCACCGGGCCGGTGGGTTTTTCGGCCGCCCTGTTGCCGTTTCTGGCCGATCAACCCGCAGTGCTGCAAGCCCAGCGCGAGCGCGTACGGCAAACGCCGCCCGCAAGCGACGCCTACTACAACCAATCGCTGTTGCTGTTCGGCCAGGGCTGGGATGAACAGCGTTATCGCTTTGACAAGAACGGGCTGTTGCAGCCCCGGCGGGGCGCTGCATGCCAATGATGAACAGGCTCACATGGCACGCGACGCTGGCGCTGGGCTGTTTCTGCAGCCCGCTGATGGCCGACACCGCGCCACAGACAACGCAGGACCAGCAGCAATGGTTGCTGCAACAGATGCGCATCGGCGAAGCCTCGTACCGTAACGATCTGGTGCGTGATTCGCTGGCGCGCCTGGAGCTGATCGCCCCGGATCACCCGCAGGTTCTGGTGGGGGAGGTCCGGCAAGTGCTCGCCGAGCCTGTCGACAATCATCGTCAGGCGCGTCTTGATCGGTTGCTGGCCAGGCTTGCGGCCGTTGCGCCCGATTCCCCGGCGCTGCGCCAGGCGCAGGCTTTGATCAGGCTTCAGGCCACCGATGGCATCAGGCAGTTGCAGCAGGCCCGGCTGTTGGCCGCTGCGGGCCGTTTCGAGGAATCGACGGCAGCGTTCGAGCAGTTATTTGGCAAGGAGCCTGCTGACCTCGCCTCGGCGCTGGAGTACTACGCGGCGCGCAGCCGTGTGGCCGGTCAACGCCGAGTGGTCATCGAGCAACTGCGTCAGCTCGATGCGACGTACCCGGGCAGCGCGGCTTTACGTCAGCTGCGAGTGGGGCTGTATTTTGCCGAGAACCGCAATGACGAAGCCCTTGACGTCTTGCATCAATTGGCAGCGGACCCACAGGCCAGCGCCAACGCAGCCGAACGTGAATACAACTACTTGATCAAGCTGCCGGCAGGCCCCGGGACGGTTCGTGCCTGGCAGACGTTCGTGCGTTATTACCCTTATTCGCCCTTCACCCCGCAGGCGACAGCGCAATTGAACAGCCAACAGCAGTTACTGGCTGATCCCGCCTGGCAGGCCGGGGTCAAGGCCCGGCTGATGCTTGATCAGAACCGTGACAGCGCAATGGCCGAAGGTCTGTTGCGGCGTGCGTTGAAAGGCTACCCGCAAGACCCGGCGCTGTACGGCGCATTGGGCACCGCGTTGATGCGTCAGGACAAATACCCGGCCGCCTTCGAGGCTTTCAGCCAGGCGCTGGCCAAGGAGCAGGACACCGATTACATCAGCAAATGGCAGGACCTGCAGGCGGCCACCCGCAATTGGATGATCCTGCAAAAGGCCGATCAGGCCCTGCAACGAGGCGACTATAACGCCGCGCGTCAGGGTTACAGTCAGGCTCGCACGTTACGCCCGGACAACGCCGACCCACTGATTGGTCTGGCCAATGTGGCCCTTGCCGAGCATGACGACATCCGCGCCGAAGCGCTGTTGTTGCAGGCCCGCAGGCTCGAACCCGGCAGCGGTAATGTGGTGCGTGCGCTGGTGCGGCTTTACCAGCGACAGTCCAGCGACAAGGCGCAGACCTTTCTCGACAGCCTGCCGGTCAGCAATCAGGCAGAGTTCGCCGCCCTGCGCCGCAGCATCGAGCTCGAGCGTCTGAACCTGCAGGCCGATGCCGCCGAGCAACGCAAGGACTGGCCGCAACTGGTCAACCTGCTCAAGCAGATCCGTACCCTGGATGCGGACAACCCGTGGCTGACTTACCGGCTGGCCAACGCCGACATCAGCCTCGGTCGACCGCGTGACGCCGATGATGCGTTTGCCGTGTTGCTGGCGCGCCAGGGCCGTGATCCGCAGGCGCGCTATGCTCATGGTCTGTTTCTGGCCAGCGCTGGCCGGGATGCCGAGGTGCTGGAGACGCTGAAGCAGATTCCCACGGCTGCCTGGACCGACAACATGCGTGAGCTGGCGGGCCGTATCACACGTCGCCAATTGCTGGCCGAGGCCGACAGATTACGCGCGCGGGGGCAGGAACCCGCCGCCATTGCCCTGTTGATGCGTGCGCCGACGGTCGATGATCTGGGGACTGTGGCTGACTGGGCCGCGCAGCGCGGCGATCAGGTTCAGGCTGAAAGAGGCTACCGTGCGGTGCTCAAGCGTGAACCCGGCAACAGCGAAGCACAATTGGGGCTGATTGAAGCGTTACTGGCGAGCGGACGCTTGCCCGCTGCCCGTCAGGCTTTACAGCGTTTTGCCCCGACGCAGGCACTGGCGGTGGGCCAACAGCGCCGCCTGGCCAATGCCTGGTCGGCAGTCGGCGACCCCGACAAGGCCACGGCGCTGTTCAATGAGCTGCTGAAAACCCCGCAGAGCGATCCGTTGATTTATCGCGATGCGGCACGCCTGGTCGCCAAGGACCATCCGCAGCAGGCGCTCGATCATTACGCACGCAGCATGGCTGCCGCGGGCCTGACCCCGTCGGTCAGCGTCGCGGCGGCTCAGAGGTCGCGTGACGATGGCGCGATGACCCAGGCCAGTCGCGCCACGGATGCCGACGACTGGCTGCCCCGCGGCATTCGCAGTGACGTCGAGACGCTGTATCAGGCGCAAAATCCAACGGTCAATCTGTACCGCGATTTTGCCTGGCGCACCGACAACACCTCGCCTGGAATTTCCGATCTCACGACCCAGACCACCATCCTGCGCATCGACGCGCCGCTGGCTCAGGGCCAGGGTTTCGTCCAGGCCGAACAGGTCGATCTGCAAGTCAGTGATTTCGACACCGATGCCGACGGTCTGCACCGTGAGGCGTTTGGCACTTGTGCCGTGCAGTTGCGCGACCGTGCGACAGGTGATGCCGTCGCCAATGGCTGTCGCAGCCGTTCACAAAGCGTCAGCGGTCCAAGCCTTGCCGTGGGCTGGAAGAACGCGCAGTGGAACGTCGACCTGGGTCATACCCCGGCCGGTTTCGAAGTCGGCAACTGGTTGGGTGGGGTGGGTTACAGCAGTGACTGGCAGTCCATTGGCTGGACTCTGACCGCGTCGCGTCGCCCGTTGAGCAACTCGGTGGTGTCCTATGCCGGAGCAGTCGATCCGATCACGGGCACCCGTTGGGGCGGCGTCACCAGCAACGGCCTCACCTTGAACCTGAGCCACGATGAAGGCGGTGTCGATGGCGTCTGGGCAAGCCTGGGACAGCATTGGCTGGTGGGCCGCAATGTGGTCGATAACCAGCGCCGCAGTGCAATGGGAGGTTACTACTACCGGCTGGTTGAGCGCGCCAATGAGCGCATGCGCACCGGCCTGACGCTGATGTACTGGAGTTACGACAAGGACCTGAGTGACTACACCCTGGGGCAGGGCGGCTATTACAGTCCTCAGCAGTATTATTCGATCGGTGTGCCGTTCAGCTATGCCTGGCGCACGGCCAATTGGTCGGTGCAGCTGGACAGTTCACTGGGCTGGTCATTCTCCAAAAGTGACAGCAGCGACCTGTACCCATTGGACGGGCCGGCTGGCAAGTTCTTCACCGATGCCGCCGCTGCCGGGCTGGACGTGGACAGCTCGACGACCCTGACGTCTGCCGCAAGCAGCAGCGCCGGTGTCAGTGTCGGGCTGCGCGGCTTGCTGGAGCGTCGTCTGTCCGATCATTGGGTGGTGGGTTCCGGGGTGAGCTGGCAGCACAGTGAAGGCTATGCGCCGAGTCGTGCGGTGCTTTATCTGCGTTATACCTTCGACCTCTGGCGTGGCAGCCTGCCCATGCCGCTGGAACCGGTGACGCCGTATGGCGACATGCGCTGATGCCTGAACTGATAGCTATCTATATAGATAGCTATATATCTATATGCATAGCTATCTATCTATACAGATAGATAGCTGGCTGGATAGATAGATAGCAGCCAGCGGCGTCGATGATTTCGTCACCAGCGGCCTATGCCAGGCGTGGATCTATTGAAAACTCCAGCTCGGTGGCCGTCCGCACCACCTCTGCAAACGCAGGATGACGAACATTGAGCAGGTAGTTGGATTCGCGCGCGATGATCACGCTTGGCACCGCCAGCGCCAGGCTTTGTCCGGAGGTCAGCCAGGCATCACCGAATGACGCAGTAGCTGGCGGAGCAGGCTCTTCGCGCCAGTCTGGCGGCAGGGTGTCGGCGCGAGCGTTGAGGACATGTTCTTCAGCGATCTGCAGTTCAAGCATTGCGTAGTGTTGAGCCACGCCCGCATTGCCCAGATGAACCAGCACCTCAAGCAACGCCAGCGATTCGCTGCCGGCGCAATACACGCAGGCATTGCCTTTGCTGTTCCAGCGTCCGCCATAAAGTTTGGCACCTTCACCGTCGAACGCCTGAGCGAGCCACTTGCGCTTGACCAGGCGATAGACCGCAATCACGCGACCACGCCGTGTTCAAGCCGGCCGATCAGGTCAAGCACTGCCTGAGCCTCTGCCGAGGTGGCGAGCATTTCCAGCGGCCGCCGATGGCCCAGCCCATAGACCGGGTTGGCTAGCCAGATACGGGTTGCCGGTGCATCGTCCTCGAACAGATCCAGCGCGGCCTTATAGACCGCTGCCAGGCGAAACAGGCGGTCGCTTTCTTCTGCGTTGAACTGACGAACCTTGAGACGACGCTGCAAGGTGGCCGGGGCGATGCCCAGGTGTTCGGCCAGCGTCGAGCGGTTCAGGTCAGTGTATTGCGCCAGACGCTCGAACACTTCGTAGGGCAGCCCGTTGCGCAACGCGGTATAGAGACGTGCGCCGCGAGGAGGAATACCCAGCTGTTGCCAGAAGTCCGGCGGCTGGCTCACGGCGGGATGGTAGTCGCGTATGGGCAAGGACATGACAAACCTTCTCTATCGAATGATTGTTAATAAAACTATCACTTGATAATAGGCCTCTTGGGGCTGAAGCGATAGCGTCGGATACAACTGCGCGGTTTTTTCAGACCTTTCGTCTTGTTGACTGCGCCGATAGACAGGGCTGCTCTGGATATAACCCTATGTTTATCAGTGAGTTATGCAGACAAGTTCGTAAAGCAGTTTCAAATATCGCCACAGGCCACGGAAATCAATGCCTGTAGCGATCTTCAACTCTTTCGGATGACGTAAAAAGTGGTTACGGTGGGACCCTGAGCATGACAGAAACGGACGTGAAAACCGTCGTTCTTCACGTTGCTGTCAAAACGGATACGTCATGTTTTCGGGATCGCTGTATGGTGATATCAATATGCTATATGGTGGGCAAATAGTGAACGCTATCAACGTTTGACGGGTGTTTTTCAATCCATCACCTGCCGCTGTCAGTCTGATTTTCTGTAGTGAGATTTCTGCGATGTCCACCCTTGCGCTGTTGATATGCGATGACTCCAATATGGCGCGCAAGCAGTTGATGCGTGCGCTGCCCAGCGACTGGGATGTGTCAGTCACCCTGGCGACTCAGGGGCAGGAAGGCCTGGAAGCCATTCGCAGTGGGTTGGGCCAGGTGGTGCTGCTGGACCTGACAATGCCGGTGATGGATGGTTACCAGACGCTGGCCGCAATTCGTGCCGAGAACCTCGACGCCAAGGTCATTGTGGTGTCCGGTGACGTGCAGGACGAAGCCGTACGACGGGTCATGGAACTGGGTGCTCTGGCGTTCCTGAAAAAACCGGCCGACCCGGAAGACCTCAAGCGCACGCTTGAGCGTCTGGGCTTGCTGGGCAAGCCTTCGACGTTGCCCACGTCCGTGTCGGCGCCAGTCGCTCCGGCACTCAACCGCGACGGGGTGATCAGTTTTCAGGATGCGTTCCGCGAGACCGTCAACGTGGCCATGGGCCGCGCAGCAGCGTTGCTGGCCAAGGTGCTGGGCGTGTTCGTGCAACTGCCGGTGCCCAATGTGAACATGCTCGAGGTCGGCGAGCTGCACATGGCGCTGGCCGACGCTCACAGTGATCAGCACCTGACAGCGGTTTGCCAGGGCTACATGGGCGGCGGGATTGCCGGTGAAGCGCTGTTGATCTTCCACGACTCCGAACTCTCCAGCATGTCGAAACTGATGGGCGGCAATTCCCCCGACTGCTCTGACATGGAGATGCTGCTGGACCTGTCCACAATCCTGATCGGGGCCTGCCTGAGCGGTATCGCCGAGCAGATAGACGTGGCCTTCTCCCAAGGGCATCCGCAAGTGCTGGGTGCACAGGGCGGCATTGACGAGCTTATCCGGATCAACAGCCAGCGCTGGAAAAAGACTCTGGCGGTCGAGATCAGCTACAGCGTGGAAGGGCATGATATTCACTTCGATCTGCTGATGCTGTTCACCGAAGACTCGGTCGATCTGCTGACCAAAAAACTCGCCTACCTGATGAGCTGACCCATGAGCAACGCTATCGAAATCAACGAGCTTCATTGGTTGCTGGCCGTCACCCAGAACATTGACGTAGGCATTGTGGTACTGGACCTGAACTATCGGGTCTCGGTGTGGAACACGTTCATGGAGAACCGCTCCGGCGTGGTGCCCTACAACGCGATCGACAAGACATTTTTCGAGCTGTTTCCGGACGTCAATCAGGCGTGGTTCAGCAAGAAGATCGACAACGTCGTGACGCTGGGCACCCCTGCCTTCACGATCTGGGAGCAGCGCCCTTATCTGGTTCGGTTCAAGAGCTATCAGCCCATCACCGGGCAGGAAGAGTTCATGTACCAGAACACCACGCTGTTCCCGCTGCGCTCGACCACGGGTGAGGTCAGTCATGTGTGCCTGGTGATCTACGACGTCACAGACGTGGCCACCAATCGTCATCAGTTGCAGGCGGCCAATGCCGAATTGCAGCAGATCTCCAGCATCGACCGGCTGACCGGGCTGTATAACCGTGGTCACTGGGAGGATGCGCTCAAGATTGAATTCGCCAGGCACACGCGCTACGGCTCCAATGCAGCGCTGGTGATGCTCGACATCGACCATTTCAAGACCGTCAATGACAGCCATGGGCATCAGGTCGGCGACAAGGTGCTGCGTTCGATTGCGGCCCTGGTTCACTCGCGGGTACGCACAGTGGATGTTGCCGGGCGTTACGGCGGGGAAGAGTTTGCGGTGCTGCTGCCCGACACCGACAAGGCTGGGGCGCTGCTCTTTGCCGAGCGTCTGCGCAAGGCCGTGGAGGAGAGCGAGTTTCTTCACGAGAGCCACTCAATCCGCTGCACCATCAGCCTCGGGGTGGCGGACCTGAGTACACCGACCACCGACTACACGTCGCTGATCGAATGGGCGGATCAGGCCATGTACGCGGCGAAGCGAAAAGGGCGCAATCAGGTCTGCGCTCACGAATGAAACACGTCCTGCGGGCTTGATACCGCTCGTGCTAGGATCGCGATTTTTCCGCTGACGCTCAGGGACATCATGCGATCTCAAGCCACCCTCACTGTTTTGCCTGTCGAGCGCCCACTGGTCGGGCGCGTCAGCCCGCCCGGTTCCAAGTCGATCACCAACCGTGCACTGCTGCTGGCAGGCCTGGCCAAAGGCACCAGCCGCCTGACCGGCGCGCTGAAAAGTGACGACACCCGGGTGATGTCCGAAGCGCTGCGTCTGATGGGCGTGCAGGTCGACGAGCCGGACGACAGCACGTTTGTGGTCACCAGTTCCGGCCAGTGGCACGCACCGCAACAAGCGCTGTTTCTGGGCAATGCCGGGACCGCAACCCGTTTTCTGACCGCAGCACTGGCCAACTTCGAAGGCGACTTCGTGGTGGACGGTGATGAGTACATGCGCAAGCGCCCGATCGGTCCGCTGGTCGATGCCCTGCAGCGCATGGGTGTTGAAGTCAGCGCACCCTCCGGCTGCCCGCCGGTAGCGATCAAGGGCCGGGGCGGGCTGGCGGCGGGTCGTATCGATATCGACGGCAACCTGTCCAGTCAGTACGTGTCGGCGCTGCTGATGGCCGGTGCCTGCGGCAAGGGGCCTGTCGAGGTTGCCTTGACCGGCAGCGAGATCGGCGCGCGTGGCTATGTCGACCTGACGCTGGCGGCAATGCAGGCCTTTGGCGCGCAAGTGCAGGCCATGGGTGACGTGGCCTGGCGCGTCTCGGCCACCGGCTACCGTGCCACGGACTTCCATATCGAGCCGGATGCGTCGGCGGCCACTTATCTGTGGGCTGCGCAGGCGTTGACGGGCGGTGAGATCGACCTGGGCGTGGCCAGCGATGCCTTCACTCAACCGGACGCCCTGGCCAGCCAGATCATCGAACGCTTCCCGAACATGCCGGCCGTGATCGATGGCTCGCAAATGCAGGACGCGATTCCGACGCTGGCGGTGCTGGCTGCCTTCAACAATCAGCCGGTGCGCTTTGTCGGCATCGCCAACCTGCGGGTCAAGGAATGCGACCGTGTTACAGCGCTGTCGCAGGGTCTGTGCGCCATTGCGCCGGGGCTGGCGGTCGAAGAAGGTGATGACTTGCTGGTGCACGCCAATCCGGCGCTGGCAGGCACGACCGTCGACGCGCTGATCGATACTCACGCCGATCACCGCATTGCCATGTGCTTTGCCCTGGCAGGCCTGAAAATCGCCGGTATCCGGATTCTCGATCCCGATTGCGTCGGCAAGACCTACCCAGGCTACTGGGATGCGCTGGCTTCACTGGGTGTGAGCATTCAACGCTGATCCTTGTCGTGTGCGGTGGCCGTTCTGTCAGATCTTGAAGAGCGGCTGCAGCATCCTCGCCAGCAGACCGTGAAAACGCAGCGGTGAATCGCTGGCGGCCAGGCAGATGCAGCCCTGGTCATCGAAGGCGATGGGCTGGTGCTGGACATCGCTGTTCAGGTCAGCAATATCACCGACTCGATACTCGCCCAGCTCATCGTGATAAGCGCCCTTGAGCACCATGGTCATTTCGCTGCCTTCATGGTTGTGCACCGGCATGCTCATGCCAGCCGCTATTTTCAACAGCATGAGGTTGCCCTGCTCGATGCCTTGGGCCTGCACACGCTGCACGCCCGGAATCAGGGTTTTCCACTTCAGCTCGCTCAGGTACTTGCCAAAATACGGTTGCACGCTCAACGGCAGCAGGTCCGGGTCTTCATTGGCGGCGTACATCGGGTCTGCGCCGATGGCATGAGTGGGCATCGTTTCGTCCAGACGCTCAAGCATGGCGGCCCGGCCTCGCAGCGAAACCACCCTGCTGACGGGCTGCTGCACCAGCACACCGCCAATCTGCTCGGCCTGTCGCAGCCGTGCCCGGCATTGCGGGCAGCGCTCCAGGTGAGCAGCGGTCACCAGCGAGATGACCTGCGACAGCGCGCCCGAGGCATAACTGACCAAGGTCGCGTCGTCCGGGTGTCGTAATAAGGTACTCATCATGGTGCCTCGATCCGCGAGCGCAGTTTCTGGAACGCCAGGCGCAGACAGGACTTCACGGTGCCCAGCGGCATACCGAGGCGTTCGGATATCTCGCGGTGGCTGAGCGCTTCGAAGTAGGACATGCGCAATACCCTGGCCTGGTCGGCGGGCAGGTTCTGAATGGCGATGGTCAGTTGCTGCTCCTGGCGTTGGCTGTAGTCGAGCGTTCTGTCCAGTGGAGCCTCGAGACGCTCCAATTGTTCCAGCGAATTCTGTACCTGCACCCAACCACGGTCCTTGCGCACGCTGTCGATGTACAGGTTGCGGGCAATCCGGAACAGCCAGGTGCCGAGGCTGGCCTTGCTCGGGTCGAAGGTGTCGGCCTTGTGCCAAAGCTTGAGCAGCACTTCCTGCACCAGCTCTTCGGCCTGGCCTTCTGGCACGTTCAGGCCCATCAGATAGCGCAGCAGACGCGGCGCGAAGTGATCGTAAATGCGCATGAAACTGTCGCGGTCCTGTTGGAGGGCCACGGCATTGACTTCATTGATCCAAAGTCGGGTAAGCGTCGGGTCGCTGTTAGGGGGGGACACGTGACAGAAGGTCCTGGGACTGGCAGTGATGCTCATGATCCACCTTCTGATCGTTGTTGTGTGAAATTGGTTCGCAATGCACGGTGGGTTTACGCAATTGTCGACACAATGGATCACCGCGCCCGATGAGAGGCCGATTCGGCAGGCAAACGCAAGGACGGGCTTTGATCGCTTGACCAAGCAGTGTTATTTACTATGATTGATTTTCAATCGAAATAGCCCAAATCAATGCAAAATCAATACATGCCGTGTCTGGTGCAAGCACACCCATACGCTGAATGACCAGGAGCAAAACTCATCATGGCAAACGCCGGGAAAACTCGATCTGTAACGGCCCACGTACCTGAGCAACTGGCCCAGAAGGTCGATGTGATGGCAGAGCGTCTGGAACGCTCGAAAAACTGGATCGTCAAGCAGGCTCTGTCCGCGTGGATAGAGCAGGAAGAAGAACGCAGTCGTCTGACGCGGGAGGCCTTGGCTGATGTTGATGCTGGCCGTGTCATTGACCACCAGACCGTCCAGGCCTGGGCTGAGAGTCTGAGCACAGAGACCCCGTTACCGGCGCTGCGCTGATGGAATTGAAGTGGACAAGCAAAGCCATTTCCGACCTTACCCGCTTGTATGAATTCCTGGCGGCAGTGAATCAGCCTGCCGCCGCGCGAACCGTGCAACAACTCACTGCCGCACCGTCCATGCTGTTAAGCAACCCTCGCATTGGCGAACGTCTGGAAGAGTTTGATCCACGAGATGTGCGCCGTATTCAGATCGGTCATTACGAAATGCGTTATGAGATTGCCGATTCCACGGTTTATCTGCTGCGTCTGTGGCATACCCGTGAGGATCGTTAGCGCACACGTCGCTTTGTGCGCTACAGCGCCCGATACCGCAGGCTGAAACTCAACGTTGTCGACGCTCCACGCTGCAGCAGCTCAAGCCCGGGGTGGCCCGGCAGATGGTGGGCATTGACCGGGTGGCTGACGGGTTCGAAGCAGAAGAAATCCAGCCCTGGCGGGCAGAACACCAGAAAGTACTCGCTGCCCGTGGCCTGGCAGAGCAGCTCGTAACCCAGGTCCGGCTGCTGGATGACGCTGTGGCCGTCCCATTCGGTAAAGCCGTTGTCCAGCCGGGTATCGGGCAGGGCATTGCCCCGCGAAAAATCCCATTCGTCAGGCAGGTCCTGCAGTCGAGTGGGCAAGCCTGTTTCGTCGGTCAGCCAGACTTTTGCGGCCCTGGCCTGCAAGCGGGTATGCGCGGTGCGCGGCAGGTAAGGGTGCAGGCCCAGCCCTTGCCAGACCGCACGCTCATCCAGGTGCGTGGTGCTCAGCTCGATGCCCAGCGTGCCCTCGTTCAAGGTGTAGCGCAGCTGGGCGCGATAGGCGAACGGTGTCTGGCTGTCGAGTTGCAGACAGAGCTGCGCGTGCGTGTGCTCGACAACTGTCCACGGTTGTTGCCAGGCGCTGCCATGGATCGGCAGCGCGTCATTGGCGCTGTTGGCCGTCAGTGCCAGCCAGCCGTCCGGCGTGTCGAAGCCGCCATTGCCGATCCGGTTCGACCAGGGCGCCAGTGGGTAACAGGCCAGTCGCCTCGGCGTCCCTGCCGCCAGTGCCTCGTCATTGCTGGGACGCAGCAGCGGCTGGCCAGTCTGCACGACCGTCCAGTTGACGATACTGGCGCCGGTACCGGGGGCGACTGTCAGGCGGGTCAAACCATCTTCAAGGGTCAGCACGTTTGCAAGCATGGGGCAGGACCTTTTCTGAGTGCTGCGAGGTGGAAGAGGGCGCCGGTGGCACCGCGCGGCGCCATGTCAGCAGGACAATGCCACTGACCACAATCAACCCGCCGATGACCTGACCACTGCTGAGCAGCTGGTCCAGGATCAGCCAGCCGAACAGCAGGCTCGCCACCGGCTCGATGTTCATCACCGGCGCGTTGCGGGCGATGTCCAGACGCGCCATGCAGATGAACAGCAGCGAAAAACCGACGCCGTACAGCAGCACCAGGCTGGCCAGCGCGGTCCAGCCGATGCGACTGGCCGGCAGATCAACGCCGCCGGGCAATAGGCCGCTGACGCCGGCCACTGCGGCAGCGATGAAAACCACGACCATGGTCAGCATGCTGCGCACGGTGCCACGCATGCCAGACAGCTTGTTGTCGGTGATCCACAGCGCAAAGGCGAACACCACCGCTGCGGTAAAGGCATATGCAATGCCTTCCAGCCACTGCGGTTCGCTGCTGCCGGGGTTCGACAGGCGATGCGGCACGTCCAGCGCGAGGACCAGACCGAACAGAATCAGCCCCATCAGGGACGCGGCGCGTTTTGTCGGTGCGGCACCGCCCAGCGCCCAGGTCAGCAACGCCAGCAGGATGGGCGAGACATTGACCACCAGCAGCGCCAGCGCCACCGGAATACGCGCCACGGCCGAATAAATGCAGAAGCTCTGGGTCGCGATCAGCAGCCCCAGCAGCAATTGCCAGCGCCAGGTGCTGGCCGGAAGGTTGAGTTTTTCGCGCTGCCACAGCACCAGGCTGACCAGCACCAACAGGGTGACGCCGGAACGGCAGAGGATGGCCAGCAGCAGGCCGGTGTCATGGTCAAAGGCAATTCGCGCAGCGATGTGGTTGCCAGCGAACGAGCAGGCCAGCAGCGCCAGGATCAGTACGGCGATGTGGCGGGGAAACAGGGCAGGGGCGGACATGCGAAACCAGCCTCCTTGGCTGGAAAACGAAGAGGGCGTGCCGAGGCCCTTGCAGCGCAGTTGACTGCGCCGCAAGGGGTCGACAGCAGAGTATTGCTTAAAGCACGACGCTTGGCAGCCACAGCGAAATGGCAGGCACGTAAGTGACCAGCATCAATACCGCGAACAGTGCAACGTAGAACGGCAACAGCGCTTTTACGGTGGCTTCGATGGTGACCTTGCCGACCGCAGCACCGACGAACAGTACTGCACCCACCGGCGGCGTGATGAGGCCGATCCCCAGGTTGACCAGCATGATCATGCCGAAGTGCACCGGGTCGACGCCTACCCCCGCCACGACCGGCAGCAGGATCGGTGTCAGGATCAGGATCAGCGGCGCCATGTCCATCACGGTACCCAGCAGCAGCAACATGACGTTGATGCACATCAGGATCACGTAGCGGTTGTCCGACAGGGTCAGAAACGCGGTGGTGATCTTCATCGGGATTTCCATCAGCGTCAGGATGTAACCGAAGCTGGCGGCAAAACCGATCAGGATCATCACGATGGAAATGGTACGGGCTGCCCGGTGCATCAGCTTGGGCAGGTCGCGCCATTTGTAGTCGCGGTAGATGAACATGGTGACGAAGAACGACCAGACCACGGCGATGGCCGCCGACTCGGTCGCAGTGAAAATACCCGACAGAATACCGCCGAGGATGATCACCATGGCCATCAGGCCCCAGAGTGCTTCAGCAGCGATCTTGAGCGCCTGACGCAGCGGAATGACTTCGCCCTTGGGGTAGTTGCGTTTGCGCGCAAAGATCATGCACAGGCCCATCATCACGGCACTGAGCAACAGGCCGGGACCAATGCCCGCCATGAACAGCGATGCGATGGAAACCGTGCCGCCAGCGGCCAGCGAGTAGAGCACCGAGTTGTGGCTTGGCGGGGTCAGCAGCGCTTGCACCGAGCCGCTGACGGTCACTGCCGTGGAGTATTCACGCGGGTAGCCGGCGCGCTCCATTTCCGGGATCAGAACCGAGCCCACCGACGCGGTATCGGCCACGGACGAACCGGAAATCGCGCCGAAAAAGGTCGACGCGACGATGTTCACCAGCGACAGGCCGCCGCGTACGAAGCCGACCAGTACGGCTGCGAACGCTACCAGCCGTCGCGACATGCCGCCTTCGGCCATGATTGCCCCGGCGAGGACGAAAAACGGAATCGCCAACAGTGAAAACTTGTTCACGCCGCCTGCGATCTGAATCATCAGTGCGTCGGCGGGAATATCAATCCACCAGGCACCGACCAGCGCCGACAGACCCAGTGCGTAAGCGACCGGCATGCCGATGAGGATCAATGCGATAAAGCTGCCCAGCAGTACTAATGCGTCCATTTATGCGGCACCTTCGCTTTCTTCTATAACGTCGAACCGCATCACGGCACGTTGGCTCTGGTCACCCAGAAACAGCCTTTCGAGCACGAATATCAGGGTCACCACGCCGCCAATCGGAATCGGCAGGTAAGAGATGCCCACGCGCAGGAACGGCAATTCGCCAATGAACTGATTCCAGGTGGTGGCGCAGAGCTTGAAGCCCTTGAAGATCATGAACAGAGCGACGGTCGCCATCAGGATCTGCACGGCCAGTGCGGCCAGCTTGCGTGCCTGAAGAGGCAGGCGGTCGACGGCCATGGACACCGCCATGTGCGCGCCGGCACGGTAACTGGCGGCCGCGCCGAAGAAGGTAAAAACCACCATCAACAGAATGGCGGTGGGTTCCGGCCAGCTGGAACCGCTGCCCAGAACATAACGGGCAAAGATGCCCCAAGGGATGATCAGAGTCATGATCAGAATCGACAGACCCGCGATCCCGACACAGACGCGATAAAGCGTGTCGTTGATGCGCAATAGCGTATTTTTCATGGAGGCTCACCACAGCGGCGGCGAACGAGCATGCGCTCGCCCCCGCGGCGTTATCGGACAGTCTTATTGGGCTGCTTGAGTTTTTGCCGTCAGCGCAGGATCGGTCTGAACCGCTTCGATGCGGGTGATCAGATCCTTGTAAGGCGCGCCGTACTTGTCACGCACCTTTTGAGTGGCGTCATAGAAGGCTTTTTTCTGCTCAGGCGTGAGGGTGATGAATTCCACACCGGCAGCCTTGAGCTTGGCCTCGGCCTCGGCGGACGATTTGTCCCACAGAACACGCTCTTCCATCTGCGCTTCACGCGCCAGCTTTTTCACCAGAGCCTGTTGCTCGGGTTTGAGCTTTTCCCAGGTAGTTTTGGCCATCACCACCGGCTCCGGCAGGATCAGGTGTTCGGTCACGGTGTAGAACTTGGCGTTCTGGTAGTGGTTGTGCTGATAGTAGGTCGGCGGGTTGTTTTCTGCGCCGTCGATCACGCCGGTCTGCAGGGCGCTGAAGATCTCGCCGGTGGCCATGGCGATGCCGTTACCGCCCATGTCGTTAATGGTGTCGATGAACACCGGGTTGCCCTGAACGCGGATCTTCATGCCTTTGAGGTCAGCAATGCTGCGCACGGGCTTCTTGGTGTACAGGTTGCGTGTACCGCCATCCATCCAGGCCAGCGCGACCATGTTGAAGTTGGAGTTGGAGATCTTGTCGAGCATCTCCTGGCCAATTTCGCCGTCGATGACTGTGCGCATGTGTGCCTGATCGCGGAACACGAATGGCAGGTTGAACGCGTTGACGTCCGGTACCACCGGGCCGACGATGCCGAGGCTGACGCGGGTCATCTGTACAGCGCCGCTCTGGACCTGCTCGACGACTTCTTTCTCGGAACCGAGCACGCCGCCTGCGTACATCTTGAAGCTGATCTCGCCCTTGCTCTGCTCTTCGAGTTTTTTGCCCATGTTCTGTTCGGCCACGACCGGCGCGTAGCCCGCAGGGTGAACTTCGGCGAACTTGATCTTGACCTCTGCCTGGGCAATGCCCGACACGCAGAAGGCGAATGGAAGTGCAGCGATGAGAAGTGTGCGTTTGAAATCCATGGATGTCTCCGATTTTGTTTTTTTTGGTCGGTGCTATGGGGTTTCAGTGTTGCGGTATCAGTGCTGTATCAGTATTGGAACAAGGGCTCCTCCAGGCCCTGGACGCCAGGCCGCAGAGCGAACACACCACCGGCGAGTGGTTGATCGCTGAGGTCGCCACCGGGACGAATGGACGTCACGAACAGGGTGTCCAGATTTGGCCCGCCAAAGGCAAACATGGCGGGTTTTTTCACCGGCACGACCAGCGAACGGTCCAGCTTGCCCTGAGGGGTGAAGCGGTGGATCAGTCCGGCGTCGTTGCCGCAGATCCAGTAGCAGCCATCAACATCGATGGCGGCACCATCGGGACGCCCCAGATGGTGATTCATGTCCACGAACAGGCGGCGATTGCTCGGTGTTCCGCTGTCTGTGTCGTAATCGAAAGCCCAGATTTTCTGCACATCGGGGTGCGAATCGGACAGGTACATGATCTTGCCGTCCGGGCTGAACGCCAGGCCGTTCGGCACTATGAAACCGCTGAGTTGCGGGTCGAGTGTCTGCTGGCCGGCGCTGTAGCGATACATCGCGCCCACCACGGCACCGGCGGCCATGTCCATCAGCATGGTGCCTGCCCAGAAACGTCCCTGCCGGTCGCAGCGGCCGTCGTTGAAGCGCATGCCCGGCTGAGCATGGCTGACCTCGACCAGAGGTTCGCTGTTCAGGCTGTCTTGATGAGCATCGGACTGCAGACGAAACAGTCCGCTTTCCATGCCTGCGATCCAGCCACCCGTGCCGTCGGCTGCAATACAGGCCAGCATCTGCGGCGCTTTCCAGCTGCACGTGCTTTGATCACTGGCAAGCCAGCGGTGCAGACGGCCCGCCGGGATGTCCACCCAGTACAGTGCTTGCTCGCGTACGCTCCAGACCGGGCTTTCGCCCGTGGCGTTCTGTGCATCCAGAATCAGTTCGGCATCCATGACGGTATGTGTCTCCAGGGTTCGGCCAGGGGTTAACGGGTTTATTCGTCGCCGAAAGGGCCTGAGGCCACAAAGGCACCGCCCTGATAGACCATTGCCGGATCGTTGGCAGGAGGCATCGGTTGGTCTTCGACCTTGGCGCGGAACACTTCCGAGCTGTCTTTGGGGCTGTAACCCAGATCGCTGGCCAGACGGTTGTCCCACCACACGGTCTTGTTGTCAGACACGCCGTACACCACGGTGTGGCCTACGTTTGGCGTGTACAGAGCGCGCTCGATCAGTTGGGTCAGGTCATCGAAACTGAGCCAGGTGCTCATCATTCGACGGTTCTGCGGTTCAGGGAACGACGACCCGATACGGATGCTTACGGTTTCGATGCCGTAGCGATCGAAGTAAAAACTGGCCATGTCTTCGCCATAGGACTTGGACAGGCCGTAATAGCTGTCCGGACGACGCGGTGAATGTGCGTCGATGGTTTCGTCCTGGGTGTAGAACCCGATCACATGGTTGGAGCTGGCGAAGATCACGCGCTTCACGCCATGACGACGCGCAGCTTCGTAGATATGGAACACGCCACAGATATTGGCGCCGAGGATTTCTTCGAATGGGCGCTCGACCGACACTCCGCCGAAATGGAGGATGGCATCCACACCGTCGACCAGTGCGTGCACGGCGTTTTTATCGGCCAGATCACAGACCTGCACTTCTTCGTGGCTGTCGGCCGCCGGGTCCATGTCGGCAATATCAGAAAGACGAATGATGTTTGCGTAAGGGCGCAATTTCTCGCGCAGTACCTTGCCCAGGCCACCTGCCGCACCTGTCAGCAGGAGGCGATTGAAGGGATTTTGGGTGGTGTGAGCCGATGCCATGAGGAATGTCCTGATTGTTATTTTTTGTCATCTGTTGTCGTATGACTTACCGGATTATCGGCACCCCATACGCTGATTGTCAACGCGGCCAAAGTATAAAATTCGCCTTGCGACGAACCGTTGGCAGGATCGTTGCGCAGGCCCTGGCTCGCGGTTTGGCGAACCAGGGCCGGGTGCGTCAGAGCAACGACAACGGGTAGCTGATGAAGATGCGGTTCTCGTCGAATTCGTTGGTGCTGAAGTCGCGACGTATGCTGGAATTGCGCCATTTGACGTTCAGGCTTTTGAACGTGCCGCTTTGTACGGTATAGGCCAGTTCCGATTCGCGGCCCCATTCCTTGCCGTCGGTGATGTTGCCGGTGTGTACGTTATCGCCGCTGATGTAGCGGTTCATCAACGTCAGACCCGGCACCCCGAGTGCGGCAAAGTTATAGTCGTGACGCAGCTGCCAGGACTTCTCCTTGGCGTTGTCATAACTGGCGTTGTAACTGTCGTTGGCCAGGGTCCCGCCGCTGGTGCCGTTGACGCGCATCCAGGCCGTGTCGCCGCTGAGTTTCTGCAGGCCGACGTAGAACGTGCTGCCGCCGTATTTGGCCGACAGCAAGGCGAAGGCGGTCTTGTTGTCCAGGTCGCCGGCCAGCTTGTTGCCGTCTTCCTTGCCGATGAAATAGCCCAGGTTGGCGCCCAGGGTCCAGTCGCCGATCGGCTGGCTGTGCAGGAGGTTGAAGAACTGCTGTTGGTAGATGTCCTGCAGCTCCGAGTACCAGACGCCGACCTGAGTGCGCTTGTCATTGAAGACGTATTCGCCACCGCCAAAGTTGAAACGATCAGAGGTAAACGCGCCCCGGCCGTTCATCGACATGTCTTCCATGCTGGCGTCGTTACGCGGGCTGTTGCCGCGGAACTGGCCGCCGTAGAGCGTCAGGCCGTCGATTTCCTTGGACGTCACCTGCCCGCCGCGGAAGGTTTGCGGCAGCGAACGGCCGTCATCCGAGCGCAGGATCGGCAGCACCGGCATCCACTCGCCCACTTTCAGTTCAGTCTTGGAAAACCGTGCCTTGCCCGCTACGCCCAGACGCCCGAAGTCATCGGCTGGACGCCCGTCGCTGTGGATCGGCAGCAACTGCGTGCCGCCGGTACCGCGACCACCATCGAGCTTGACCGAGTACAGCCCCAGTACATCGACCCCGAAACCCACCACGCCCTGAGTGAACCCGGACTTGGCGTCGAGAATGAAGCTTTGTGTCCACTCTTCGGCCTTGCTTTGTGGCGCCGCACTGCTGGGGTAAGCCGGGTTGGTGAAGTTACGGTTGAAGTACGCATTACGCAGGGTAAGCGTGGCTTTGGTGTCGTCCACGAAACCCTCGGCCATGCCGAGCATCGGGAACAGCAGCGTCATGCTGCCAACGCCCAACAGTACGCGTGAACGGGTGGTGTGAGATGTCATTATTGTTGTGCTCCCTTTTTAACGAAACTGTCCTCTTTTCTGGCTCTGAACCGCTTGCAGCCGACTACTTCGAGGATTATGTGATGCCCGTTGCCGGGCATGGCCTCGGCCGAAAGACGGCCGAGTACCGCTCGCCGAACTTCAGCGAAATTTATAAATCAGGAAGGGTGTCAGGTACTGCGAACGGACAAACCATGAGGCACCAGCCACAGCCGGTAACGTTTCGATAATGGGTAGAGCAGACGTGCAGACGCGAGTCTTCATGTGAACAGGCCCCGATGTTGTTTTTATTGTTGGCGTCATAGGTTGTCGTACAACTTCGCGGATTATTTACAGGCTGCACAGGGTTTGTCAACGCACCATTAGTCGAGACTTTTGCCACTTCAACGCGCTCGCCAGCTCTGGAAATGGCCGCAGGGCAATGGGAATGAACGCTGCAGGCTGGCTCACAGTCCACCAGACACCCCATTCCTTTTTTTGGAGCGTGTTAAATGAATCGTTTCACCCAGAAAGTCGTTGTGGTCACAGGCGCCGGTTCCGGGATTGGCGAAGCCACTGCCATTCGCTTTGCTGAAGAAGGTGCTCAGGTCGTGCTGGTCGGCCGCAATCACGACAAGCTTGCCAGGGTGGCCGAAAAACTGGCGGGCGAAGGGCATTTCACAAGGGCTACCGACGTAGCGGACTTGCACGACGTCGAAGAGCTTTTCAAAGAGGTGGCGGCTCGTTTCGGCCGTCTGGACGTGCTGGTCAACAACGCAGGCATCGTCAAGTCCGGCAAGATTACCGAATCTTCCGTCGACGACTGGAGAGCGCTGATGTCGGTGGACCTGGACGGCGTGTTCTATTGCACCCGCACCGCCATGCCCGCGCTGATCGCCAGCAAGGGCAGCATCATCAACGTGTCGTCGGTGTCCGGCCTGGGCGGTGACTGGGGCATGAGTTTCTACAATGCGGCCAAGGGCGCGATCACCAATTTCACCCGTGCGCTGGCCATGGACCATGGTGCGGACGGGGTGCGCGTGAATGCGGTCTGCCCGTCGTTGACGCGCAGCGAGTTGACGCAGGACATGTTCGACGATGAGGGACTGATGGCCAAATTCAAGGAGCGCATTGCGCTGGGCCGTCATGCCGAACCCGAAGACGTTGGCGATGTGATCGCCTTTCTGGCCAGCGACGACGCGAGGTTTATCACCGGGGTCAACTTGCCGGTAGATGGTGGTCTGTCGGCTTCCAATGGTCAGCCTCCCCAGGCCTGACAGCGCCCCATGGCCTGGATCGAGAGGCCAGGCTGAGCGTTTGTACAGCTGTCGAAAAACGCTGAATGCCGTTGTGTGGTTCGCACGTGAAGCACACGACGGTGCAGGCGTAACGCAGCTGAAACAGTATTGACCGCTCATCGTCAGACAGGGCCTGCCGCTTGAAGCGGTGCCACACTGTTGGGCGATGGCACCCTGCGTACTGATGCGCTAACAGCCTGATTCCCACGGGTTTCCTGCAGTCTTCAGGGACTGATACCACCTTGTCCCTTTTGTTTGGATCGACCGCTGCGAGCCTGGCTCACGGGCGGTAGCCATGCCTGAAAAACCCTACAGTACGCACACGCATCCGCAATCGATATTGCTCAGTAGTCCAGCGCGTCTGTGCCGTGCTCAGCGCTGACTGGCTGGAGGAAATGGTCGCCTTGGCCCTGCAGCCCGGTGTTGGTGCCGTTGGTGCACGGTTGTGGTTTGCAGATGACCGGCTGCAACACCGTGGCGTTATTCTGGGCGTAGGCGGCATTGCCAACCATGCGCACAAGTTTCTGCCCAGGCGAGTATGGTTATTTTGGGCGTGCGGTACTGACTCAGGAGTTCTCTGCCGTTACTGCGGCCTGTCTGGTCATTCGCAGGTCCGTGTTTGAGCAGGTCGGTGGCCTTGATGAAGTGCACCTCAAGGTTGCGTTCAACGATGTGGATTTCTGTTTGCGTGTCCGTGAGGCGCGGTACGTCAACGTCTGGACGCCTTATGCAGAGTTGTATCACCACGAATCGGCCACGCGCGGCTTGAGGATTCACCGCAAAAGCAGGCACGCTTCAACAGCGAAGTGGCTTATATGGCCCACCGCTGGCCATTGATCAAACGCGACTGTGCCTACAATCCGAACCTGACACTGGAGCACATGGATTTCGGCCTGGCGTGGCCGCCACGCGTCGATGAATAGACGGAGCGAGGCGCTGGTTTGCCCCGCGTCATTGCGCTGAGCTCCAGAGGCCAGCATTCGCCGATCTGTTGCTGTCCAGACGCTGAAAAATGCAGAGTGCTGCAAACACGACTGAGTCACTGACATTCTGTTCAGGAGTTCTCGTATTGAAACAACCACGAACAGCGGCCTATGCCTGCGTGGCTTGAATACACCTTCCCGAAGAGACCGCTTGCTTTATAAATACAGTGGATAAGCTACAGTCAAGTGCAGGTGCCGATAACATATCAGTGTGCTGCAAGTAGTGCTTGTCCAGAACTGTTACACCTGTATCAACCTTGAAACAGTGTCGCGTTACAGGCAGTGTCCAGTATAAAACGGTGCAGCGATAACGGTACTGTCCGTTTGATTTTCCGCCTGCGTCAAATACTCATTCCTTTGTCGAACTGACCCCATGAATACACGCTCTGAAATCGATATTTCGGGCCTGAGGTGTTATGACAAAACTGTCGATGATGTCACCTATTGTGTTCCGCGCGGTATTACCCGAGAAGCCCGGGGCCGCGTCTGGATCGTCCGTGTCCTGAAAAACAAACGTGTCCAGGTATATGCCCGCTTCACGGATCTGCGCTTTGGCGGTCACCGTCTGGCCTTGCAGGCAGCCATCATTCACCTGCTCCACAGTGGTCATGGCTGGCGGTGCGACGACATCCTTCAACTGGACGAACACACCACTGTGCATTGGCGAAAACGCAGTGGCGTGGGCCTTTGCGCCGTGGCCTATGTCACTCGACAGGGCCCCGGGCGGGGTGAAACGTTCTTCTTGTCCACCTATAAGCGAGTGGCGAGCGGCCGAGGGTTGGAGAAATTCAATACCCGCGTAGTAGAAGTACTTGAGCGTGCATATGAAGCGCAACACGGCGTGTCAGCAATCCCTTATTCCATACAAAAGAAGATCCGTCAGGAGGCCGTCAATTTACTGGAGAGCGGCACTTTTCAGGTCTTTCTCGACGCGGGGAAAAGAAAGGCAGATCAGATTGCCGTCACAGAATATATAGAGCGTTTGTAGCGTTGTGTATTCGATTGATTACCCGAAAATGACAAGCAGATCAGAGGGTGCGACCTTATGTCGCGTGCGGTGAGAAGGACGTATAAGCGTGCGCTGGGTTTCTTCAGTATTATCAATAAAACGCTGATTGGATCCATGTAAGAGATTGCAGGCACTGTATTTTAATCAGAAAACAATCAATCGAAGAGTGATGGCTTATTGCCGTTCCGGGAAAGCTTCCTATGTAGTGGCCAATTGGAATCCAAACTAACGCTTGAAAAAGTATTTGGGAATGATGATAATGCGCGTCTTTAGAGTTCGCGCTTTTCCATCCAGGCGGTCACTGCTCGGGATACCCGTTGCGTATGATTGACATCATGTAACGGGCCTCAAGCAATAGGTGAACAGGGAAAATCTTTCTGAACTAGTTGAACTTATTGCCATTTTTAAGTTCTTTCTCGGCAGAAAGGTTGGTATTAAATTGCCACATGGCGTGCAACTAACCCGCGGAGAAGATAGGGTTGCGGACATTCGTTTCGTGACACAGGCCTGTGTGCAGGTCTGCGTTGGAAGCAGGAATTGTTCAATGAATCCTCTTGTATCGTTTCGTATCGAACCGGAGCTGTCTGCAAGCCTGCAGTCATTGATGACGCGCACCGGGCAGAAACGCTCCTGTCTTATTAACAAGGCCCTGGCCCATTATCTCGAGCACCAGCGCGTGCAAACCGAGTTGATTCACGAAGGTTTGGCGGATGCCCAGGCAGGCAACCTCATCAATCTTCAAGAGATCGAACGTAAATGGGGGCATGATCCATGCTTAGACTGACGCGTAAGGCGAGTGATGACCTCGACAATATTTTCGAGCATTACAAAGGCCTGGTCGGCATTGAGCAGGCCAAGACAATCGTCCATGACGTGGTGACCGAGAGCAAAGTGCTTGATGGCTCTCTGCGCGTGGACAGCAGGCCTACCGAGGTAGCGTCTGTCAGGGAGCTTGAGCTGAAACGCTGGCCTTTCCTGACCACCTACCATGTAACATCCGGTGCTATCGAGATTCTTCGATTTCTCCACCTGAACGGCCAGCCCATCAATCAGTCTGTTTATCGTGAACCGATAACAGTGGTTGCGTCGGATGTTGATGTTTCCGATTTGCGTTGTTACGACAAACTGATCAATGGTCTGACCTATCGTGTACCGCGCTGTATCAACCGGGAGGGGAACTGCAATACCTGGATGGTTCGAATCGTGCGTGACAAACAGGTCGTGCTACAGGAACGCTTCAGCGACGCGGCTTTTGGCGGTACATTGCGAGCGCTTGAAGCGGCCGTTATCCATCTCAAGCACAGCGGGCATATGCGGTTGGGCTGCGAAGTGCTGCAACTGGACGAGCGAGCGGTCGTGCATTGGCGCAAGCGCAGTGGCGCGGGTTTGTGTGCCGTCTCCTATGTGTCCAGCAACAAGCAGGACCGTGGCGAAACGTTTTTTGTTTCCACATACAAACGTGTTGAGAGCGGTAAGGGCATAGAAAAGCTGCGCGCCAAGCTGATCGAGACGCTGGTGTGCTCTTATCGTATGGAACATGGCGATTCAGCGATTACCGAGGCAACTCGCATAACGTTAAGCCGCAAAGTTGATCAGCTGTTGCAAGGGGACGACTTTCGAATGTTTCTTGCGTCTGGCAAAAAGAAGGCTGATCAGATCGCTATCGACGCCTATAAAAGCGCATTGGCCTGAGCTTATAAAGCACGGCCCGACCCAGCGGCCATCAGAGAGACTCACGGCGAAATGAAGCCTGAAGCCCAAAAGGCTTCAGGCTTCTTTCGTTCAGATCCGGAAGTGGCTGACCATCGTTTGCAGCTGGCCACCCAGGCGCGCGAGTTCGACGCTGGACGCGGCGGTTTCTTCGCTGGCCGAGGCGGTTTGTTCAGACACATCACGCACGTTGACGATGCTGCGACTGATTTCTTCAGCTACGGCGCTCTGCTCTTCGGCAGCCGCTGCGATCTGCTGGTTCATGGCCTGAATGTTGGACACGGTCTGGGTGATACTGCTCAGCGAAGTGCCCGCCTTGCGGCTCAGTTGCACGCTGCTGACGGTTAGTTCGCGGCTGCTGAGCATGATCGACGACACCTGACGGGTGCCGTTCTGCAGTGCAGCGACCAGGTTTTCGATTTCCTCAGTGGACTGTTGAGTGCGCTGTGCCAGACCACGCACCTCGTCGGCCACTACCGCAAAACCACGCCCGGCTTCACCGGCACGTGCCGCTTCGATGGCCGCGTTGAGGGCCAGCAGATTGGTCTGCTCGGCCACGGCCTTGATCACGTCCATGACCTTGCCGATCTTGTCGCTTTCCTGCTCCAGCAACGTCATCGCGTCGGTAGAACGCAGAACCTCGGCAGCCAGGCGCTCGATCTGGACGATCGCTTCACCGACGACCTTGTCGCCCTCGCGGGCCTCCTTGTCCGCGGTAGAAGCTGCTTCGGAGGCCTGTTCAGCGTTACGTGCCACTTCTGCCACAGTCGCTGACATCTCGTGCATGGCGGTGGCCACCTGGTCGGTTTCAACCTTCTGGCTGTTGACGCCGGCGCTGGTCTGTTCGGTCACGGCCGACAGCTCTTCGGCCGCACTGGCGATCTGTACGACGCTGTCGCGGATCCCGCCGATCAGTTCGCGCAAGGTGCTGCCCATGCGTTGAATACCCTGTTGCAGAACGCCGAGCTCGTCACGACGGGTCACGACCATGGTCTGCGACAGGTCGCCCGACGCGATCCGGTCAACCACTGCCATGGTTTCCTGCAGCGGACGAGTGATCTGGCGGGTGATGATCACGGCAGCGATCACGCCCAGAATCATGGCCAGCAAGGTGCAGCCAATCTGCATGTTGCGCGCCTGGACGCTTTCCTGGTCACGACGATCCAGTTGCAGCTGGTACATGGCTTCGCTGAGTTTGACGATGTCCTGACCCTGTACGGTCATTTCCTTGCGAGCCTGTGCAATGTCGGCACTGGCGTTCTTGAAGTTCTGCAGTGTGGTGCGGTAGGTCAGCAGGTAGGCTTCCAGTTGCTTGAGCGCATCTGCCTGAGTGCCACTGAAGGTCGATTTCAGTATGTCCAGGTTCTTGATGGTATCGTCCAGCTTGCGTACGGCGGACTGCTCGTTTTCAGGCGTGAGATCCGTGAGGTAGCCGCGCACTTCATAGCGCGTCTGCATCAGGTTTTCCTTGGCATTGGCGATCAGCTCGAATTGCGAGAAACGGGTCTCGTCGGTCGCTTCCAGCTTCTTCACATCAGCCATGATCCGATCCAGCATTTCGGTGGCTTTGATGGCATTGGCCGTCAGGTCCTTACGCAGTGCGGAACTGGCTTTGTAGCCGCTGCGCATGTTGTTCAGGGATTTCTGATAATCAGCGATGACCGCCCCCAACTGCTGCAGCATTTTGACGTTTTCAGGGCTTTTGAACGAAGTCAGCAGCTTTTCCTGATAGGCCTTGAACCCGTCCAGCGAAACCTGGACGGTGTCGGCTACCTTTTCGTCGCCATCGGCAACCATGTATTGCAGGCGCGTGACCCTCAGTTTGGTCAATTGGGAGTTGAGTGAGGTGATGTCACTCATCCAGTTGCTGCGATCAATCAAGCCGCTCATGCTGGTCCAGCCAGTCAGGGCAAGAATGGCAGTAAAAACAAGTACCAGGCCAAAGCCCAGTGCCAGCTTCATATTGACGCTGATGTTTGCAAACCAGCTGTTCATTGAGGCGCTCCAGAAACAACTCATAAAATTACGACCTCTGGAGGATTAACGTCGAACATTACCGCAGAGGCATGGGTACAGACACTATCGGCCGCCTTGCGCCAAGCTGAAATAAAAAAACAAATAAATTCAAAAAGCGTATTGGCGGCTTTCGCCGCACACGTGGAATGCTTATAAAGGCGTGCCGATAAGGCGGGGACACAACGTATTCACGTCATTAAATACACGCCAGAATGCTGTCTATACTGCGGCGATGAACTGCGCTTCCCAATGAGAGCAAAGAGCGTTTAACTGTATTCATTGTCCCCAATTAAAAGTTGCCCTCTCCAGGGCTCAACCTTCTGTGTGTGTCGTGAAGAGGCTGTAATGAATTTAAAGTTTCGCCACAAGATTCTCCTGGCGGCGTCAGGTGTCGTTGTTTTGGCTTTTGCGCTGTTCACGCTGTATAACGATTATCTGCAGCGCACGACGATCCATCAGAACCTTGAATCTTCCGTGAGCCAGGCGGGGCAACTGACCGCCAGCAGCGTTCAGAACTGGTTGAGCGGCCGCATTCTGGTCCTGGAGAACCTGACCCAGGACGTCGCCTATCAGGGCGTTGGGTCTGACCTGAGTGGACTGGTTTCACAGACATCGCTGGTCTCGACCTTTCAATTCACCTATGTCGGCGACAGCAAGGGTACGTTTACCCAGCGGCCCGACGTGGCAATGCCGGCCGGCTACGATCCTCGTCAGCGGCCCTGGTACAAATCCACCGTCGAGGCTGGCAAGACCATCCTCAGCGCGCCGTATCTGGCGTCGGTCGGTGGGCTGGTCGTGACCATTGCCAGCCCGATCAAGAGCGGTGGCCAGGTGAGCGGCGTGGTCGGCGGTGACCTCAGCCTCGACACGCTGGTGAAGATCATCAACTCGGTAGAGTTCGGCGGCCTGGGCTATGCCTTTCTGGTCAGCGGCGATGGCCAGATCATCGTCAGCCCCGACAAGAATCAGGTCATGAAAAACCTCAAGGACATTTACCCGGGACAGACGCTGAGCCTGGACGGACGCCTGCGTGAAGTCACCCTCGATGGCCAGCAGCGCCTGCTGTCGTTTACCCCGATCACGGGCTTGCCTTCTGCAGACTGGTACATCGGTTTGTCGATCGACAAGGACAAGGCTTATGCGCCGCTAAGTCAGTTCCGCAGCTCTGCGATCGTTGCCGTGTTGATTGCGGTTACGGTGATTGCCCTGCTGCTGAGCCTGCTTATCCGGGCGCTGATGCGGCCATTGACCGACATGGGTCGTGCCATGCAGGACATCGCTCAGGGTGAAGGCGACCTGACCCGCCGCCTGAGCATTCAGGGTCGCGATGAGTTCGCTGATCTGGGTGGCTCGTTCAATCAGTTCGTCGAGCGTGTCCACGCCTCTATCGTCGAGGTCTCTTCGGCGACGCTGCAGGTGCACGGCCTCTCTCAGCGTGTGGTGGAGTCGTCCAACGCCTCGATCATTGGCTTTGATGAGCAAAGCGCCCGTACCAACAGTGTGGCAGCAGCAATCAACGAACTGGGCGCTGCCACGCAAGAGATCGCCCGCAATGCGTCCGACGCCTCGGTCCAGGCCAGCGAGGCGCGTGCGCAAGCTCAGGATGGTCAGGCAGTGGTCGAGCAGACCATCAGCGCCATGAGTGAGTTGTCGACCAAGATCAGTGACTCCTGCACCCAGATCGAGCAGCTGAATGCCAGTACCGACAACATCGGGCAAATCCTCGACGTGATCAAAGGCATCTCGCAGCAGACCAATCTGTTGGCGCTCAACGCGGCGATCGAGGCCGCACGTGCCGGTGAAGCCGGGCGCGGTTTTGCCGTGGTGGCCGACGAGGTGCGCAACCTCGCCCACCGCACCCAGGTGTCTGCCGACGAGATCCACAACATGATCGGTGAACTGCAAACGGGCTCACACAGCGCGGTGCTGAATATGAATGCGAGCCAGGCGTCGAGCCTGGGCAGCGTGGAAGTCGCCAACCAGGCGGGCAGCCGTCTGCGTGATGTGACACGCCGTATCGGCGACATCGACGGCATGAATCAGTCCGTAGCAGCCGCTACTGAAGAACAGACCGCAGTGGTTGAAACACTCAATGTGGATATCAACCAGATCAATACGCTTAACCAACAAGGTGTTGCGAACCTTAATGAGACGCTCAAGGATTGCGCTGCACTTTCGCAGCAAGCCGGTCGTCTGAAACAGTTGGTCGCCAGTTTCAAAATTTGATGAAGGCGAACGCATCAAGTTGGCGTGAGGTATTGATTAAAGTGCCTCACGCTTTTTCGAGGTTTATATGATGCGCTCGAATGTATCCCGTAACACTGGATCCAAAACAGGATGCGGGATAACACGGTTTTGCTAATCTCTGAATAAGACGTTTTCAATTATCAATCTTATACGATGACTGACAGCCGCTGGGTTATGTGTCGAACCTTCTTGTCATCCAAGGTGTGTTTCCACAACAGTATCAAGCATGCACAAGGCATGTCCTCATCTTGGGTGCATCAATAAATCTCTGTCTGATTTCATTGATCTTTATTGAATGAATAATCAACTTTCCAGTGGTTGAAGTGACAGGGGTTGTACGCCCAAACCCCAGATTTTTTTGTTGGACTGAATGACGGCCCCCAGAAAGCTTCGTCATCCCACATCCATTCCTTCAATTATTATATCGA
>NZ_JAGTPK010000001.1 GCF_021147775.1 Pseudomonas californiensis
ATGGCGACGCTGGAAACTGAGGCACCGGGTTTCAGGCATTCCTGCACAACCTGGGCCTTGAAGGGTTTGGGATAGGAGCTTCGTTTGCGCATGGAAATCCTGGCGATAAGGGTGATCGCGTCCGCTTAAAAATAGGCGGACACCATCGCCCTTAATTCCGGATTTCTGAAGGTGTGTTCGCTGGCCGCTTACGCATGACCTGCGGTATAAATGTATTTTTTTGCAAAAAAAAACGACCTCAAAAGGTCGCTTTTCAAGACATCACCAAAACTTATGCACGTTTTCGGGTCATTGATGGCTTTAAGAAATAAATAATGAAATCAGTTGGTTAGGGCGTTTTTTTACCGTTTATCCAAAAAGCGTGCACAGGTTATCCACAAAATCAGGCAGGTACTTTTTCGCTGACCGCTGCGGGCGCGACCGGTGAGCCCATGGCACGCTGGGTATCCTCGTTCCAGGTCTGCACGCGCTCGTTCAGTG
Organism: Pseudomonas californiensis; assembly: GCF_021147775.1. Lineage (GTDB taxonomy): Bacteria > Pseudomonadota > Gammaproteobacteria > Pseudomonadales > Pseudomonadaceae > Aquipseudomonas > Aquipseudomonas californiensis. The sequence goes on from NZ_JAGTPK010000001.1 coordinate 481, forward strand.
CGGCAATGGCACGAGGACCGGTGCCTTCGGCAAACATCGGTGCGCCGATGACAACCTGAATGGTGCCGGGCTTTTTGCCCCAACCTTCTTTCGGCCAGTATTTGCCAGCGTTGTGAGCGATAGGCAGCACTGGCAGGTCAGCATTCACTGCCAGTGCCGTACCACCGCGCGAGAACTTGCCGACCTGACCGTATGGCACGCGTGTGCCTTCCGGGAAGATCAGTACCCAGACGCCGTCCTTGAGGAGTTCATCGCCCTTCTTGGCGATTTCCCGTAGCGCCGCTTTCGGGTTGTCACGGTCGATCGCGATCGGGCGCAGCATGGCCATTGCCCAGCCAAAGAACGGCACGTACAACAGCTCGCGCTTGAGCACCTGACTCAGAGGCTCGAAGTACGCTGACAAAAAGAACGTTTCCCATGTGCTCTGATGATTGGAAATGATCACGCATGGCGTTTTGGGCACGTTCTCCGCGCCCGTTACCTCAACCTTTATGTTCAGAAAGACGCGGGTCAGCCAGATGGCGCAACGGCACCAATAGACATTGATGAAGCGATAACGGGCTTTGAATGGCAGAAAAGGCGCGATGAAAAAGCTCAATGTGCACCACAGCAACGAGCTGGTGCCCAGCAACAGGTAAAAGAAGAAAGTCCTGATTGCCTGCAAGATCGACATAGTTACGTTTACCGTACGGGCAGGTGCCCGCTCCTTGAGCGTTCTGAAGCGCGAGAACTAAGTGTTCAGCGAAACGCTAGTGTGGATAAGCTCTGCGGCAACCGCCGCCAGATCGTCAAAAATCAGAGTGCCGGCTGGCACCTGGCCGTCCAGGGTCTTGCGCCCTTTGCCCGTCATCACCAGCACTGGCTGTGAATCGACGGCCAAAGCAGCCTGCAGGTCACCTTTGCTGTCGCCCACAAACCATAGACCCTTCAGGTCTGCTGCGTAATGGTGGGCGATGGTGTGCAACATACCGGGTTTGGGTTTGCGGCAGTCACAGCCTTCGTCTGGCCCGTGCGGGCAATAGACGATCAAACCAACCTCGCCACCCTGCTCTGCCACCAGCTCGCGTAAACGAGCGTGCATGGCGTCCAGGGTGGCCAGGTCGTAATAACCTCGGGCAATGCCGGACTGGTTGGTGGCGATGGCCACCGTCCAGCCGGCTTTGCTCAGCGCTGCGATGGCCTCGATCGAGCCCGGAATGGGAATCCACTCCTCCACCGACTTTATATAAGCGTCGGAGTCATGGTTGATCACTCCGTCCCGATCGAGAATCAGCAGTTTCAACATCAACCCCTTGTCAGCCCAGCAGCGAGATGTCGGCAACGCCGAGGAACAGGCCGCGCAGACGAGCCAGCAATGCATAACGGTTGGCGCGCACATTGGCGTCTTCCGCGTTGACCATGACGGCCTCGAAGAACGCATCGACCGGCTCACGCAAGGTGGCCAGACGCGCCAGCGATTCACTGTACTGACGCCCGGCAGCCATTGGCTGGACCGCATGGTCTGCCTGCTGGATTGCCGAATACAGCGAGAACTCGTTGGCGTTGTCGAAATACTTGGGCTCGACCGTCTGGGCAATGTTGCCCTCGGCCTTGCTCAGCAGGTTCGACACGCGTTTGTTCACGGCAGCCAGCGCAGCGGCTTGCGGCAGTTTGCGGAATGCCTGAACGGCTTGCACGCGCTGATCGAAGTCCAGTGCCGAACCCGGCTGCAAGGCACGAACCGACAGGTACACGGCAACTTCGACGCCTTCGTCTTCGTAGCGTGCACGCAGACGGTCGAAGATGAACTCCAGAACCTGCTCCGACAGACCGGCTGGCTTGATCTTGGCGCCAAACTGAGTGACCGCGAATTTCACGGTATCGATCAGGTCCAGGTCCAGCTTCTTCTCGATCAGGATCCGCAGGATGCCGAGTGCGGCGCGACGCAGCGCATACGGGTCTTTGCTGCCGGTTGGCAGCATGCCGATACCGAAGATGCCGACCAGGGTGTCCAGCTTGTCGGCGATGGCGACTGCCGCACCGGTCAGCGTCGTTGGCAGCTCGGCACCTGCGCCACGTGGCATGTACTGCTCGTTGAGCGCCAGCGCGACATCTTCGGCCTCGCCGTCAGCCTTGGCGTAGTAGTAACCGGCAACGCCCTGCATTTCCGGGAACTCGCCGACCATCTCGGTCGACAGGTCGCACTTGGACAGCAGGCCTGCGCGCGCTGCGCGTTGAGCATCGCCACCGATGCGTGGCGCGATGTAGGCTGCCAGCTTCGAAACGCGCTCTGCCTTGTCGTACACGCTGCCCAACTGGGCCTGGAACACGACGTTTTTCAGACGCTCGTTGAAGGTTTCCAGCTTCTGCTTCTTGTCCTGCTTGAAGAAGAACTCGGCATCGGTCAGGCGCGGACGAACGACTTTCTCGTTACCGGCGATGATCTGCGCCGGGTCCTTGCTCTCGATGTTGGCCACTGTGATGAAGCGCGGCAGCAACTTGCCGTCGACGTCCAGCAGGCAGAAGTACTTCTGGTTGTCCTGCATGGTGGTGATCAGGGCTTCCTGAGGCACTTCGAGGAAGCGCTCTTCAAAGGAACACACCAACGGAACCGGCCATTCGACCAGGCCAGCAACTTCATCCAGCAGGCTCGGCGGCACGATGGCGGTGCCTTCCTGCTGGGTGGCCAGCTCTTCGACGCGCTTGCTGATGATCTGACGACGTTCATTGAAGTCGGCCAGTACATAAGCGGCACGCAGATCGCTGAGGTAGCCGGCAGGCGAGGAAATGCGCACGTCTTCCGGATGATGGAAGCGGTGACCGCGAGAATGACGACCAGCGCTCTGCGCCAAAATCGTGCAATCAATGACTTGGTCGCCGAACAGCATCACCAGCCATTGGGTCGGCCGCACGAACTCTTCCTTGCGTGCACCCCAGCGCATGCGCTTGGCAATCGGCAGGTCGTTCAGCGAGTCTTCGACGATGGTCGGCAGCAGCGATGCGGTCGGCTTGCCGACGATGCTCTGGCTGTAGCGCAGTTTCGGACCGCTCTGGTCGATTTCGCTCAGGTCCACGCCACATTTCTTGGCGAAGCCCAGTGCGGCCTGAGTCGGGTTGCCATCAGCGTCGAAAGCAGCCTGACGCGGCGGGCCGTCCAGATTGACGCTGCGGTCCGGCTGTTGAGTGGCCAGCGCGGTGATCAGCACGGCCAGACGGCGCGGTGCGGCGTAGACCTGCTTGGCGCTGTAGGTCAGGCCAGCGGACTGCAGGCCTTTTTCGATCCCGGCCAGGAATGCGTCGGCCAGGGAAACGAGGGTCTTGGGTGGCAGTTCTTCCGTGCCCAGTTCGACCAGAAAATCTTGAGCACTCATTGCGCTGCCTCCAGCTTGGCCAACACTTCATCGCGTAGATCGGGCGGCGCCATCGGGAAGCCGAGCTTGGCTCGGGCTTGCAGATAGGCCTGGGCGACCGAGCGGGCCAACGTGCGCACGCGCAGGATGTATTGCTGACGCGCGGTCACGGAGATGGCGCGGCGCGCATCCAGCAGGTTGAAGGTGTGCGAGGCCTTGAGGACCATTTCGTAGCCCGGCAACGGCAGCTCCAGCTCGATCAGGCGCGCTGCTTCGCTTTCATAGAAATCGAACAGCTCGAACAGCTTGTCGACGTTGGCGTGTTCGAAGTTGTAAGTCGACTGCTCCACTTCGTTCTGGTGGAACACGTCGCCATAGGTGACTTTGCCGAACGGACCGTCAGCCCAGACCAGGTCGTAGACCGAATCCACGCCCTGCTGGTACATCGCCAGACGTTCCAGGCCGTAGGTGATTTCGCCGGTCACCGGGTAGCACTCGATGCCGCCGACTTGCTGGAAGTAGGTGAACTGCGAGACTTCCATACCGTTGAGCCAGATTTCCCAGCCCAGACCCCAGGCGCCCAGCGTCGGCGATTCCCAGTTGTCTTCGACAAAACGCACGTCGTGGACCAGTGGATCGAGGCCGATGTGCTTGAGCGAGCCCAGGTACAGTTCCTGGAAGTTGTCCGGGTTCGGCTTGAGAATCACCTGAAACTGATAGTAGTGCTGCAGGCGGTTCGGGTTCTCGCCGTAGCGGCCATCAGTCGGGCGACGGCTTGGCTGTACGTAAGCGGCGTTCCAGGTTTCCGGGCCTACGGCGCGCAGAAACGTGGCGGTGTGGAAGGTGCCGGCGCCTACTTCCATATCGTAGGGCTGAAGTACCACACAACCTTGTTCTGCCCAGTATTGCTGGAGGGCGAGGATCAAGTCTTGGAAGGTACGCACGGCTGGCGTAGGCTGGCTCACAAATTTCACCTGTGCTGGGCTGCGATTCAAAGAGCGGGAGTATACCCGATTCGGCTGCACGTCCACCCTTGGGAGCCCTATGACACGCTGCTTTTGGTGCAACGAAGACCCCCTTTACATCGCTTATCACGATCAGGAGTGGGGCGTGCCGCTGCGCGATGCGCAGAAGCTCTTCGAGTTGCTTTTGCTCGAAGGGTTCCAGGCGGGCCTTTCATGGATCACGATTCTCAAGCGTCGCGCCCGTTATCGCGAGGTTTTGTTTGGCTTTGATGCCCAGCGTCTGGCGCAACTCACCGATGCTGAAATCGATGCGTTGATGCTCGATCCGACGATTATCCGCAACCGACTCAAGCTCAAGGCGGTCCGCACCAACGCCCGGGCCTGGCTGGCGCTGCCCGACCCGGTTGGCCTGCTCTGGTCGTTTGTCGACGGCACGCCGAAGGTCAACCACTTCAAGGACCGCAGCGAAGTACCGGCCATTACCGCTCAGGCCGAGGCCATGAGCAAGGCATTGAAGAAAGCCGGGTTCACGTTTGTCGGTCCGACCATCTGTTATGCGTACATGCAGGCCAGCGGTATGGTCATGGACCACACTGTGGATTGCGATCGATACGCGATCCTGAGCCGCTGACGGTTACAATACCCGCCTCGAGAATCTGGGAGTGTTCTGTGGATAAGTTCAAAGGCGCCGTAATGGTCGGGGCGTTGCGGTTGTTTGCTCTGTTGCCATGGCGAGCTGTGCAGTGGGTGGGCACCGCGATCGGCTGGTTGATGTGGAAGCTTCCCAACCGGTCACGTGAAGTGGCGCGGATCAATCTGTCCAAGTGTTTTCCTGAGCTGAGCGAGCCGGAGCTGGAGAAACTCGTGGGTCGCAGCCTGATGGACATCGGCAAGACGCTGACCGAAAGCGCTTGTGCCTGGATCTGGCCTGCTCAGAAATCGATCAATCTGGTTCGCGAAGTCGAAGGGCTCGACGTGCTCAAGGATGCGCTGGCGTCCGGCAAGGGCGTGGTCGGTATCACCAGCCACCTGGGCAACTGGGAAGTGCTGAATCACTTCTATTGCAGCCAGTGCAAGCCGATCATTTTCTATCGTCCGCCAAAGTTGAAGGCGGTCGATGACTTGCTGCGTAAACAGCGAGTGCAACTGGGTAACCGCGTTGCAGCGTCTACCAAGGAGGGCATCCTCAGCGTTATCAAGGAAGTGCGTAAAGGCGGCTCGGTAGGCATTCCAGCGGACCCGGAGCCGGCTGAGTCAGCGGGTATCTTCGTCCCGTTCTGCGGCACTCAGGCGCTGACCAGCAAGTTTGTGCCGAACATGCTGGCGGGCGGCAAGGCGGTCGGGGTTTTCCTGCATGCCATGCGCCTGCCGGACGGCTCAGGCTACAAGGTGGTGCTGGAAGCGGCTCCTGAAGCCATGTACAGCACCGACACCGAAACCTCGGCGGCGGCGATGAGCAAGGTGGTCGAGAAGTATGTGCGGGCCTACCCAAGCCAGTACATGTGGACGATGAAACGCTTCAAGAAACGCCCGGCAGGCGAAGCGCGCTGGTACTGAGTAGCCGTCTGCGCAGCGGCCCGTAAAAGATAGGTTGCCGGTGCATCCGCCAGAGATGTTCTGGCGGGTCACCGGCCTGCGCAAGCAAGCATGCCTCTGCCTAACTCGCCGCCGCAATCAGTCCGCGTCGCTCTACTGCGGCTTGAGCCGCCTGTGGGCTCATGCGGACCAGGTTGACGGGTACTGACTTGGCCGCAGGTGTATTGCTGCGGCTGTCGCGGTTGGCCAAGGGCAGCAAGCCGTTGGTCTCCGGGTAATACGCAGCGCAACAGCCTGCAGGTACATCGAACGGCACGACCTTGAAGCCAGCTGCCCGTCGTTCTGTTTTGAGGTCCAACGCGGTCTGAAACTCGACGTAATCGCCAGCCTTCAGGTCCAGCCTCGCCATGTCTTCGGGGTTGAGCATCACGACCATGCGGTCGCCATAAATATCCCGATAGCGGTCATCGTTGGAATACACCGTGGTGTTGAACTGGTCATGGCTGCGGATCGTCATCAATTGCAGATGATCGGCGCCCGGCGGCGTGTCGTCTTCGTCGTAGACCCCTGCCGGGAACAGGAAGTTGGCCTTGCCAGTGTCGGTGTCCCATTTGCGGACCCTGGCGGCATTGGGTAACTGAAAGCCGCCCGGCTGGCAAATGCGTACGTTGAAGTCGTAAAACTGCTCGGGCATTACTTCTTCAATCTTGTCGCGAATGCGCGCGTAGTCACCCACATAGCTGTCCCAGTTCACTTTGGGGTTGGGCGGCAATGTCGCCTTGGCCATCCCGGCAATAATGGCAATTTCAGATATCAAATGCTCGGAGGCTGGCTCCAGCATACCGGTCGAGCCGTGCACCATCGACATGGAGTCTTCGACCGTTACCGTTTGCGCCACGCCGTTCTGCAGGTCTGTTTCCGAGCGCGCCAGGCAGGGCAGCAAATAAGCTTTCTGGCCGTGCACCGTGGCGCTGCGATTGAGCTTGGTATTCACCAGGACAGTCATTTTCAGGCGGCTCACGGCCGGGCAAACGATGTCGATGTCCGGGATCGCCCGGAAGAAGTTGCCGCCCATCGAGATGAACGCTTCCACCTCGCCACGCAGCAGTGCTTCACACGCCTCGGCCACATCGTGGCCACCTTTACGTGAGGCTTCAAAGCCGAACACCTTGCTCATGCTCGCCAAAAAAGGTTCGTGGGCTTTCTCGTAAATCCCCATGGTGCGGTCGCCCTGCACATTGGAATGCCCACGGATCGGACAGGCGCCAGCGCCCGGTTTGCCGATATTGCCGCGCAGCAGCAACAGGTTGATGATCTGCTGCATCGCATCGCCGCCACGCTTGTGCTGGGTAACGCCCATGCCCCAACAGCAGATCACTCGCTCGGAACGCATGTAAACCGCCGCCACGTCTTCAATCGCCTGACGACTCAGGCCCGAATGACGCTCGATGATGTCCCAGGACAATCCTCGGCAGTAGTCGGCGTACTGCTCGAAGCCGTGGGTGTGCTCGTCGATGAACGCCACATCCAGAACCCGCGGGCGACCTTCTCGTTGCGCCGCGTCATCGGCTTCGATCACGACCTTGCAGATGCCCTGCATGGCGACCATATCGCCGCCGGTTCTGACCTGATGATACTGAGAGCTGATCTCCACGCCACGGCGACCGATCATGTCGCGCGGGTTCTGTGGCGAGGCGAAACGCACCAGTGCCTTCTCGCGAAGCGGGTTGAACGAGATGATGCTCGCGCCCCGCTTGGCGGCAGTGTGCAGCTCGGACATCATGCGCGGGCTGTTGGTCCCTGGGTTTTGACCGATGATAAAAATGGCATCGGCCTGCTCGAAGTCTTCCAGAGACGTCGTGCCCTTGCCGACGCCTATTGCCTCGGGCAATGCGACGGAAGTGGTTTCATGGCACATGTTCGAGCAGTCTGGGAAGTTGGCCATGCCGTACAGGCGGCCAAACAGCTGGTACAGAAATGCCGCCTCGTTGGAGGTGCGGCCGGACGTGTACAGCTCCAGTTTCCAAGGGTCACTGAGATGACGAAGCTCATGGCCGATATCAGCAAACACCTCATCCCAACTGACCGGCAGGTACTTGTCGCTGGCGGCGTCGTAGCGCATCGGCTCGGTCAGGCGGCCCTGGTCTTCAAGGTCGTGATCGGACCATGTGGCCAATTCGCTGACGGTGTGCTGCGCAAAAAACTCGGGCGTGACACGCTTGGTGGTGGTTTCCCAAGCCAGTGCTTTTGCGCCGTTTTCGCAATATTCAAACGCGTGCGGCTTCTTGGGATCGGGCCAGGCACAGCTGGGACAATCGAAGCCCTCCGGTTTGTTCATCGACATCAACGCACGATTGCCGCGGATCAGCACATGCTGGTGCATCAGATGTTTGGTGACCGAACGCAGCGCGCCCCAGCCGCCGGCAGGCGGGCCGTCAGTTTGTGAGCCTTGCAGAGGTGCTTGGGAATGGGCGAGTTTGGCCATGGAAAAGGTTCTCCCTGATAAAGCCCTGTGTGGGCCTGTTGAGCAGTTGCGCGTATTTTTGGGATACACAGGCTCAAGGGAAAATTCGCCAGAATCGACGAGCGTGCCCGACCGCCGAAGGCTTTTTGAGGTTCAGTCAGTCAGACGCATTGCAGCCCGGCTGGCACGGCACTGGGCGCCGACCGGTGCTCAGAAGAAGCTCAAGCCCACCTGAAACAGGCGCTCGACGTCGCGGATGTACTTTTTATCCACAAGAAACATGATCACGTGGTCGCCTGATTCAATCACGGTGACGTCGTGGGCGATCAGGACCTCTTCGTCGCGGATGATGGCGCCAATCGTTGTGCCGGTTGGCAGGTTGATGTCTCTGATGGCACGACCAATCACTTTGCTGGATCTGGCGTCGCCATGCGCCACGATCTCGATGGCTTCCGCTGCGCCTCGACGCAGTGAGTGCACACTGACGATGTCGCCGCGCCGCACGTGTGCGAGCAAGGTACCGATGGTCGCCAGTTGTGGACTGACCGCCACGTCGATTTCCCCACCCTGCACCAGATCAACGTACGCGGGGTTGTTGATCAACGTCATGACCTTGCGAGCGCCCAGACGTTTGGCCAGCAACGACGACATGATGTTGGCTTCATCGTCGTTGGTCAGCGCGAGAAACAGATCCGTGTTGCCGATGTTTTCTTCGATCAACAAGTCGCGATCCGATGAACTGCCTTGCAGCACCACGGTGCTGTCGAGGTTCTCGGAGAGGTAGCGGCAGCGCGCCGGATTCATCTCGATGATCTTGACCTGGTAGCGGCTCTCGATGGCCTCGGCCAGCCGCTCGCCGATGTTGCCGCCGCCCGCGATCACGATGCGTTTATAGCTCTCGTCCAGGCGGCGCATCTCACCCATTACCGCCCGGATATCGGCTTTGGCCGCCACGAAGAACACTTCGTCGTCGGCTTCGATCACCGTATCACCCTGGGGAATAATCGGCCGGTCGCGACGAAAGATCGCGGCGACACGGGTTTCAACGGTGGGCATGTGGGTCTTGAGCTGGCGCAGTTGCTGACCGACCAACGGGCCGCCGTAATAGGCCCTGACCGCCACCAGTTGCGCCTTGCCGTCAGCGAAATCGATCACCTGCAAAGCGCCGGGGTATTCGATCAGACGCTTGATGTAGTGGGTAACGACCTGCTCCGGGCTGATCAGTACATCGACCGGGATAGCGCTGTTGTCGAACAGGTCGGAGCGCGTCAGGTAGGCCGCTTCACGCACTCGCGCAATCTTGGTTGGCGTGTGGAACAGCGTGAATGCCACCTGACAGGCGATCATGTTGGCTTCGTCGCTGCTGGTCACGGCGACCAGCATGTCCGCGTCGTCCGCGCCGGCCTGACGCAGCACGGCGGGGTAGGAGCCCTTGCCCTGCACGGTCCTGATGTCGAGACGATCACCCAGATTGCGCAGGCGGTCGCCGTCTGTGTCGACCACCGTAATGTCGTTGGCCTCACCGGCAAGGTGTTCGGCCAGCGTGCCGCCGACCTGGCCTGCACCCAGAATGATGATTTTCAACTGACTACTCCCTTGCCGCCGCGATCTTGATCAGTTTGGCGTAGTAGAAACCATCATGACCGCCCTGCTGGGCCAGCAGTTGGCGACCGTGTTTTTGCTTGATCCCGGCTGGCGGCTGTCCCGACTGGCCTGCGATGTCCAGCTCGCGTGCCCCGGAGGTCCGGGCCAGAAACGCCTCGATCACCTCGGTGTTTTCTGTCGGCAACGTCGAACAGGTCGCGTACAGCAACATGCCGCCCACTTGAAGCGTAGGCCACAAGGCGTCCAGCAGCTCGCCCTGCAAGGCTGCCAGCGCCACGATGTCTTCGGGTTGGCGGGTCAGTTTGATGTCGGGATGGCGACGAATCACGCCGGTGGCCGAGCACGGCGCGTCGAGCAGAATGCGCTGGAACGGCTGGCCGTCCCACCATTGCGCGGTTTCCCGGGCGTCGGCGGCAATCAGTTGGGCGTCCAGACCCAGGCGGTCGAGGTTTTCCCGTACTCGCACCAGGCGTTTGGCTTCCAGGTCCACGGCGACCACATCGCTCAGCTGCGGCTGTACTTCCAGCAGGTGACACGTCTTGCCGCCGGGCGCACAGCAGGCGTCGAGCACACGTTGGCCGGGCGCCAGCTCCAGCAGGTCGGCAGCCAGTTGCGCGGCTTCGTCCTGAACGCTGATCCAGCCCTCGGCAAAACCGGGCAATGTGCGCACATCACACGGCTCGGTCAGCACGATGCCGTCCTGGCTGAACGTGCACGCATTTGCGTCCAGGCCCGCCGTTTTCAGCAGTTCGAGGTATTGATCGCGGCTGTTGTGGCGACGATTGACCCGAAGGATCATAGGCGGGTGCGCGTTGTTGGCGGCGCAGACGTCTTCCCACTGCTCCGGCCACGCCGCTTTCAAGGCTTTTTGCAGCCAGCGCGGGTGAGCAGTGCGCACCACGGGGTCATGTTCCAGCTCAGTCAGCAATGCCGCGCCGTCTCGCTGGGCATTGCGTAACACGGCGTTGAGCAGGCCCTTGGCCCACGGTTTTTTCAGTTTGTCGGCGCAGCCCACGGTCTCGCCGATTGCGGCATGGGCCGGAATACGGCTGTAGAACAGTTGATACAGGCCGACCAGCAGCAATGCTTCAACGTCAGCGTCGGCCGCTTTGAACGGTTTCTGCAGCAGCTTGACGGCCAGCGCTGAAAGACGAGGCTGCCAGCGCGCCGTACCAAACGCCAAATCCTGGGTCAGGCCGCGGTCACGGGCGTCGACCTTGTCCAGTTGGGTCGGCAGTGAGCTGTTCAGCGATGCCTTGCCGCTGAGGACGGCAGCCAAGGCCTTGGCGGCGGCCAGGCGCGGGTTCATTGGCCCAGTACCGTGCCGACAGCGAACTTCTCGCGGCGGCTGTTGAACAGGTCAGCGAAGCTCAACGGTTTGCCGCCGGGCAATTGCAGGCGGGTCAGACGCAGGGCGTGCTCGCCACACGCGACGATCAGCCCGTCCTTGTTGGCGCTCAAAATGGTCCCCGGCACGCCCTGCCCTTCAGCCAGGTCAGCGGCCAGTAATTTCAGGGTTTCTTCGTTCAGCGTGCTGTGGCAGATCGGCCACGGATTGAAGGCGCGTATCAGGCGCTCCAGTTCAACGGCCGGGCGAGCCCAGTCGATGCGCGCCTCGTCCTTGTTCAATTTGTGTGCGTAGTTGGCCAGGCTGTCGTCCTGCACTTCGCCGACCAACGAGCCGTCTGCCAAGCCGGTAATCGCCTGCAGTACGGCCGGTGGGCCCAGCTCCGCCAAGCGATCGTGCAGCGTGCCGCCGGTGTCCTGGGCGCTGATCGGGGTCACGGCCTTGAGCAGCATGGGGCCGGTGTCGAGGCCCGCCTCCATGCGCATCACGGTCACGCCACTTTCAGCATCGCCCGCTTGCACAGCCCGTTGGATGGGCGCCGCACCGCGCCAGCGAGGCAGCAGCGAAGCATGGCTGTTGATGCAGCCCAGACGCGGGATATCCAGCACCACTTGCGGCAGGATCAGGCCGTAGGCAACCACCACCATCAGGCCGGGCTTGAGCGCCGCCAGCTCGGCCTGGGCGGCAGGGTCGCGCAGGGTCGGCGGTTGCATGACAGGCACATCATGTTGCAGCGCCAGTTGCTTGACCGGGCTTGGCATCAGCTTTTGTCCACGACCGGCCGGGCGATCAGGCTGGGTGTAAACGGCGATGATCTGGTGAGGGCTGTCGAGCAGGGCCTTGAGGTGTTCGGCGGCGAATTCCGGGGTGCCGGCGAAAACGATGCGCAGTGGCTCAGTCATGGACTTCTCGTTCTGAAAAAAGAAAAAGGCCTTCGACAGGCCTTTTTGGGGTGACGACGGATCAGGCGTTGAGCTTGTGCTGTTTTTCCAGCTTCTTCTTGATCCGGTCACGCTTGAGATTGGAGAGATAATCGACGAACAGTTTGCCGTTCAGGTGATCGCACTCGTGTTGAATGCAGATCGCCAGCAAGCCTTCGGCTACCAGTTCGTAAGGCTGGCCATCACGGCCCAGCGCCTTGACGCGGACTTTCTGCGGCCGGTCGACGTTCTCGTAGAAACCGGGCACCGACAGGCAACCTTCCTGATACTGATCCATTTCGTCGGTCAGCATTTCGATCTCGGGGTTGATGAAGACGCGCGGCTCGGAGCGATCTTCGCTCAGGTCCATCACGACGACCCGCTTGTGGACGTTGATCTGCGTTGCGGCCAGACCGATACCAGGCGCTTCGTACATGGTTTCAAACATGTCGTCGACCAACTGGCGAATGCCGTCGTCTACTATCGCCACAGGTTTGGCGATGGTGCGCAGGCGCGAATCGGGAAATTCGAGGATGTTTAAAATAGCCATATACGTAAGAGCTGCACTGTTAGGGTAAAGTCAATGTCGGGCGCCAGGCTCGGGATTTCAAGGCGGCAACCCATGATGGGACTCTATTGTTCACGCGAGGCAACATGATAAAGGGATTCACCGCATGAGGAAATCACTACTCGCCCTGCTGCTGTTGACCGCCAGCGGTCTTGTCCAGGCGCAAGTGCAGCTCAGGGAAGGCCATCCGCAGAATTACACCGTTGTTCCGGGTGACACACTCTGGGACATTTCCGGTAAGTTTTTGCGCGAACCCTGGCAGTGGCGAGAGATCTGGCGGGCCAATCCCCAGGTGCACGACCCTGATCTGATCTACCCCGGTGACACTCTCTCACTGACGTATGTCGACGGCCAGCCGCGTGTGATGGTCAACCGTGGCGAATCCCGAGGCACCATCAAATTGTCACCGCGTGTGCGCAGCACGCCGGTGGTTGAGGCTATCCCGAGCATCCCGCTGGGTGCCATCAATGCCTTTCTGATCAGCAACCGTATCGTCGACAGCGCCGAAGCGTTTGAACAAGCGCCCTATATCGTGGCAGGTAACGCCGAGCGGGTGCTCAGTGGCAGCGGTGATCGTGTCTATTCGCGTGGCACGCTGGACGCGGCGCACTCGGTGTACGGCATCTTCCGTCAGGGCAAGACCTATATCGACCCTGATACCGAGGAAGTGCTGGGCATCAACGCCGACGATATTGGCAGTGCGGAGGTGGTCGCCACTGAAGGCGACGTATCGACGCTGACGCTTCAACGCTCCACGCAGGAAGTTCGTCTGGGTGACCGGCTGTTTGCCAGCGAAGAGCGTGCAATCACTTCGACGTTCATGCCCAGCGCGCCACAATCGCCGGTCGAAGGGCTGATTCTTGACGTACCGCGTGGCGTTACCCAAGTCGGCGTGTATGACGTGGTCACGCTGAACAAAGGCAGGCGCGACGGTCTGGTCGAAGGCAACGTGCTGGCCATCTACAAGACGGGTGAGCGGGTGCGTGACCGGGTGACCGGTGAGCAGGTAAAAATCCCGGACGAACGGTCTGGTCTGCTGATGGTTTTCCGCACTTACGACAAGCTCAGTTACGCCTTGGTGCTGCACGCGAACCGATCTTTGGCCATTATGGACAAGGTCCGTAACCCCTAGCGCCATGTTTCAGTTTTGATACGGATTTCCTGACTGTTTCATTCACTTATCAAATTGTTGTCAACAGAGTTATCCACAGGTTTGCGCACCGTCCGAGGTGCGCCATGGATCAGGGACGATCTTATGCCGCTGTTTGAAAAAGCTGTTCCGTCACCGTCGGAACTGGAAGCACGTCTTCGTCTGCATCGTTTGCCAGAGATTGGATCGAAGCGCTTTTCCAGGCTTATCGATGCGTTCGGTTGTGCCTCGGCGGCGCTGTCTGCGCCAGCCAGTGCATGGCGTTCACTGGGCATGCCGACGGCTGCTGCCGAGGCCCGGCGTGAGCCTTCGGTACGCGACGGTGCCAGTGCTGCATTGGCATGGCTTGAGCGTCCGGGCCAGCATTTGCTGATGTGGGACGATCCTTGCTACCCGGCGCTGCTCGCCCAGATTGCCGATCCCCCGCCGCTGCTGTTCATCGCAGGCGACCCCTCGATTCTCGAGCGGCCGCAGTTGGGAATGGTCGGCAGCCGTCGCGCATCGAAACCCGGAATGGACACCGCTGCTGCGTTCGCGAGAAGCCTTGCCGGTGCCGGTTTTGTGATCACCAGCGGTCTGGCCCGCGGGATTGACGGCGCTGCGCATCAGGGCGCGCTGGCCGTCGGCGGGCTCACAATCGGCGTGCTCGGCACAGGGCTCGAAAAACTTTATCCACAGCAGCATCGGGCGCTCGCCGCACAGATGGCGGCGCAGGGCGGCGCGGTGATTTCCGAGTTCCCGCTCGACGCCGGCCCGCATGCCAGCAACTTTCCTCGACGCAATCGGATCATCAGTGGAATGTCGCTTGGGGTGCTGGTTGTCGAAGCCAGCGTGGCCAGCGGCTCGCTGATCACGGCACGGCTGGCAGCCGAACACGGCCGCGAAGTGTATGCAATTCCCGGTTCGATCCACCACCCTGGTGCACGCGGCTGTCACCAGTTGATTCGTGACGGCGCGATACTGGTCGAGACGGTCGACCATATCCTCGAAGCCCTGCAGCATTGGCATCGGGTGGCGCCTGCAACTGAACCTGATGCCGAGCAACGTCCTGCCGCTTGCGATAACCCTTTGTTGGCGCTGTTGCATGCTGCGCCGCACACCAGCGAAGCTTTGTCGAATTCCATGGGCTGGCCGTTGCCCAAGGTACTGGCAGCATTGACGGAGCTTGAGCTCGATGGGCGGATAAGCAGTGAAGCGGGACGATGGTTCGCCAGCGCGCCGTGAGGTTAAACTGCCCGCCATGATTTAGCGGAGAGAAAGAATGGTCAGCAGTTGGCGTGTGCAGCAAGTCGCTCGGGATATCCGGGCCGGAGCGGTTATTGCCTACCCGACCGAGGCAGTTTGGGGGCTGGGTTGCGACCCGTGGGACGAAGAGGCGGTTTACCGCTTGTTGGCGATCAAGTCCCGGCCTGTGGAAAAAGGGCTGATCATGATCGCTGACAACATTCGTCAGTTCGACTTCCTGTTCGAGGACTTTCCCGAGCTGTGGCTCGATCGTATGGCCAGCACCTGGCCCGGGCCGAACACTTGGCTGGTGCCGCACCAGAACCTGCTGCCCGAGTGGATAACCGGGATTCACGAAACCGTTGCGCTGCGCGTGACTGATCACCCGACCGTGCGTGAGCTGTGCGCATTGGTAGGACCGCTGATTTCGACCTCTGCCAACCCGGCAGGTCGCCCTGCTGCCAAGTCACGATTGCGTGTTGAGCAGTATTTCCGTGGTCAGATCGACACCGTTCTGTGTGGCGCGCTGGGTGGTCGTCGAAACCCGAGCGTGATTCGTGACATCGCCACCGGGCAGGTGGTACGTCCCGGCTAGTGCCGGGACGCGTTGCGTTGCGTTGTACTGCCTCAGGGAATCAGAATCGTCGAGCCCGTGGTGCGGCGGGCCGACAGTTCGATGTGTGCCTTGGCAGCGTCCTCGAGCGCATATTGCTGAATGTTGTCGACCTTGAGCTTGCCGCTGGCAAGCATGTCGAACAGCTCGTCCGCCATGGTTTGCAGGTTTTGCGCACTGTTGGCGTAGCTGCCCAGTGTCGGGCGAGTGACGTACAGCGAACCCTTCTGCGCCAGTATCCCCAGATTGACCCCGGCCACTGGCCCGGACGCATTGCCGAAACTCACCATCAGACCGCGCGGTGCGACGCAATCGAGTGATGTCAGCCATGTGTCCTGGCCCACACCGTCGTACACCACCGCGCATTTTTTGCCTTCGGTCAGTTCCAGCACGCGCTTGGCCACGTCTTCATGGCTGTAATCGATGGTTTCCCATGCGCCGAGTGCTTTGGCATGCGCCGCCTTTTCAGGCGAGCTGACCGTGCCGATCAGTTTTGCACCCAGCGCTTTGGCCCATTGGCACGCCAGCGAGCCCACACCGCCTGCGGCGGCATGAAACAGAATGATCTCGCCCGGTTTGACCTGATAAGTCTGACGCAGCAGGTACTGAACCGTCAGGCCCTTGAGCAGCACGGCCGCAGCCTTTTCAAAGCTGACCGAGTCGGCGAGCTTGACCAGATTGGCCTCCGGCAATGTGTGCAGATCGCTGTAAGCGCCCAGCGGCCCGGTCGCATAGGCCACGCGATCACCGGCTTTGACGCGCGTCACTTCGGCGCCGACTGCTTCGACAACGCCTGCCCCTTCTGTACCAAGCCCGGACGGGAATGCGGGCGCCGGGTACAGCCCGCTGCGGTAATAGGTGTCGATGAAATTCAGGCCGATGGCCTTGTTGCGCACCACAACCTCTTGCGGACCGGGCGCTGCTGACTCGAAGTCGGCATATTCAAGAACGTCGGGTCCTCCGACCGTGTTGAACTGGATACGCTTTGCCATGTGCTCTCTCCATGAATGTCGAAACGGATTGCAAAGAGCTATCGGACTCCTTCATCCGGGCTTCGTCAACTGCCAGTGCTGTCTGCCAATGGTATGCTACGCGCCAGTTTGCCTGCGGCCCTTTTGTTCCGGGGCCCAGCCGTTTGAAGTCAGCCGTAAGGGATCGTCATGAGTACCCGTACCGAAGCCGTGAAGGCTTACTTGCTCGACCTGCAGGACCGCATTTGCACCGCGCTTGAACAGGAAGATGGCAATGCGCATTTCGTCGAAGATGCCTGGACACGCCCGGCGGGCGGCGGCGGTCGCACGCGGGTAATCGAAAACGGAGCTGTCATCGAAAAAGGCGGCGTGAACTTTTCTCATGTATTTGGCAGCAACCTGCCGCCTTCTGCCAGTGCGCATCGCCCTGAGCTCGCGGGCCGTGGATTTGAAGCGCTGGGTGTGTCGCTGGTGATTCACCCGCATAACCCCCACGTGCCAACCTCCCACGCCAACGTACGCTTTTTCATCGCTGAAAAAGAAGGCGAAGAGCCGGTCTGGTGGTTCGGTGGTGGTTTCGACCTGACGCCCTATTACGGCGTCGAGGAAGACTGCGTGCACTGGCACCGGGTTGCCGAGCGCGCCTGCGCCCCGTTTGGCGACGACGTTTATCCGCGCTACAAAGCCTGGTGCGACAGCTATTTCCATCTCAAGCACCGTGACGAGCCGCGCGGCATTGGCGGACTGTTTTTCGATGACGTGAACCAGTGGGATTTCGAGACCAGCTTTGCGTTTATCCGGGCGATTGGCGACGCGTTCATCAATGCGTACCTGCCCATCGTGCGCCGTCGCAAGGCCAATGCCTACACCGTACAGCAGCGCGAATTTCAGGAGTTTCGTCGCGGCCGCTACGTCGAATTCAACCTGGTGTATGACCGGGGCACGTTGTTCGGGCTGCAATCGGGTGGTCGTACCGAGTCGATCCTCATGTCGCTCCCGCCGCAAGTACGCTGGGGTTATGACTGGAAAGCCGCACCGGGCAGTGAAGAAGCACGCCTGACCGAGTACTACCTGACCGACCGCGACTGGCTGGCGCAAGACTGAAGCAGCATTCGGCGGCGTTTGCTTGCCGCCGTTGCTGTGCACATGAACACAATAGGAACCCACATGGACCAGTACGTCGTCTTCGGCAATCCCATCGGCCATAGCAAGTCGCCGCTGATTCACAGCCTGTTTGCCGAGCAGACCGGGCAGGCACTGGCGTACCGGACCTCGCTTGCGCCGCTGGACGATTTCACTGCGTTTGCGCGGGCGTTTTTTCAGACCGGTCGGGGCGCCAACGTCACTGTGCCGTTCAAGGAAGAGGCGTTTCGCCTGGCTGACAGCCTGACCAAACGCGCTCAGCGTGCAGGCGCCGTCAATACGCTGCACACGCTGGATGACGGCACGCTGTTGGGCGATAACACGGACGGTGCCGGACTGGTGCGCGACCTGACGGTCAACTGCGGGATGAGCCTGCACGGTCAACGCATTCTGTTGCTGGGCGCCGGTGGCGCGGTGCGTGGTGCGCTGAAACCGTTGTTGGCGGAGAAACCTTTGGCGGTGGTGATTGCCAACCGCACGATTGAAAAAGCAGAAACGCTGGTTCAGGAGTTCACGGATCTGGGGCCTGTATTTGCCAGCGGCTTTGACTGGCTCGAAGAACCGGTGGACCTGATTATCAACGCTACGTCTGCAAGCCTTGCAGGTGAATTACCGCCTATCGCGCCCAGCCTGATTCAACCCGGCGCGACCTTTTGCTACGACATGATGTACAGCAAGGAGCCCACCGCTTTTTGTCGCTGGGCCACTGAGCACTGTGCGGGTCGTTCGGTCGACGGGCTCGGCATGCTGGTCGAGCAGGCGGCCGAAGCGTTCCTGTTGTGGCGCGGTGTTCGGCCGGATTCAGCGCCGGTACTGGCTGAGTTGCGCAGGCAACTGGCGGCCGGCTGATCTGCTTTTCACGCCTCAAACAGAATCGGACATTTTTCGGCACCTTCCAGCTTGTGCAGCTCTTCGATCACCTGCGGCCGGGTGTTGCGCAGGACCAGCACACGGCCCTGTTGCCCCAGGCGGCGGGCCTCCTGATGGAGCATTTCCACGCCCGAGTAATCGATGAAGTTGATTTGCTGGGCGTCGATTACCACCCGTTTACCCTGAGTGCGCTGCAAGCGGGTTTGCAGGTAATGGCTGGCGCCGAAAAAGATTGAGCCGCCCACACGCAGCACGTCTTCATCGCCTTCACGCCACTGCTGCACGCGGGGCTGCGAGGTGCGCTTGAGGTAGAAGAACAGCGAGGCCAGTACACCGGCATAAATCGCGGTTTGCAGCTCCAGCAGCAAGGTGGCCAGGCAGGTCAGTGCCATGACGAAAAACTCCGAACGACTGACCCGGAACAACGCACAGATACCGCGACGATCTACCAGCCCCCAGCAGATCAGCAGGATGGAAGCAGCCATGCTCGGGATCGGAATGTGCGAGATCAATGAGGCGCCGGCAACGGCGAACAGCGCCACCCACAGCGCCGAAAATACACCGGCCAGTGGTGAGCGGGCGCCCGCTTCGTAACTCAGTGCCGCGCGGGTGAATGAGCCTGCCGACAAATAGCCCGAGAACAGTGAGCCGACCATGTTCGAAAGGCCCTGTGCCCGGACATCCTGGTTGGCGTTGAGCATTTGCTGTGAGCGTGCCGACAGCGAGCGGGCAATCGACAGGCTGTTGACCAGCCCCAGCATGCCCACGGCGACAGCAGTAGGCAGCAGCTTGAGAATCAGTTCTGCATCCAGCGGCAGTGGACTGAACGGCGGCAAATGGCCGACGAAAGCGCTGACCACCCTCACATGGCCGAACATCGCAGGCCAGAGCCAGACCAGCAGGCTGCTTGCGACCAGTGTGATCAACAGGGTTGGCCAGCGTGACACCAGCGACTTGAGCAGGATGCCCAGCGCCAATGTCGCAAGCCCCAGCACCATCGATGGCAGATCGATTTCGCCTTGGTGTTCGAGTATGGCGGTCAGGCTGTTTAGCGCTGTCGTCTGGCTGGGCAGGTCGACGCCCATCAGATTGGGCATCTGCCCCAGCGCGATGACGATGGCGGCGCCGAGGGTGAAGCCCAGCACCACTGAGTGCGATACGAAGTTCACCAGTGCGCCGAAGCGCATCATGCCCAGCAGCAACTGGAAAACCCCGGCGATGAATGTGAGCAGCAGGATCAGGGTGATGTAGTCCTGGCTGGCCGGGACGGCGAGCGGGCTGACGCTGGCGTAGAGCACAATGGATATCGCCGCCGTCGGGCCGCAGATCAGGTGCCAGGAAGAACCCCACAGACAGGCGATGAGTACTGGAACGATGGCCGCGTACAGGCCGTACTCGGGCGGCAGGCCGGCGATGAGGGCGTAGGCGATGGACTGCGGCAGGGCCAGTATGGCGCCGCTCAGGCCCACCAGCGCATCACGCCCGACACTGGCGCGGGTCTGGTTAGGCAGCCAGGCCAGAAACGGCAGAAATTTATGGCGGTTGAGCCAGCGCATCAGTCCCTCATGGTGGGTGGAGCGTGGCCAGGGTTTTGACCGTCAGCTATTGAATCATTGATAGTCAGCCTTCGCGAGCAAGCTCGCACACAAGAGGCACTGGACCTTTGTGGAGCAAGCCTGCTCCCGCGAGAGCACTGAACTTTGTGCGAGCCTGCTCGCGAAGAGGCTTTGTCAGGCGCTGCAAATACGCAGCCCTACGGCTTAGATTTTCGCCTTCACCGCTGCCAGTGCATCTTTGTCATCAATGGTTTTCACGCCATCGAGCCATTTTTCCAGTACGGCCGGGTTGGCTTTTATCCACGCCTTGGCCGCTTCACTGTTGCTGACTTTCTTGTTCGCCACCTCAGCCATGATGGTGTTTTCCATGTCCAGCGTGAAGCTCAGGTTGGTCAGCAGCTTGCCGACATTCGGGCAGGCTTCAGCATAGCCCTTGCGGGTCAGGGTAAAGACCGAACCGGTGTCACCAAAGTACTTCTCGCCGCCCTTGAGGTAATGCATGCCTTTGATCTGCACGTTCATCGGGTGCGGGGTCCAGCCCAGGAACACCACGAACGCTTCACGCTTCACGTTGCGATTGACCTCGGCGAGCATTGCCTGCTCACTCGATTCCACCAGTTTCCAGCCGCCCAGATCAAACTCGTTCTTCTTGATGATTTCCTGCAAGGACAGGTTGGCAGGCGCCCCCGAGCCAATGCCATAGATCTTCTTGCTGAACTTGTCGGCAAACTTGTTCAGGTCGGCGAAGTCATGCACGCCTGCATTCCACACGTAGTCCGGCACGGCCAGCGTGAACTCGGTGCCCTGCAGGTTCTTGGCCAATTGCGTCACGTCACCGGTCGCCACGAACTTGTCGTAGAAACCCTGTTGCGCAGGCATCCAGTTACCCAGAAAAACGTCCAGTTTGCCGTCTTTCAGACCGCCATAGGCAATCGGTACTGCCAGCGTATCGATCTTGGTTGTATAGCCCATGCCTTCAAGCAGAACACTGGTGATGGCGTTGGTGGCCGCAATGTCACTCCAGCCCGGATCAGCCATTCTCACCGTGCTACAGCTTGAGTCCGCAGCCACTGCTGCGAAACTGCCCAGCGACATAAGACTGATTGCCAGCGTTTTGGATAACGTATTCATTGATGTACCCCTTTTGGTTTTCTTGGTTTGGGCAGGGTTCAAGGTTGCGGATAACGTGCCTTGCGCTCCAGATCGTCCAGATCAATGTGGTTGCGCATGTACTGCTGACTGGCGTCGACCAGTGGCTGGTGATCCCAACTCTTCAGCTTGCCGGTTGCCAGGGTGTTGGCGACAAAACGTCGCCGACGCTGGCTGGCGAGCACCTGTTGGTGTATCGCCGGTATGTCCCACTTGGCGCGTGCCTCGACCAAAAAGTCGTTGAACAATTTTTGATGGTCAGGTGACTGGCTCAGGTCCTCCTGTTCCTTCGGGTCGTTCGTCACGTCGAACAGCAGGCACGGGTCCTGTTCCGAGTAGATGAATTTGTAATTGCCGCGACGAATCATCATCAGCGGGCTGGTTGTGCCTTCGGCCATGTACTCACCGAACACTTCATCGTGTCCGGCCTTGCCTTGCAGATGCGGCACCAGCGAGCGGCCATCCAGCGGCAGGCCTTTGTCCAGCTCGCCATGCGCCAGCTCGACGAACGTCGGCAGCAGGTCGGCGGTCGACACCGATGCGCTCACGCGGCCTGGCTTGAACTGATCTGGAGCGTAGACCAGCAGCGGCACGCGGGCAGCCATCTCGAACCAGTGCATTTTGTACCAGAGCCCCTTTTCTCCCAGCATGTCGCCGTGGTCGCCGGAGAACACAACGATGGTGTCGCGCAACAACCCGACGTCATCCAGCGTCTGCATCAGCTTGCCGACGTTCAGATCGATGTAGCTGCAGGCACCAAAATAGGCGCGGCGCGCATCCCGGATCTTGTTTGCGGGCATGGGTTTGTCCCACAGGTCGTAAACCTTCAGCAGACGTTGCGAATGAGGGTCCAGAGCGTCCTGATCGGCGTGTGCCGGTGGCATCGGGATTTCGTCGTCGCTGTACAGATCCCAGAACGGTTTGGGGATGGTGTACGGGTCGTGCGGGTGGGTCATGGACACGGTCAGGCAGAAAGGCGCATCACCGTCCTGACGTACGTGGTCGTAGAGATACTGCTGGGCCTTGAAAAGCACTTCTTCGTCGAAATCGAGCTGGTTGGTGCGTATGCAAGGGCCCGCCTGCAAGACCGACGACATGTTGTGATACCAGCTGGGGCGCACGTCCGGCTCATCCCAGTTGACAGCCCAGCCGTAGTCGGCCGGGTAGATGTCGCTGGTGAGGCGCTCTTCGTAACCGTGCAATTGGTCCGGGCCGCAAAAGTGCATCTTGCCGGACAGTGCGGTCTTGTAGCCCAGACCGCGCAGGTAGTGAGCGTAGGTTGGAATGTCCGCTGGAAAGTCGGCTGCGTTGTCGTAGGCGCCGATTTTGCTGGGTAACTGGCCGCTGACCAGCGTGAAACGCGAAGGCGCGCACAGCGGGCTGTTGCAGTAGGCCGAGTCGAACACCACGCCTTCGGCTGCGAGGCGGCTCAGGTTGGGCATCAGTACTGGAGATTGAGCGTAAAACGGCAACATTGGCGCGGCCATTTGATCGGCCATGATGAACAGAATATTTTTGCGCTTCATGTAATCGCTGCATCCCATCGTGAAAAGTTATGCGAAAGTGCTGGCAATGAGAATGAAGGCTCACGGTTGCGGGGTAAAGCCCTTGCGTGACAATACCTAGGATAAGTAGCGCTTATGTTTGAAGCCCTCGGCGACATATCTCTGGACCTGCTGCGTTCATTCGAAGCAGCGGCACGACTGCGCAGTTTTACCGCAGCTGCTAGTGAGGTGGGCACCACTCAGCCTGCTATCAGCCAACAGATGAAGCGTCTTGAGGATCAACTGGCAACCCGTCTGTTTGACCGTATTTATCGCGGCATCGAGCTGACGGAAGCGGGCGAAGTCCTGTTCAGTCACGTTCAGGCCGGCTTGCAGTCCATAGACAGCGGACTGGTGGCGATCACCGAGCAGCACCAGCATGAGGTCCTGCAGGTCGCCACCGACTTCGCCTTCGCCGCGTATTGGTTGATGCCCAGGCTGCACCGGTTTCACAAGGCCAACCCCGATGTGGACGTGAGTCTGGTGACCAGCGAGCGTACGCACAGCATGTTGCGTGCTGATATCGACGTTGCGGTGCTGTTTGGTGACGGGCGTTTCAAGCAGGGCGAAAGCCATTGGCTGTTCAGTGAAGAGGTGTTTCCGGTGTGCAGCCCGCAGTTGATCGCCGGGCGCGCCGCACCGCTGCCCAATGAGATATTGCGCGAGTTTCCGCTGCTGCATTTGCGCGGTGAAAGCAGCAACAACTGGTTCGACTGGGGCGGCGTGTTCCGCGCGTTGGACATTCCGCAGGCGCCCGCACCCGGTCAACTGAGATTCGACAACTACACGCTGCTCATTCAGGCGGCCATTGGCGGACAAGGTGTTGCCATCGGCTGGCGGCATCTGGTCGACGACTTGCTCGACCAGGGCCTGTTGTGTCGGCCCATCGCCGCGTCAGCGATCTCTGGCTACGGTTATTACGTGGTGTTGCCGCAGCGCAAGCGCCGGGTGCAGATCGTCCAGCAGTTTGTGGACTGGCTGGCCAGTGAGCAGGCGCTGAGCGGCGTTTCACTGGCGGGCAGGCCGTTACCGTCGATTGCTGTGTGACCACGTGTTTTCAGATTGGGAGGTTTTCTGGGGATGGGAGATACACCGATGCCGGACGTTCAGGGCTACCACGCCCATGTTTACTTTGATTCACATACCCTCGAACAGGCTCGCTCGCTGTGTGAGGCGGCATCCGCCCGATTTGGTGTGCAGATGGGCCGGGTTCATGAAAAGCGGGTCGGTCCGCACCCTGACTGGAGCTGTCAGTTGGCGTTCGAGCACGCACAGCTTGCCGATGTCACTCTGTGGCTCGCGCTGAATCGCAAAGGGCTGGTAGTGTTTCTGCACCCACTCACTGGCAATGAACTACGCGACCACACGGATCATGCTGTCTGGATGGGTGCTGTCAGGCCTCTGGATCTGAGCGTGCTGAGTGGGGCCTGAGCGCAACCCCGGTGTTGATCGCGCTTCACGCAAGACAGCCAGCGAAACGTTCGTGTAAGATAACCCGCGCCAAATGACCGCTCGGTCGTCTGGCGTACGAATGTTCAATAAAAGGTCACGCAAGCGCCCGTTGATCCGGCACTTGAGGTCTGTCGCAGGCCGTCTTTTCTGCAAGCAAATTACCGCTTGCCTCGAATTGTTGAAGTACCAGGACAGAGGATCATGAAATGCCCGAACTCATCATCGAAGGTAAAAAACTTCATTACACAGATCAAGGCACTGGCCCGGTCGTTCTGCTCGGTCACAGTTACCTTTGGGACCATGCCATGTGGAGCGCACAGATCGACACGCTGGCCAGCCAGTATCGTGTAATCGTGCCCGATCTGTGGGGTCATGGCGCTTCTGACACGTTCCCGGAGGGCACCGACAATCTGGATGACCTCGCCCGGCATGCGCTGGCCTTGCTCGATCATCTGAGCATTGAGCGCTGCACCATCATCGGTTTGTCGGTGGGCGGCATGTGGGGTGCAATTGCGGCACTGGTCGCGCCCGAGCGGATCAATGGGCTGGTGCTGATGGACACCTATCTGGGCAAAGAGCCGGACGCCAAAAAAGCCTACTATTTTTCGCTGATCGATCAGCTCGCAGAACACGGTGCGTTCCCCGAGCCCCTGCTGGACGTGGTTGCGCCTATCTTCTTCCGTCCAGGCATTGATCGTCAGTCTGCGCTGTATCAGGATTTTCGGGCGTCGCTGGCCCGTATGGGTGCACAGCAGTTGCGTGAAACGGTGGCACCGCTTGGGCGCATCATCTTTGGTCGGGAAGACCGGCTGGACCTTCTTTGCCAGCTTGATGCCGACACCACGCTGGTGATCTGTGGCGACGCGGACATCCCCCGCCCTCCTCTGGAGGCGCGGGAAATGGCA
The DNA here is from genome assembly GCF_021147775.1 of Pseudomonas californiensis. Classification (GTDB taxonomy): domain Bacteria; phylum Pseudomonadota; class Gammaproteobacteria; order Pseudomonadales; family Pseudomonadaceae; genus Aquipseudomonas; species Aquipseudomonas californiensis. Next base: position 25,793 of record NZ_JAGTPK010000001.1, read on the forward strand.
CGTCTGATTGGCTGTCCCTATGTGCTGGTGCCAGAGGCCGGACACATAGCCAGCCTCGAAAACCCGGCGTTTGTCACGGGCGCCCTGATGACGTTTCTGGCCGGGCTTCATCAGAAACAGGCGTGAGCTTCAAGGACGCCGTGAACCAGTATCAGGCGACCAGACCGGTCGCCTGATACCTTCCGGACTTTTCAGGTCAGTTCAGCACGCCGTCCAGAATGGCGTACACGATTCCCGAGCCCACCGCGATCAGTACCACATCAGTGCCCAGTCGACACCATTCATATCCTTCGTAATGAGGCAGGTATTGCAGCGAACGGCTGTCCAGACGCTTGCCGTAGCCCGGTGGCAGCGGCCGGCCTTTGGCGATGTGCACGCCCGGCGGCAGCGGCTGGCCGCGACCTATCACGTCGCGATGCTGTTGAAAGGTCTGGCGCACCGGGCCGAAGTCTTCCGGTGGGCCGCGGCGATTATCCTGATGGGCCTGATTGCCGTGACCTTTGCCATTGCCACGGTTGCCTGGACCGTCGTTGTCGCGATGGCCCTGTTGCTGTCCGCCGCGATTGTCGTCCTGGCCAGGGCCGCGCTGATCCGGCGGTGCTGCCTGAAGCAGCGGGCTGGCGCTGATCATCAAGATACCCAGACCGGTGATAAAACGACTTGGCAGTTTCATGGGGCGCTCCTCAACTTCTCACGATGCAGCAAAAAGGGGTTCATGACATGGTCATGAACCCCTTGTGTCTTACTGCAGAGTAGAACGGCTACCGGCGCTTTGATTCCTCTGTATCAGAAACTTTACCTCAGCTTACACGGGCGTTACGAACGCCTTCGGCCAGGGCTGCACACAGTGTCAGCACGCCATCGATGGCCTGTTCCGGCGACTCGGCGGTGGCGATCTTGTCGACCAGTGCCGAACCCACTACTACACCGTCTGCCAGACGTGCAATGGCCGCTGCCTGCTCAGGTGTGCGGATACCGAAACCGACGCTGATCGGCAGGCTGGTATGACGACGCAGGCGCGCAATGGCCTCGGTCACGTGCTCGGTGGTGGCTGAGCCTGCACCGGTCACGCCCGCAACCGATACGTAGTAGACGAAGCCTGAGCTGCGCTCGAGTACGCGAGGCAGACGAGCATCGTCCGTGGTCGGCGTGGTCAGACGGATGAAGTCGATACCGCTGGCCTGTGCCGGTGTCGCCAGCTCGCCGTCGTGCTCCGGTGGCAGGTCAACGATGATCAGGCCATCCACGCCCGCTTCCTTGGCCTGAGCCACGAAGGCCTCGACGCCGAAGCGGTGGATCGGGTTGTAGTAGCCCATCAGCACGATCGGAGTGGTCTGGTCGTCGCCCCGGAACTCACTCACCATCTGCAGGGTTTTCTGGAGGGTCTGGCCAGCGTCCAGTGCACGCAGGGTCGCCAGCTGAATGGCTACGCCGTCCGCCATCGGGTCGGTGAAGGGCATGCCCAACTCGATCACGTCGGCGCCAGCGGCAGGCAGGCCTTTCAGGACCTTGAGCGAAGTGTCGTAACCCGGATCACCGGCGGTGATGAAGGTGACCAGCGCGGCACGGCCTTCGGTTTTCAGCTGAGCGAAACGTTGTTCGAGACGGCTCATACCAGGTTCTCCTGAGTTTTTTCAGCAGTAGCCATGTGGTTCATGACGGTCTGCATGTCTTTGTCGCCGCGCCCGGACAGGCACACCACCATCAAATGATCGTCGCGCAGATTGGTCGCACGCTTCATGGCTTCAGCCAGTGCGTGGGCGGTTTCCAGCGCCGGGATGATGCCTTCGAGCAGGCAGCACTGATGGAACGCGTCCAGCGCTTCGTCATCGGTGATGCTGACGTATTCAACACGCTTCACTTCGTGCAGGAAGGCGTGCTCAGGGCCAATGCCCGGGTAGTCCAGACCAGCGGAGATCGAGTGTGCGTCGGTGATCTGACCATCGTTGTCCTGCAGCAGGTACGTGCGGTTGCCGTGCAGCACGCCCGGTACGCCACCATTCAGGCTCGCCGCGTGCTTGTCGGTGTTCACGCCATGGCCGCCGGCCTCAACGCCAATGATCTGTACGCTGGCGTCATCGAGGAACGGATGGAACAGACCCATGGCATTGGAGCCGCCGCCCACGCAAGCGACCAGGCTGTCGGGCAGACGCCCTTCCTTCTCCAGCATCTGCTCCTTGGTTTCCTTGCCGATGATGGCTTGGAAATCACGCACCATCGCCGGGTACGGATGCGGGCCTGCCACGGTGCCGATCAGGTAGAAGGTGTCGTCGACGTTGGTCACCCAGTCACGCAGGGCTTCGTTCATCGCATCTTTCAGGGTGCCCGTACCGGAAGTGACCGGGACGATTTCAGCGCCCAGCAGCTTCATGCGGAACACGTTGGCCTGTTGACGCTCGATGTCGGTAGCGCCCATGTAGATCACGCAAGGCAGACCAAAGCGCGCCGCTACGGTCGCCGTCGCTACACCGTGCATGCCTGCACCGGTTTCAGCGATCAGACGTTTTTTACCCATGCGTTTGGCCAGCAGCACCTGGCCGATGCAGTTGTTGATCTTGTGCGCGCCAGTGTGATTCAGCTCTTCGCGTTTGAAGTAGATCTTGGCGCCGCCACAGAACTCGGTCAGGCGTTCGGCGAAGTACAGCGGGTTTGGACGACCCACGTAGTCACGCTGGAAGTAAGCCATTTCCTTGATGAATTCAGGGTCGGCTTTGGCGGCTTCATATTCACGATTGAGGTCGAGCACCAGTGGCATGAGGGTTTCAGCCACGTAGCGGCCGCCGAATGAGCCGAACAGGCCGTTGGCGTCGGGGCCGCTGCGGAAATTGGTCTGGGTCATGAAGTACTCCAGTAGCTGTATGGGGCGAATTGAGTGAGCCGAATCGGCAATGACGTCACTTTAACCAGCGCATGCCCGGTTGAAAACCGATAAGATCGCCACAACCTGTCAGGAAAACTCACAGATCATGAGCCGCGACCTTCCGCCGCTGAATGCCTTGCGTGCATTTGAAGGCACAGCCCGCCTGGGCAGCGTCAGTCAAGCTGCCGAACAGCTGCATGTGACGCACGGTGCGGTCAGCCGTCAGTTGAAAGTGCTTGAAGAACATCTTGGGCTCAGCCTGTTCATCAAGGACGGGCGCGGCCTTAAACTCACAGATGCCGGTGTTCGGTTACGTGATGCCAGCGGTGAAGCCTTTGATCGGTTGCGCAGTGTCTGCGCCGAATTGAGCCAGGGCAGTGCCGACGCGCCTTTCGTGTTGGGGTGTTCGGGCAGCCTGTTGGCGCGCTGGTTCATCCCGCGCCTGGGGCGGCTGAATGCCGAGTTGCCGGACCTGCGCTTGCACCTGTCGGCGGGTGAAGGTGATGTGGATCCGCGCCGGCCTGGCCTGGATGCGTTGCTGATTTTCGCCGAGCCACCATGGCCTGCAGACATGCAGGTTTTCGAGCTGGCCAGCGAGCGAATCGGCCCGGTGCTGAGCCCGCGCTTCAGCCGTTTCGAGAGTTTGAGTGAGGCACCTGCCAGCGCGTTGCTTGAAGAGTCATTACTGCAGACTACTTCGCGGCCACAGGCCTGGCCCAGCTGGGCGCAGCAGAACGGCATGGACCCGCACGCCTTGCGTTACGGACAGGGTTTCGAGCATTTGTATTATTTGCTTGAGGCGGCCGTGGCAGGCCTCGGTATTGCGATTGCGCCAGAACCGCTGGTGGTTGACGACCTGAAAGCCGGTCGCCTGGCTGCGCCATGGGGTTTCAATGAAACCCCGGCGCAGCTGGCGCTATGGGTGCCCAGACGTGTGTCCGATGGACGCGCGCAACAGTTGGCTCACTGGTTGAAAAATGAGCTGAAGCGGTCTGGAGACCCGATCAGAAATTGATCAGTTGCCGCGCTTGCACAGCAGGTACGCTGCCAGCAGGCCGATGGCACCGACGGCAACGCCAGCGGTAGTCCATGGGTGTTCTTGAGCGTAGTCACGAGTTGCCAGCGCGTTTTCGCGGGTTTTTTCTTTGACGTCTTCGTAAACATCGCTGAGCAGGCTGCGCGAATGGCTCAGTGCACTTTCAGCGTTGGCCTTGAGGTTTTTCAAGGTTTTGCGCGACTCGTCGGTTGCATCGTCCTTCAACCCTTCAAGCGACTTCAACAGGCTTTCGATTTCTGCTTCCATACTCTGCAACGAGGCCTTGCGAAGTGAAGTACTAGCCATGGTGTTTCTCCTGCAATGGGTGAGTGGCGTGTGTTGTTTCCGACTCCGGGGTTTTTGGAAAGTGCGATTGCATTTTGCAAAGAGCTGAACTTTTATAGCCGTTTCCCTGACAGAACCTAGGTGCGTGGCCTCAGCTGCGCTTTTATCGACCTTCAGGAGAACTGCCATGACTGATCACCACACGTACAAGAAAGTCGAAATCGTTGGCTCGTCGACGACCACCATCGAAGACGCTATTCAGAATGCGCTGGCTGAAGCGAGTAAGAGCCTCAAGAATCTGGAGTGGTTCGAAGTGACCGAAACCCGCGGCCACATCGTGGAAGGCAAGGTCGGCCATTATCAGGTCACCTTGAAAGTGGGTTTCCGCATCGAACATAGCTGATACGACCTGAACCTTTCGGCTGGCCGATTGCCATAACCTGCGTTGCCTTTGCGCAAGCGACCCTTTGGGGTTCGTCTGCCGGCGTGGGAACGTTTAATGGGCGCCTGTTCCGATGGCGTCTGCACTTGGCCGGACGAGAGGGAATACCCATGAAGAAGTTTTTGTTGGCTGTAGGCTTGTTGAGCATCGCTGGCACCGCGCTGGCGGCAGGCAAGCCATGTGAAGAACTGAAAAGCGATATCGATGCCAAGCTTCAGGCAAAGGGCGTTTCGTCCTACACGCTTGAAGTGGTCGAGAAAGGCGCTGCTGCTGATCAGAAAGTGGTCGGTACTTGCGAAGGCGGCGCCAAGGAAATCGTCTACAAGCGCGGTTGATTGTCAGGCCGGCTCGATGTAAGTCCAGCCAGTTGCTCGACCCCGTGTGAACGCTGAAAAAAAGCCCGCCTCCAGGCTGAATACTGATTCAGTCTGGAGTGCGGGCTTTTTCGTTCATGCGCTCAATTTGACGATCTGCTTCAACCGTGAGCGACCTGAGCCAGGATTTCGTAGGAGCGCAACCGGTCTTCGTGTTCGTACATGTCGCAAGTGAAGATCAGTTCGTCAGCTTCTGTCTGCTCCAGCAACACATCGAGTTTGGCGCGGATCTTTTCAGGGCCACCGACCATTGCCAACCCCAGAAAGCTCGCCACCGCTTCACGTTCGTGTGGCAACCACAGGCCGTCCATGGATTCGACGGGCGGACGCTGCATGAGGCTGTGGCCGCGCTGGTAGACCGACGTTGCCAGGTATTCGGCGTGGTCGTCGGTGTCGGCCGCCGACAGCGGTACGCCGAGCATCACATAGGGCTTGTCGAGCACTTCGGACGGCTGGAAGTGATTGCGATAAACGCGAATCGCCTCATGCATGTAACGCGGCGCAAAGTGCGAAGCGAAGGCATACGGCAAGCCGCGCATCCCGGCCAACTGAGCGCTGAACAGGCTCGAACCCAGCAGCCAGATCGGCACTTGCGTACCTGAACCCGGAACGGCGATCACTTTTTGACCCGGTGTGCGCGGGCCGAGGTACTCCATCAGCTCGGTCACGTCATCCGGGAAGTCGTCGGCGCTGCCAGAGCGCTCACGGCGCAGGGCGCGTGCGGTCATCTGATCGGAACCCGGCGCGCGGCCCAGACCCAGGTCGATCCGACCCGGATACAGGCTTGCCAGCGTGCCGAACTGCTCGGCAACCACCAGCGGCGCATGGTTGGGCAACATGACGCCGCCTGCGCCCACTCGAATGGTCGAGGTGCCGCCAGCCAGATAGGCCAACAGCACCGACGTCGCAGAACTCGCGATGCCGTCCATGTTGTGGTGCTCGGCAACCCAAAAGCGGTTGTAGCCCAGTTTTTCGACGTGTTGAGCCAGACTGAGTGAGTTGCGCAGCGATTCGGCGGGGCCTTTGTCGTGGCGCACGGGCACCAGATCAAGGGTTGAAATTTTTACATCTGCCAGACGTTTCATAGGCCAGGGTAGCTCCTTGAAGTGTGTAGGGCTGGCTTCTGGAGCTGCCCACGATGCAACAGCAGTGTGGGCGCAATCCCGACTTTTCAATGTTTGACGCGAAAAAACCTACTTAAATACTCGGTCTTTCCGACCATTGAACTTTCCAGAGCCGTCTATCCTCAGAACCTTGGTACGAGCAAAGATCCATTCCATTTCAGAAGGAGCCATTATGAGCATCGTCAAGAAAGCATCTGCCCACTGGGAAGGTGATCTGAAAAACGGTATCGGCAGCATCTCTACCGAAACCGGCGTGCTGCGTGAAGCGCCTTACGGCTTCAAGGCGCGCTTCGAAGACGGCAAGGGTACCAACCCTGAAGAACTGATCGGCGCGGCCCATGCAGGTTGCTTCTCGATGGCCCTGTCGATGATTCTGGGTAACGCAGGCTTCACGGCTGACAGCATCGACACTCAGGCCGAAGTGACTCTGGACCAGGTTGAAGGCGGCTTTGCGATCAGCGCGGTGCATCTGGTTCTGAAAGCCAAGGTGCCGGGCGCTACTCAGGAACAGTTCGACGACCTGACCAAGCAAGCCAAAGAAGGCTGCCCGGTGTCCAAAGTGCTTAACGCCAAGATCACGCTGGACGCGACATTGCTGAGCTGATCAAGGCCGGACCGACCTCGGTCGGTCCACAGCAACGTGCTTGTCCGTGATCAGAGCTTTACGTAGCGAGCCGTTTGACGGTTCGCTGGCGCTCATCACGGACACGCGCGATTTCAACTTGAAACCTCATCGGGTTCAGTAGTGCTTTGCATCATGGGAGTCGAGCATGAAACGTTTTGCTTTAGCGGTGACCTGTACCCTGTTGGCGACCAGTGCCCTGGCAGCTCCGAAGTCCTGTGATGAACTCAAGGACGAAATCGAAGCCAAGATTCAGGCCAACAACGTGACGTCGTACACCCTGGAGGTCGTAACCAATGAAGAGGTTCACGACGAAAACATGGTGGTCGGCAGTTGCGACAACGGCACCCGGAAAATCATCTACCAACGCAATGATCGCTGATCAGATGCAGTGAACGTCCGCTTCTTCGGCGACCGTATTGCGCTGTGCGTCATACAGCCAGGCGTCTACGTCATTGGCCAGTGAGCGCACCTCAAGCATGTAGCGCTGCCCCGCGGCGAAGTGTTCGTAACGAACACCGATGAAGCACGTTATTTCAGTGTAATCATCGCCCATCATCCCCAGACCACCCGCCCGATACTCATAGTCGTAACGCACCTGCAGCGTGTGGCTGCCGGGTGTGACTTGAAAGTAGCGGCCGTCATAGGTGTGTTTGCCATCCAGCTTGTCCGCCATCACCAGCTTTCCACCCACGGTGCGCATGTCGACCCAGGCCATGTCCGGATTTACCGCAGGCAATGGCCCCGCGCAGCCAACGAGTGTCGCAAGGGCGATAATCAGTGTCATGAGGCGCATGGCAGGCTCCGTACTCTGGGCGTTGGCGTTGACCGATGGCGATGATAGTTGCGCGCGTCGTGTCTGTCCTGCATAACGACGCTGTATCGAATTCGAAGGTCCTGTATGTCGCGACTCATTGTTCTACGCCTCTGTCAGGCTCTGGCACTGATGACAGTCCTGTTGCTGGGTGGATGCTCCAGTGCTGCTTACTATGGCCAACTGGCGAAAGGTCAATGGCAGCTGTTGCAGGCGCGTGAGCCGGTCGACCAGATCGTGGCGGACCCGGATCGCGATCCTGCGTTGCGTGAACACCTCGCTCGCTCTCAAGAGGCTCGCGTGTTCGCCAGCAACCACTTGCGTCTGCCGGACAACCAGAGCTATCGCCTCTATGCCGATCTGGGTCGCCCTTATGTGGTTTGGAACGTCTTCGCGACCGACGAGTTCTCGCTCGATCCTCTGACCCATTGTTTTCCGATTGCCGGTTGCGTGGCGTATCGCGGTTACTACAGCGTGGGCGGTGCTCGGGGTGAGGCCGCGTTGCAGCGCCAGGCAGGCAAGGACGTTTACCTGAGTGGCGTCGAAGCCTATTCGACGCTGGGCTGGTTCAACGATCCGATACTCAGTTCGATGATGGGCTGGGGAGATGAACGTCTGGCTACGCTGATTTTCCATGAGCTGGCCCACCAGCGTTTTTACGTGAAGGACGACACTGAGTTCAACGAGTCCTATGCCAGCTTCGTCGAACAGGAAGGCACACGCCAATGGCGTGCGGCACGTGGTTTGCCGCCTGAAAGCATCTCGCAATCCACGCGGCGCGATCAGTTCATTCAGCTGGTGCTGGAGGCTCGCGGTCGCTTGAAAACGCTGTACCAGCAGCCACTTTCAGCGTCGCTCATGCGCCAGCGCAAGGCAGCCGAATTCGAGCGCATGCGCCAGAACTACCGACAGCTGCGTGATACCCAATGGAACGGTGACAAACGTTTCGACGGCTGGATCAACAGCCCGATGAACAACGCCAAGCTCTTGCCTTTCGGGCTCTATGATCAATGGGTGCCAGCGTTTGAAGCGCTGTTCAAACAAGCCGGTGGCGATTGGGAGGCGTTTTATCGCGCAGTAGAAAAACTCGGCGGCCAGCCCGTCGAGTCGCGCAAGGCGGCTTTGCAGGCATTGATGCCTGGCTGAAAGCCGCAACCATTCATGCCGGTACGAGCGCCCTGTGCAGCTCTGCCAGGGTCTGGAAATGGAAGGTCGGTTTTTCAGCCATCAATTCCTCGCGGCTGCCGAACCCATACCCCACGGCTGCGACATCCAGGCCGTTGCGCAGTGCGCCAATCAGGTCGTGCTTGCGGTCCCCGATCATCAGGGTCTGGGCAGGGTCCAGTTTTTCCTCGGCCAGCAGATGGGCGATCAGTTCGACCTTGTCGGTACGGGTGCCGTCCAGCTCGCTGCCGTAGATCACCTTGAAGTGCCGGGCGAAATCGAAGTGGCGGGCAATTTCTCTGGCGAACTCCCATGGTTTGGACGTTGCGATGTACAACTGTCTGCCCTGCTCGCCCAATGCTTCAAGCAACGGTACAACGCCCTCGAACATCTGGTTTTCGTAAAGCCCGGTCACCCTGAACCGTTCACGGTAAAAGCCTACGGCTTGCCAGGCTCTGGCTTCGTCCATGTGGTAAAACTGCATGAAAGCCTGCAAAAGTGGCGGGGCGATGAAATGCTCTAGCCGGGTTATGTCTGGCTCATCGATACCCAGTTGCGCCAGCGCGAACTGGATCGAGCGGGTGATCCCAAGGCGCGGGTCGGTCAGCGTGCCGTCCAGGTCGAACAGAATGTTCTGATAATGCAGCGGCGGTTTGAATGGCGCGGAAATCAGCATGGTTGATCGTAACCTTCAGCCAGATGCTGATCCTTGAGTTTCACGTAATTGGTCGCGCTGTACGGGAAAAACGCGATCTCCTTTTCGGTCAGCGCACGCACTTGCTTGACTGGGCGACCCACGTACAGAAAGCCGCTCTCCAACACTTTGCCCGGTGGTACCAGGCTGCCCGCCCCGATGATGACTTCGTCTTCTACCACCGCGCCGTCCATGATGGTCGTACCCATGCCAATCAGGACCCGGTTGCCAATGGTGCAGCCGTGCAGCATGGCCTTGTGGCCAATGGTGACTTCATCGCCGATCAACAACGGAAAGCCGTCAGGGTTGAAGGGACCGGCATGGGTGATGTGCAGCACGCTGCCATCCTGCACGCTGGTGCGGACACCGATACGGATGCGGTGCATGTCGCCACGCACGACAGTGAGCGGCCAGACAGAACTGTCTGCACCGATTTCGACATCGCCGATCAGCACCGCTGAATAATCGACAAACGCCCGCTCGCCGAGGGCTGGGGTATGGTCCTGAAACTTGCGAATGGCCACGATAGGCTCCTTCTTTGGCACTGATAGGTGCGTGCAACAGGTTTCGATGCTGCGGTCAGCGTCGATTGTAATTAAGATGGCTGAGTGTTTCTTCCAGCCAAGGTGCAAAACCGTGAGCGCGAACAACCCTCTTCTGCAACCGTACGACCTGCCACCCTTCTCGGCGATCCGTGCCGAGCATGTCAAACCTGCCATCGAACAGATTCTGGCTGACAACCGCGCTGCCATTGCCGACATTCTTGCCAAACAGGGTTCGACTCCGAGCTGGGCTGGCCTGGTGCTGACCATGGACGAACTGAATGATCGTCTGGGCGCTGCCTGGAGTCCGGTCAGCCATCTCAATGCCGTGCGCAACAGCGCCGAGCTGCGTGAGGCCTACGAGTCCTGCCTGCCAGCGCTGAGCGCCTACTCGACCGAAATGGGTCAGAACCGCGCGCTGTTCCAGGCCTATGAAGCCTTGGCCAACGGCCCGGAAGCGGCCGGTTTCGATGTCGGCCAGAAAACCATTCTTGAACAGTCGCTGCGTGACTTCCGCCTGTCCGGTATCGATCTGCCGCCCGAGCAGCAGAAGCGCTATGCCGAAGTACAGAGCAAGCTTTCCGAGCTGGGCAGCCAGTTTTCCAACCAACTGCTGGACGCGACTCAGGCCTGGACCAAACTGGTCACCGACGAGTCAGCCCTTGCCGGTCTGACCGACTCTGCCAAGGAGCAGATGGCCGACGCTGCGAAGGCCAAGGATCTGGAAGGCTACCTGATCACTCTGGAATTTCCGAGCTACTACGCGGTAATGACCTACGCCGAAGACCGCGCTCTGCGTGAAGAAGTGTATGCAGCCTACTGCACGCGCGCTTCGGATCAAGGCCCCAACGCGGGCAACAACGACAACGGTCCGGTGATGGAGCAGATCCTGGACCTGCGTCAGGAACTTGCCCAGTTGCTGGGTTATGACAATTTTGCCGAGCTGAGCCTGGCCACCAAAATGGCTGAGTCCAGCGATCAGGTGCTGAGCTTTTTGCGCGACCTCGCCAAGCGCAGCAAGCCATTTGCCAGGCAGGACCTGGAACAGCTGAAAGCCTATGCCGCCGAACAGGGCTGCCCGGACCTGCAAAGCTGGGACAGCGGTTTTTACGGTGAAAAACTGCGTGAGCAGCGCTATAGCGTTTCACAGGAAATCCTGCGTGCCTATTTCCCGATCGACAAAGTGCTGGGCGGGTTGTTTGCCATCGTTCAGCGGTTGTACGGTATTGAAATTGCCGAACAGAAAGGTTTCGACACTTGGCACCCGGATGTTCGCCTGTTTGAAATCAAGGAAAACGGCCAGCACGTCGGACGTTTCTTCTTCGACCTGTATGCGCGCGCCAACAAGCGTGGTGGCGCGTGGATGGACGGTGCGCGCGATCGTCGTCGTACTGCCGAAGGCACATTGCAGAGCCCGGTCGCCAACCTGGTGTGCAACTTCACACCTGCGGTAGGCGGCAAGCCTGCTCTGCTGACGCACGATGAAGTCACCACGCTGTTCCACGAGTTCGGCCACGGTCTGCATCACCTTCTGACCCGTGTCGAGCATGCCGGTGTTTCGGGTATCAATGGCGTGGCGTGGGATGCAGTCGAACTGCCAAGCCAGTTCATGGAAAACTGGTGCTGGGAGCCGGAAGGTCTGGCGCTGATTTCCGGTCACTATGAAACTGGCGAGCCACTGCCACAGGACTTGTTGGAGAAGATGCTGGCTGCGCGCAACTTCCAGTCGGGCCTGATGATGGTGCGTCAACTGGAGTTTTCGCTGTTCGACTTCGAACTGCACGCTACCCACGGCGACGGGCGCGGCGTGTTGCAAGTGCTCGAAGGCATTCGTGATGAAGTCTCGGTCATGCGTCCACCTGCCTATAACCGCTTCCCGAACAGCTTTGCGCACATCTTTGCCGGCGGTTATGCCGCGGGTTATTACAGCTACAAGTGGGCTGAAGTGCTGTCTGCCGATGCGTTCTCCAGGTTTGAAGAAGACGGCGTGCTCAATGCCGAAACCGGACGAGCCTTCCGCGAGGCTATTCTGGCGCGTGGCGGTTCGCAGGCACCGATGGTGCTGTTCGTCGACTTCCGCGGACGCGAGCCTTCGATTGACGCACTCTTGCGCCACAGTGGTTTGAGCGAGGACGCGGCAGCATGACCGATACACCGGTAGTCATTACCAAAAAACGCTTCATCGCCGGGGCTGTGTGCCCGGCGTGCAGCGAGCCTGACAAGCTGATGATGTGGAGCGAAAACGACGTGCCCCACCGCGAATGCGTGGGTTGCGGCTATAGCGACACCCTCAACGAACAGGGTCTTTCGGTCCCGAAAGAGCTCGGCACACGGGTCAACAAGCCGGTGGTCAAACCGGCCGATCCCAAGGTCCAGGGCGTGCAGTTCTTTCCAAATCCGAAGTTGAAGAAGCCGGTTGATCCGAGCTGAACATGCAGCTGGATACACAGGTGCGCATCAATATACGCACCTGTGTGCCTGGAGCATCAATCCGGGTTTTTATATTCACTGACGCTCGGCAAAGCTCATGCGTGCGGGAGCTTTGAGATCTTTTTCCTGAATGAAAAAGCCACGTCGACGAGGACATGCTTGGCTATATATGAGTCTCCCTCAAAAGCGATCTCTTCTTCGGGCTGTGTATCCACTGACATAAAAATTGAACTCAGCAATTCATTATTTTCGTACAGTTCAGCCTCTATTTTTGGATACCTCGTTTTTTTGAAGTCGTCTGCCGTCAACCGGATCTCATAACTCGCCATTGCCCACCTCGCTGTCAGGTAGTTGCCAGCGTCGGGTCGAATCTGGCGTGCGCTTAAGCTAGTCCCGGATTAAAAAGTCGTCTACTGACAGAAATGACAGGTGAATATTTATACAGCGGTGTCTGGACGCCGCCGGTCAGGCGCGCAGGGTTTTCAACGGCCGGCGCTGGAGATCCCGCCGAAGAATACTGTACTGTATGGATAAACAGTATTCGAGTATCTGCCGATGTCCAGCTCACCAGCAGTAAGAGGTCGTGGCACGGCCAGCAACCCGCACAATCGTTTCGCTCCCAACCGCACCGTGGCCGAGGATGACGGCTGGTACCAGGAAGTCCCGCTGACGCAGGGCACGCAGGTCACCAGTGAAACGGCCAAGAGCATTATTACGCGTAACAGCTCACCCGACATTCCCTTTGATCGGTCAATCAACCCGTATCGGGGCTGTGAGCATGGCTGCATTTATTGTTTCGCCAGACCCAGTCACGCCTATTGGGACATGTCGCCGGGGCTGGACTTCGAGACAAAGCTGATCGCCAAGACCAACGCGGCGGCCTTGCTGGAGCAGCAACTTTCCAAGCCTGGCTATCGTTGTGCACCCATTACCCTGGGCGCCAACACCGACCCCTATCAGCCCATCGAGCGCGAATACAGAATTACCCGCGCCACGCTTGAGGTGTTGCTGCGCTATCGTCATCCGGTAAGCATCATTACCAAGGGGTCGTTGATCCTGCGTGACCTGGATCTGCTGGCCGAGATGGCGAAGTTGCGGCTGGTTTCGGTGTTCATCAGCCTGACCACGCTGGATGACGAACTCAAATGCATTCTTGAGCCCAGAGCCGCAGCGCCCAAGGCTCGTTTGCGTGCGATTCGCGTGTTGCGTCAGGCTGGCGTGCCGGTCGGTGTGCTGTGCGCACCGATGATCCCGATGATCAATGACAGCGAACTCGAAGCGCTGCTGAGCGAGGCCAAGGCCGCCGGCGCGTTGAGCGCAAGCTACGTGATGCTGCGCTTGCCACTGGAAGTTGCGCCTTTGTTCGATGAGTGGTTGAAGACGCATTACCCGCAGCGTGCGGATCATGTCATGAGCCTGATTCGGCAGAGTCGGGGCGGCGCGCTGTACGACAGCGCGTTCGGGTCACGAATGCGCGGCGAAGGCCCATTTGCAGACCTGCTGGCGCAGCGTTACGCCATGGCTGTCAAACGGCTGGGACTGAACCAAAGGGGCAGTTTTGTACTCGATTGTGAGGCTTTTTGTCCGCCTGGTGGACAGATGTCATTGTTGTAATGAAATTGGGACTATCGTGCAAACCCGCGTCCCAGAGCCATCGCATTCAGTTTCACTTAAGCTTCGGCGTTTAGTGTGTAACTCGGAGTGACACCAGCGGTAGCGCTCAAAGGATTTGTGCGCCATGCCAAATAACAGGGATCACATCCGGCTCTGGTTAAACAGCGTAAGAGTCCACTATCAATCCGTCAGAGAGGATGAAGACATGAGAGATACTGATAAACAGCCGTCGGCTACGTCGTCCAGTACACAAAGCCACGCGGAAAGCGCCGACGTAGCGTTGAAACACATCGTGGATGGTTTCGTACATTTTCGTAAGGAGGTCTTCCCTCAGCAGGAAGAGCTCTTCAAAAAACTGGCAACCGCCCAGTCGCCTCGCGCCATGTTCATCACCTGCGCCGACTCGCGCATCGTGCCTGAGCTGATTACTCAAAGTTCGCCCGGCGACCTTTTCGTAACCCGTAACGTGGGCAACGTGGTTCCGCCGTATGGCCAGATGAACGGTGGTGTTTCCACTGCGCTGGAATACGCGGTCGTAGCCTTGGGTGTTCAACACATTATTGTCTGTGGACACTCCGATTGCGGTGCCATGCGCGCCGTGCTCAACCCCGACAGCCTGGACAAGATGCCAACGGTAAAAGCCTGGCTGCGTCACGCTGAGGTCGCTCGCACCGTCGTCGAGCAAAACTGCAATTGCAGCGGCGAGTTGGAAACCATGCAGGTTCTGACTCAGGAAAACGTCATTTCCCAGCTGCATCATTTGCGCACTCACCCGTCGGTCGCGGCCAAGATGGCCAGCGGTCAACTGTTCATACATGGCTGGGTCTACAGCATCGAAACCAGTGAAATTCTGGCTTACGACGCCGAGCAGGATCGTTTCGTGCCGCTCGATGGCTCCGGTCCTGTGCCGATGGCTTCCCCGAAAGCTCGTTTTTCAACCGACTGATTTCAGTCACGACTGACGGTAAAGCTTTATAGCTGGTGGCGGCTGCGCTCAACGCGCGCCGCCAGCTTTGCCTCGTCTGGAGAATCCCCCGGAGAAGCGCCATGGGTGTTACAGAATTGAAATCCGTCCTGCCACGGGAGCTACTCGCTTCCGTGGTTGTTTTCCTCGTTGCCTTGCCGCTGTGCATGGGTATTGCAATCGCTTCCGGCATGCCACCGGCCAAAGGCTTGATCACCGGTATCATCGGTGGCCTTATCGTGGGCTGGGTCGCGGGTTCGCCGTTGCAGGTAAGTGGTCCGGCTGCTGGCCTGGCGGTACTGGTATTTGAGTTGGTACGCGAACACGGGATGGCCATGCTGGGCCCTATCCTGTTGCTGGCGGGTCTGCTCCAGTTGCTGGCGGGCCGCTTCAAGCTGGGCTGCTGGTTCCGGGTAACTGCGCCTGCGGTGGTCTACGGCATGTTGGCCGGTATCGGCGTGCTCATTGTGCTGTCACAGGCGCATGTCATGTTCGACAGCGGACCCAAACCTTCCGGGCTCAGTAACCTGATCGGTTTTCCATCCACGCTGATTCAAGCCATCGGGCCAGGCACAGGGATGCAGGCCGGTATGCTGGGTCTGGGTACCATTCTGATCATGTGGGGCTGGGACAAACTGCGTCCCAAGTCTCTGCGTTTCGTGCCGGGTGCATTGTTGGGCGTGGGCATCGCAACAGCCATCAGCCTGTTCATGGGGCTTGAGGTCAAGCGTGTCGAGGTGCCTGACAATTTGGCTGACGCGATTGACTGGTTGCGTCCGGGCGACCTGCTGAGCCTGGCAAACCCTTCGATTCTGATCGCAGCCATTGCCGTCGCCTTTATCGCCAGTGCCGAAACGCTGCTCTCTGCCGCCGCCGTGGACCGTATGCACAGTGGCCAGCGCTCGGATTTTGACAAGGAACTGAGTGCCCAGGGCTTGGGCAACATGCTTTGCGGACTGTTGGGTGCGCTGCCGATGACCGGCGTTATCGTGCGCAGCTCGGCCAACGTTCAGGCCGGTGCAACGACGCGCTTTTCGACGATTTTCCACGGCCTCTGGCTGCTGGCATTCGTGCTGCTGCTGTCGAGCGTACTGCAGAGTATTCCGGTCGCGAGTCTGGCAGGTGTTCTGGTTTATACCGGTTTGAAGCTGGTGGACCTGAAAACCTTCCGTGGGCTGGGTCGTTATGGTCGTATGCCGATGTTCACCTACGCGGCGACCGCTGGCGCGATTATCTTTACTGACCTGTTAACCGGCGTGCTGGTCGGCTTCGGACTGACTCTGGTCAAGCTGGCACTGAAGGCCGCGCGGTTGAAGATCAACCTTGTCGAGCTGAGTGGCGAGAAAGAGTATGAATTGCGTCTGGTCGGCGCTGCGACCTTTCTCAAGGTGCCCGCGTTGACGCGTGTATTGGGCACTATCCCGCAAGGCAGCACCGTACATGTGCCGTTGAGCAACCTGTCCTATATCGACCATTCCTGCCTGGAGCTATTGGAGGAATGGGGACGTGCCAATGCCGCTCACGGTACGAAGCTGGTGATCGAGTCTCGTGGCCTGAAGCGTCGTCTGGAAGGACGAATTCACACTACGACGGGGATTGGCTCGGGCGCCGCCTGATCGATGCCAAAAAGGGGCTGATGGGTCTTCGCGAAGCAGCGGAGCACTATCGGCCCCTTCCATTGCTGGCGAAGACATGAGATTCGGCGGCACTCAGACCACGGAACGTTCCAGTTCCAGACCGATACCCAATTGTCGCGACAGACTCGGCCAGCGTTTCCACGCTGCTTCCGTGTCGGGACTGTTCAGCTTTTCGCGATAGGCCTCAACCGAGTCCAGCGCAAAGTCTTCCTTGTCCAGCAGTTGATCGACGGCATGATGAACGGCTTCATCAAGTTGATTGGCGAAATCTTCACCGATCAACTGGTGGGCGATCACGCTGGCAACCGTGGTGTTGGACGGGATCAGCGGCTGACCGAAATGCGTGATGTACAGATCATTCACTTCTTCAACCAGGCGATGCGCCAGATAAGCCTCATCCAGCAGGCTGTCCAGCCCTTCATGCCCAGCCATGATGGCGGGTGGTGTGGTGAAAAACTGCTCGGCAATTTTCAGCACCGGTTTTATCTGCCCTTCTATGCCTGCTTCGATCGCTACCTGGTGGGCAGCATCGAGCAGGTCCGGGACCAGATCGATGTAGGCCGTTACAAAACGCGTCAAGACTCCTCGTGCATCGACATCCGGCAAGTGGATGGCGGGGTGAAGGTGTGGAAGCTGTTTTTCCAGCTGTTGCAACAAGTGACCCGTATCGGCCTCGTGTTGATGTGCCCGTTGTATCTGCTCGCGCAATGCGGCCGTGTTCATGACGGTAAGGGCTCCTGAAGACATATGACCAGGGGTGGTGGATGGAATGTCATACGTTAGCTTGCTTAACTAAATGCCTAAGACGAATTTGTCATAACAACGTAACGTTTATATGAATTGGTTTTAAATGCGCCTTTTTGCGTGTTTTTTACCGGTGCCTGGGTTCCAAATAGCGTATGCGGTTGGTAGAGCACGTCGATTGACGACTGTGGGGCTTGTCTGGGCACAGCGATTGACGAGGTGTTGGCAGCCACGTGATTTGCTGGCCTGCGACCGTTGCTTATTCCAGCTATCGTCAGAGCTGTGGTGATCAGCCTTGCGGCTGGTCGATTGCCTTGGCGCTGTTGGCCTGTCCGAAGTGAGCTGCCCATGAGTAAACGCCGGGTTTCTACAGGGAATGTTGTTCGGCTGCTGGCGGTGGCGGCCGTCATGTTTGGCTGCGGATTGGCCCTGATGCCGCTCTATCAGTCGCTGCGCAGCGCGGTTGGTCTCTCGGGGCATGGCGTTGAGCAGACCTTGCAGCCGGTGGATGAAAGCCGTCAGGTGCGGGTGCAATTCGTGTCTGCCAATGCTGCAGGCATGACCTGGACCTTTTATCCCAAGGCCGAGCATGTCGATGTTCATCCTGGCGCCACCACCGAGATGCTGTTCGTGGCACAGAACCCTACTGACAACAACATGAAGGCCCAGGCAGTACCGGGTATTTCGCCGAGCCAGGCCGGTGCCTACTTTCACAAGACCGAATGTTTCTGCTTTACCCAGCAAACGTTGAGGCCGGGCGAACGCATTGAAATGCCGGTGCGTTTCATCGTCGACCGCGACCTGCCCCGTGACGTGACGCATCTGACCCTGAGCTACACCCTCTTCGACATCACGGTCCGCGAGACATCAGCGGATAGACCCGTGCTCAAAAGCGGCGGATGAGGCCGGTCATCCGTCTCTCCACGGCCATCTTGTGTGCTGTCCGGTACGGGTTTCTGGTTCAATACGCTCCCCGCCGACTCAGCCACCGTTGATGCCATGACTCGAACTCAGAAAACCGTCTTCATCGTTGTTGCCATCGTCGCGCTGATCATGGGCCTTGTCGTCAGCCAGGTTCTGTCCGGCAACAGACCGGGCGATCAGACTGCACTGGTTGATGCGGGGGTGATCCTGCTGCCACAAAGCCGCAAGCTGCCGCCCTTGGGCATGGTCGATCAGAATGGCGCGCCGGTTGTTCTGAACGAGCTGAAAGACAAGTGGACGCTGATGTTCTTCGGCTACACCTTCTGCCCCGATATCTGCCCGACGACGCTGGCGCAGATACGCGACATCCGGCTCAAGCTGCCCAAAGAGTCAGTTGATCGCATGCGCGTGGTGCTGGTCAGCGTTGACCCGAATCGCGACACACCGCAGCAGCTCAAACAGTACCTGGGCTACTTCGATGCTCAATATGTAGGCCTGAGTGCGCCGGTCGGGGATATTCAGAAGCTGTCCAATGCGGTGAGTATCCCGTTCATCCCGCCAGACACCAGCAAGCCGAACTACTTCGTCGATCACAGCGGAAACCTGGCCCTGATAGGCCCGGACGGTACTCAGCGAGGCTTCATCCGCGCGCCGTTGAACAGCCAGAAGCTGCTGGCGCAACTGCCACGTTTGCTGGAAAGAGATTGATGGTATGAAGGGCGTTTGCAGGCTGATACATCTCGAATGGATGTACCAGCTTCTTCATCTGCAAACGGTACAGCTTAGAACGCCGGAACGACCGCGCCTTTGTACTTCTCGATCAGGAACGCTTTGACTTCAGGGCTGTTGAGCGCTGCGACCAGTTTTTTCATCGCGTCAGAATCCTTGTTGTCCGGGCGGGCCACAAGGATGTTGGCGTAAGGCGATTCGGCACCTTCGATAATCAGCGCGTCCTTGGTCGGATCAAGCTTGGCGCTCAGCGCATAGTTGGTGTTGATCAGCGCCAGATCGACCTGAGTCAGCACGCGCGGCAACGTAGCCGCTTCCAGCTCGCGGAATTTCAGGTCTTTAGGGTTGTTCACCACATCAGAAGGCTTGGCCAGAATGCTGGTCGGGTCCTTCAGCGTGATCAAGCCTGCCTTTGCCAGCAGCAACAAGGCACGGCCTTCGTTGGTGGCGTCATTTGGCAGCGCGACGTTCGCACCATTTGGCAAGTCTTCGAGCTTCTTGAACTTGTCCGAGTAAGCGCCGAAGGGTTCTACGTGCACCTTGGCCACGGCGACCAGATCGGTGCCCTTGCCCTTGTTGAACTCATCGAGGTACGGCTGGTGCTGGAAGAAGTTGGCATCCATGCGCTTCTGCGAAACCTGCACGTTTGGCTGGATGTAATCGTTGAAGACCTTGATGTTCAGGTCCACACCTTCCTTTTCCAGGGTCGGCTTCACAAACTCCAGGATCTCGGCGTGCGGCACTGCTGAGGCCGCGACCGTGAGGGTTTCGTTGGCCTGTGCAGACAATGCGGTCACAGCGGCAAATACGGCCAATAGCTTTTTCATGCAACAACTCCTTTGAGGCCCGCCTGTGGCGGGCCGATGCCAACTGTTTCGATCAACGATGTGTGAAATGCGCGACCAGTCTGTCGCCGATGGTTTGCAGGATCTGCACCAGCACCAGCAACAATACGACCGTCACAAACATCACATCGTTCTGGAAGCGTTGGTATCCGTAACGGATTGCCAGGTCGCCCAGTCCGCCAGCACCCACTGCACCTGCCATGGCCGTGAACGACACCAGCGCAATGGCGGTGACGGTGATCGCCGCCAGAATGCCAGGCCGTGCCTCAGGCAGCAGCGCCTTGAGGATGATCTGCCGAGTAGTCGCGCCCATGGCCTGAGTGGCTTCGATGATGCCGCGATCCACTTCACGCAAGGCGGTTTCCACCAGTCGTGCGAAAAACGGCGTGGCGCCTGCAATCAAAGGCGGCAGCGTCCCGAGAATGCCCAGCGACGTGCCGGTGATCACTTCGGTCAACGGCATCATCACGATCAGCAGAATGATGAACGGCAAGGCACGCAGCATGTTCACGACCAGCCCGACCGTGGCGTACAGCGGCTTGTTTTCAAGCAACTGACGTGGCGAGGTCAGGAACATCAATACGCCCAACGGCAGGCCGAGCAGTATGGTGAAGCCCAGCGAAACACCCAGCATGATCAACGTGTCACCCGTGGCGACCCAGATCTCGTACCAGTCAACGTTGGAAAACAGATTCAGAAACGCGTCCATCAGCGCAGCACCTCCATATGAACATCCGCTGCGGTGAAGCGTGCGAACGCGGCGTCCATGTCGCCGCCGGTTATGGCCAGCGTCAGTTGCCCATAAGGCGTGTCTTTGATGCGGTCGATGCGACCGGCCAGGATGCTGTAGTCGACGCCGGTTTCGCGGGCCACGGTACCGAGCAACGGCGCGTAGGTGGCGTCACCCTGGAACGTCAGACGCACGATGCGGCCTTGTACGTGGGCGAAGTCATCGCGCTGTTCGTTCTCGTCGACCTGCTCGTCTTCCTGTACGAAGCGCCTGGTGGTCGGGTGCTTCGGGTGCAGGAACACATCAGCGACGTTGCCCTGCTCGACAATCACACCAGCGTCCATGACGGCAACCTGATCGCAGACGCGACGAATCACGTCCATCTCGTGAGTGATCAGTACGATGGTCAGTTTCAGCTCACGGTTGATCTCGGCCAGCAGTTGCAGGACCGACGCCGTGGTCTGCGGGTCCAGTGCGCTGGTGGCTTCGTCGCAGAGCAGAATCTTGGGTTTGGTCGCCAGTGCGCGAGCAATGCCGACGCGCTGTTTCTGACCGCCCGACAGTTGCGCCGGGTACTTTCTGGCGTGATCGGACAGGCCGACCCGCTCCAGCAGTTCGGCTACGCGCCGGTCGATGTCCTTGCGTGACATATCACCGGCCAGGGTCAACGGCATGGCGACGTTGTCAGCCACGGTCTTGGACGCCAGCAGATTGAAGTGCTGGAAGATCATCCCGACTTGCTGGCGAAAGCGCCGCAAACCGTTGGCGTCGAGCGCGGTGACGTCTTCATCGTCGACCACGATCTGTCCGCCGCTCGGGGTTTCGAGACGGTTGATCAGACGCAGCAGCGTACTTTTGCCAGCACCGGAATGACCGATGAGCCCGAACACCTGGCCGTCTTCGACGCGCAGGCTGGTGGGGTGCAGGGCCGGTATTTCCTTGCCTGCCACCCGATAGGTTTTGTGGACGTTATGAAACTCGATCACGGAGCGAACCTTGTGGGGGCGCGTTAAAAAATCAGCGCAGTGGGCTGGATGCCACTTGCTTCGTTACCTCGGCCGGGTTGGGCCGGGCGCGCATTTTAGCCTGTCCGGCCCACAGTGCTTAGCATTTATTTGCTGGATCGCCTGTGGAATGGGCATAACGCGACCGTTGGTGCCAAAGGTGGGAAATTAAACGGAACGGCTGTTTTTCAGCCCGGTCACTTCTTGGATACCGTGATTTCCGGCCAAGGCCTGCGAAGTCGTATTCAGCGAACCCAACTCAATGATTGGGTCGAACATGAGGAATTTTTTTGATGGCTAGCGAGAAAAAACCACCCGTGACCGAAACGCCCAAAAGCGAGATGGCCGGCACTGATACGCTCGACCGAGGCAACACCAATGCGAAGCTGGATAGCCTTGAGCAGTTCCGCTCGGACGCCACCAGCCAGGCGCTGCGCACCAATCATGGCGTCAAGATTGCCGACAACCAGAACACCCTCAAAGTAGGCAGCCGTGGCCCGTCGCTGCTCGAAGATTTCATCATGCGTGAAAAAATCACGCACTTTGACCATGAGCGTATCCCGGAGCGTATCGTCCACGCCCGCGGCACCGCAGCGCATGGCTATTTCCAGACTTATGAGAACCACAGCGCGCTGAGCAAGGCGGGTTTCCTGCGTGATCCGGGGCACAAGACGCCGGTTTTCGTGCGTTTTTCCACCGTGCAGGGCCCGCGTGGCTCGGGTGATACCGTGCGTGACGTGCGCGGCTTTGCGGTCAAGTTCTACACCGACGAAGGCAACTTCGACCTGGTGGGCAACAACATGCCGATCTTTTTCATCCAGGATGCGATCAAGTTTCCAGATTTCGTCCATGCCGTGAAACCCGAGCCGCACAATGAAATCCCTACCGGCGGTTCGGCCCACGATACGTTCTGGGACTTTGTATCGCTGGTGCCTGAGTCCGCGCACATGGTGCTGTGGACCATGTCCGACCGCGCCATCCCGAAAAGCCTGCGCACCATGCAAGGCTTCGGGATTCATACCTTCCGCCTGATCAACACCGAAGGTAAGTCCAGCTTCGTCAAGTTCCACTGGAAACCCAAATACGGCGTGTGCTCGCTGGTCTGGGATGAAGCGCAGAAGCTCGCGGGCAAAGACACTGATTTCCATCGCCGCGATCTGTGGGAGTCCATCGAGATGGGCGACTACCCGGAATGGGAGCTGGGCGTGCAGATCGTCGCCGAGGAAGACGAGCACAAGTTCGACTTCGATCTGCTCGACCCGACCAAGATTATCCCGGAAGAACTGGTCCCGGTGACGCCGCTGGGCAAGATGGTGCTCAACCGCAACCCGGACAATTACTTCGCCGAGACCGAGCAGGTCGCGTTCTGCCCAGGCCACATCGTGCCGGGTATCGACTTCTCCAACGACCCGCTGCTGCAAGGCCGTCTGTTTTCCTATACGGACACGCAGATCAGCCGCCTGGGTGGGCCGAACTTTCACGAGATCCCGATCAATCGTCCGATCGCGCCCAACCATAACGGCCAGCGTGATGCGCAACACCGCACCACCATCGACAAGGGTCGCGCCTCCTACGAGCCGAACTCCATCGATGGCGGCTGGCCGAAAGAAACCCCGGCAGGTCCGCAGGATGGCGGCTTCGAGACGTACCCTGAGCGTGTCGAAGCGCACAAGGTTCGTGAGCGCAGTGAGTCGTTCGGCGACCATTTCTCGCAGGCGACCCTGTTCTTCCAGAGCATGAGCCACCACGAGAAAGAACACATCATCGCGGCGTACAGCTTCGAGTTGGGCAAGGTCGATCGCGAGTACATTCGCGCCCGTCAGGTCAACGAGATCCTGGCCAACATCGATCTTGAACTGGCCAAGCGAGTGGCTGAAAACCTCGGCTTGCCAGCCCCGACAGCCGGAACCGTGCCAGCGCGCAAGACATCGGTCAAAGAGTCGCCAGCGCTCAGCCAGGTCAATCTGCTGTCCGGTGATATTGCATCGCGCAAGGTGGCGATTCTGGTTGCCAACGGTGTGGACGGCAAAGCGGTCGAGGTGATGAAAGCCGCGCTGCAAGCCAAAGGCGCACATGCCAAGGTACTCGGCCCGACTTCTGCACCGGTCAAAACAGCTGATGGCAAAAGCCTGCCAGTGGACGCTTCAGCCGAGGGCCTGCCTTCGGTGGCGTTCGACGCGGTATTCGTACCAGGCGGCGCTGCTTCGGTGAAAGCGTTGAGCGGCGATGGTGTGGCATTGCACTTCATTCTGGAAGCCTACAAGCACCTCAAGGCTATCTCCCTTGCCGGTGAAGCCAAGGAGCTGTTGAGCTTGCTGAAGCTGGACGAGGACGCCGGGTTGCTGACTGTTTCCGATGAGAAATCATTCGAAGCGTTCTTCAAGGCCATCTCGCAGCACCGGGTCTGGGACCGCGAGCCCAAGGCCAAGGCCGTACCGGCTTGATGCACCGCGTTTAAACTGCTGTAAAAAAGGCCCGCAAACTTTCTGTTTGCGGGCCTTTTCGCATGTGCAGGCATGGCTTTGTCGGGGGCAGCGTCCGGTTCGGGGCTGGCTTCAATTCAACATGGCGATCAGTCAGCGCAGCAATGGCAGGCTGGTTGTGGATTTTATTTCCGACAGCGCGACGGTCGAATTCACTTCCTGAATCCCGGGCACCAGCGACAGCTTTTCAAAAAAGAACCGCTCATACGCTTCGATGTCGGGCGTCACGATACGCAGCAGAAAATCCACTGAGCCCATCAGGACGTAGCACTCCAGCACCTCGGGAAAGCCTCGAATCGAATCCGTGAATTCGGTGAAGTTGGAGCGCCCATGCGCGTTGAGTTTTACCTCGGCAAAAATCTGCGTGTTGAGCCCGATCTTCTTGCGATCCAGCAGCGAAACCTGACGCCGGATGACGCCCTCGTCCTTGAGCCGTTGAATGCGGCGCCAGCAGGGCGACTGCGACAAGCCGACCTGTTCGGCAATCTGCGCGCTGGAGAGCGAGGCGTCCTCCTGCAGCAGAGCCAGGATTTTACGATCGTAAACATCCAGGTCGATTTGCATTATCTATTCCCATTAAGTTCGGTTGGCGCATAATCAAGTCGTACAGAGCTTAATTCAACTGATCATGGACCAGAAATTTCTTTTTGTGCGTGCAAGAATTTCTCCCAATCCCAAGGAGATGCCTGCATGCCGAATCTCGAAGCCGTTACCGTCGTCGCCCACCGTCCGGACCACTGGTCGGCCAATAACAGCCTGTGCTGCGCGCGCTATCAGATCCTCGCCGAGGCCGAGCCTGCCCTGCTGTGTCAGGTCCTCAACCTGTTTGCGATGCAATACCTGGTGCCCTCTCAAGTCAGTGCCGTGCAGCGCGACGGGCTACTGAGCATTGATGTTCAGGTGGATAAACTGAGCTGGCATCGCGCCCAGGTGGTGGGTGAAAAAATGCGCAACCTGATCGACGTCTGCTCGGTGCAACTCGATGAAGTCGACCGGCACGAGCCGGCTCAAACGCACGTTGCCCTTGCCGCTGGGTAATTGCATTGAGCTGCGGCTGAAATTCCTGGTCGCATAGAGAGAGCAACGCTGTCAGGCTTGAGGGCTACGCTTGCTCACTATTCGATGATGAATTGCCTCAAGGAGCGCGCATGGCAGCCCTGGCCCCCTCTTCTCAGGATCGCTGGCTCGATCTGAACGACGTTTTGCGTGATTTGGTCGCTCAGGGCCTTCTCGGTCAGGACGACGCCGAAACAGCGGTCGCACAGCGCCGCAGCGCAGCCAATATTCAGCTGCATCCGCTGGAGTTTCTGGCGTCTCAACAGTTCGATGACTTGAAACGTCCCGGCAAAAAGCTTGATCTGGAAACACTGACAGCGTGGCTTGCGAATGCATGTGGCCAGCCTTACATGCGTATCGATCCGCTCAAGATCAACGTGGCAGCGGTCATGCCACTGATGTCCTATGCGTTTGCCCAGCGTCACAAGATCCTCGCGGTGGCCGTTGACCGGGAAACCGTGACGATTGCCAGCGCGCAGCCGTACGTGCGCTCGTGGGAGGCCGATCTGGCGCATGTGCTGAAGCTGCAGATCAAGCGCGTGGTCGCCAACCCGGCTGATATCCAGCGCATGGCCGTGGAGTTTTTCAGGCTGGCGAAGTCGGTCAGCGGCGCCAGTTCCACTGAGCAGAAAATGAGCAACATGGGCAACTTCGAACAGTTGCTCAAGCTCGGCGCCAGTGACCAGGAGCCAGACGCCAATGATGCTCATATCGTCAATATCGTCGACTGGCTGTTCCAGTACGCCTTCCAGCAGCGCGCCAGTGACATTCACATCGAACCTCGCCGTGAACAGGGTACGGTTCGCTTTCGTATCGATGGCGTGCTGCACAACGTTTATCAATTTCCGGCGCAGGTGGTGATGGCGATTGTCAGTCGCCTCAAGAGCCTTGGCCGCATGAACGTGGCTGAAAAGCGCAAGCCACAGGACGGCAGGGTCAAGACCACCACGCCCGAAGGCGGCGAAGTGGAGCTGCGTCTGTCGACACTGCCCACGGCCTTCGGCGAAAAACTGGTCATGCGGATTTTCGACCCCGAGGTGCTGCTCAAGGATTTCGATCAGTTGGGCTTTTCCACTGATGATCTGCGCCGCTGGCAGGAAATGACCCGGCAACCGAATGGAATAATTCTGGTGACCGGTCCAACCGGGTCAGGCAAAACCACGTCTCTTTACACAACTCTGAAAAAGCTGGCGACGTCAGAGGTCAATCTCTGCACCATCGAAGACCCTATCGAAATGGTCGAGCCTGCCTTCAACCAGATGCAGGTGCAGCACAATATCGACCTGACCTTCGCCAGCGGTGTACGCGCCCTGATGCGTCAGGACCCGGACATCATCATGATCGGAGAAATCCGTGATCTGGAGACAGCCGAGATGGCTATCCAGGCGGCATTGACCGGTCACTTGGTGCTTTCGACGCTGCACACCAACGACGCGCCCAGTGCCATCAGCCGGATGCTTGAACTGGGCGTGCCGCATTATCTGCTCAAGGCGACGATTCTCGGCGTCATGGCGCAGCGCCTCGTGCGGACTCTGTGTCCGCACTGCAAGGCCCCGATCACGCTGAATGAGACCGACTGGCAGACCCTGACCCGACCATGGCAGGCCCCTGTTCCGTCCGGCGCACATCAGGCGGTAGGGTGCGTGGAGTGTCGCGAAACCGGCTATCGAGGCCGTGCGGGGGTGTATGAAATCATGATGATGACTGACAGTGTCAAAGCGTTGATCAGCTCAGATCTGGATCTGACGGCCATGCGAAGACAGGCGTTCAAGGAAGGCATGCGCAGCTTGCGGCTGTCGGGTGCTCAAAAAGTCTCGGCAGGGCTGACTACACTGGAAGAAGTGCTGCGCGTGACGCCACAGAGTGAGCAGCGCTGAACACGGCTGCACGTAACCTCGCATCGAGCTTTGGGTGCAGAAACAGCACCCTTGTCGAGGGTACGGCGGCTTAAGTGAACACAGCGGTACAGATTGAATTGAACTAGTTAGCGACTCTGGCTATCCAACCCCTCAGAACAACCACAGTTGGAGTACCTCACCATGCGTCTCAAGTTCGCTGTAGCCACGTTAGCCTTGCTGTCTCTCCCAGTTGGTTCAGCGATGGCTGACAGTTTCTGGCGTAACGTGATTTCCTCGGGTGCCACCACCGGCTCGACCTATCTGACTTTCAAGGACCACAAACTGATCGTCGCAGCGCAGGATGACGCCAGCAGTTTCGTCGCCAGTAACGGTGACATTCGTGGGCCATTCCTTGACGCGGCCATCCAGCAAGTGCGCAATGACAACCCAAGTTTGAAAGCCTCTGACATGGAGTTGGCGAACGCGATCCTGGACAAGAACCTGGTCGCAGAAAACCAATAAGTCACGCTCATAAAAAATGCCGCTCGATTGAGCGGCATTTTTTTGCCTGTCGGTTATTCGCCGATGGCGCTTTTGTAACCGGCAGCGTCCAGCAGTTTTGCCACATCGCTATCTGCATTGCTTGCCTTGAGCTTGAAGATCCACGCGCTGTAAGGCTCGCTGTTGAGCGTTTCAGGCGCGTCACCCAGTGCTTCATTGACAGCAAACACTTCGCCCGCAACGGGCGAGTAGATGTCAGAGGCAGCCTTGACCGACTCGACGACGCCAGCGGCATCACCGGCTGCGAACACTTTGCCGATTTCCGGCAGCTCAACGAATACCACGTCGCCCAGTGCTTCTTGCGCATGATCCGAGATGCCGACGGTTACTGTGCCATCCGATTCCAGACGTGCCCATTCATGGCTTTCGGCGAAACGCAGTTCGGCGGGAATATTGCTCATTTAGTCATCCTCAACATCGGGTCAGCGGAAAACCCGCCGGATTAAGTTAGATCAGGGTCTTGCCGTGACGCACAAACGCGGGTTGTACCACCCGCACCGGGTACCACTTGCCACGGATTTCAACCTCTGCCCGGTCGGCTGTTGCCATTGGAACGCGCGCCAGAGCGATTGACTTGCTCAGCGTAGGAGAGAAGCTACCACTGGTGATCTCTCCTTCGCCAATTTCTGCGACCCGTACCACTTGATGAGCCCGCAGTACGCCGCGCTCTTCAAGCACCAGCCCGACCAGTTTCGAGGCAACGCCTTCGGATTTTTCGCCCTGAAGCGCTTCACGACCGATAAAATCGCGCTCTACGGGTTCCCACGCAATGCTCCAGGCCATATTGGAGACCAGCGGCGTTACCTGTTCGCCAATGTCCTGGCCATACAGATTCATGCCTGCTTCCAGTCGCAACGTATCGCGGGCCCCCAGACCGATTGGCGAAATACCTGCGCCGACCAGATCGTTGAAAAAGCCTGGTGCCTGTTCGGCAGGCAGCATGATCTCCAGACCGTCCTCGCCGGTGTAGCCGGTGCGTGCAATAAACCAGTCGGCGTTGTCCAGGCCTTCAAACGGCTTGAGCTGGCGTATGAGCTCGGCACGGTCGTTGCTGACCAGCTCAGCTATCTTGCTTCTGGCCTTGGGCCCTTGAATTGCCAGCATGGCCATTTCGCTGCGCTCGATCAATTGCACGTCGAAGCCAGCCAGTTGGGACTGCATCCAGGCGAGGTCCTTGGTGCCGGTCGCCGCGTTGACCACCAGCCGATAGCCGCTGCTGGTGAGGTAGACGATCATGTCGTCGATGATTCGGCCCTGGGTATCGAGCATGGCGCTGTACAGCGCACGGCCCGGGGTTTTGAGGCGGTCGACATCGTTTGCCAGCAGGTAACGCAGCCAGCTCTTGGCCTGACTGCCAACCACATCGATCACGTTCATGTGGGAGACATCGAAGACTCCACAATCGCGGCGCACCTGGTGGTGCTCCTCGACCTGCGATCCGTAATGCAACGGCATGTCCCAGCCACTGAAGTCGACCATTTTCGCACCCAGGGCGAGGTGCAGGTCATACAGGGGGGTGCGCTGTCCCATGGGTTTCTCCTTCCGGGCGTGGCGAAGGTGCGCGCAGGGACATCACGGCAAGCCCCCAATAAACCGGGGTTTGAAGCACATGACAGCTGGACGAATGATCTGACAGACCGCACCAATTGCGGCGCATTGTAGCCGCAAGGTGAGAGCCCCGCACCTAGCCAATCTGCCGGGCTGAACGCCGAATCAGCCCAATGACAGGCAGTAATCCTACAAGTACGAGGGTCAATGCAGGCAAAGCAGCTCGCGCCCATTCCCCTTCACTGGTCATTTCGAAAATGCGCACAGCCAGCGTATCCCAGCCAAATGGGCGCATCAGCAGCGTGGCAGGCATTTCCTTGAGCACATCCACGAACACCAATAGCGCGGCGCTCAGGGCGCCCGGAACCAGCAGCGGGAGATACACGTTGAGAAACAACTTAGGCCCGCTGACACCCAGACTGCGAGCCGCCTCTGGCAGTGAGGGGCGAATGCGCGACAGGCTGTTTTCCAGCGGCCCGAACGCTACGGCGATGAAGCGCACCAGATAAGCCAGCAGCAGTGCGGACAGACTGCCCAGCAGCAACGGCTTGCCCGCGCCACCCAGCCAGCCGGACAGCGGAATTACCCATTCACGGTCCAGATAACTGAACGCCAGCATGATCGACACCGCCAGCACCGAACCCGGCAACGCGTAGCCGAGGTTGGCGAGGCTGACGCCGGAGCGGATCGCAGGCGTCGGTGCCATGCGGCGAGCGAACGCCAGAATCAACGCCACGCTGACAGTGATCATCGCTGCCATGCCGCCGAGATAAAGGGTATGCAGAATCAGGCCGGTGTAGCGTTCGTCCAGGTCGAACCGTCCGCGCTGCCAGACCCAGACAACCAGTTGCAGGATCGGGACTACAAATGCGCAGAGAAACACCAGGCCACACCACATCGTGGCTGCAAGCGCCTTGATGCCGCGCAGGTGGTAAAGCGCACTGCCGCGTGGGCGCTCGTTGGTCGGACGGCTTGCACCGCGGGCACGGCGTTCGCCGTACAGCAGGATCAGCACAGCGAGCAATAACAGGCTTGCCAGTTGTGCTGCGCTGGAGAGGCTGAAGAACCCGTACCAGGTCTTGTAGATGGCCGTGGTGAAGGTATCGAAGTTGAACACTGACACGGCGCCGAAATCCGCCAGCGTTTCCATCAAGGCCAGCGCCACACCGGCGCCAATGGCGGGCCGCGCCATGGGCAGCGCTACTCGCCAGAAGGCTTGCAGAGGCGTTTGCCCCAGCACGCGTGCCGCTTCCATCAGGCCTTTGCCTTGCGCGAGGAACGCGTTACGGGCCAACAGGTAAACGTAGGGGTAGAAGACCAGCACCAGCACAATGATCACGCCGCCCGTGGATCGCACACGCGGCAGGCGCATGCCGTTGCCGAACCATTCACGCATCAGGGTTTGCACCGGACCGGAGAAGTCCAGCAGCCCGACGAAGACAAAGGCCAGCACGTACGCCGGGATCGCGAAGGGCAGCATCAATGCCCAATCCAGCCAGCGCCGACCGGGGAACTCACACAAGCTGGTCAGCCAGGCCAGACTCACCCCCAGCAGCGTAACGCCAACACCGACACCGACTACCAGAATCAGTGTATTGCTCAGCAGGCGGGTCATTTGGGTTTCGAGCAGGTGAGACCAGATCTGATGATCAATGGTCTCCCACGAAAGCAGCAGAACGCTCAGTGGCAACAATACCAACGCAGCAATGGCGAAAACCAGGAAGTACCAGCGGCGTTGGACAGGATGTGCCAAGAGAATCTCTTAATGTCTGATGAGGGCGGGAAGAGTTTATACGCTGAAGCCCGTCCAGTGGCTGCGCAAAGGCTGGCTGTGAAGCGATGTATCCTCTGTGGATGTACCGGCCTCTTCGCCAGCAAGCTGACTCGGATTCACCTCAGATCATGGGAGCCTCAGCAAGCTGACTCCTGCGATACCTCGTGGAGCGAGCTTGCTTGCGAAGGTTGGCTGCCAGGCGATGCGTGTCTACTGGCTGTACTGGCCCGGATCAATTCCAGCCTGCACGATCCATCATGCGAATCGCTTCGGCCTGGCGCTTGCCCGCCACTTCCACTGGAATGGTATCGGCCTTGAATGCGCCCCAGCTCGCGACTTCTTCTGACGGAGCAACTTTCGGGTTGGCCGGGAATTCCTGATTGACGCTGGAGAAGATCTTCTGCGCATCAGGACCGGTCATCCACTCGACCAGCGCCTTGGCCGCTTCAGGGTGCGGGGCGTATTGGGTCAGGCCTATACCGGACAGATTGACGTGCACACCACGATCAGACTGGTTTGGCCAGAACAGCTTCACCGCCAGATCCGGTTTTTCCTTGTGCAGGCGACCGTAGTAGTAGCTGTTCACGATACCTACGTCGCACTGCCCGGCGTTGATAGCTTCAAGCACGGCGATGTCGTCGGAAAACACATCGGTGGACAGGTTGTTTACCCAGCCCTTGAGGATTTTCTCGGACGCTTCTGCGCCGTGGGTTTCGATCAGTGTGGCAGTGAGCGACTGGTTATAGACTTTCTTGGCCGTGCGCAGGCAAAGGCGTCCTTCCCAATTTTTGTCAGCCAGCGCCTCGTAAGTCGTCAGCTCGACGGGTTTGACGCGATCCGTCGAGTAGGCGATGGTCCGCGCACGCAGGCTCAGCCCCGTCCAGCCCCGGGTAGACGAGCGGTACTGCGGAGGAATATTGGCTTCAATGACCGGTGACGTGAAGGGCTGCAGAATCCCCATCTGCTCGGCTTGCCAGAGGTTGCCGGCATCAACGGTCAGCAGAAGGTCGGCGGTCGCGTTCTTGCCCTCGGCCTTGATGCGCTGCATCAGCGGCGCTTCCTTGTCGGTGATGAACTTGATCTTGACGCCGGTCTTTGCAGTGTAGGCATCGAAGACGGGCTTGATCAGCTCATCGATTCGGGAAGAGTACACCACCACTTCGTCAGCGGCCTGCGCTGCGGTGCCGAGAAAAGTCAGTGTCAAAGCAGCCAGAAGACGCTTGCTTGCCTGCATGGAGGTATCTCGCGTTTGCAAATGAGGCGAAATGGTAGTGAATCCCATTTGCTATCTCAATCGAAGAGGCGCTGGAGGCGTTACTGAATGTTGCAGAGCGTGCTGAAACCCTCATCAGCCCAGCCACACGAGGCAAGCCGATCAACTGGCCTGCCTGCGAAAGTGGCTATCAGAGCCTGCTCAGAGCCGTGCCAGTTCCGGCAGATCGCCTGATAAACCAAGTGCCTCCCGAACGAACAGCGCTTTGGCTTCGGGTATTTGATTGATCATTTTCAAGCCAGTGTTGCGCAGCCACCGCAACGGCAGCGGATTGGCCTGAAATAGACGCTCGAACCCTTCCATGGCGGCCATCAGGGCCAGGTTGTGCGGCATACGGCGTCGCTCGTAGCGACCGAGCACGCGCACGTCCGACAATAGCTCGCCTCGTCCTGCGGCATGGGTCAGCACTTCTGCCAGCACGGCGGCGTCCAGAAAGCCCAGATTGACGCCCTGCCCGGCCAGCGGGTGGATGGTGTGCGCAGCATCGCCGATCAACGCGAGGCCCTTGGCAACGTAACGCTTGGCATGGCGCTGGCGCAGCGGCACGCACAGACGAGCGTCGGCGGCCAGCACCTGGCCCAGTCGACCCTCGAATGCCTGTTCCAGCTCACGGCAGAACAGCCCGTCCTCAAGCGCCATCAGGCGCTCGGCTTCAGTGGGCGTCACCGACCAGACGATAGATGACCAGTGCTCGCCTTCACGCTCCAGTGGCAGAAAGGCCAGCGGGCCGTCATCCGTAAAGCGCTGCCAGGCGGTTTTCTTGTGCGAGACAGTTGTCCGCACGCTGGTGACGATGGCGTGGTGCAGGTAATCCCATTCGCGGGTTGGCGTGCCCGTCAGGCGGCGGACGGCGGAGTTGGCGCCATCAGCGGCAACGACCAAAGGGGCGCGCAGTTGACGCCCGTCAGCCAGCGTCAGCAGCCAATCATCACCGGAATGACGCATTTGCTCGAGGCGTGCGTTGGCCAGCAAGCCGATATCGCTGTCGTGCAGGCGATCGAGCAACGCGTCCTGAACGACGCGATTTTCGACAATATGGCCCAGCACATCAGCGTGCACGCTGGAGGCTGAAAAGTGAATCTGCCCGGTGCCGCTGCCGTCCCAGACCTGCATGTGCCCGTAAGGGCTGACACGACGGGTGGCGATGCCCTCCCACACGCCAAGGCGTTGCAGGATGCGCTGGCTGGCTGCCGACAGGGCACTGACGCGCGGCTCGAAAGTCGATTGGGCATCGAATGGCTTCACGCTCAGCGGGCCACCGTCAACCACCAGTACATCCAGGCCGCTGCCTTGCAGGGCCAGAGCCAGGGCGCTGCCGACCATTCCGGCACCGACAATCAGCACATCTGCACGCGTTTCCATGCTCACACTGTTCTCGCTTGTGGTCGAAGCCATATTGTCAGAATCCGCGGCTCATACATCGGACCGAGTCCCCAGGCCCATGGCCTGACGTGCAAACCAGCGCTTGGCGGCCGGTAACAGATCAAGTCCCAGCAGGCCCAGGTTACGCCCGGTGGTCACGGCTGATTGAGTACTGCCGAACAGGCGCGTCACCTTGTCCGAGAAACCCACAGTCAACTGCTGGTCCAGACGCTGGCGCTCACGATAGGCCAGCAACGTTGCCAGATCGCCCAGCGGAGCATCGCTTTCGAGCAACGTTTCCGCCAGCGCATCCGCATCACGCAGAGACAGGTTGAAGCCCTGCCCGGCAATCGGGTGGAGGCTATGCGCGGCGTTACCCAGAATCACCAGGTGCGAACGTACCTGTTCCTCGGCCTCAACCAGCGCCAGCGGATAAACGTGCCGCGCGCCCACCTGGCGAAGGGTGCCCAGACGGTAGCCAAACACCCCCTGCAGCTCTTCAAGGAAGCTGCGGTCATCCAGTTCAGCAAGACGCTGGGTGTCATTGCCCTGTCGGGTCCAGACCAGCGCACAGCGGTTTTCCGGTAGTGGCAGCAACGCCATCGGCCCATCATCGGTGAAGCGCTCGAAGGCCTGCCCACAATGCGCTTCGCCGGGTGTGATGTTGGCGATCAGCGCGCTCTGGTCATAAGGCTGCTGGCGCACACCAATGCCCAGCTGTTCACGCAGGCTTGAGCGTCCACCATCGGCAAGTACTGCCAGATCGCATTCCAGTTCGGTTTCATCGGCCAGGGTCAGGCGATAACCGTCACTCAACGGCTGCATCTTCTTCACCTCAGCCGGCACGCGCCAACTGACGACGTCACGGTCCAGCGCTGCCCACAGGCTCTGGCCGAGCCACGCATTCTCGACCACGTAACCGAGCGCCGGAACGCCCTCTTCGATGGCCGACAAGCGAGTCGCGCCGAAGCGACCACGGTCTGACACCTGAATCTGCAAAATGGGTTCGGCACGCCGGGCAATCTGCTGCCAGGCACCAAGATGTTCGTAAATGCGCCGTGCACCGAACGACAATGCCGAGGAGCGGGCATCGTAACTTGGCTGGTAGATTTCACCTGGCGCGAAAGGCTCGATCAGCACAATTTTCCAACCGCGCGCCTTGGCACCAGCCTGCAACGCGAGCGCAAGGCTGGCGCCGACCAATCCGCCACCGACGATTGCGATATTGAAACGGCTCATGCGGCCTGTGCCTTTGCTGCGGCCATCAGGGCCTCGATCTCGGCAACGGTTTTGGGCACACCGCCGGACAGGATTTCACAGCCCTGCCTGGTTACAACTACGTCATCCTCGATTCGCACGCCAATACCTCGCCATTTCTTTGCGACATTCTGATTGTCGGGGGCCACATAAACCCCCGGCTCGACGGTCAGCGCCATACCGACTTCCAGTACTCGCCATTCGCCGCCAACCTTGTATTCGCCGACATCGTGCACATCCATGCCCAGCCAGTGTCCGGCGCGGTGCATGTAGAACGCCTTGAACGCTTCCTGCTCGATCAACGTGTCGACATCACCCTGCAACAGGCCCAGTTCAACAAGGCCCGCAGTAATAACCTGGACCGTGGCTTCATGGGCCTGGTTCCAATGCTTGCCCGGGCCGATGGCGTCAAACGCTGCCTGCTGGGACTTGAGCACCAGCTCATAGATGGCTTTCTGCTCGGGTGAAAATGTCCCGCTGACCGGAAATGTGCGTGTGATATCGCTGGCGTAGCAGTCGATCTCGCAACCAGCATCGATCAGTACCAGATCGCCCTCCTTGAGGGTCGCGTCGTTCTGCTGGTAATGCAGGATGCAGGCGTTGCGACCCGAGGCGACGATGGAGCCATAGGCGGGCATCTTTGCGCCGCCCTTGCGGAACTCGTAATCCAGTTCGGCTTCCAGGCTGAATTCGTGCAGACCTGCACGGCATGCCTGCATGGCTCGCACATGGGCGCGCGCAGAAATCTCCGCCGCACCGCGCATGACCTTGATCTCCGCAGCCGATTTATACAGCCGCATGTCATGCAGCAGGTGATCCAGTGCCACGAATTCATTGGGCGGCTGTGCGCCCAGATGCGCCTTGGAACGGATCACGTTGATCCATTCCATCAGATGCCGATCGAATTCAGGATTGCTGCCCATCGCCGAATAAACCCGGTCACGACCCTCGATCAACCCCGGCAGGATGTCGTCGATGTCATTGATCGGGAATGCATCGTTCGCACCGAAATCCCGGATCGCCCCTTCCTGACCGGCACGCAGCCCATCCCACAGCTCACGCTCCGGGTTGCGTTCACGGCAGAACAATACGTACTCGCCGTATTCGCGTCCCGGAATCAACACCACCACCGCTTCGGGCTCTGGAAAGCCACTCAGGTACTGGAAGTCGCTGTCCTGACGGTAGACGTGCTCGACATCACGATTGCGGATCGCCACAGCCGCCGCCGGCAGAATGGCGATGCTGTTGGGCTCCATCTGCGCCATCAGCGCCTTGCGTCGACGGGCATATTCGGACTTCGGTATGGACATCATTGGCAACGGGAGTCCTGATGGAGCGTACCGGCCTGGCTATTTCAGCCCTGACCGGTATCGCGATGATGGGCGATCAGTGCAGCGAAGGCTTGGGCTGCGGTACTTCAGGCTTGTTGCATTCGGTGAACAGCAACAGCGGGGCAACACGCAGGTACTCCATGACTTCCATGTAGTCGGTTTCGCCGTCTTCGGACTCTTCCAGCGCATCCTGGACCTGTGCGATGGCTGCCAGATCCTGCAGGACCTCGGTCGCCTCGATGCTCAGTACCTTGTCGCCCGCCGCCAGACCGAAGCCTGACAGAAAGCCCTGACACCATTGCCCCAGTGCCGCGGCACGTTCGGCCAATGGCTCGTCGTCGCCCGGTAACAACAGCACGACGGTCATGTCGTCGCTGGTGAGCTCGCCCTTGACCATCTCCTGCAAGCCGATCAGTGCCTGGCGAACGTTGTCTTCAGGCTCGGTTTCCAGCAGCACGGAGGCATCGGCAAACCAGGCTTCATTATCGAAACCGGCACCTGCGCAACTGCGGCCCAACAACAGGCCATGCAGCTCGGCGGGAGATACCTGGTGGCCACTGCCGTTGAGCAGGGTGGCGAATGCTTTGTACGGAGAATTCTGAATGGGCATGGGTAGCTAGTCGCCAAACGGCGCAATGTCTAGAATGAAGGCCTTGTATCCTAGACTATCCGCGCAACAAGATCATCAATACGGCGGTTCGAGCTTGAGCAAGTGCGTCGCTCCCCTGCCATTCATCAGAAAGTACTCAGTGGAAAACAATGGAAGACACCGACCTGCAAGCGCTGATGAAACGTGTGGAGTTGCTCCTCAAGTTTGCTGAGCAACTTAAAGCCCAAAACGCACTCCTATTAGCTCAGGAAAAGTCATGGCGCGAGGAACGCGCTCACCTCATTGAAAAGAACGAAATCGCCCGGCAGAAGGTCGAGTCAATGATTTCGCGCCTCAAGGCCTTGGAGCAAGACTCATGAGTAATGGCAACAGCGTGACCGTTCAAATCCTCGACAAGGAATACTCCATCATCTGCCCTCAGGAAGAGCGCACCAACCTGGTCAGCGCAGCGCGTTACCTGGACGGCAAGATGCGCGAAATCCGCAGCAGCGGCAAAGTCATCGGCGCCGACCGTATCGCCGTCATGGCGGCCTTGAACATCACCCACGATCTGTTGCACAAGCAGGATTTGCCTGACGTGCAGGCCAGCGGCTCGACGCGTGAACAGGTCCGCGACCTGCTCGACAAGGTCGATCTGGTGCTGGCTACAGACACGCCCGGCACACCTGATTCAACTCGGGGCTGATTATTTCGGGGCATTTCTGTATACTTGCACCGCTCCCTGGAGTGCTTGCCAGTCGGTCATGTCCCTGAGCCGATACGCACAACCACGGGGGTTGCACGTTGGGGTTGGTGTGCATGTCCGCTCGACGGAAAGCCTTAAAACCTCCTGCAATCTCCACCTTGAACTTTCGGGTTCAAGGGCTAAACCGACAGCGGTTCGTCGGGGAGTCCATATTCAATCCATTGCCAGCCCCAGCTGTCTGGCAATGTCGATCCCGCACCGGTTTCAACCTCACGGATCAGCCTGCATGACCTCCTGCTCATGATCAGCGCCCAAGCGCTTACGCGTCCGCAACTGCGTCGCCAGCTTCGTCAGGCGCGCCGGTCGCTGAGCCCCGTGCAGCAACGCAAGGCAGCTCGCGGTCTGTATCAACAACTGGCGCAACACCCACTGTTCCGGCGCGCGAAGCATGTTTCGCTGTACTTGCCGATGGACGGCGAAATCGACCCACGCCTGTTGTTGCGCGAGGCCCAGCGTCGCGGCAAAGCAACGTACCTGCCCGTACTCAACGCATGGCCGCGCACGCGCATGGTGTTTCAGCGCGTGCGTCCGGGCGAAAGATTCATTCCCAATCGTTTTCGAATCCCTGAGCCCCGTATAAACCGGGCGAAGCAGCGCCGCATCTGGGCACTCGACCTGATTCTGATGCCGCTGGTCGGTTTCGACGACGAGGGTGGGCGCCTCGGCATGGGCGGAGGCTTTTACGACCGCAGCCTGGCCTATCGCGCACGCAGAAATACATGGCATACGCCGGTGCTGTTAGGTCTGGCTCATGAATGTCAGAAGGTCGATCGATTGGCGCAAGCCAGTTGGGATGTGCCGCTTGACGCTACAGTGTCGGACACGCGCTGGTATCTGGCGCAGACGCTCTGATCGTTGAAGTCGCATTACGCGAGCATCCGTGATCAGAGCACTGGTGTGGCGGGAGTAACGTGGCAGAGTGGATGGATCAGTGCCTGCCGGGCACTTTTTGCTGTTGCTGAGTGATCTCGACCGGTGCATCGACCTTGCTGGACCACAGGCTCTGTGCATAACCCGTTGTCACGACACCCAAGCCAAACAAAATGACCAAAATCCATAGTAAATCTGGCTTGCGTTTCATTGACTGCCCTCCTTCGGCAAATCAATACGATGTCAGCATCGGTTTTGTGTGAGCCGTGCAGCAGCGTGGAGCTTTAAAGGCCGGCATTTTGCGGTAACGTGAACCAGTACGCAAATAGTGGCGCAAACCGACTGTCGGTTTGTCATCAAACTGCCCTGAACTTTTGTATGTGGAGTATGAGTAATGGCCTACTGGCTGATGAAGTCCGAGCCGGATGAGTTCTCGATCAGCGACCTGCAACGCGTGAGCGAGGCCCGCTGGGACGGCGTTCGCAACTATCAGGCCCGCAACTTTCTCAGAGCCATGGCTGTGGGTGACGAGTTCTTCTTCTACCACTCCAGTTGCCCTCAACCCGGCATCGCAGGTATCGCCAGAATCAGCAAAGCTGCCTACGCCGACCCGACTGCTCTCGACCCAAAGAGCCACTATCATGACGCCAAGGCCACCGAGGATAAAAACCCCTGGAGTGCCATTGATGTCGCGTTTGTGGAGTGCTTTCCGAAGGTGCTGGAACTGGCCTGCCTGAAACAGCAAACTGCTCTGGAGCAACTGCCTCTGGTTCAGAAAGGCAGCCGGCTCTCGGTAATGCCGGTCACGGCTGACCAATGGTCAGCCATCCTGGCGCTGCGTTGAACGCTCGTTACTGAACGATGAAGTTGTTGAAGAGCAAGTCTTCAACAACCGGCTTGCCTTCTTCATCGTTCATGACGCGCTGAACCTGCTTGAGCGCTTCCTGACGAATCGCTTCCTTCGCCTCGGCGCTGCTCATGCTGTCGACGGTCTGCTGCGTGAACAAGGCCGCCAGTTGGTTGCGGATCAGCGCATCGTTGCGCTTCACGGCGGCTTCGGCATCAGCGCCGGTCACACGCAACGCGATATCTGCCTTGTATACCCGTAGTTTCGGGCCGCCATCCAGAGCGTAATTGCCCACAAACGGTGGCGTCAGCGAAACATACGCCGCCTTCGGCGGACCTTCTTCCTTGGCTTCTTCAGCTTGCGCCAGTGCGGGCAGCGACAAGGCCAGCAACATCACGATCCA
Source organism: Pseudomonas californiensis (assembly GCF_021147775.1). GTDB lineage: Bacteria > Pseudomonadota > Gammaproteobacteria > Pseudomonadales > Pseudomonadaceae > Aquipseudomonas > Aquipseudomonas californiensis. Next base: position 65,329 of record NZ_JAGTPK010000001.1, read on the forward strand.
CGCTTTCACGGTCCACTCCTTAATACGGTTTGCCACGTAGCTTACAGCTTATGTGCAGTTATCAGGACGGGTCATGCTCATTGACCTCGAAACCCGCTTAACTGACTTTATCGGCCATCAATGGAAAAGGAATAGCCCGATGAAAGCCCTGCTGTGCAAAGCCTTTGGTCCCGCCAACACGCTCGTGCTCGAAGAAGTGCCAGAGCCCATCATCAAAAAGAACGAAATCCTGCTCGACGTTCATGCCGCCGGGGTCAACTTTCCCGACACCCTGATCATTGAAGGCAAATACCAGTTCAAACCGCCCTTTCCGTTTTCACCGGGCGGCGAAGCTGCAGGGGTTATCTCGGCGGTCGGCGAAAAAGTCACCCACCTCAAGCCCGGCGACCGCGTCATGGCCCTCACCGGCTGGGGCAGCTTTGCCGAACAGGTCGCCGTCCCGAATTACAACGTCCTGCCCGTCCCCGAAAAAATGGACTTCACCACTGCTGCCGCTTTCAGCATGACCTACGGCACGTCCATGCACGCCCTCAAGCAGCGCGCCAACCTGCAACCCGGCGAAACCCTGCTGGTGCTCGGTGCCTCGGGCGGTGTTGGTCTGGCGGCCGTAGAGATCGGCAAAGCGCTGGGCGCCCGCGTCATCGCCGCCGCCAGCACCGCTGAAAAACTCGAGACCGCCAGAAGCGCGGGCGCCGACGAACTCATCAACTACACCGAAACCAACCTCAAGGACGAGATCAAACGCCTCACCAACGGCAACGGCGCCGATGTGATCTACGACCCGGTCGGCGGCGACCTCTTCGACCAGGCCATCCGCGCCATCGCCTGGAACGGCCGCTTGCTGGTCGTCGGCTTCGCCAGCGGCCGCATCCCCGAACTGCCGGTCAACCTGGCCTTGCTCAAAGGCGCTTCGGTTGTGGGGGTGTTCTGGGGTTCCTTTGCACAGCGTCAACCGCAGGATAACGCCGCGAACTTCAAGCAGCTGTTTGCGTGGTTTGAGGAAGGGAAGTTGAAGCCGCTTGTGTCGGAGGTGTATCCGCTGGAGCGGGGCGGCGAGGCGATTGATTTGTTGGGGGGAAGGCGGGCTGTGGGGAAGGTGGTGATAAGCGTGAAAAACCAAATTTAAAATATCTATATACATCGGGAGTGCATGAAAAACCAAACAACATAGCCATACAGAAAGGAGAACTGTATGGCTATCAGAAACAAAAGACAAACCAACTTATTAAAGGACACATCCACCGGGACTGTAAACATTAGTCACGGCAGCTCATCAAAACCGCAGAATACGGGCTTTTTCGGGAGCAGTTTCACCAATACGGGTTCCTCTAGCCGTAAGAGACGACGCAGGCGATTGCATGCCCGCGCACAGCAGGCTGCCCGAGCAATAGCTGAGGCCGAAGCCATCGCACAGGCCGAGCGGCAAGCTCAGGAACATGCGCAGAGCCTGGCAAGGGCGCAACATGAACGTGAAGAACGAGTAAAAGCCGAAGAAACAGCGAGAGCCCATGCAGAAGCTGTTGCACGTGCCCAAGCCGAGAAAGAACAAGTATACCGACACACTATCAACTTGCTGACCGATTCTTTTCGAATTGAAAGTCAGGATATAGCACGACACTACACAACGAAGTCTGCGAGCTTATCCGAGTCGATAGCGCAGGAAGTTGGCCTGGTTGATTCGCAACGGGCTCCACATACCGGGCAGCAGGCACTCGATCTCATCCTTCAAGAGAAAGCGCAGATCAACTACTTGATCGCCATGAAGAGCGCTGATCGAAACGCAATAAATAATGCACTTACTGCAAGTGGTACAGGCGTAGGCAATCCAGATTCAGGCCAGTACAAACATTTTCTTGAAACCCATAGCAACGGTGATGCAAATCTTTCACATCAGCTTCATCGACGCTGGATAGACGCCTATACGCAGACCCAACAGTCGCAGCTGCTTTCACAAGCCATCGCATTACTCGAAGAACGATCTACCCAACTCTCCACACAGCATGCCGAGTTATCGTACACCTTCAGAACGGCCAAAGAGATAGAGGAATCCGTTTCTGCGAAACAGGCCAACACTCTCTGGAAGGCCGTAGCACCTCCCGCGCTGTCGGCAACCACTGCAGGGATCGATACGGTACAGACAAGGGCGGCCCAGCTGGCGAAGGAATATTTTGTTCGAATCGCTTCAAAGGCATTCACACGCAATGCAGGTCTCGCGCTAGCCGCTTATGCGCCGACCCTGGGCGATGCCGAGCGACCCTCGCCCGTAGTCGGTACGCCCCTTTCACAGCTCAATTTGCCTGAAACACTGGACCTGGCTTACGTCGCCAGTGTGGGCGGTGCCATTGATGTACCTCATCGACTGGTCGAATCCATCAATGGTGAACGCACGCTCGCGCAGTGGACGGCAACCGATGGAGTAAAACTCGGCACGAAGGTTCGTGTACGAACATTCACCTACAACGCCCAGAACAACACCTATGAATTTATCCGAGATGGTGAATCCACACCGGCACTGATCTGGACCCCAATAGCACGACCGGCTGACAGCTCGACTGTCTCGCCCGTGAATCCACCAGCGCTGCCTGCTGATCCAGGCAGCACCGTGTCTCCGGTCGCTCCCGAGCTGGAGACGTACCCGGCAATCGATCGAAACGATCCTGATGACTACATTCTCGTATCGCCGATTGACTCAGGGCTGCCAGACACCTATCTGCTATTCAAGGACCCGAGGTCGATTCCTGGGGTAGCGAGCGGGTATGGGGAGTCAATAGTCGGGATTTGGTTGGGTGAAAAAACGAGGGCGGACGGCGCCTCAATTCCTTCACATATCGCAGATCAACTTCGCGGAAAACGATTTGCTCACTTTGACCTTCTGAGGAAAGCAATTTGGACCGCTATCGCTAACGATTCCGAATTGAGCAAACAGCTATCCCAGCATAACCTTAACGCAATGCGTGATGGCGGCTCACCTTATCCAAGATTGGTCGACCAAGTCGGAGGTCGTACGAAATTCGAAATCCATCATAAAAACCACGTTGCAAACGGAGGCGCAGTATACGACTTCGACAATCTAGTTATCATGACACCAAAGCAACATATTGATCACCACAGGAGCAAGAAAAATGATCTTTAAAGACCGAATAGAAGATTACACCGAAGAAGAGTTTCTAGAATTCCTGAAAGGGCTCTCCTCCGAACACAGCCAACTTCGTGGCGAAGAATTTATTAAGCATATGGATCGCTCAATTGAGCATTTTGTAAAAATCACAGAACACCCCGCACAAACTGACGTAATATTTTATCCTGAGAACGATCAAGAGGATAGCCCTGAAGGCATCCTCAATACCATCAAAAAATGGCGAGCCAAGAACGGCAAGCCAGGATTCAAAAAAGCCCACTGAATCTATTACAACCAATACCAATTACTTACACCTCAGCAAAGATGATTATAAGGATTTAAACCATGGAAGAATTAAATCATCACCTGCAACAACTACCCAATTTTTTGCAGGCAGAACTTGCCGCTCACATTGGCAGCTTGAGCGGACTTGAATACACAGGGATTACCGAGCGATACATACACACAGCCTTTCATCTTATTAACAGCAAGCGAGCACCGTTGCAGCAAGCGCACATCGATAACGTACATTTCATGTGGGGTGATGTTCGCTCTGCGAAAGTCGATATGGAAAACAGAGCCTTGTTACGCAGCTTGCCGGGGGGTGGCCAGACCGACTTATACTCCATGACGGTCGATGCTGATTTTCATCTGCAGAGCATTCGCTTTCTAAACGAGTTCAAAGCAGGCCTCGAATCGTTACACGGCAGGCTTAAAGAGCAGCAACGCCAGCATGCCGTGCTTGTCGCTCAAGAAGCCGCACGCCGTGCAGCCGAAGATGCTGCTCGGGCGCGAATTCAGGCGGAAGAAGCTGCCCGGCGCATGGCAGAAGAACACGCCGCGCAGCAGCGTGCCCGAGAGGCCGCACTGCAACTCGCACAACGCCAGATTGAAGAGGCAGCGCGCGTAGTTGCACATGGAAAAGCCGAGGAGGCCCTAAGGCTGGCATCAGAATCAGTACGTACAGCGGAAGCGATGCTGGGGCCTGAGGCAATAAAGGAAATAGGTGTTGCCCTGAACGCACTCAAAAATGCCATTGAGTTTGCGGTTACAGAATGCTCAAACGCACTGAGTGCTCAAGGCGTGTCCAATGCTGAGCATTTTGAAGCCGTGGGCAAAATGAAAGTATTTGACTAACTGACAGCCGTAGACGCCAGGTCGTGATTTCGTCGTCCGAACTGGCGTCACGTTCCAGCAGCTTCCTTTAAAATGACTGCCGAACACGCTCCGGCAAATGGTCCGCATATCGCCGCCCAGGATTATCCCGACAACTCGCGATTACCGTCGGCACCGCCTGAAGCAAATCACGCACCAAGGCATCGCGTTCGTCCAGAGACAGAAACAGTTGTGCGACGGGGCCGCTGGACAGGTAACGCTCAGTCCTGAGAAACACGTCCAGCTCGTAAGGCGCATGCGTGCCAAGCGAGTCTTTCTGCCTTGACTCACGATTGATCTGGCTGCACATCACCTTCCTGAGATCAGCGTTTTCATTCAGCGGAGGACGAGAAGGCACCGCTTCAGCGAACTGATAGGTCACGGTCACGTTTTCGCCTTCGGGATGGGAAGCGGGAGGCTCCCACGCCTCGAAGCGCCACTGCTCGACGACGTGTTTGGCGGCAGCATTGATGGCTGGATTGGTGGTGTTCAGAACCTCAAGGAACCGGACTTCTCCGCTAGCCTTGATGAATACCCGTACGCTGACATCGACGCCGGTCACTGCTGAAAGGCGCAGGCTGCGCGGGTATTCAATATCAGGCAGATGACGCGGGACGAGATAGGAAGGCAGACCGTGTGCGACGCCGGCCAGACTAAGCAGCAACCACGCCGCGTGGAGTTTGAGCCTCATTCAACGAGCCTCCTGCGTCAGCCCGACGGAAAAGCCCGGCTCAGCCGTCCCGACCAACAGCGCCTTGATCGATGCAGGCAGGTAGTCGCCGTAGCGGTGATCAGGGTTGTGTTCACAGTGACTGACAATCATCGGGATCGAATCACTCAACTGCTCAAGCAACGCCTTGCGCTCGTGCTCTGTATGGCGATGCGCAACATGGCTGCTGAACAGCACTTGGCCGGTGTACCAGAACACATCAACTTTGCTCAATGATTCGTCGGGGGAGTCCTGCCGGACGGACTGCACTTCGTGATTGAGGTAGCCGCAGCGAATGTCGCCCAACCCTACACTGACCTCTGTATTGAAACGTCGGTACCCGTGGGAACCAAAAATCACCGGCACGGTAATGCTGGTGAACGGCGGCGCACCGACGGTGCCGATCCAGGGTTTATAGCGCCATTCCCTGAGCGTTTGCTCCACAGACGACGTCATGAGCGGATGCCCACTTTCAAACGCCTTTGCTTCATGCACTGAGCCGTCGGACTTGATCACCAGTTGAGCACGCACCTTTCCGGCGTAGCGGGCTTTCACCAGTTCGACGGGAAACGCTGGCTGGGGCGTGTACATCGGCACCAGAAACGCTTCTGCTGCGTAAATCGGCAGCGCCATCAACGCCATTGAAACCACCAGAATAACCACAATCCACTTCATCAAAACCCCTGCTCATCGCGACGTAACTGCCCGCATGGCATCCATGTCGCGATACTAGAAGGGGCCTCTATAAACATATAAGGACACGATTTCTTATACGGCCGTAGGACCGCTCCTGTTCACCAGCTGAATCGTTAAACCTTCTGTGCGTTCGTAAAACAACATGCGAGACCGCCTGTTTAGGGGTGTATTTCAGCCAAAAGGCAGTGCTTTTTTCTGTAATGAAAATGTAATATTCACTTTCGCAAAAAAACAATAACCAGGAGCTTCTCCATGTTTGGGTTTTTCCGCCCCGCCAGGCACCAGGCACCCCTTCCCGAAGAAAAGGTCGACAGCACGTATCGCCGTCTGCGCTGGCAGATCTTCGCTGGTATTTTTATCGGCTATGCCGGTTACTACCTGCTGCGTAAAAACTTCTCGCTGGCGATGCCTTACCTGATCGATGAGGGCTACGCGCGCGGCCAGCTGGGCGTGGCGATGTCGGCTATTGCGATTGCGTATGGCTTGTCGAAATTCCTGATGGGGATCATCTCCGACCGCTCCAACCCGCGCTATTTCCTGCCGTTCGGTTTGCTGGTGTCGGCCGGGATCATGTTCATCTTCGGTTTTGCGCCGTGGGCGACGTCCAGCGTCACGATCATGTTCGTGCTGCTGTTCATCAATGGCTGGGCACAAGGCATGGGCTGGCCGCCGAGCGGGCGGACGATGGTGCACTGGTGGTCGCAGAAAGAACGCGGCGGTGTGGTGTCGGTGTGGAACGTGGCGCACAACGTCGGTGGCGGCCTGATCGGTCCACTGTTCCTGCTGGGCATGGGCTGGACCAATGACTGGCACGCGGCATTCTACGTCCCGGCGGCCGTTGCCTTGCTGGTTGCCGTGTTTGCGTTTGCAACCATGCGTGACACGCCGCAATCGGTAGGCTTGCCGCCGATCGAGCACTACAAGAACGATTACCCGGAAGGCTACGATGCCAGCCACGAAGACGAATTCAGCGCCAAGGAAATCTTCGTCAAATACGTGCTGCGCAATAAATTCCTGTGGTACATCGCGATGGCGAACGTGTTTGTCTACCTGCTGCGTTATGGCGTGCTGGACTGGGCACCGACTTACCTGAAGGAAGCCAAACATTTCACGGTCGACAAGACCTCGTGGGCTTACTTCCTGTATGAGTGGGCCGGTATTCCGGGCACGCTGCTGTGCGGCTGGATGTCGGACAAGATCTTCAAGGGCAACCGTGGCCTGACCGGCATGGTGTTCATGTTTCTGGTGACCATCGCGACGCTGGTGTACTGGCTAAACCCTGAAGGCAACCCGACGGTCGATATGATCGCTCTGGTCTCGATCGGCTTCCTGATCTACGGCCCGGTGATGCTGATCGGTCTGCAGGCGCTGGAACTGGCACCGAAGAAGGCTGCTGGTACCGCAGCTGGCTTTACAGGGCTGTTCGGTTACCTGGGTGGCTCGGTCGCAGCCAGTGCCGCGATGGGTTACACCGTGGACCACTTCGGCTGGGACGGCGGCTTCGTGTTGCTGATCGGCGCTTGTATCCTGGCGATGGTGTTTCTGGCACCTACGTTGCGCCACAAGCAGATCGCAAGTACATCACGCGATACCAAAGCCTGATACCAGAAGCCTGACCTCAGACGGCTTCTGACCAGCAGCGCTTGAGCCGCGCCTCCAGATTCAGGTCTGGCATGGCGTGGCTACGCAGGGCCAGGGCCGTCTGTTCGACGTATTCGCGGGTGGTTCCGTACCGCCCGCTGGCGCTGGCCAGCACCTGGCTCAGCACGCTGTCTGGCAGGTTGCCTGCGTAGCTCGGCAAATGCCGCTCCAGCACAAACCCCAACGCTTGCACACGTCTGCCATCTTCAAGTCGGCAGTTGAGCCAGTGTGGGCGATATGAGGGATAAGGCATTTCCCGTTGCCACAGTGCCAGCAGCGACTCTTCCAGGCATTCATCCGGCAGACGGTAGGCGAAACCCGTGCACGAACCGCCACGGTCCAGGCCGAATACCAGCCCAGGCACCTCTGGCGTGCCGCGATGCTCGTGTGACCACAGATAAAGCCCGCGATGGTAACCATGCACACGCCCACGCTGTTGCTCGACAGCGGTGCATTCGGGGCGCCAGATCAGTGATCCGTAAGCGAACAGCCAGACCGGGCCGCCTTTGTGCTGCAGCATGGTGGCTTTCATGGATGCGAGCAGTTGCTCGCGAGTCAATTGCGGACCCATATCAATAACAGGCGGGTACGTCAGGCCGAGACCGTCGTGCACAGCGGCGGCCAATTCGTTGATTGGATTCTCCATTTGCCTCCCTGACAGCTTGGCTGCCAGTCTTTACCGAGCCCTGCTGACTCACTCATGGGCGAGCGACATCAGGGTGTCGTGGTGCGGTTTTGTTGCTGCAGACCCAGTGCCTGCCTTGTCAAAGCCCATACGGCGATGATTTGACATCGCCATATGCTTTAAACGGATGAAGCAATTTGCAATCCAGCTGTATGGCCGTTAGTCAGGCTTTATGGGCGCGGTGCATAAGCAAACACATCGGCGCGCATCTGATGAGCATCCATCCCGGCGCTGACCAGTGCGTCGAGTGTGCCATAAATCATCGCAGGCGAGCCGCTGGCATAGACATGAACGGATGACAGATCTTTCATGTCATCGCAGACCGCCTCATGCAGCATGCCGCAACGTCCTTCCCAGCCACACAAATCACTGACGACCTTGTGCAGGAAGAGGTTGGGCAGCTTCGTCCATTCATCCCAGTGGCTGACGTCGTAGAAATCCTCTGGCCGCCGCACGCCCCAATACAGATGAACCGGGTGAGTGAACCCTTTGGCACGGCAGTGCTCGATCAGGCTGTTCATCTGCGCCATGCCGGTTCCGGCAGCTATCAGCACCAGCGGACCGTTGGGCAGTTCGGCCAGATGGGTGTCGCCGAAGGGCAGCTCGACACGCGCCATCCGGTTGCGCTGAAGTTGCTCGATCAGACTGCGTGCGCTGTCTTCTCGAACCAGCACGTGTAGCTCAATATCGCGGCCTTGATGAGGCGCTGAGGCGATGGAGAACGCTGACTTCTCGCCGTTCTCACGCTCGATCATGAGGTACTGCCCGGCGTGGTAGCGCGGCGCCTTGCCTGCGGGTGCACGCAGGCCGATACGCCAGACATCTCCGCCGATCTCGACACATTCGCTGAGCTGGCAGGCAAAGCTGCGCACGGGTAGTTCGCCTTTGGCCAGCACGCCATCCCATAGCACCACACAGTCTTCCAGTGGCTCAGCCAGGCAGGTGTAAACCTCACCATGGTTATGTTCCTGTCCGGACTGCAGGACCCGTCCCTCGACCAGCAAGGCCGAGCAGACATGGCAGTTACCGTTACGGCAGCTATGCGGGCATTCATAGCCCAGACGCTGTGCTGCGTCGAGAATTCGCTCGCCCGGCAAGGTTTCCAGCACCGCACCTGACGGCTGCAAGGTTACACGCATCAATCTATACCCAGCTGAGACCAGATTTCATCAACCCGGCGTGTGGTGGCTTCGTCCTTGACGATTGCCCTGCCCCATTCCCGGGTGGTTTCCCCTGGCCACTTGTTGGTGGCGTCGAGCCCCATTTTCGAGCCCAGCCCGGACACCGGCGAGGCGAAGTCCAGGTAGTCGATAGGCGTATTGTCGATCATCACGGTATCGCGCTTGGGGTCCATGCGTGTTGTGATGGCCCAGATCACGTCGTTCCAGTCACGGGCGTTGATGTCGTCGTCGGTCACGATCACAAACTTGGTGTACATGAACTGCCGCAGGAACGACCAGACGCCCAGCATCACGCGTTTGGCATGGCCGGGATACTGCTTCTTGATGGTCACGACGGCCATGCGATACGAACAGCCTTCGGGCGGCAGGTAGAAATCAACGATCTCCGGAAACTGCTTTTGCAGGATCGGCACGAACACTTCGTTCAAGGCGACACCCAGAATGGCCGGCTCATCAGGCGGACGGCCGGTGTAGGTGCTGTGGTAGATAGGTTTGACGCGGTGTGTGATGCGCTCGACGGTCAGCACCGGGAAGCTGTCGACCTCGTTGTAATAGCCTGTGTGGTCGCCATAAGGGCCTTCAGGCGCCATTTCGCCCGGATGGATCACACCTTCCAGCACGATTTCGGCGCTGGCAGGCACTTGCAGGTTGCTGCCCCGGCACTTGATCAGTTCGGTACGCGAGCCGCGCAGCAGGCCGGCAAACGCGTATTCGGACAGGCTGTCCGGCACAGGCGTCACAGCGCCAAGAATGGTCGCCGGGTCTGCACCCAGCGCGACGGCAACCGGGTAAGGCTCACCGGGATGCTTGACGCACCAGTCTCTGAAGTCCAGTGCGCCGCCACGGTGGCTCAACCAGCGCATGATGATCTTGTTGCGGCCAATCACTTGCTGGCGATAGATACCGAGGTTCTGACGCTCCTTGTTCGGCCCTTTGGTGACGGTCAGGCCCCAGGTGATCAGCGGCGCGACGTCCCCTGGCCAGCAAGTCTGGACCGGCAGCATGCCGAGGTCCACGTCATCACCTTCGATGACGATCTCCTGGCAAGGTGCGTCCTTGACGACCTTGGGCGCCATGGCAATGACTTTTCTGAAAATAGGCAGCTTGGACCAGGCGTCTTTAAGACCCTTGGGTGGCTCGGGCTCTTTCAGGAAGGCCAGCAGCTTGCCTATCTCGCGAAGCTCGCTGACAGCCTCGGCGCCCATGCCCATGGCCACGCGCTCGGGCGTTCCGAACAGATTGCCGAGCACCGGAATGTCGAAGCCGACCGGTTTTTCGAATAACAGGGCCGGGCCTTTTGCACGCAGGGTGCGGTCGCAGATCTCGGTCATTTCCAGCACGGGCGAAATCGGCATCTGAATGCGTCTCAACTCTCCGCGCTGCTCAAGCTGCTGCACGAAATCCCTTAGATCTTTGAATTTCATTAACCCGGCCACTTATCCAAATAGACGCACATCCTACCTGCTCCAGCTCGTCAAGGCAGCTAATCACCGGCATGCAGGCAAAAAAAATGGCGTCCCGAAGGACGCCATTTTTTCGAATCTACCTGTCTGTTACTTGCGTTTCATGGACAGGAAGAACTCGTCGTTGGTCTTGGTCTGCTTGAGCTTGTCGATCAGGAACTCGATAGCCGCTACCTCGTCCATCGGGTGCAGCAGCTTACGCAGGATCCACATGCGCTGCAGTTCGTCATCAGCGGTCAACAGCTCTTCACGGCGTGTGCCGGAGCGGTTGATGTTGATGGCCGGGAACACGCGCTTTTCAGCGATCTTGCGATCAAGAGGCAGCTCCATGTTGCCGGTACCCTTGAACTCTTCGTAGATGACTTCATCCATCTTCGAGCCGGTTTCAACCAGCGCGGTAGCGATGATGGTCAGCGAGCCGCCTTCTTCGATGTTTCGCGCAGCACCGAAGAAACGCTTTGGCTTCTCGAGGGCGTGAGCATCGACACCACCGGTCAGTACCTTGCCGGAGCTCGGAATGACGGTGTTGTAGGCGCGAGCCAGACGAGTAATGGAGTCAAGCAGGATAACGACATCTTTCTTGTGCTCGACCAGGCGCTTGGCCTTCTCGATCACCATTTCGGCAACCTGCACGTGGCGGGTTGGCGGTTCGTCGAACGTCGAGGCAACCACTTCGCCGCGCACGGTGCGCTGCATTTCGGTTACTTCTTCCGGACGCTCATCGATCAGCAGGACGATCAGATGCACTTCCGGGTTGTTACGCGTGATGTTCGACGCAATGTTCTGCAGCATGATGGTCTTGCCCGCCTTCGGCGGTGCAACGATCAGACCACGCTGACCTTTGCCGATAGGTGCACACAGATCGATCACGCGACCGGTGAGGTCTTCTGTGGAACCGTTACCGGCTTCCATCTTCATGCGTATGGTCGGGAACAGCGGCGTCAGGTTTTCGAACAGAATCTTGTTCTTGGCGTTTTCCGGACGGTCGTAGTTGATCGTGTCGACCTTGAGCAGAGCGAAATAACGCTCACCTTCTTTTGGAGGACGGATCTTGCCAACGATGGTGTCGCCGGTACGCAGGTTGAAACGGCGGATCTGGCTTGGGGAGACGTAGATATCGTCTGGGCCGGCCAGGTAGGACGCGTCTGCAGAGCGCAGGAAGCCGAAGCCGTCCTGGAGGATCTCCAGCACGCCATCACCTGAAATTTCCTCGCCACTTTTAGCGTGCTTTTTGAGCAGGGAGAAAATCACATCCTGCTTGCGCGAACGGGCCATATTTTCTATGCCCATCTGTTCGGCCATTTCGAGCAGATCGGTAATCGGCTTTTGCTTGAGTTCAGTCAGGTTCATATAGGGATGACGTAATCATGTATGGAGGGGGAAATTAAGCTTTTGGCTTAATGAGGCCGCGCCGCAGAGAAGGCGACAGGGTCGCGTACTAAATCGAAAGGAGAGAGTCGGCGACAGCTAGCAGGGGGCAACGGAGAAGCCGTTGCGGGGCCGAATGTACCACTTGATTTTTGAGGCGTCTAGTACGGTGCCCAAAAAAACCCCGCAGATCGCGGGGCTTTGGAACGCTTCAGATGTTGGCGTCGAGGAACGCAGCCAGCTGCGATTTCGACAGAGCGCCCACTTTGGTCGCTTCAACATTGCCGTTCTTGAACAGCATCAATGTCGGGATACCGCGCACGCCGTGCTTGGCCGGGGTTTCCTGATTCTCATCGATGTTGAGCTTAGCTATGGTCAGTCTGCCTTCGTAAGTGCCGGCGATTTCGTCCAGAACCGGGGCAATCATCTTGCATGGGCCACACCACTCGGCCCAATAGTCAACCAGAACCGGACCCTGAGCCTTGAGCACATCGGCTTCAAAGCTGGCGTCGGTGACGTGTTTGATCTTATCGCTACTCATGGAAGTCTCCGAGGTCGTAGGTGAAAAATGACGTCCATCATAGCGACCCTAATGCCATTCAGGAAGCGAAGGTTCATTGAGTCTGGCTATGGGCGCGCATTACTCAGGGTATAGCGCATCCTCAGTTGGAAGGCGAGACGAAGACAATTCCAGTGCGCAGCGCCGCGCCTCTTATATGTTCCTGCATGGCTTTTTGCGATGACCCCGAAGCGTGACGGGCGAGCGCCTTGAGAATCTTGCGGTGCTCCTGCCAGGTTTCCATGACTCTGGACGCCCGAATGAAAGGCATTTTCTGACTTTCGAGGAAGATGTCCGCACCTGCCGTGACGATTCCCAGCATGGCCTGATTACCGCTGGCCACCAGAATATGCCTGTGGAACTCGAAATCCAGCCGGGCGGCGGCTTCGAAATCACCGGCGCGCAGTTCCAGACGCATGGTTTCGACGTTGTCTTCGAGCACGTCCCGTTCGTCGGCGGTCAGTGTCACGGCAGCCAGCCCCGCAGCGAAACCTTCAAGAGCGTATCGCAACTGAAAGGTGTCCGCCGGGGAAACCTGAGCATCGAAAGGCCATGAAAATCCGCCCGTGCGCTGTTCTGGTTCAGAATTTGACTGTACGAAGACGCCCTTGCCGGGCTGCACGCTGACCACGCCCAGGGCGCTGAGTGACGACAGCGCCTCGCGCAGGGACGCACGACTGACACCCAGCAAAACTGCCAGGTCGCGCTGCGACGGCAGGCTGTCCCCCGGCTTGTAGCCTTGCTCGGCAATCAATTTGCGGATTGCTCTGAGGGCTGATTCAGGTACTGCGAGCGAATTTTGCGGCATCACTGTTCAGGCCAGTCAGTCCAGTAAAAATCCCTTTTATCGCCATCCGACCCATTCGGCAAGTGATGCCCAGCGCTGGGGCGACGTGGTCTGGCGGCGCGCCAAAGCGGGGCGCAGTGCGTGGCAACTGTTCAGACCAGTAAGACCAAAAACGAGCTGAGAGCCTTGAAAACAGGATGAAATATGCGCGATGGCATGGGCTGTGCACTGGGTATTGGCCAACATCTTTCGTTCCGCCCGGAGATTTCTCATGACCAAGCGTTACAGCGCCCTGCTTACTGCATTGTTTGCCAGTCTGATGCTGAGCCAGACCCCAGCCCATGCCAATGGCTTGGACGATGTTGTAGCGCGTGGCACCCTGAAGGTCGCAGTGCCTCAGGATTTCCCGCCGTTCGGCTCGGTCGGTCCTGACATGAAGCCACGTGGTCTGGACATCGACACCGCACAACTGCTGGCAGACAAGTTGAAGGTCAAGCTGGAGCTGACGCCGGTCAACAGCACCAACCGTATTCCGTTTCTGACGACTGGCAAGGTGGATCTGGTGATCTCGAGCCTGGGTAAAAACCCGGATCGCGAGAAGGTCATCGACTTCTCCCGCGCTTACGCACCCTTCTATCTTGCGGTGTTCGGGCCACCTGATGCGCCGATCAAAGACATCGCTGATCTGAATGGCAAGACCATCAGCGTTACCCGTGGCGCCATCGAAGACATCGAGTTGTCGGCCGTTGCCCCTCAAGGCGCAACCATCAAGCGCTTTGAAGATAACAACTCGACCATCGCCGCCTACCTGGCTGGTCAGACCGACCTGATTGCCAGCGGTAACGTGGTCATGGTCGCTATCAGTGAACGCAACCCCAAGCGTATTCCGGCGCTGAAAGTGAAACTCAAGGACTCGCCTGTCTATGTTGGCGTGAACAAGGGTCAGCCAGAGCTGTTGGCCAAGGTCAACGAAATCCTTAATGCGGCAAAAGCTGACGGCACGCTGGAAAAAGCGTCGACGACCTGGCTGAAGCAGCCTCTGCCAAGCGATCTCTGATCAACGTTTACTGATCACAGGACCCGCCAATGGCTTATCACTTCGACTTTACACCGGTCCTGCAGAGCATTGATCTGCTGCTGCGCGGGGCTTTGTTCACGCTGGAACTGACCGCCATTGGCACGTTGCTGGGCGTCAGCCTGGGGATCGTCGGCGCTGTCGTTCGGGCCTGGAAGATCCAGCCCTTTGCGACGATCTTCGCGGTGTACGTAGAGCTGATCCGCAATACGCCGTTTCTGGTCCAGTTGTTCTTCATCTTCTTCGGTCTGCCGTCGCTGGGCGTGCAGATTTCGGAATGGCAGGCCGCCGTATTGGCGATGGTCATCAATCTGGGTGCCTACTCGACGGAGATCGTGCGGGCCGGCATTCAGGCGATTCCCAAAGGTCAGCTGGAGGCCGCGGCAGCACTGGCGATGAATCGCTACGAGGCGTTTCGCTATGTGGTGCTCGTCCCGGCACTGGGCAAGGTCTGGCCGGCATTGAGCAGCCAGATCATCATCGTCATGCTCGGTTCAGCGGTGTGCTCGCAGATTGCGACGGAGGAGCTGAGCTTTTTCGCCAACTTCATTCAGTCCCGCAACTTCCGGTCGTTCGAGACCTACATTGTGACCACGCTTATCTATCTGTGCATGGCGCTGCTGATCCGCCAGTTGCTGGCATGGATCGGGCGTCGTTACATCTCGAGGAGCCGCTGATGGACTTCACCCTCTGGGACATCCTGCGCAACCTGCTGACCGGCCTGCAATGGACAGTGGCCCTGTCGCTGGTCGCGTTTATCGGCGGCGGTCTTATCGGCCTGCTGGTGATGGGCATGCGCACATCGCAGAAAACCGGCCCACGTGTGGCCGCCACCTTATATATAGAACTGTTCCAGGGTACCCCGCTGTTGATGCAGCTGTTTCTGGTGTTCTTCGGCGTGGCCCTGATGGGCATGGATATTTCGCCGTGGGCTGCGGCTGCGCTGGCATTGACGCTGTTCACCAGCGCCTATCTGGCGGAAATATGGCGTGGGTGCGTCGAGTCGATCTCCAAAGGCCAGTGGGAAGCTTCTGCCAGCCTGGCACTGACACCGCTCGAACAGATGCGTTATGTGATTCTGCCTCAGGCGCTGCGCATTGCCGTTGCGCCCACGGTCGGTTTTTCGGTGCAGGTCGTCAAAGGCACTGCGGTGACCTCGATCATCGGCTTCACCGAGCTGACCAAGACCGGCAGCATGCTGGCCAATGCCACGTTCGAACCTTTCATGGTCTATGGCTTCGTCGCCCTGGGCTATTTCATCCTTTGCTATCCCTTGTCGCTGTGTGCGCGCCATCTGGAAAGGAGACTGCATGCCTCTTCTTAGAATTTCCGCCCTGCATAAATACTACGGCGATCATCACGTACTCAAAGGCATCGATCTGACCGTCGAAGAAGGCCAGGTGGTCGCGATCATCGGTCGCAGTGGTTCGGGCAAAAGTACCCTGCTGCGCACACTGAACGGGCTGGAGTCGATCAACGACGGCGTGATCGAAGTGGATGGCGAGTACCTGGACGCTGCGCGCGCCGATCTGCGCACTCTGCGTCAGAAGGTCGGCATGGTGTTCCAGCAGTTCAACCTTTTTCCGCACCTGAGCGTGGGCGAAAACGTGATGCTCGCGCCTCAGGTTGTACAGAAAGTGTCCAAGGCCGACGCCGCTGTTCTGGCAAGAAAGATGCTGGAGCGTGTCGGGCTGGGGGAAAAGTTCGATGCCTTTCCGGATCGTCTGTCCGGTGGTCAGCAGCAGCGTGTGGCGATTGCCCGGGCTTTGGCCATGTCGCCCAAGGTACTGCTGTGCGACGAAATCACCTCGGCGCTTGACCCGGAACTGGTCAGTGAAGTGCTCAGCGTGGTGCGCCAACTGGCTGCCGATGGCATGACGCTGATCATGGTGACCCACGAAATGCGCTTCGCCCGTGAAGTGGGCGACAAGCTGGTGTTCATGCACCAGGGCAAGGTGCATGAGGTGGGCGATCCGAAAGAGCTGTTCGCCAACCCCAAAACCCCAGAGCTGGCCAACTTCATCGGCAGCGTAGAGCACGCCTGATATCCAGCCCTGCGCTTTACTTGCTGACCCTCAGAGGGCGCATCTCTCGCAAATGCTTCAATCGCTGTGGGAGTGAGCTTGCTCGCGAAGGCTGAGGGTCAGGCGACGCATCTCTGGCAGGTGTACTTCATTGCCCTTGAGTAGCAATTCAGGCTTCTATTCATGGCGTTTGGGCATCATTCCATGCCGTTCGGTGCTGTACCGGGTCCTGTGGACGCCTTAATGCCGCTGTTCTTGCGGAGTGTGTTCCAGAACTTGGGGTATTTGACCCGCCCGGACAGCTTCGCGTTGGCGGCGGGCATGGTTCGTGGCACGATGGCGCGGTTATCGAACGGGATTTCCTGACCATGCCGCAATCAAAACCCAAGAATCTTTCACTGATCGCCGCTATCGACCTGGGCTCCAACAGCTTCCATATGGTCGTGGCAAAAGCCAATCAGGGCGAAATTCGCATTCTTGAGCGCCTGGGCGAGAAGGTACAGCTGGCCGCCGGCATCAATGAAGAGCGCCAACTCACCGAAGAATCCATGCAGCGCGGGCTTGACTGCCTCAAGCGCTTTGCCCAACTGATCAACGGCCTGCCGCTTGGCGCGGTCCGTATCGTGGGTACCAATGCATTGCGCGAAGCGCGCAACCGCAACGATTTCATTCACCGTGCCGAAGAAATCCTCGGCCATCCGGTGGAAGTCATCTCGGGCCGTGAAGAAGCCCGTCTGATCTATCTCGGCGTTTCCCATACGCTGGCCGATACTCCAGGCAAGCGCCTGGTTGCCGACATCGGCGGCGGTAGTACCGAATTCATCATCGGTCAGCGCTTCGAGCCGCTGCTGCGCGAAAGCTTGCAGATGGGGTGCGTCAGCTTTACCCAGCGCTATTTCCGCGACGGCAAGGTCACACCAGCACGTTATGCGCAGGCTTATACCGCCGCGCGTCTCGAGATCATGAGTATCGAGCATGCGCTGCATCGTCTGAAGTGGGATGAAGCGATCGGCTCGTCCGGCACCATTCGCGCCATTGGCCTGGCACTCAAGGCCAACGGCTACGGGGCCGGTGAGGTAAACGCCGAAGGGCTGGCGTGGCTCAAGCGCAAACTGTTCAAGCTGGGCGACGTCGAGAAGATCGATTTTGACGGCATCAAGCCTGATCGTCGGGCGATTTTCCCGGCCGGTCTGGCCATTCTGGAAGCGATTTTCGACGCGCTTGACCTGAAACGTATGGACCATTGTGAAGGCGCTCTGCGTGAGGGCGTGCTGTATGACCTCATGGGTCGTCATCATCATGAAGATGTGCGTGAGCGTACGCTCAGCTCGCTGATGGACCGCTATCACGTTGATCTGGAACAGGCAGCTCGCGTCGAAAGCAAGGCGCTGCATGCGCTGGAACAGGTCGCCGTCAGCTGGGAACTGCAGCACGAGAGTTACGCCGAACTGCTGAGTTGGGCCGCCAAGGTGCATGAAGTCGGGCTGGATATTGCCCACTATCACTACCACAAGCACGGCGCCTACTTGATCGAACACTCCGACCTGGCGGGTTTTTCACGCGAAGACCAGCAAATGCTCGCGCTGCTGGTGCGCGGTCATCGCCGTAACATTCCCAAGGACAAGTTTGCCGAGTTCGGCGATGAAGGCATCAAGCTGATTCGCCTGTGCGTGCTGCTGCGCTTTGCGATTCTGTTCCACCACATCCGCGGTACCCAAGAGATGCCGCGCGTGGTGTTGCGTGCCGACGGTCCGAACCTGGATGCAGAGTTCCCGGACGGCTGGCTGGAAAACAACCAGCTGACTCAGGCCGACTTCGCGCTTGAAGCGGAGTGGCTGACCCGAGTCGGCATCGTCTTCAGCGTACGCTGAGGACCGGGTTGCTCAGGCGCTCGAGCAGAGTCGCCTGGGCGCTTCGAGCGTTCTGGTTGCCGGTCGGCGTGCTGCGCACGTAACGCCCGTCTGACTGCAGCAGCCAGCTGTGGGTGTTGTCGGTCAGGTAGCTCTCCAGCTCCTTTTTCACACGCAGGATCAGTTTCTTGCCTTCCACCGGGAAGCAGGTCTCGACACGCTTGTCGAGGTTGCGCTCCATCCAGTCGGCGCTGGACAGGAACATCTGCTCGTCGCCGCCGTTGAGGAAGTAGAACACCCGCGTGTGCTCCAGGAAGCGGCCGATGATCGAGCGCACATGAATGTTGTGCGAGACACCGGCGATGCCCGGACGCAAGCAGCACATGCCGCGCACTACCAGATCGATACGCACGCCAGACTGGCTGGCCTTGTACAGCGCCCGAATGATTTTCGGGTCTGTCAGCGAGTTGAACTTGGCGATGATGTGCGCAGGCTTGCCGTCGAGCGCAAATTGCGTCTCACGGGCAATCATGTCGAGCATGCCTTTTTTCAGGGTGAACGGCGCGTGCAGCAGTTTCTTCATACGCAGCGTCTTGCCCATGCCGATCAACTGGCTGAACAGTTTGCCGACGTCTTCGCATAACGCATCGTCAGAGGTCAGCAGGCTGTAGTCGGTATACAGACGGGCGTTGCCTGCGTGGTAGTTGCCGGTGCCCAAATGCGCGTAACGCACGATTTCACCGGCTTCCCGGCGCAGGATCAGCATCATCTTGGCGTGCGTCTTGAAGCCGACGACACCGTAGATGACGACCGCGCCCGCTGCCTGCAAGCGACTGGCCAGTTGCAGGTTGGACTCTTCGTCGAAGCGGGCACGCAATTCAATGACTGCGGTTACTTCCTTGCCGTTGCGCGCGGCATCGACAAGGGCGTCGACGATTTCCGAGTTCGCGCCGCTGCGGTACAGCGTCTGACGCACCGCCAGCACGTGCGGGTCTTTTGCCGCCTGGCGCAGCAGATCGACCACCGGCGTGAAAGATTCGAATGGGTGCAGCAAGAGGATGTCCTGCTTGCTGACCACGCTGAAGATGTTCTCGCTGTTCTGCAACAGCTTGGGGATTGCCGGAGTGAACGGCAGGTATTGCAGTTCCGGATGGCTGTCGAGCCCAGTGATGCTGAACAGGCGCGTCAGGTTGACCGGGCCGTTGACCTGATACAACTCGGACTCGTTCAGGTTGAATTGCTTGAGCAGGTAGTCAGACAAATGCTTGGGACATGTGTCTGCCACTTCCAGGCGTACGGCATCGCCGTAACGACGCGAGAACAGCTCGCCGCGCAGCGCGCGTGCAAGGTCTTCCACGTCTTCAGAGTCCAGCGCCAGGTCGGCGTTACGGGTCAGGCGGAATTGATAGCAGCCCTTGACCTTCATGCCCTGGAACAGGTCGTCGGCGTGGGCATGGATCATGGATGACAGGAACACGAAATTGTCGCCCGGCCCGCAGACATCTTCCGGCACCTTGATGATGCGTGGCAGCAGACGTGGCGCAGGAATGATCGCCAGGCCCGAGTCACGGCCGAACGCATCAATACCTTCAAGCTCGACGATGAAGTTCAGGCTCTTGTTGACCAAAAGCGGGAACGGATGCGTCGGGTCCAGGCCGATCGGGGTGATGATCGGTGCGATCTCGTCACGGAAGTAGCGACGCACCCAGGTTTTGAGTTTGGTGGTCCAGTGACGGCGGCGGATGAAGCGCACCTGATGCTTTTCAAGTTCAGGCAGCAGAATATCGTTGAGGATCGCGTACTGACGATCCACATGACCGTGGACCAGCTCGCTGATCCGGGCCAATGCCTGGTGAGGCTGCAAGCCATCGGCACCCGCCTGTTCACGGGCAAAGGTGATCTGCTTCTTGAGACCCGCCACGCGAATCTCGAAGAACTCATCCAGGTTGCTGGAGAAAATCAGCAGGAACTTCAGCCGCTCCAGCAGCGGATAGGACTCATCGAGCGCCTGCTCCAGTACCCGTATGTTGAACTGCAGTTGAGACAGTTCACGGTGGATGTACAGGCTGCTGTCGTCCAGGTTGGGAACGACGATAGCGGGCACCGCGGCAACAGGTGCCTCGACGGCCGGTATGACTTCGATCTCGGGCTCAACCATGGGCGTTGCCTCCTGAACATCGACTTCAACAGCGGCTTCGATGATTCCTTCGGTATTCATGAATGATCCTGTGAGGCTATTGCCCTTTCAGCAGTTGGGCAGCGCGTACGGCAAAGTAAGTCAGAATGCCGTCAGCACCTGCGCGTTTGAAGGCGGTGAGGGATTCAAGGATCACCCCTTCACTCAGCCAGCCATTCTGGATCGCGGCCATGTGCATCGCGTACTCGCCGCTGACCTGATAAACAAAAGTCGGCACCTTGAACTCATCCTTGACCCGATGAAGGATGTCCAGATAAGGCATGCCGGGCTTGACCATGACCATGTCCGCGCCTTCAGCAAGATCGGCAGCCACTTCATGCAGCGCTTCGTTGCTGTTGCCCGGGTCCATCTGATAGGAGGCCTTGTTGGCCTTGCCCAGATTGAGTGAAGAACCTACCGCATCGCGGAACGGACCGTAATAAGCGCTGGCGTACTTGGCCGAGTAGGCCATGATGCGCACATTGACATGCCCTGCCAGTTCCAGTGCTTCACGGATGGCCTGAATGCGACCGTCCATCATGTCGGACGGGGCGACGACCTGAGCACCGGCGTCGGCATGCGACAGCGCCTGCTTGACCAGCGCATCGACCGTTATGTCGTTCTGTACGTAGCCTTCTTCATCAAGGATGCCGTCCTGACCATGGGTCGTGAACGGATCCAGCGCCACATCAGTGATGACGCCCAGTTCCGGGAAGCGGTCACGCAACGCACGGGTTGCACGCTGGGCAATACCTTCAGGGTTCCAGGCTTCGGCGCCATCGAGGGTTTTCTTCTCGGGCGGCGTGACCGGGAACAGCGCCAGCGCCGGAATACCCAGTGCGACCCAGCTCTCGGCTTCCTTGAGCAGCAAATCAATGGTCAGACGCTCGACGCCAGGCATCGAGGCGATGGTTTCACGACGGTTTTCACCATCGAGCACGAATACGGGAAGAATCAGATCATCGACGGTGACTACGTTTTCACGTACCAGACGACGAGAAAATTCGTCGCGGCGATTGCGACGCAGACGAGTGAGAGGAAACAGGCGGTTAGCGGGGGTAAAGCTCACGGCGAGACTCCTGAGCCCGCATACGCGGGCAAGCGCGACAGTTATAAGCCGTCATTATGACCAATGTGTGACAGTCATGGTTCGACCTGCGACTGCAGGCCGCAGCCATGCGACCTGTAAGGATCGGTCATTGTGGTTGCAAGAATCTTTAACGTCGAGACACATATCGACACTTTCATCCTTGCCTTGGGCGAGTTAGGCTGCGCGTTCATTTCGCCAGCATCCAGACAATGCTCCAGAATTTCTTGAATGAATTCGGCTACTTTGCCCTCTTCCTAGGCACCTTCTTTGAAGGCGAGACCATTTTGGTTCTTGCCGGATTCCTGGCGTTCCGTGGATACATGGACCTTAATATCGTGATTATGGTGGCCTTCTGCGGAAGTTACGCGGGCGATCAGTTGTGGTATTTCATGGGGCGCAAACACGGCCGCAAACTGCTTGCACGCAAGCCCCGCTGGCAGCTCATGGGTGACAAGGCGCTCAGACTGGTGCGCAAGCACCCGGACATCTGGGTGCTGAGTTTTCGTTTTGTCTATGGCCTGCGAACGGTCATGCCGGTGGCCATCGGTCTGTCTGGCTACCCACCTGGGCGCTATCTGTTGCTCAACGGCATTGGTGCTGCGGTCTGGGCAGCAGCGTTGGGTTCGGCGGCTTACCACTTTGGCGCCGTTCTCGAAGGTTTGCTGGGCAACGTCAAAAAATACGAGCTTTGGGTGCTGGGCGCACTGGTGCTGCTGGGTCTGGGCCTCTGGCTGCGTCGGCGCATCAAGAATGCCCGCATCGCACGCGAAGAAAAGCGTTACTGCGGTTCGGCGGCAGCGTCGGATCTCGACACGCCTGCTGAGGTCCCTGTCGACCTGACGAAAAAAACCGACGACTGATTGCAGCGTCGAGCAATACCCCCGAGCGCAGGCCTACGGCCTCGCTCGGTGGCCGCGCACTGTCGTGGCCTGCCCTCTTGATGTCTTGTGTCCCTGCCCTTCCTGCCCGCCCTGATTGACGCCTCGACTCGACTGATACTGAACAGACGGCGGACAATGCGATCCATTGGTAGACGCGTCATGAGAAAACGCGGCTCGACCCAGGGTCGCTCAAGTCAAGGAGTCGAGGTTATGCAAAAGAAAGTGGCGGTGATCCTGTCAGGCTGCGGTGTCTACGATGGTGCCGAAATCCACGAAAGCGTCCTGACTCTGCTGCGTCTGGATCAGCGCGGTGCACAGGTCCAGTGTTTTGCGCCGGACATTGATCAGCATCATGTCGTCAATCACCTGACCGGCGAAGAAATGCCCGAGAAGCGCAATGTGCTGATCGAGTCGGCACGTATCGCCCGTGGCGAGGTGAAGGACATACGCGAGGCGAGTGTCGAAGAGTTTGATGCGCTGATCATTCCGGGCGGCTTCGGCTCGGCGAAAAACCTTTCCGATCTTGCGCTGCAAGGCGCTGAATGCAGAGTGGAGGCCGGTCTGCTGGCGTTGGCTGAGGCGTTTGCCGAAGCGGGCAAGCCGGTGGGTCTTATCTGTATCACTCCGGCGCTGGCGGCGAAAATCTACGGCCCTGGCGTGACCTGTACGATTGGCAACGATGCGGAGACGGCGGCAACCATCACAAAAATGTGCGGGATCCACGAAGACTGCAATGTGGATGACATTGTGGAAGACAGCGCGAGGAAGCTGGTCAGCACGCCGGCATACATGGTCGCTAAAAGCATCGGTGAGGCCGCATCAGGCATCAACAAGCTGGTTGACCGGGTGCTGGAGCTGACGCATGAGCAGGATGCCTGAGAAGGCCTCTGAGCTGTTCTGAGGCGGCTCGTTATAAGCGGTCGGCTTTTGCCCCTGCTGCCCTGAACGAAAAAAGCTCGCCGTCAACGTTTCCGTCGACGGCGAGCTTTTTTGGCTTTGCGGAGTTACATGCTGCTATACAGCGGGAAGATCCCCATCAGCAGTGCAGCGACCAGAATGCACATGCACACCAGGATCGCCCATTTCAGCGTGAAGCGCTGATGATCACCAAACTCGATACCGGCCAGAGCCACCAGCAGGTAGGTTGAAGGCACCAACGGGCTGAGCAAGTGCACGGGCTGACCGACGATCGAAGCGCGTGCCATTTCCACTGGCGTGATGCCGTAGTGGGCAGCTGCTTCTGACAGCACCGGCAATACGCCGTAGTAGAACGCATCGTTGGACATGAAGAAGGTAAACGGCATGCTCACCAGAGCGGTGATGACCGCCAGGTAAGGGCCCAGTGCGTCCGGGATCACGGCCAACAGGCTTTTCGACATGGCATCGACCATGCCGGTGCCGGTCAGAATGCCAGTGAAGATGCCTGCTGCGAAGATCAGGCCGACCACTGCCAATACACTACCGGCGTGGGCCGAAACACGATCTTTCTGATCCTGCAGGTTCGGGTAGTTGATGATCATCGCGATACTGAAGGCGATCATGAACAGCACAGGCAGAGGCAGCAGGCCCATGATCAGTGCAACCATCAATACCAGGGTCAGGCCGCCGTTGAACCAGATCAGTTTAGGGCGACGTGCATCCGGGAACTGTGAAACGCTGATTTCGCTGTGATCGACTTCATCACCCTGCAGGTGCAGCTCACCCAGGCGAGCACGTTCGCGTTTGCCGTAAAAGTAGGCAATCGCCAGAATCGCGACAACGCCCGCCAGCATCGCCGGAATCATCGGGACGAAAATGTCCGACGCATCAACGTGCAAGGCACTGGCGGCACGAGCAGTAGGTCCGCCCCATGGGGTCATGTTCATCACGCCGCCTGCCAGAATGATCAGGCCTGCCATGATCCGCGGGCTCATGCCGACGCGGCTGTACAGTGGCAGCATCGCGGCCACGCAGATCATGTAAGTGGTTGCACCGTCACCGTCCAGCGAAACCACCAGCGCAAGTACTGCGGTACCGACCGAAATGCGCATCGGGTCGCCCTTCACCATCTTCAGGATCTTGCGCACGGCCGGGTCGAACAGGCCGGAGTCGATCATCAGGGCAAAGTAGAGAATGGCGAACATCAGCATGACGCCGGTAGGCGCCAGCTTGGTGATGCCTGCGAGCATCATCGGGCCTATCTGCGCGGCAAAGCCACCAAACAGAGCGAAAATGATTGGGACCAGAATCAGGGCGATCAGCGCGGTCATGCGCTTGCTCATGATCAGGTACATGAACGCAATGACCATGGCAAAGCCAAGGAAAGTCAGCATAGGGATACTCCAGACGTAATACGGCTACAGAACGAGGAAGTGAGCGAATCAGCTCAGCAGGAGCGGTACGTGGAGGTTGGGCGCAAGGAGGGTGTACATCGGGAAATCAGCAAGCATCGGAATCACCATTATTGTTGTTAATTGGGCCGGGCGATCACGCGGAGTGAACACCCTGGCTAGCCGGTCTTTGTGCCGGAAGTGAGGCGATGCTAATAGCACAAGCTTTCACCGACCTTTCATTCAGTGTTTGCTTGAATTTATTGTCAAAGGTGCTATCGACATGCAAACGGGAGAAACCTCATGAGCCAGCTTCACACCGGTGGCTGCCACTGCGGCAGCCTGCGTTATCAGTTCGATGCGCCGTTGCACGACATTGCCCATTGTCACTGCACGATCTGTCGTCGTACGTCCGGTGGAACTGTCATGACCTGGATAAGCGTGCCCGTGGCATCGTTTCAGTGGATGGCGGGCAGTCCGACCGCGTACGACTCAGGGCCGACCTGTGTGCGTTACTTCTGTTCGAACTGCGGCGCCCACATGGTGCTGTTCACGCGCAACAGCCCGCAGTACATGGACGTCACCATCGCAACGCTTGACCACGCTGAGCTGGCGGCACCGTCACGTCATATCTGGATAGAAAACCGCCTGCCCTGGTTGCATCTGGACGAGCAACTGCCGGGTCGCGAAGGCGAAGAGTCGTAGGGCTTGAAATATGGGCGGGTTGCTCAGGCACAGGCGCGAGCGAACAGGACGCCGCTCGACCTGCTCCCGCTGTGAACTGTCGTCAGCCAGCGGGAGTTGTGTGGGATGTTACTTGTTGGTGCTGAACTGCGATGCCAGCTCACGCAGCAGCATTTCGGCTTCCAGAACCTTTTTCACCGTCTCTTCTGCTTTTTCACGCGGCAAGTCCAGACGTTTGAACAGCTCATCGGGAATTTCCTGCTCAGGGCCTGAGCCGATGCCGTTGTTGCGCAGCAGTCGCACAGCCAGATACACCAGATTGGCGTACTTGTAGTGCTCGCCTGCGTAATGCGGGTCGTGCTGGAAGCGCAATGCGGTGGAAAGCTCTTCCGGCATGTCCCAGTAACGCATCAGCCAACCACCGATCTGCTCACGGCTGATGCCCAGCAGATGATGCTCGATAAAGCTGTGGTGCAAGTGCGGATTGACTTCCAGTTGGCGGCAGATCAGCGTGAAATGCGGTGGAAACACATGAGCCAGCAGCAGATAGCCGAAGTTGTGCAGCAGACCTGCCAGATAGGTCAGGCCGCCTTCAGGACGCTGTGCTCGCGGAATCGCACGGGTCAGTCCTTCGATGACCGCCGCCGTGTAAATAGATTGTTGCCAGTACGGCGTGGTCTGCTGAGGTTGATCCTTGGGCAGGCTCAGGGTCTTGCCCAGTGCCAGGCCCAGTGCCAGATTGATCACCAGATCGAAACCCAGTACCCGAACGATCGCGTCTTCCACCGAGCGAATCTTGCCGGTCGAAGCGTAATACGGCGAAGCTGCCCAACTCACAACCTGAGCCGCCAGTGCGGGGTCGGTTTCCACGACGCCCGTGATGTCGTCAGTGGTTGCGTCAGGGTCGACGCGCAACTTGATGATTTTTTGTGCGGTGCCTGCCAGCGGGGGGATTTCCAGAGTCGCTTCCAGGCGCTGCTGAATGCGGCGTGCAGTGAATGCCTGCACAGCCTTGGTGATTTCGGTGCGGTCGTCGGCAGGGCGATCCAGGTTGGGATGAATCTCATCGACCGGCTGGCCAAAATGAGCCGCACTGGCTTTGCTGAGCATGCTCTTGAAATCGTTGCTGCTGATTTCCAGCAGCAGACCCGGTTCGCCTGAACCCACCAGAAGGACGGGCTCCTGCAGCAGACGGTCATCGTAAAGGCAAGGCGAACTGGTCAGAACCGGAAGCCCGGGCAACTCTTGAAGGTTGTGCTTGCTGAGCATGCGCGTCAGCCGCTGATGAGGCACAGCGGTCAATTTACGCCCGGTCAGTTCCGTGATCCGATTGAGATCCAGCAGCTGGCTCTGGGGAAACAGAATCAGAAGGGCGCCAACAGCGTCCTCGACCAGAACCGCCTGGACCTTCCTGGAGGGTTGAAGGTGTTTGTCCTCCATGACTTCGGTGTAGCTGATGGCCAATTTTTCAAGCAACTGCCGGATTACGGAAGGGGCTTGGTGCGAATCATTGACGTGAGCAACTTCTGTCATGGTCTATGTCCAAATTCCTACAATCGCAGAAGTATAACCACCTTATGCGAATTTGGGTCGCGTGCGACTCCAAAGCGTTGCCTGCATCACACCTGGCCGTACTGTTGGCCGTGCCGCAGCCAGCGTTCCAGCAGCGGACTGACATGCTGAGGCCAGCGCTCAAGCAGCGCCTGGGCTGCGTCCCGAACCGCAGGTAGCAAATCGGCATCACGCATCAGATCGGCGACCTTGAATTGCAGCAGGCCCGTTTGTCGGGTTCCCAGCATTTCGCCTGGACCGCGCAGCTCCAGATCCTTTTCGGCGATGACAAAACCGTCATTGGTTTCACGCATGATGCCCAGCCGCTGACGACCGATCTGTGAAAGCGGCGGATGATAAAGCAGCACGCAATGACTGGCAGCGCTGCCGCGTCCGACACGTCCGCGCAGCTGGTGAAGCTGAGCCAGTCCGAGTCGCTCGGGGTTCTCGATGATCATGAGGCTGGAGTTCGGTACGTCCACGCCGACTTCAATGACGGTGGTTGCCACCAGCAATTGCAGCGCACCCTGCTTGAACTCGGCCATGATCGCGGCTTTCTCGGCAGGCTTCATGCGCCCGTGGATCAGCCCTACACGCACTTCGCCCAACGCGCTGGTCAGCTCCTCATACGACGTTTCGGCGGCCTTGCAGGTCAGCTCCTCCGACTCTTCGATCAGCGTGCAGACCCAGTACGCCTGACGACCTTCCGCACAGGCGGCGCGTACGCGTTCGATGACTTCGATGCGTCGGCTGTCGGCCACCAGCACGGTATTGACTGGAGTTCGACCGGGAGGCAGTTCGTCGAGAATCGAGGTGTCCAGATCCGCGTACGCACTCATGGCCAGGGTGCGTGGAATGGGCGTAGCGGTCATGATCAACTGATGCGGGCACATCAACCCGCCAACGCCTTTCTTGCGCAGGGCCAGGCGTTGCTGAACGCCAAACCGGTGTTGTTCATCGATGATCACCAGCGCGAGGTTCTTGAACTTCACCTCATCCTGAAACAATGCGTGGGTGCCGACGACCATGGGCGTGCCGGTGGCGATCTGTTCAAGTGAGGTCACGCGTGCCTTGCCCTTGAGCTTGCCTGCAAGCCAGGCGACGCCAATTCCGAGCGGCTCGAGCCAGCGCTGAAAATTGATGTAGTGCTGCTCGGCAAGAATCTCGGTTGGTGCCATCAAGGCCACCTGATAGCCCGCTTCCAGTGCCTGCAACGCAGCGAGGGCGGCAACCACCGTCTTGCCGGCACCGACATCGCCCTGAATCAGGCGCAGCATGGGTTCGGGCTGGCTTAGATCATAGGCGACCTCGTTACCGACACGCTGTTGGGCACCGGTCGGGGGGAAGCCCAGGTTGGCCAGAAACTGTTTGGGCAACTTCTTCGCCAGTGGCAAGGCCGGGGCGCGTTGCGAGCGCAGGCTTTCACGCAGTCGCTGCTGAGAGAGCTGGTGCGTCAACAGTTCTTCGAACGCCAGCCGGTGCTGAGCCCAGTGGTGACCGAGCGCCAGCTCATCTACGTCGGCATCGGCTGGTGGGTGATGCAGGTAGCGAATCGCATCGTCGAGCGGCGCCAGTTGGTAATCACGGGCGAGTTCTTCAGGTAGCCAGTCCGGCAAGCTCTTGGGGCCGAGCATGGCAAGGCTTTGCTGGCAGAGTTGACGCAGACGCTGTTGGGTCAGGCCTTCGGTCGTGGGGTAAATCGGGGTAAGCGTCTGTTCGACGGGGACTGGCTCGTCGCCCGTGATCGCGCGGTATTCCGGGTGATAGATTTCCAGGCCGGACGCGCCTGGGCGTGCTTCACCAAAGCAGCGCAGATGCGTGCCGCGCTTCATGCCTTCTTTCTGGGCGTTGCTGAAGTGGTAGAAGCGCAGGCTGACGACGCCGGTACCATCCCCCAGCCTGACCAGCAGGCTGCGGCGTTTGCCCATTACTACATCAGCGCCGCTGACGACGCCTTCGATGACCGCATCCTGGCCGGGTCGCAGTGCGCCGATAGGCACGATGCGAGTCCGGTCCTGATAGCGCAAAGGCAGGTGGAACAGCACATCCTGAAGGTTTTCCAGACCGACCTTGGCCAGCTTTTCTGCCATGGCCTCGCCGACGCCCTTGAGCGCTGTGACCGAGACTTTGGAAAGCTCGCTCATTACTTATGCCTGGGCCGCTTCTGTTTTGGGGCGAGCCACCGAACACAGGCGCGCGGAGTCAGCCAGAATCTCGATAGCCTTGGGCCGAGGGAAGCTCGCACGCCATGCAATGGCGACTGTGCGGAACGGCACAGGCGGCGTGAGTGGACGCACTTCGATGACACCAGGGGCGTAGTGATGGCTGTCGACCGCCGACAGCGGCAGGATCGAAATGCCCAGACCCGAGGCGACCATGTGGCGAATGGTCTCCAGCGAGCTGGATTCCACGGTCGTATGCTTCGCACCTTCACTGCCCTTGGTCAGCGTAGGGCACGCTTCAAGAACCTGATCCCTGAAACAATGGCCTTCACCGAGCAACAGCAGGCTTTTGTCGTTGAGCGCCGAAGCATCAATGGTCGCTTTCTGAGTCCATGGATGGCCGGCAGGCATCAGGACCGAGAACGGTTCGTCGTAGAGCGGCATGGTCAGTACATCGGCTTCATTGAACGGCAGTGCGATGATGATCGCGTCCAGCTCGCCATTGCGCAGCTTGTCGCGCAGGACGTGGGTGAAGTTTTCTTCGATGTACAAAGGCATCTGCGGTGCGACGCGATGCAGCTGTGGAATCAGATGAGGGAACAGGTACGGGCCAACTGTATAAATCGCACCGACCTTGAGCGGCGCCGTCAGCTGGTTTTTACCCGCCTGGGCCAACTCACGGATACCCTGAGCCTGCTCGAGCACCTTCTGGGCCTGGGCAACAATACCCTCACCCACGGGCGTCAGGCGAACGGCACTCTTGCTGCGCTCGAAAATCAGCACACCCAGTTCGTCTTCAAGTTTTTTGACACCCACCGACAGCGTAGGCTGACTGACGTGACAGCGTTCAGCGGCATGGCCGAAGTGCTGTTCCTGGGCAAGCGTAACGATGTAGCGCAATTCTGTAAGGGTCATAACGTGCGTCCATGAAGTTGCGAACCCAGCATAGCGGGTGCAATCGATAGACGCACGTTATCAGAAGCACTCAAGAGTAACAAAAGTGCGATTCAGCGTTTATCCAGCGAATAAACGAACGGTGCGAGGATTTCAATGGAGCCGTTGTTGAGGATTTCGTCTGGCGGCTTTGGCAATGGTTGAGCACGACGGATCATTTCCATCGTCGCTCGATCCAGTGCCGGGCTGCCTGAACTGCTGGCGATTGCGTAAGACAGGACGTTGCCTTCCTTGTCTACGACAAAGCGCAAGCGCGCGACGCCTTGCATGCCTCTGCGACGGGCATCCTCGGGGTATTTCTTGTACTTGCTCAAGTGCCTCAGCAAATCACCCTGCCAGGTCGGCAATGCCGTGCTCGGTGGTGAAGGTGGTGCCGCTGGCGCTGGTGCTGCTGATTTTTCTGGCTTGGCCGTCGTTGGTGGTGTGTCCACCGGCTTTTCTTCGGCAGGCTTTTCCTGTGGCGGCTCAGGCTTCTTCTGCGGCTTTGGCGGCTGCGGTTTTGGCTTGGGCTTTTCCACTTTTTTAGGCACGACGATCTCAGGCTTCGGTGCCTCTACAACGTCGGGCACGGGTACCTGTTCTTCCGGAGCGGGCGGCTGAGGCGGTTGAACGACCTGTGGCGGAGGTGGCGGCGCGGGCTCGGGCAAAGGCGCGAGCTCGACCATCATGGCTGCCGGAGGCAGTTCGATAGCTTGAGAGGCAGGCCATCGAAGGGCGATGATGATCGCAACAGCGTGCACGGCCAGCACCAACAACAGACTACCGCTATAGCGCGTCAGTTTTTGGCGCGTATTGATCATTTCTTACCAACCGTCTCAAGGCCTACCAGACCGACTTTCAGGTAACCAGCGCCCCGAAGCGTGTTCATGACTTCCATCAGATCGCCGTAGTCCACGCCCTTGTCGGCCTGGAAGAAAATCGTGGTGTCTTTCTTGCCTTTGGTACGGGCATCCAGCACCTGGCCGATCTGCTCACGCGCAACTTTCTCTTCACCCAGGTACAGGCTTTTGTCGGTCTTGACGCTCAGAAAGATCGGCTTTTCGGGCCGCGGTTGCGGGGTTGCTGTGGACGCAGGCAGGTCTACCTTGATGTCCACCGTGGCCAGCGGCGCGGCAACCATGAAGATGATCAGCAGGACCAGCATGACGTCGATGAATGGCGTCACATTGATTTCGTGGTTTTCGGCGAGATCGTCGTCGCCTTCTTTCAGATGCATGCCCAAGGTTCAGCCCACCTTGACCATGTGCGGCGACTGAGTGCGGTCGACGACTGGCTGATGGTCCAGATCGCGGCTGACCAGCAGCAGCACCTGGGCCGACGCGTCCGCTACCTGTGCCTTGTAACCGGCGATGGAGCGAGCGAAGACGTTATAGATGACCACCGCAGGAATCGCTGCAACCAGACCCAGCGCTGTTGCCAGCAAGGCTTCGGCGATGCCGGGTGCAACGACGGCCAGGTTGGTGGTCTGGGTTTTGGCGATACCGATGAAGCTGTTCATGATGCCCCAGACGGTACCGAACAAGCCCACGAACGGGGCCGTCGAACCAATGGTCGCCAGTACGCCGGTGCCGGAGCTCATGTTACGGCCGCAGGCGGCGACGAGTCGCTCCAGACGGAAGCTGACACGTTCCTTGATGCCTTCGCGTTCACGGCTGTTGGTCGACAGGCGCATTTCTTCCATCGCGTCGTGAACCAGCAGGTTTGCCAGCGTACCTTCTTTCGCAGCGGTTTCGCCCGCCTCAGCGAGGGTGCGGGCTTTCTTCAGGTTGGCGATTTCGACACGCAGACGACGCTTGGCGCCCAGCAACTCGAAACCCTTGGCAATCCAGATGGTCCACGTGATGATCGAGGCAATGGCCAGCCCGATCATGACCGCCTTAACTACCACGTCGGCGTTCTGATACATGCCCCATGGCGATAGGTCATGGGCCATGCCCAGGCTGTTGTCTTCAACTGCGGGCTCCAGCGCTTCAACCGGTGCGCCGGCCTGAGGTTGCTGAGGCGCAGCCGTCTGGTTGGCAGCAGGCGCAGACGCGGCAGGCGGTGTCGTTGGTGCCGATTGGTCGGCGAGCGCAACGGGTACGAACATCAGGCTCAGGACGAGGGCAGCGATACCGCGCCATGCGCGGGGCAGGCTGAATGGCTTGGTGGGCGAAGCGATTGATTGAATACGTGTCATGCTGGCCTGGCCTGAAAGAAAAAAGGGGTGATGTCCCGGTCGCCGTGCACTGCGTTCGACGTTCATGGTGGACAAATGGGCAGCCATTATTGCAAATCATTCTTGTTAACAAAAGTAATACAGTAACTTTTTTACATTTTTGGTCTGAGCGCCTGATCTTTTCGATGACTTTGACGGTGTCAGACCGCCGCTATATGGAGATAACCATGACCGCTCCTTCTGTCCTTATCGCTGGCTGCGGCGACATAGGCTCTCGACTCGCCACCCGTTTGCTGACTCATGACTGGGTGGTCCATGGGCTACGGCGCACGGTTAGTGAATTGCCTCAGGGCGTGATCGGCATTCAGGCTGATCTGTTCGATGCACAGAAGCCCGCCAGTTGGCCTGCCGGCCAGGTCGATTATCTGGTCTATTGCGCAACGCCCTCCCAACGCGATGAAGCGGGCTACCGGATGGCTTACGTAGAAGGCTTGCGTCATGTACTGGGTTGGCTGGAGCAATCAGGTCAACAGCCCAGAAGAGTGCTTTTTGTCTCCAGCAGCGGCGTTTACGGCCAGCAGAACGGGGAATGGGTCGATGAAACGTCTGCTACCGAGCCTGTGGGTTTCTCGGGCACGGTAATGCTTGAAGCCGAGCAACTGGCGCTGAACAGCGGTCTGCCTGCCACGGCAGTGCGCCTGACGGGCATTTACGGCCCTGGCCGCAGCGATCTTTCCAATCGGGTGCGTCAAGGGCACAGCGTCCGTATCGACCCGCCGGTGTATGCCAACCGCATTCATGCCGACGATGCTGCGAGCCTGCTGGCGCATCTGCTTGAGGCAGATTCTCGAGGTGTGGCACTTGAGAGTTGTTATCTGGGCGTCGACGACGATCCTGCCGCGCTGGCAGACGTGGTGGCGTGGATTCGAGAGTATCTGGGCGTGACCGAATGGTCTGATGAGGTCAGCGTGCAGCGCGTGGGCAGCAAGCGATGCAGAAATGCCAGAGCGCGTGCGTTGGGCTGGGCACCGATGTATCCGGATTACCGGGCTGGTTACGCGGCGTTGCTCGGTTAAAGACCGAGTAAGGACGGGGCATGTTGGCAGCAGACGCTCCGGAGAGCGGACGCTGCCAACGGTTGACCGTAACCGCTTATTGCTGTTGCAGCAACCAACGGCGTGGGCCTGGACGTAGCTCTGGCATCTGATCAGTCCCGGCGTTGTTCACTGCCTGGAAGATTTCGAGCTGCTTGCCTTTACGGGCAAAGATCCATGGATTGCCCTGCTCGGCCTTCTCCAGCCACATGCTGTCGTATTCGCCGCTCATGGCCGCGCAGTCGCCTGCAAGGCAAAGCGCGTAACGATCGTTTTCCGGGAGACCCTGCACGCTACCGTCAGGCATGAACTGCACGGTGCTGCCCTGGCCGTCACCTTCGACGATGGTCCATTTGCCGCCCATATAGGCGCTATAGAGTGCTTTTTCGAAGCTTGTACCTGGCTGTGCGCCTTCGGCGGCCGGGTTCTCCGGTTTTTCGAAATGCTGCTCAGGGCCTGACTCGCTGGCGGACTGAACAAGCTCGTCACCTTTGACGCTCAGGTCTTCAAAGAAATTGCCGTAGAAATCGACGTGCAGTTTGCCTTCGGCGGCGCTGACAATTTTGCCTTCACCCAGCTCGAAGCCGTTCGAGTACACGGCCTGGTTGGCTTTCGAATTGATCTGCCATTCCAGGTTCGGACCATTGGCGAGCAGAGCCTGACGCAGGTTGCCTTGTTTGACCGCGGCGTTGATAGCGGTCTGGTTGATCCAGGTGCCGTCCGGGTTGCGGTCGGCGTGGCTGGCGCAGCCGCCCAGTATTAAGGCGATCAGCGAAATGGCGAGCGCGGAGCGCATAACAGATTCCTTCCTTCAGGGAGAACGGAGCGCACGACACGCTCCGTCGGGGGATTTATTCGATGACGAGGATCGCGTCCATCTCGACCTGGGCGCCGCGTGGCAATGCAGCAACGCCAATGGCAGCACGCGCAGGGTAAGGCTGGGCGAAGTAGGTGCCCATGATCTCGTTGACCTTGGCGAAATGGCCCAGATCAGTCAGGAAGATGTTCAGCTTGACGATATCCTTGAAGGAGCCGCCTGCAGCTTCGGCCACTGACTTGAGGTTCTCGAACACCTGAGTGATCTGAGCCTCGATGCCTTCGACCAGTTCCATGGTGGCTGGATTCAACGGAATCTGCCCGGACATGTAGACAGTGTTGCCAGCTTTGATGGCCTGGGAATAGGGGCCAATGGCCGCAGGGGCTTTATCGCTGGTGATGACAGTCTTGGTCATGAAGAACTCCTGAAGGTTGGTTGCCTACGCACGCATGCGAGTGATTCGAGTGACCCCGGTCAAGGCGCGCAGTTTTTTGATGACGCGGGCCAGATGCACGCGGTCGTGCACGCTGACCACCAGTTGGACCACGCTGATGCGACCATCGCGTTCATCCATACTGATTTTTTCGATATTGCCATCGGCAGCATTCACGCTGCTGGCCAGCAAGGCGATCAGGCCGCGCTGATGCTCCAGTTCGACACGCAGCTCGACATTGAATTCGCCTGTGACGTCCTTGGCCCAGGACAACTGAATGCATTTTTCCGGATTGTGGCGAATTTCGCTGATGTTGCGGCAGTTATCCAGGTGCACAACCATGCCCTTGCCTGCGGACAGGTGGCCGACAATCGGGTCGCCCGGGATCGGTGTGCAACACTTGGCGTAGCTGAGTACCAGACCTTCGGTGCCGCGAATGGCCAGCGGACCTTCGGGGCTTGGCAGTTGATCGCCTTCGCCCAGCAGGCGGCGCGCAACCACATAGGCCATGCGATTGCCCAGGCCGATGTCTTCGAGCAGGTCTTCCAGCACTTCGGCCCTGTATTCGTTCAGGGCCAGTTGAATGCGCTCGGCAGAAATCTTGTCCAGACTGCTTTCAAAGCCGTTAAGCACCTTGTTCAGCAGGCGTTCGCCCAGACTGATGGATTCGGATCGACGTTGCAGCTTGAGAGCGTGACGAATGTGCGTACGTGCCTTGCCGGTGACAACGAAGTTCAGCCATGCCGGGTTCGGGCGTGCGCCGGGGGCGCTGACAATTTCGACGGTCGAACCACTTTGCAGCGGCTCCGAAAGCGGTGCCAGACGGCGGTTGATCCGGCAAGCGATGCAGCTGTTGCCAACGTCGGTGTGCACCGCGTAGGCGAAGTCCACCGCCGTGGAGCCTTTGGGCAGCTCCATGATCCGGCCTTTGGGCGTAAAGACGTAGACCTCGTCCGGGAACAGGTCGATCTTGACGCTTTCGATGAATTCCAGCGAGTTGCCGGCACGCTGCTGCATTTCCAGCACGCCCTTGACCCATTGGCGCGCCCGCGCATGAGTACCTTTCGGCTGTTCGTCATCGCTGGATTTGTAGAGCCAGTGCGCGGCAATCCCGTTGTTGGCCATCTCTTCCATTTCACGCGTGCGGATCTGGATTTCGATGGGCACGCCATGCATGCCGAACAATGTGGTGTGCAGCGACTGATAGCCGTTGGCCTTGGGGATTGCGATGTAATCCTTGAAGCGGCCCGGCAACGGTTTGTACAAGTTATGCACAGCGCCCAGCACGCGGTAACAGGTATCGACCTTGTCCACGATGATGCGGAACGCGTAGACGTCCATGATCTCGTTGAAGGCGCGGCGCTTGCCGCGCATCTTCTTGTAGATGCCGTAAAGGTGTTTCTGCCGCCCGCTGACGTCGCCTTCGATGCCATCGACGGCCAGACAATGACTCAGCGACTCCTCGATCTTGTTGACCAGTTCCTTGCGGTTGCCTCGGGCGCGTTTGACGGCCTGATTGATCCGCGACGAACGCATCGGGTACATCGCCTTGAAACCCAGGTCCTCGAACTCGATACGCACACTGTGCATGCCAAGACGATTGGCAATGGGGGCGTAGATTTCGAGGGTTTCCTTGGCAATTCTGCGGCGTTTCTCGCCGGACAGGACTTCCAGCGTACGCATGTTGTGCAGGCGGTCGGCGAGCTTGACCAGGATCACGCGAATATCACGTGCCATGGCCATGGCCATCTTCTGGAAGTTCTCAGCCTGGGCTTCGGCCTTGGTCTCGAAATTCATCTGGGTCAGTTTGCTGACCCCGTCGACCAGTTCCGCGACGGTTTCGCCAAATTGCGCGCTGAGCGCTTCTTTGGCAATACCGGTGTCTTCGATGACGTCATGCAGCATCGCGGCCATCAGGCTTTGATGGTCCATGTGCATGTCAGCGAGGATGTTCGCAACCGCGAGTGGGTGCGTTACGTAAGCTTCACCGCTGCGACGGCGTTGGCCGTCGTGCGCTTGTTCGGCGTAGAAATACGCCCGGCGGACCAGGTTGACCTGTTCCTTGCCGAGATAGGCAGACAGTCTTTCGGCGAGGGCGTCTATGCTTGGCAAGGTGATACTCCCTGCCAATGGCTTTTGACCTGCGCCGTACTACGTCGACCCGGCATAGGCTTAGACGGCCTCGTTGGACTCGTCCTCGAACGCCGCGAACAAAGGTTCGTCTTCGACAATTTCGGCTTCTGCGATAACAGCGTAATCCATCAGGCCAGCTGCGATTTCACGCAGGGCAACAACGGTAGGCTTGTCGTTTTCCCATGCCAGCTTCGGTTCTTTGCCGCCAGTGGCGAGCTGACGCGAGCGCTTGGTAGCGAGCATGACCAGCTCGAAGCGGTTATCGACGTGTTCTAGGCAGTCTTCAACGGTCACGCGGGCCATGGGTATTCCTCGTAGCAAATGCGTATGCGCGATGCCCGGATGGGCGAGCGGACTCGATAGTTTACAAGCGGACAGCCACATGCATCAAGCATCAAGCCACCGACGGTATGCTTTTAACGTGCAGCGTGCCGCTTTGAAATGGCTGAATCAAGCCAGCAACTCTTGAAAAAGCTCGCTGTATTGTTCCTGCTGATGCTGTTGGGTCAGTCGGTTGGCGCGGAAAATCGCCTTGAGATCCTCAAGGGCGCTGGCGAAATCGTCGTTGACCAGAATGTATTCGTATTCGACGTAGTGACTCATTTCGCTCACCGCTTCGCGCATGCGGTTCTCGATAATCTCGTCACTGTCCTGGCCACGATTGGTCAGGCGCTGGCGCAATGCCTGCTGGTTGGGCGGCAGGATGAAGATCGAGCGCGCGTGCGGCATTTGTTCGCGAACCTGCTGGGCGCCTTGCCAGTCGATTTCCAGAATCAGGTCGTGGCCTTCATCCAGCGTTTGCTGCAGATGGCTTTGCGACGTGCCGTACAGGTTGCCGAATACTTCAGCCTGCTCGAGAAAGTCGCCGTGTTCGATCATGCGCACGAACTCGGCACGATCGACGAAGTTGTAGTTCACGCCATCCACTTCGCCGGGCCGCATGGCACGAGTAGTGTGCGAGACAGAGACGCGAATCTGCGGCTGTGCATCGATCAGGGCTTTGACCAGGCTGGTCTTGCCTGCGCCGGAGGGTGCGGAAATGATGTACAGGGTGCCGGTGCTGTGGGTCATGTCAGGTTCAGCCTTACTCAATATTCTGCACTTGTTCACGCATCTGCTCGATCAACACTTTCAAGTTGACGGCAGCCTGTGTGCTGCGTGGGTCGAAGGCTTTGGAGCCCAATGTGTTTGCTTCGCGATTCAGTTCTTGCATCAGAAAGTCCAGACGACGGCCAGCCTGGCCACCGGTCTTGAGAACGCGGCGTACTTCCGTGACGTGCGTGCTCAAACGGTCCAGCTCCTCGGCGACGTCGCTTTTCTGGGCCAGCAGTACCATTTCCTGTTCGAGGCGCTGCGGATCAAGCTCGGCCTTCATGTCGGCGAAGCGATCCAGCACTTTCTGACGCTGCGTGGCGAGCATCTGTGGCACCAGAGTGCGTAGCGTGGCGACTTCTTCATCAATGGACGTCAACCGTTCGTCGAGAAGTCTCGCCAGGTCTGCGCCTTCGCGGCCTCGGCCGTTCTTGAGTTCGACCAGTGCCGCGTTGAACAGCGTCAGTGCCTCGGTGTTCAGTACCTGCGGGTCGCTGGCGTCAGCGACCAGCACGCCCGGCCAGGCGAGCACTTCAAGCGGGTTGAGCGGCGCCGGTTGCTTGATCAGGCTGGCCACCGACTCGGCAGCCGCGATCAGTTGGCCCGCACGCTCGCGGTCTACCTGCAGAGGCTTGCCTGCGGTTTCTTCGACAAAGCGCAGCGTGCACTCGACCTTTCCGCGTGAAAGACCCTGGCGCAGTGCTTCGCGGATGGAGCCTTCCAGGTCGCGGAAAGATTCCGGCAGACGCAGGTGCGGCTCAAGATAGCGGTGATTGACCGAACGCAGTTCCCAGCTCAGTGTGCCCTGAGCTCCAGCCCGTTCGACTCGGGCAAAGGCAGTCATGCTGTGCACCATGGGGAGTACCTCTTGATTCAGTCCATGAACGCGGCCGGGTGACTGTCATGGATCTCGTGAAAGCCGACTGGCTGCAAAGGCGCAGGATTGTAGCGCAGTGCAGCGCGGGCACCCAATGCGTCAATGTGACAAACGATGCAAGGCACCGTTGGCTCGAGCGTGCTAGGTCGTAAAGCCCCGGCCCAGAGCCGTTGCAGTAGGTTGGGGCGGTGCATATGAGTTTTAGAGATGCCCAGCTTGGGCTATGGCCTCTATAATGTCCGGCAGTTTTCCGTCTCAGTACAGGTATCCCAGATGAAACGTCCAAGTGGTCGCGCCGCCGATCAGCTCCGCTCGATCCGCATCACCCGCAACTACACCAAACACGCCGAGGGTTCTGTGCTGGTCGAGTTCGGTGACACGAAAGTCATTTGCACCGTCAGCGTCGAAAACGGCGTCCCCCGTTTTCTGAAAGGCCAGGGCCAGGGTTGGCTGACCGCCGAGTACGGCATGCTGCCGCGCGCGACTGGCGAGCGTAACCAGCGTGAAGCCAGCCGTGGCAAGCAGGGTGGTCGCACGCTGGAGATCCAGCGCCTGATCGGCCGTTCGCTACGCGCCGCACTGGACATGTCCAAGCTGGGCGACGTTACGCTGTATGTCGACTGCGATGTTATCCAGGCTGACGGCGGCACGCGTACGGCTTCTATCACGGGTGCGATGGTGGCGCTGGCGGATGCGTTGAAAGTGATCAAGAAACGTGGCGGCCTGAAAGGTGGCGACCCGCTCAAGCAGATGATTGCTGCGGTTTCTGTCGGCATGTATCAAGGCGAGCCTGTGCTTGATCTGGACTACCTGGAGGACTCGGCCGCCGAGACTGACCTGAACGTGGTGATGACCAGCGCAGGCGGTTTCATCGAAGTCCAGGGCACTGCTGAAGGCGCACCCTTCCAGCCGGAAGAATTGAATGCGATGCTGGCGTTGGCTCAGAAGGGTATGACTGAGCTGTTCGAATTGCAGCGCGCCGCATTGGCCGACTGATACTTCAGGGGGAAGGACGATGAGTGATGATCTTCAGCAACCGTTGAACAAACCGGCTCAAAGCGCTCGGCAATGGGCGATGTTCTGTCACTTGTCTGCATTCTTCGGGCTTATCTTCCCTTTCGGCAACCTGCTGGGGCCGTTGATTCTCTGGCAGATGAAGAAAGAAGCCGATCCCTTTATTGACTCGCAAGGCAAGGAAGCGCTGAATTTTCAGATTACGGTCGCGATCGCCGCCACCGTCAGCATGCTGTTGATGGTGGTTGTCATCGGCTTCGCGCTGTTGATGCTGGTGGGTATCGGTGCTTTGGTGCTGACCATCATCGCCGGCGTAAAAGCCAACGACGGACTGGATTATCGGTATCCGTTCACCTGGCGTCTGCTGAAGTAAGGCAACGCCCGGGCAACGCAAAAAGCCGACATGAAGTCGGCTTTTTCGTGTGCGCTGGGTGCATGACTATCAGATAGTCAGGGTCCAGTCGTAGTCCACGATCAATGGCGCGTGTTGCGAGAAGCGCGGCTGGCGCGGCAAGCGGGCGCTACGCACGAAGCGGCGCAGGCCTGGCGTCAGGATCTGATAATCGAAGCGCCAGCCCAGATTCAGCATCTCGGCCTGTTCGCTGTCCGGCCACCAGCTGTACTGATCACCTTCACGGCTCACTTCACGCAGGGCATCGACGTAACCCATGGTGCCGACGATCTCGTCCATCCAGGCGCGCTCGGGTGCGAGGAAGCCTGGGGACTGCTGGCTGTCACGCCAGTTCTTGATGTCGAGCTTCTGTTGTGCCACGTAGAGCGATCCGCAATAGATGTACTCGCGACGCTTGCGGCGTTGCTTGTCCATGTATTTGCCGAAATCGTCCATGAGCTTGAATTTTTGATTCAAGTCTTCATCCCCGTTCATCCCGGAAGGGAAAAGCAGGGTGGCAATACTGACTTTGTCGAAATCTGCTTGCAGGTAACGCCCGTAGCGGTCGGCTGTCTCGAAGCCGAGGCCGCTGATTACCGCCTTCGGCTGCAACCGCGAATAAAGCGCCACGCCACCCTGGGCGGGTACTTCAGCTTCGCAGGCATAGAGGAAGTAGCCATCCAGCTGAAAGGCTGGATCATCCAGTTCAAAGGTGGAGGCGCGGGTGTCCTGTAAGCAGATGACGTCGGCATTCTGAGCTTGCAGCCAGCTGAGCAACCCACGCTCGACCGCAGCCTGAATGCCATTCACGTTCACACTGATGATCCGCATAAATGGCCCCAAAAATCACGTGCGTGTATGATACCCGAGCTCTACCTAATTAGCTAAATCCGTGGTATTCGGGGCTTTTTTCATGCAAGCGTATCAACGCGATTTCATCCGTTTTGCCATCGACCGCGGTGTACTGCGCTTCGGTGAGTTCACGCTCAAGTCCGGGCGCACCAGCCCGTACTTCTTCAATGCCGGGCTGTTCAACAGTGGTTCGGCTTTGGCGCAGCTGGGCCGTTTCTACGCGGCTGCAGTCGTCGAGAGCGGTATTTCCTTCGATGTTCTGTTCGGCCCCGCTTACAAGGGTATCCCTTTGGCAGCCGCGACTGCCGTGGCATTGGCCGAGCATCATGACCTGGATCTGCCTTGGTGCTTCAATCGCAAGGAAGCCAAGGCGCATGGCGAAGGTGGCAGCCTGGTGGGCGCGCCCTTGACCGGCAATGTGCTGATCATCGACGACGTGATCACCGCGGGCACCGCGATTCGCGAAGTCATGCAGATCATCAAGGACCAGAGTGCGACGGCTGCGGGCGTGCTGATTGCGCTCAATCGCCAGGAGCGCGGCAATGGTGAGCTGTCGGCGATCCAGGAAGTCGAGCGCGATTTCGGGATTCCGGTAGTCAGCATCGTGTCGCTCAATCAAGTGCTGGAGTTTCTTGCTGACGATCCTCAGCTTAAACAGCATCTGCCTGCGGTCGAGGCTTATCGCGCTCAATACGGCATTTAAAGTGGGCACGCTGCGTGGTGCGTCGCTGGTTGCACATCCTGCAATGCGCAGACGCTCATGCGTGCGCTAAGCCTTCTGGGGCTGTGTCTGTCGCTGGAGGCATTGTTGCCTTTTGCTGTTCAGGCCGCCGACGTACCGCAAATGCAGCTTTATCGCTATATCGACAACCGCGGCGTGACCGTGCTGGATCGCCAGGGCGTGCCGCCCGAATACGTTGCCAAGGGCTATGAGGTGTTGAACGCGCGAGGCCGGGTGGTGCAAGTCGTACCTCCTGCGCCGACTGCGGATCAGGTTCGTCAGGCCGAAGCCGACAAGGCACAGGCGGCTGCCAATGCGCAATTGATGAGCCTTTACAGCAGCGTGGACGAAGTCGACCGTGTCAAAGCCCGCAAGCTGGGCGAGCTGGATACGCTGATTGGCGTTGCCCAAGGCAACATCCAGGGTCTTGCGGCGCAACAGCGCAGCTTGCAGGGCCAGGCTGCGGATCAGGAGCGGGCAGGCCGTCCGGTGCCCCAGGCGATTATTGACCAGCTCAGCGACTTGCAAGATCAGCAGCAGAGGCTTCAGGGCGACATTGCTGGCTACCAGGCTGCGCGTACGAAAGCCGAGGCCGGCTTTGCGGTTGATCGGGCCAGGGTGCAGCGTTTGATGGCCCAGTAGCCGGCTGCAGCTGAGACAGGATGGTCCTGCTGCGGTGTTTTCGGTAGTGCATAAAAAGGCCCCACGAGCTTTGGCTGGTGGGGCCTTTATGCATCACGCGCAGCTGTTGCGCGTGATCAGTGGCGCTTGCGATTACTGATCAGTGTACCAACGCCGGTGTCAGTGAAGATTTCCAGCAGTACTGCGTTTGGCACGCGACCGTCGATGATGTGCGAGGTGGTTACACCACCTTGCACGGCCTCCAGCGCGCATTTGATCTTCGGCAGCATGCCACCGTAGATGGTGCCGTCGGCAATCAGGCCGTTCACCTGCTCGGTGGTCAGGCCGGTCAGTACCTGACCCTGCTTGTCCATCAGGCCTGCGATATTGGTCAGCAGCATCAGCTTTTCAGCCTTGAGTGCTTCAGCCACTTTGCCTGCAACCAGGTCGGCGTTGATGTTGTAAGACTCACCGTCGGCGCCCACGCCGATTGGCGCGATGACCGGGATGAAGTCACCCTTCACCAACATGTTCAGCAGGTCAGTGTTGATCCCGACCACTTCGCCGACATGGCCGATGTCGATGATTTCAGGCTTGGTCATTTCCGGCGTCTGACGCGTGACTGTGAGCTGTTTCGCACGAATCAGCTCTGCGTCCTTGCCGGTCAGGCCGATGGCGCTGCCGCCATGACGGTTGATCAGATTGACGATGTCCTTGTTGACCTGGCCACCCAGAACCATCTCCACGACGTCCATGGTCTGGGCATCGGTGACGCGCATGCCATCGATAAAGTGGCTTTCGATGGAAAGGCGCTTGAGCAGATCACCGATCTGGGGACCCCCGCCGTGCACCACCACCGGGTTGATGCCGACAGCTTTCATCAACACGATGTCGCGAGCGAAGCCGGTTTTCAGCTCTTCGCTCTCCATGGCGTTGCCGCCGTACTTGATAACCAGCGTCTTGCCGACAAAGCGGCGAATGTAAGGCAGCGCTTCGGAAAGAACCTTGGCTACATTAGAGGCGGCATCACGTTCGAGGGTCATTCATGGCTCCAGTCAAAAGGGAAAACAATCAAAACGGAAGGTCGAGATCCGGCGCAACTTTCTTGAGCTCGGTGTGGAACACGTCTTTGATACGCTGCAACTCGGCCTCGGTTTCGGCCTCGAAGCGTAGTACCAGTACCGGTGTTGTATTGGAAGCACGCACCAGGCCCCAACCCTTCGGATAGTCCACACGGACGCCGTCGATGCTGGTCAGCTTGGCGTCGCCCCACTGGGCGTCTTTTTCAAGGGCTTCGATGATGCTGAACTTGGTGACATCCGTCACCTTGATGTTGATTTCCGGCGTCGAAATATCGTTCGGGAAGGTCTCGAACAGGTCTTCGGCGCTCTGTGATTCCTGGCTGAGGATTTCCAGCAGGCGCGCAGCGCTGTAAATGCCGTCGTCAAAGCCGAACCAGCGCTCTTTGAAGAAGATGTGGCCGCTCATTTCGCCAGCCAGCAGGGCGCCGCTTTTCTTCATTTCTTTCTTGATCAGAGAGTGGCCGGTCTTCCACATTACAGGGCGACCGCCGTGCTCGCTGATCAGCGGCGTCAGGCGACGGGTGCACTTCACGTCGAAGATGATATCGGCGCCAGGGTTGCGCTTGAGCACGTCCAGCGCGAACAGCATCAGCAGGCGGTCCGGGTAGACCACGTTACCCTTGTTGGTCACGACACCGACACGGTCGCCGTCGCCGTCGAACGCCAGGCCCAGATCAGCGCCGGTTTCGTTGACCTTGGCGATCAGGTCCTGCAGGTTTTCGAGCTTGCCCGGATCCGGGTGGTGGTTCGGGAAGTTGCCGTCCACTTCAGCGAACAGCGAAATCACTTCACAGCCCAGGGCTTCGATCAGTTGCGGGGCAATCACGCCTGCCGCGCCGTTGCCGCAGTCGACCACGACCTTGAGTTTGCGGGCCATGACGATGTCGTCCTTGATCTGCTTGAAGTAGCGATCGAGGATGTTGACCTTGGTGATGCTGCCTTTTTGCGAGGTCAGGTTGTTGGTCTTGATCCGCTCATGCAGTGCCTGGATCTGCTCGTTGGCGAGTGTATCGCCAGCGATCACGATCTTGAATCCGTTGTAGTCCTTGGGGTTGTGGCTGCCGGTCAGCATCACGCCGGTCTTGCCCGCCAGCACGTTCGCTGCGTAATACAGCGCAGGTGTCGGTACCAGGCCGACATCGCTGACGTGACAGCCGCTGTCGTGCAGGCCTTGAATCAATTGTTCTACCAGCTCTGGGCCGGAAAGACGGCCATCCCGGCCAACGCTGACGTTGGGTTCGTTCTGCGCCAGGCTTTCTGAACCAACGGCACGGCCGATCCAGTAAGCGGTCTCAGCGTTGAGGGTGTCCCCGACGACGCCGCGGATGTCGTAAGCGCGGAAGATGGTGTCAGGGAGTTGCGGTGCCAAGTGTGCTGGGCTGTTCATAGCGGTGGGATGCTCCGATCTCAGGAAATCCTGGTTTTCGTCGAGAAGGTCGATATCGAGAATGTCGGTATCTTGAAACAGCGGATCTGTCCAATCGGTGCGAGGTGCAGCGATGGAGGAAGA
Source organism: Pseudomonas californiensis (assembly GCF_021147775.1). Classification (GTDB taxonomy): domain Bacteria; phylum Pseudomonadota; class Gammaproteobacteria; order Pseudomonadales; family Pseudomonadaceae; genus Aquipseudomonas; species Aquipseudomonas californiensis. The sequence continues at coordinate 110,242 of NZ_JAGTPK010000001.1, forward strand.
AGCGCTGCCCGTTGTCATGGTTGCACCGGTTTCCTTGCTCGCAGCCACTGCAGGTACTACCTGCTGTTGGCTACGGAGCGAAACGCGGGCGAGGGCCTGAGCCAGACTGCCAAGGACTGGAAGGCTCAAACCAAAGGGTTTGACGGCTTTTCCGCCCGAGAGTTCTTGCAGCAGCTGATCCAGCTGACGAGCGTCGGCACAAACGCGACGCTGCAAGGCCCTCTCATTACGGTATAGACCTATCAAGACACCTGCTGCAGCGATGACTGCGGCGAGCAGGAAAAACAGGACCAAAGACGGCCCCTTGGCGCCAGCTCCGGGCGTAAATGCGAGTTTCCAGGCGGGATAACCAGTGTCGAATAGATAAGGGGTAGTGCTTGCGGCCTCTCCGCGTTGGAGAAAGACCTGTTCCGGTCCGGTCCCGAACTGCTGGCTCAAGACGATCCGGCCGTTTTCCGCGGGCATGGCCGGCAGGGCGTTGAGCAGGCGCTGCGGCTCGAAGGCCAGCAGCAAAGTACCGATAACCGGTTGATCGGGCGCCGCGCGAACCGGTGCTGCACTGTAGATCAGCCAGCGCTCACCGGTCTTGCGGGCTTCCGGGGCGACGGCCTCACCCTGTGCTGCCTTGTTGAGCATGTCCAACGTGGCGAACGTGATCGGCAATGAACCTTGCGGGTCGACGCTGGCAATACCGACTGGGTTCAGTCGCGCGCCCGCCAGGCTGTCCCAGCGGGTCAGGCGGCCTTGAGCGGCGCCAAGGGCAGACGGGTCGTTGCCTTGCAGCGCCTGCACCAACAGCGGATTCGAGGCGGCCGCCTGGGTGTCCGCGCTGATCTGTTTCAGCGCCAGATTGACCGCTGACGCCTGGCTGTTACCCCATGCCTGAATCAGTCTGTCCTGCTGATGAGGGCCATTCGACAAGCTGAACCAGACCACGGCCGCAGCGGCCAGCAGGCCCAGCGCTGCTGGAACAAGACCGGGGGAAATCGCCTTCAAGCTTGCGACCGGCATTGGGTATGCAGCGGCCAATGCCTGTGTTGACACGGTGTGATGACTGCCTTTCAACGACCTCTCCCCACGATATGCCCCGAATCAACGTCAGCGCCCGCCAGTGATCAATGGCTGCCGGAGTGACCAAAACCGCCCGTGCCACGCTGGCTCTCGTCGAACTCGTCAACCAGTTCGAAATGCGCCTGTACCACAGGCACCAGTACCAATTGAGCAATGCGTTCACCGACGGCGATCTTGAACGCAGTCTGGCCACGGTTCCAGCACGACACCATCAGCTCGCCCTGGTAATCCGAATCGATCAGGCCCACCAGATTGCCCAGCACTATGCCGTGCTTATGGCCCAGGCCGGAGCGTGGCAGGATCATCGCGGCAAGCCCCGGGTCGCCGATGTAGATCGACAGGCCGGTGGGGATCAGCAGTGTCTGACCGGGCTCAAGAACAGTGTCTTCCTTGAGCATGGCGCGCAGGTCAAGCCCCGCCGAGCCGACGGTGGCGTACGCCGGGAGCGGAAATTCGTTGCCAATGCGAGGGTCGAGGATCTTGGCTTGTAGAGCGTGCATTCGTGATTAAACCTGATTCATACGGTCGGCGATAAAGGTGATCAGCTGGCGGGCAATCTTGGCCTTGCTGGTCTGGGCAAAGAGCGTTGCATGCAACGCCCGGTCGATCACGCTGCAAGCGTTTTCTTCGCTGTTGAAACCGATGCTGGGGTTGGCCACATCGTTGGCGACGATCAGGTCGAGGTTCTTGTCCTTGAGCTTGCGTGCAGCATAGTCGAGAAGATGTTCGGTCTCGGCGGCAAAGCCGACACTGAAAGGGCGGTCCGGGCGAGTGGAAATCGTCGCCAGAATGTCTGGGTTGCGGACCATCTGCAGCAGCAGACCGTCACCGTTGGTGGGATCTTTCTTGAGTTTGTGTGGTGCGATGACTTCTGGGCGGTAGTCGGCGACTGCGGCAGACGCGATGAACAGGTCGCACGGAATGGCCGCTTCACAGGCAGCAAGCATGTCGCGGGCACTGACAACGTCGATGCGCGAGACGCGATCAGGCGTCTGCAGGTTGACCGGGCCGGTAATCAGCGTGACGCGGGCACCAGCCTCCACAGCTGCTTCGGCGAGGGCAAAGCCCATCTTGCCCGAGCTGTGGTTGGTGATGTAGCGAACCGGGTCAATGTTTTCCTGGGTCGGGCCTGCGGTAATCAACACGTGTTTGCCGGTCAGGCTCAGGCGCTGAAAGCAGTCCGCAGCGCACTGGACCAGATCATTGGGTTCCAGCATGCGCCCAAAGCCCACGTCGCCACAGGCCTGGCTGCCGGATGCCGGGCCAAAGACCCTGAAGTCGCGGTCTTCCAGCAAGCGCGTGTTGGCTTGCACAGAAGCATCGCGCCACATCGCCTGATTCATGGCTGGCGCGATGGCTACGGTGGCGTCGGTGGCTAGCACGATGGTGGTCAGCAGGTCGTTTGCAATACCTTGGGCCAGACGTGCGATGAGGTCAGCTGTCGCAGGCGCGATCAGGATCAGGTCGGCCCATTTGGCCAGTTCGATATGACCCATCGCCGCCTCGGCAGCCGGATCCAGAAGGTCCAGGTGCACAGGGTGGCCGGAGAGCGCTTGCATGGTCAGGGGGGTGATGAACTCAGCACCGCCACGGGTCATGACGACACGCACTTCCGCCCCTTGGTCGCGCAAACGACGAACAAGTTCGGCGCTCTTGTAGGCCGCGATGCCGCCGCCGACGCCCAGAACGATGCGTTTTCGATACAGCCGCTGCATAGGCCTGCCTTTTGGTCAAAATGGATACGCGACGGCGATGACGCCTCCCCAGGCCAGATCGCCGCGCAAAAAAGATGGGCTAAGATAGCACAGCGACCGCACTGGAACAGCGGCGCCAAAACACATGGAGGTGCTATGAGTATTCGCAGTTGGCCCGCGGCGGAACGCCCGCGTGAACGTTTGTTGGAGTTGGGTGCGCAAAGCCTTTCGGATGCCGAGTTGCTGGCCATCTTTTTACGCACCGGAGTGGCTGGAAAAAGTGCTGTAGACCTCTCGCGTCATCTCCTGAATCAATTCGGCGGGCTCAGACCGTTACTGGATGCTGACCTGGCTATGTTCACGTCGGAGCTGGGACTTGGCCCTGCAAAGTTCGCCCAATTGCAGGCAGTAATGGAGATGGCACGGCGGCACATGGCGGAGTCTCTGCGCCGCGACTCGGTCCTTGAAAACCCGGCGCAGGTACGCAGCTACCTCAAGGCACTGCTGCGCCATGAGCCGCACGAGGTGTTTGGCTGTCTGTTTCTGGACACCAAGCATCGAGTCCTGACCTTCGAGATACTGTTTCACGGCACGATCAATGCGGCCTACGTGCATGCCCGCCAGGTGGTCAAGCGCGCCATGTTCCACAATGCCGCAAGCCTGATCCTTTGCCACAACCATCCTTCGGGGATTACAGACCCCAGCCGCTCTGACATCGACCTGACCAAGCGTCTCAAGGAGGCGTTGCTGCTGGTCGATGTTCAGGTGCTGGACCACGTGATCATCGGCGACGGCGAGCCGCTGTCAATGGCAGAGCGCGGCCTGATGTAGCGCGCGTCAGCGCAAGCGTGCTCGTGAGATGGATCGGCGGCTGGTGCATCTCCAGCGGGTTTATCAGCCTCTTCGTGAGCAAGCTCACTCCCACGAAAGAACCTCGTTTCACACCTCTGTGGGAGTGAGCTTGCGAATCGGGCATGTTTCGGGCTACTTGACCTGCACTTTGTAGAAGTCCTGCCGGCCAAACGGGCTGACCTGATACCCCGTCACGTCCTTGCGTACCAGAGTTGCAGCGGTCGGGTGGGCGAGGGGGATCCACAGTGCCTGTTGCTGGATCTGTGCCTGAGCTGCATGGTAGAGCTTGCTGCGCTCGGCCTGATTGCTGGTGGCTTTGCCATCGGCGATCAGTTTGTCCAGGGTCTTGTCGCAATAGCGGGCGAAGTTGGTGCCTGATTGCACTGCGGCGCAGGAGAACTGCGGCGTCAGAAAGTTATCCGGATCGCCGTTATCGCCTGCCCAGCCCATGAACAACAAGTCGTGCTCACCCGCCTTGGCGCGGCGAATCAGCTCGCCCCATTCGATGACCTTGATCTCTGCATCAATGCCGATCTGCTTGAGGTCAACCTGCAACAACTGCGCGCCCAGACTCGGGTTGGGGTTCAGCAGGCTGCCTGAAGGGCGTGTCCAAATGGTTGTCTTGAAGCCTTCCTTCACACCGGCCTTGGCCAGTAATGCCTTGGCTTTTTCGATATCACGAGGGTAGCCGGGCAGGTCCTTTGCGTAGCTCCAGGTGTTGGGCGGGTAAATACCGTTTGCCGTTTCGGCAGTGCCTTCAAAAACGGCTTTCAGGTAGTTGGCCTTGTCGAATGCCAGATTGATCGCCTGCCGAACTTCAGGTTTGTCGAACGGCGGGTGCTGGCTGTTGATCGCCACGAACGCGGTCATGAAGGCTTCGGTTTTCTCGACCTTGATGGAGGTGTCCTTGCTGGCCGCCTGGATATCCAGCGGCTTGGGCGAGAGGGCAATCTGGCATTCGTTCTGGCGGATCTTCTGCAAGCGCACGTTGGCGTCGGGAGTGATCGCGTATACCAGCGTGTCAATATCCGATTTGCCCGCGAAGTAGTCCTTGAACGCCTCGTAGCGTACGAAGGCGTCTTTCTGGAAGCGCTTGAACACGAAAGGTCCGGTGCCGATCGGCTGGCTGTTGAGTTTTTCCGGCGTGCCCGCTTTCAGGAGTTGCGCGGTGTACTCGGCCGAGTAGATCGAGGCAAAACCCATGCTCAGGGTGGCGAGGAAAGTCGAGTCCGCATGGCTGAGCGTAAATTTCACGGTGTGGGCATCGGGTGCGTCAATGGCCTTGATCAGTGCAGGCAACTGCATCGACTGCGCATGCGGGAAGCCGCTCTGGGCAATCTTGTGCCAAGGATTCTGCGGATCAAGCATGCGCTTGAAGCTGAACACGACATCGTCTGCGTTCAGCTCGCGGGTCGGCGTGAAATAATCGGTGGTGTGAAATTTCACGCCGGAACGCAGTTTGAAGCTGTACGTCAGGCCGTCCTCGGAGACGCTCCAGCTTTCGGCCAGGCTCGGCACCAGCTTGCCGCTCCGGGTGTCGAAGTCCACCAGGCGATTCATAAGCACATCGGCCGACGCATTGGTGGTCGTCAGGGAGTTATACTGCACGACATCGAAACCTTCAGGGCTGGCTTCTGTACAGACCGCCAGGCTTGCAGCCTGAGCAGCAATCGGGAGCAGCAAGGGAACGAGCAAAAAGGGAAGTGCAGCAAGGCGCATGGCGAAATTCCTGTTCAGAAAGGGCCCCATCTGCCGGTGCAGTCTGGTGAGGGACTTACCCTAGACCATGTGCTGGCGTAGAACAATCGCTACGGTGCGACGAGCGGTCGATTTGGCCGCGCCCCCGTGGCGCTTGATCCGGCTGTCAGGCAGGCAGCGTTCATTTGACCTAAAGAGCTTTGCCTGTTGTTGCTTTTGAGTGTTTCTGGTATAAAGCAGCGCTCTTTTCTAGGGGCCCGGTTCCTTCACTGTAGGTGTAGCCGGTAAGACCCTTAAAGAAACGCGGCGCCTGGCGCCAAATGACTGAGAGATTAAGCGGCCAACCCATGCCGGGTTGGGCATGTGGTTTTAGAGGGCTGAGGCATGTCGAGAGTATGTCAAGTTACCGGTAAGGGTCCGGTAACCGGGAATAACATTTCCCACGCAAACAACAAAACCCGTCGTCGTTTCCTGCCAAACCTGCAGCATCACCGCTTCTGGGTTGAAGGCGAGAAGCGTTTTGTTCGTCTGCGCGTATCTGCTAAAGGCATGCGTATTATCGACAAGCGTGGCATTGAAGTTGTGCTCGCTGAACTGCGTCGCGACGGCAAAATTTAAGGGAGAGAATCATGCGTGAATTGATCCGTTTGGTGTCGAGCGCTGGTACAGGCCATTTCTACACCACCGACAAGAACAAACGTACTACCCCGGATAAAATCGAAATCAAAAAATTCGATCCGGTTGTACGCAAGCACGTGATCTACAAAGAAGGCAAAATCAAGTAATTGATTCTGTCTCCTACAAGGAAGCCCGCTTTGCAGCGGGCTTTTTTGTGCCTGCCCGGTTTTGAATCCGACCTTCATTATCTTGCAGTCTTGCAGAACAGACAAAAAAACGCCCGGCGCACTGCGTCGGGCGTTTGTTTGAAAAGCAGCTATTCAAGCGATCAGCCGAACTTGAATTCCGTGATGTTGCCAGCTTGATCGACCTTCACGTGGATTCGGTTGCGATCCATTTCACGGCTGGAAAAATCGGTTGGGCCGATCACGCGTGTACGGCCGGTCAGTTCGGTAATGGTCGCCTTGATGGATGGCTCGTAGCGAGTGCCGACAAGGTGTTGCAGCGCTTGGGTGACTTCGTCGTTGGTCATTTCCATAATCCTTTATGGTTGAGTGAGTGTCCTCACTGGACGCACTCAGGATCCCCTGTCAGGCGCTGCCCTGTGCGGTAGCTATTTACTCTGGTGCGCTTCGTACACCACATAAATCTTGCGACATGTTTCCAGCACCTCCCAGGTCCCTTTGAAGCCTGCTGGAATCACGAACCTGTCGCCTGCCCGCAGCGTCTTGGCGTTGCCCTGCTCGTCGCGCAGAACGCTGACGCCCTGCACGATCTCGCAGTATTCATGCTCGGTGTAGTTGACCAGCCACTGTCCTGGCTCTCCGATCCACACCCCCGCGCTCATATGGCCGCACGGGCTGTTGTAGTGGTTGTAGAGCGTTTGCGCCGGGTCGCCCTTGAACACCTTTTCTGGTGCCGGGCTGTAGTGCTCGGCTGCGGTGCTGGCTTCGCTGAAGTCGACGATACTTGCGATACTCATACTGGCCCCTGATCGTGAATGTGCAGGTGATTGGACGAATGCCTGATGCAATAGTGCCCGAGTTGCTGATGGCGGGCGTTTAATAAAATCAACAAAAACGCGCCTTAATCGCTATTTGTGTCAAATATATTGGTTTTGGCAAGCGGCTGGTTTAGGGTATCGCCCTGTCCTGAAAAACTTCAGATAGTGTCTTTAATCAACTCTGACACATCGACACTCAACAAGAGGAGGCTATGCACATGACCACCCTGACTCGTGCTGACTGGGAACAACGTGCCCAGAATTTGAAGATCGAAGGCCGCGCCTTCATTCATGGCGAATACACCGCCGCCGCTTCTGGCGAGACCTTTGACTGTGTGAGCCCGGTCGATGGCCGACTGCTCGCCAAGGTTGCCAGCTGCGATGCCGCCGATGCCCAGCGAGCCGTTGACGACGCACGCAGCGTATTCAATTCCGGCGCATGGTCGCGTCTGGCTCCGGCCAAGCGCAAGGCAACGATGATCCGTTTTGCCGGCCTGCTCAAGCAAAATTCCGAAGAGCTTGCCCTGCTCGAAACCCTGGACATGGGCAAGCCTATCAGTGATTCGTTTGGCATCGACGTGCCCGGCGCTGCTGGAGCCTTGAGCTGGAGCGGCGAGGCGATCGACAAGCTGTATGACGAAGTCGCCGCTACGCCGCACGACCAGTTGGGCCTGGTGACTCGCGAGCCGGTTGGCGTTGTGGCCGCTATCGTGCCATGGAATTTTCCGCTGATGATGGCCTGCTGGAAACTGGGTCCTGCGTTGTCCACCGGCAACTCGGTGGTGCTCAAGCCTTCCGAAAAGTCTCCGCTCACTGCCATTCGCATCGCGCAATTGGCCATCGAGGCCGGTATTCCTGCAGGCGTACTCAACGTGTTGCCGGGCTTCGGTCACACCGTTGGCAAGGCGCTGGCGTTGCACATGGATGTCGACACCGTGGTGTTCACCGGTTCGACCAAAATCGCCAAGCAGCTGATGATTTACGCCGGCGAATCGAACATGAAGCGCGTGTGGCTGGAAGCTGGCGGCAAGAGCCCGAACATTGTTTTCGCCGATGCGCCTGATCTGCAGGCAGCTGCCGAAGCCGCAGCCAGCGCGATTGCTTTCAACCAGGGTGAGGTCTGTACAGCAGGCTCGCGTCTGTTGGTGGAACGTTCCATCAAGGACCAGTTTTTGCCGTTGGTTATTGAGGCGCTGAAAGCCTGGAAGCCGGGTAATCCGCTCGACCCGTCCACTACGGTGGGCGCGCTGGTCGATACCCAGCAGATGAACAACGTGCTGTCGTACATCGAAGCTGGTCACACCGAGGGCGCCAAACTGGTGGTTGGCGGCAAGCGCATCCTTGAAGAAACCGGCGGCACGTACGTCGAGCCGACGATTTTTGACGGCGTGAACAACGCGATGAAAATCGCCCAGGAAGAAATCTTCGGTCCAGTGCTGTCGGTGTTGACCTTCGACACTGCCGAAGAAGCCATTCAGATCGCCAACGACACGCAGTACGGCCTTGCGGCTGCGGTCTGGACGTCCAACATCTCCAGGGCGCACCTGACGGCCAAGGCGTTGCGTGCGGGCAGTGTATGGGTCAACCAGTATGACGGCGGCGACATGACCGCACCGTTCGGTGGCTTCAAGCAGTCGGGTAACGGCCGTGACAAGTCGCTGCATGCGTTCGACAAGTACACCGAGCTGAAGTCCACCTGGATCAAGCTCTAAGCGGCCCGTCCTCATCCGTCCCCGCACCGCGTGGGGACGAGATCTGACAAACACATACACCGACGCCCGCCGTCGGTGTTGTGTTTTTGGGCGTTGACACTTTACGACCCGCAGGAGCATGGACATGCGTTGGGGTACTTATTTCGCCGTGTTGGCCTCGGTATTGAGCGTTGGCCTGGCGATGGGCGTCAGCATGCCGCTGGTGTCGTTGCGGCTGGAGAACTGGGGCTACGGCTCGTTTGCCATCGGCATCATGGCGGCGATGCCTGCGTTTGGCGTGCTGGTCGGGGCTGGCGTTGCCAGCCGACTGGCAGCGCGGTGGGGCACCGTCAACCTGATGCGTCTGTGCCTGTGGGGCGGGGCGATTTCAGTCGGTGCACTGGCGCTGTTGCCGTATTACCCGGTCTGGCTCGTCCTGCGCCTGATGCTGGGGGTCATTCTTACCATCGTATTCATTCTGGGTGAAAGCTGGATCAATCAACTGGTGACCGAGCAGCTGCGTGGGCGGCTGGTCGCGTTGTACGGCAGTGCCTATGCGCTGAGCCAGTTGGCTGGTCCCTTGCTGCTTGGGATCATTGGCACCGCTGCCGACTACGGTTTCTGGATCGGCGTGCTGTTGCTGGTGGGTGCACCCTTTCTGTTGCTCGGTCGAACCGGCGCACCTTCGACCGAGTCCTGCCATGTGACCTTTGCCGATCTGGCGGGCTTCTGCCGTGGCATGCCTGCTATCGCCTGGGCAGTCGCATTGTTTGCCGCGTTCGAAGCGCTGATCCTGACCCTGCTGCCGATCTACTGCCTGCGCCATGGATTCACGCCCGAGATCGCGCTGGTCATGGTCAGCGTGGTGGTGGTTGGCGATGCATTGCTGCAGTTGCCGATCGGCTTGCTGGCCGATCGCATGTCACGCCGTACGCTGTTCACCGGTTGTGCTGCGACGCTGCTGGTTTCCAGCCTGCTGATACCGTTGCTGGTCCACACCGTACTGATCTGGCAATTGTGGGTGACGTTTGGTGCCAGCGCCGGTGGGCTGTTTACCTTGTCTCTGATCCTGATCGGTGAGCGTTATCGCGACGACTCGCTGGTGCGCGCCAACGCCCATGTGGCTCAGCTCTGGGGGATTGGCTGCCTGATCGGTCCGCTGGTGGCGGGTGCAGGCAGTCAGTGGGTCAGCGGCGATGCGCTGCCGCTGCTGATGGCGGCGGGCGCTTTCGGGTTGGTGATCCTGTCGATGAAACGCGGTGCGTTCGGTGCGCAGCCCGTGCGGGCCTAGAGCATCCGCTCCAGGCCTATGGCCCGACTCATCCATGCGTTGAGGCGCCGCCACCAGTCACCTGGCTCGGTGTGCAGCGTGTGGATCTGGCCATCGTCCTCGGTGACCCAGACGACCTTGCCGTCTTCCAGTCGCGCCTCGTAGGTCAGTGACGGCGCCATGCCTTGCAGGGTCAGCTCGCGCAGTTCTTCGGCCAGTTGCGGGCTGTCGACCAGCACGCCGACTTCGGTGTTCCACAGCACTGAGCGTGGGTCGAAGTTGAAAGAGCCGACAAACACTTTCTGTCGATCAAAGATCATGGCCTTGCTGTGCAGGCTGGATTCGGAGCTGCCCAGCGACTGACTTTTCTTGAACAGGTGCGGTCCGCTGCCGCGCGTGGTTTCGGCATCGCCCGGTTGTCTGCGCAGCTCGAACAGCTTGACGCCGTGTTCCAGCAGCGCTTTGCGATAAGGCGCGTAGCCGCCATGTACAGCGGGCACATCGGTCGCTTCCAGCGAGTTGGTCAGCAAGCTGACATCGACGCCTGCGTCGGCGCGGCCGGTCAGGTACAGCAGGCCTTCTGGTCCGGGCACAAAATACGCCGAAATCAACATCAGCTCTTTGCGGGTATTCAGCAGCTCGGGTGCCAATTGTGTGGTCAGCAGCAAGTGTGGATCAGGCTCACCGCGCGCAAGGACTTTGGTGGGAGCGTCCCACAATGCCTGGTTGTGCGCCCACACCAGCTCGTTGAGCCAGGTTTTCATGCGGGGCTCGGTCTTGTAGGCCATCATCCGCTCATACAGAGCCTTGTGTTGCTGATGAGCCTGTTCCAGCGACGTTTCCAGTTTTTTGCGGGCCTTGGCGAGGTCATGTCTGTCTGGCAGAAAGTACATGAAATCATCGATTGGCTTGCTCAGCGTGCTGTTCCAGTACTGATCGAAGCTGTGCCCGAGCTGTTCGGCAACCGGCCCGACACTCAGCATGTCGATGTCGGTGAAATTCAGGTTGGGCTCGGCATCGAAATATTCATCGCCCAGATTGCGTCCGCCGACGATGGCCACGCTACTGTCGGCCAGCCACAGTTTGTTGTGCATGCGCCGATGCTGGCGCGAAAGGTTCATCAGCCGCCCCAGGCTGCGTGTCACACCGGTTTCGCGCCCCAGATTTTGCGGGTTGAACAGCCGGATCTGAATGTTCGGGTGCGCGGCGAGGGTGGCAATGGCCTGGTCCAGGCCGTCGCTGGTGGTGTCGTCCAGCAGAACGCGTACGCGCACGCCACGGTCGGCCGCTTTCAACAGTTCATCGATCAGCGCGCGCGTGCTCAGGCCGTCGTGGACGATATAGTACTGAAGGTCCAGACTGCTTTTTGCGTTGCGGATCAGTTCGGCCCGGGCCTTGAACGCATCGCTGCTATCGGGCAGCAGACGAAAGCCCGAGCGCCCTTCGTGAGGCATGGCCATGGCTTGAATCGAGCGGCCGAACGCCGAGTCCGAAGGTGGCATGGCCTGGCTCGGCTCGCTGAAGCGGCCTTGGTGTGCGCAACCGCTGACGCACAGCGCAACCAGCAAGCAAAAGGACAGAGTCCAGGAGTTCTTCACATTGATCATCCGCGACGGGGCATGGCTCGACTTGCCGATAGGACCTGCAAAAGCGGGAAAAATTTGCCAGCGTCAGTCAGTTTGCGCAATCAACTGCGCAATGGTCTCGCCGACAGTACGCACAGCTTCCTCGATCTGGCGGGTTGGCTTGGCAGCGTAGTTCATTCGCAGGCAGTTACGGTACTTGCCCGACGCCGAGAAAATACTGCCCACCGCGATCTGTACGTTTTTGTCGAGCAGCGCCCGGTTCAGGCGCAAGGTGTCGAAGTCTTCCGCCAGCTCCACCCACAGCATGAAGCCGCCTTGCGGACGACTTGCGCGCGTACCTTCGGGGAAATAACGCATGACCCAGTCGATCATCTGGTCGCGACTGCGCTGGTATTGCGTGCGCATGCGGCGCAAGTGCGGCTCGTAGTGGCCGCCTTCGATAAAGTCGGCAATTGCCAGCTGCGGCTGTGGCGCTGTAGAGCCTGTGACGATGTACTTCATGTGCAGGACGCGTTCGAGGTAACGCCCTGGGGCAACCCAACCGATGCGCAAGCCGGGCGCCAGTGTCTTGGAAAACGAACTGCACAGCAGCACACGACCGTCTTCGTCGAAAGACTTGATGGTGCGCGGGCGAGGGTAGGTGTAGGCCAGATCGCCATACACATCGTCTTCGATGATCGCGACGTCAAAGCGTTGCGCCAGGGTCAGCAGGGCGCGTTTGCGAGCCTCCGGCATCACATAACCCAGCGGGTTGTTGCAGCTGGGTGTCAGCTGAATGATCTTGATCGGCCATTGTTCCAGCGCCAGCTCCAGCGCTTCGAGGCTGATGCCGGTCAACGGGTCGGTAGGGATCTCCAGCGCTTTCATGCCCAGCCCTTTCAGGGTCTGCATGGCACCGAAAAAGCTTGGCGAATCCACTGCGACAATATCGCCCGGTGAGCAGATGGCGCGGACGCTGGCTGACAACGCTTCGTGACAGCCAGTGGTGATGATCAGGTCATTGGCGGTCAGGTTGCAGCCTGAATCCAGCATCAGGCGGGCAATTTGTTGGCGAAGTGTATGGACACCATAGATATTGTCGTAATACAGCCCCGGCATGTCTTGATGGCGGCTCAGTTGGCTCAAGGAGCGCATCAACGGTTTGAGCGTTGGGCTGGTCAGGTCCGGCATCCCTCGGCCCAGTTGCGTGACGGCCTCGCGAGGCGCTACCCGGATCAGGTCCAGAACCTGATCCCACTGCGAGATATCCACAGGCCGCTGAGCCGGACGACCCACGGCCGGCAAGGCCGGAGCCTGGCGGCTGGCAGACACAAAATAGCCGGACTTGGGCTTGGGCATAGCCATCCCGTTGTCTTCCAGCACCCGGTATGCCTGCTGCACCGTGCTCAGGCTGACGCCATGTTCGACACTCAACGCCCGCACCGACGGCAGTCGGTCGCCGGGTCGGTAGAAGCCGTTTTCAATGCGCGAGCCGAGCAGCTCGGCGAGGTTGACATAGAGGGTCATGGGGTACTCGGAGGAAGGGCCCGGGGAGGCCGGGCAATACAGATAGGCTGAAAATATAGCATTCAGGCCCGGTTTTCCACGATCTGTATGTTTTATTTATCGTTTGTTTGGATCTGTAATGCTTTTGCCGTTCGCTTCATCATGGAACCACACCCACCCTGATGGAGGAACCTGACGATGAACGGGTTCAGCGATGTGCGTCTGGCGCTTCACACACAAGAATTGGATGAATCAGGCTCGAAGGCAGCCAATACGATCCATGCGCGCAAGGCTGAGCTGCCAGCAGGCATGAATCGTTGGGCGTTGTATGCGCATCGCTGGGCAACCCGCCGCAGCCTTTTGCAGCTGACCAGCGATGAGCTGCGCGACATCGGGCTCGACCCGCTGCAAGCGCGGGCCGAGGCATTGAAGCCGTTCTGGCGTTGATATCCGGGCGGTTCAGCGCAGTTCTTTCAACCGATGCCAGAGCATGCCCAGTGCCAACAGCGGCGAGCGCAAATGCTTGCCGCCCGGGAAGGTAATGTGCGGGACTTTAGCGAACAGGTCGAAGCCGTCGCTGTGTTGGCCAGCGATGGCTTCTGCCAGCAGACGGCCCGCCAGGTGCGTGGCATTCAAACCATGGCCTGAGTAGGCCTGGGCGTAGAACACGTTCGGATGACTCTTGAGACGACCGATCTGCGGCAACCGATTGGCGCCGATGCCGATCATCCCACCCCATTGATAATCGATTTTTACGCTGCCCAGTTGCGGAAACACTTCCAGCATCTTGGGCCGCATGTAGGCGGCAATGTCCTGCGGGTCGCGCCCCGAATAGTGGCAGGCGCCGCCGAACAGCAAACGGCGATCAGCCGACAGCCGATAATAGTCCACCGTCACGCGCTGGTCGCAGACCGCCATGTCTCTGGGCAGCAGCTCAGCGGCTTGCGCCTCGCTCAAGGGTTCGGTCGCAATGATATAGCTGCCAGCGGGCAGCACCTTGCCGCTGATTTCCGGATTGAGGTCATTCAGGTAGGCATTGCAGCCCAGCACCAGTGTTTTTGCCTTCACTTCGCCTTGAGCGGTGTGCACAGTGACTTGCGGGCCGTAGTCGATCCGCGTCGCCGCCGAGTGTTCGAATATCTGCACCCCCAGTGATCGCGCGACAGCCGCTTCACCCAGTGCCAGGTTCAAGGGATGCAAATGCCCCGAGCCCATGTCGATCAGGCCGCCGACGTAGCGATTCGAACCCACCACGCTGTGCATCTGTGCGGATTGCAGCAGTTGCAGTTCGTGGCGATAACCCAGGCTGCGCAATTCGTCTGCGTCCTCGGCCAGGCTGGCGAGGTCGCGTGGCTTGTTGGCGAGGTCGCAGTAGCCCCATTTCAGGTCGCAGTCGATGCCGTGGCGCTCGACGCGCTGGCGCACGATTTCCACGGCCTCAAGGCCCAGCAGTTTGAGCTGACGCACGCCCTCGTTGCCAATCACGTTGGCGAACTGCTCGACGCCATGACCCACGCCACGAATCAATTGGCCGCCGTTACGGCCGCTGGCACCCCAGCCGATCTTGCGTGACTCGAGCAGGGCAACGCTCAGCCCGCGCTCGGCCAGCTCAATGGCCGTGTTGAGCCCGGAGAACCCGCCACCCACCACGCACACGTCGACTTCAAGCATGCCTTGCAACGCAGGATGGTCCGGCTGCGGATGGCTGCTGGCTGCGTAATAGGAGGCGGCGTGCTGGTCCTGACGGGCGGGATGCTGAACGCGGGCGTTCATGGGGAGGTCCTTTTGACGGTGGCTGAATGTGTCCGGAGCATATGCTGCTGTCATGCGCCTGCCAACTGAGGCAAAATTCCCCCACTGTATTTGGGGTAATGCCTGCAATGAGCTGCAACCGTGAAAAAATCCGTGATTTACGGCGTCAGATCCCCTCGTTCGAGTGCGTGCCTGGCTGTCACGATTGCTGCGGGCCGGTAACCACGTCTTCTGAGGAAATGTCGCGTCTGCCGCGCAAGACCCGCGCCGAGCAGGAAGCAGCGCTGACCGAGCTGAACTGCGTACATCTGGGGCCGCAAGGCTGCACGGTGTACGAAGAGCGCCCGTTGATCTGCCGGCTGTTCGGCACCACCCAGACCCTGCCATGCCCCAATGGTCGTCGCCCTGTCGAGCTGATCCACCCGCGCGTCGAGAAGCAGGTGCACGAATACATCGCCTCGACGCGTCAGGTGCTGGTCTAAAAGACGCCGTCAGTCTGCGATCGGCAGGCTCAGGCTCTCTTTCACCTCTTCCATCACGATGTAGCTCTTGGACTCGCGCACGTGGGGCAGCTTCAGGAGGATGTCGCCGAGCAGTTTTCGGTAGGACGCCATCTCTGAAATACGAGCCTTGACCAGATAGTCGAAGTCGCCCGACACCAAATGGCATTCCAGCACGTGCGGCAATTTGAGCACGGCCCGACGAAACTCCTCAAACGTGTCGCCGGACTTGTAATCGAGGCTGATCTCGACAAACACCAGCAAGCTGGCCTTGAGGCTTTGCGGATTCAGGCGCGCGTTGTAACCCATGATGATGCCTTCACGCTCGAGTCGACGAACCCGCTCGGTACAAGGCGTGGTAGACAGCCCGACCCGCTCGCCCAGCTCGGTGAACGAGATGCGTCCATCTGCCTGAAGAATGCGCAGGATGCTGCGGTCGATCTTGTCGAGTTCACGTTTTGACTGGTGTTCGGTACGCACAGGTGGTGTCCCCTCTACGAAAGCGTTCTTTGCCGTGGATTAGGCCCGAATATAAGTAATTAAAGAGTGAAAAGCACTGCTCGCTGCTCAATATACTAGCCACATTCTTGCTTAAAACTTCAAAACGTCAGCGGATATCCGCGATGAGGTCATCAACATGCGTGTTCTGGTCCTTGGAAGTGGTGTGATCGGTATTACCAGCGCCTACTATCTGGCCCGTTCGGGGTTCCAGGTGACAGTGGTGGATCGTCAGCCTGCCGCAGCCATGGAAACCAGTTTCGCCAATGCCGGCCAGGTGTCGCCGGGTTATGCCTCGCCGTGGGCCGCGCCGGGTGTGCCGCTCAAGGCGATGAAGTGGCTGCTGCAACGCCATGCTCCTCTGGCAATCAAGGCCACGGCCGACATCGATCAGTACCTGTGGATGGCGCAAATGCTGCGTAACTGCACGGCCAGCCGTTATGCCGTGAACAAAGAGCGCATGGTGCGTCTGTCCGAGTACAGCCGCGACTGCCTCGACGAGCTGCGTCTTGAAACCGGTATCGCTTATGAAGGCCGCAGTCTGGGGACCACTCAGTTGTTCCGTACCCAGGCGCAGCTGGACAACGCCGCCAAGGATATCGCTGTGCTGGAACAGTCCGGCGTGCCCTACGAGTTGCTTGATCGTGCAGGCATCGCGCGGGTTGAACCGGCGCTGGCGGGCGTGACCGGTATTCTGAGCGGCGCGCTGCGCCTGCCCAATGACCAGACTGGCGATTGCCAGCTGTTCACCACGCGTCTGGCAGAGATGGCCGAGGAGCTGGGTGTCGAGTTCCGTTATGGCCAGAACATCGAGCGCCTCGATTTTGCGGGCGACCGCATCAATGGCGTATGGATCGACGGCAAGCTGGAAACCGCTGACCGCTACGTGCTGGCGCTGGGCAGCTATTCTCCAAAGCTGCTCAAGCCGCTGGGCATCAAGGCGCCAGTTTACCCGCTCAAGGGTTACTCGCTCACCATACCGATCACCAACGCGGCGATGGCCCCAACGTCGACTATTCTGGACGAGACCTACAAGGTCGCCATTACCCGCTTCGATAACCGTATTCGGGTCGGGGGCATGGCCGAAATTGCCGGTTTTGATCTCTCGTTGAATCCGCGCCGACGTGAAACGCTGGAGATGATCGTTGGCGACCTCTATCCTCAGGGCGGCGACCTGACCCAGGCCAGTTTCTGGACCGGGCTGCGTCCGACGACACCCGACGGCACACCTATCGTGGGGGCTACGGCGTTCCGCAATCTGTTCCTCAACACCGGTCACGGTACGTTGGGCTGGACGATGGCTTGCGGTTCAGGCCGCTTGCTGGCCGACCTCATGGCCCGCAAGACACCTCAGATCAGCGCCGAAGGGCTTGATATTTCTCGTTATGGCAGTACCCAGGAGAACGCAAAGCATGTCCATTCAGCGCCAGCTCACCAATGAGCGCATGAGCCAGATCGTCGTCCACAACGGCACCGTCTACCTGTCGGGCCAAGTGGGAGATGACATGGCTGCCGGTGTCGAGCAACAGACCCAAGAGACGCTGAACAGCATTGAGCGTTTGCTCGATCTTGCGGGCACCGACAAAAGCCGCATCCTGTCGGTCACGATCTACCTGAAAGACATTGATGCTCACTTTGCGGGCATGAACAGCGTCTGGGACAAATGGCTGCCAAAAGGCGTTGCCCCTGCGCGAGCCACGGTCGAAGCCAAACTGTGCGAGCCGGAAATCCTGGTCGAGCTGTCGGTTGTTGCTGCATTGCCGTAACGCTTTGTTTCTGGTCCGGCGACGCACCCTCGCCGTCGGGCCTTTTTAACCCCTTCAACACCTCAAGCAAGAAGCATCCTCATGCGTCCAGCCCGCGCCCTTATCGATCTTCAGGCCTTGCGCCATAACTTCCAGCTGGCCCGCGAAAGCACAGGCGCCAAGGCACTCGCAGTCATCAAGGCCGATGCGTATGGCCACGGTGCGGTGCGAGTTGCTCAAGCGCTTGAGGCACAGACGGACGGTTTTGCGGTGGCCTGTATTGAAGAGGCGCTTGAACTGCGCGCTGCGGGTATCAATGCGCCAATTCTGTTGCTTGAGGGTTTTTTCGAGGCCGACGAACTGGCCTTGATTGCCGAGCACGACTTCTGGTTCGTGGTGCATTCGATGTGGCAACTGGAGGCCCTTGAAAAAGCCGCCATGGCCAAACCGGTGACCGTCTGGTTGAAGCTCGATACCGGTATGCACCGGGTCGGCCTGCATCCGCAGGACTACCGCATTGCCTATCAGCGTTTGCTGGCGACCGGCAAAGTGACCAAAGTTGTTCTGATGAGCCATTTCGCCCGTGCGGACGAGCTGGACAGTGCTGCCAGTACTGAGCAGGTTGCGGTATTCAACGCGGCGCGCCAGGGCCTGAACGCTGAAACCAGTCTGAAAAACTCCCCGGCCGTGCTGGGTTGGCCAAATATTGCGAGCGATTGGGTAAGGCCCGGCATCATGCTGTATGGCGCTACGCCCTTTGATCAATCGCAGCCGCTGGCTGACCGGTTGCAGCCCGTGATGACACTTGAATCGAAAATCATCAGCGTGCGCGAACTGGGCGTGAATGAGCCAGTGGGCTATGGCGCACGCTTTATCACCGATCGTCCCGCGCGCATCGGTGTCGTGGCCCTCGGGTATGCCGATGGCTATCCACGGCATGCGCCGACCGGCACCCCGGTCTGTATCGACGGAGCGCCTGGCAGGCTGCTCGGCCGCGTATCCATGGACATGCTCTGCGTTGACCTTACGGACCTGCCGAATGCGGGGTTGGGCAGTCGGGTCGAATTGTGGGGCAAGAACGTGCTGGCCAGTGATGTGGCCGCCCATGCGGATACCATTCCTTATCAGCTTTTCTGCAATCTGCGCCGCGTGCCACGCGTCTATTCCGAAGGCTGAACCCGCCTGTTGCCACCAATCCTCCGGTAAGTCCGGCTGTCAGTCGAAGTGTTGTAAATATTGAACGCTGTTGCCATCATGGCGCTCATCTTGACCTGACTGAATCTGGGGGAATATCGCATTGGACGTGGGTGAACGGCTGCAATCGATCCGCAAGCTCAAGGGCCTGTCCCAACGTGAACTCGCCAAGCGGGCAGGCGTGACCAACAGCACCATCTCCATGATCGAGAAAAACAGCGTCAGCCCTTCGATAAGCTCGCTGCGCAAGGTGCTGGGCGGTATTCCCATGTCCATGGTCGAGTTCTTTTCCGAAGAAGTCGAACCCGAAAACCCGACTCAGGTGGTGTACAAGGCCAGCGAGTTGATCGATATCTCGGACGGCGCGGTGACCATGAAGCTGGTGGGCAAGTCGCACCAGGGCCGCGCGATTGCGTTTCTCACCGAAACCTATCCGCCCGGCGCTGATACCGGCGAAGAGATGCTGGTCCACGAAGGCGAAGAAACCGGAATCCTTGTCGAAGGGCGCCTCGAGCTGGTGGTGGGGCTGGACACTTATGTGCTCGAAGCAGGCGACAGCTATTACTTCGAAAGCACCCGACCGCATCGCTTCCGCAACCCGTTCGATGTGCCCGCGCGACTGATCAGCGCAGCGACACCCGCCAATTTCTGAATCGTGAGCATTTGGCTGTCGATTGCGGTGCCGGTCGACGGGTGAATGGTCAGACCCAACCCGAAGGTGTCACGCGTGCATCGTATGAACAAGCTTCTGACTGTCGCCGCTGTCCTGGCATGCTGGGTAATCACTGCTCGGGCGCAGACGGCTGACGACGTCGCCAAACGCATCGAGCCCGTCGGCCAGGTATGTGTCCAGGGCGCTGACTGTACAGGCACGCCCACCGCTGCTGTACCTGTGAGTAGCAGCGGCCGTTCCATAGACGACGTGATTGCCAGTCACTGCACGGTTTGTCATACCGTCATACCCAACGCCCCAAAAATAGGTGACACCGCAGCCTGGGCTGAGCGCGCCCAGAAAGAAGGCGGGCTCGACGGGTTGCTGGCCAAAGCCATTTCCGGAGTCAACGCCATGCCGCCCAAAGGCACGTGTGGCGACTGCACGGATGAGGACTTGAGGGCGGCGATTCAGAAAATGTCGGGTTTGAAGTAAATCCCGCTGCTCACGCCAGGGCATGCAACACTTTCATGTGCACACCGGTCCAAGCTGCATTCAATAACCCGCCAGGAGAGCTCGGATGCCGCAGTCCTGTTCCATTGAGCAAGCCATCGATCACGTGCTGGAACAGTTGCCCGAGCACATCCATCTGGGCATGCCGCTGGGGCTGGGCAAGCCCAACCGGTTCGTCAATGCGCTGTACGAACGTATCAGCCAGTTACCTGAGCGACGGCTGACGATCTACACCGCACTGAGCCTGGGGAGGCCAACGCCGGGTGAAGGTTTGCAGGCGCGTTTTCTGGAGCCTTTTCTGGAGCGCATCTTTGGTGATTACCCTGAGCTCGAGTTTCTGGGCGCGCTGCGTCGCGACTCGTTGCCTGCCAACATCCGTGTTCAACAGTTTTTCATGCAGCCGGGCAGCCTGCTCAACAGTGCATCTGCCCAGCAAGACTATGTCAGCAGCAATTACAGCCACGCAGCGCGGGACATCAATGCCAGTGGCCTGAATCTGGTCGCCCAACTGGTGGCGCGGGACGACCAGCGCCCTGGCAAGCTGAGCCTGAGCTGTAACCCCGACGTGACGCTCGACCTGCTGCCGATGATCGACAAGCGTCGGGCAGCGGGCGAGACCATTCTGATTCTCGGTCAGGTGCACGCCGAGCTGCCGTACATGCCGGGCGACTCGGAGCTGCAAATGGACGCGTTCGACCTGCTGCTGGACGAAGAAGAGCGGAGCACGCTGTTTTCTACACCGAACATGCCGGTGGGCTATCAGGACCATCTGATCGGTCTGCACGCCAGCACCCTGGTACGCGACGGCGGTACGCTGCAGATCGGCATCGGTTCGATGGGCGACGCGCTGACCGGTGCGTTGCTGGCCCGCCAGGCCGATAACGAAACCTGGCGCAGCCTGCTGGCCGAACTGAACATGAGCAACTGGCAGACGCTGATCGACCGGGAAGGCGGTGTTCAGCCCTTCGCCAGCGGGCTTTATGGTTGCAGTGAAATGTTCGTCAATGGCCTGCTGGTGCTCGCAGATGCAGGCATTGTGCGCCGCAAGGTCTACGCCGATGCCGGGCTGCAACGGTTGGCCGACATGGGCACGCTGGACGAGGAGGCCCATCCCGGCGGTGTCGTGGTGCATGGCGGCTTCTTTCTCGGCCCGCTCAGTTTCTACCAGCGGCTGCGCGAGCTGCCTGCCGAGCGACTGGCGCAGTTCAACATGACCGCCATCAGCTACATCAACGAGCTGTACGGCAATGAAGAACTTAAGCGCTTGCAGCGCCGTGATGCGCGTTTCATCAACAGCGCATTCACCGTGACCCTGATGGGGGCGGCAGTCGCTGACCAACTGGAGGACGGTCGGGTGCTCAGCGGCGTCGGTGGCCAATACAACTTCGTGGCTCAGGCTCACGCACTTGAAGGCGCTCGCTCGATTCTGATGCTGCGCAGTTGGCGCGAGTCGGGTGGCGAGGTCAGCTCCAATATCGTCTGGGAATACGGCCATACGACCATTCCCCGGCATCTGCGTGACATTGTGGTCACCGAATACGGTATTGCAGACCTTCGTGGTCAGACCGACGCGACGGTGATCGAGCGGATGCTCAACATCAGCGACTCGCGCTTTCAGCCCGGCCTTGTCGAGCAGGCGCAGAAGGCTGGCAAGCTGCCGAAAAACTTCCGCCTGGACCCGCGCTTCACCGAGAACAGCGCCGAGCGTTTGCAGGGCATCGCCGCTCGCCATCCGTCGCTGTTTACCGAATACCCGCTGGGCAGTGATTTCAGCCCGCAGGAGCGGGATTTATTGCGCGCGCTGAACTGGCTGAAAAGCAAACTCAAGCTCACCGACATTATCGAGTTGGGCAAAGCCACGCTCGATGCGCCAGAGCCGGAGCTGTATCCCGAGCACTTGCAGCGCATGCAGCTTGATCAGCCGCATGGCTTGCGCGAAGAATTGTATCAGCGGTTGCTGCTTGCCGGTTTGCACAGCACGACAGGGCTGGCCAGCTGAGCGCTCTGTCGAGCGTTCAAACCACGGCATACGCCAGCATGAAAGCCGCCACGATTCCGCACACGGCGAACAGTTGCCGCAGCCGAGGGCCAGCAAGGTAGCAGGCGACCCGCCTGCCAGCTGCCAGCCCTGCAATCGCGCCCAGCGCAAACGGCACCCCGACTGACCAATGCATCACGCCGCCGAGCGAGGCAGTGATCACACTGCCTGTCGACACCAGGGCAATCACGGCCAGCGAAGTGGCCATGACGCTTTTGATGTCGAGGTCGCTGTAGCGCGTCAGCGCCGGAATGATTACAAAGCCACCGCCTACGCCCAGCAGCCCGGACAGCAGCCCTGACGCAGCGCCGGTAAACGTCAGCGCGCGCAGGCACGGCATGGTCCAGCGCAAGCGGCCTTGTAGCGGGTTGAGCACGCAAGGCAGTATCGCCGAGCGGGGCGGCGGAGCACCCTCGCGCAGTTCGCGACTGGCCTTGATCAGGATTCGGCTGCAGGCGTATACCAACACCAGGGAAAACAACAGCGCAAGTGGTGTGTTCGGCAGCCGGTGGGCAAGCCACAAGCCCAGTGGCGCCACAACCACGCCGATACCCGCGATATAACCCGCTGCGCGATAACGAACGATCCCCTGACGCAGTCCCAGTACGGCGCCTACCCCAGCGGCCAGACCCACAGCGAGCAGCGCAACGGGCGCGGCCTCGACGATCGACAGGCCCAGACCGAACACCAGCAACGGAACGGCCAGAATACCGCCACCTGCACCGGTCAGGGCCAGCACGGCGCCAATGACCGCGCCCAGTCCTGCCCCCAGCAGTTGATGCTCATCCATGCTTGGCGGCTGCTCTTTTGGGTTTGGCCAGCCATTCACGCCCTTTGAGCATGCCATGCCAATAGAGCGGCGGCAGTACGCGCTCTTTCAGCCACCAGGCCAGCCGTGTGGGTTGGCGTCCGTCGAACAGCCAGAGCGGAAAGCTGGGCGCGACCTTGCCGCCGTAGGTGAATTCGGCGAGGACAATCTTGCCTTTCTCGACCGTCAGCGGGCACGAGCCGTAGCCGTCATAGACCGCCGGTTGCCCTTTGCGGCCCAGCGCGATCAGCACATTGCTGGCCACTACGGGCGCCTGTTTGCGGGCTGCCGCTGCGGTTTTTGCGTTGGTGGTATTGGTCGCGTCGCCCAGGCCGTGAACGTTGGCGAACTGACGATGGCGCAAGGTTGCAGGGTCGACATCCACCCAGCCAGCCGCATCGGCCAGCGGGCTGTTGCGGATAAAGTCGGGAGCGGTCTGTGGCGGTACGACATGGAGCATGTCAAAGCCTTGCTCCACGGTTTCGCTGCTGCCGTCCGGCAGGGTGCGGATGAACGTGGCGCGCTTCGCAGGCCCGTCAACGGCTACCAGCCGTTGGTTGAACTGGAGGTCGATTGCGTAACGCTCGACATACTTCATCAGCGCAGGCACGTAGTCCGCGACCCCGAACAATACCCCGCCTGCGTTATAGAACTGAGTATTGATCTGCCCCAGCCGACCGGTTTTCAGCCAGTGGTCACAGGACAGGTACATCGCCTTCTGTGGCGCGCCGGCGCACTTGATCGGCATTGGCGGCTGGGTGAACAGGGCACGTCCCTGCTTGAGGCCCTGCACCAGCTCCCAGGTATAGGCTGCCAGGTCATAGCGGTAGTTGGAGGTAACGCCGTTGGAACCCAGCGTTTCTGGCAGACCGTCGATGGCTGCCCAATCCAGCTTCAGGCCGGGGCAGACCACCAGTTGCTGATAGCCGAGTGCGCGCCCGTCCGCCAGCGTTACGATGTTGTTTTGCGGCTCGAAGGTCGCGACGGCGTCCTTGATCCAGGTCACGCCCCTGGGGATCAACGAGGCCATGCTGCGTGCGGTCGACTGTGGCTCGAACATCCCCGCACCGACCATCGTCCAGCCTGGCTGATAGTAATGAGTGTCGGCGGGGTCAACGAGCGTAATGCTCAGTGACGAATCGCGGGCGAGCAGGCTGGCGGCGGTCGCGATGCCGGCAGCACCACCGCCGACAATCAGGATCTGGCAGGCAAGGCTTGGTGGTTTCATTTCAGGTTCCGAAAGCAAATGGCTTCAAAGGACGTTGAGCGGGATTTTCAGGTAACTGACGCCATCTTCTTCAGGCTCCGGAAAGTGGCCGCAGCGCATGTTGACCTGCACCGAGGGCAGCATCAGCACCGGCATTTCCAGCGTGGCGTCGCGGGCTTCGCGCATCTCGACGAAGGCGGCTTCGCTGATCCCGTCATGCACATGGATATTGTCGGCCCGCTGTTCGGCGACCGTGGTCATGTACTTCAGCTCCCGCCCGTCAGGCAGATAGTCGTGACACATGAACAGCAGTGTCTGGGGTGGCAGGGCCAGGAGTCTGTGAATGGAGCGATACAGCGTGCGCGCATCGGCGCCGGGAAAATCGCAGCGTGCCGTGCCGTAGTCGGGCATGAACAACGTGTCGCCCACGAACGCCACCTGTTCCTCGCCAAGCTCGATCACATAGCTCATGCACGCAGGTGTGTGCCCGGGCGTATGCAGCGCTTTTGCCTGAAGCGTGCCAATGTTGAACGAAGCATCGTCTTCCAGCAGCACGTCGAACTGGCTGCCGTTGCGGGCAAAGTCAGCCGGTGCATTGAACAGTTTGCCGAACGTCTCCTGCACATCCCTGATGTGGCTGCCTATCGCGATCCGGCCGCCCAGTTTGCGTTTCAGGTAAGCCGCTGCCGACATATGGTCGGCATGCACATGCGTTTCCAGAATCCACTGTACCGAAGCCTGCAGATCGCGAACTCGTTCGATCATCCGGTCAGCCGACTCGGTGCGGGTGCGTCCGGATTTAGGGTCGTAATCGAGCACGCTGTCGATCAGTGCGCATTGCCTGGTGGCAAGATCCAGAACCAGGTAGCTGATGGTCCAGGTGGCGTGGTCGAAGAGCGCCTCGACGTAGAGTTTTTCACCGATGATCATGTATGAATCCCCATCGCTGTTAATCGCTTGAATGCCCGTTCTGACAGGCAGGGCGGTTGGCAGCCTTTGCCAATAGCGTCTCAATAAGCGTGCCAATGCAGCTTGATGTACCTGAAGCCCAGTAAATGCTGGGGTTTATGTTGCCTTGGATGCTAAGCCGAGCACTCTCTCGAACAGAACGACTGCCACTTTCTGGCAGTCAGTTGGCAGTCCATGGCAGAGTTTGGCAGGCATATGCGGTAAGCTGCGCCGAACCCGACAGGAGCGACCATGTCCGTTATCGCCACCGACTTTCCCGGCAGCCGCATGCAGTCCCTGGTGTCGTATCTCGAACACGACGGCAGACCGACCATTGTTCTGGATACCGACTACAACATCATTGCGGCCAACACTGCCTATCAGCGGCAGTTCGGTGTGGAAGGCTCGCCGCACGTGGGCGAAAAGTGCTATCGCGTGTCGCATCAGTTTGCGGTGCCCTGTGATCAGGCGGGCGAGCACTGCCCCATGCGCAAGGCCCACGAGACGAAGCTGCCCGAGCGCTTGCTGCATATTCACCATACGCCCCGTGGGCCTGAACATGTCGATGTGGAGCTGAGGCCTATTCTGGGTGATCAGGGCGAAGTGATCGCCTATGTCGAACGGCTGAGCTCGGTGGCTGTTGCTTCAGTTCAGCCACAGCAGCACGGGCTGGTAGGTCGTTCAACTGCGTTCAAGGCGGTGCTGGGCGCGCTGCAGCGTGCGGCGCCCGCGCAGATACCGGTGCTGCTGCAAGGTGAGTCCGGCACCGGCAAGGAATTGTTTGCGCGCGCCCTGCACGCCAGCAGCTCGCGAGCCGACGGGCCGTTGGTGGTGGTCGATTGCACCGGGCTGACGGAGTCGCTGCTGGAGAGCGAGCTGTTCGGCTATGAGAAAGGTGCGTTCACCGGAGCTTTACAACGCAAGACGGGGTTGGCCGAGGCGGCACATGGCGGCACGCTGTTTCTGGATGAAATTGGCGAAGTGCCTTTGGCCATGCAGGTCAAACTGTTGAGGCTGATCGAGTCCGGCAGCTTTCGACCCGTAGGCAGCCTGCGTACGGTGCACTCGGATTTTCGTCTGGTGGCCGCGACCCATAAGCCGCTCAAGGAGATGGTGGCCGATGGCAGTTTTCGCCAAGACCTGTTCTATCGCATCAACGCCTTTCCGATCCGCCTGCCTGCGTTGCGCGAACGTGCTCAAGACCTGCCGCTGCTGATCGACAGCCTGCTGCAGCGCACGTCTCAGGGCAGCACAACGCGGGTTGATGCCGAGGCAATGAAGCTGCTGAGCTTTTACAACTATCCAGGCAACATTCGTGAGCTGCGCAATATCCTTGAGCGCGCACGGCTGTTTACCGATGACGGCGTGATCCGTGCGCAGGATTTGCCCGCCGAAGTGCGCGGGCACAGTGAAGCCAGTCGTGCGGCGCCGCGTCGTCAGGATGACGGTCTGGAGCAACTGGCCCACGCGCTGAGTGTCTTCAAAGGCTCGCGCAGCGAGTTGGCGAAGGAGCTGGGGCTCAGCGAGCGCACCTTGTATAGGCGTTTGCGGGCGCTCGGTTACTGACAGGGCATCGGTGCTTGCACGGCCGATGTTTACTTGAAAGTCACCACACCATTGGCCAGGGATTCGACGCGCGCCAGCGATTCAACGCGATAGCCCTGCGCGTCGAGTTCGGCGCGGCCACCCTGGAACGACTTCTCAATCACAATGCCCAGCCCGGCGACGGTTGCGCCGGCCTGCTTGATGATCGAAATCAGCGCCTGCGAGGCTTTGCCGTTGGCCAGAAAGTCATCAATGATCAGCACGTGGTCGTCGCTGCTCAGGTGACGCGGCGAAATCGCAACGGTGCTTTCCACTTGTTTGGTGAAGGAATACACCGTGGCCGACAGCAGGTTTTCGGTCAGCGTCAGTGACTGATGCTTGCGCGCAAAAATGACCGGCACGCCCAGGTTCAGGCCTGCCATGATTGCCGGCGCGATGCCCGAGGCTTCGATGGTAACGATCTTGGTAATGCCCGAGTCGGCAAACAACCTGGCGAATTCGTCGCCGATGGCTTTCATCAACGCAGGATCGATCTGATGATTGAGAAACGCATCGACCTTCAATACCTGATCGGACAGTACGATGCCCTCTTCGCGAATTTTTTTGTGCAGTGCTTCCACTTCAATTCCTTGGGTGCGCCATTGCGCAATAAATGATCAATATTGAGGCTGGTTAGCGTTTCAGCATGGCGCGAATATCGGCCAGAGCAGTGTTGCCACGCACGGCTTTGACTTCCGTCGGCGTGTCGTCGTTACCTTCCCAGGCCAGATCGTCCGGAGGCAATTCATCCAGAAAACGGCTGGGCGCACAGTCGATGATCTCGCCGTACTGCTTGCGCTTGGCGGCGAAGGTGAACGCCAATGTCTGACGTGCCCGGGTGATGCCGACATAGGCCAGACGACGCTCTTCTTCGATGGTGTCGGCCTCGATGCTGGAACGGTGCGGCAGGATTTCTTCTTCCATGCCCATGATGAATACGTAGGGAAATTCCAGGCCCTTGGACGCATGCAGAGTCATCATCTGCACGCCCTCGGCGCCGTCTTCCTCTTCTTGCTGACGTTCGAGCATGTCACGTAGCACCAGCTTGCCGATGGCTTCTTCGATGGTCATGCCACCTTCTTCGTCCTTCTCCAGCGTGTTCTTCAACGCTTCGATCAGGAACCAGACGTTGTTCATGCGGTAGTCGGCGGCTTTTTCGCTGGAGCTGTTCTGGCGCAGCCAGTTCTCGTAGTCGATGTCCATAACCATGCTGCGCAGCGCGGCGATGGGGTCGTTCTGTGCGCATTGCTGGCGTACGCCATCCATCCAGCGTTTGAAGCGCTGCAAGCGGTCGGTATAACGGCTGTCCAGATGCTCGCCAAGGCCGATTTCTTCGGTGGCGGCGTACATCGACACCTTGCGCTCGGTGGCGTAGTTACCGAGTTTTTCCAGTGTGGTGGAGCCTATTTCCCTACGTGGAACGTTGATCACACGCAGGAAGGCGTTGTCGTCGTCCGGGTTCACCAGCAGGCGGAAGTAAGCCATCAGGTCTTTCACTTCCTGACGGCCAAAGAAGCTGTTGCCGCCTGACAGACGATACGGAACCTGATGGTGCTGCAGTTTCAGCTCGATCAGCTTGGCCTGATAGTTACCGCGATACAGGATAGCGAAGTCGCTGTAAGGCCGATCGGTACGCAGGTGCAGCGTCAGGATTTCCATGGCAACCCGCTCGGCCTCGGCGTCTTCATTACGACAACGAATGACCCGAATCTCGTCACCGTGGCCCATTTCTGACCACAGCTGCTTTTCGAACGCGTGCGGGTTGTTGGAGATCAGCACGTTGGCGCAACGCAGGATGCGGCTGGTGGAACGGTAGTTCTGCTCCAGCATGACCACCTTCAACGACGGGTAATCATCCTTGAGCAGCATCAGGTTTTCAGGCCGCGCACCGCGCCAGGCGTAGATCGATTGATCGTCGTCGCCCACTACCGTGAACTGGTGGCGCGAGCCGATCAGCAGCTTCACCAGCAGGTACTGGCTGGCGTTGGTGTCCTGATATTCGTCGACCAGCAGATAGCGAACCTTGTTCTGCCACTTTTCGAGAATGTCGGCGTGTTCCTGGAACAGCTTGACCGGCAGCAGGATCAGGTCGTCGAAGTCCACCGCGTTATAGGCTTTGAGCGTGCGCTGATAATGGGTGTAGACGATGGCTGCGGTCTGCTCCTTGGGATTGCGTGCGTTCTCCAGCGCCTCGGGGGGTAGGATCAGATCGTTTTTCCAGGAGCCGATCATGTTCTTGATTTCGTCGACGCCGTCCTCGCCCGAGTACTCTTTCTGCATGATGTCGGTCATCAGAGCCTTGACATCGGTCTCGTCAAAAATCGAGAAACCCGGCTTGTAGCCCAGCCGCGTGTGTTCCTTGCGGATGATGTTGAGGCCCAGATTGTGGAACGTCGATACCGTCAGGCCGCGCCCTTCGCTGCCCTTGAGCAGAGTGCCGACCCGCTCCTTCATCTCCCGCGCGGCCTTGTTGGTGAAGGTCATGGCGACGATGTACTGGGCGCGAATACCGCAGTTCTGGATCAGGTGCGCGATCTTGCGGGTGATCACGCTGGTCTTGCCGGAACCCGCGCCGGCGAGCACCAAAAGAGGGCCGCCGACGTAGTTCACGGCTTCCTGTTGCCGGGGATTGAGTCGGGACATGACGTATAGAGGGTCGCTTGCGAAAAGGTCGGGCATTTTAACAGGCCCACACGTTTATGCAGCGATCATCGTAGAAATGCAGTGACGGCTATCTAATTTTTCTGTTTTTGTTACATTTGCGCCCCGACGAGACGATATGTGTACGGTTGTGCTATCTCGAAAGTGCTGCCTCCGGTTTTTCCTTTGATCTTAGGAAGTTAGATTGCCTACGCCTGTCGAGCCCTTGCGGTTGTTGCTGCTGGCACAAGAGCCATCCTGGCAGTCGCTGTTGAGCGACTGCCTGACCGATCCGGGCAGCCCCATAACGCTGGTGCACGCCACTCACTGGGGTGCGTTGAGCGACCAGTACGCCAATGAGCGCAACACGGTGCTGTTGACGACCCCTAGCCTGCAGCCGCTCACCGGCAGTTGCGTGCTGCCCATGGTGGTGTTGCTGGAAGAAGAGCCCCTCGTTGGGCCCGTTGGCGTCAACGACTGGCTGGTGCGCGGTACGCTCACCAGCGACGGGCTGCGCCGTTGCCTGCGTTACGTTCATGAGCGCAGTCTGCTGGAAGAAACCCTGCGGCGGCTCGCTGGGCAGGATCCGTTGACCGGTATCGCCAACCGCCAGGGTTTTCAGGCGCTGCTGGCGGCTCGTCTGGACAGTGGCATCGGAATGGCCCTGGGGCATCTGGACCTGGACAACTTCCGGCGCGCCAATGACTCGCTTGGCCATCAGGCTGGCGACCGTCTCATTCTGCAAGTCGTCGCGCGTTTGAAGAACGAACTCGGGGCTGGCGATCAGATTGCCCGACTGGGCGGCGATGAATTTGCGTTGTTGATCGACACTCGGTGCGGTGCAGAGCGTGCAGCGCAGTTGGCGGAGCGCATCACCGACGCATTGTCCGAACCCTACTGGATTGACGGTGAAAGCCTGTTGCTGGGGTGTAGCCTTGGCGTGGCCCATACGCAAGCCCAGGCTGGCCCCGACCCGCTGATGTGGCATGCCCATATCGCCATGCGCCAGGCGAAAAGTATTCAAGGCTGTACCTTCCATCTATTCGACGACAGCATCAATCGTAACGCTCGCAGCCTGGCGGACCTGGAAGGCGAGCTGCGCCGTGGCCTGCGTCGCGACGAGATGGAGCTGCATTATCAGCCACGTCTGTGCCTGAGCAGCGGGCGCATCCTCGGCCTGGAAGCGCTGGTACGCTGGCGTCATCCAGAACGCGGGCTGCTGGCGCCGAGCGAATTTGTGCCGCTGGCCGAGCAGAGTGGCCTGATTGTGCCGTTGGGCTACTGGGTTATCTACCGTGCCCTGCGTGACATGCAGGCATTGCGCGAGCAAGGCTTCGAGCCTTTGCACATGGCGATCAACCTGTCGTTCCGACAGTTCCAGGACAGTCAGTTGTTGGCGACCTTGAACCGCCTGATAGATGAGCACCACGTCGACGCGCGCTGGCTTGAGTTCGAGTTGACCGAGACCGCAGTCATGCGTCGCAGCGAACAGGTCCGCCAGACCATGGATGCACTGGGAAGGTTGGGCGTACGCTTTTCACTGGACGACTTCGGCACCGGGTATTCATCGTTCATGCACCTCAACAGCCTGCCGATCACGTTGCTCAAGATCGACAAAAGCTTTGTCGGCGAGATGGAATCGCGCGTGGAGAACCGCAAACTGGTCCACGCCATGATCAACCTCGCCCACAACCTGAATCTGCACGTCGTGGCCGAGGGGGTGGAAACCGCCGAACAGCTCGCGCTGCTGCGCAGTTTCAAGTGTGATCAAGTGCAGGGATACCTGATCAGCCGGCCGCTGCCGATGGCCGACCTGGTGGCGTACCTGACGTCGGGTGCCGGTCAGTACGACGTTTCGATCTCAGGGTAAGCCGCCTTGCTTTGCGCAGCGATTACCCGGCAACGGCAACGCCTGGGTTCTCCTTGCGCAATAGCCGGGCGGTTTTCCATTCGAACGCATACGTCAGCGCGCCCGCTGAGCAGAACAGCCCCAGCGCCAGGCCCCACCAGACACCCGGAGCGCCAGCGTCGGCGTAAAAGCCCAGCAGCCAGGCGGCGGGCGCGGCGACCAGCCAGTAGCAGG
The DNA here is from genome assembly GCF_021147775.1 of Pseudomonas californiensis. Classification (GTDB taxonomy): domain Bacteria; phylum Pseudomonadota; class Gammaproteobacteria; order Pseudomonadales; family Pseudomonadaceae; genus Aquipseudomonas; species Aquipseudomonas californiensis. The sequence goes on from NZ_JAGTPK010000001.1 coordinate 141,372, forward strand.
CCAGCCCGATCAGAAAGGTGGTCCGCGCGTCCTTGAGGCCGCGAATCGCGCCCATGGCGATGGTTTGCGTGCCGTCAAAAAACTCGAACCACGCGGCAATGGCCAGCAACTTCACCGCCATGACGACGATTTCAGCAAATGCCGGGTCGTTGATGTCGAGGAACAAACCAATGATCTGGTGCGGGGCCAGCCAGAACAAAAGTCCGAACAGCAGCATGACCGTGCCGCCGAAGCCGATGCCCAGCCGGCCAGCCAGGCGCGCCATCAGCATATTGCCCGCCCCGTAGTGCTGGCCGATGCGCATGGTCACCGCATAGGAAATCCCGACCGGGATCATGAACGCCATCGAAACCGTCTGCAGCGCGATCTGGTGTGCCGCCATCTGTGTGCTGCCCATCGCGCCCATGCAAAACGCTGCGAACGTGAACAGCCCCACCTCCACAGCGTAGGTTCCGCCAATCGGCAGGCCCAGACGCCACAGTTCACTCAAGTGGCTGCGCGACAGTTTTGAAAGCCCTTTGCTGATCGGATAGGCCGCGTAAGCGGGGTGCCGCCGTATATGCAGTGCAAGGGCAAGCGCCATGCAATTGGTCACCACTGCGGTTACCAGGCCGATCCCCATCAAGCCTAGATTGGGCAGGCCGAACCATTGATGGATCAGGGCATAATTGAGGACGAAGTTGGCAACTGCGCCTGCGAGGCTGATCGTCATCACCGGGCCGGCGCGTCCTAGCGCGCTGGTGAAGCCGCGTAATGCCATGAAGCTGAGCAGACCCGGCAGGGCGAATGGCAATGTGATCAGAAATTGAGCAGCCATGTGCACGTTGGCTTCAGCCTGACCAAATTGCAGCAGGATCGGTTCAAGGTTCCACAGCAGCAATGCTGCGACCAGAGCCATGCCCCAGGCCAGCCACAAACCGGCTTGAGTCAGCCGTGTCGCGCCTTCGGTATCTCCCGCGCCGTGACGAATCGACACCAGCGTACCGACCGCCGCCATCACACCCACGCAGAAGAACGAGACAAAACTGTATGTCGCAGCCCCCAGGCCACCGCCAGCCAAGGCTTCGGGACCGATCTTGCCCATCATTACGGTGTCAGTGAACACCATCAACATGTGCGCCATTTGCGACGCGATCAACGGTCCGGCCAGGCGCAGGATGATCCAGAGTTCTTTGAAGGCGGGCTGTTGCATGATCGTGATGCTCTAGGCAGGTGGACTGGTGAGCCGCTTATTGTCAGCATTTAACCGCACAGGCACAAAACGATAAATGCGATGCTCAGCATGACTAAAACTCATGCGAACGGTTTTACGGTAGATTAGCTGCTCAACGCACGCAGGAAAGCGTCACATGCCACGTAGTCTTCCTCCTCTTTATGCTTTGCGCGCATTCGAAGCTGCGGCCAGACATACTTCGTTCACGCGGGCGGCTGAAGAACTTTCGATCACCCAGAGTGCAGTCAGTCGTCATATCCGCACGCTGGAAGAGCACTTTGCCTGTCGATTGTTTCAGCGCAACGGCCGTAATCTGCAGCTGACCGAATCGGCGCGTGCCTTGCTGCCAGGTGTGAGAGACGGCTTTCTTGCGCTGGAGCGGGCATGCAGCACGTTGCAAGCCGAAGACGGCATCCTGCGAATGAAAGCCCCATCCACCCTGACGATGCGCTGGCTATTGGCGCGCCTCAGTCGCTTTCGTCATTTGCAGATCGGCAACGAAGTCCAGCTGACCAGCGCGTGGATGGATATCGACGCTGTGGATTTCGCGCTGGAGCCTTTCGACTGCGCCATTTTGCTCAGCCAGGGGCATTTTCCGGTGGACTGGGAAGCGACCCTGCTGTTCCCGGAATGGTTGATCCCCGTGGGGGCGCCCGCGCTGCTACAGGACCCGCCCTGGAACGCGGACCGGCTGGCCACAGCGGAGCTGTTGCACCCCACGCCTGATCGTCGCGACTGGCGTATGTGGTTGAATCGGATGGGGTTGGCCGACAAGATCTCGCTCAAGGGTGGCCAGGTTTTCGACACGCTTGAGCTGGGGATGATTGCTGCCGCACGAGGTTATGGCGTATCGATGGGCGATTTGCTGATGGTTGCCGAAGACGTCGCGCAAGGCCGGTTGAGCCTCCCTTGGCGTACAGCGGTGTTCAGTGGAGAAAATTATTATCTGGTCTGGCCACGTACAAGGCCCGGTGCAGAGCGCTTGCGACGCCTCAGCGACTTTCTCAAATCAGAAGTTCAGGCGATGGAGCTGCCGTTAGTTGAAGTACTTAACTAACGGGGTTGGCTTAGAGGGAAACACACTCTGTTACCAATGACCGGGTGTATTGCTCAAGTATCCCGTCTGCTGGCCGAAGCACTGCCTAAGAACCGCTTACAAGGCGGTATTAAAACCTAACTAGACTTGCTGAATGCTAAGCCACGGATCTGGCGACCTTCATTCGGCGTGGAGCCCCTATGTCCAAGCCCCGAACCCGGATCGCTACGCAACTCGGTATTGCCCTGGCTGTGATTCTGGCCGTCGTCATCAGCGGCAGTACCTTGTTCGCGTTGCGTTCACTGGATGCATCGAACCTGGTCATTCGCGAAGAACACATGTCGAGCGAGGCCAGACTGCTCGCCGATCAGCTCAACACCTTTCACAGCACCTTGCGTGACAGCACTCAGCGCCTTAGCGGCTTGTTCGAGAAACGCTTTGCAGGCGGCCTGAGTCTGCAAACCGATAAGCAAGTGACCGTCGCTGGCACCCAGACGCCGAGTCTGATGCTGCGTGACACCGCGCTGAATAATGACTTCGCCGAAGTTGACGAGTTCCGCCAGATGACCGCCGGCGTGGCGACTATTTTCGTGCGTAGCGGGGATGACTTCATCCGTATCAGCACATCGCTGAGCAAGCAGGACGGCTCGCGCGCTATCGGCACGGTACTTGATCGCAAAGGCCCGGCTTATGAGCGCCTTATGGGTGGCCAGAGTTATGTGGGTAAAGCGCTGCTGTTTGACCGCTACTACATGACGCAGTACAGCCCGGTTCGTGACAGCAGCGGCAAGATCATCGCGGCCCTGTTCGTAGGCTTCGATTACACCGATGCTCAGAAAACCCAGTTCGACGATCTGAAGAACTTCCGCATCGGCTCCACCGGTTCGTTGGCTTTGCTGGACGAAAAGGGTACGTGGCTGGTTCCTCCAGCGGGCATCAAATCGCCGGAAAGCGCTGCAAAGTCTGTCGCCGAAATCGCCAGCAAGCCGGGCAAGGCCCAGTTCTGGAACGATGGCAGCGATGACTTTTACAGCGTCGGTCAGCCGTTCGCTGGTGGTCCCTGGACGGTAGTGGCCTCGATGCCGAGCGACGAAATCAGGGCAGTGACCTGGGACGTCGGTACGCAACTGGCCATCGGTAGTCTGCTGGCCATGCTGATCGCGGTCATCAGCGCCATCTGGCTGCTGCGCAGCAAGCTGCGTCCTCTGTCCGAACTGGTTCGTCAGGCAGATGCGTTGGGTGCCGGTAACTTGAGCGTGCGTTTGAACATCACCAGCAACGACGAAATCGGTCAGTTGTCGGGCAGTTTCAACAAGATGAGCGAAGCGCTTTCCTCGATGGTTGCTCACATCCGTACTGCGGCTCAGGAAGTGAGCACTCGCGCTCACGCCTTGTCCGGTCTGTCCGGCGGCGCTTACGAAGGCATGGAGCAACAGTCTGGTGAAATCACCAGCATGGCCGGTGCCGTTGAAGAGTTCAGCGCTACCTCGATGAACATCGCCGACAACATGGGCAACACCGAGCGACTGGCGCAGGAAAACGCGCAGCAGACCCGCATCGGTCGTACCTCCATGGAAGAAGCCTCGTCGTCCCTGCAACAGATCGCGACGTCGCTGAGCAGCACCGCGACCGTCATCGATACCCTGGGTCAGCGTTCTCAGGAAATCGGCAGCATCGTCGGCGTCATCACCTCGATCGCCGACCAGACAAACCTGCTGGCGCTCAACGCCGCCATTGAGGCTGCACGGGCCGGTGAGCAAGGTCGTGGCTTTGCCGTGGTCGCCGATGAGGTTCGCAGCCTGGCTTCGCGTACCCGCCAGGCTACCGATGAAATCTCCGGCATGATCGCCAGCATCCAACAGGAAACCGGCAACGCCATCAGCACCATGCAGCAGGGCAACACCCTGATGCAGGAAGGCTTGCAGCTGAACGCCAAAGTCGCCTCAGCGCTGGCGCAAATCGATGAACAAAGCCGCTCCGCCGGTCATCAATTCGCCGCCATCACCACTGCCACTCAAGAGCAGAGCAGCACCGCGACCATGCTCAGCAGCAACCTGCAAAGTATCGCCATGGCCAACAGCGAACAACGCGAAGTGGTCTCCAATCTGGCCATCACGGCAGAAGAGCTCAACTCCCTGGCAGCAGACCTGCGCACCGAGGTTGATCGCTTCCGTTGAGTGGTTGGTTTCACCCGCACAAGCGAAACAGCAGAAAGGCCCGATAAGGGCCTTTCTGCATGAAGAGGTCTGGTTTGGTTAGTGCTGGTCGCGCACTCGGCGTTCGCATTGGGCTTTGAGGTGGTTCAGAGCAAGTAGCGAGCTGCGACTTCTTTTTCACCTCACTGAGTGGAAGGCCGATATTGCAACGCCTCGGCCAGGTGGCTACGGGTGATCGCGTCTATCTGCTCCAGATCGGCCAGCGTACGGGCTACTTTCAGCAGGCGGTGTGCTGAGCGCAGGGAAAGGGTCAGGCGTTCGCAGGCAGTTTCCAGCCAGCGCTCTTCGACGGCAGAGAGTGCGCAGTGCTCGCGCAAGCCTGGCAGGTCGAGAAAGGCATTGGCGCAGCCTTGACGCTGCTGCTGGCGCGCTCGGGCCTGGGCGACAATTGCGGCGGCGCTGGCGGTGTTTTCCTCGGTTTGTGGGCTGGGGTTCAGTGCGGTGGCTTCCCGGGCGACGGTCAGGTGCAGATCGATGCGGTCCAGCAGCGGGCCGGATAATTTGTTGCGGTAGCGCTGGACCTGTTCGGTGGAACAGCGACAACGGCCAGTGGGTTCGCCCAGGTAGCCGCACGGGCAAGGGTTCATCGCGGCGACCAACTGGAAGCGCGCCGGGAAGCGTACCCGATCCCGCGCGCGGGCGATGACGATGTGGCCGGACTCCAAGGGTTCACGCAGGACTTCCAGCACTCGGCGGTCGAACTCTGGCAATTCATCCAGAAACAAAACGCCGTGGTGGGCGAGGGTAATTTCCCCCGGTTGCGGACGACTGCCACCACCCACCAACGCAGGACCTGACGCCGAGTGATGCGGTTGTCGGAAGGGCCGCTGCGGCCAACTGGTCAGCGGCACCTGGCTGGCGACCGACTGAATGGCGGCAACCTCCAGCGCTTCATGCTCGTCCAGCGGCGGCAGCAGACCGGGCAAGCGGCTGGCGAGCAGGGTCTTGCCAGTGCCGGGCGGGCCGCTGAACAGCAGGTTGTGCGCGCCAGCCGCTGCCACTACCAAGGCGCGCTTGGCGGCGGTCTGGCCCTGTACTTCGCTGAGGTCGGGATATGGCTTGGGTTGGTGCAACAGCCCGCTCGATTGATAAGGTGCTATCGGCGTGCGGCCGTTGAAATGCGCAACCAGCTCCAGCAGGTGATTGACCGCAATTACTCGTAAACCTGACGCCAGGCAGGCCTCTTCAGCGTTCACCGCAGGCACGATCAGCGTGCGCTCTGCTGCACGAGCCGCCAGCGCAGCAGGCAGCACGCCTTGGATTGGCCGAATGGCGCCAGACAGCGCCAGCTCGCCCAGGCACTCCACATCCTGCAACGCCACCAACGGCACTTGCCCGCTCGCGGCCAGCAAGCCCAGCGCAATGGCCAGATCGAACCGGCCGCCATCCTTGGGCAAGTCTGCCGGGGCGAGATTGAGCGTGATGCGCCTTGCCGGAAACTCCAGCCCGGAATTGAGGATGGCACTGCGCACCCGGTCTTTGCTCTCCTTGACCGCGCCTTCGGGCAAACCCACCAGCGTCAAAGTGGGCAGGCCGTTGGCCAGATGCGCTTCGACAGTCACAGCAGGGGCTTCTACCCCAACCTGGGCACGGCTATGGACGATGGCCAGCGACATGAATCATTCCTTGATATAGCGACGGGGCCGTCATCGTGCTTCATTCAAGAGCGCAGGGCAGGTGGGGAATGGATACAGGGTGTGAATGGCTGGGTTATTGGAGCCAGCAGGATCTGCTCAGCTTTGATCGGATGGATGGATGGATGGATGGATGGATGGATGGATGGATGGAAAGGGAAGCTGGCGATACGAAGGACTATTGTTTTAAATAGTTTTTGCTTTCTCTGTAGAAATGCACATGACCTGGCGGTTTGTCGAGTGCTAAGCATTCAGTTAGTTAACATAAAGACATTAAGCACGGGAGCTACAAATATGATTAACCTTTAACAAGATTGACAATTTTTTGTGACGAAAAAATATTATCGTCAGACACTCTGAAATTCTTAAAAACCACAATGACAGACATGGAGGTCATTTGGCAGACGGCACGACGCTTGAAGATGGTGTTTGGTTACGCGTACCAGCGAGCCCTTGGCCAATAGCGAAAGTGCGCTCCGGGTTTCGGTTCCCATCGTCACGTCCGCGCGGGTCGATACCTTCGGTGACCCGGCCACGGTCGATATCCAGTTGGGCAAGAATCATGTCGGACTGCCCATCGGCTTCGGAGTGGTGTCCACTACCGGCGAAAGCAAACCGTTGTCCGCCAGCGCCGCAGCGATCAAGGCTGCCGTCGACGCGGTGCCCATCGCCCACAGCAAGGCCGAAAGCGCCTACCTGAGCAACTACACGCAAAAGTCCTCTCACCTTGTCAGTCTCGGATTACGTGCAGGTTCAGACCATTACGCCAATTACCGACGCATTCGCTCCGGTCGGGCGACTGTCCATTGGCGCTAAGCCCGCCCATGATGCCCAGGTGATCAATGCGAGCCTTATGGCCGTGGGCTCCACCGTTGTATTGGGCGCTGGCACTGTGGCTGTGGCAACCAATGGTTATTTTACGGTCGGGGATGACGCCAGTCAGGTTCGAAGACGTGAGCCGGGGCGATCGGCAAGGCTTACTGGAGCGCGCAGATTGATCAGGGCCACCAGACCCTGGAGCAAGTCGCGCAGGGCTTCGTCACTTCCAATGATTGGCAGGCGCTTACCTGCAGCAGAATCAGTGGGATTTTTTGATCTGATCGGGCTTTTTGCGTCAATACGGTCGAGAAAAGGTCCTCTCCAACAGGCTCAGGCAAAACGGGTGCAGGGCTTCTGTCCAAAAATAGAGGACAACCCTGTCAATCCTGACCCGCCTGCAATGTCCGCCGCTTTTGCGGGTATTGTCTCCGCGACCTGTTGCGTTTTGTACGGTTGATGGCGCTGATCTCGAATCGCGGATCCCCCTGCTTACTTTGAGGAGCAGCGATCTGCACCACAACCCAGTCTCCAAAGGTGCACAAAGGCGTATTTCGTCGCGCGCACGCTTGTTGGCAACGGCATGCCAGCAGCTGGCGTGCTGTCGGATTCAGGACCTGTAGTTTGACTGCATATGGACAACGGCCAGCGACATGATCATTCCTTGAAGTCTTCTGGGTTTCAGGGCGGTAGGAGATCAACCTCCCAGCCTGACAGATCAGCGCCGCCGTCTCTGGTGATTGCGACTTGCCGTAATGGGGCACCAAAAGTCGAAATTTAGGTGATTTTGTTCTACTTGCCGATCAGCACCATTCTTTTCAAGCGTCGATTAAAAAGCTCGACCACCGCTTCGATACAGCTTTCAATGCTGTCGCGCGCCGTATGCAGCACCAGGTCTGCTTCAGTGGGCGCTTCGTAAGGCGAAGAAATTCCGCTAAAATCCTTCACCTCACCGCTTCTGGCTCGCTGATACAGGCCTTTGACGTCACGCTTTTCGCAGGCAGCTACATCGGCATTGCAGTAAATTTCGAAAAAATGTCCCTCGGGCACCATCGCCCTGGCCCGCTGACGATCTTCGATAAACGGTGAGATAAAGGCAGTCAGCACGATGCTGCCGGCCTGCACGAACAGCGACGCCACCTCGCCGACGCGCCGGATGTTTTCATGGCGATCTTCGCTGGAAAACCCCAGGTCGCTGCACAGCCCATGGCGCAGGTTGTCGCCGTCCAGCACGAAGGTGTGGTAGCCCAGCCCATGCAGACGCAGGGAGACTGCAGCTGACAGCGTCGATTTGCCCGAACCGGATAGCCCGGTAAACCATAAAACAGCAGGTGGGTGGCCGTTGAGCTTCTGGCGAGCCTGGACGCTGACCGACTGGCCCTGCCAGAAAATAGTGTTGTTGCTCGCCGGTGTTGCTTCCAGCAGTCCATTGCTCATTCGTTTTCCTCCATGGCTCATGCCGGGCGAACCAGCAGGTAGCGGTCCAGATCAGCATGGTTTAGAAAGCGATCGCCAAAGCACGTCTGGGGGACGAGCTCGCGAACCTGAGCGAGATCGTAGCGAAAGCAGGAACGCAGCAGGTCGAACTGAGGGTCATTGAAATCAGGTTTTGGCTCGTCAATCTCCAGCTCGGCACTGCTGAAGGTGCGGGGTATCTCGCACGTCTCTACTGACTTCCCAAATACGCCCTCAACGAACGCATGCCGTGATTCGGTACTGGCCAGTTGACTGACTGATATCAGTGAAATATCTGCAGGCAAATATTTCTGCTGAACGGTACGGATGGCGTTGTAATAAAAACTGTTATGCAGGATTGATGCAAAAGGAAACTGTCTTCTGGAAAGATAAAACCCCAACTCATATTCGATACGGCTGGCAAAGCTGCCGTGTTCGATACGGTCCAGCTCCCGATTCAAGTAACCTTCGACGATGGTATGCGAGCGTCGTGGAAAATACCGCTTGTAGACGTCTTTGATAATTCTGAATAGTCTAGTGTCGCCCTTCACGTCAGTCCTGCCAATTGCTGGACCTTGATCCCTGGTGAAGTAGCTCTTAAATAGTCACCAGCGGTCTCAGTATTGCTACGAAGGACTTTGTGCATTTTGTACGCACTCCAAAGCCGTTCGAACTGGTTCCTTACGCAAATAACGACATGGGTGTCGTGCTCCGGAAGTCGCGCGACACAGCCTGGGTCTTGCGCATAGCCAACGCTTGCATCGAGAAGCGGCAGATCCGAGGTTCGGATCCGAACCGGATGAGCGTCATCGTTGGCGTACAAAAAAGGTTCTTTTACGTTGGGAACACGATCCTCCACCAGACCGTTGGTCAGCATCCAGTCCGCGAGCGCAGTCGTCCCGCACTTCTGGAAGCCTGCAATGAATATGTTCTGTACTGCCATGCTGGATCATCCTGATATCGAGACTGCGACTGTTACATGTCGGGTAGCAACTGGCATTGCTCTGATCAGGTGCAGATTACAGATTTCTGAATCAGCTCTCAAACGATTGACGCACAGTAATGCGCTTTCATACTGTGAATGAGAGCACTGACTAGCCGGGATGCTGCTACTTGGCGAAGGCGCAACTAGCAGACTCATCTGGTTACAACCAGCCATGTCTTATCGATATGATGCGTTCAGTGCCTTCGATGCAACTAACGCGCCTTCGGGGCCTTTAACCAAGCGCCCGACATGCGCAATCCGGTTTGCTCAAGCAACACCGCTTTGTGCTCAGCAGTCGTTTATTTCAGCGATTCACTGCTGAATCTGGGCAGCGACTGCTGGATCTGCATCAGTCTGCGTACGTTGCTGCTCATCCCGCTTTTTCCCTGGTGCTGTGATTCGCGGCGATTTTGCGAGAAGTAAGCCAAGGACTACCTTTTCGCCTGAGCATTATGGTTGGGGAGCGGGCTATCGTGGGGCATCTGTGGTTGTCGAAGCTGGCCCTGTTCGCCATTGACAACCACTGCGATGTTCGAGGCCGGCATTGAAATGCCTGGAGGCGATCATAGAGGTCAATACACCCAACGCATCAATGCCCAGTTCGGTTTTGCTTCGTCTGGGCAGAAACTGTCACGAGGATGCAGAAACCGTCGATCCATCAGTGTGTCGCAATCACCAACGATGGAATGCAATCTGTCCTTCCTACTCACTCAGGCTTTTCAGCCGACCCGAGCTTTTCTTCCAGTTCAGCCATTTTGGCTTCGAGTGCTTCCAGGCGGGCGCGGGTGCGTGCGAGGACGGTCATCTGGCTGTCGAACTCTTCACGGCTGACCAGATCGAGTTTGCTGAAGCCGCTTTGCAGCAGGGCCTTGAACTGGGTTTCGAACTCGCTGCGCGGCACGGGCGTTTCGCCGTTGAACAGGCGCGAGGCGTGGCCGCTGAGGGCGTCTAGGAAAGCTTTGGGCGCGATCATGTTGGTTTTCCAGAATCAGATACGCGGCAGTGTAGCACGCAGCGTCTATAGTCATTTCCGGTGGCAACAGGCGCACGGTTATGGAGCGCTACTGCGTGCACGCTCGCACCATGCTTGTGCGTTACTGACACCAATGGGGCGTTGGGAAGGCTGTAACGGGGCTCAAGGGCCTGTATTTGATAGATATTGTTGAGATGGCAAGCTTTCTGCTTAGTGGCTTATGACCCATGCACTGATGCAGTCGCTGTGACGAATGCAGTGCGGCAGGCGGAGCGGGGAAGTGTTTCGTCAGAAGCGGTTTTCTGGAGTTGGTCCGGCCTGATCGGCGACCGACGCGTTACAAAGCCAGGCACTGCGCTTAGACTTGAGTCGGGTTTGTTTTCCTGGGGCAAGTCCACCAATTCGGGAGAAAGTTTTCATGAAGCTAGTCACTGCAATCATCAAGCCGTTCAAATTGGATGACGTGCGCGAGTCGTTGTCTGAAATCGGCGTGCAGGGCATCACTGTTACTGAAGTCAAAGGCTTCGGTCGTCAGAAAGGTCACACCGAGCTGTATCGTGGTGCTGAATACGTAGTCGACTTCCTTCCCAAAGTGAAGATCGATGTCGCCATCGATGACAAGGATCTGGATCGCGTCATCGAAGCAATAACCAAAGCCGCCAACACCGGCAAGATCGGTGATGGCAAGATTTTTGTGGTCAATCTGGAACAGGCCATCCGCATCCGTACCGGCGAAACCGATACCGACGCAATTTAAGCCGCCAAACCCCAACGCCCCAGGAGAAAACAATATGACTCTGCGTCAATTCGCAGGGCTAGGAGCCCTGCTGTCCCTTGCATTACCTGGTTTGGCCCTGGCGGCTGACCCGGTGGCCGAGCCTGTTCTGAATTCCGGCGACACCGCGTGGATGCTCACCGCGACCGCTCTGGTTCTGTTCATGACCATCCCAGGCCTCGCCCTGTTCTACGGCGGCATGGTTCGCTCGAAAAACATTCTGTCGGTGATGATGCAGTGTTTTGCAATCACGGGCCTGATCAGCATCCTGTGGGTCGTGTACGGCTACAGCATCGCGTTTGACACCACCGGTATGGAAGCTGGCGTCGTCAACTTCAACTCTTTCTTTGGTGGCATGGGTAAAGCGTTCCTGGCGGGTATCACGCCTTCGAGCATTACCGGCGCTGCGGCATTGTTCCCTGAGGCGGTGTTCGTCACCTTCCAGATGACCTTTGCAATCATCACCCCCGCGCTGATCGTCGGTGCTTTCGCAGAACGCATGAAGTTCTCCGCAATGCTCATCTTCATGGGCATCTGGTTCACGCTGGTTTATGCGCCAATCGCTCACATGGTCTGGGGCGGCGTCGGTGGCCTGATGTGGGACTGGGGCGTTCTGGACTTCGCAGGCGGCACCGTTGTTCACATCAACGCCGGTGTAGCAGGCCTGGTGGCCTGTCTGGTACTGGGCAAGCGTAAAGGCTTCCCGACCACTCCGATGGCTCCGCACAACCTGGGTTACACCCTGATTGGCGCTGCAATGCTGTGGGTTGGCTGGTTCGGCTTCAACGCAGGTTCGGCGGCGGCTGCAAACGGTACTGCCGGTATGGCGATGCTGGTCACCCAGATCGCAACCGCAGCGGCTGCACTGGGCTGGATGTTCGCCGAGTGGCTGACCCACGGCAAGCCAAGCGCTCTGGGCATCGCCTCGGGTGTGGTTGCCGGTCTGGTTGCCATCACTCCGGCAGCCGGTACGGTTGGTCCGATGGGCGCTCTGATCATTGGTCTGGCGGCTGGCGTCATCTGCTTCTTCTGTGCCACAAGCCTGAAACGCAAACTGGGCTACGACGACTCCTTGGACGCCTTCGGTGTTCACGGTATCGGTGGTATTGTCGGCGCGATCCTGACGGGTGTGTTTGCCGCACCTGCCCTGGGCGGCTTCGGCACTGTCACCGACATCGGTGCCCAGGTCTGGATCCAGTTCAAAGGCGTCGCGTTCACGGTTATCTACACCGCAATCGTTACCTTCATCATCCTCAAAGTGCTGGACGCCGTCATGGGTCTGCGTGTGACTGAAGAGGAAGAGTCTGTCGGTCTGGACCTTGCGCAACACAACGAGCGCGGCTACAACTTGTAATACGCCGCATCGTCAGAAAAAATGCCCGGGTTCCGGGCATTTTTTTGTCTGAGATTTAGGGATATACCCCGCATTTCTGTTGTCACTGACTTTGCCCGCGTCAATGATTTCGGCACCATGACGCAGAGCTTGTAACGTTGTCACGATGGTCTTCGATTACTCGCAGGGAAGCCGGTTTATTGCGCGCTTTGCTTTTTTCTCAGTCGAGTTAGAATGCGCGCCGAAGGTGCGGAGAACGGTATGTGGCATCAATCCAGAATTACCCTGCGAGCAAGGCCTCGTGGTTTTCATCTGGTCACTGACGAGATCCTCGCAGGCTTGCCTGAGCTGCGGGATTGTCGAGTCGGGCTGCTACAGTTGTGGCTGCAACATACCTCGGCCTCATTGACCGTCAATGAGAATGCCGACCCGGCGGTACGTCGTGACTTCGAGCGTTTTTTCAACCGTCTGGTGCCCCAGGGCGTGGACGGCCATGAACATGACGACGAAGGCCCTGATGACTTGCCTGCGCACTTCAAGGCCAGTTTGCTGGGCTGCCAGCTGCTTCTGCCGGTAACGGCGGGGCGGCTTGCGCTGGGCACCTGGCAAGGTGTTTATCTGGGCGAACATCGAGATGCAGGTGGTTCTCGTAACGTCCTGGCCACCCTTCAGGGTGAATGGATATAACCGCTGGGGTCAGCGGTTATTGAATTTTTTCCGACAGCCTTAGACTCCTGGGGCTGTTGGGCTATAACTAATGTGCTTTCGCAAGTCATGAGGTAGAACATGAGCGACGACGACAACGACGATCTGCAGGACGACCTCGAAGGCGAGGACGATGGTGAGGAGCTTGCAGCTGCTCCCGAGGACGACGCTGCTGAGGTGGATGAAGCCGAAGTATCGGCGACACCTGCCAAGGGCAAGGCCAAGGCTGCGGTTTCGGTCGATGAACTGCCCAGCGTAGAAGCCAAGAACAAAGAGCGTGATGCTCTGGCCCGTGCCATGGAGGAATTCCTCGCGCGTGGTGGCAAGGTGCAGGAAGTGGAGGCCAACGTGGTCGCCGATCCGCCCAAAAAGCCGGATAACAAATATGGCAGTCGGCCTATCTGAGGCCGTACACGTCGTATGAGACAAAGCCCGCCGTCGCTGCGGGCTTTTTCTTGGGCGATGCGCCGTCGCTACAGGGCATCATGCCCAGCGTGCGAGGACTTCCGGCAGCTGTGAGAGGTTATGGATCTCTGCATCAGGCAGACGGTCTTCCTGCCAGACCTTGCCTTGCGGGTTATACCAGATGGCGCGCATGCCAGCGCGTTGTGCGCCCGCGATATCGTCATTGGGATGATCGCCAACATGCACGGCATTGCTTGCATCGACATTGCCGCGTCTGAGCGCTTCGAGGAACGGTGCCGGGTCGGGTTTGCCGATTCCCAGGTCTTCGGCGCACAGCGCGAAGGAAAAGTAGTCTGCGAGCCCCAGGCGCCGTACATCGGCATTGCCGTTGGTGATAACGCCCAGCGTGAAGGTTTTGGCGAGGATCTCCAGGGTAGGCTGAACGTCAGGGAAGATCTGCACCTGATGACGACCCTGCAAGAACACCTCAAAGCTCTGGTCGGCCAGGTCCTGCGCCTCTTCAGGGTCGTAGCCAGCATCTTCCAGCGCATGAAACAGTACCCGTTTGCGCAGTGCACTGATGCGGTGCTTGAAAGACGGATCTGCCTCGACCAGGCGTGAGCGGATTTCCCAAAGGTGTTCCACCGGGATCGGTCCCAGCTTTGGTGCATGCTCCGCAAGCCAGTCGCGCAGCGTGGCTTCGGCGCCGACGATGGCCGGTGCCGTATCCCACAGCGTATCGTCAAGATCGAATGTCACCAGCTTAATCATCTGCAGATCCTTTACGTTTGGCGCGGGGGTGTGCACTGTCATAGACAGTAGCCAAATGCTGAAAGTCCAGGTGTGTATAAATCTGCGTGGTCTTGATATCAGCATGGCCCAGCAGCTCTTGCACGGCACGCAGGTCCTGTGACGACTCGAGCAGGTGGCTGGCAAACGAATGACGCAGCATGTGCGGATGCAGGTTTTGCCCCAACTCGCGCTCGCCGAAGGCCTTGACCCGGTTCTGGACCGCACGTGCGCCCAGCCGTTTGCCGTGCTGGCTGACAAACACCGCATCATCCTGCGGGTTGGTCAGGGCTCGCAGGGGCAGCCAGTGCTCAAGCGCCTGACGCGCCTTGCTGCCGACCGGCAAAACGCGGCTTTTGCTGCCCTTGCCAAGTACCTGCACCAGCCCCTCGCGCAGGTCCAACTGATCGAGGTTCAGCCCTGTCAGTTCGGACAGACGCAGCCCGGAGGAATACAGCAGCTCCAGAATGGCCTGATCGCGGCGAGCCAGAAAGTCATCTTCGACCCCGCCATCCAGCAATTGCGAAGTCCGGTCAGTGTCCAGCGTCTTGGGCAGGCGACGTTCGCCTTTGGGCGGAGACAGACCGTTGGCGGGGTCATGCTCGCAGATGCCTTCGCGGTTCAGGTATTTGTACAGGCCGCGCACCGCAGACAGCATTCGCGCCAGGCTGCGTGATGACTGGCCTTGCTGATGCTGGCGGGCGGTGAAGTTGCGCAGGTGCTGGATGTCCAGGTCTGTCCAGCTCGACAGCCGGGCTTTCTGGCAGAACGCCAGAACCTTGTCCAGATCGCGCCGGTAGGCTTCCAGCGTGTGCGGTGACACCTGACGCTCACTGCGCAGGTGCATGCAGTAGGCGTCCAGATGCTGTTCCATGCCTAGCGGACCGACCGTAACGAATGGGCGAAGCGCGGCAGCAGGCGGCTCAGAACGTCAGCGATGTAGCTGAGAAACAAGGTGCCGACCGAGCTTTTGTAGTGCTGTGGGTCACGACTGCCGATTGCCAGCACGCCATGAAGCCCCAGATGCTCGAGGCTTGCGATAGCAGTCGAGCCTACTTCCTTGCTTTGCGCGTCGCCAAACAGGAAGGTCAGCTCGTGTTCGCGCAATGCACCACACACGACCTTGTCGCCGATCAGGCCGCCGATGCTTTTCTGGGCTTCGGCCGTGCTCACCCAGCGTCCCACCGGCATTGAGCTGTCGCTGAACAGAATCAGGCTGACAAAGGGCACCTGGAAATCCTGGCGCAGGCTGTCTTCCACGGCGACCACGATCTCTTCCAGGCTGGTGGCGTCCATCAGCGCGAGGTTCAGGCGGCGGGTTTTTTCGAACAACCTGTCGTTGTCCCGTGCGACGTCCATCAGCTGTGAAAGACGGTGGCGCATCTCGATGTTACGTTCGCGCAGCAGCTTGAGCTGGCGCTCGACCAGCGAGACGGTATCGCCGCGCTGATGAGGGATACGCATCGAGACCAACAACTCGTCATGCTCGGCGAAGAAGTCGGGGTGCTGAAGCAGGAAAGCGATGACCGCTTCCGCTTCAAGGTTTGGCGCTGCGCTATCGACAGTCGATTCGCTGGGTGTACCGGTTGAAGTAGGAGGCTGATCGGTCATCGCATTTGCTCACTTAAAGACGAACTTGGCCTTCATAAACCCTGACGGCCGGGCCGGTCATCATGACGGGGTGCCCCGGACCTGCCCACTCGATGGACAGTCGTCCACCCGGCAGGTCGATCAGCAAAGGCGACATCATCCAGCCCTGGCTGATGGCGGCAACGGCGGCTGCGCAGGCACCTGTGCCGCAGGCCTGAGTCTCGCCTGCACCACGCTCCCAGACGCGCAACTGAGCACGCTGGCGGTCCACAACATGAAGGAATCCCACATTGACCCGAGCCGGAAAGCGCGGGTGATGTTCGATTTTCGGGCCCAGTTCATGCACCGGGGCGTTGTTGATGTCATCCACTCGCAGCACCGCGTGGGGGTTGCCCATGGAGACAGCGGCCAATTCGACATTCTGCCCATCTACATCGACGGTGTAGCTGGTGGCCTGAGCCGCAGCCTGAAACGGAATTTCATCGGGAACCAGGCGTGGCGGCCCCATGTTGACGCTGATTTGTCCGTCGTTACGGATATCCAGCTCGATGATGCCGCTCTTGGTTTCGACGCGAATCTGTTTTTTGGCAGTCAGGCGCTTGTCGAGTACGAAGCGGGCGAAGCAGCGCGCACCATTGCCGCACTGTTCGACTTCGGAACCGTCCGAGTTGAAGATGCGATAGCGAAAGTCCACGTCCGGATTGTTCGGCGCCTCGACCAGCAACAGCTGATCGAAGCCGACACCGGTGTGTCTGTCGCCCCATTGTTTGGCGTGCTTGGGCAGAATATGCGCGTGCTGACTCACCAGGTCCAGGACCATGAAGTCGTTACCCAGCCCGTGCATTTTGGTAAAACGCAGCAGCATGGGGTTACTCCGGCAGCAGGCTTTCGCCAGCAAACAGCTCGGCCACGGTTTCGCGACGACGCACTTCAAAGACCTGCGAACCGTCTACCAGTACTTCGGCGGCGCGGCCACGTGTGTTGTAGTTCGAGCTCATTACAAAGCCGTAGGCGCCAGCGGAATGCACAGCCAGCAAGTCATCTTCGGCCAGTGCGAGCTCTCGGCCCTTGGCCAGAAAGTCACCTGTTTCGCAGATCGGCCCTACGATGTCATAGGGGCGCGACGCGGTGTCACGCGGGCGGACCGCTGTGACGTCCATCCAGGCTTGGTAAAGCGCCGGGCGGATCAGGTCGTTCATGGCCGCATCGACGATGGCGAAGTCCTTGTGCTCGGTGTGCTTGAGGTACTCGACTTTGGTCAGTAGTACACCGGCGTTGGCCACGATGAAGCGGCCGGGTTCAAACACCAGGCCCAGGTCGCGGCCTTCGAGACGTTCCCGCACCGCATTGATGTATTCGCCAGCCAATGGCGGCTCTTCATCGCGATAACGCACGCCCAGTCCGCCACCCAGATCGATATGGTGCAGATGGATGCCGCAATCGCCCAGGCGATCGACCAGAGCCAGCAAGCGATCCAGCGCATCAATGAACGGCTCAAGGGTGGTCAACTGTGAACCGATGTGGCAGTCGACGCCGATCACTTCCAGATTGGGCAATTGCGAGGCGCGCACGTAAACGTCTTCGGCGTCAGCAATGGCAATGCCGAACTTGTTTTCCTTGAGGCCCGTGGAGATATACGGGTGAGTGCCCGCGTCCACGTCGGGATTGACCCGCAACGAGATCGGCGCGCGTACGTTGAGTTCGGCGGCTACTGTTTGCAAACGCTCAAGCTCATCGGTGGACTCGACGTTGAAGCAGTGCACGCCCACTTCCAGGGCGCGGCGCATGTCTTCACGGGTCTTGCCGACGCCGGAAAACACGATTCTTTCCGGCTTGCCGCCAGCGGCCAGTACTCGCTCCAGCTCGCCGCGTGAAACGATGTCGAAACCGGCGCCGAGGCGTGCCAGGACATTGAGTACACCCAGATTGGAGTTGGCTTTGACAGCGAAGCACACCAGATGTGGCATGCCGCTCAGTGCGTCGGCATAGGCACGGTATTGCGCTTCGATATGAGCGCGTGAGTAGACATAGGTCGGCGTACCGAAGCGATCGGCAATGGCAGACAAAGCTACTCCTTCCGCGAACAGCTCACCGTCGCGGTAGTTGAAGGCGTCCATGGGATTCCCTTAAAGATGCTTGTGCGATTGCGATTTGGCTTGTTCGTCAGGGGACTTGGTGTCGTCCGGCAGATACAACGGGCCCTTTTGACCGCAGGCCGTAACAAGACAAGCGACCGCGACAAGCGCAGCAAGCGAAGAGATCAGGCGCTTCATGGCGAAATCCTTTGAAAAGCATTAATTGCGCCCGAGTATACCGACCACCCGGCACCTTGCCTATGCGACGGCCCTCCCGTCTGGCGGGCCTTATGCGATTGTTGGCCAATAATACCGTTACGTCGGATTCTTTCGTCTATGCCGTGCCAATGGCGGGTATGCTTTGCATTTGGCTGGCTGCGTCCGTATCTTGCCTCCACTGCGCTATCAGTAGTCTTTTTTCGAGGTTCCCGTAATGAGTTTGACCGAAGCCCGCTTTCACGACCTTGTCGATGTAACCCAGCAGAATCTGGAAGATGTTTTCGACGAGAGTGATCTGGATGTGGATCTGGAAAATTCTGCCGGTGTACTGACGGTCAAATTCGAAAATGGCTCCCAGTTGATTTTCAGCCGTCAGGAACCGCTCCGCCAGTTGTGGCTCGCTGCCAGGTCGGGCGGTTTTCACTTCGACTACGACGAAGAAAACAGCCGTTGGGCCTGTGACACCAGTGATGAGTTGCTCAGCGAGATGCTCAAACGCATCACCCTTGATCAGGCTGGCGTCGAGCTGGATTTCGACGAGATCTGATCATGAGCCAGAGCATCCCGACTGCCACCGTCAAGCCGCCCAAGCCGCTGTTCAGCAACGTCAGCCCGGCAGTGAAATCGCCTTGTGTCAGTCTGTGTCGGCTCGACGAGCAAAAAGTCTGTCTCGGGTGTTTTCGCCACGTTGAAGATATCCGTGAATGGCGTTCGGCCGATGACGACCGGCGTCGGCAGATCCGTCGCGACGCCGATCAGCGCCAGGCGCATGCTCAGCTCAATCCGTCGATCGGCTGACGGTCCATCGGGTTGTGTATTTAATCCGCTGTGTTAGTGTCAGACCCTGCTTCTCCAGAGCGAGAGGCCCATCAAAACCCCGCCCGGTCCGGCGGGGTTTTGCTTTTATATTGCGCAGAAAAAGGAGGCTGCCCTGCCATGAACAACCCACCCTCGATCATTCTTACCCGGCTCGATGTACAGCGCCTTGAGCAGCTGATTGACAGCCTGGACGACACCACGCCTGGCGTTCAGGCACTGCAGGCCGAACTGGACCGTGCAGAAGAAGTAGTTGGCCACGATGAAGTGCCCGACGGCGTGGTGACCATGAATTCGCGTGTGCACTGCCGAGAAGAAGTCAGCGGCAAGGACTACCACCTCAAACTGGTCTATCCAAAGGACGCTGGCGGTGACGGGACTGTCTCGGTTCTGGCGCCCATCGGCTCTGCGTTGCTGGGTTTGCAGGTAGGGCAGCACATCGACTGGCCAGCACCGGGCGGCAAAACGCTCAAGCTCACTTTGCTGGCAGTTGAGTATCAGCCGGAAGCGGCAGGCGAATACCAGTAATCGACTGCGCCTTGATCACGCCTGCTCCATCGCGTCATTGAGTCGCGCTTCCAGCGCGGCCTTGTGGCGCAGGAACAGAATGCTTTGCCCGTGCCCGTCATCCAGCAGGCCTGACAGATCCAGATCGGTGATATAGCAGCGATAGCGGCTCGGCTCCAGGCGTTTTTCGAGGATTTGCTGGGCGACCGCGTCATACAGCTGATCGCCGTACTCCAGCTCGGAAAACTCGCTGTTGTCACAGTACAGCGTGACGTTCACCTGGCTTGGTGCCACCTCCTCGATAATGGCTTGCACGTCATAGAACGGCTTGTCGGCTGCTGTCGGCGCCAGACGCTGCTCGATGCGCCGGGCACGACCGGATCCGGAAGGCAGGACCTGATAGTAAAGCGCTTCCAGCGAAACCGGCTCGTCGGGCTGGTCCAGTGGCAGCGACGCGCCACGGCGATAGACCAGTGAGTGAAAGAAACGCTGCAGCGGCATCAGCAGGCTCTGTTCGTCGTGATAAGGCAGGCGCTGGTGCCAGAGCGAGTTGTGTTCATCCAGCACGTACAGGTCGGCTTCGGCCTCATTGATTCGATAAAACACCTGAATGCATTCCGGTTGCCCGAAAGGCAGAATCAGCGCCAGGTCGGTGCCATCCAGCGCATGAGGATCGAGGTGCAGAGGGCTGTATCGCGGCAGTTCTTCGCCCAGGTACTTGAACAGACCCGGCAGGCTGTTGACCACAATATGGCTGACCTGGCCTGTCATCATTTCCAGCACGTGGTATTGCTGCTGCACTTGAATCAGGTAACGGTGGTTCAGTTTTCGTCCCAGCAACAGCCTCGCGGTACTGATCAGCTCTTCGACCCGCTGCGCGATGGCTGGCGCGCGGTTGTGGCAGAAGCACTGCACACGAATGTTTGGCTGACTGGCGCCTTCCGGCAGGCTACTGAGCAGCTCGCTCATGCAGTCGAGCAAGGCATGAGGACCGTCGTAGCGACTGACCAGTGTTTCATTCCAGGTGTTGAGCGTGATCTGGTCCAGCGTCAGCACCAGATTATCCCGCACGCCCGCATAACTGAGCGAGTCGGTGCGCTCCGTCGTCATCAGAATATTGCGTTCGCGGTGATGGCTGAGCGGGTCGACACCGACGTTGATCAGCAACAGGATTTCATGCGCAACGCTGGGTTGGAGCAGTGCCTCATCGCTGACATCCGCCAACGGCAGGGCGATGGTTTGCTGCAAGGCGCCCAGAACGTTGAACAGCTCGAACTCGCTCAGGTCGCTGGTGCCAGGGTGCAACGCCATACGCGTGGTGGTATCGATCACGTTGTTGCGATGGCACCACGTCAGCAGCTCAAGCAACTCGCGACTGCGTTTGATCGGCGAGAAGTTGGCGCATTCGTGAACGCTCAGATTGCCGTTGTACAACGTCCACTGGGTTTTTCCTGGCTCGCGCCTGTTGGGCGAGTGCACCAGGGTCAGGGTGTCCTCGGCCAGATCTGGAGCAATGCCCGGGTTGATGAATTCGACCTTGCCAGCCTTGCGTTCGAACGCTGCGTACAGACGACGGCCGAGGATAGTCAGATCTCGCGTGTTCAGTGCGTCGGCTGTGCTGCGCGTTCTGGCGAACTGGGTCTGGAACCGGTAGCTGTAGTTCAGCTCGTTGACCAGCGCGCGTCGCTCTTGTGCCACTTGGCGAACTTTCCATTGGCTACGGCTATCCAGCAGCGTCAGCTGGCGCTCGTCCCAGTTCCACTCTTTGGTCAGGCGCTCCAGCAACAGGCGTTGCCAGCTGCTGTTGCGTTGACGAGCAGCGCCAGTCAGCTTCTTGTTGACCTTCAGGTAAAGGCTGCGCCTTACCAGCTCAAGGCGTTCGACTTCCTTGCGCGCCTGCAGATGCTCTTCGATGCGTCGGTAAACAACGATGTAGGGATCCAGCTCGTCCAGGTCCAGCCGATTGGCAAACACGGCTTGCTTGAAGCGCATGCTGAGGCATTGAACGTTGGGATGCTCGCTTGAGTACACCTCGATCAGCAGCAACTTGAGCACAGACTTGTAGGGCGAGCCGATGCCTTTGAACAATTGCCAGAGCCCGGCACTGACAAACTCTGCCGGCGGGATTTCGGACATCGGACCCAGATCGATGACTTCGTCGGCGCGAATGAAACGTTTGGAGAGCAGGGTGTGAGTGTAGGCCTCGTAACCCTGTTCTTCGTAGACCGGCACCAGCCACCACATGGGCGTGCGTCCCGCCAGCCAGATGGCAGTGCGGTAGAACTCGTCCAGTAACAGGTAATGCTGAGTTGTACCGCAGTCGTCCGAGCTGAGCTGCGTATCGCGCTCTCCGGTTTTGAAGCGCTGAGGATCGATCAGAAAGAAATGCGCTTCCGCGCCCATCGTGGCGGCCCAGGCTTCGAGTGCCTGGCATTTCTTGCGCAGCTCAGCGATGGCATCTTCTGGCAGTGCGCTGTCGTGGCAGACCCACACATCCATGTCGCTTTGCTCGGCCTGCGCCAGCGTGCCGAGGCTGCCCATCAGAAACAGCGCGTGGATGGGCTGAGGTGGGTTGCCACGGCGGGCCTTGTAGGAAAACGAGCGCGTCATTCGCTGAGCTTCAGCGAGGGCCAGCGAATCGGGTTCGTAGTGGGAAACGCCCGCAGGGGTATTGCTCGACACGTAGCCAGGCAATAACGGGTGGTTGACGTGGAAGAACAGCGGTAACAGTGTCAGCACGCTCTGCTGGCGTGTCGACATTCCTTCCATCGCACGAGCATATCGCCCGTCATTGAGAGTCAGGAAGCGGTTACGCAGCTGGCTGAGAACCTTGCGGTCAATGCCCTCGTCCAGGTCGGGTCGGATTTCATGATTACGCGTCATCACAACTCAAGGCATCTGGCCCGGGCAGGCGTGGAATTGCTGAGCAAGATGGCGAAGATACACAGCCGAGCAAATACGGGTTCGGTCGGATTGTTATTCTGGCGCCAATGTCTTGTATCGACTGACGTTCAAAATAATGAAGGGCCTGTCACATTATTTTGTAAACAGGCCCGGAGGGCACTCAGGCAGCTTCTTTGGAGACGTTCAGAATGGTCAGTAAGGATTGGGCGTGTTGGGCGGCCTCAAGTCCGAGGCTGGTCAGGTAACCGCCGTCGACCTGATTCGTCAGGCCTTTTTCAAAGAGTCTTTTCGCAGCTGCAATGGCTGTGGGGGCGGCCACATGGTGGACTTTGAGGCCTTCCTGGGTATTGCCCAGATTGAACAGTGCAAGGATTTCCAGTTCGGCAACCAACTCAGGGGTATACGACATAGGTGCTCCAGACTTTTTGTAATGGTACGACCTCGCAGGCTGCGGGTGAGATCTGGAAACGACGTGTCCGTTCTGCGCTCGTCGGTTCTGGATGACCGCTAAAGCCGGCTTGGCGTTATAGCCCCGGAGGATGCTGCGGCAGCGGGGCTTCTGCAGTGTAGTCAGCGTCTGAAGTCTTTGCAGCATATATCTGATCCGCCGAAACCCGGCGGGCGAATTATTTTTCAGGCGGCAGCTCAGGCAAGGCGCGCAGGGCGGTTTCGTACCACTGCGTGTCGAACGCGCGGTCCTGATCAAGCAGCGCATCGATCTCGACAGCCAGCACGTGCGCCATCATTTCAAGGATGTCATCACGTTCGTAACCGACCAGCGTGAGTTTGTTGAACACCGCTTTGGCAGCAGGTGGATTGTCGGTCTCGATCTGGTTCTCGATGGCTTGGGCCAGAGTCGAAGCTGCGAATTCTTCTTCGTCGTTGTCGATTGCGTCAGTCATGGGTATTCCCTCAATTAATGCCTGCAGTCTAACCGGATTCCAGGGTCGAGACAGTTGCCAGATATGAGATGGGTCGTTGTAGGAAAGCTCTCTAAATATCGAGAGATTGACCTAACTAATTGATGTGTATCGGTAAATTGATAAGGTTCGAAGGCCAGTTATTGGTGCGTAATGAATGCGACCAAGGAGGTCATCATGCTGAAGCTTTATGGATTTGCGGCAAGCAATTATTTCAATATGGTCAAGCTCGCGTTGCTGGAGAAGCAGTTGCCTTTCGAGGTTGTCCCGCTGCACGGATGCCAGAATCCTGAGGTATTGGCGGTCAGTGCGCGCGGCAAAGTGCCCGTCCTGGGAACGGAGCAGGGCTTCATCAGTGAAACCGACGTGATTCTGCGCTATCTCGAAGACATCCATCCGGCACATCCGTTGCTGCCTCACGACCCGTTTTCACGTGCTCAGGTCTGGACCATCGCCAAGGAAATCGAGCTGTACATCGAGCTGCCCGCACGGCTTTGCTATGCCGAAGTCATTTTTGGGGGGCGTCCCACTCCGAATGACCTCAAGGCCAAGGCTCGTAGGGACCTGATCAAAGGCGTCGCAGCGCTGGCACAGCGTGCGCATTTTGCACCTTACGTGGCAGGCGAGCAGTTCACCGTGGCGGATCTGTACTTTTTGTACAGCATCAACCTGGCGCAGCAAGTGGGCGAAGCGCTGTTTGGTCTGGACTTGCTGGGCGAGATGCCGAGGGCGCAAGTGTTACTGGATCGCTTGGCCCGCAATCCCAACGTACAGCGTGTGGCTGCTGACAGGGAAGCGGACTGGCCGTTGTTCATGGCCAGGGTTCAGGCGGTGGGCAGGGCTACGGGGTAGGAGAATCTGAAGCGTTTTACGCAGAGCAGGTGAGCGCTGAAGAGAAGATCGCTTGTTCCGGCAGGCGCCTGCAGTTGAAACGGATTCCAACTGCAGGCGTTCACCGGATGCGACGCTGGGCTTAACGCTCTGCCAGCAGGGCCTGACCGCGAACCCCGGCAGCGCGCACCTGATCAGGCGCAGTACCACCGATGTGGTTTCGTGCATTGACCGAGCCTTCCAGAGTCAATACTGCAAACACATCCTGTTCGATCTGATCGCTGAACCGGCGCAGTTCTTCCAGGCTCATTTCAGCCAGGTCCTTGCCGGTTTCGACGCCGTATTTCACAGCATGGCCGACGATTTCATGGCAGTCACGGAAGGGCAAGCCACGGCGTACCAGATAGTCTGCCAGGTCGGTCGCGGTCGAGAAGCCACGCAATGCGGCTTCACGCATGATCGAGTGTTTCGGCTTGATCGCCGGGATCATGTCGGCAAAGGCACGCAATGAATCGCGAAGTGTGTCGGCAGCGTCGAACAGCGGCTCCTTGTCTTCCTGGTTGTCCTTGTTGTAGGCCAGCGGCTGACCTTTCATGAGGGTCAACAGGCCCATCAGGGCACCGAACACACGGCCGCTCTTGCCGCGTACCAGCTCGGGTACATCCGGGTTCTTTTTCTGCGGCATGATCGAACTGCCGGTGCAGAAGCGATCAGGCAGATCAATGAACTGGAACTGAGCACTGGTCCAGAGCACCAGTTCTTCAGAGAAGCGCGACAGGTGCATCATTGCCACCGACGCCGCTGCGCAGAATTCGATGGCGAAGTCGCGATCCGAGACGCCATCCAGCGAATTGCCGCCTACTGCATCGAAGCCCAGCAGTTTGCAGGTCAGTTCGCGGTCGATCGGGTAAGTGGTGCCTGCCAGTGCTGCGCTGCCCAGCGGCATGCGGTTCAGACGCTTGCGGCAGTCGACGAGGCGCTCGTAGTCGCGGCTGAGCATTTCGAACCAGGCCAGCATGTGATGGCCGAACGTCACCGGTTGCGCCGTCTGCAAGTGCGTGAAGCCAGGCATGATGGTATCGGCTTCGCGCTCGGCCTGTTCCAGCAAACCTTTTTGCAGACGGGTGATTTCACTCAGGATCAGATCGATCTCGTCACGCAGCCACAGGCGAATGTCGGTGGCCACCTGATCGTTGCGGCTGCGACCGGTGTGCAGCTTCTTGCCGGTGATGCCGATGCGATCGGTCAGGCGTGCTTCGATGTTCATGTGCACATCTTCAAGATCGACGCGCCACTCGAAACTGCCCGCTTCGATCTCGGCCTGAATGGTGTTGAGGCCGTCGATGATCGTGTCGCGCTCGGCATCGGTCAGTACGCCGACCTTGGCCAGCATCGTGGCGTGGGCGATGGAGCCCATGATGTCGTGGCGATACAGGCGTTGATCGAAGGTGACGGAGGCAGTGAAGCGTGCGACGAACGCGTCGACGGGTTCACTGAAGCGGCCGCCCCAGGACTGGTTGGTCTTGTCGGTGCTCATGGATTCGCTCGTTGCTCTACGGAAAGTGGCGTGCCCGATACGTGGCACAAGGGCGGTTGCGATGATAACAGGGTTGATGCTTTTTTATTTCCGGATGGCTTGCCGCTGACGAAGCCAGAGCCGAGACTGGGCTATGCGAGATGACCGATTGAAACGTGGTGCCGGGCCCGCTCCCGGCAAAGACTTTTTTCTGCCTGAACTGTGCCTGCCGCAGGCATTGCTCGTGCTCGTGGTGCTGGCCGAGCTTCTGGTGATCGTGCTGGTGCTGGTCGAGCCGATGCG
Organism: Pseudomonas californiensis; assembly: GCF_021147775.1. GTDB lineage: Bacteria > Pseudomonadota > Gammaproteobacteria > Pseudomonadales > Pseudomonadaceae > Aquipseudomonas > Aquipseudomonas californiensis. Next base: position 167,388 of record NZ_JAGTPK010000001.1, read on the forward strand.
CTCGGGCTTCGACTGGGTGCGCCTGGCCCTGATGTCGCTGTTCGTGCAGTGGATCGTTCTGCTGTCGGCGGCCCTGCTGTGCGGGATGCGGCCTTGGCTGGCGCGCCTTTCGCCGGGGCTTGCCGGGTGTTTGAGTTGTCTGCTGGTGGTCGGCCTGACGCTCTTGTGCACCGCCGTCACAGACGTTTGTCAGTTGACCGGCAGGATTTCGGTCACCGGGATGGTGGAGCGCTACCTGCGTTACTCGACGATTGCGCTGATCATGTCCGCCCTGATGCTGCGCTATTTCTACCTTCAGGCGCAGTGGCGCAAACAGCAGCAGGGCGAGCTGCGCGCCAGGATCGAATCGTTGCAGGCACGGATCCGGCCACATTTCCTGTTCAACACGCTCAACAGCATTGCAAGTCTGGTGGTCAGCAATCCGTTCAAGGCCGAGCAGGCTGTGCTGGATCTGTCAGATCTTTTTCGCGCCAGTCTGGCCAAGCCAGGCACGCTGGTGAGCTGGAGTGAAGAGCTGGCTTTGGCAAAACGATATTTATCGATTGAGCAATATCGTCTCGGCGAGCGTCTACAGTTGGACTGGAGGGTGAGCACGATTCCCGATGACTTGCCGATTCCCCAGCTAACCTTGCAGCCATTACTGGAAAACGCCTTGATTTATGGCATCGCCCCTCGCATCGAAGGGGGCGTCGTCACAGTCGAAGCAGACTATAGAGGGGGAGAGTTCATATTGTCTGTCAGCAATCCCTATGAAGAAGTTGCCAATCGGCAGACTTCCAACGGTACTCAACAGGCCCTGACGAATATCGGTGCGCGTATTACGGCACTTTTTGGCCCATATGCCAGTCTGAGCGTGGAGCGCCGTGACGGTCGTCACTACACCTGTCTACGCTATCCTTGTGCGAGACTCACGCAGGAAGCCAGAGCTATATGAATGTCCTGATCGTTGATGACGAACCCCTGGCCCGCGAGCGACTGAGCCGATTGGTCAGCGAAATCGAGGGTTACCGGGTACTTGAACCCAGCGCCGCAAATGGTGAAGAAGCTTTGGCGCTGATTGAAAACCTCAAGCCAGATGTTGTGCTGCTTGATATCCGCATGCCAGGCATGGATGGTCTGCAAGTGGCCGCCTGGCTGTGCGAACGCGAGGCACCTCCTGCAGTGGTCTTCTGCACGGCGCATGACGAGTTCGCCCTGGATGCGTTTCAGGTCAGTGCTGTCGGCTACCTGGTCAAACCGGTGCGTCCTGAACACCTTGTCGAAGCCTTGAGAAAGGCCGAGCGTCCCAATCGTGTCCAGTTGGCTGCGATGACCCGTCCGGCCGCCGAAAGTGGTAGCGGGCCGCGCAGTCACATCAGTGCGCGCACTCGAAAAGGCATCGAGTTGATCCCTTTGGATCAGGTGATCTTTTTTATCGCTGACCACAAGTACGTCACCCTGCGGCACGAGGGCGGTGAAGTTCTTTTGGACGAACCACTCAAGGCACTGGAAGACGAATTCGGAGACCGGTTTGTGCGGATCCACCGCAATGCGCTGGTTGCCCGTGATCGTATCGAGCGTTTGCAACGCACACCACTGGGGCATTTTCAGTTGTTCCTCAGGGGTCTCAATGGCGATGCATTGATCGTCAGCCGCCGTCACGTGGCGGGCGTTCGCAAAATGATGCAGCAACTGTAGGGCGGGCCATTGCCCCGAAGGAAAGTTTGCTCGCGAAGACCGAGTCTCAGCACTGGCTAGCGCCAGATCCGTGAGTTGTCCGGTTTCTTTGCGAACAGGCGTTTCCTGTGATTCTCGGCCCGACTGATTCCTGACCCGAGTCAATTTGCCTCAGCGACTTATCGGTCAATCCTGAAGTCGTTCCGGCTGAGCTGTTATTATCCGACGCATCTACTCCGTACGGATTGTTCAATGTCTTCTCGCGAAATCCGCATCGCTACTCGCAAGAGTGCGCTTGCCCTCTGGCAGGCCGAATACGTCAAGGCGCGACTCGAACAGGCTCATCCAGGCTTGATCGTCACGCTGGTACCCATGGTGAGTCGTGGCGACAAGCTGCTGGACTCCCCACTTTCAAAGATCGGTGGCAAGGGTCTGTTCGTCAAAGAGCTGGAAACAGCGCTGCTGGAGAATCAGGCCGACATCGCCGTGCATTCCATGAAAGACGTGCCGATGGACTTCCCTCAGGGGCTTGGGCTGTTCTGCATCTGCGAGCGCGAGGACCCGCGGGACGCCTTTATATCCAATACTTTCGCAAGCCTCGAAGCGTTGCCGGCGGGGAGTGTTGTTGGTACTTCGAGTCTGCGTCGTCAGGCCCAGTTGTTGGCGCGTCGCCCTGATCTGAAAATCCAGTTCCTGCGTGGCAACGTCAATACCCGCCTGGCCAAGCTGGATGCAGGTGAGTACGACGCGATCATTCTCGCCGCTGCCGGGCTTATCCGTCTGGGCTTCGAAGACCGTATCACCTCGGCGATCAGCGTCGAAGACAGCCTGCCAGCGGGTGGGCAGGGTGCGGTGGGTATCGAGTGCCGCAGCGTCGATGCGGAAATTCACGCGCTGCTCGCTCCCCTGCATCACGAAGCCACGGCTGTGCGTGTCATTGCCGAACGCTCGCTGAACAAGCACCTCAACGGTGGCTGCCAAGTGCCTATTGCCTGCTACGCCGTACTGGAAGGCGATCAGATGTGGCTGCGGGGTCTAGTGGGTGATCCATCAGGCAGCCTGCTGCTGCGCGCTGAAGCCCGTGACTCGCAGACGGCGGCTCAAGCACTTGGTGTGCAGGTTGCCGAGGCGCTGCTGGCGCAGGGTGCAGCGCGCATCCTGAAAGCCGTCTACGGTGAGGCCGACGACGAATGAGCCAGTGGCGTCTGCTGCTGACACGCCCTGCCGAGGAGTCGGCAGCCCTGGCGCAGGTGCTGGCTGATGCCGGTATCGTCAGCAGCAGCATGCCCCTGTTGGAAACCGAACCCCTGCCTCTGAATCCCGCGCAGCGCTCGATCATTTTCGAGCTGCTCAGCTATTGTGCGGTCGTCGTCGTCAGCAAACCTGCCGCGCGCCTGGCTGTCGAGTTGATCGACGAAGTATGGCCGCAACCTCCTCAGCAACCCTGGTTCAGCGTGGGTGCGGCTACCGGACAGATACTGAAGGACTACGGGCTTGACGCCAGTTGGCCCGAGCAGGGCGATGACAGCGAAGCGCTGCTGGACTTGCCGCAGCTGCAGGCCGCGATTGCTGTGCCCGGTAGCCGCGTGTTGATCATGCGTGGTGATGAGGGGCGAGAACTGTTGGCAGAGCGCTTGCGCGAGCGTAACGTCGCGGTCGAGTACCTGCCGCTGTATCGTCGTTATCTGCCAGAGTATCCGTCCTCGGCACTTGTGCAGCGTGTCAGGTTGGAACGCTTGAACGGGCTGGTGGTCAGCAGTGGGCAGGGTTTTGAACATCTGCTCCAGCTGGCCGGCGATTCGTGGCAGGATCTGGCCGGGTTGCCACTGTTTGTACCAAGCCCCAGGGTCGCTGATATTGCTCGTGCGGCAGGGGCACTGAAAGTTGTTGATTGCCGTGGCGCGAACGCCGCGGCATTGCTGGCAGCGTTGCGGGGTCAGCCTCAGCCTGCCGTTTAGGCGTATTGATCGACATCATGTCGTTTACGCTATTACGCCAAAATGCAAAGGATGGGATACGTGAGCGAAACTGCCTTGCCTAAAGACGAAGAATCGGTGCTGAAAACGCCGGCATCCACGCCCGACCCCGTGCGCCCGGAACGCCCGGGTAACCGCAATGGCGGTCTCGTGATCCTGGCGTTGTTGCTGGGTATCGCTGGCATTGCCGTCGCAGGTTGGGGTGTGTGGCAACTGCGTATGTTGCAGGCCGGACATCAGCAGCAGCGCGGCGAGGTCCAGGATATTGCCGTACAGACGCTGGCGCTCGCCCAGAATGATCAGCAGCTGACGGCGCGTCTTGCGCAGTTTCCGCCAGCCGATCAACTGGAAGACAGCCGCCGGCTGGTGGCGCAACTGCAAGGCGATCAGCAGCGTCTGAGCCAGCGGCTTGAAACCGTCCTGGGTGCCAGCCGCAAGGACTGGCGTCTGGCCGAGGCCGAGCATCTGCTGCGCCTGGCCAGTCTGCGTCTTTCTGCGCTGCAGGACATCAACAGTGCTCAGGCGCTGGTTCAGGGCGCTGACGAAATTTTGCGCGAACAGGATGATCCCGGTTCATTCGCTGCCCGCGAGCAATTGGCCAAGAGCCTGGCTGCGCTGCGCAGCGTCGAGCAACCAGACCGTACCGGCCTTTTTTTGCAGATCGGCGCCTTGCGTGACCAGGCTGTGCAGCTCAACAAGCTGGCGCCTGAATACGAAGACAAGGGTGACGTGCTGCCTGGCTTGACGGACGAGCAGCAGGACAGTGTGTGGTCGCGCTGGTGGAATCAGATTTCCCATTATTTCCGCGTTGACTTCAATGCCGACAAGGACATTCGCCCGGTTCTGGCAGGACAAAGCCTGTCGCAAGTACGGCTGGCGCTGAGCCTGACCCTTGAGCAGGCGCAGTGGGCCGCGCTCAATGGCGAGCCAGAGGTCTATGCGAAGGCACTGGCCGAGGCCAAGAGCGTGCTTCAGGCCAATTTCAGTCAGGATGACCCGCAGAGCAAAGTGCTCAGCGAAGGCATCGGGGCTTTGTCCGGTCAGCCGGTCGCAGTCAAGACGCCTGATCTGACGCAGAGTCTGAGTGCGGTGCAAGCTTATCTGGCGCGCCGTAATGCTTCCAGCCAGCCAGCTGAGGCGCAGCAGGGGAAAAGTCCATGAAGCGCTTCTATGTCTTTCTGTTTGTCGCCATCGCAGCGGCAGCATTGATTGGCGTTGCCATTGCTGAACATTCCGGCTACGTGCTGATCGCCTATCAGAACTTCCGATATGAATCGAGCCTGTGGGCAACGCTGGCATTGCTGATCGCCGCGTTGCTGCTGGTTCTGCTGGTCCGGTTGCTGATTCGCCTGTTGACGACCTCGGGTGGTCTGGTCAATCCATGGTCACGCCGCAATCGTCGTCGCCGTTTGCAACTGGCTATCGAGCATGGCCAGATGGACCTTGCAGAAGGCCGCTGGGCGAGCGCACAGCGTCACCTGCACCGTGCCGCCGAAGCCGATGCTCATCCGCTGTTGTATTACATCGGCGCGGCACGTGCGGCCAATGAGCTGGGCCGCTATGAAGAGAGCGACGGTTTGTTGGAGCGCGCCCTGGAGCGTCAGCCTCAGGCCGAGCTGGCCATTGCCCTGAACCATGCCCAATTGCAGCAGGATCGAGGTGATACCGATGGTGCACTGGTGACCTTGCAGGCCATGCAGGAGCGCCATCCGCATAACCCTCAGGTGTTGCGTCAGTTGCAGCGTCTTTATCAGCAGCGCGGAGATTGGCCCGAGCTGATCCGTCTGATGCCCGAGTTGCGCAAGGACAAGGTTCTGCCACCGCGAGAGCTTGCCGAGCTGGAACGGCGTGCATGGGGTGAAAACCTGTCGTTGGCCGCTTATCGTGAAGAGGGAGAGGGAGAGGGTACGCTGACCGGCCTTCCTTCACTTGAAAAAGCCTGGCAAGGCTTGTCCTCGGCACAACGCCAGGAGCCACCGCTGGTGCTGGCGTATGCCGATCAACTGCGCCGTCTGGGCGCTGACGCACAGGCAGAAGAGGTGCTGAGGGCCGCACTCAAGCGCGACTACCACAGTCACCTGGCGCGTTTGTACGGATTGGTTCGGGGCAGTGATCCGGCCAAGCAGTTGCAGACGGCGGAAGGCTGGCTCAAGCATCACCCCAGCGATCCCAGCCTGCTGCTCACCCTGGGGCGCATCTGTCTGCAAAGTCGGCTTTGGGGCAAGGCACGTGACTATCTTGAAAGCAGCCTGCGCCTGGAGCGTAATCCTGAGACGTGTGCGGAGCTGGCTCGCCTGCTGGCGCAGATGGGCGAGACCGACCGTAGCAATCAGCTGTTCCAGGAAGGTCTGGGTTTGCTGGATGAGCGTTTTCTGGCGCGTCCGTTGCCAGCATTGACTGCCGTTTAAGACGCCAGTCACGGGAGCCCGTCTCAGGGCTCTCGTGGCGAGAGCGATCAGTTATTGCAGCTCTTGTGCCCCGCTTACGAGTATTCCTACACTGCGCCGCGAATAAGCCAGGTCTTTGAGTCTCCTGTTCCTTTGCTGAACGGCGACTTATCTGTACGGCGTTGCCTTGTAAGCCTCGTGCCGTTTCCTCTACCGTTATCGCCTCGTCTTTTGTTACGGATTCGCCATGCATCTGGCTCGCACGCGCTCCTTGTTTTTCATGGCATCCCTGATATGTGCATTGATCATTGGTGCCGTCGTCTATCTTCAGCACAACTTCGGTCTTGAACCGTGCATCCTTTGTCATTTCCAGCGAGCGGCCATCATCGCCTGCGCTGTGTTGACGCTGGTGGCTGCAGTGCACGCCCCTGGCGTGAAGGGTTGGCGGCGATACTGTGTCGGGATGTTGCTCATCATCCTTGTGGGAGCGACGGTGGCGGGTACTCAGATCTGGCTGCAAACCGCTCCAGGCGTTGATGTGGTGCCTGTCGTCGCGTTGCTTGAGTCAGGACTCGATGTGATGTCGCTTTCCACAGGCAGTAGTGGTCTACGGGGCCTCGCGGACATTTGTGCCGTCGTCACCTGGTCACTGTTTGGCCTCAGTCTTCCCGAGTGGAGTCTGCTGGCATTTGTGGGGCTGGCACTGATGCCTGTATATCTGCTTTTCAGCGATCTGAACCCGTGGGTATCAGCCGAAAGTCGGACGCGGTATTAAACGCTTGTATGAACTTTATCGTCTGGGTACCTTGATGGCCTTGTCGAGCGGGCATAATCTGGGCCGCACGCGTCATTGGAAGTATGCTGTCCTGACGCCTTACACAGGCCGCGCCCTCGCAGATCGCCAAGGCCGGCACAGGACCGCATGCCCCTGAAGGGAAGAGAGAACATCATGTTGGAAAGTTGTCAGAATGCTCAGGAACGCTGGGGCGGGGTCAATCTGCTGATCGATCGCTGGTTGCAGGACCGTCATGAATTGATCAAGGCCTATGACGCGCTGGGCGACACGCCTGAAGCGTTGGCTGCGGATCGTGTAGCGCTGCAGAATTTCTGCGAAATCCTGGTCGATTACGTGTCGGCTGGCCATTTTGAGGTCTACGAACAGCTGAGCAATGAAGCCAAGGCGTTCAATGACGAACGTGGGCTGGAGCTTGCGGACACTATCTATCCGCGTCTCGACGTCATTACCAAGTTCGCGCTGACATTCAACGATCGCTGCGACAAAGGCGATTGCTCGGACTGCACTGTAGTGGCCAAGGAATTCAATCAACTGGGTGGCTTGCTGCACGAGCGCTTCGAGCTGGAAGACTGCCTGATTGAGGTGCTGCACAACTCCCATAAGGAAGAAGTCGCCGCTCAGGTCTGACAGCTCGGACCGGTGTTGCGATTACCAAGGGTGCTTTTGCACCCTTTTTCATTTTTGCGCAGGATGGGTGGCGCGTGATAGCCGCTCAGGAGTTGATCACTGAGAGACAGCGATCAACTCGATTTCGAATACCAGCGGCGTGAACGGATCGATAAGGTCGCCAGCACCCTCTGCGCCATAAGCCTGATCCGAAGGGATCACCAACCGCCACTTCGCGCCAACCGGCATGCCTTGTAATGCGCTGGTCCAGCCACTGATCACGCTGTCGAGTCTGAACCACTGCGGCTGAGTGCTCTGATCGAAAATGGTGCCATCTGGCAGGCGACCCACATAACGCACCTCGACTCTGCCGGTGGCATCAGGCTTTGGACCTGTGCCCGGCGTCAGCTCGGTCATCAGAATACCGTCAGCCAGCGTCTTGACGCCCGGCTTGGCTTTTTCGCTCTCCATGAACTTTCGCTCCGCACCCAAAGCTGCTTCGGTGGGCGCGTCGGTGCCTGTGGTTTCTGCTTGCGCCATTGCCGCGTCATGCTCGCGCAGGATTTGGTCGATGCGCTCTTGCTTGAGCGCCAGCGGTTTACCCTGGTAGGCCTGTTTCAAACCATCGACCAGCGCCTTGAGATCAAGGTCCGGGACTTCCTGGTGCAAGCGCTCGCCAAGACTGGCTCCCAGGCTGTATGCGAGATCGCGGGAGTCGTTGTTGGGCGGTGTTTCAGCGGCCTGAGCCAAGGGTAGCAAGAGGAACAACGACGTTAACAGGTAGCGCGACATGGATGTTCTCCGGCCTGGGAAGGCACGATTATGCCAGTGCAAGCACCTGTGGTGATGGCTCTTGCGAATTGAATTTCGTCATGCGCCCGTGTCTGGCGTGGTAATCATTTTTTGCAGTATGCAACAGGGCGCTTTCGATGGTGTCAAGATGCCCTAGCGGAGATGCGGGCAGAAGCCTAGTATGAGCCGCAATTTCGTCACCCAGGAGGTAAGTCATGTCGGCCAAAAAGAAGCCAGTAAATACTCCGTTGCATTTGCTCCAACAATTATCGGGCAGCTTGCTTGAACATCTGGAAGACGCCTGTTCCCAAGCTTTGGCTGATGCCGAGAAACTGCTCGCCAAGCTTGAAAAACAACGGGGCAAGGCGCAGGAAAAACTGCATAACTCCCGTACCAAGCTGCAGGACGCCGCCTCCGCCGGAAAAAACAAGGCGCAGACCAAGGCCAAAGGTGCCGTAGCTGAACTCGAAGAATTGCTCGATGCGCTGAAAGAGCGCCAGACCGAAACCCGCACCTACATCCTGCACCTCAAGCGTGATGCTCAGGAAAGTCTGAAGCTTGCTCAGGGCATTGGTCGCGTCAAGGAAGCCGTTGGCAAGATCCTGACCACGCGCGCTGAAAAGCCGGTTGCCACCAAGGCCGCTGTTAAAGCACCTGCCGGCAAGGCGCCCGCTGCCAAGCCGCCAGTAAAAACCGTCGCCAAGCCCGCGCCTAAAGCCGCCGCTGCCAAGCCTGCCGCCAAAGCGCCTGTGAAAGCTGCCGCCAAGCCTGCTGCCAAGGCACCAGCTGCTGCCAAAGCACCTGCAGCGTCGAAAACCGCTGCTGCGAAACCAGCCGCCGCTAAAGCTCCAGCGAAGCCTACTGCTGCAAAAGCTCCAGCGAAACCTGCTGCCAAGCCTGCGGCGACCAAGGCACCTGCGGCTAAACCTGCTGCAAGCAGTGCTGCCAAACCCGCCGCCAGGGCTCCTGCCAAAGCGCCGGCAAAAGCGGCTGCCAAGCCAGCTGCCGCCAAGCCTGCAACACCCGCCGCAGCCAAACCGGCCGCCACGCCAGCTCCGGCTGCCACCCCTTCGGCCACCCCTGCTCCTGCAGCGGCCAACGGCGCAGCACCTGCCACTACCAGCGCCTCTTAACGCCGGTTGGTAACAGAGTCGGCCGTGATGCGCAGCACCTGCAGCGCATCACGGCTGTTCTCGCCATCGCCTTCGCTCAACCCCTCCAGCCACTCGCTCAAATCCAGTGCTTCTCCGGTCGGCCAGCTTTCGGTCAACGTCTCAAGGCGGGCCAGCAAATGCTGTTCGGCTTCCAGTTCCAATGTTTTTACGCGGGCTCGAAACAGGTCCAGCGTCGTATCGTGAAGCGCCGCATTGCGCCATTGAGTGCGCAATTCACGAAGGGGACGCACGACGTCCTGGTGCCAGGGTGTCGCCAACTGTCCGATTTCCAACAATCGCTGCTGATTGCACGTCACGCCACGCAGGCCCAGCCATACGCCACAAAGCACCATGCACACGTTGGCCCCATTGGCTTGCAGCGACAGGCATGCCTGCTCCACACCTGGTCGGGCATAGAAATCGAGGGTGAAACTCCAAAGCTCTGTAGGCATAGTGATCAACCTGTCCGGGACGAAGCTGGTAGACTCCGCCGCCATTATGATTCGACTTCAAAGCCTTACCTTACAGCGTGGTCCGCAACGTCTGCTAGAAGACGCCGAGCTGACCCTGCACGCCGGCCATAAAGCCGGTCTGATCGGTGCCAATGGCGCCGGTAAATCCAGTCTGTTTGCCTTGCTGCGGGGTGAGTTGACACCCGACGCCGGTGACTGCCTGCTGCCTGCTGACTGGCGTATTGCCCATATGCGTCAAGAGATCGAGACGCTTGAACGGCTGGGCGTGGACTACGTGCTCGATGGCGACGTGCGTCTGCGTGAGGTTCAGCGCTTGCTGGCCGAAGCCGAAGCGGCGCAGGACGGTGCCGCTCAGGCGCGCCTGCATGCCGAGCTCGACAGCGCCGACGGTTATACCGCCGATGCGCGTGCACGCAAGTTGCTGGCGGGGCTGGGGTTCACCAACGAGCAGATGGAACGCGAAGTCGGCAGCTTTTCCGGGGGCTGGCGCATGCGCCTCAACCTGGCGCAGGCCTTGATGTGCCCATCCGACCTGTTGCTGCTCGACGAACCGACAAACCACTTGGACCTCGACGCCATTCTGTGGCTCGAAGACTGGCTCAAGAGCTACCCCGGCACCTTGTTGCTGATTTCCCACGACCGGGATTTTCTGGATGCAGTGGTTGATCACATCGCGCATGTCGAGCAGCGCAAGATCACCCTCTATCGCGGTGGCTACAGCGCCTTCGAGCGTGCCCGTGCCGAACGTCTGGCCCAGCAACAGCAGGCCTACGAGAAGCAGCAGGTGCAGCGTGCACACATGGAAAAATACATCGCGCGCTTCAAGGCCCAGGCCACCAAGGCGCGTCAGGCCCAGAGCCGCATCAAGGCGCTGGAGCGCATGGAAGAGCTGTCCGCCGCGCACGTGGACTCGCCTTTCAATTTTGTTTTCCGCGAGTCCGACAAGATTTCCAGCCCTCTGCTGGATTTGTCCGACGCGCGTCTGGGGTATGGCGACAAGACCATCCTGGAGAAGGTCAAACTGCAGCTGACTCCGGGCGCCCGCATAGGGCTGCTGGGCCCGAACGGCGCAGGCAAGTCGACGCTGATCAAGAACCTTGCCGGTGAGCTGTCACCGCAAAGCGGCCATCTGGTGCGTGGTGAAAACCTGACCGTGGGCTATTTTGCCCAGCATCAGCTGGACTCGCTGGATGCCAAGGCCAATCCGCTGCTGCACTTGCAGCGGCTGGCACCGACCGAGCGTGAGCAGACGTTGCGCGATTTTCTCGGCGGTTTCGACTTCCGTGGGGCGCGACTGGATGAGCCAGTGCTGAACTTCTCCGGTGGCGAAAAAGCGCGGCTGGCCCTGGCCCTGATTGCCTGGGAAAAGCCCAACCTGCTGCTGCTCGATGAACCAACCAACCACCTCGACCTCGAGATGCGCCTGGCGCTGACCATGGCCTTGCAGGAGTTTGGGGGTGCGGTGCTGGTGGTCTCCCACGATCGACACTTGCTGAAAAGCACGACCGATGACTTCCTGTTGGTCGCCGACGGCCGTGTACAGGAATTTGACGGCGATCTGGACGATTACACCCGCTGGCTGGCGGACTACCGGTTGCGTAACGCCCCGGTCAGTAATACGCCGGTCAATGCGGACAAGACTGACAAAAAGGCCCAGCGTCAGCAGGCCGCAGCGTTGCGTCAGCAACTTGCGCCGCACAAGCGCGAAGCCGACAAGCTTGAGCGCGATCTGGGCACGCTGCATGAAAAGCTCGCCAGGGTTGAAGAGGCATTGGCAGACAGCGCCAATTACGAAGCTGCCAACAAGGACAAGCTGCGCGATCTGCTCGCTGAACAGGCGAAGTTGAAAGTACGCGAGTCCGAACTGGAGGATGCGTGGATGCAGGCGCTGGAATTGCTGGAGTCCATGCAGGCCGAGCTGGAGGCATTGTCGTGAGTGGGGCAAGAGTTTGATGGAAGTATTGGGAATGCCAGTATCGGCCTATTGGATCGAGCCGATTCTGGTCGGCGTGCAGATCTTGCTGATCCTGTTGGCCGGTTATGTTCTGCAACGCATTGTGGCGCGTTTTCTGACCGGTCTGGGTGAGCGTTACCCACTGCCCCCAGAGCTTCTGGTGCCGTTGCGCGGGGTGCTGCGCTGGCTGATCATGGGCAGCGCGTTCGTCTTTGTCTTGGGCCGCCTGGGGGTTTCTGCCACGGTGTTGTGGACGGCGTTGTCCGGTTTCGTGGCGGTCGCTGCGGTGGCGTTCTTTGCCATGTGGAGCGTACTGTCGAACCTGCTGTGCGCGATCCTGATCTTCACCATCGGCCCGTTCCGTATCGGCGACATGGTCGAGCTGGTCGACACGCTGGACAAGCCCGGCGTCAAAGGCCGAGTGATCGACATCAACCTGATGTTCACCACGCTGATCGAGCCGCCAGAAGCGGGCGGCGCGCTGGTTCAGGTGCCCAACAGCCAGTTCTTCCAGAAGTCTGTGCGTCGCTGGCGCGGCAGCGATCTGGTGCCTCAGGTGGCCATCGCCCGGCAACTGGATGAGCAGGATTAAAAATAGTTAGTCACGGCGCGTTTTACGCACTAATTTAGCGGACATTCGACTCTGCTTGAGGTGCGTAATGGCGCTTGAAACGTGGCTGGGCTTTTTTGCAGCCTGCTGGATTATCAGTCTTTCTCCTGGGGCGGGCGCGATCGCCTCAATGTCCTGCGGCCTGCAATACGGTTTCTGGCGCGGCTACTGGAATGCGCTGGGACTGCAAATTGCGCTGGTTGCGCAGATTGCAATCGTCGCCGCAGGGCTTGGCGCTGTGCTGGCAGCCTCTGAGCTGGCCTTCACGCTGATCAAATGGTTCGGTGTGGCGTATCTGGTTTACCTGGGTATCAAGCAATGGCGTGCGCTGCCCAGCGATCTTGCCGATGAATCGGCGGTTCGTCCGGTCGGCAAACCGATGACCCTGGTTTTCCGGGGTTTTCTGGTGAACATCAGCAACCCCAAGGCCCTGGTGTTCATGCTGGCGATCCTGCCCCAGTTCATCGACCCAGCCGCACCGTTGCTGACGCAATACGCAATTATTGCGGCGACTATGGTGGCGGTGGATCTGATCGTGATGGCGGGTTATACCGGGCTGGCGTCCAAAGTGTTGCGACTGCTCAAGACGCCGAGTCAGCAGCGTCGTTTGAATCGCACTTTTGCCAGTCTGTTTGTAGGCGCGGCTGGCTTTCTCGCGACCTTGCATCGCGGCACCGCCTGATCAACGTATCATGAGCCTGCCGCCCAAAATACCGGTGGGCAGGCTCATGAATGCGTCTGACAGAAGTTCTGCATGGCTCAGCGCAGGATGCGCGGAGCTTCGTCTCTCGGCAGGTTGTTCTGGATTTGACCCTGGCCGGTGTATTCCACTTCACCACGCAGTTGCTCGCGCAACTGACGCGCTACGTCTTCACCGATCGACTTCGAGACATCACGAATCACCCGACCACGGTTGAGCGAGACCTTGATGTCGCGACCGTTGACCAGTTTGGTGTCCTGCCCTTCACCCATGGCGGTAAAGGCCGAGGTGACTTCGTAGGTACGGGTGTTGATCAGGCTGAAATCAGCCACCAGTGTCAGACCCAGAATGGCGGAGTGGGTGTCGGTATTGGCAATCTCGCCCACATCCTGCTGGAAGTCGATGTCCGACACGGTGCCGAACAGCACGTAGTCCGCGCCCTTGAAGTTGCCGTTCTTGATGCGCTTGATGACGTCGTAAACGTCTTCTTTGGAACTGGCAGTGTAGGGCGTGCCTTGGACCAGCTGGAACATGCCGGACTTGAGAATCTCGCCCTTGATGTCGCCACTGAATTTGCGCAGTTCACCCTGCTCGATGTAACTGCTGCGCGCTTCATACTCGTCATAGCTCGACGAGCCGCTGGCGCTGTAGCGGTTGGCCTGGATGTTGGTCCGTGCCGAAACGGTGTGGATGTACTGCTCCACACGTTCCTGAAAGGCCATGTCTGTCACTGCGATCTTCGGCGCTGCGTTCGCTGCGAACGCGCAAACCATGCCGATAATGCCAATCCATGTGCGCATGTGATCAACGCTCCGTGGTTTTGCGAATTTCTTTTTCGTCCATCCACTCTGCCAGGCCGCTTTCAACGTCGATCAATTGCAGGCTGAATTTGTAGAAGACGTCCTTGTAATCGCTGCTGCGCTTGACGATGGAGCTGATCGAGCCTTCCAGGCGGTATTTGGCGGCGACCATGTTGCCGGTCTTGGCCACAGTGGTCTTCTTGTACAGACCGCTCTGGTTTTGCAGCTTGAGCTGGTCAACCTGGTTCTGCATCTGGTTGTCGTCGCTTGCGAAGCGCGCGGTGCCCGTTTTCATCAATTGAGTCTTGATGGAGTTGGTGATTTCGCGCGTGTCGATGTACTCGCTGGTCTTGTTCTTGACGTCGTAGACCTGCACAACCGGGCGACCCTGCAGGGTGCCGGACTGGGCGAGAGAGCGAGTCATGCTCTCTGCGATCATCTGCAGGTCGGTTGAGCCGAATTCGTTGGTAACCGTTTCAACGGCCTTGGTGTCGCCGTAGCTGATGTTCTTGCTGCCAAGACTCGGGGAGTTGTTGGCGCAACCGGTGACCAGCAGAGCAATAGCGGCGATGGAGCAGAGGCGGGTGGACAGCATGGGTAGTTTCTCCGGAACTGGGCAAAGGGTTGAGCGGATCAAGGCGTGTTGATTTCGATGCGGAAATCAGTGGCACGCGGGACCGGCGCGATGGCAGGCAGGACAGTGCTCTGCGAGCCATACAGCGTCATGCTTTTCCAGCTTTCTTCATCGGCCACAGGAAAACCGTCATTGCCCAACCAGGCAAAGCGGTAGTACATCATCCTGTTGCGACTGCTGGTGTTGGTCAGCTGAGCCTTGACGGTCAGAAAGCCGTTTTCACGTGCTACACGCATGGCGCCCACTTCGATGTTTTTGGTATCACCCATCGACACGACCTTGCTGGCCGCGCTGCCGGGTGCCGGTGGCGGCGGAGTTGCACAGCCCGCCAACAGGGCGAGCATGAGCGCGCCAACAATCTTCATACGCATGGAAAGTCTCCGATCAGGGTTGTTTGGCGGTGGCGACGGCTTGCGGCACGTTCGACGACATGACCTGAGCCGCCAGACTGCCGGCATAGACCTGGTTGCCCAGCGCGCGCAGCGGAATCACCTGGTAGCGCTGATCGACCTTGACCTGCACGTGCGAGCCGCCCAGTGCATTCGGCAGAATGATCTGGTGCTCGCCCTGAGTCAGGCGCAGACGCGCGACCAGCGTGTTATCCGGCAATGTGCGCCAGGTGCGGGTATCAGCGCCTTCGGTAACTGCAGAGGCGATACCGACTGCCAGGCCTGCCAGCGGGTTGACGTCGTTGAGTTGTTTTTGCGCCACACCGCGAGTGATTGCGCGAACGGTGGTACGCAGAATGATGCCGGGCATGTCATCACGCAGTGCGCGACGCGACATGTCGGTGGTGCTGTTGAGCAGCGTCAGGTTGAGCGGCTTGCCGTCCAGGACGATCTGGTTGAAGGCAGGCGTGGTGGTGTCTGGCTTGATGACCGGGAAAGACAGCGGGGTAATCACCAGATTGCCGCTGATGGGCAATGGCAGCGGAATCCGCACTGAATCACGCGCAGGTGCGAAGCCGCTTTGTACGACGATCAGGACTTCGCTGTTGCCATCCTTGCTGGCGGAGGCGTCAAGGTCCTTGAGGGCCTGCTCCAGCAGCGGCGTATTCGGGCGCAGTTCGGCTGCCTTGCGATAGCCTGGTGCAGCGAGGCCTTTTTCACCCAGTGCCTCGTAGACAAAGCCTGACAGGTAGTGACTGAACGCACTCTGGTAGCTGTTCTTCAGGCTCACGACTTCGGGGGCGTTGAGCGAGGCAACCGGGTAGCCTTGCAAGTCCTTGAACTCGGTCTTCACGCCACGGTTTTCGGCTTCCTGCTCGCTCTTGAGGTATTCCTTGTCACGCAGCTCGGCGATGACCGCTTCGCGTTCGTGGGTTTTTTTGATCTCGGTACGGGCGCCGTCGAAGTTGTTGCTGGCGAGCAGGTTAAGCGCCATTTGGGTGGTCAGCATGACCTTTTCGTAGTCATAACCTTCGTAGCGGCGGACCTTGTCGTTGACCAGGAAACTGCCGAACTGCGCCAGGTACTTGTCGGTGTCCAGCTTGACCGACTCTTCCCACTTGAACACCACCAGGTCTGCGGCACGCCAGGCGGTCTGGCTGCCGGTAAAGTCGCCCTTGGCGCGCAGCAGCTCGCCTTTCTCGAAGTAGTAGAGAATGTCCTTGTCTTCACCCTTGTTGTTCTTTTCAAGGGTGCCCAGTGCCGCATCGACATTGCCGCTGACCAACTGCTGGTTGGTTTCCTGCAGTTCTGTGTCGTAGCTTCGAAAGGCGGAGCAGCCGGCCAGTTGCACAGCTGAAATCAGCGCGAGCGCGGTCAAGGCACGAGAGGACATGGCGTTCCATTCCCTTAGATGACAGTCGTGGCGAAGGGCGCCAGCTGTTCAAGTCCATTTGGCCAAACAGCGACGCTGTTCGGGTTCGAGAGCCGCATCGCCGAGTAGGTACAGGGGTGCGGGCGCGGAATTATAGGGCTGGACGTGGGGATGACAATGGCTTTTTGCCGGCCTACAGCCATTTCGGATGATTCTTACGTCATAACCGAGACCTGCTGCACACTTTCCCCTGATATTGCATTGAACTATGAAGCAGGTTTGTGCAGCACGGAGACGTGCGACTCTCTTGCAAAATGCTGTAACAAAAAAACGGTTGGAGTATTGAGTAGCGCCTCGTTGACGTGAACAATGCAACGCATCGCATTCTTATTGAGATTCTGCATGCTCTCCTGTTCCCGATTTCTTGCCTGGCTTGTGGCCCCGACGTTGGCGCTGTGCAGTTTCAGTCTGCTGGCCGATCCTGTCGAAGGTGCCGCGCAGGCATTGCATGCACTGGATTACCTGAGCGCTGACTATCCTGCCACCGTGTCGGAAGGCAAAGTGGTGCAAACCTCCGCTTATCAAGGGCAGATAGACTCATTGAGCGCACTGCAAACTCTGGTGGTCGGGCTACCCGAGCGTAAAGAACGCGTCGAAATTGCACAGGGCGTCACTGACCTGAAGCAAGCGGTTGTCACGCGTCAGGACGGCGCACAGGTTGCTCGTCAGGCGCGGCAATTGGGTGCGAAGCTGGCACTTGCCTACGAGGTCAGCCAGGCCCCGGCCATCACTCCGGACCCTGCCCGTGGTGCGCCCTTGTATGCTCAGCATTGTTCGGTGTGCCATGGCGACACCGGCACCGGTGACGGGCCAGCCGGGATCGGGCTGGAACCTCCACCAGGCAATCTGCGCGATGCTGGGCGACTGGACCGTCTCAGCCTCTACGGCCTTTACAACACACTGGGTCAGGGTATTGCAGGCACCGACATGCCGGCCTTCGCAGACCAACTGGATGATCGTCAACGCTGGGACATTGCGACCTACATCGCCAGTTTCAGCGCGCAACCGGTAGCGACAGCGACCAAGACCTTCAATCTGGCTGACCTCGCCCGGCAAACGCCCGCGGAAGTTCAGGCGGCCGAAGGCCCGGACGCCGCTGCAACGTTCAGAGCGCAGCGTGCCCAGCCACCGCAGGTGCAGCGAGGCCCGGCGCAATTGCTTGATTACACCAGCGCAACGCTCGACAAGAGCCTTGCGGCCTATCGGTCGGGTGATCGCGAGCAGGCCTACGATTTGTCCGTGGCGGCGTACCTGGAAGGCTTCGAGCTGGTTGAAAGTTCGCTGGATAACGTTGATGCCAACGTGCGCAAGGACACCGAAAAAAGCCTGATGGCTTATCGACAGTCCTTGCAGGATGGTCTCCCAGTCGCTCAGGCCGCGCAAAAACTTGAAGCCGCAAAGCTCAAACTCAAGGAGTCGGCTGGCCTGCTCGGCAGCGACGGTCTGAGTCTGTCGTTGAGCTACGTTTCGGGCCTGCTGATTCTGCTGCGTGAAGGGCTGGAAGCGATTCTGGTGCTGGCGGCCATTCTGGCGTTTTTGCGTAACACCGGGCAGCAATCGGCCGTGCGCAGTGTCAACGTGGGCTGGGCGCTCGCGCTGCTGGCGGGGTTGGGGACCTGGGCGCTGGCAGCGTACGTGATTGACGTCAGCGGTGCGCAACGGGAATTGCTCGAAGGCGCTACTGCGCTGTTTGCCAGCGTCATGGTGCTCTGGCTGGGTGTCTGGATGCATGATCGCCGTCACGCAGCCGCGTGGCAGGACTATGTGAAAAGCAGTCTGGTGGGCGGCGGTGGGCGTTTCGGCTTCGCGGTGCTGGCGTTTTTCTCGGTCTATCGAGAACTGTTCGAAGTCATCCTGTTCTACGAAACCCTGTGGTTGCAGGCAGGGCCAGCAGGCCATAACGCGGTACTGGCGGGTGGTGCCACAGCACTGGTGCTGTTGATCGGGTTGGCGTGGATCATTCTGCGCGGTTCGGCAAAGCTGCCGCTGTCGCTGTTCTTCGGCGTCAACGCCGCGTTGCTGTGCGCGTTGTCGGTAGTGTTTGCCGGTCATGGCGTCAAGGCACTTCAGGAAGCCGGCATATTCGGTACGCGGCCGGTGCCGTTCTTCGAGTTCGATTGGCTGGGGATTCATGCCGATGCGTATTCGTTGTCTGCACAGGCCATCGCGTTGATCGCCATCGCGGTGCTATACGGCCGCAGCCGTCTGGCAGAAAAACGTCGGCTTCAGTCCGCTGCCTGACACCTGCCAGACCTGGCCACAAGCAGTTCGCGTTTACCCAAAAGGATGAAACCTTTTGCGGTAGACGCGGACTTACCCTCGATGAAGCAGCCGTCTTTATCGCGTCCCGAGCAGGGCGTGGTACAGGCAGCAGCGCCGCGCAATCCCCATAAAACCGGGACGATGTCCTGATACCGACATCGATGCTGTCATTTGTGACAGTTTTATTTCAATGAAACCGGGCCTGTGCGATGCTGGCGTCCATGCCAAAGGCCGACTAAAGCTTTAGTGGAGCGTTACACAACACCTCCCCGCTCGCGACTCGCCTCACTTTCAATTCACACTGCCTTATTGGGCACACCTCAGGGGGCCTCACTATGCTGACCCTGCTCGATTTGCTATCCGCCGTGGCGCTGCTGATCTGGGGCACGCACATTGTGCGTACCGGCATCCTGCGTGTTTACGGCGCGCAACTACGACGTCTGCTCAGCCAGAACATGTCCAGGCGTCCGCTGGCATTCGTCGCCGGTATTCTGGTCACCGCCATGGTGCAGAGCAGTAATGCCACCGCCATGCTTGTCACCTCCTTCGTGGGTCAGGGGCTGATGACCCTGACGCCTGCGCTGGTCATCATGCTGGGTGCCGATGTGGGTACTGCGCTGATGTCGCGGGTGCTGACCTTCGACCTGTCGTGGCTGTCACCGCTGCTGATTTTTCTCGGCGTGGTGTTCTTTTTGTCACGCAAACAGACCCGTGCCGGTCAGTTGGGGCGCGTGGGTATTGGTCTCGGGCTGATTGTGCTAGCGTTGCAACTGATTGTCGCAGCCGCAGCGCCGATCACTCAGGCGACAGGCGTCAAAGTACTCTTCGCTTCGCTGACGGGTGATCTGCTGCTCGATGCACTGGTGGGCGCGATGTTTGCGCTTATCTCTTATTCCAGCCTGGCTGCGGTGCTGCTGACCGCGACCCTGGCAGGCGCGGAAATCATCGGTTTGCCAGTGGCTATCGGGTTGGTGATCGGTGCCAATATCGGCAGTGGGTTGCTCGCCTTCCTCAGCACCAGCATGCAGAACGTCGCAGGTCGGCAAGTTGCGCTGGGCAGCCTGTTGTACAAACTGCTGGGCCTGCTGCTGATCATCCCGGTGCTTGATCCGCTGGTGACGTGGATCGACACGCTGGGCTTCCGTCCACAGGAACTGGTCATCGGCTTCCACCTGATCTACAACACCACGCGCTGCCTGATCATGTTGCCGACGGTCGGACCCATGGCGCGGCTGTGCGCTGCACTGCTGCCGCAACAGAACGAAGCCGGAGGGTTGGCCAAACCTCGCCATCTGGACCTGACCGCGCTGGCGACGCCAAGTCTTGCGCTGGCCAATGCAGTGCGGGAAACCCTGCGCATGGGTGACCTGATCGAGAGCATGCTGGGTTCGATGCTGGCGGTGCTACGTGGCACGCAGACCGCAGTCACCCAGGAAGTGCGCCGTCTCAATGACGATGTTGAAGCGCTTTATAGCGCCATCAAGCTGTATCTGGCGCAGATGCCACGGGAAGAACTGGGCGAGCATGATAATCGCCGCTGGGCAGAAATCATCGAACTGACCATCAACCTGGAACTGGCCAGCGGGCTGATCGAACGCATGCTGCGCAAGATTCAGCAGCAGAAAACTTCGCAGCGCCGTTCCTTCTCGGAGGTCGGGCTCGAGGAGCTGGCGGATCTGCACATTCAGTTGCAGTCCAATCTGCGTCTGGGTCTGTCGGTGTTTCTCAGCGGTGACGAAGAAAGTGCGCGTCAGCTGCTGCGTGAAAAACGCCGATTCCGGGCTCAGGAACGGCGCTTGGCCCATGCTCACGTGAGCCGTTTGCAACGCAAGGTGGTGCAGAGCATCGAAACCAGTTCGCTGCACCTTGAGCTGATTGCCGACATGAAACGCCTGAATTCGCTGTTCTGCAGCAGTGCCTATGCGGTTCTGGAAACGGCCGACACCGGTGCCTTGTCCAGCGAGGGCGCGACCGAGCAATCGCTATGAACGTAAGCAGGCAGACGAAGTCTGTTAAACATACCGGCCCGCAAGGAAAGCTGCTTTATGCGTTGCCTGCTGTTTGCTTGTCTGCTTCTCGGTTCACTCCCCTCATTTGCCCTTGATCGACTTCAGGTCGAGGGCTACCTGCTGCCCAATGGTTTGCAGGTCCTGCTGAAACCGGGCTACGACAAAGGGCACGTCGCGATCCGTCTGGTGGTTGGCATCGGTTTTGACGACTTTGCCTGTCAGGATAAAGAGCTGCCTCATCTGCTTGAGCACCTGTTGTTCAGTGGCGTCGATGCCAGCGGCGAAGGTGGGCTTGAGGAGCGCATGCAGGCACTGGGTGGTGAGTGGAACGCGTTCACCAGCAACACCGACACAACATTCGTGATTGAGGCGCCTGCCCGAAACCAGCGCAAGGTGCTGGATCTGTTGCTCGAAGTGCTGACCAGAACCGAGCTGGATCAGCCGCGTCTGGACAACGTCAAACGTGTTGTCGAGCGCGAGGATGGTGGGCATGCCTCGCATCTGCAACGCCTGCTTGATCGCCGCGATTCCAGCCATGGTGCGAGCACCCAACTGGCCATCGAGCTGGGCTTGAAATGCGCTGAACGCCCTGAAGTCGAAGCCGTCTCGCTTGAGCATCTCGAAGAAGTGCTGGCCAACTGGTATGCCCCCAACAACATGACGCTGATCGTGGTGGGCGAACTGGACAAGCTGTTGCCTGCCTACCTGGAGCGAACTTACGGCAAGCTTGTCCCGACCGATCCTATCGACCATCCGCCGCTTGCTGAGAGCACGGGTACTGCGCAGCCAAGGCGCGAGCTCGAACGGGGTGGACTGGGCGAGAGCGTCAAGCTGCACTTGATCTACACTGAGCCGCAACTGGACGAGCAGCATGACGAGACCTGGGACCTTGTCGAATCGTATCTTGACTGGTCGCTCTATACGGAGCTGCGTCTGAAGCATGGTTTGTCCTACGGGCCCTCGGCGGATCGCGAAGTGTTTGGCGATGTCGGGTTTTTGAGCTTGAACGCCGATGTTCAACGCGAGGATGCTGACCAGGCCGAGCAGGAAATACGTGCGCTGGTCGAGCGTCTGCAAAAGGAAGGCATGCAGCCGGCCACGTTTGCACGTCTGAAAGCCGCTGCCATTGCTCGACAGGCCTGGGCGGTGCAGGGCAATAGCGCGTTGGCTGATTACTACTGGGGTGCCCTGAACGATTACGACAAGGGCCGCTTTGAGGACCCTGCCAAACGGACCGGGGCTGTGAGTATCGAGACGGCCAATCGTGCCATGCGTCAGCTGTTGGCACAGCCGGGCTACATGAGAATTGAAAAACCGTTGCTCGGTTATGACGGTCTGTACTGGATCGGCGCGGCGGTGCTGGGCCTGATTGTAGTGTTGGCAGTATCGTTGGCCATCTGGCGCCGCCGTATGCGCGGGCGCTAGGCGCTGCGCCTTCTGCCTGTATGCAAGAACCCGCGCGGCATTGCTATGCTGCGCGGGTTTTTTGATTGAACTGACCCGAGTGAATCGTTGAAATGCCTGACCTGAACCGCTACGTCACACCCGTGCTTGAATTGATGAAGCGTTACCCCGGGCTTATCGCGGCTTTTGGTTTTGTGTCGGGTATTGCCAGCTTCATTCTGGTCGACCGCCAGGCGGGTCTGGCGACCTGGATTGCGGTGGTCATGCTCATCAGCTGGCTATGGCTGATGGTCGAGAACACCATGGTCGGCCTGCTGAACAAGGCCATCGGGCGTGAGATCCCTCAAGGCTTGTTGCGCTACGGCACGCAGATGATCCACCAGGAAAGCCTGTTTTTTGTACTGCCGTTCTTTTTCATCACCACCACCTGGAACAGCGGACAGGCAATTTTCACAGCGTTTCTTGGCGCCGCCGGCCTGATCTCGATCATTGATCCGCTGTATTACAAATGGCTGGCGCCGCGTCGCTGGCTGTTCATGGCTCTGCACACGCTTACTCTGTTTGCAGCCTTGCTTACCGCGTTGCCCATCATCCTGCACCTGACCACCGCCGAGAGTTACAAGCTGGCGCTGGGTGTAGCGTTGTTGCTGTCGTTCCCTAGCCTGGCGTCCAGCTTCCCGCTCAATAACTGGCGACGTGCAGTGACGGTAGTGGCAATGATCGTGGCGATAGGCGGCGCTGGCTGGATGCTGCGCTCCTGGGTGCCGCCTGCGACGTTGTGGTTGACCGAGGTGGCGGTGAGCCCGGACTTCGATAACAAGAGCCGTACTCCTGGCGACAGCATTTCCGAGATCAGTGCCAGTCAGCTGCGCAGCAGCGGGTTGTATGCCTACACCGCCATCAACGCGCCGCGGGGTCTGGAAGAGCGGATTTATCACGTATGGCGCCACGACGGTAAAGAAGTGGATCGTATCGCGCTGGACATCCATGGCGGTCGCAAGGAAGGCTATCGCGCCTGGACTCACAAACAGAACTTTCCTCAGGACGTGGTCGGTCGCTGGCAGGTGAGGGTGTTGACGGAGGACGGGCAGATGATCGGTGTGCTGCGTTTTGTGGTGACCGATACCGATCAACCGACTGTCACCAAACCTGCTGGTCGATTGATCAAGCTCAAGCCTGGCGGCGATCAGTCTGAACAGGCCGAACCTGAAGCCGGGTCAGAGCGCAAATCTGACGCGGCTCCGGAAAAGCCCCCAGCCAGTGAGCCGAAACGAGAAAGCCCCTCAGCCGAAACGCCACCTGAGGCACCTGCTCAGTAGGGCCTCAGCTCGCAGTGGCGCCGAAGAACCAGTAGCAGACGTAGATTGCCGCGACTACGCCGCAAAACTCGGCCAGCAGTGCGCAGCCGACTGCGTGGCGGGCTCGCTGGATACCGACGGCGCCAAAATACACCGCCAGCACGTAGAAGGTGGTTTCGGTACTGCCCTGAATCGTTGCCGCTGCCAGCGCTGCGAAGCTGTCCACGCCCTGGGTCTGCATGGTTTCGATCAGCAAGGCCCGGGCGGCGCTGCCCGAGAAGGGTTTGACCATCGCGGTCGGCAGCGCGTCGACGAAGCGCGTGTCCATGCCCAGCCATTCCACCAGATGACGAATGCCTTCCAGGCCGAAGTCCAGCGCCCCCGATGCCCTTAGCACGCCGACTGCACAGAGCATGGCAACCAGGTACGGCAGCAGGCTTTTGGCAACATCGAAACCTTCCTTCGCCCCTTCGACAAAGGCCTCGTAGACCTGCACCTTGCGCAACGAACCAATGATCAAAAACATCATGATCAGGCCGAACAGCGTGAGGTTGCCCAGAATGGAGGAAAGCCCCGCCAGCGCAGCCGCCGAGAGCGTCGCCAGAAACGCCATGAAACCCCCGAGCAACAGCGCGCCCGGGATCAGATAAGCGAGCACCACTGGGTCCCAGAGGCGCAGGCGCTGCATGAACGCCACCGACAGCAGGCCGACGAAGGTTGAGGCGCTGGTGGCCAGCAGAATGGGCAAAAAGACCAGGGTAGGATCGGGCGCACCTTGCTGGGCGCGGTACATGAAGATCGTCACGGGCAGCAGGGTGAGCGACGAGGCGTTCAGCACCAGAAACAGAATCTGTGCGTTGCTGGCCGTGGTCTTGCTGGGGTTGAGCTCTTGCAAAGAACGCATGGCCTTCAGGCCGATCGGCGTAGCGGCGTTGTCCAGCCCCAGTGCATTGGCGGCGAAGTTGAGAGTGATCAGGCCCAGCGCGGGGTGGCCCGGCGGGACTTCCGGCATCAGGCGCAGAAACAGAGGCCCGAGTACCTTGGCCAGCCAATCGACGATGCCGGCCTTTTCGGCGATGCGCAAAAAGCCCAGCCACAGCGTCAGGGTACCGAACAGCAGCACCATGACCTCGACTGACAGCTTGGCCATGGCGAAGATGCTCTCGACCATGGCGGCAAAAATGCCCGCGTTACCGCCAATCAGCCACTGTGCCAGCGCGGAGATGGCCGCCACGACAAAAAAACCAAGCCACAGGCCATTGAGCATCGGATAAGTCCCTCACAAGATGCGGGGATGATAACGGCGGGGTGCGCTGGAGGGAAATCGGTGCGCGGATGCGCAGTTGAGTTCCCTGGCCCCGGAAACGACAAACCCCGCCAGTGCGGGGTTTGTCTGCGTAACGGTGTGACGATCAGTCGGCAGTAGGCTTGCCTGGCGGCACCAACGACTTGCTGCGCCAGTGCGGCAAGGATTCCCAGTAGGCCTGGCCCTTCACGTCGTCATACATGCCTTCCCAGCGTGAGATGACGAGGACGGCCAGCGCATTGCCGATCACGTTCAGGGCGGTGCGTGCCATGTCCATGATCCGATCAACGCCAGCGATGAACGCCAGGCCTTCCAGCGGGATACCCGCGCTGCCCAGAGTCGCCAGCAGCACTACGAACGAGACACCCGGAACGCCCGCGATGCCTTTGGAGGTAACCATCAGTGTCAGCACCAGCATCAGCTGCGCGCCGATCGACAGGTCGATGCCGTACAACTGAGCGATGAAGATTGCAGCGATGCTTTGGTACAACGTCGAGCCATCGAGGTTGAACGAGTACCCGGTCGGTACCACGAAGCTGCAGATCGCTTTGGGTGCACCATAGGCTTCCATCTTCTGGATCACACGCGGCAGCACGGTTTCGGAGCTGGCGGTGGAGTAGGCGAGGATCAGCTCGTCCTTGAAGATGCGCATCAGCTTGATGACCGAGAAGCCGAACAGGCGTGCGATCGCGCCCAGTACCATAAAGGCGAAGAAGGCGATGGCGAAGTACACCAGCAGCACCAGCTTGGCCAATGGCAGCAGCGATGCGAACCCGAAGTTGGCGACGGTCACCGAAATGAGCGCGAACACGCCGATGGGTGCGTAGTTCATGATCATGTGAGTGACCTTGAACATGGTTTCCGAGACGCCCTGGAACAGTTTGACCAGCGGGTCGCGGACTTCGGCCTGAAGGCTTGAAAGCCCCAGCCCGAACAGCACCGAGAAGAAGATGATCGGCAGCATCTCGCCACGGGCCATGGCGGCAAAGATATTGGACGGGATCAGGTTGAGAATGGTAGCGATAAAGGCATGATCATGCTGAACCTCGGCAGTAGTCTGTTGATACTTGGAAATATCAACAGTGCCCAGCGTACTCATGTCGATGCCGGTGCCCGGATGGAACACATTGGCCAGAATCAGGCCGACCAGAATCGCAATGGTCGTGACGACTTCGAAATAAAGGATGGATTTGAGGCCGATTCGCCCGAGTTTCTTGGCATCGCCCACACCGGCAATACCCACGACCAGCGAAGCCACGACGATCGGGATGACGATCATCTTGATCAGGCGGATGAAGATGTCACCTGCAGGCTGCAGAATATTGCTGATCCACCAGGCCTTTTCCGCACTGAAGTGGTTCAGCAGCGCACCGAACAGAATACCCAGTGCCAGCCCTATAAGAATCTGCCAGGCCAGACTCAGCTTTGCCTTCCTCATGTTCATACCCTTATTTCAAGTGGGGTGGGCTAGTCCAAAACCGACACGATGAGACTGCTTTTCCACAGCATTCTCGAAGCACGGATGACTTTTGGCGTCGTCCAGAGAAGGTCACCGCAGGCGAGCATCCCAGCTCTGTAGCAGGCGAAAAAAGGCGCAACTATTCTCACCGCAGCCACCGACGTCTAATGCCGTAAACGACTACCTCATGCAATATCGGCATACAAAAACGACCGAAAGCGTTGATTTGCGACAGATTGGAAGAGGGCGTTTTTACGTCAAAGCGGCTAAAACGTCGCTTGCGTGAAGGGGGATAGCGAAATATCGAAGGCTGTTGCAGTCAGTGCTTGGCACTGCAGGAGGGTGTGCTGGCAGCACTTTTCTGGATGTACGGTAAAAATCCGAAGGCCTATGGCGCGCCTGGAATGTAAAGCGCCGTGCAAGTGTCCTGTTCAGACCCGACGAACGAGTCATGAAATCGTTGACTTGCACGGCAGCTTGCCTGACCCGGCCCTCATCGGAGGTACTCCCTGTACCCCTAGGTCACGCCGATCCTTTCGATCAGCACATCCCGGCCCCCTGGTCATGCGCGTACCCTCTTCGGGCCGCGCAACCGGAAAAAGTCGTCCCGGAGGACATCTCTCTCTCCGCTCTGGATCAATACCAGTTCGGGTCTTTGCGTAACTGCTCTTTCAGCAGCTGCTGCATACCCTCGTCGGGCTTGCCCAAAAACCTGTAAGTCGCATGAAGTGTCGGGGATTTATCCGCTGGCAGACCAGCAGGCACCTCCACCAACATTGCGTAAGCATCTTCCTTGTCGAGACTGAACGACACGATCAGGCGCTTGCTCTTGCACGTATCGGCGGTCTCGCAGAGCGGACCCACCAGATACGGGTCACCGTCCTCCGTCACTGCCGTCATCTGGTCGGAGGTACCTGAAAGATTGAGCACCCATTCGGGCAACCGTTCTTCTTTCTTGACGACCTTCATCCAGGTCTGACGGTACTCGGGTGATGAGCTCAAGAGCTCATTCACGCGGGCTTGTCCATCATTGGCAGCTACTGCCATGGCACTACCGCCCATCAACAGGGCGGCCGCCAGACTACGCAGTGACGTATGCATCATCAGCCTCGACCGCGACGACCGAAGAAGAACGACACAACGAACATCACGAGGAAGACAACGAACAGGATCTTGGCGATGCCTGTAGCTGTGCCCGCAATACCACCGAAGCCAAGTACTGCAGCAACAATGGCGATGATCAGAAACGTGATAGCCCAACTCAACATGGTGATACTCCTTTTTAAAGCCGTTAATTTTCAGATTCCGGGTAGTGCATGTATTTCAGATCGGGTCAGAAAACCCATTTTTGCTGCGGCGCTACTTCATCTACAGCAACCACACCGTCAACTGGGCGAATGCTCAAGGCGGTGTCTTGAGCCATCGGCGAGCTGACGCTGCGGTATGAAATGCTGCTGTGGATGATTTGCTGTTGGATATGGGTCGCTTCGTTGGCTTGATTCCAACGCTGAAACTGCTGAATGGCGATCAGCGTGACCAGCAAGGCAAGGAGCAGAAAAAGGCCTTGCTGCACATGGAGGGGGGAGATCCGCAACTGTGCAATACGCTGACTGTTCATCCGCTAGCTCCCTCCACATGAGTGGGCATTCATTCGTTATGGTCGTGTGTTGCCGACCTTCGTTGAGTGGGATATTGCAGACTGCGTGCCAGCTTTTGCATTGAAATTAAATTCAATAAAATCAACGAGTTATAAAGTTTTTCGGAGTTGCCTTACACGCAAGCTGCACGATTACACCTTTGTAATCGTGCGTTCTGCACGAGTCGTATGGCTTTATTTGTCTGGTCTGTCAGCCTGCGCTGCGCGCCATGACTTTCAAGGCGTCGCCGTTCACGCCTTTTACACCACGAATGTTTCGTGCGATTTCAATCGCCAGTTCCTTCTCCGCAAAGTTGGCGACTACGCCGTTCAGGGTGACCACACCGCCTTTGGTGTCGACCTTCATGTTCAAGCCATCCAAGCTGCGGCTGTAGATCAGGCTGGCCTTCACCTTGCTGGTGATCCACGCGTCGCTCATTTCCTCTGTCGCTGTGAGCGTCTGCGGCTGCGCCTTGGCGGCTATAGAATCGGCGGCGCTGAGGCTGAGCAGGTTATTGACACTGACCACGCCGTCCGTATTGGTCGCCAGGCGGCCTGCAAGCTCCTTGGCTTCAGGGCTCTGCGCTCGTCCCTTCAAGGTCACTACGCCTTCATTGCTGCTCACATCTATGGTCAGGCCCTCGGTGACGCTGCTCCACAGCAACTTGGACTTCACCGTTGCTACCAGCGTGGCGTCTTCAAAGCGTTGAGCCATACCGGTTTTCGTGGCCGGGTCGCTGGCAACTGATGCATCCACTTCCAGCTGGTTGTCGACTTTGTTGATCCCCGCAACATCCAGTGCGATGCGTTCGGCCAGCTCACGATCCACATCGGTCTCGACCTTGCCTTTCAGAATGGCGGTGCCTTGCTCGACGTCAACGTCGATTTTGAAAGGGCTCAAATGCCTGTTGAGTGCAAAGGCAGTCCAGATCGAACCCTCTTGTCGGGCTTCGGCGAGCTGAGTCGGCAAGTCGTCTTGCGCTGCCAGTGCGAGTGAAGGGCCAGTGCCAAGGAAGGTTGCGGTCGCGGTAATGAGGGCGATCTTTTTCAGTGGGTGCATAAGAATTTTCCTGTTGAGGTGGGCTTTTAGCCTCCAGATGAACGGTGTTAGCGACATAAACACGTTTTAATCGGGCTGTTAGCCAGAACGAGGCCAGATAGATAACATTCACATCGCAGAATCAATCAGAATTGACCATGCAACTTGCCCGATGATTCCGAGACTAACCAAGACAATTCACTAAGGAGCGTAGGAAAAATGGAAGCAGCCACTGAGAATCAGGGCCGTATTCTGCTTGTGGACGATGAGTCCGCCATCCTCCGCACCTTCCGGTACTGTCTGGAAGACGAGGGATACAGTGTCGCCACTGCCAACAGCGCAGCTCAGGCCGACACGTTGATGCAGCGTCAGGTCTTTGACCTGTGCTTTCTGGATTTGCGCCTTGGCGAAGACAACGGTCTGGACGTTCTGGCACAAATGCGTATTCAAGCGCCGTGGATGCGCGTCGTTATCGTGACCGCGCATTCGGCGGTTGATACCGCTGTGGATGCCATTCAGGCCGGGGCCGCTGATTACCTGGTCAAACCCTGCAGCCCTGACCAGCTCAGACTGGCCACTGCCAAACAGTTGGAGGTCCGGCAGCTGTCTGCGCGCCTTGAGGCACTGGAAGGTGAGATACGCAAACCCAAGGACGGTCTGGATTCGCACAGCCCATCGATGATGGCCATCCTCGAAACAGCCCGCCAGGTTGCCGTAACAGATGCCAACATTTTGATTCTGGGTGAGTCAGGTACCGGTAAAGGCGAGCTGGCACGGGCCATTCATGGTTGGAGCAAGCGGGCAAAGAAATCCTGCGTGACGATCAACTGTCCGTCGCTGACCGCAGAGCTGATGGAAAGTGAGCTGTTTGGTCACAGTCGCGGCGCGTTTACCGGTGCCAGCGAGAGCACACTGGGTCGGGTCAATCAGGCCGACGGCGGCACGCTTTTTCTCGACGAGATCGGCGATTTTCCGCTCACGTTGCAACCCAAGCTGCTGCGTTTCATTCAGGACAAGGAGTACGAGCGCGTCGGTGATCCGGTCACACGTCGCGCAGACGTGCGCATCCTGGCGGCCACCAACCTGAACCTGGAAGACATGGTGCGCAGCGGGCGCTTCCGTGAAGATTTGCTGTATCGATTGAACGTTATTACTTTGAATCTGCCGGCATTGCGCGAGCGCAGTGAAGACATTCTGACGTTGGCTGATCGCTTTCTGGCCCGCTTCGTCAAGGAATACGCGCGCCCGGCTCGAGGTTTCAGCGAAGAAGCGCGCGCAGCGCTGCTCAACTATCGCTGGCCGGGCAACATCCGCGAGCTGCGTAACGTCATCGAGCGAGCCAGTATTATCTGCCCGCAGGAGCGAGTTGAAGTCAGCCACCTCGGGATGGCCGAGCAACCTGCCAACAACGCGCCAAGAGTCGGGGCGGCTCTCAGTCTGGATGAGCTCGAGAAGGCTCACATCGGGGCTGTTCTGGCGACCAGCGATACGCTCGATGCGGCAGCGAAGACTCTGGGTATCGACGCTTCGACGCTGTATCGAAAACGTAAACAGTACAACCTATGAATAACCTCACATGAAACTGGCCATGAAGCTGCGCACTCGCCTTTTTCTGAGTATCTCAGCGCTTATCACTGTGGCGCTGCTCGGGCTGCTGCTGGGGCTCGTCAGCGTGATGCAGATGGCCAGAACCCAGGAGTCATTGATCCAACACAACTTCTCCATTCTGGATCTGGGGCTGAAGCTTCGTCAGAACCTTGGCGATCAATTGGTATTGATGACCGGCTCCGAGCACAACCAGAGCGCGCTCGACAGGGCTCAGGTTCAGTTTCAGGAGCTGCTTGATCAGGGGACCCTCGAGGACAATCAGCAGAATGTGCGCAACGGTTTCGAGCGAACCAAAGACGACTACCAGCGGTTCATCGACACGTGGAAGCGGCTTGGCGATGACGAGCGAGGCATTCGTGGCAACCAGGAGCTGAGCAGCGCTTTCGATACCCTGCGAAACGGCTTGCTGGACGTGCACCGCAGAGCGCTGGAGAACATCAGCGCCGCCGAGATCAATTCCCGGGAGCGTGCGCTGTGGATCGCCGGTCTGCTGGGCCTTGTCGGGCTGGCGGTATTGGGCATCGGTTTCGTGACAGCCCATGGTATTGCCCGTCGTTTCGGCGCACCCATCGAGGCTCTGGCCAAGGCTGCCGATCGCATCGGGCAGGGTAATTACGAAGTCACGCTGCCGATTTCTTCGGCTGCCGAAATGAATCTTCTGACGCGACGTTTTGGCATCATGGCCGAAGCGCTACGGCAGCATCAGGCCACCAACATCGATGAGTTGCTGGCTGGCCAGCAACGTCTGCAAGCGGTGCTCGACAGCATTGATGACGGCTTGCTGATGATCGACAGACAAGGGCGTCTGGAGCACTTGAACCCGGTGGCCCAGCGTCAGCTCGGTTGGGATGAAAGTCGCCTTGGTCAGACCCTCGGCGAAGCGCTCGGGCTTCCAGAGCTTGACGAGCAGCTGCATCTGATCCTGCGCGGTGGAAGTCTGGAGCGCGCGCCAGAAGACCTGTCTATCGAGATCGACAACGAATCACGCTTGCTCACCTACAGCATGACCCCGGTAAGCCACACCAAGGGGCACATTCTGGGTGCTGTGATGGTGCTGCACGACGTGACCGAGCAGCGCGCATTCGAACGGGTGCGCAGTGAATTTGTACTGCGTGCTTCGCACGAATTGCGCACGCCGGTTACGGGTATGCACATGGCATTCGGTCTGTTGCAGGAGCGACTGCACTTCGCACCTGAGACGCGCGAAGCCGACCTGCTCAATACGGTCACCGAAGAAATGCAGCGCCTGATGCAACTGATCAATGACCTGCTGAATTTCTCTCGTTATCAGAACGGTCTGCAAAAGCTCAAGTTGGCACCTTGCTCCATAGAAACGCTGCTGGAAGAGGCCAAGGCGAGGTTCGATGCTCAGGCTCAGGAGCAGGGTATTGCTCTGATTCTGGACATTCAGGAGCCGCTGCCGCGCCTGCATGCCGATCAGGCGCAGTTGGAACGGGTGCTCGACAACCTGCTGGACAACGCGCTGCGCCATACACCAGAGAGCGGTCTGATTCGCTTGCAGGCGAAACGGCATGGCGAGCGGGCGATCATCAGTGTTGAAGATAATGGTGAGGGCATTGCCTACGGGCAGCAGGGCAGGATCTTCGAGCCGTTTGTTCAGGTCGGGCGCAAGAAGGGCGGCGCAGGCCTCGGGTTGGCGTTGTGCAAGGAGATTGTCCAGCTGCATGGCGGGCGCATGGGGGTGTATTCAAGGCCTGGCCAGGGAACTCAGTTCTATATGGCGTTGCCATTCTGAGTGTTAAAAGGTCGGTTTCAGGCCACGTCGTCCTTGCGCCGCACGACGTGGCGGCGCCCGCCGGTAATCAGCTCTGAAAAGCGCTTGGCCGTCAGCGGGCGCGCGAACAGCCAGCCCTGGCCATACATCACGCCCTCGCTCTTGAGCAGGGCTGCCTGGGATTCCAATTCGATGCCCTCGGCAATCACCTTCAGATGCAGCGCATGCGCCATGCGAATGATGTGCGGGGCCACGCCACTGCTGGCGGCGTCGTAGCCCAAGGCATCGACAAAGGCCTTGTCTATCTTCAGGCAATCCACGGGTAACGTTTGCAAGTAGGCCAGGCTGCAATAACCCGTGCCAAAATCGTCGATCAATATTTGATGACCCATATCTCGCAATGTTTGCAGGTGATTGCGTGCTGCCATCACATCGACCAGGCCTCGCTCGGTGACCTCGAACGCTATCTGACTGGCAGCCACCTTGTGCTGCTTCAGCAATCGGGCTGATACGCGCCCGATGCGCGCAGACATCACGTCACAGGCGGCCAGATTGACCGAGACGTACAAATGCGGATTGGAACGCAGCAAGGGTCCCAGCTCATCCAGCAGACGCTGAAGTACGAAGTCGGTGATCTGGCGGATCTGTCCGGTGTTTTCGGCCAGTGGTATGAACAGCTCGGGGCTGGTCAGGGTGCCGTCCTGTCTGCGCCAGCGCACCAAGGCTTCGGCTCCGACACACAGCCGGGTATCGATGTTGAAGATCGGTTGATAAAGGACCCTCATTTCGCCTCGGTGCAGCGCACGTGTCAGCTCTGCGCTCAACGATCTGCTGCGGTGCAAAAGCGTGAAGGTCAGGGCGCCTGTGCACAGCGAAACGAACAGGCTGACCGGCGCCAGCAACCACCAGGCGCTGGCGATTTTGGGCATAGCGCTTCGCGGGGCCACCAATACCAGCTGATAGTCGGGGCTTTGTGTCGGCATGATGTAGATCAGGCGATCCGATGTGGTGGTCAGCCGCTCCTGGCTGGCTGACATGCCGGCCGGCGCGGGCCAGTTCTGTGCCGGGCCGAGAACCGATAGTGCTCTGCTGCCATCCTCCAGCACCACTAAAAGGCTGCCGCCTGGTGGCAGATCGACGACATCGGTCAGATGGCCGCGTGAGGTCGATACCCGAAAATCACCACGGCCCAGCACCAGCGCTGCCAGATTATCGTCTGGCTGGGCTGAGGTGTTCAGCCAGTAATCGTAGGTCGGGCCGCGGATATCGGGCTGGCGGGCCTCGCCCCATGTCTTTTCCCGGTCCCGGCTTGAACACCGACCTGTTTCGCTGACGTAGGCAGCTTCGTAGATGAAACGGTTACCGGAAATGATCGCGCGCAAACGCGATACCATTTCCGGGCTGCAGCGCCGCAAGGGTTGTTGTTCGAGTTGATCCAGGCCTGCCCGCAACTGGCTGAACATCTGCTCAAGCCGGACAAGGAAGCGCTCGCCCTGGGCATTCATTTGAAGGCGTTCGCTTTGCCACGTCTGCTGTAAGGCCAGGGCGAAACTGGCGCCAGACAGTACTGCAGCACTCAGCCAGAACGCCAGCAGCGCAAGGGCCCAGGGGTGGGAAAGGAATGCGCGCACGCGCGTTGCCGTGATGAGCATCTGAAGGTATCCGTTTGAATACCCTCAGGTATAGCAACAAGCGCGCAAACCGGCCTGCGGAAAGCCACGCCGCGTGTCCGTCAGTTCGAGCCGTTCAGCACCTGCAGGATCGCCGCGCTCTGCGCATCTGGCTCCCCATCGAACCGCTCGGGCCGGAAATGCATCTGGAAAGCCGCCAACACCTGGCGTGTTTCCGCATCCATCATACCGGTCTGCGGTGTTGTGTAACCCAGGCGAGCCAATTGCTGCTGAAACCAGATGATGCTCGGTGGGTTTTCCAGCAGTGACGCCTGGTGCAAAGCTACCAGCCGTTCATCGGGCCAGACCCCCAGCCCTTCGGCAGCCAGACGTTTCCATGGGAACAGCGGGCCCGGATCGAGTTTGCGCAGGGGGGCGATGTCGCTGTGTCCGATGATATGGCGGGGTTCGATCTTGTGGCGTGTGACGATGTCCTTGAGCAGGGCCGCTATCGATTGGTACTGGGCTTCGGTGTACGGATACCAGACGCGTCCGGTCGGCGTATCACGATAGCCTGCGTTGACGATCTCGATGCCGATGGAGCTGGAGTTAAGCCAGGTACGACCTTCCCACTCGCTCTCGCCTGCATGCCATGCCCGGGCGTTTTCATCGACCAGCTTGTAGATGGTGGCCGGGTTGTCGTCGCCGATCAGGTAGTGGCTGCTGACCTCGCCGTGCGTCAGCAGTGCCAGCGACTCCTCCAGAGACGTCGAGGTGTAGTGCAGTATGACGTATTGAATGCGTTCGTCGAAGTTGACCGAAGGATGATGGGTATCCAGCTTGGGGCCACGAGAGCACGCCGTCAGGACAAGCAGGAGAAACAGGGAGAAATACAGCTTCATGATGATCGGGCTACGTACGCGGGAAATGCAACATCATAACAAAGTGCGGCCAAATAGCTTCGGCACCCACCTCTCTCTTCTGGTCCAGATGTTTCTGTCAGCCCTGCTCGATCCGGTTCCGCCCGTTTTCCTTGGCTCGGTACAGCGCCTGATCGGCTCGCTTGATCGCGACATCGCTGCGTTCCCCTGTGCGAAATGCCGTCACGCCCATCGAAACCGTAATCGTGACCCGCTCACCTTTGAAGTGGAAAGGACACTGCTCCACTGCTTCGCGAAGCTGGTCCAGAAACGTCAGGCCTGTCGTGACAGCGGTCGCTGGCAGCAACACCACGAACTCTTCTCCACCAAAACGGGCCAGGAAGTCGGTTGGGCGCAGACGTTTTTTCAGGACGCTGGCCACGATCTTCAACACCTTGTCGCCCGCCAGGTGCCCATAACCGTCGTTGATGCGCTTGAAATGATCGAGGTCCAGTATGCCCACCAGCAGGGTGTTCTTCTTCTCCTGCCACTGGACCATTTCGTATTCCAGTCGCTCGCTCCATGCCGCGCGATTGGGCAGCGTGGTCAATGGATCGATCAGGGCTTTCTGACGCTGCTCTTCCAGATTGGTCCGGAACCCCAGCGCTTCCTGCTCCATGCTCGCTACGCGTGCCGCCAGGCTCTGCAAGCGGGAGGCGACTTCCTGCTCGCGTTCATCGCGCTTGTTCTGATAGTTGTCCATGGTGCTGAGCAAGCCTTCCAGGCGATTATCCAGCACCTGTTTCAGGCTGGGCAGGTCGGAGGCATCCTGCACACTGCTCTGCAACCCACCGACCTGCTCGCGCAATTGCTCGCTCAGATCGCGCGCAGTGGAGCGATTCTCGGCGTGGTCTTCACTGGCTGCCTGCAAATGGCTCTGAAAGGATTCGAGTCGTTCGTTGAGCTGTTTGAGGTAGGTGCTGAATTCCTGCTGGCCGCCGTTGTTGATCGCCAGCATCAGCACGGCCAGATCGTCGAGGATCGGCAGCAGTTCGTACCAGTTGAGGCCATGTTTCAGGCGCAGCTGCATGGCCTCGACCTGCGGCCGGTAATGTTCGGACAGTGTCAGATCGGCGAGCAGCCCCAGAAGCGTTTCCTCGATATGCGTCGCCACCGAGCTGTAGCTGGGTTCAGGCGCGGAGGGCAGGGCGAATGCTTCCTCGCCATCGACGCTTTCAACGTCCTGATCCTGTTCCGGCTCGGTGATCAGGCTCACAACCGCCGGACGCTCCTGATAGGGCACTGTAGGCGTTGGCGTGACCAGCGTCTCGATGTCCATGGCAATGAACAGCGGTCGAGGCTGCTCTGCCTCAGGCATGGTCAGGGCGTGCGCCAGTTGCACGGTGTCATGCGCGTCCAGCCGCCGTGGCGAGGACTCCGGCAATGCAACTTGAAGCTCCGGGCTGGTGTGTGCTGCCGCGATCAAGGGCTCGTTGGCAGCGGTGCTCATCACGACGGGTTCAAGCACGACAGCGTCAGCCGGTATCACAAGAGGTGTTATGTGCGCGGTCGGCGTCGTTTCGGCTTCGGCCAGCGGCTTTTGCAATGGCGGTTCCGAAAGTTGTTGAGGTGCGTGATCAACGACCTGTTCCACAGGATTCTCTGCAGGCCGTTCGACTGCATCATCCGGCGCGTGAGCACCGGTGTCTGCCTGCGTCGCATCATGCGGGTGCTCTGCGCTGTGCTCATCGCGTGTGCCGAACAGGCGTTGCAGCAGGCCGGGCCGCGGCGAGTCGTCGGAAGGCTCCAGCATGGTCAGCGCCTTGCCCTGCAGGCCGCTCAGCTCGCTCAGCAACAAGGGCAGCTCGCGTGCCTGGGAAGCGCGCTCTTCCAGCTCCTTGGCAAAGCGTTTGAGCGGTTTGCGCACCTCGCGCGGCAAAGGCAATGCCTGCAATTGCGCAACCAGTGCCGCCAGCGCTGTGCCAATCTGGCCTACGCGCAATTCACGGCGATGCTCGGAATCCAGCACCGCTTTTTCAAGCTTGGGAATCAAAGCTGCCAACCCGGCGTCCATGTCGTCCCTGCGCACGATCTCGCGCATTTCCTTCATGCATGCATCGACGGCGCTGTCCGAGCCCTCGGCAGCCAGACTGCTGCGTACCAGCCCGCGCCGCAACAAGTCGAGCCGCGCATCCCAGCGCTTTTCGAGCTTATCCTGCTGCTCGATGCCTTTGAGGTATTTCTCTCTCCAGCGCTCGGCGTCGTCGCTCATGCAAGGTTTCCACCAGTGGGCACAGGCAGCGAGTCACCGCGCAGCGAATCGGGCAGGCGAATCTCGACAGCAACCGGCAGGTGATCGGAAATGGGTTGAGCCAGCACCTGAACGCGTTCCAGCGTCAGGGTCGGGCTGAGCAGAATATGATCAAGACAGCGTTGCGGCCGCCAGCTGGGGAACGTCGCTTCGATTTGCGGAGCCAGAAGGCCCAGATCCCGCAGCGGCGAATGTTCCAGCAGATCATTGGCGTGGGTGTTCATGTCGCCCATCAGCACCTGATGACGATAGCCGCCGATCAATTCGCGGATGTAAGCCAACTGCCGCGTTCGGGTACGCGTGCCCAACGCCAGGTGCATCATGACCACAACCAGCGCATCTTCGCCTTCACCGAAGCGAACCAGAATCGCTCCGCGTCCGGCAGGCCCGGGCAACGGGTGGTCTTCGATCTTGGTAGGCCGCAAGCGACTCAGCACGCCGTTGCTGTGCTGGGCAAAGCGTCCCAGGTTGCGATTGAGTTGCTGATACCAGTACGGGAAAGCACCCAGATGCGCCAGGTGCTCGACCTGATTGACGAAGCCGGAGCGCATGCTGCCGCCGTCGACTTCCTGCAGAGCTACCAGATCGAAGTCGTTGAGCAGGTCGCCGATCTTCTGCAGATTGCCCGCTCGCCCGACGTGCGGCAGCAAATGCTGCCAGCTGCGCGTCAGGTAGTGCCGGTAACGCTCTGTACTGATACCGACCTGAATATTGAAACTGAGCAATCGCAGGCGACCGTCGTCCGGCAAACCGTTTTGCGTCAGATGATGCTCGTTGACCCGCGGATCGTGCAGGCCAACGACGCGCTCTATGCCCTTGCCCCAGCGGCGCATGACAGGCGCTTACTTGGCGGCTTTGGCAGCCGCTCGCTCTTTGGCGATCAGCTGATCGGCCACTTGCAGCGTGGCTTCAGGGCCACCGGCTGAGCCGAGGTCAAAGCGGTACTTGCCGTTGACGATCATGGTCGGTACGCCAGTGACTTCATACTTCTTGGCCAGCTCCTTGTACTGCGCGATCTTGCCTTTCACGGCGAACGAGTCAAAGGTCTTGAGGAAGTCGTCCTTGTTGACGCCCTGAGTGGCCAGGAAGTCGGCCATGTCATTCTTGTCGGTCAGACGCTTGCCGCCTTTCTGGATCGCTTCAAAGACTGCTGCGTGAACCTTGTGCTCTACACCCATGGTGTCCAGCGTGATGAACAGCTGGCCATGAGCGTCCCAAGGGCCGCCGAACATGGCAGGTATGCGTACGAAGTTGACGTCGGCTGGAAGCTTTTCAATCCATGGGTTGATGGTGGGTTCGAAGGCGTAGCAATGCGGGCAGCCATACCAGAACAATTCGACCACTTCGATCTTGCCTGGTACTGCAACAGGCACAGCGCTGCTCAGTTCGACATATTGCTTGCCAGCCTGAACCGGCTCGGCAGCTTGGGCGGACATACCGAACAGACTGGCGGCAACCAGTGCGGCGCTGATGATCAGATTACGCATGCATTACTCCTGGGCAGATTGAATCGCCTTCAAGCGACGTGGTTTTCGACCAATCGCGAAAGCTCGAGTTCGTTAGTGTAACGCCCGCGACCCGAAAAAAGCGCCGTCGCCTTTGTCCTTTTTGCGCAGCCTGTGAACACGTCAGCTGTAAATGTATGGCTACACGACTGGCCTTTACGGGCGAGGGTCAGCGAAGCCCCTGAATATACTGGGCCAGAGCCTCGATATCCTTTTTGCTGAGCCTGGCTGCAATCGACCGCATGACCAGAGTATCGCCATCATTGACGCGTTCGCCTTCAGCAAATGCGGTCAGTTGTTTGCGCGTGTACTCGGCATGCTGGCCACTCAGATGCGGAAACCCTGCCTGGGCATTACCGCTGCCATTGGGTGAGTGACACCCGATGCAAGCGGGCAGTCCCTGCTCCAGCCTGCCGCCGCGAAACAGCGCTTCACCCTGGGCGGCCAGGTCAGCGGACACAGTGCCGACGCTGCCTTTCTGGGCAGCATAAAAGGCCGCAATATCTGCAAGGTCCTCGTCATTGAAGTGGTCGAGCTGCCCGGCCATCTCGGGGACGACGCGCTTGCCGTCCTTTATCTCGCGCAGCTGTTTGAGCAGATAACGTTCGCCCTGACCGGCCAGCTTTGGAAAGGCGGGTACCACGCTGTTGCCATCTGGGCCGTGGCAGGCGCCGCATACCGCTGTCTTTGTCTGACCAGCAGCTGTGTTGCCTGCTTTGTCAGCCGCCTGGCTGGCGGTGCAGACAATCAGCGCCAGCAGCAGGCTCGGCAGTCGTGTGTTCATGGGGACATCCTGGGCAGGGCATGCGTCTGTTCATACACACCGAGGCTGGCTGCGGCTGTGGCTTTCAGTGTTCAGCATGGCTCTCTTGGCGGCAACGCGTCGAGTCAAAGTCTGATGAGTCAGCAAAAAACTTTTCAGGTTGAAAGCGGACTGCGTTCTAATGCGCACATTGATTCTCGCTTTGCTGTGCCTGCTCCCTTTGGGAGGCGAAAGCACACACAAAAGTTGCGGCATTATATACTTGCGCTACTCAAACGGAAACGACACCTCTTGCCGCACGCCTTGCAGGCAGAGCCCTCACCGGAAATCACATGCAACTCAAGAACCCCATCCTCGGTCTGTGCCAACAGGCCACGTTCATGCTCAGCGCCGCCAAGGTCGACCAATGCCCCGATGACGAGGGTTTTGAAGTCGCTTTCGCCGGTCGCTCGAACGCTGGCAAGTCCAGCGCGCTGAACACTCTGACCCACGCCAGCCTGGCGCGAACCTCCAAGACTCCGGGGCGCACCCAGTTGCTGAACTTCTTCGGTCTGGACGAAGAGCGTCGTTTGGTCGACCTGCCGGGTTATGGCTACGCCAAAGTGCCGATCCCGCTCAAGCAGCACTGGCAGCGCCACCTGGAAGCCTATCTGGGCAGCCGGGAAAGCCTGAAGGGT
Organism: Pseudomonas californiensis; assembly: GCF_021147775.1. Classification (GTDB taxonomy): domain Bacteria; phylum Pseudomonadota; class Gammaproteobacteria; order Pseudomonadales; family Pseudomonadaceae; genus Aquipseudomonas; species Aquipseudomonas californiensis. The sequence continues at coordinate 207,229 of NZ_JAGTPK010000001.1, forward strand.
CTGATTCTGATGATGGACATCCGTCACCCGATGACGGACTTCGACCTGCTCATGCTGGATTGGGCTGTGGCAAGCGGCATGCCGATGCATATCCTGCTGACCAAGGCCGACAAGCTGACCTATGGCGCCGCCAAGAACACGCTGCTCAAGGTTCAGGCGGAGATCCGCAAGGGTTGGGGCGAAGCGGTCACCATTCAGCTGTTCTCCGCGCCCAAGCGCATGGGGCTCGAAGACGCCTATACCGTGCTGGCTGGCTGGATGGAGCTGGAAGACAAAGCACCTGCCGAATAACCCGCGGGGTAAATCGCAGGCAAAAAAAACCCCGGACTTCATATGGGGAGGGGGAAGTTCCGGGGCTCAAGGTCCAGACCTTAGGGTGGGGTCCGGATAATCTGCCAACACTTAACACAACAAGAGCTGACTGGCTTCTCGACCAATCGGGAAATCTGACTCCTGTCTGAGCGGTTAAGTTCCAGCAATGAAGAAAAGTTCATCTTTCCTACAGCTTTTGGCGAACCGTATTACCGGTTCGCCCAAAAAGCACTCAATGTGCCTCGTCCCAGTTGTTGCCGACGCCGACTTCCACCAGTAACGGTACCGCCAGCTCGGCTGCGCCGCTCATGTGTGGACGGATCTGCTCGCTGATCTGGTCGACCAGATCTTCGCGGACTTCCAGTACCAGTTCATCGTGCACCTGAAGGATCACGCGGGCGTCCAGACCCGACTCACCCAGCCAGCCGTTCACCGCAACCATGGCTTTTTTGATGATGTCGGCGGCGGTCCCTTGCATCGGCGCGTTGATCGCCATGCGTTCGGCGCCTTTGCGCAGTGAGGGGTTCTTGGCGTTGATGTCGGGCAGGTAGAGGCGGCGGCCGAAAATGGTCTCGACAAAGCCTTGCTCAGCCGCCTGAGCGCGGGTGCGCTCCATGTAGGCGAGTACGCCGGGGTAGCGTGCGAAGTAACGGTCCACGTAAGCCTGTGACTGCTTGCGGTCCACGCCGATCTGTTTGGCCAGACCAAATGCGCTCATGCCGTAGATCAGGCCGAAGTTGATCGCCTTGGCGTTGCGGCGCATGTCGGTGGTGACGCCTTCCAGCTCGACACCGAATACCTCGGCAGCGGTCGCCCGGTGCACGTCCAGGTCGTTGCGGAAGGCGTGCAGCAGCCCTTCGTCCTGCGCCAGATGCGCCATGATCCGCAGTTCGATCTGCGAATAGTCGGCCGCAAGCAGCTTGTAGCCCTTGGGCGCCACGAACGCCTGACGAATACGTCGACCTTCGGCGGTACGAATCGGAATGTTCTGCAGGTTAGGGTCGCTGGAGGACAAGCGTCCAGTGACCGCCACAGCCTGATGGTAAGACGTGTGGATGCGCCCGGTGCGTGGGTTGATCTGCTCGGGCAGGCGATCGGTGTAGGTACTCTTGAGCTTGCTCATCGAGCGGTACTGCATCAATACTTTGGGCAGCGGGAAGTCCTGCTCGGCCAGTTCGGCGAGCACCGCTTCGGCGGTGGACGGCTGGCCGGTCGCGGTTTTGCTCAGAATCGGCATGCCGAGCTTTTCATACAGAATCACGCCCAGCTGCTTTGGCGAACCGAGGTTGAACTCTTCGCCAGCGATGGCGAACGCTTCGCGCTCGAGCGCCGTCATCTTGTCGCCCAGTTCAACACTCTGGATGCCCAGCAGATTGGCATCGACCAAGGCGCCCTGACGCTCGATACGCGCGAGCACTGGCACGAGCGGCATTTCAATGTCGTTGAGTACCGGCTGCAAGGTCGGAATGGCCGCCAGTCGCGCGTCGAAGACTTCGTGCAGGCGCAGCGTCAGGTCCGCTTCTTCGGCGGCGTAAAGACCGGCCTGCTCCAGCGCGATTTGATCAAAGGTCAGCTGTTTGGCGCCTTTGCCGGCGATGTCCTGGAAATTGATCGGCGTGTGGGTCAGGTATTTTGCTACCAGGCTGTCGCGGTCGTGGCGGGTGGCGGTGGAGTCCAGTACGTAGGACTCCAGAATGGTGTCGAACCGGACGCCTTGCAGATCGATGCCTTGGCTCTGATCGCCGCCAATGGCGCAGTTGGCGAGCAGGTTGATGGCGAATTTCGCGTGCTGACCGACCTTGATCTTCTCAGGGTTTTCCAGCAACGGCTTGAGTGCCTTGAGCACGGTATCGCGATCGAGTTGCTGTGGCACACCCATGTAGGAGTGGGTCAGCGGAATATACGCCGCTTCGTGCGTCTGGATGGCAAACGACAGGCCGACCAGCTGCGCACGTTGCGCGTCAGTGCCGTTGCTCTGGGCGACAAATGCGAACAGGGGCGCGGCATCGAGCTTCTTCAGCCAGGCGTCGAACTGGGCCTGATCGAGAATGACTTCGTAGGCGGCCTCTTTCATGACCACGGGCTCTTCGACCACCAGTTCCTGTCCGGCGCGCTTGGCGTCGCGTTGCAGGTCTTCGATCCAGCTCTTGAATTCCAGCTCGGCGTACAGGTCCATCAGCGTGTCACGGTCCGGCTCGCCGCAATGCAACTGGTCGAGTTCGATGTCCAGCGGCACGTCGATCTTGATGGTGGCCAGTTCGTAGGAAAGAAACGCCATGGCGCGGTGCTCTTCGAGCTTGACCGCCAGGGTCTTGGCACCGCGAATCGGCAGGGTGGCCACCGCTTCCAGGTTGTCATAAAGCTCTTTCAGGCCGCCGCCGACACCAACCAGCAGGCCGACCGCAGTTTTTTCGCCCACGCCTGGTACGCCCGGAATGTTGTCGACCTTGTCGCCCATCAGTGCCAGGTAGTCGATGATGTGCTCAGGACCGACGCCGAACTTCTCTTTCACGCCAGCCACGTCCAGCACACTGCCGGTCATGGTGTTGACCAGCGTAATGTGACCGTCGACCAGTTGCGCCATGTCCTTGTCGCCCGTGGAAATGATCACCGGGCGGTCCGCCGCAGCGCTGCTGCGTGCCAGCGTGCCGATCACATCGTCCGCTTCCACGCCTTCTACGCACAGCAGCGGGTAGCCCAGACCCTTTACGCACGCATGGAGCAGATCGACCTGCACACGCAGGTCATCCGGCATGCTCGGGCGATTGGCTTTGTACTCGGTGTACAGCGCGTCCCGGAACGTGCCGCCCTTGGCATCGAACACCACTGCGAACGGGCTTTCCGGATATTGGCGGCGCAGGCTTTTGAGCATGTTGAGCACGCCCTTCACGGCGCCTGTCGGCAGGCCCTTGGACGTGGCAAGTGGCGGCAGTGCATGAAACGCACGATAGAGGTAAGAAGAACCGTCCACCAGGACGAGGGGCGCTTGGGTCATGAGCAGAATCAACCTTTTCGGCGGGGTCGGCGCTAGAATGCGAGGACCATTGACGACAAAGGGACAAGGTTATCATGCGTACGGCAAATCGACTGTTCCTGACCGGCCTATTGGCACTGTGCCCGCTGATCGCGTTCGCAGCAGAAGATCCACCCTCGGCAGCGCCGGACGTTACTATCCGCACCGACGGGGACAAGGTCATTCAGGAATACCGACAGAACGGCTTCCTGTATGCCGTGAAGATCACGCCGAAACATGGCAAGCCCTATTTCCTGGTGCGCGCCGATGGTACCAGCCCCAATTTCATCCGTTCGGATCAACCGGACATGCTGATTCCCCAATGGGAAATATTCAGCTGGTAACACCTACATTCACCTTAATTTGTTGGCAGCCCTGATATGTCCGTCTTTACCCCACTGGCTCGGCCCGAGCTGGAAACATTTCTCGCCCCTTACGGGCTCGGCCGCTTGCGTGACTTTCAGGGCATTGCCGCTGGTAGTGAAAACACCAACTATTTCGTCAGTCTGGAAAAGGGCGAGTTCGTCCTGACCCTGGTCGAACGTGGCCCGGTGCAGGAAATGCCGTTTTTCATCGAGCTGCTCGACGTGCTGCACGACGCCGATCTTCCAGTGCCGTACGCCCTGCGCACCACTGACGGCCAGGCGCTTCGCGAACTGGCGGGCAAACCGGCGCTGTTGCAGCCACGCTTGCCGGGCAAGCACATCAGCGAGCCGAACACCCAGCACTGCGTGCAGATCGGCGAGTTGTTGGCGAATCTGCATCTGGCGACTCGTGATCATGTGCTGGAACGCAAGACCGACCGTGGCCTGGACTGGATGCTGAGTGAGGGTCGCAACTTTCTTTCGCATCTGGGCGATGAGCAGCGCGCGCTGCTTGAAAAGTCTCTACAGGAAATCGAAGACCTCAAGCCGCAGATCATGGCGCTGCCACGCGCCAACCTGCATGCGGACCTGTTTCGCGACAACGTGCTGTTCGAAGGCACGCACCTGACCGGGCTGATCGATTTCTACAATGCCTGCTCGGGCCCGATGCTCTATGACCTGGCGATTGCGCTCAACGACTGGTGTTCGCGCCCCGATGGCCAGATTGACCCGGTTCGCGCGCGTGCCTTGCTGGGCGCCTATGCGGGCCTGCGCCCATTCAATGCGGCGGAGTCAAAGCTCTGGGCGACGCTGTTGCGCATTGGCTGCGTGCGTTTCTGGCTGTCACGTCTGATTGCAGCGGAAACCTTCGCCGGTCAGGACGTGTTGATCCACGATCCGGTGGAGTTTGAACAGCGTCTGGCGCAGCGTCAGGAAATCCATGTCCCGCTGCCGTTTGCACTCTGAATCGATGAACGGCCCAGCCCGTGCGCTCGGCGCGGGCCGAGAAACCTGCGCTCGCCTTGATCAGAGACTGGACAGGCAACTGGTCAGGTCATCCGCCAGTTTCTGCAGGACCTGCTCGTAACCCTGCGCAGTGGCTGGGGTGTAGCCGCCCAGCGCATCCAGCTCCGCCAGCTTGACCGGCAGCCCTGCGCTCAGGGTTTCGGCCAGGCGCGGTCGTAATGGTGGTTCGCTGAATACACAGGTCTTGCCCGCCGCTTTCAATCGCTCACGCATCGCCGCCACGTGCTGGGCACCTGGCTGAATTTCGGCCGCGATGGCGAACACGCCGGTGTGCTTGAGCCCGTAAGCTTCCTCGAAGTAATCAAAGGCTTCGTGGAACACGAAGTAAGGCTTGTTGGCCACCGCACTCAGCCGGTCCTTGATGCGCGTATCCAGCACGTCGAGGCGTTTGACGAAAGCGTCGGTGTTGCTCTGGTAGCGAGCCGCATTGGCCGGATCGGCGGCGCTCAGGTCGGTCGCCATTTTCCGTGCGATGACCCGGGCATTGACGGTCGACAGCCACAGATGGGAATCCAGACTGCCGGGTCTGTGATCATGATCGTGCTCGTCGGATTCGTGCTCGTGGTCATGATCATCGTCGTGCGAGGCGTTGTCTGCCGCAAAGTGACGCAAGTGCATGCCTGGCAACGTCTGCACCGCTACCGCTGGTAATTTACGGGCCTGAAGGACGCGGGGCAGGAAGGTTTCCATGTCCGGGCCGATCCAGTAGAGCAAATCGACGTCCCTGACGCGCCGTACGTCGGACGGGCGCAGCGCATAATTGTGCGGCGACGCGCCGGGCGGCAACAGCACCTCTGGAGTGCCGACGCCATCCTGTACCGCCGCGGCAATCAGCTGCAACGGTTTGATGCTGGCAAGCACTTTGACCTCGGCCTGAACCGGCGAGACTGCCAGCAAACTGGCACACATTACGATAAAAAGGTTAAGAAGACGGCGCACGCAAATCACTCATGTCTGGCAGGAACAGGTAACATAATAACGTCTCCAGCCAATATCGTCGCTGCTCATGCCCAATACACCACTGGCCAGTCGCCCCCATGACCACTCTCATTGCGTCCATTCTGCGCTCGCCGAGGCTGATGCCTTGTGCGCGAAGCAGGGCTTGCGTCTGACGGCATTGCGCCGTCGCGTGCTGGAACTGGTCTGGCAAAGTCACAAACCGCTGGGTGCCTACGACATCCTTGCGGTGCTGAGTGAGGAGGACGGGCGCCGCGCTGCCCCGCCTACCGTTTACCGTGCGCTGGACTTTCTTCTGGAAAACGGCCTCGTGCACCGGATCGCTTCGCTCAACGCCTTCACGGGCTGCAACCACCCGACCCACGCGCATCAGGGGCAGTTCCTGATTTGCCGCGAATGTCATGCGGCCATTGAACTGCAACACCCTGCTATCAGTAACGCAGTGGTCAACGCGGCCGTGGAAGTCGGCTTTACCGTCGAGGGCCAGACCGTCGAGATCGTTGGCGTGTGTGCTGGCTGCAAGGCGGCCTGATGAGTAATGCGCTGATCCGCCTGGAGCAGGTTGCCGTCACCTTGTCCGGGCAAAACGTACTCGACAACATTCATCTCAGCGTCCAGCCTGGCGAGATCGTGACCCTGATCGGCCCTAATGGTGCGGGCAAGACGACGCTGGTGCGTGCGGTGCTCGGGCTGCTCAAGCCTGATTCCGGCACGGTCTGGCGCAAACCGAAGCTGCGGGTCGGCTACATGCCGCAAAAGCTGCATGTCGATCAGACCTTGCCACTGTCGGTTTTGCGCTTTCTGCGTCTGGTTCCCGGTGTTGATCGTGTTGCAGCGCAGGCTGCGCTGGAAGAAGTGGGCGCCGAGAAAGTCATCGACAGCCCCCTGCAAGGTATTTCCGGTGGCGAGATGCAACGCGTCCTGTTGGCGCGTGCCTTGTTGCGTGAACCTGAACTGCTGGTGCTCGACGAGCCGGTGCAGGGCGTGGATGTCGCAGGACAGGCCGAGCTGTACAGCTTGATCACACGTTTGCGCGACCGCCACCACTGCGGTGTGTTGATGGTGTCGCATGACCTGCATCTGGTGATGAGCACCACTGATCAGGTGGTGTGCCTCAATCGCCACGTCTGCTGCTCCGGGCATCCGGAACAGGTCAGTCATGATCCAGCGTTTGTCGAACTTTTTGGCAAGAACGCGCAGAGCCTGGCGATTTATCACCACCATCATGATCACGCCCACGATCTGCATGGCGAAGTGGTGACTGACGCACCGTCGGCCACGCCTCACACTCACACTCACACTCATGTTCACGGAGACAGCTGCAAGCATGGCTGATTTTCTACTGTATGCCTTGCTCGCAGGCGTTGCCCTGGCCGTAGTGGCCGGTCCGCTGGGGTCCTTCGTGGTCTGGCGGCGCATGGCTTATTTTGGCGACACGCTTTCTCACGCGGCACTACTCGGCGTTGCGCTGGGCTTTTTGCTGGACATCAGCCCGACCATTGCAGTGACCTTCGGGTGTCTACTGCTCGCCGTTCTGCTGGTCACGCTGCAACAGCGTCAGCCGCTGGCCTCCGACACCCTGCTGGGGATTCTCGCGCCCAGTACGCTATCGCTCGGGCTGGTAGTGCTCAGCTTCATGCATGAAGTGCGTATCGATCTGATGGCTTATCTGTTCGGTGACCTGTTGGCGATCAGCCCCACGGACCTTGCCTGGATTCTGGGCGGCAGCGCGCTGGTGCTGGTGCTGATCGTTGCCCTGTGGCGCCCTCTGCTGGCCGTGACGGTGCATGAAGAGCTGGCCAAAGTCGAAGGGCTGCCAGTCGCTGCGTTGCGCATGGCATTGATGCTGCTGATCGCCGTGGTCATCGCCGTGGCGATGAAAATCGTGGGTGTTCTGCTGATTACCTCGCTGTTGATCATCCCGGCAGCTGCGGCACAGCGTCACGCCCGCTCGCCTGAGCAAATGGCACTGGGCGCGAGCCTGCTGGGCGTGACTGCCGTGTGTATTGGGCTATCGTTATCATGGTTCAAGGACACCCCGGCAGGACCGTCTATAGTGGTATCCGCTGCGGCGCTGTTCTTGCTCAGCTTTGTTCTCCCCAGGCGAGCGGTGTAGACTTGCTCGTTTTTTGCGCAAACTAGAGAATCGCAGGAATGAAGCCGTTCGCCCCACGCTATCTGCTACTTGTCGCATGTTCCATCCTGTTGGGTGCCTGCCAGAGTGCGCCGACTGTTGAAGCGCCCGCGGCCGAAGTCCAGCCAAGCGGATTCGCCCAGCTTGATCAAAGCATCAACAGCAACGAACTGGCCACAGCCGAAGATCAGTTGGCCACGCTGCAAGCGGCAGCGCCGACCGACATTCGTCTGGAGTCTTTCCAGCGTCGACTGGCAGAGGCTTACCTGAGCCGCAGCCAGATTGGCCTGCAAAAAGGCGACATGAACGCGGCGGCCACGGCACTGACCCGTGCCCGCGCGTTGATGCCCAAGGCGCCCGCGCTGACCAGTGGCGTAAACGGTGCAATAGCCCACGCACGCAAGGCAGAGCTTGAAAAGGCCGAAGCCGAGCTGCGTGAAGCCGAGGCGCGCCGTGTGGCCAAGCTTGTCGATCCGTCCGCGCCGAGCACCACTATCGAGTTGAAAATCGGCGACATGCCCAAGCTGCGTAAGCAACTGGACGACATCGCCGCTGATACTGTCGCATTCAACTGTGAAGTGCTGCTGTCGGTTCCGCGCACCGATGATTATCCGTGGCTGGCGACGTTGTTAACCAAGCGTGTGGTGAAGATCAATCCGGATTTCGAGCTGGAGCTGCGCCGCCAGATCGAGCGTAACGAAAAGGCGAGTATCGTTCTGACGCCTGCCAGGTCCTGACGCTGCTGGCGACACCGATACCGATAACGAACTGCGCCCCAGACGCTGGATTGATCTCCAGCCTCTGGGGCGCTTTTTATTACCTGATGTAATGACCTGACGGTTTACAGACGCAGCAGGGTTTTCCAGGCGCGGCTCTGAAACACGGTCAGCGCCTGCTGCACCCGGGCATCCAGCACTTCGTCGCTGATGTCCAGGTGGGCCAGTTCTTCCAGCTTCCTCAGCTCGCCATACAGGCGATCCAGTTCCGGCAGGTCCAGCGCGCCGCGTGCCCAATGCAGCCAGGCCTGGATACGCTCGATGCGTGGCAATTGCTCGGCAAGGTCTTCGGGCTGCTGCTGATAGCGGCCAAGTTGCAGGGCTGTCGCTTCTTCGGCCAGCAGACGTGGCAGCCAGCTCGCCAGCAGGGCTGCGCCCTGACGATTGCCACGGGTGTTGCGCTCTGCGGTCCAACTGCGCGCCAGCAGCCAGCGCGAGGTGTTCAGCGAGAACTCGCCCCAGCGCGTGTCCAGCAGCTCTTCAAGGAACTGTTCATGGGCCGCGCCACGGACATCAGCATCTTCCTGGCCGGCCTGAACCAGCGGACGCCAGTCTTCCAGTAAAGCATCCAGAGCGGTACGCAACTGTGCAGTAGACGAGCGCGGTGCAGCTTGCCCCAGGCTGCTGGTCAGTGCGCGCAGCTCGGCGAGCATTTCGACCCAATCCTGCAGCAGGCGCCAGTGACCGTTGAAACGGTATTGCTCGGCCAGACGCTGGCTGCTGCCCAACAGGTGCCAGGCCAGCGCCGAGTAGGCGTCGTCCAGCGGTGTCTCTCCGGTCAGTTCGGGCGCGCTCAGGCTCAGCGAGTAGCTGTTGGCATCGAACAGGCGGTAGCCGCGCTCCGCCTTGCTGATATCGCAGGGCATCAACGGCAGGGTTGCGGCCAGTTCAGCGGCCAGTTCCAGCAGCGCAGCCGGGTCGCCTTCGCGCAATTCCAGCTCGAGCTCGCAGATTTCTTCTTTCTGCTTGCCGACCACGACGTGGCCCAGGTCCAGTGCGGCTTCGATCACGACCTTGGTCTTGCCACGGCCCCAGGCGATTTCGGCCTTTTCGCGGACGAAATCGGTGGTGAACAGCGGCTTGATGGTTTTCTTGTCCAGCTCGGCCAGTTGCTCGGGCCAGCAATCGCCTTCGAGCTTCTTTAAGTCCAGCTTGGCCTTGGGCAAGTCCCAGTTGTACTCGTTGCGCTCGGACAGACCGGCCACGCTTTGGCCGCGGGTTTTCAGGGTCTGGATGATCTGGTCACCGTCGCGGCGGATGCGCAGGGCAACCTTGGCGTAGGCCAGTTCCCGCTCAGGGGTATCGAAGTACTGGTTCGACAGCTCAAGGCGCTCCCAGCCACTCTTGTTGCGCTTCTTCAGCAAAGGGTGTTCGCGCAGTGCAGCGAGGGTCTCGCGGCTGACGCGGAGTTTGATTTCTGTTTCTTTTTGCATGGCCGGGGGAATCCAAACGCTGTTACTGATAACGGGAGCGCAGCCAATGATTGAACGGCTGCTGAGGTCGGCAGTGTACAGGACATGGCCCGTAACGGTTTATTCCTGAGTCGCTATGGCCCTATGATGGGTCGTGTATCGAGCCTATTACAGGAAGCGTCCATGCCCTTGCCGTCCATGAAAGACCAGTTTGCAGCCTTGATCGCTGCGCCGTCGGTAAGCTGCACCCAACCTTCCCTTGATCAGACCAATCGTCCAGTCATCGACCTTTTGGCGACTTGGCTCGGCGATCTGGGCTTTGCCTGTGATATCCAGCAAATATCGCCCGGCAAGTTCAATTTGCTGGCGACGTTTGGCACAGGTCCCGGCGGGCTGGTGCTGGCGGGTCACAGCGACACGGTGCCCTTCGATGAAGCGCTGTGGAAAACCGACCCTCTGAAACTGACTGAAGTCGACGGCCGGTGGGTCGGGCTGGGCAGCTGCGACATGAAAGGATTCTTTGCGTTGATCATCGAAGCGGTACGCGGGCTGATCGGGCAGCCGTTCAAGCAACCGCTGCTGATCCTCGCCACCTGCGATGAAGAAAGCTCGATGGCGGGCGCCCGTGCGCTGGCAGAAGCAGGTCGGCCGTTGGGCCGTGCTGCGGTAATCGGCGAGCCGACCGGGCTCAAGCCGATTCGCATGCACAAAGGCGTGATGATGGAGCGCATCGATATTCTCGGGCGCAGCGGCCATTCTTCCGACCCAAGCCTGGGCCATAGCGCGCTGGAAGCGATGCATGATGCGATCAGCGAGCTCAAGGGCCTGCGCAAGCAATGGCAGTTGGAGTACCGCAACCCGCAATTCACCGTGCCACAGCCGACGCTGAACCTGGGGTGCATTCATGGTGGTGACAACCCCAACCGGATCTGCGGCCAGTGCTCACTGGAGTTCGACCTGCGGCCTCTGCCTGGCATGGACCCGGACGTGCTGCGCTCAGCCATCCGCCAGAAGCTGCAGCCGCTGGCCGAACTGCATCAGGTGCAGATCGATTACGCACCGCTGTTCCCCGAGTGCGCCCCGTTCGAACAGAGCGCCGACGCTGAACTTGTGCGGGTTGCAGAGCGTCTGACCGGTCATACGGCGGCGGCAGTAGCATTTGGTACCGAAGCGCCTTATCTTCAGCGCCTTGGCTGCGAGACGCTGGTGCTGGGCCCAGGCGACATTGCCTGCGCGCATCAGCCGGGGGAATACCTCGAAATGTCACGTCTTGACCCTACAGTGCGTCTGTTACGCCAACTGATCGAACATTATTGCCTGACACCGCAGTGAGTCAGGACGAGAACATCCCGAATACAAGGAGATTGCGCGTGTTGCCAAGCCTGTTACGACGATAACCACCACAAGGTCGTGCGTGTTTCTGTCCTTCGTCCATTTTTTCTACAGGCTCTTGTTGTCATGCCCGAATACGTCAACTGGCTTCGCCATGCGTCTCCTTATATCAATGCCCACCGTGACTGCACCTTCGTGGTCATGCTGCCTGGTGACGGCGTTGCGCACCCCAACTTCGGCAATATCGTCCACGACCTGGTGCTGCTGCACAGTCTTGGTGTTCGGCTGGTGCTGGTCCACGGTTCGCGCCCGCAGATCGAAAGCCGTCTGGTGCAGCGTGGCATCACTCCGCGCTTCCATCGCGACATGCGTATCACTGACACCGAAACCCTCGAGTGCGTGATCGACGCTGTTGGCCAGTTGCGCATCGCCATCGAAGCGCGGCTGTCGATGGACATGGCGGCATCGCCCATGCAGGGCTCGCGTCTGCGCGTGACCAGCGGCAACGTGGTGACCGCCCGCCCTATCGGCGTGCTTGAAGGCGTTGATTATCAGCACACCGGCGAAGTGCGGCGGGTCGACCGCAAGGGTATCAACCGCTTGCTGGACGAGCGGCATATCGTGCTGCTGTCGCCGTTGGGTTATTCGCCGACCGGCGAGATTTTCAACCTGGCGTGTGAAGACGTGGCGACCCGTGCCGCCATCGATCTGGCCGCAGACAAACTGCTGCTGTTCGGCGCTGAGACCGGCTTGCTGGACGAGCAGGGCCGACTGGTGCGTGAGTTGCGTCCGCAGCAGGTGCCAGCGCACTTGCAGCGACTGGGCAGCAACTATCAGGCGGAACTGCTGGACGCGGCCGCCGAGGCCTGCCGTGGTGGTGTGGGCCGCAGCCATATCGTCAGCTACGCCGAAGATGGCGCGCTGCTGACCGAGCTGTTCACCCGTGACGGCGGCGGTACGCTGGTGGCGCAAGAGCAATTCGAGCTGGTCCGTGAAGCAGCCATCGAAGATGTGGGCGGCCTGATGGACCTGATCACGCCGCTCGAAGAGCAAGGCATTCTGGTGCGTCGTTCCCGCGAGGTGCTGGAGCGCGAAATCACTCAGTTCAGCGTGGTCGAGCGTGAAGGCCTGATCATTGCCTGCGCCGCCCTGTACCCGATAGCGGATTCACAGGCCGGTGAGCTGGCGTGTCTGGCGGTCAATCCAGAATATCGCCATGGCGGACGAGGTGACGAGCTGTTGGAGCGCATTGAAAACCGTGCCCGGGCGCTGGGCCTCAAGACCCTGTTCGTCCTCACCACACGCACCGCGCACTGGTTCCGCGAGCGCGGTTTCGAGCCGAGCAGCGTAGACCGGCTGCCGAGCGCGCGCGCGTCGTTATATAACTACCAGCGCAATTCGAAGATTTTCGAAAAGTCGATCTGATCTGCGTAAGGGGTGACCCCGCGGGAGCAAGCGTGCTCGCTCCCGTTCAGGGGTGCTCAGAGAGGGACGTTCAGCGACAGGAGTTGAACGTCTACGCCAGGCATGCTGATCAGTTACTGATCGACAGAATGCTGGCCTGATACGACCCGACAAACGTATCGAAGTCGACTATTTCCTCGGTAGCTTCCAGCTCGGCCTGTTCTGCGATCGAGTTTTTCGCCAGTTCTTCGAAATGCGCCTGATCGGCAGCGCTCAGCGGGTTGCTGCGGAAATACTCGGCATGCACATGGCTCTGGCGCAAAGAGAATGCAGTAAAGCCTTCGCCGTGTTCGTTCATGCTGGCCAATACCTGCGCAGACGGCGTCAGCGACGTATCGTCGACCTTGGCCTGTTGCGCGGCAATCGATTTGACGTGTTCGTCGATGCCTTGGGCCTGATCAAGCAATCGCGCAATGGGTGCGATCTTTTCCAGCAGCTCGGTTGCCCAGGCCTTGAGGGAAATCGGCGCGTCGTTGCGCAGCAGATCCAGCCCTGGACGACGTCCTTCCTTGACCACGGTCAGGAAATTCGAGCCTGCATTGGAGCACTCGTGTCCGGCCAGTTGCTGGCTTTCTTCCAGCGCGCAATACAGCACGAAGGCGTCGATGAAGCGCGACTGCTCCAGGCTGATGCCGGTCGGCAGGAACGGGTTGATGTCCAGACAGCGGACTTCAACGTACTGCACGCCGCGCGACATCAGTGCCTGAATAGGCCGCTCGCCGGTGTAGGTAACGCGCTTGGGACGAATATTGGAGTAGTACTCGTTTTCGATCTGCAGCACGTTGGTGTTGAGCTGCACCCACTCACCATTCTGGTCATGCGTGCCGACGTTGACGTAAGGCGCGTACGGCGTCGCCACCGCCTTGCGCAGGCTGTCGGTGTAACTGATCAGGTCGTTGTAGCACGGCGTCAGATCGGCCTGGGCATTGCTCTGGTAGCCCAGGTCGCTCATGCGCAGGCTTGTGGCGTAGGGCAGATACAGCGTGTCGGCATCAAACTGTTCGAGCGTGTGCGCACGACCTCGCAGGAAGCCCGCATCCAGTGCTGGCGAGGCACCAAACAGGTACATCAGCAGCCAGCTGTAGCGGCGGAAGTTGCGGATCAGCGCGATGTAGGAGTGCGACTGGTAATCCCGTGCATCACCGGCAAAATCCTCGGTCTGCTTGAGAAGGGCCCAGGCATCCTCAGGCAACGAGAAGTTGTAGTGAATGCCGGCAATGCACTGCATGGTCTTGCCGTAGCGCAGCGCCAGACCCTTGCGGTACACGTACTTGAGTTTGCCGATGTTCGAGGTGCCGTAATACGCGATCGGAATATGTTCTTCGTCCGGCAGCGGGCAAGGCATCGACGGGCTCCACAGCAGTTCGCCGTCCAGTTTGCTGTAGGCAAAGCGGTGAATCCTGTCGAGGCTGTCGAGGGTCTCGGCAGGGTCCTTCAATGCCGGAGTGATGAACTCCAGCAGCGATTCGGAATAATCGGTGGTGATCAGGCCATTGGTCAGCGCTGCGCCGAGAGCGTAGGGATGAGGGGTCTGTGCCAGTTGCGCCTGCTCGGTGACGCGCAGGCATTCGCGCTCGATACCGTGCAGGCACTGCTCCAGCAGAGAGAGGTTGTTGCGCTCGCCCAGCAAAGCCAGACGACGGTTTAAAAGTTCGCTCAAGGTGGAATCCTTCACGCATCGGTCGCCCCGATATGGGGGTGGACATGACGGTCTACAAGGGTGAAGAAAGGAACTGGCGTTGTCGCCTGGTTGGGGTCTTTAACGCCGGTTCACGATCACTGCTCTTCGTCGTACCACCCAAATGGACTCGGCACCACGCTAATGGTGCCGAAATTAACCCAAATCAGGCCCGTACAGCTAGGTTCCGTTCACAGCGATTGCTCTTGTTCACGCTCGCCGCCGTCTAGAGGACGGCGAAAGTGCCCTGAGCCTTGGCGACGAGCTTGTCGCCCTGAACGACTTCCGCCTCGACGACCAGTGTTCTGCGTCCTGCGTGCAGCACCTTGGCGATGCACAACACTTCGCCTTCGGAAACACCGCGCACATAGTTGATTTTGCACTCGATGGTGACGCTGCGCTGATCAAAGCCGTGGGAGCTGGAACAGGCCAGCCCCATGCTGATATCGACCAGACTGAATATTGCCCCGCCATGCATCACGTTGCCGCGGTTGCGCAAATGCGCCTCCAGCGGCAATGCAACTTCGGCAACGCCCGTGTCCAGGCGACGCAGCTCGCAGCCCAGCATCTTGAAATAGGCACTGTGGATCAGGTCGTCAGGAATATCCATCAGCGCTTCTTCAGTTGTTTGGCATTGGCGAACAGCGAAGCCATGGCGTTGTTGGCCGGGGCTGGCGCAGTGGTTTCCTTGCGCGGGGCACTGTTCTGCTGGCGCGGTGCCGAACCTGGACGTGCACCGCGAGCGCCGTCGATTTTCTCTCCGGGCGTGTCACTCATGCGCATCGACAGGCCCACGCGCTTGCGCGGAATGTCGACTTCCATGACTTTCACTTTCACCACATCGCCTGCTTTCACGGCTTCACGCGGGTCCTTGATGAACTTCTCGGACAGTGCCGAAATGTGCACCAGACCGTCCTGATGCACGCCGATGTCGACGAACGCACCGAAGTTGGTGACGTTGGTCACGACGCCTTCGAGGATCATCCCCAGTTGCAGGTCCTTGAGGTCTTCGACGCCGTCCTGGAATTCAGCGGTCTTGAATTCTGGACGCGGATCGCGGCCCGGTTTTTCAAGCTCCTGCAGAATGTCGGTCACGGTCGGCAAACCAAAGGTTTCGTCAGTGAATTTTTTCGGGTCCAGACGCTTGAGAAAGCTGGCGTCACCGATCAGCGAACGGATATCACGGTCGGTTTCCGCCGCAATGCGCTGCACCAGCGGGTAGGCTTCCGGGTGAACGGCTGAGGAGTCCAGCGGGTTGTCGCCATTCATGACACGCAGGAAACCTGCGGCCTGTTCGAAGGTTTTTTCGCCCAGACGGCTGACTTTCTTCAGCGATGCACGGGTCTTGAAGGCACCGTTTTCGTCGCGATGAGCCACGATATTCTGGGCCAGTGTGGTGTTCAGGCCGGAAATACGCGCCAGCAGAGCGACCGAGGCGGTGTTGACGTCGACGCCCACGGCGTTCACACAGTCTTCGACCACCGCGTCCAGGCCGCGCGCCAGCTTCAGCTGCGACACGTCATGCTGGTACTGACCGACACCGATGGATTTCGGATCGATTTTTACCAGTTCGGCCAGCGGGTCCTGCAAGCGACGGGCAATGGACACCGCACCACGGATCGAGACGTCCAGATCCGGGAATTCCTTGGCCGCCAATTCGGAAGCCGAGTACACCGAAGCGCCCGCCTCGGAAACCATGACCTTGGTCATTTTCAGACCTGGATATTTTTTGATCAGCTCAGCCGCCAGTTTGTCGGTCTCACGGCTGGCCGTGCCGTTACCGATGGCGATCAGGTCGACCGAGTGCTTGGCGCACAACGCAGCCAGCACGGCGATGGTCTGGTCCCACTGGTTCTTGGGTACGTGTGGGTAAACAGTCGCGTAGTCGAGCAGTTTGCCAGTAGCGTCGACCACAGCGACCTTGCAGCCGGTGCGCAAGCCAGGGTCCAGACCCAGTGTTGCGCGCTGTCCAGCCGGTGCGGCCAGCAGCAGGTCGTGCAGGTTGTGGGCGAACACATTGATGGCTTCGGTTTCTGCGCCATCGCGCAGCTCACCCAGCAGATCGGTTTCGAGGTGGCTGTAGAGCTTGACCTTCCAGGTCCAGCGCACCACTTCGGCCAGCCATTTGTCGGCAGGGCGGCTCTGGTTCTGGATGCCGAAGCGCTCGCCGATCATCAGCTCGCACGGATGCATGCTGCCCGGCAGTTCTTCGCCGACTTTCAGGGCCGAACTGAGGAAACCTTCGTTACGGCCGCGGAAAATGGCCAGTGCGCGGTGTGACGGCATGCTCTTGAGCGGCTCGTCGTGTTCGAAATAGTCGCGAAACTTGGCGCCTTCCTCTTCCTTGCCGGGGACGACGCGTGCGCTGATCACTGCCTCCTGCTTGAGGAAACCACGCAGCTTGTCCAGCAGGGACGCGTCTTCGGCAAAACGCTCCATCAGAATGTACTTGGCGCCTTCCAGCGCCGCCTTGACGTCAGCCACACCTTTTTCAGCATCGACAAAGCGTGCCGCTTCGGCTTCAGGGCTCAGGCCCGGGTCGTTGAAAAGACCATCAGCCAGTTCGCCAAGGCCAGCTTCAAGGGCGATCTGGCCTTTGGTACGGCGCTTCTGCTTATAGGGCAGGTAAAGGTCTTCAAGACGGGTCTTGGTATCGGCCAGTTTGATATCGCGGGCCAGTTCCGGGGTCAGCTTGCCTTGCTCTTCGATGCTGGCAAGAATGCTGACACGGCGATCGTCCAGTTCGCGCAGGTAGCGCAGGCGCTCTTCCAGATGGCGCAGTTGCGTGTCATCGAGGCTACCGGTCACTTCCTTGCGATAACGGGAAATGAAAGGCACTGTCGAGCCTTCATCCAGTAGTGCGACGGCCGCTGCGACCTGTTGTGGGCGTACGCCGAGTTCTTCGGCGATGCGGCTGTTGATGCTGTCCATAAGACCACCTGGAGTTGTGAGCAAAAAACTGGGCTATAGGCGCTTGCCTTGCCTGATCCCGGTTCGCAATGTTTATTTTCTGGGCTGGCGAACTGCCATAAGTCATGCGTTGCCTGACTTTGGGGGCGGCGCATTATACCCAGCGGAACCCGATTAGGGGATTGACCGTCAGGTACGCTTGAATTGGCTTCGAATACACGCGGTGTGGCCCCCAGTAAAATCTGCTAACAATGCACACGGTGCGCATCACCGCAGCTACGCCATAATGCGCCCCGAGATCAAAGGAGCATCCGATGAGCAGCACTGCACAAAATGCTGAAGGCGAAAAAATTCTGATCGTTGATGACGATCCGGGACTGAGCAGCCTCCTGGAACGTTTCTTCACCAGCAAAGGCTACCGTGCCCGTGCCGTGGCGAACGTGGAGCAAATGGACCGACTGTTGTCCCGCGAGGTATTCAACCTTGTGGTACTGGACTTGATGCTGCCTGGGGAAGACGGCCTTTCCGCATGCCGACGTCTGCGCGCCGCCAACAATCAGGTGCCGATCATCATGCTCACCGCCAAGGGTGATGAGCTGAGCCGCATCAAGGGCCTTGAACTGGGCGCTGACGACTATCTTGCCAAGCCGTTCAACCCGGACGAGCTGATGGCCCGCGTCAAGGCGGTGTTGCGTCGTCAGGCCGCTCCGGTGCCGGGCGCGCCTGGCAGCGAAGATGAGTCAGTGAGTTTCGGGGATTACGTGCTTTCTCTGGCGACCCGCGAACTCAAGCGCGGCGACGAAGTGCACATGCTGACCACTGGCGAATTCGCAGTGCTCAAGGCGCTGGTCATGCATGCGCGTGAGCCACTGACCCGCGACAAGCTGATGAATCTGGCCCGTGGTCGGGAATGGGATGCGCTGGAACGATCCATCGACGTACAGATTTCCCGTCTGCGTCGCCTGATCGAACCGGACCCGTCCAAACCCCGCTATATCCAGACTGTCTGGGGCGTAGGCTATGTGTTCGTTCCTGATGGTGCAGGAAGCCGCTGACAGATCGCCTGTCAGAACAGAACACAGTAATTCCTCCCGGTACGTCGATAACCTTCCTGAAGGCTATCGACGTACCGGTTTTTTGCGTTCGCCCCTTGGCTCCGGCCTGCGTTCGGCAATCTTGCGAGCCTGGCTCGCCCTGCATAGTATATGGCTGCAGTTATGAAGACTCCGCTCTGGTTTCCGCAAAGTTTTTTCTCCCGCACCCTTTGGCTGGTGCTCATCGTCGTGCTGTTTTCCAAGGCTCTGACGCTGGTTTACCTGTTGATGAACGAAGACGTACTGGTCGACAGGCAGTACAGCCATGGGGTTGCCCTGACCCTGCGTGCTTATTGGGCCGCCGATGAGAATGATCGCGAAGCCATTGCCGAAGCTGCGGGTCTGATCCGGGTAGTTGGCGGCGGTGTGCCGGAGGGCGAACAGCATTGGCCCTACAGCGAAATTTATCAGCGTCAGATGCAGGCCGAACTGGGTGCCGACACGGAGGTGCGCCTGCGTGTTCATGCACCGCCTGCCTTGTGGGTGCGTGCGCCAAGCCTGGGCGACGGCTGGCTGAAAGTGCCGCTCTACCCGCACCCACTGCGGGGCCAGAAAATCTGGAGTGTGCTCGGCTGGTTCCTGGCTATCGGCTTGCTGTCCACTGCTTCCGCCTGGATCTTCGTGCGTCAGTTGAACCAGCCGCTCAAGCGCCTGGTGTTCGCTGCGCGCCAGTTGGGGCAGGGGCGCAGTGTGCGTCTGCCGGTCAGTGATACACCCAGCGAGATGACCGAGGTGTACCGGGCCTTCAACCAGATGGCCGAAGACGTGGAACAAGCGGGTCAGGAGCGCGAATTGATGCTGGCGGGCGTGTCACACGATCTGCGAACGCCGCTGACGCGTTTGCGGCTGTCACTGGAGCTGATGAGCGACAACGAATTCACCGAAGGTATGGTGCGTGACATCGAGGACATGGATGCGATTCTCGACCAGTTCCTGGCGTTCATCCGTGACGGTCGTGATGAAGAGATAGAAGAAGTGGACCTCGGCGATCTGGTACGTGACGTCGTCGAGCCCTTCAACAGCGCTGAAGACACGATCCGGTTGTGTCTGGAACCTATCCCGCCGTTTCCGTTGCGACGGGTTTCGATGAAGCGTCTTTTGACCAACCTGATCGGCAATGCAAAGCATCACGCGGGCAACGGCGTCGAAGTGGCAGCTTACGTATCGGGCGACCGGAACGCGCCCTATGTGGTGTTGAGTGTGCTGGACCGTGGCGCCGGTATCGATCCTTCGGAGCTGGACACCATCTTCAACCCGTTCATTCGTGGGGATCGTGCCCGTAGCGGCAAGGGGACTGGTCTGGGGCTGGCCATCGTCAAACGCATCGCCGCCATGCACGGCGGTAATGTGGAGCTGAGGAATCGTTCGGGTGGTGGTCTGGAGGCGCGAGTGCGCTTGCCGTTGGGGCTGATGCTGCCGAGGGACGCGGTGTAGCGGTGCTTCCTGAGGGGCAACTGCGAGCAACTGCATGCTGCCTTGCTGGCGAAGCTTGTCTTCAGGAAGCGTATTTACAGCGGATATGCCGGCCTCTTCGTCAGTAAGCCGGCTCTTGTGGATGTCAGCCTTTGCCTTTGGTGCGAGTCATGTGCGGGCCGCTGTTTTTTTCGAGGTATTCGATGATCATGCCAGCGACGTCTTTGCTGGTGGTGACTTCGATACCTTCCAGGCCTGGCGACGAGTTGACCTCCATCACCAGTGGACCATGGTTGGAGCGCAGGATGTCTACACCGGCCACGCTCAGCCCCATGACCTTGGCTGCACGCAACGCGGTCATGCGTTCCTCCGGGGTGATCTTGATCAGGCTCGCACTGCCGCCCCGGTGCAGGTTGGAGCGGAACTCGCCCGGCTTGGCCTGACGCTTCATGGATGCGATGACCTTGTCGCCGACCACGAAACAGCGAATATCAGCGCCTCCGGCCTCTTTGATGTACTCCTGAACCATGATGTCCTGCTTAAGGCCCATAAAGGCTTCAATCACTGACTCGGCCGCCGTGGCGGTCTCGCACAGCACCACCCCGATCCCCTGAGTACCTTCCAGCACCTTGATGACCAGCGGTGCGCCATTGACCATCTGGATCAGGTCAGGGATGTCGTCCGGCGAGTGGGCAAAGCCCGTGACCGGCAGCCCTATCCCGCGTCGCGACAGCAACTGCAGCGAGCGCAGCTTGTCCCGCGAGCGCGCAATGGCAACAGATTCGTTGAGCGGAAATACGCCCATCATTTCAAACTGGCGCAACACCGCACAGCCATAGAACGTCACTGAAGCACCGATGCGAGGGATCACCGCATCGAAGCCTTCCAGCGGCTTGCCGCGATAATGGATCTGCGGCTTATGACTTGCGATGTTCATATAGGCGCGCAGGGTGTCGATCACCACCATCTCATGGCCACGCTCGATACCAGCTTCGACCAGACGACGGGTGGAATACAAACGCGGATTACGCGAGAGCACAGCGATCTTCATGCAGCACCTGAGGAAGTAGAGGCCGGGAACACCGGCTTGTCTTGTACATAAGTTATGCCCGGATTAACCACCAATTGGCCGTCAATCAAGGCGTTTGAACCCAGCAGCAACCGATAACGCATCGATTTGCGGCAGGCCAGCGTGAACTCGACTGGCCAGATACGATCACCCAGGGCCAGCGTGGTGCGAATAACGTAGCGCACCTGTGCCTGTCCGTTGGAGCTTTTGATGGTCTTCATCGCTACCAGTTGTGCCTCGCATCGACGATGCCGCAGTTGGACTACAGTCCCCAGGTGTGCGTTGAAACGGACCCACTTCTGGCCGTCTCGTTCAAAAGGCTCGATCTCGGTGGCGTGCAGGCTGGACGTGCTCGCACCGGTGTCGATCTTTGCCCGTAGGCCTGCCACCCCCAAGTCGGGCAGCGCCACCCACTCGCGCAGGCCGATAACTGTCAGATGATCGAATGTCTTCAATGCGATTCCGTACTTCTAAGGACTACTGCCAGGCGTCAGGGCTGACCTGAGCCAAGGCCTTGAATGCAGGCTTGGCGAACCAGTAGCCCTGCATCAGGAAAATGCCGCAATCGGCGAGAAAATCACGTTCCTCGCTGTGTTCTATGCCTTCAGCGATGACTTTAATCTCCAAGTCCGAACACATTGTGACAACAGCACGAACAATAGCCTGACGCGCGCGATCACGATGGATATCACGGATAAGATTCATGTCGAGTTTTATCAGGTCGGGTTGGAAGTCGGCCAGCAGGCTCAGGCCCGAATAGCCCGCCCCGAAGTCATCGATGGCGGTCATGAAGCCGAACTCACGGTATTCACGCAGGATATTGCTCAAATGCCCGTGGTTATCGACATGTTCGCTTTCTATGGTCTCGAAAATCAATCGATCAATCGGAAAGTTATGCTCTTTGGCAGCCTCCAGCGTGCTGCGGATACACAGCTCGGGGCGATAAACGGCGTTGGGTAAAAAATTGATGGATAAGCGTTCGTTCATGCCCAGCCGCGCAGCACCGGCAATGGCCGTGGTACGGCACGCCTGATCGAAGCGGTAACGGTTATGGTCGGTGACCTGGCTGAGCACGGAATGGGCGCCTTCACCGTTCGGGCCGCGCACGAGCGCTTCGTGAGCGAAAACCGTCTGGTCGCGCAGATTGACGATAGGCTGGTACGCGTAGTCGAACGAGAAGCTGAGCGGCGGACTGCCGACACAACCCTCGCACCCTTTTCTGGGTGCGGTTAATGAAGCTGGAAATTCTGTCACATCGCACTCCATATGAGGTGAGAGCTTTTAAACGGGTGATGGCTGATTTTGACAAGCACGGATCGGTTACTTCATGTTTGTGGAGGCAGGCAAAAATTGGCGACCGGGGGCAGTCGCTTTTCGCGTCGAGCCTAGTAAAGTTCTGACTGTCACACTAATGAGGAATTCATATGGCTCAAAAGCCAGAGGAAGACGACAAGGTCCGTTTGGACAAATGGCTTTGGGCTGCACGCTTTTTCAAGACGCGCGCTTTGGCCAAGGCGGCAATAGAAAGTGGCAAGGTGCACTGCCGCGGCGAACGTTGCAAGCCCGGCAAGGAACCGCGTGTCGGCGATGAGTTTCAGATTCGCATGGGGTTCGACGAACGTACTGTTGTGGTCGAGGCGTTGTCGATAGTTCGGCGCGGTGCGCCAGAGGCGCAGACCCTTTACCGTGAAACGCCGGAAAGCATCGTCAAGCGTGAAAATGCGGCTGCTCAGCGCAAGGCAGGCAACCTCGGCGTCACCACAGATGGACGTCCGACCAAGAAACAACGCCGCCAATTATTCGATTTTCGCGGCGGTCAGCACAGCGAATGATGCGCCTGCAAGACAACTTGTCGCCGTTGTCCTGAGCAAGGCGAAACGCCGCCCGGCTTGGAAGAGTGCGGGATAGCTCCTAAAATGCCTGTCAAACGACATGGCACTCACCCTGTTCCAGCTTCGGGCGGCGCTGTATGCGCCGCCGCCATCCATTGTCATCACTTCAGATACCCTCTTCTTATGCATGATTTATCAGAAAACGATTTCACCCAGCGCTTCATGTTCGATGAAAGCGACGTTCGCGGAGAGCTGGTAGTACTTGAGCGCAGCTATGCCGAAGTGCTTGCCAAACATACCTACCCTGAACCTGTCGCTCAGTTGCTCGGCGAGCTGATGGCGGCCGCGGCTCTGCTGGTGGGCACCCTCAAGTTCGAAGGCTTGCTGATTCTTCAGGCGCGCTCCAGTGGTGCAGTACCGCTATTGATGGTCGAGTGCTCCAGCGAACGCGAACTTCGCGGCATTGCCCGCTACGAAGAGTCGCTGATCACGCCTGATGCGGGCCTGCAAGACCTGATGCCCGAAGGTTCGCTGACGCTGACCATTGATCCGCGCCAGGGCAAGCGTTATCAGGGCATCGTGGCGCTGGACGGCGTCGATCTTTCCGAAAGCCTGTCGAGCTATTTCGTGATGTCCGAGCAGTTGGGCACACGCTTTTGGCTCAAGGCCGATGGTCAGCGCGCCCGTGGCCTGCTGTTGCAACAGCTGCCAGCGGCGCAGATCCCGGATCCCGAAGAGCGCGACGCCAGTTGGGAGCATGTGGTGACCTTGGCCAGCACGCTCTCCGCTGAGGAAATGCTCAGCCTTGACAATGCAACCATCCTGCATCGCCTGTATCACGAAGACCCTGTGCGTCTGTTTGACGTACAGCCCATCTGCTTCCGCTGCAGTTGCTCACGTGAACGCTCTGCCAACGCGCTGGTCAGTCTTGGGCTGGAGGACGCGCAGCAACTGGTGATCGAGCATAACGGCACAATCGAGATCGATTGCCAGTTCTGCAACGAGCGTTACCTGTTCGATGCCACTGACGTCGCCCAGCTGTTTGCTGGCGGCGGTGTCGATTCGCCATCTGACACGCGTCATTAATCGGGACAGAAACAGCCCCAGAACACGGTGTGGGCCCCTGTAATGCTGTTCTGACAGGAGGGTCCTACCATTTCTGGGCATTTCTGGCATAATCCGGCCCACTTTTACGCTGTAGTAGTGGTTGTTTTTTTACTACAAAACCGTTTGGAGCACTCGGCCACCGGCCGACGGGGAACCTCATGACGCAAACCAACAACGCTGTGTACACCGATCTGAGCACCGACGAACTGGTCAAGGAAGCCCTTGCCCGTAACGAAGGCGAACTTTCCGACACTGGCGCACTGGTTGTGCAGACAGGCCATCGTACTGGCCGTTCGCCGGTCGATCGTTTCATCGTTGAAGAGCCTGGCACTCAGGATGCAATCGCCTGGGGTCCGATCAACCGCAAGTTTCCGTCCGAGAAATTCGACGCCTTGTGGAACCGTGTCGGCGCTTACCTGGCCGAGCGCGAGCGCTTCGTTTCCCACGTTCATGTAGGCTCAGATCCGGCGCACTACCTGCCGGTCAAGATGACCACCGAGACTGCCTGGCACAACCTGTTCGGTCGTTGCCTGTTCATCAACCCTGAACAGTACAACCCGGCAGGCAAGGATGAGTGGGAAATCCAGAACGCCCCCTGGTTCGTTTGCGACCCGGAGCGTGACGGCACCAACTCCGACGGCACCGTCATCATCAACTTCGAAGCCCGCAAGGTGCTGATCGCAGGCATGCGTTATGCCGGCGAAATGAAGAAGGCCATGTTCTCGGTTCAGAACTTCCTGCTGCCAGCAGTTGACGTTCTGCCGATGCACTGCGCGGCCAACATGGGTGAAGAGGGCGACGTGACGTTGTTCTTCGGCCTGTCCGGCACCGGCAAGACCACCCTGTCAGCCGACGAGAGCCGTTACCTGATCGGCGACGACGAGCACGGCTGGGGCGAAAATGTTGTCTTCAACATCGAAGGCGGCTGCTACGCGAAGTGCATCGACTTGTCCGAGAAGAACGAGCCGGTGATCTGGAAAGCCATTCAGCACGGCGCCGTTCTGGAAAACGTCGTTCTGGACGCCAACAAGAAAGCTGATTACGCAGACAGCAGCCTGACCCAGAACAGCCGTGCGGCCTACCCGCGTGAGCTGATCGAAAAACGTGCCGAGAAAAACCTCGGCGGCGAGCCAAATGCCGTGATTTTCCTGACCTGCGACCTGACCGGCGTTCTGCCGCCTGTGTCGATCCTCAGTGAAGAGCAGGCTGCATACCACTTCCTGTCGGGTTACACCGCGCTGGTCGGTTCGACTGAGATGGGCTCGGGTTCGGGTATCAAGTCCACCTTCTCCACCTGCTTCGGCGCGCCGTTCTTCCCACGTCCGGCTGGCGTTTACGCGGACCTGCTGATCAAGCGCATCCGTGGCTTCGGCTCCAAGGTCTACCTGGTCAATACTGGCTGGACCGGTGGCGGCTATGGCGTTGGCAAGCGCTTCAACATCCCGACCACTCGTGGCGTTATTGCAGCCATTCAGAGCGGCGCGTTGATCGGTGCTGAAACCGAGCACCTGGATACCATCAACCTCGACGTACCGAAGTCGGTACCAGGCGTTGACACCAACCTGCTCAACCCACGCAACACCTGGGCTGACAAGGCCGCTTACGATGAAGCTGCCAAAGCATTGGCAAGTCTGTTCATCGAGAACTTCAAGAAGTTCGAAGTGAGCGAGGCCATCAAGGCTGCCGGCCCGAAGTTGTAATTAAACATCTTTGAGGCTGCGTCCTGGCGCAGCGCTTGAAAATGCTTCAGCAAACGCCTCGACTTGTCGGGGCGTTTGCTTGTCCGCGATACTGTTTCCTGTATCAAATGATGACAAGGAGCGGTGCGGTGAATGAGACCGGGATTCAGATAAGACGCTTTGAGCCGAATGACCAGCAGGGTGTGCTGGACGTCATTCTGCCAATCCAGAGTGAGGAGTTCGGGATCGCCATAACGGCGGCGGACCAGCCGGACCTGAAAGCGATTCCGTTGTTTTACCAAAGCGGGATGGGTGATTTCTGGGTAGCCAGCCTTGGCGACAGGGTCATCGGCACTGTCGGGCTCAAGGACATCGGGGCGGGCCAGGCCGCGCTGCGCAAGATGTTCGTTGCTGCGCCGTTCAGGGGGCGGGAGCACGGAGTGGCGGCAAAACTGCTGAATCGCCTGATCGAAGACGCCATAGCCAAAGGCATCAGTGATGTCTTGCTGGGCACCACTGACAAATTCCTCGCCGCGCATCGCTTTTATGAGAAGCACGGCTTCAGCGAAGTGGCCAAGGAAAACCTGCCTGAAAGCTTTCCGCTCATGGCAGTGGACAGCAAGTTCTACAGGCTGAGCCTGACAGCCTGATTTCGCCAAATGCGGGTTCAGCCCAGCGGACTGAACCCGTTCGCAGCACTGCAGTAGCGCTGACGCGCAACCGAGTCAGACCTGGTTCTGCACTGCTCTTTGAAATACACCTTGGCGCCTTTGCGGCACTCCCGATAGTCAATCGAACCCCTGCGCAGATTGCCGCAGACACTGCTGCCATCGATGCGATTGTCGGTAACGGTCCAGGCGGCCACGTAAGTACGCTTTCTATCCCATTGCCACACGACAGCTGAATCAGGCGCCGACTGTTTCACGGCCCGTTGCGCAGAAGTGCGCCGATCAGCCTGATACTGGCCCAGGTACTGGGCCGAGACCATGCCTTGTGCATCTGGATCATGAGCCACTTGCGGGCGTTGCCCAAACCGGCAGGCGATGACCGCGTCATCGATCAGTCTGTCAGGGCCCAGGCAATCGGCAAGCGGCTGAGGTCGCGGCAGCGTTTCAGCGGGTGCCAGTTGTTCGGCCGCCACGGGTAGCGCTGACGGCGCATGAGGCGTTGGCGTGTCGGCGACGATTCGTTCGGGCGTATGGGTGTAATGAAACACGCCGTAGCCCCCCAGCCCCATCAGCACCAGAGTAACCAGTAGATTACGCTGAAGCGTAGAGATCAGCCGTGGCTTGCGTCGTCCGACACGAAACGATACATCGTCCTCGTCAGCACTCAGGTTTTCGTATCGGTCAGGTCTGTCCGTCATGCTGCGTGCCGATGCCTCCTGACGAGATGTCGGGGTTATTCCGGTTACTCCGACTATTGAAGATCTGAAGGGCTGAGTTGTCACCTGAAGTCAAATTGGCAACATAGTTTGCCGGATACCGGGCTTTTTCTATCGGTGGCAGCTCGTTGTAATGAGCCAGAATCATGAGTAGCGTCTGGGTGCTTTTGCCCGTTTCGTTGTATTCATCTATGTACCGTTTGCTGATGGCTTTGTTCCAGATTTCCTGTTGTGCGTGGTTTTCTGAAAAGGCTGCGCTTCTTTCATTGATCGTAAAAGCGCCTCCTTCGTCGTACATGATCAACCTCAGTTGATCCTGAGACAGGCCGGCGAATGGATTGTGTCCTGCTCCATGTTCAAACCGAGTGGCCTGTCTCGCCCGCTCCAGACGCACAGGATCATCCGTATCCGGAATCTCCGCATCGTTCTTCGCACGGTTGGCGTAATAGTGGGGGCCCGCAATCTTGTCGATGATGTCTTTTGCCAAGGCGCCCAGCTCTTTGAAGCTGAGACGCGTGTCACGGATTTCTGCGCGTACGACACTATCACTGATTTGGCGCGCCACGGTGGAGAGTGTGGCCCTGTCCAAGTGTGCGGTGGTGATAAGAGCACTTTCAGGGGCGGTAGCTATGTTGACTGCAGAAGCCTTTTCTACAGTAGCACTGGCTAAGGGATAGGTGCTGACGTTTGAGAGTATAGGGGTATCAAGCATGCCTGCGTCCTCGCAGTGTGCGCCGGGTCCATGGCGTTAACTTCCACATTGTATCGGCCTGTTCTGACCAAGCTTGAACCGGGTTCATGTGCGTACACATCAACGTTTGATGCGTACGCATTGTTGCGCTTACTTCATGGTGAATTCTGCCGCCCAAGCAGAAGTGGACAGGTTGCTCACTCTGGAAGTTGCCGTACAAATGGCCCCACCGCCAGGCGTCGCTGTCCGGGTCCATTTAGGTACCCTCACTCCACCTGCACCGGAACTTTTGATAAAGGTCGTCGAGAATACACAGACTTTGGAACCGATCACGTAGCGGACACTGGCGTAACTTGTATCAGGAGAGATCGTACTTTGCACGGTATACGTGTTTGTACCACCCGCTTTGACCTCAAGTGCAATCGGGGTTTTCGCATTCATCTGCGTAGACATTTCATTTCGGGTAACCGCTATGTACTCCGCGGCTTCGCCGCTGAGGTTTTTAAACGTTACCGCAACCGGTGGGCCTGCGTAGGCTGCGGCGGAGACGCAAAGAGTAGCGGCAGCAATAGTTGCTGACAAAAGTTTGGAAGATTTCATGGATAAAGCTCCTTGGATTAAACGATTAACTTCATGTTTTTTTAATCAATCAAGCTGAAGACGAATTTCAGCAACGGTTATCCGCGGCCGATGTATATCGTCCCGTTAAAGATAAAAGGAGGGGGTATTCAAGTTCGCGAAAGGCTCGCGCAGGTCAGATAGCGAATGTCCGGTTTGAGTGTGTAGGAAAATTAAATTCACGCTGTAGGAAGCGTGAATCATTAGTGGATAAAAGTCGTTACTGTTTTTGGTCGTGGCTCTGTTTTATCAGAAATTCAAAGCAAGGCAAGCACTTATCAATGTATTGATTAAGCAGGGCTGAAATAAAGATTTTATACTTGCCTGACAGCAGACAAACCGATTAACTGCGCGGCCGAAAGTAGTCGGCAACTGCCGCGCCCTTCAAGGGGATTGAAGAGCGCGGCTCTGGCATCAGGTCACTGCGTAGAACTTGCGCACGTAGTGGGTGCTGGTCCATTTGCAAGGCGCGCCCTGCGCCACGAAGACGGTGTCGCCCGGCTGGACGACGACAGCGGTGCCGCCTTCGACATCCAGCGTCACGCTGCCTTCGATCAGGTTCATGAGCTCGTGAATCCTGTGCGGACGTGAGATGCGCTCATAAGGGGTCGAATCCCAGACGCCGATGCGCAAGCTGCTGGCCGTGTCCTCGAAGATATTGTTGCTGCGGCACTGTGGCAGCGCGCTGATCATGATCGCCGGGTCCGGCGGCGATGACGGCGTGAGCGTGGCGAGGCGGTCGAGCGGTGTGACGCCCGGCTTGTCCGGCCCGGTGGCCTGCGTGGCCACGCAGAACGCCCAGAGGCTGTCAGGCTGGGCGTCGATATGGACCTGAGTGCCACGGCCGATCACGGCGCTGTCGCCAGTACCGAAAGTGAAGCTCTCTTCACCTGAACGTAGGGTGACGCTGCCGCGATGCACGACCAGCATCTCAGTGTAGGGATACGCGTCTACCGACAGCGTGGCCCCGAAATGAACGACACCGGCGGCGATGCCCTGATCGTCGATGAAGGCCGTGCGGCGGCCTTCGCTGAAAGGGTCGTTGGCGTCGACAGGGCCAGTGGTGAACTCGGTAGCGACCGGGCTGTTATCAGCACTGGCCAGCAGCAGGACAGATGGATGAGTCATGGTGTGGGTCTCTGGGCGATCAGCCGATGGCCTGGGTAATCAGTGCGAACTGACGCACGCCCTGGGAAGGTGTAGGGATCTTGCCCATGCTCATGGACGTGACCGTATCGACGCGTTTCAGGCCAGCGTCTTCCAGCCAATCAGCCAGATTACAGTCGCTCGGGATGTCGATGCGCACAAAGGCGTAAGGCACTTTGGCCAGTAACTGTTCGATCATGTGTTTTGCTTGATCTTCGTTCTCGGCGACAACCGGTCCGATGCTCAGGCCGCGGCCAAATGCACGCAGCGTGGCAAACGCCCGAAGCGTGCCGTCGCGCTCGATACCGACCGCGTGTTCGATGTCGTTGAGCACATCGCCCAGCGTGACGCTGCGGTCCATGCCCGTGCCCGCACTGGCCAGTTCCACAACGCGGGCGTGATCCGCTTCGCTCAATGCGCGGCAGGTTTCACCTGCTTTCAGGTCAGTCGGTGCTGGCTGTTGTGCCTGGCCCTGGAATTGCGAGACTGCGCCGAAGCTGACGAAGCCCATCTTGGCGTATAGCGGGGCGCCTGCCACGGTGGCGTTGAGGACTGCGGTACGCGGCGGTATGCAACCCACGGCCATCTCCATCAACTTGCGGCCAATGCCCTTGCCTTGATAATCATCACTGACGATTACCAGACCAATCGTGGAGAACTCGCCCTGATGGCAAGCAAAGGCGCTGCCGACCAGGCGGCCGTTGTGCAGGGCGACGAAACCCTGGGCGACGCGTTGCAGCATGGCCCAGTCTTCGAATCTGTGCGGCCACTTCAAGGCGACGGAAAGCTCATGGGCGTTGCCGACATCGGCCTCGGTCATGGGGCGGTATTCAAGGTCCACGCGCTGTTGAGCGAGCATGAGGTGTCTCCCTCCATAAAGGATGTTCAGGCGATAAAAAGGATGCGGCAGGCTTGCTGTATCCCATCTGTTGGCAGGGGTGACAAGAGGGTTTCAAGCATTCGGCAGATTCCTCAAAAGGCAGCTTGCCAGACCACAGTTACTGCTTAAATCGCGCGATACACCGGCAGCAAATGCTTGAGGGTTTTCTGCCGTTGGCCAGCCTTATATAGCTGCAACAAATGGCGTGTCTGTCAGGCCGTGGATCGTGCCGCATACGGTGCCCAGTGCACATGCCTTGCAGAGTTATCGAAAAGCGCAGGTTCTGCGGTGCAAACCCCTGTTCTTGAGCCTGAACGCCCTCAAAAGGGTCAAAAAGGCACCGGAAACCGGGCTCTGCCCAAGGCTGGAGCGCCCCGCAAAGTCTGCTGAGCGCGCACCTCAAAACGGTGGTTTCTATCAAGTTGCCATCGCTTTTAACGCCATCTGCTGATTTCACGGTGTTGTAATGACGGTGTGCTGCAGCGTGCATCGCGGCCCTGACAACAGGGCAATCTGCTCGTCATGCCATGACCCCAACGAACTTTCAGGACCGCACACAATGAGCTTTCTTCGACCAAAATTCATTACGTTCGACTGCTACGGCACGTTGACCAATTTTCATATGGGCACCATGACCCGCGAGCTCTTCGCAGATCGGGTTCCCGCCGAGCAGATGGACCAGTTCGTGAAGGACTTCTCGGCGTATCGTCTGGACCAGGTCATGGGTGACTGGATGCCTTACGACGAAATCCTGAAGGTTGCTCTGTCACGTACCTGCAAGCGCTGGAACGTTGAGTACCGTGAAGAAGGTCAGCTTTATTACGACGCCGTTCCTACCTGGGGTCCGCACGCTGACGTCCCGGCCGGTCTGTCGAAAATTGCCGACAAGATCCCGTTGGTGATTTTCTCCAACGCCAGCGACAGTCAGATCATGTCCAACGTCGAAAAGCTGGGCGCGCCGTTCCACAAGGTGTTCACCGCGGATCAGGCCAAGGTCTACAAGCCCCGCCTGGCAGCTTTCGAGTTCATGCTCGACAACCTCGGCTGCGGTCCGGAGGACATCTTGCATGTGTCGTCCAGCTTCCGTTACGACCTGTTCTCGGCCCACGATATGAAGATCAAGAACAAGGCATTCGTAGCGCGCGGCCATGAGCAGCCAGCTCATGCGTCCTACAGCTACCACCAGATCCCGGACATCGGCGGTCTGGCGGGTCTGGTCGGTCTGTAAGCGGATCGACTCGGTAACACCGGCATTTTTCAAGGTGCTCTTCCATGAGTGACAAGGGGAACAGAATGCGCAGTGAGTCTTACTGGCTCGATACGGCTCCAGACTTTACCGGCGCGCAAGCTGGCGCGGTCGAGGGGCAGGCCGATGTGGTCGTGGTGGGCGGTGGTTTCACTGGCCTGTCGGCAGCGCGTGCCCTGGCTTTGAAAGGTGCCAGTGTGGTGGTCGTTGATGCAGGCCGAGTGATCGGTGAAGCGTCCGGCCGCAATGGCGGGCAGTGCAATACTGGTGTTGCTCAGGACTATGCGTCGTTGAGCGCCAGCCTTGGAGCCGAACAGGCCCGCGAATATTACAAGGCTTACGAAAGCGCTGTGCAGAGCGTTGTCAGCGTGATCGAGCAGGAAAGCATTGCCTGTGACATGAAACGCAATGGCAAGCTCAAGCTGGCAGCCAAGCCAGGCCATTACGAAGGCATCGCCCGCACCTGCGAGCTGATCCGGCGTGAGGTCGATGCCGACGTCGAACTGCTTTCGGCGCAGGATGTACGCGCCGAAATCGGTTCGAACGAGTTTCACGGCGGTTTGCTGCAGCGCAACGGTGTGCAGATTCATGTCGGACGCTTTGGCGTCGGCCTGGCTGAAGCCGCCGTACGCCACGGTGCCAAGGTGTATGAAGACGCCACGGTCAAGGACTGGAAAGCTAACCGCAACGGCTTTCTGGTCAATACCTCGAAGGGTTCCATTCAGGCAGGTCAGGTTTTTCTGGCAACGGGTGCGTGTCAGCACGGCGGCCTGGGCTGGTATAGCCGACGCATCGTCCCGGTCGGCAGCTTCGTGATCGCGACCGAGGTGTTGCCGCAAGCGCTGATCGATCAGTTGTTCCCCAATCAGCGTGCTTACGTGACCAGTCGCTTGATCGGCAACTACTTCCGGCTGACGCCGGACAACCGGTTGCTGTTCGGCGGACGGGCACGCTTCGCGATGTCCAACAGCAGCTCCGATGCCAAGAGTGGCAAGGTGCTGCAGGCGGCCATGGTCCAGATGTTTCCGCAACTGGCCCACGTGAAGGTCGATTACTGCTGGGGTGGCCTGGTGGACATGACGTCCGACCGTCTGCCGCGTGCAGGCGAGCATGACGGTGTCTTCTACTCCATGGGCTACAGCGGCCATGGTGTGCAGATGTCGGTGCATATGGGGCAAGTCATGGCGCAGGTCATGGAAGGCAAGGCGCAGGCGAATCCCTGGAGAAACCTGAACTGGCCAGCCATCCCCGGCCATTTCGGCAAGCCTTGGTTCCTGCCTCTGGTTGGCGCTTACTACCGCTACCAGGACAGTCGTCATTGAGTATGTGTTTAACCGTCGTCGTGTGTGTTTGAAGGACGCTCCGGATAACCGGGAGCAATTCGGGATTTCCCCCTTTTCGACAGGTAGAACTGATATGGCTGATAAGAAAACCGATTCCCAGTTGATCACAGGCGAAGACAGCCTGCGGGTTTTTGAGGGACTCAATCGTGGTCTGTCGCGCCGCGATGCGCTGCGGATGCTGGGTGTCGCTGGCGTAGTCGCTGCCGGCTCCACCAGCCTGTTCGGCGCAGCGGGCAAGGTATTTGCCGATGACGCTGCGGCCCCTGTCAAAGGCAAACCCGGTGGTCGTATCCGTGTGGCGGGTATCTCAACCTCCACTAGCGATACTCTTGACCCGGCCCGTGGTGCCCTATTTACCGATTACGTTCGCCATTTCATGTTCTACAACGGCCTGACGCGTTTCGACAACCGCCTGGTTCCGCACATGGAACTGGCGGAGAAGATCGAAAGCAGCGACGCCACCGTATGGACTGTCACGTTGCGCAACGGCGTGACCTTCCACAATGGCAAAGCGCTTTCCGCTGCTGACGTAGTGTTCTCGCTGTCGCGTCACAAGGACCCGGCCACCGGCTCGAAAGTCCTGCCACTGATGACTCAGTTCGCGGAGATCAAGGCCACCGGTCCGCTCGAAGTGCAGATTACCCTGAGCGCTCCAAATGCCGAGCTGCCTTCGATTCTGGCGGTTTCGCACCTGCTGATCGTGCCCGAAGGCACCACCGACTTCAGCAAAGGCATCGGCACCGGTCCGTTCACGGTCAAGGAATTCACCCCGGGCGTACGCTCGATCAGTGCGCGCAACCCGAACTACTGGAAGCCGGGCCTGCCGTATCTGGACGAGATCGAATTCATCGCCATCGCCGATGAGCCGTCGCGGGTCAACGCCCTGTTGTCAGGCGAGGTGCACATGGTCAACGCGATTAATCCGCGCTCGACCACTCGCGTCGCGGCCAGTAAAGGGCACCGGGTGATAGATGCTCCGTCGGGCAACTACACTGACCTGATCATTCGTCAGGACCAGATGCCTGGCAAGAGCCCGGAATTCACTGAGGCCATGAAGTGCCTGCTGGACCGTGAACAGATAAAATCGGCCGTATTCCGTGGTTATGCCCGTGTGGGCAATGACCACCCGATTTCTCCTGGTTCTCGCTACTTCAATGCCGACCTGCCGCAACGTGCCTATGACCCTGAAAAGGCCAAGTTCCTGCTCAAGAAGGCAGGGATGGAAAAGATCACCATGGCAGTCGCCGCTTCGCCCGCCGCCACCGGTTCGGTCGACATCGCCGTGCTGCTGCAGCAGTCTGCCAAACAGGCCGGGCTGACCCTCAACGTCAACCGCCTGCCAAGCGATGGCTACTGGTCCAACCACTGGATGAAGCATCCGCTGAGCTTCGGCAACATCAACCCGCGCCCGAATGCCGACGTGATCTTCTCGCAGTTCTTCCAGTCGACCGCACCCTGGAACGAGTCGGGCTGGAAGAACGATCAGTTCGACCAACTGCTGATGCTGGCTCGCGGCGAAACCGACGACGACAAGCGCGCCAGGATGTATGGCGACATGCAGACCCTGGTCAGCCAGAACTGCGGCATTGGCATCCCGGTGTTCATCAGCAACATTGACGGTGTGGACAAGCGTATCCAGGGCTACTCCAGCAACCCGCTGGGCGGCTTCATGGGCTACATGTTCAGTGAGCAGGTCTGGCTGGACGCGTAATGCGGTTGTAAACCAAGCGGGAGGATGCAGATGAATAGCAACACACTCTGGTTGATCGTTCAGCGCTTCGGCGCAGCGATCGTGACGTTGTTGATCGTTTCCATGGTGGTTTTCGCCATCACGGCGGTGCTGCCGGGAGACGCGGCGCAACAGGCACTTGGGCAATTCGCGACCCCTGAACAGGTCGCGGCATTGCGCATCAAGCTGGGTCTGGACCAGCCAGGGGTGGTGCGTTATCTGCATTGGTTGATGAACCTGATCGGTGGCAATTTCGGTGAGTCGGTATCCAACGCGATGCCGGTTTCCGATCTGATTGCTGGTCGCTTCCCCAATACCCTGATGCTGGCGGCGACCACCGCGCTGGTGTCGGTGCCCGTTGCACTGACGCTGGGTATTGGTTCGGCAATGTTTCGTGGCGGGCGCATCGACGGTGCACTCAGCCTGATTACCCTGGCGCTGGTGGCAGTGCCCGAATTTCTGGTGGCGACGCTCGCGGTACTGATCTTCGCCGTCAAACTGGGCTGGTTGTCGGCGTTGTCCTATGGCGGCGATGCAAGCTCACCATGGCAGTTCATGCGCACCTACGCCTTGCCCGTGATGACCCTGAGCTGCGTCATCGTCGCCCAGATGGCACGCATGACTCGCGCGGCCGTGATCGATCAGCTCGACAGCGCTTATGTCGAAATGGCTCGCCTCAAGGGCGTCAGCCCGGTGCGTATCGTGTTGCGCCACGCGCTACCGAATGCAGTCGGCCCCATCGTCAACGCCGT
The DNA here is from genome assembly GCF_021147775.1 of Pseudomonas californiensis. Taxonomy (GTDB): domain Bacteria; phylum Pseudomonadota; class Gammaproteobacteria; order Pseudomonadales; family Pseudomonadaceae; genus Aquipseudomonas; species Aquipseudomonas californiensis. The sequence goes on from NZ_JAGTPK010000001.1 coordinate 242,591, forward strand.
TGCCTTGAGTCTTTCCTATCTGCTGGGCGGTGTGGTCATCGTTGAAACCATCTTCAACTATCCCGGCATCGCCAGTCTCATGGTCGATGCCGTGACCAACCGCGACATGGCGCTGGTTCAGGGCTGCACCATGCTGTTCTGCTCCGCGTACCTTGGGTTGGTGCTGATGGCTGACCTGTGTGCAATTCTTTCCAATCCGAGGCTGAGAACCCAATGAACCCTTCGATTGAGAATTCGATAGCGCCCGCGCCTGTCATCCCGCCTGCCAAGCTGCCTCGTAAAACGCCGTGGCTGGGTCTGGTGGGTGCATCGATCTGCTTCCTCTGGCTGATGGTCGCGTTGTTCGGCTCATGGATTGCGCCGCATCCGGTGGGTGAGGTGGTGTCTGACAACGTGTTTGACACCATCAGCGCGGTTTACCCGTTCGGCACCGATTATCTGGGCCGCGACATGCTCAGTCGGGTGCTGATCGGTGCACGCTTTACCGTGGGGCTCGCGCTGGTGTCTGCGGTATTGGCCAGTGGACTGGGCACACTCTGCGCGCTGTTGTCGGTTGTCGCGCCCAAATGGCTGGATGAAATCATCAGTCGCCTGATGGATGCGTTCATTTCGATCCCCAGCAAAATGCTCGCGTTGATCATGGTGTCTGCATTCGGCTCCTCCGAAGTGCTGCTGGTGTGCACGGCAGTGCTGAGCTATACGCCCGGTGCATTCCGCATCGCGCGCAGCCTGGCTGTGAACATTGAAGCACTGGAATACGTACAGGTTGCGCGTACCCGTGGCGAAGGCCGGATCTACATAGCGTGCAAGGAAATCCTGCCGAACATGCTCAACCCGGTCCTGACTGACCTGGGTCTGCGCTTCGGCTTCATTGTGTTGTTGCTCAGCGGCATGAGCTTTCTGGGCCTGGGCGTGCAGCCGCCAGACGCAGACCTGGGTTCGCTGGTGCGCGAAAACATTGGCGGGCTCAATCAGGGCGCGGCAGCCATCGTGATTCCGGCGCTGGCTATCGGCTCGTTGACCATCGGCGTCAATCTGTTTATCGACCGGCTGGCCTCGCGCCGTGGCCGCCGTGCGGGAGGGCGTTGAGATGAGCCAATTGATTCGTGTGCAAGACTTGCGCGTCGTTGCCGAGACCGAGCACGGCGATCTGGAGATCGTCAAAGGAGTCAGCTTTTCTCTGGAAAAAGGCGAAGTGCTGGCGCTGATCGGTGAATCAGGTTCCGGCAAGACCACCATTGCGCTGGCGCTGCTGGGCTACGCCCGGCGTGGCTGCAAGCTGGCCGGTGGCGTGGTTCAGATAGGTGAGCACGATATGCTCAGCCTGCCGGAAGAACAGCTGCAGGGCCTGCGCGGCAATCGCGTTTCCTACATTGCACAAAGCGCGGCTGCGGCGTTCAACCCGGCGAAGAAATTGATCGATCAAGTGATCGAGGGTGCCCTGATTCACGGGCTGGGCAGCCGCTCGGAGCTGGAGGCCAAGGCAGTCGAGCTGTTCCGGGACCTGGCCTTGCCCAACCCGGACAGCATCGGCCAGCGCTATCCGCACCAGGTGTCGGGCGGTCAGTTGCAGCGGGTCATGGCAGCGATGGCGCTGATCAGCGACCCCTTGCTGGTGATCCTCGACGAGCCGACCACTGCCCTCGACGTCACTACGCAGATCGACGTGCTGCGCGCATTCAAGCGTGTGGTGAGCGATCGCGGCGCAACAGCGGTTTACGTTTCCCACGACCTGGCGGTGGTTGCGCAGATGGCGGACCAGATCGTCGTGCTCAATGGCGGCAAGATCATCGAGCAGAGCAGCACCCAGTCACTGCTGGACGGTGCGCAGGAGGAATACACCCGCACGCTGCTGGCCGCCGCACGTCCTGATTCAAAAATGTCCCCGGCCAGCGACATGGTCAAGGACAGCACGCTGCTGACCATCAAAGGCCTGACCGCAGGCTACGGCAAGAAGGACCTGCAAGGCCTGCCGATGATTCGGGTACTGGAAGACATCGACCTGACCATACGCCGCGGCCAGGCCATCGGCGTGATCGGAGAGTCAGGCTCGGGCAAATCAACCCTGGCCCGCGTGGTGGCAGGTCTGCTGGACCCGGCCAAAGGCAACCTGACGTTCGACGGTGACGAGCTGTCCGGCACCTTGGCGGGCCGCACGCCAGACCAGTTCAGGCGCATCCAGATGGTGTTCCAGAATGCCGACACGGCACTCAACCCGATGCACAGCGTCATGGCGATTCTGGCTCGGCCACTGAAAATGTATTTCGGCCTCAAAGGCAGAGCCTTGCTGGATCGTATCCATGAACTGATGGACCTGGTGCGTCTGCCGCTGGAGCTGGCCGAGCGTCGGCCCAGCGAGCTGTCGGGCGGCTAGAAGCAACGTGTCAACCTGGCCCGTGCGCTGGCGGCCAAGCCGGATCTGATCCTTTGTGATGAAGTGACCTCGGCGCTGGATACGGTGGTCGGGGCGTGCATCCTTGAACTGTTGGGTGATCTGCGCCGCAAGCTGGGTGTTTCCTATCTTTTCATCAGCCATGACATCTCCACCGTGCGAGCGCTGTGCGACGACATCGTCGTGATGTACAGCGGTCACAAGGTCGAAGAGGGCAGCCGCGACGCGTTCAATCAGGCGCCTTTCCACCCGTACACCGACCTGTTGGTGAACTCGGTGCCGGAACTGCGTCAGGGTTGGCTGGAAACCTGTGCCGTCAACAACACCGGCAAGCTGCCACCGATCACGGCACCTTCGCGCTCGCCTGAGCTGTGCACCTTTCTCAACCGCTGCCCGGCTCGCGTCGAAGGCCTGTGCAACAAGACCGCACCGACTCGCCGCGTCATTGCAGGCGGCAGCGAAATTCTTTGCCACCGTGACAGCGATGAATTGCAGGCCCGTCAGAAAACCCTGAACTCGATGACCGTGGGAGCCTACGCATGAGCGGCCGTTTTGTAAGGCTGGGCGAGCGTGATCGTCCGGTCGTCAACCTGATCGTCGACGGTGCCCCCGTTGAAGCCTTGCAGGGCGACACCCTGATGGTGGCGCTGCTGACCCGAAAAGCTGCCTTGCGCCAGTCCGAGTTCGATTCGGGGCGCCGTGCCGGTTTCTGCCTGATGGGTGCCTGCCAGGACTGCTGGGTCTGGACCCGCAGCGGTGAGCGCCTGCGTGCCTGCTCCAACGAAGTCCGCAACGGGCTGGACATCGTCACCACACAGCCGGAGGCGAAATGGCCACTTCTTCACGGTTAACTGTCAGTCAGTCAGACAGCCCTCGAGTGGTCATCGTGGGCGCCGGTCCAGCAGGCACTCGCTGCGCCGAAACGCTGCTGGCTGCAGGCATCAAACCGATTCTGATCGATGAAAACCGCCGTGATGGCGGACAGATCTACCGCCGTCAGCCAGAAGGTTTCAAGCGCGACTATTCTGCGTTGTATGGAACCGAGGCAGCCAAGGCCCGCGACCTTCACGAAAGTTTTGACCGGCTGCGTAGCCAGATCGACTACCGGCCTGATACGTTGGCGTGGAACCTCACAGCAGGCCAGTTGTGCTGCGTCAACCAGGGTCTGCATACGGTCGTGGATTACGACGCGCTGATGCTGTGTGCCGGCGCGACCGACCGCCTGATGCCCATAAAGGGCTGGCAGTTGGCGGGTACGTATAGCCTGGGCGGTTCGCAGATTGCGCTCAAGTCGCAGTCGGTTTCCATCGGTAGCCGCGTGGTGTTCATGGGCAGCGGCCCGCTGCTGTATCTGGTTGCCAGCCAGTACGTCAAAGCCGGTGCCGATGTGGCGGCAGTGCTCGACACGTCACCGTTCAGCAAGCGTATTGGCGCGATGCCCAACCTGTTGGCGCGTCCGGGCCTGTTGTTCAACGGCATGAAACTGCTGGCTCAGCTGTACCGCGCCAAGGTGCCGGTGCACTTGGGCGTGAAACCCGAAGAAATTCTCGGTGATGAGCAGGAAGGTGTGAGCGCGGTGCGCGTGCAACTGGCCAATGGCAACACGTTGACGGTGCCGTGTGATGCGTTGGCGCTCGGGTATCACCTGCGGCCAGAAACCCAGCTGGCTGATCTGGCCGGTTGCGGTCTGCGTTTCGATGAGGTGTCGGGCCAATGGGTGCTGGCCGTCGATGAAGAAGGTCGGACTTCGGTCAAAGGCGTTTATGCGGCCGGCGACGGGGCAAAGATTCGCGGTGCCGATGCCGCTGAGCAGGCAGGCCGACTGGCCGCGCTGGCATTGCTGGAAGACCTTGGCAAACCTGTCAGCCGCCAGTTGGTGGATGATGTGCGCAAGAGTCTGGTGGTCATGGACCGCTTCCGCGTTGGTCTGGCCGAGGCATTCCCTTGGCCCGCCGCGCAGGCAGCCGCTTTGCCGGACGACGCGATTGTGTGCCGCTGCGAGATGATCAGCGCGGGCGAGTTGCGCGGCGTGGTGCGTGAAAAAGGCGCCTGCGAAGTCAACCGTGCCAAGGCGTTCAGTCGCGTCGGCATGGGTCGCTGCCAGGGTCGTTACTGTTCGCAGGCGGGTGCTGAAGTGATCGCTGCAGAGTCAGGTGTGCCGGTTGAAAAGGTCGGCCGCCAACGCGGCCAGGCCCCGGTCAAACCGTTGTCGATGTACACAGACGAGGTGGTGTCATGAGGCAGCCGAAAGTCGATGTGCTGATTGTCGGTGGCGGGTTCATGGGCTCGGCATCGGCGTTCTTTCTGCGCCAGCGTGGACGCTCGGTGACGCTGCTGGAACGCGACGTGGTGGGTCAGTACGCCAGTGGCGTGAACTTCGGCAACGTGCGTCGCCAAGGGCGTCACTTGGGCCAGCTGGAGCTGTCCAACCGCTCGTGGGCGCTGTGGAAGCGCTTGCCTGAGCTGATTGGCGAGGATCTGGAGTTTCTGCCCAGCGGCCACATGCGCGTGTGTTATCGCGAAGATGAAATCCCTGACCTTGAAGCCTATGCAGCGGCACCCGAGGCCCGCGAACTGGACCTGAAAGTCTACGCAGGCAAAGAGCTGCACCAACGCTTCCCGTTTTTGGGTGCCGACGTGAAGGGCGGCTCCTATGCGCCCCACGACGGTCATGCCAATCCACGCCTGGCGGCCCCGGCCTTCGCACGCGCGGCCATTCGTGCCGGTGCTCGGGTTGAAGAGCGTACCGAAGTCGCCAATGTCGAAAAAGTCGGCAATGTATTTGAAGTCACCACCACCGATGGGCGTATTTTCACGGCTGATCAATTATTGATCACCGCCGGTGCGTGGGCGCAAAAGCTGTCGGCGCAGTTTGGTGAACCGGTGCCACTCGACACGTTTGGCCCGCAAATGTCGGTGACCGAACCCGTACCGTATGCGTTGCCGACGGTGATCGGGGTGTACACCAAAATCCCTCACGAGGTGATCTATTTCCGGCAGATCGCTCGCGGCAACATCGTGATTGGCGGAGGCGTTCGTACCAAGCCCGACATGATCAACCGCCGTGCCCACGTCGACCCGCACAGCACCATCAATCAAATACAGCAGATGCGTCGTCTGCTGCCCGGCATCGGCAACTTGAATATCATCCGCGTGTGGAGCGGTATCGAAAGCTACACGCCGGATTCGCTGCCCGTGATCGGCTCCAGCGGCAAGGTCGACGGGCTGTTCTATGCGTTCGGCTTCTGCGGCCACGGCTTTCAGCTTGGCCCTGGCGTGGGCGACGTGATGGCTGAGTTGATCAGCACCGGCAGTACCAGCACCTCAATCAGCGATTTCGACATTCGCCGTTTTGCCATTGTCACCGAACACGCGAGTAAAGCCTCATGACACCCCGCGCACTGGAAATTCTCAAACGTCTGATCGCCTTCAACACCGTTTCGTCGGAGTCGAACATGGCCCTGATCGAGTACGTTCGCGACCTGTTGGCGAGCAAAGGCATCGAGTCGCTGATCGTCAAGGACGAGACGGGCAAGAAGGCCAATCTGTTTGCCAGCACTGGCCCGCGTGATCAGCCGGGTGTGCTGCTCTCCGGGCACACCGACGTGGTGCCTGCTGCCGGGCAGGCATGGACCCTGCCGCCGTTCGAGGCCACGCTGCGCGACGGACGTATCTATGGGCGCGGTACGTGTGACATGAAAGGTTTTATCGCGCTGGCGATCGACGCCATGCTCGACGCAGCAGACATGAGCCTCATCCGCCCGCTGCAACTGGCCTTGTCACATGACGAAGAGATTGGCTGCGTGGGTGTGCGGCGCTTGCTGGATGTTCTGCACCTGGCGCCGACGCGACCGTTCCTGTGCGTGGTGGGCGAGCCGACCCTGATGCAGTTTGCCGTCGGCCACAAAGGCAAGAGCTCCTACCGCACATTCTGCCGTGGGCAGGAAGCGCATTCTTCACTGGCACCGCGCGCGGTCAATGCCATTCATTTGGCCAGCGATTTCATTGCTGAACTGCGCAAGAGTCAGGTGCAGATCGAGCAACAGGGCCCGCGTGACGAGGGCTACGACATTCCTTACAGCACCCTGCACATCGGCCGTATCGACGGCGGCAAGGCGCTGAATATCGTGCCTAACCTGTGCACCATGGAATTCGAGTACCGCAACCTGCCGGGCGATGATCCCGATCAATTGCTCGCCCAACTGCGCGAGCGCGCCGAGGTGCTGGTGCGCGAAGCCCGGCAGTTGTCGGGCGTCGCGGCCATCGAGATCGAAATCATGAACGAGTACCCGGCGCTGGAGACCCATCCCACGGTCGAGGCGGTGCGCATGCTGCACGCCTTTGCCGAACCGGGCACCCAGCACATCAAGGTGTCGTATGGCACCGAAGGCGGTCTCTTCGCCGGGCGGCTCAACGTGCCGGTGGTGGTCTGCGGGCCGGGTTCCATCGAGCAGGCGCACAAGCCGGACGAGTTTATCGAAGAAAGCCAGATGAACGCCGGTGAGCGTTTTCTGCAGAGTCTGCTGGGTTCGCTGAAGCAGTAGACGCTGCCGTCCGGGCGCGAATTTCAGCATCGGACGCTGCCGACATCCTGCTTTCAGCATCCTGGACTGTGGTGGCTGCTTAGACTGGCAGTCATCCCGGAACAGGACTCGACCATGTTCAAGAATCAGTTGAAAGACCCCAGCCTGCTGGTAGAACGTGCCTACGTCGATGGGCAATGGATCAGTGCCGACGACGGTGCGACGCTGACAGTGACCGACCCGGCCACCGGCGAAGTCCTGGCGCAGGTGCCGGCCTTGCAAGGCGTTGAAACCCGACGTGCCATTGAGGCTGCAGATCGCGCCTGGCCCGCCTGGCGCGCACGCCCTGCTGCCGAACGCGCGGCCTTGCTGGAGCGCTGGCATCAGGCGATGCTCGACAACGTCGAAGACCTCGCATTGATCATGACCCTTGAGCAGGGCAAGCCACTGAACGAATCGCGTGGCGAGATTCGCTACGGCGCAAGCTTCGTCAAATGGTTCGCCGAAGAGGCGCGTCGCTCGTACGGTGAAACCATTCCGACGCCGAGCGCTGACCGTCGCCTGATGACAATCAAGCAACCAGTCGGTGTCTGCGCGGCCATTACGCCGTGGAATTTCCCCAATGCCATGATCACTCGCAAATGCGCTCCGGCGCTGGCGGCGGGTTGCCCGATCATCGTCAAACCTTCTGACCTCACGCCCCTGTCGGCCCTGGCGTTGGCCGTGCTGGCCGAGCGCGTCGGGATCCCGGCTGGCGTCTTCAACGTCATCACGGGCATGCCGACCGGTATCGGCGAAGAGCTGACCGGCAACCCGGTCGTGCGCAAGATTTCGTTCACCGGTTCGACCGCCGTGGGGCGTCTGCTGATGCGCCAGAGTGCCGAGCACATCAAGCGTCTGAGCCTGGAGCTGGGTGGTAACGCACCCTTTATCGTGTTCGATGACGCGGACCTGGAGCAGGCTGTCGCAGGCATCATGCTCAGCAAATTTCGCAACGCCGGGCAGACTTGCGTGTGCGCCAACCGCATTCTGGTGCAGGACGGCATCTACGACCGCTTCGCCGCACGGCTGGTGGAAGAAGTGGCCAAGCTCAAAGTCGGCAATGGCATGGAGGACGGCGTGACCATTGGCCCGCTGATCAACCCGGCAGCCGTCAGCAAAGTCGCCCGGCACATCGGCGATGCCTTGAGCCAGGGCGCCAGACTGCTTTACGGCAGCATGCCAGAAGGTGACACCCAGTTCGTCCAGCCGACGGTACTTGGCGATACTCATGCCGGGATGTTGCTGGCCAGCGAAGAGACCTTTGGCCCCGTTGCGCCGCTGATGCGTTTCACTGACGAAGCCCAGGCACTGGCGCTGGCCAATGCGACGCCTTACGGCCTGGGTGCCTATTACTTCACCCAGGACTTGCGTCGCTCGTGGCGTTTCGGTGAGGCGCTGGAATTCGGCATGGTGGGGTTGAACACCGGGATCATTTCCATGGAAGTCGCGCCGTTTGGCGGCATCAAGCAGTCCGGTCTTGGCCGTGAAGGCTCCAGCTACGGTCTGGACGAATACCTGGAAGTGAAAGCGTTCCACGTCGGCGGTCTGTAAGGCCGCAAGACAACGCCGCGAAGTACAGCGAGAGATACAACGAAAAACGCCGCAAAGCTCAAGGCCTGCGGCGTTTTTTGTTGCCCGGTCCGATCAGACCGTGTGCAGGTACCAGTTGTACTCAAGGTCGGAGATGGAGTGTTCGAACTCCTCCAGCTCACTCTCTTTACAGGCCACGAAGATATCGATGTATTTCGGGTCGATGTACTTGGCCATCACTGCACTGTCGTCCAGCTCGCGCAGTGCATCGCGCAGGTTGTTCGGCAGGCTTTGCTCATGCTGTTCGTACGAGTTGCCTTCCACCGGTGCGCCAGGCTCGATCTTGTTGGTCAGGCCGTGATGCACGCCCGCCAGCACAGAAGCCATCAGCAGATACGGGTTGGCATCGGCACCGGCAACCCGGTGTTCGATGCGTACGGCGTCTGCAGAGCCCGTAGGGACGCGGATGGCAACCGTGCGGTTGTCCAGGCCCCAGGTCGGCGAGTTGGGTACGTAGAACTGAGCACCGAACCGGCGGTACGAGTTGACGTTCGGGCACAGGAACGCCATCTGCGCCGGCAGGGTCTCGAGCACACCGCCGATCGCATGACGTAATGCGGCGTTCTGCTCGGGATCCTCGCTGGTGAAGATGTTCTTGCCATCGCGATCAAGGATCGAGATGTGGACATGCAGACCATTGCCAGCCTGACCCGGATAGGGCTTGGCCATGAAGGTCGTGTCCATTTCGTGGTCGTAGGCGATGTTCTTGATCAGGCGCTTGAGCAGTACCGCGTAGTCGCATGCCTTGATCGGGTCGGCCACGTGGTGCAGGTTCACTTCAAACTGCGCCGGAGCACTTTCCTTGACGATGGCGTCGGCAGGGATGCCTTGCTCTTTTGCACCTTCCAGAATGTCCTGGAGGCAGTCGACGTATTCGTCGAGGTCGTCGATCAGGTAAACCTGTGTCGAGTGCGGGCGCTTGCCGGAGATCGGCGAGCGTGGCGGTTGCGGGCGGCCGTTCACGTTCTCCTGATCGATCAGGTAGAACTCAAGCTCGAAGGCTGCACAGATAGTCAGGCCCATTTCATCGAACTTGGCGACCACCTGGCGAAGCACTTCGCGCGGGTCGGCGAAGAAGGGATCGCCTTCCAGTTCATGCATGGTCATCAGCAGTTGCGCGGTAGGGCGCTTTTGCCAAGGCTCATTGCACAGGGTGTCGGGGATGGGATAACAGATTCGGTCAGCATCACCGATGTCCAGGCCCAGGCCGGTGCTTTCCACCGTAGAGCCATTGATATCCAGAGCAAATAGAGAGGCCGGCAGGTTGATGCCTTTCTCGTAAACCTTATGGAGGCTGGTGCGCTCGATGCGTTTACCACGCACCACACCATTCATATCTGCAATCAGAAGGTCAACGTACAGAACCTCAGGATGTTCCTTAAGGAACGCGTTCGCTTCATTAAGCTGAACGGCACGCGGGGGTACCGACATGATGCAACACCTTTGTTGTTAAAAATATCAATCATCAATGATTGCGGGTCTCAGTCAATCCGAAAGCCATGATGAAGTCAATAGAGCTTTGTTGTGCCCTGAAAGGGCGCAAAACAGTCTTTTTTGCGACTATTTAGGGCGTTATGGCCAGTTTGTGCCCGTTGTTAAATATTAGCTAGAGTGGGCTGTCTCTTATTTTTAACGGGCTGTTGTATAAAAAAATGAACAAGGCTAAGCTCGATTGCAACCCATAGACCAATAATACCGAGGGTTCAATGCGTTGCCTTTCCTTGCGCGACACGACGGGTTTCAATCGGCAATACAGTCATCATGCCTGTGATATCAGTGCTCGTGGTGCCTTGCTGCTGATTCCGACGACATTCTCGCCGCCCTGGAACCAGACCTGCTTCACTCTCAATGATGGACACTACCACTATAGCGGGCTCGCCAGTGTGACGACGGCTGCCTGGATTTCGGGTCCTCGTGTGTCACCTTACCCCTTATTGGCGCCTGCTGAAACGAGTTGTACACCATGACGCCGATGCGTCGAAAAAACGCCTGATTGCGATCAGGACATCCAAACCCTGAGGTATTTATGAGTACCAACCTCGACCAGCTCACCGATTGGTTGAAAGAACACAAGATCACCGAAGTCGAATGCATGATGTCCGACCTCACCGGGATCACCCGCGGCAAGATCTCGCCGACCAACAAATTCATCGCTGAAAAGGGCATGCGTCTGCCCGAAAGTGTTTTGTTGCAAACGGTGACCGGCGACTATGTAGAAGACGAAATCTACTACGAGCTGCTCGATCCCGCAGACATCGACATGATCTGCCGTCCCGACCAGAACGCGGTGTATCTGGTGCCCTGGGCCATTGAGCCCACTGCGCAGGTGATCCACGATACCTACGACAAGCAGGGCAACCCCATTGAGCTGTCGCCGCGCAACGTATTGAAGAAAGTCCTCAAGCTGTACGCCGATCAAGGCTGGCAGCCGATTGTCGCGCCGGAGATGGAGTTTTATCTCACCAAGCGCAGCGACGACCCGGATTATCCGTTGCAACCGCCTGTGGGTCGCTCAGGCCGCCCTGAGACCGGTCGGCAGTCCTTCTCTATAGAAGCCGCCAACGAATTCGACCCGCTGTTCGAAGATGTCTACGACTGGTGCGAACTGCAGAACCTCGACCTCGACACGCTGATCCATGAAGACGGCACGGCCCAGATGGAAATCAACTTCCGTCACGGCGATGCACTGTCGCTGGCCGACCAGATTCTGGTGTTCAAGCGCACCATGCGCGAAGCCGCGCTCAAACATGACGTTGCTGCTACATTCATGGCCAAGCCGATGACCGGTGAGCCGGGCAGTGCGATGCACCTGCACCAGAGCATCATCGACATCAAGACCGGCCTGAACATCTTCTCCAACGAAGACGGGACCATGAGCGAGCTGTTCCTCAACCACGTCGGCGGGCTGCAAAAGTTCATCCCTGAGCTGCTGCCGCTGTTTGCGCCCAACGTGAACTCCTTCCGCCGCTTCCTGCCGGACACCTCCGCGCCGGTGAACGTGGAGTGGGGCGAGGAGAACCGCACCGTCGGACTGCGTGTGCCGGATGCCGGGCCGCAGAACCGCCGTGTCGAGAACCGTCTGCCGGGCGCCGACGCCAACCCGTATCTGGCAATTGCCGCCAGTCTGCTGTGTGGCTTCATTGGCATGGTCGAAGGCATCAACCCGAGTGCGCCCGTAGTCGGTCGTGGCTACGAGCGTCGCAACCTGCGCCTGCCGCTGACCATCGAAGATGCGTTGGAGCGGATGGAAAACAGCAAGACCATCGAGAAGTACCTGGGCAAGAAATTCATCATCGGTTATGTCGCCGTCAAGCGCGCCGAGCATGAAAACTTCAAGCGAGTGATCAGCTCCTGGGAACGTGAGTTCCTGCTCTTCGCCGTCTGATCCAGGAGGGCGCCACTGCAGAGACGGTGGCGTCCTGACAACTGACCTGATTAAAGGAAGTGTGCTGCATGAGTGCCAACAACAACCCGCAAACCCTCGAATGGCAAGCCCTGAGCAGCGAGCATCACCTGGCACCGTTCAGCGACTACAAACAACTCAAAGAGAAAGGCCCGCGCATCATCACTCGCGCCGAAGGCGTTTATCTGTGGGACAGCGAAGGCAACAAGATTCTCGACGGCATGTCGGGCCTCTGGTGTGTAGCCATCGGCTACGGTCGCGAAGAGCTGGCCGATGCCGCCAGCAAACAGATGCGTGAACTGCCGTACTACAACCTGTTTTTCCAGACCGCACACCCGCCGGTACTGGAACTGGCCAAGGCCATTTCCGACATCACGCCGCCAGGCATGAACCATGTGTTCTTTACCGGCTCCGGTTCTGAAGGCAACGACACGATGCTGCGCATGGTTCGTCATTACTGGGCGCTGAAGGGCAAACCCGGCAAGAAGACCATCATCAGTCGCATCAATGGTTATCACGGCTCTACGGTGGCCGGCGCCAGCCTGGGCGGCATGACCTATATGCACGAGCAGGGCGACTTGCCGATCCCGGGTATCGCGCACATTGCGCAGCCATACTGGTTTGGCGAAGGCGGTGACATGAGCCCTGACGAATTCGGTGTCTGGGCTGCCGAGCAGTTGGAGAAAAAGATTCTCGAGCTGGGTGTCGAAAACGTCGGCGCGTTCATTGCCGAGCCGATCCAGGGTGCCGGCGGTGTGATTGTGCCGCCGGACACGTACTGGCCGAAGATCAAGGAGATCCTCGCGCGCTACGACATCCTGTTCGTGGCCGATGAAGTGATCTGCGGTTTCGGCCGTACCAGTGAGTGGTTCGGTAGCGACTTCTATGGTTTGAAGCCCGACATGATGACCATTGCCAAGGGGCTGACCTCTGGTTACGTGCCCATGGGCGGCCTGGTTGTACGCGACGAGATTGTTGCAGTACTCAACGAAGGCGGCGATTTCAACCACGGCTTCACGTATTCGGGCCACCCGGTTGCTGCAGCTGTTGCGCTGGAGAACATCCGCATCCTGCGTGAAGAAGGCATCGTCGAACGGGTCAAGTCTGAAACGGCACCATATTTGCAAAAGCGTTTGCGTGAGCTGAGCGATCACCCGTTGGTGGGCGAGGTTCGCGGGGTCGGGCTGCTGGGTGCCATCGAACTGGTGAAAGACAAGACCACGCGTGCGCGCTATACCGACAAGGGCGCGGGCATGATCTGTCGAACCTTCTGCTTCGACAATGGCCTGATCATGCGGGCCGTAGGTGACACCATGATCATCGCGCCGCCGCTGGTCATCAGCTTTGCGCAGATCGACGAGTTGGTGGAAAAGGCTCGCAAGTGTCTCGATCTGACACTGGCTGCATTGCAGGACCATTAAGCGCGCTGCCCACCGGCTGGACAGGTAGCGGCGTGAATTCGGGATGTTGTGCGTTGTTTGACACGAGTTGGCTTGAAAGCCTGCCCGGGAACTTGCCAGACTAATGGCTACAAGCCGCTAACTGACAGTCAGTGATAATAACCCTTGGAGCTACGCATGAAAAAATTTGGCAAGACCCTTCTCGCCCTGTCCATGATGGGCGTTGTGGCCACCGCTGCTCAGGCCGATGACAAAGTGCTGCACGTCTACAACTGGTCCGATTACATCGCGCCGGACACCGTTGCCAAATTCGAGAAAGAGTCCGGCATCAAGGTGGTCTACGACGTTTTCGACAGCAACGAGACGCTTGAAGCCAAATTGCTGGCCGGTAAATCCGGTTATGACATCGTCGTGCCGTCCAACAACTTCCTGGCCAAGCAGATCAAGGCGGGCGTTTATCAGGAGCTGGACAAGTCGAAGCTGCCCAACTGGAAGAACCTGAACGAATCGCTGCTCAAGGCCGTGTCGGTCAGCGACCCGGACAACAAGCACGCCTTCCCGTACATGTGGGGTTCGATCGGTATCGGTATCAACCCGGACAAGGTCAAGGCGGCATTGGGTGCAGACGCACCGGTCAATTCGTGGGACTTGCTGTTCAAGCCCGAGAACGCGGCGAAGCTGAAATCCTGTGGCATCAGCTTCCTCGATTCGCCAACCGAAATGTTGCCGATTGCCCTGCATTACCTGGGCTACCCGACCGACTCTCAGGACAAGAAGCAGCTGGCTGAGGCCGAAGCACTGTTCATGAAGATTCGTCCGTCGATTGGCTACTTCCACTCGTCCAAGTACATCTCTGACCTGGCCAACGGCAACATCTGCGTAGCGGTCGGTTACTCGGGTGACATCTACCAGGCCAAGTCGCGCGCTGCTGAAGCAGGCGGCAAAGTCAAAGTCAGCTACAACATTCCGAAGGAAGGTGCTGGCAGCTTCTACGACATGGTCGCCATTCCCAAGGATGCCGAAAACGTCGACGGCGCCTACAAGTTCATGACCTTCCTGATGAAGCCGGAAATCATGGCTGAAATCACCAACGCAGTGCGCTTCCCGAACGGCAACGCGGCGGCGACCGCATTGGTCGACAAGGAAATCACCAGTGACCCGGGCGTTTACCCGCCAGCCGATGTACAGGCAAAACTGTACGCCATTGCGGACTTGCCGGCGGCCACGCAACGAATCATGACCCGCAGCTGGACCAAGATCAAATCCGGTAAATAAGCGTGTCATAAAACCTGTGGAAGCTGCGTAGCCCCTGGCCGCGCAGTTTCCGACAGACAGGAATATTGCCGAAAACTTTGCTGGTTGGGCTCATAGACGGTAAGTTGCGCGCCGGTTTTGATATCCGGACGTCCTCCGGTTATCAGGCCTCTCTGTTAAAAGGACTCATTCTTTGTCTATTTCTATTTTTTCCAAAGCTGTGCTGGCGAGTGCCGGACTGACACTGGCGATCAGTGCACATGCCGAATCCACCGTGCATATTTATAACTGGTCCGACTACATCGGCAAGACCACCCTGGCGGACTTCGAAACCACCACCGGCATCAAGCCGATGTATGACGTGTTCGATTCCAACGAAACCCTGGAAGCCAAATTGCTGGCCGGACGCACCGGCTACGATGTGGTCGTGCCGTCCAACCATTTCCTCGGCAAGCAGATCAAGGCGGGCGCATTCCAGAAGCTCGACAAGTCGCTGCTGCCCAACTACAAGAACCTCGACCCGGCGTTGCTCAAGCGCCTGGAAAAGAACGACCCGGGTAACCAGTACGCCGTGCCTTATCTGTGGGGCACCAACGGCATTGGTTACAACGTGGAAAAGGTCAAGGCAGCGCTGGGTGTCGACAAGATCGACTCCTGGTCGATGCTGTTCGAGCCCGAGAACATCAAGAAGCTCTCCAGCTGTGGCGTCGCTTTCCTTGATTCGGCTGACGAAATGCTCCCGGCGGTGCTCAATTACATGGGCCTCGACCCCAACAGCACCAAGGAAGAGGACTACAAGAAGGCCGAAGCGAAGCTGATGAAGATTCGCCCTTACGTGACCTACTTCCACTCCTCCAAATACATCACCGATCTGGCCAACGGCAACATTTGCGTTGCTGCCGGTTTCTCGGGCGATGTTTTTCAAGCCAAATCCCGCGCTCAGGAAGCGGGCAAAGGCGTGAAGATCGCCTACACGGTTCCCAAGGAAGGCGGCAACTTGTGGTTCGACATGCTGGCGATCCCGGCTGACTCGAAAAACGTCAAGGCAGCCAGTGCGTTCATCAACTATCTGCTCGATCCCAAAGTGATCGCCAAGGTCAGCGATGAGGTCGGCTACGCCAACCCTAATCCGGCCTCGGGCGAGTTTATGGATCAGGAGATCCGTACCGATGAAGCGGTTTACCCATCGCAGGAAGTACTGGACCGGTTGTACGTGAACAGTGAGTTGCCACCCAAAGTGCAACGTTTGATGACCCGCAGCTGGACCAAAGTCAAGTCGGGCAAATAAAAATTCAGCACCCGGCCGCCTTGGTCGGGTTGCCTACCTGTTGGGAGTTTCATCCATGGCAGTTGCCTCCGGCGCCTACAAGAAAGCCCTAGAAGGCGGTCAGCAACCCAAAGAGGTGCTGGTCAAGATCGACAGGGTCACGAAAAAGTTCGACGAGACGATTGCTGTGGATGATGTGTCCCTGCAAATCAACAAGGGCGAAATCTTTGCCCTGCTCGGCGGTTCGGGCTCCGGCAAATCAACGCTGCTGCGCATGCTGGCCGGCTTCGAGCGTCCTACCGAAGGGCGTATCTTCCTCGACGGCGTCGATATCACCGACATGCCGCCGTACGAACGTCCGATCAACATGATGTTCCAGTCCTACGCGCTGTTCCCGCACATGACCGTGGCAGACAACATCGCCTTCGGCCTCAAGCAGGACAAACTCAGCAAATCGGAAATCGATGCGCGAGTGGCCGAGATGCTCAAGCTGGTGCAGATGACCCAGTACGCCAAGCGCAAGCCGCATCAGCTTTCTGGCGGTCAGCGTCAGCGTGTGGCCCTGGCCCGCTCGCTGGCCAAGAAGCCCAAGCTGTTGCTGCTCGATGAGCCGATGGGTGCGCTGGACAAGAAGCTGCGTTCGCAAATGCAACTGGAGCTGGTCGAGATCATCGAGCGTGTTGGCGTGACCTGCGTAATGGTGACGCACGACCAGGAAGAAGCCATGACCATGGCCGAGCGGATCGCGATCATGCACCTGGGCTGGATCGCCCAGATCGGCAGCCCGATCGATATCTACGAAACGCCAACCAGCCGACTGGTCTGCGAGTTCATCGGCAGCGTCAATCTGTTCGATGGCGAAGTGATCGAGGACATGGAAGGCCACGCGCTGATCCGCAGTCCAGAGCTTGAGCGCAATATCTACGTCGGTCACGGTGTCAGCACCTCGGTGGAAGACAAGCGCATCACCTACGCGCTGCGCCCGGAAAAGCTGCTGATTACCACTGAGCAGCCGAGCTTCGAATACAACTGGTCGCGCGGCAAGGTCCACGATATTGCCTATCTGGGCGGCCATTCGGTGTTCCACGTCGAACTGCCAGGCGGCAAGAAGGTGCAGTCGTTTGTCGCCAACGCCGAGCGCCAGGGCGCACGTCCCACCTGGGGCGATGAAGTCTATGTCTGGTGGGAAGACGACAGCGGCGTGGTACTGCGATCATGAAAATCCGCAAGATCAAGCGCGCCTTCGAGCGCATCAAACCCAATGGCCGGCAGATGGTCATCGGGGTGCCGTTCATCTGGCTGTTCCTGTTCTTCGCTCTGCCGTTTCTGATCGTTCTCAAGATCAGCTTCGCCGAGGCTGACGTCGCGATCCCGCCGTACACCGAGATTTTCAGCTACGCCGAACAGAAACTGCAGTTGGTGCTTAACCTGGCCAACTACGTCTTGCTGAGCGGCGATGATCTGTACATATCGGCGTACCTGGGTTCGCTGAAAATGGCGTTCATCAGCACTTTGCTGTGCCTGCTGATTGGCTACCCGATGGCTTACGCCATTGCCAATGCCCGCAAGGACATTCAGACAGTGCTGTTGCTGCTGATCATGATGCCGACCTGGACGGCGATCCTGATCCGTGTGTATGCCTGGATGGGTATTCTCAGCAACAACGGTCTGCTCAACGCTTTCCTGATGTGGCTGGGGCTGATCAACGAGCCGCTGCAGATCCTCAACACCAACCTGGCGGTTTATATCGGCGTGGTTTATTCCTACCTGCCGTTCATGATCCTGCCGCTGTACGCCAACCTCGTGAAGCACGACACCAGCCTGCTGGAGGCCGCGTCTGACCTGGGCTCCAGCACCTTCAACAGCTTCTGGAAAATCACCGTGCCGCTGTCCAAGAACGGTGTGATTGCAGGCTGCATGCTGGTCTTCATCCCCGTAGTGGGCGAGTTCGTCATCCCTGAACTGCTGGGTGGCCCGGAAACCCTGATGATCGGCCGTGTGCTGTGGCAGGAATTTTTCAACAACCGTGACTGGCCCGTGGCTTCGGCGCTGGCGGTCATCATGCTGCTGGTGCTCATCGTGCCCATCATTCTGTTCAACCGCAGCCAGGCCAAAGAGCTGGAGGGCAAAGCATGAACCGCTTTCGATTCTCCAACCTGATGCTGGTCATCGGTCTGCTGTTCATCTACGCGCCGATGGTGATTCTGGTCATCTACTCGTTCAACGCCTCGCAGCTGGTCACAGTCTGGGGCGGCTGGTCGGTGAAGTGGTACGTCGGCCTGCTGGACAACACCCAACTGATGGGCTCGGTCATGCGCTCGCTGGAAATCGCCTGCTACACGGCGGTTGCAGCGGTCGCGCTGGGCACCATGGCGGCGTTTGTGCTGACCCGCATTCCGCGCTTCAAGGGCCGCACCTTCTTTGGCGGGCTGGTTACGGCACCGTTGGTGATGCCGGAAGTGATCACCGGTCTGTCGCTGTTGCTGCTGTTCGTGGCCATGGCGCAATTGATCGGTTGGCCACAGGAGCGCGGTATCGTGACCATCTGGATCGCGCACACCACGTTCTGTGCCGCCTACGTGGCAGTTGTGGTGTCGGCGCGTCTGCGTGAGCTGGACCTGTCGATTGAAGAGGCTGCGATGGATCTGGGTGCGCGTCCCTGGAAGGTGTTCTTTCTGATCACCATTCCGATGATTGCGCCATCGCTCGCGGCGGGCGGCATGATGTCGTTTGCCCTGTCGCTGGACGATCTGGTGCTCGCCAGCTTCGTGTCCGGGCCCGGCTCGACCACCTTGCCGATGGAAGTGTTCTCGGCCGTGCGTCTGGGCGTGAAGCCTGAGATCAACGCGGTCGCCAGCCTGATTCTGCTGGCGGTGTCGATGGCGACCTTCCTGGTCTGGTTCTTCAGCCGTCGCGCCGAAGACCGCCGCAAGCGCGCCATTCAGCAAGCCATCGAAGAAAGCGCAGCCGACACCTACAAGCAACCGGACCCACGCCGGGCTCCGGCTGTCTGACGGCAAAGCAGTAACAATTGAAGGGCGGTACATCCACGATGTATCGCCCTTTTCAGTTATGCGCGCGCCGCGCGGGTGTGGCGTTCAATGAACCTGATTTTTCGGCATCGGGTTGAAAACAAGTGATGACCTGCTTTCTGACAAGGCGCTACTATTTGGCCAGCACTTTGGCCGGACTTTTGCTCGTCCAAATTTGAAAAGCGATGGGTGTTACCCGTCATTGTGGATTTTCAAAAGGATGTGTCAGATGATCACCGCTTCCCGTTTCATCGAGCATTACCGCAAGGCCGACCGCATCATGCTCGGCCTTGTCTGGCTGCTGTTTGTGTACTCGCTCGGGCTGGCGTTCTGGTTCGATACATTTACCCAGGCGATTTTGATCGGTGGCGGCACTGCACTGGTGCTGACGGCGCTGTACCGCGTGATCGGCGGCACCCGATTGATGCGCTGCCTGGTCGGCGTCGAACTGATGGTCATGGCTGCGCTGCACATCAATCAGGCGCACGGCCTGATCGAAATACATTTCGGCATCTTCGTGTTTCTCGCGGTGCTGACCTTCTACCGTGACTGGCTGCCGATTCTGGTGGCTGCAGCGACCATTGCGGTGCATCACGTCCTGTTTCATGTTCTGCAGCATTCGGGCTTTCCCGTCTACGTCATGCACCATGGCAGTGGCTGGAGCATGGTCTTCATACACGCGGTTTACGTGGTGGTCGAAACCGCCATCCTGATTTACCTGGCTGTACAGAATCAGGCCGAAGCGGTCGAAAACCAGGACATGCTCGACAAGATGCTGGCGACCACCACTCAGTTCAGCGCCGACAGCCAGGCTCATGAGGGTTCCGGCAAGCATGTGCCCCTGACCCAGCGCTTCGAACTGTTCATGGTGCAGATAACCGGGCTGGTGGACGGTGTGGTGCGCGACACCCAGGGCCTTGGCGAGTTGGGTCATGACCTGGCCAAAGCCAGCGGCACGCTGGAAACCGGCGCGCAGCATCAACTGAACGAGATCGCTCGCATGACGGGCGCGATGCAGCGCATGGGCGACGCCATGAACGATATCTCCGGCCACGTTACGCAGGCCGTGCAGCGCGCGGGCGATGCCAGTGAGCAGGTCGCTCATGGGCGGGAAAGCGTTGACCGGGCGCAGAGTGAAATCACCCAATTGGCTGCGCGCATCAACACCACTGATGAAACCGTGCAGGCGCTCGCCAACCAGTCCGAGCAGATCGGCAAGGTGCTGGATGTGATCGGCAGCATTGCCGAGCAGACCAATCTGCTGGCGCTCAACGCTGCCATCGAAGCCGCGAGGGCGGGTGAGCAGGGGCGTGGCTTTGCAGTCGTGGCTGACGAAGTGCGCAATCTGGCCCAGCGCACGGCGGCGTCCACCAAGGAAATCCAGACCATCATCGAAGAGCTGCAAAAAGGCAGTCGTCAGGCCGCCACCGCCATGCAGGACAGTCGTCAGGGCGTTGGCCGTTGCGTGGAAAACAGCCAGCGAGCGTCGCAATCCCTGCGTGCGGTAGGTGACGGCATCGGGCATATCACGCAGTTGAACGGCTTGATTGCCGCAACCACGGACCAGCAGTCCACTGCCAGTCGCGAGATCGCCGATCAGTTGCGCTCGGTGCAAAGCATCGCCGAGCACACGGCTGCCAACATCGGGATTCTTGCCTCCAGCAGCCAACAACTGCCGCCGCTGGCGATGCGCCTGGAAGCGCTTGGCCAGACCTTTCACAAATAGACTCAACCAAATACCAGCCCGGACGAGCGCAGCAGTTCCTGAGTGCAGGGCTGTTGCGGGGCAGCGAAGATCTCGTCTTCCATGGCTTCAGTGAAGTCAGATCTTGCTCGAACCACGCCCCGCTCAGCGCAATATGCTCACTGGCCTGGTGGGCCCGCTGTATGTCTTTTTTATCAGCCAGCCCAGGCCGCGTCGGTCAATCCGATCGAACCCCTGGCGGCCAATCGCGTCCACTTTCTTTAGCATTCTCAAAAGGTGGGCGACATGACAGCTGATTCCCGGGTGGCGAACAACGTTCCCAAAGAAGACCCAACCAGCCCTGCACTGGGCCAGTACGACCGCGAGGCGGACCCGGTTCTGGTGATGAATTCGAACACGCCTGGCGCAGGTTCGGAGAAGGGCGACGAGGTGCATGAGCGCACCGAGCATGAAGAAGCGTACGAAGACGACGAGCCGGAAGTGTATTCCGATGATCCGGATATCGTGGCAGATGAAGGCGGTGGCGTTTCGCCGGGGTGAAGTGAGCGTATTCAGTCGATGCAGGGCATGCGCTGGTGTCTCCAGCCTATGCCCTGACGCCGTTACAGGCTCATGGGACTGAACTGTTTACGGTCACGCGACTATCCGTGTTGCTCCTTCGCGCTCCCAGGGTATCGAAACCCTTGTCCGCGGAAGTGCTTCCAGTTGGCTCACAGCGTCGAGCCGCATCAGTTGCTCTTGCGATAGGTCAATGCTTATGGCACCGAGGTTGTCGGTCAGCTGTGCGACATTTCGTGGGCCTATGATCGGGTTCGCGCCGTGCGTGCCTGCCCATGCGATGGCCACCTGACTGGCGGTGGCTCCCAGCTCATCGGCAATCGCGATGACGGTATCGAGGATTGCGGTGCGCTGGCTGGAGTTTTCCGCTTGGAACACTCGTCCACCGAAGCCTTCGGAGCGGCCTTGCTCACCGCTGCGGTATTTACCGGTAAGCATCCCGCCCCCCAACGGTGACCAGGTCACGATACCCAGGCCGAGCGCGTGGGACGCCGGAAACAGGTCGGCTTCTGCTTCACGATGAACCAGGCTGTGTTCGAATTGCGCGGCGGCGATGGGTACTGCACGTGTGAGCTCGGCAACTGTCGCGATCCTGGCAAGGCGCCAGGCTGCGAAGTTCGAGAGGCCTGCGTAGAGGATTTTCCCCGCGCGGGCCAGATCATCCAGACCCCGAACAAGCTCTTCAGCGGGGGTGACGTTATCCGGGTGATGCACCCAATAAATATCGATCCTGTCAGTTTTGAGGCGTTTGAGGCTGGCCTCGACCGACGCTACCATTGCCTTGCGACTGTTACCAGTGACCAGCCGATTGGCGTCCGGCGCCGCGCCATTGGAAAACTTGGTGGCCAGAACAAAATCTTCGCGTCGCCCATGCAGCAGATTGCCGACGATTTCTTCCGACTGACCAAATTGGTAGACATCGGCCGTGTCGATGAAATTGCCACCTGCCTCGACGTACGTATTGAAGATTGATCCCGCCACCTCCGGTTCTGCACCGTAACCCCAGCCTGTACCGAAGTTGCCGGTGCCCAGAGCCAGTTGCGACACACGCAACCCGGTGTCGCCGAAAGTCGTGTACTTCATGGTCATGCTGTAGACACTCCGTAGATAGAAAGGCTGCGCGGTCAAGGCGCTGTGGGCCTTCTGGCGCATCGGGCGAGACCCATGCCTGAAACGCGAGGTGAGGTCACGATTGGCGATGAGTCTTACATTGATGTTGATCAACATCAATAAGCTTGACGATTAAGAGTTCGATCATCATCATTGTGGCCGTGCTCAATGACAGCCCGCAGCCCGCAGCTCACAATGGTGAAACGACAGATGAAAGCCCTGACCTTCAAGCGCTACGGCAAGACGCCCGGAATCGAGTTCTCTGAAATACCTCAACCCCCAATCGGGCCAGACGACTTGCTGGTTGAAGTGTATGCAGCGGGTCTGAACCCAGTGGACAACATGATCGTTGCCGGAACATTCAAAGCGGTGCTGCGCTTCACATTGCCTGCCACGTTGGGCAGTGATGTGGCAGGAATTGTCGTCAAGACAGGCCGCGCAGTGACACGATTCAAGGTGGGTGACGAAATCTTCGCCAGCGTATTCGACCACGGTACAGGCACCCTTGCGGAGTATGCGGTGGTGCCGCAGAGCGCTGCAGCGTTCAAGCCCGCCAGCCTCAGCTTCGTGCAGGCGGCGTCTATCCCGATGGTCGGCCTGACCTCATGGCAGGCCCTCAAAGAGCGTATGAACCTCTCGGCTGGCCAGAAAATCTTCATTCCCGCAGGGTCGGGTGGCATTGGCAGCTTTGCCATTCAACTGGCCAGGCACATGGGCGCAAAAGTAGCGACCACCACCAGCACATCCAACGTGGAGTGGGTGCGCAACCTCGGTGCGGAAAACGTCATTGACTACACGCAGGCAAAGTTCCAGAACGTACTGAGCGGCTACGACGCCGTACTTGGCACTGTGCGTGGCGACTCCATTGAGGAGTCGCTGCAGATCCTCAAGCCGGGCGGCAAGATCGTCTCGCTGGTGGGCCCGCTTGACGAAAACTTCGGCAAAGACCGAAAGCTGAATGTCATTCTGCAATTCATCTTCAGGCTCATGAGTCGCAAGATCAAAGGCCTGGGTAAAAAGCGCGGCGTCAGCTACGCCTTCCATTTCTTGCGTCCCGACGGCAGCCAGCTCACCCAGATCAGCGAACTGCTCGAGGCCGGGCATGTAACGCCCGTGATTGACAGGGTATTCCCCTTCGAGCAGGCGCAAGCGGCGCTGTCGTATTTGTCGCAGGGCAGGGCCAAAGGGAAGGTGGTTGTCAGGGTCAGGTAGAGTGTCCAGACGGCTGAATGGAGGGTGCGCCTGCGCCCTTTCTACGTTAGGGCAAGCCTGTGCCTTTACAGCGAAACACGCCGCTGGGGGAAGTTTTTAGCAGCATGAGAGGGAATGTGTACGTCGTCATGTTACCAAGCTCCTCAAACTGGCGAATGTATCCATCCAAAAGAGTGTTCGACTCAAACAGTTAACCGCAATTGACCACTTGTTGATGTTGCCGTCTCGACTTGGCGTTAAAAGCGGCCTCACCGAATTATCGGCGTCTGCCTGCAACTTGGCGGATCCACTATCAAGCGAGTTCGTCGATTTTTTATGACAATAAGTAGATTATAAATGTCTCGAAAATTGGATCCTCTTTGCGCAGGGTTTATTTCCGCAACTGTATAAAGAACCATCCAGAAAGAGCGGCACGGCGTCCTGCGTTTGGGCTGTGACGCCCGAAAATCAAGGCTGAATCGGGTAAGCCTGCAAAATTGCCCTCCGCTGCAGGGTTCAAGCAATTTCAAATAAGTAAGTGAATGAAACCGATTCCAGTAGGCTAATGACTCCATGCATTTGACTGACTTGATGCCAATCATCTTTCTTTGAATAGGACCCACTTTAAAGCTTGCCGGTTTGCGGCCGAAACAGCATCAGGGAATCGCTGGCTAAGGTAGGCCCGTACTGATCATCTTTGGCTTTTGTAGACGTCGACTTATAGAACGTTCGCCTGAGGTAGCTCTAACTAAACGTCTGTAAGTCATGAGGTCTGCAATGCTTAGAAATGCCCCTTTGAGTACGAAATTACTGCTTATTTTAATGTTTCCCCTGCTGGGCTTTCTGGCCTTCGCGGGGATTTTTGTCGCTGACAAAAGCGGGACGCTAGGCGCAATGAACCGCGCAGTGACCGCCACCAGCGCTGCACAGAAACTGAGCGATGTGGTGACCACCATCCAGCGCGAGCGCGGCGCCAGCGGTGTGTTCCTGGGCAGTAATGGCAAGTCCATGCAGGACAAGCTCAAGACTTTTCGCCAGGAAACCGACAAAGCCGTCAGCGAGATGCGTGCGCAATCGAATGAAGATATCCCGCCGCCAGACAAGGTGCTTCGCGCCTTGAGTGATCTCATTGAGCTTCGCCAGAAGGTGGATTCGCTGGCGATCAACAATACCGAGTCCGGTACCCGTTTCACTGATCTCATCAAGGTCATGATCGGCTACACCTATTCGCTTGAAACCAGCATTGATGACCCGACGATCCTGCGTGCCCTGAGTTCGCTCAACCAGTTCGTCGACATGAAGGAGCGCGCCGGTCGCGAGCGAGTCTTGCTGGGCCTGGCTTTCAACCAGAACCGTTTCGATGCGCCGTTGCTGTCACGTTTCAGTCGCAATATGGGTGAGTTCTCCGGGTACTTCGAAGCGTTTCAGCGCTGGGCGCCTGTGGCGTTCAAAAACAAGCTGGACGCCGTTCTGCAACAACCAGGATCACTGGAAGTGGCTCGCCTGCAACAACTCGGTTTCAACACGCCACTTGGCGATCCGCTCAATATCAAGCCTGAAGACTGGTTCAACCTTTCCACCAGCCGAATAGACTTGATGGCTCAGGTCGAGGCGGAATTGGGTCAGACGGTCGTGAGCCTGGCCAATGTCGAGCGCGACGATGCCCAGCGCAGTCTCTATGTGGCGATCACCACCGTTGTGCTGATGCTGATTGCTGTGCTCTGGCTGGCGTCAGTGATCATTCGTAATATCAAGATCGCCGTGGTCGACGTGAACCGCACCCTTGTGTCGCTCTCCACCCGTGACCTCACCGCCAGAACCACCTACACCGGCAAAGACGAGTTCGGCGAAATCTCGCGCAATCTGGACAACATGGCGCTGCAGATCAGTGAGGTGATCCGCGAGATCGGCAGCGCCACGGCGCAGGTCGCGACCGCCGCCGAGCAGTCTTCTGCCGTGGCGCTACAGACCAGCAACAACGTAGCGCAGCAGCGCCAGGGGACCGATCAGGTTGTCACCGCCATCAGCGAGATGAGCGCCACGGTCAAGGACGTCGCGCGCAGCACCACCGACGCCGCCGAAATGTCGCAGCGGGTCAATGCCAGCACCGTGCAGGGCAAGGCCGAAATCGAGAACACCATCAGCCTGATTCAAGGGCTTGAAGTCCAGGCCGAACAGACCGCGCGGATACTTGACGAATTGAAAGGCGAAAGTGATTCCATCTCTTCGGTTCTGGATGTGATCCGCGGCGTTGCCGACCAGACCAACCTGCTGGCGCTGAACGCAGCCATCGAAGCCGCTCGCGCAGGCGAGCAGGGCCGTGGTTTCGCAGTAGTTGCTGACGAAGTGCGAAATCTTGCGAAAAAGACGCAGGACTCCACCGTCAGCATCCAGAAGATGATTGCCAATCTGCAATCGGGCTCTGACCGCGCCGCCTCTTCCATGCAGGAAACTCTCGGCAAGGCCCAGGCGGGCGCGAGCAATGTCGTCCGAGCGGGTGAGCTGCTGGAAGAAATCGCCGAAGGCATCGCGACAATCAGCGACCGCAACATTCAGGTTGCTTCAGCGGCTGAAGAGCAGAGCCTGGTCGCCGAGGAGATTCACCGTAACGTCAACGACATCAACGCACTGGTTATCCAGGTCAGCGCCGGTGCCGAGCAGACAGCTGTGACCAGCCGTGAACTGGCTCGACTGGCCGAGCATCAGCAAGGGCTGGTCGGTCGATTCAAGGTGCTTTGACCTTCAGGGTTGGTCTGCTGTGCGGACTCGAACGCACCTGTCATGCCGGTAAACCTGACAGTGGTACAGATAACGAAGGTGTTGAGGTGCCTGGATTCTGAGGCATCAACACAACACCGTTGGCGCGCCTGAGCAGACGAAGCGGGGAACGTCCCGCTGCGCCTGTACGTCTGACCCTTATCGACTCACTTGAAAGGACAGCGTAATGGACAAGACGATTACCGTGGACCAACTGGCTACCACTGATCTTGAATCAATCACCGAGATATGGCTCGGCGGCACGCACACCCAGCTATGCCTGTGGCGTGGCGAGCAGGTCGTCACCCACGACATGCTCAGCGAGGGCACCCACGATCAGAATGCGCATCGCCTGTGCTTGCAGTTGGTCAACCCAGACGATCAGGCTGCGGTGGCAAGCGTAGAAGTCACGGTGCGCGAGCGGCTGGAAAAGATGGGACGGGAGGGCGAGTTTTATCCGGCTGAGGATGTAGACACTTATCAATAGCCATTCTGATTGCACGCGACCTGTAGACGCTACGTCGGCACGGTTGCAGATGATCACTCCCTGACGCCGCTGGCGGATCATTTTTCTGTTCCCAGGTCGCTGGCGGGAAGAGCGACATCTTGATGGCCGGGCGATCTGAGCGGGTGCGCCTCAGAAACCGAGTCGCGTGAGGCTGCTTCCGCTTGCCGGGCCTCGGCGCGCACCACCAGCCATATGCCCATCGCAGAAATCGCCATACCGCCCCCCATTTGCCAGGACAGCGGTTCATCGAACATCGCCCATGCCCACAGCAGGGTAATCGGCGGGCTGAGGTACAGCACGCTGGCAACCCGGGTTGCGGTACTGCGGCGCAGGCAGATCCAGTACAGCCCATAGCCGCCCAGCGTCGACAGCACCACGGTCCACAAGACGCTTATGGCGAAACCTGCCGTGGCGACTGGCGCCAGACTGCTTTGACTGCCTTCGATGGCGGCGATGGCAAAGCTGGATACGAAACATTGCAGCCAGAGGTTGGGCAGCAGCCCCATCGACTGAGAGGTGCTGGCTCGTTTCTGCCACAACGTCGCGACGGCCAGTGACAGCATGCCCGCCACCGGCAAGCCGTAGGCCCACAGCGGCGCTTGGCCCAGCACGAGTGCGCCATCCGTCACCCATAGCACCCCGGCCAGCCCGATGATCAGCCCCAGCCACACTTGCCGGGACAATCGCTCGCCAAGGACCAGCGCAGCGATCAGTGCCATCCCCAGCGGCAGCAGGTCTGCGCATAACGCGGCGAGCCCGGCCGGGACACCAAGCTCAATGCCGCGCGTCACCCCGATCAGGTAGCCCGCCATGGCGAGCAGCCCGATTCCCGCGTTTTTCAGCAGCACGGAAAACGGCGTCCTGAGCAACGGTTTGTACACGAAAGGCAACAGCAGAAGGGAAACCACCACGCAGCGCCAGAACACCACCAACAATGCCGGGGCGTAGTCGATGGAAAACCGCGCACCAATAAAACCTGAACTCCATGCCAGCAAAAGGCCCGCCTCCAGCAAGGGCAGCGGCAGGGTGTGACGCCAGTTGCGGCGCGTCGTTTGGTTGTGTCGGTTCGGGATTGGCTGGCTCATTCCCAAAGGCTACGGATGTGGCGTAGTCTAATAAATCAAAATATTGTGCAGCAGTTGTTCATCAGGATTGAATCATGCCCGCGATTCTCGACATCGACCTGTTGCGTACCTTCCATGCCGTGGTGCGTATCGGGAAATTCAGCGCGGCAGCCGAGCAGTTGCATAAAAGCCCGGCTGCGGTGAGCGTTCACATCCAGCGCCTTGAAGCGGTGGCGGGCGGTCGGCTGTTGAATCGAGATAACCAGTCCATCTCTCTCACCGTCCTGGGCAAGCGCCTGTTGGTCTCGACCGCCGAGCTGTTGCGCACCCACGATCAGGCGCTGGCCGATCTGCACGGCACCCACCTCGCCGGGCGCATCACGTTGGGGGTTCCTGACGAATACGCAGGGCACGTCATCCGCGACATCCTGCCAACGTTCACCGCTGCCTGGCCGAACGTGGTGCTGGAGCTCAAGACCGGGCCGAGCGTCGAACTCAAAGAACTGGTCCAGCGTGGCAAGTTGCAGACGGCAGTAGTAGCGCAGCCCAAGGGAGAGTTGGGGCCCAACACCCAATTGCTGACTTCGACCACGCCGGTCTGGGTCGGACCCACGAGCGCCGCCATGGGGCTCAATGACCCGCTGCCACTGGCCGTTCACGCCCTGCAGTGCCCTTACCGCGAGGCCATGATTGAATCGCTCAAAGCATCGGGCCGCCATTCGCGGATCGTGCTTGAAAGTGCTTCCAATCAAGCCGTCAAAGCGTGCGTAGAGGCGGGGCTGGCCGTCAGCCTGATCGACCGTGGCAAAGTCACCGAGCGCATGCAAATCCTCGAAGGGCTGCCAGTCATTCCAGACCACGACATCGTCTTCGTGCGCAGCGCTGCGTCTCATGGGGATGAAGCCGTGGAGCTGCTGGCGCGTGCGATGCAACAGTCGTTTCGGTTATAGGTGGGGTTGATGCTTACTACGCAGTTGCAGTCCGCACTTGGACAGACCAACTGTTGAATGTTGCCAGGCCTTGTCAGAGAGCGCTGAGCCGGCACTGAGGTTGATGAGCCCCACGCAGGCTGCCAACAAAAAAGAGCCCATCTGGGCTCTTATCACGGGAAACGGCGTTACTTGTTCAACCAACTCTCAACCACGTCGCCACCGTGTTCTGCTTTCCACTCCTTCAGGGCTTTGTGATTGCCACCTTTGGTCTCGATGACTTCACCGGTATGCGGGTTTTTGTACACCTTGAGATCACGTGGTTTACGTGTACTCACAGGCTTATCAGCCACCTGGCGTCGGGCTGAGGTCTGTGGGTCCAGAATGTTGACGATGTGCTTCAGGCTGAAACCATAATGCTCAAGAAGCTTGCGTAGCTTCGTCTCGAATTCGATTTCTTTCTTCAGCCCCTCATCACCCTTCATCGTTTCCAGGGCTTTGAGCTGCTCGGCGAGGTGCTTTTCCAGCTGACGATATTCTGAGAGTTTGGACATGGTGTTTCCCTGATGTATGGCTGTGTACTTATAAGATGAATGTACCCGGGTACAAGTTCAGCGCTATTTCGGCGATGAGTCGTTTTGTTGGTGTGGACCTGGTCCGGAGAGATCTTTTTTGGGAAGCATGGAAGATTTTAAAAGGCATCAAGGCAAAAGTCTTAGCAAATGGCTAAAAGTGAAAATAATGAGCCACTTCGTAGGTCGTCCAAGCGAAAATTCAATAAAGTGCCGCTCGTCTAGTGTCCGCCGTGAGAGCAGCAGGGCGGTGTGGACTTTACTGAAGTAACGGCTCCAGCATTACTCAAGGGAATAAGTCATGAGGGTTCAACACCCGCTTCCCATATCGTCAGAACAGGCCCAGGCACTGTTCACGCAGATCTTTCCGGTCAACCTGAAGCTAACCAGAGCATCGTTATGCAACCGGACGGCAAGATACTGGTTGGAGGTTATAGCAACTACTTGTCTTGGGGCTATCCCGGCGCGCCAGGCGATGAAAGCTACGGCTATGAACATAACCATTCCGTTATCCGCCTGAACGCAGACGGGTTCCGCTACGAGCTTTTCCGACTTCATAGAAGGCTTCACGGTTGACGACAGGATCGACGTGTCCGCCTTCGGCTACACCTGTTTCGGAGATGGCACCGGCCACACGATTGCGCGGGCCTACAACCAGAAACTGAACCGCACGTATCTGACAAATTCGGAAGCAGACGCCAAGGCTATTCGTTTCAGGTCGCCATGGTCGGTGACTGGAGAGAGAGCTTTTACGAACGGAACGTGATTTTTGCTCAAACCGAGGTAGCGCTCGTTGGTGTCGCGCCAGACGTCGATCCGGCTTATCTGTTGGGCTGATCAGATGATCCCTGTTCGCTGGGTTGTCTGGGCAGTGGAAAGGGTGCGGGCGTCGGTATGAAACGTTTTTCAATATCGGCGCCATCCGGCTATCCGATCATTCGCTGACAGCCGTCAATCTATGAGCAATGTACATTCTCGGCAATTCGCCACGCCAGCCAACAGGGGGCTGAGGCGCCGGCCATTGAGGTTACGCCCAGCTCAAGCGTGGCCTTGTAGCCGCCCAGATCCACGTAGCATTTTCGCAAATGCGGAACGTCGAACTTCCGTTACCGACCCATAGCGGACTCCGATCAGTGCTATCTAACTCAATTGTTATTGCTTTAGAAACGAGCAAACCGCTGTCGATACTGAGCAGGGGTTAACTCGGTCAGCTCCTTGAACATTCTTCGAAGGTTTGAATCACTGCTGAAGCCGAGCTCATCACTAATAGTTTTGATGGGGGCAGAGGTTAAGGTCAGGCGTTCGCTAACCTGGCTCAACTTGACGCGACGCGCATATGTAGCCACTGAGGTGCCTGTTTGATCTCTGACTCTGCGAGCCAGTGTTCGCTCGGTCATTCCCAGTTCATCCGCGAGGGCACGGACGGTGATCCGTTCAGCTGACAATCCTTGCACTAGTGTATGCAGTCTGCGCAGCAGTGGATTGGGCTGCTCGATCAGGCTGAGGGCCTGAAAGGCATCGTGCGACAGGGTTGGACGCGCAAGCACCATTAGCCGGTTGAGGTCGTGGAGGATCGTTGCACTCAAGTACCGCTCGATCAGCGCTTGAGCAAGTGGCAAGTAGCCGTTTACGCCACTGGCAGTGCCCGTGCGCTCAGTAAACACACAGTTCTGCTCGTACTGCCAGCGCACCTTGGGATAGCGCTGAAGCAAAGCATCCGCTAGCCACCAAGTTGCTGTCGCGGGCTGTCCATCGAGGCGGCCACTTGCGGCAGCCAGGCAGACTCCAGTGCAATAGCTCCACACACGACAGCGCTTGCCAAGCTTTGCCAGGATAGCCAAAAGCGAGGCATTACTATCCAGGGTCGCTTCCACTTGCTGTGTTGACTCTGCCCAGAAGCCGGGAATCAGCACTGCATCCAGTGCCAGCTCTGTTATGCAGTGGTTGGCGGTCAGCACTAGGTCATGAGCGCAACTCACCGAGCCGCTCTGCTCGGCGATGAAGTACGTTTCGAATAGCGAGGTTCCGGTTCGTCGGTTCGCTGCGTGGAGCATATCCACGAAGGCTAGAAGACCTGCGGGCATGCAGCCTGGGAAGAGCAGGAGACCAATTCGTAGTTTGACAGGCATGGCTGGAAATGAATTCTTTATGTCATGTCCTGCCATTATGGGCCATGCCTCATCTCGGCACCATAGGCCATCACCTGAGGAGGTTCATGATGAAAATTCGGCAGATCCGCAATGCTACGATCATTCTCGAGTTCGGCGAATACCGTGTGCTGGTTGACCCGATGCTAGCTAGCAAAGGAGCTTTGCCCTCGCTGAGGATCTTTACGGGCAGGCAGAGAAATCCGACCGTCGAGCTGCCAATAGGAACTCGCGAAGTGCTGGAGTCTGTCACCCATTGTTTAATCACTCATTGCCAAAAAGGCCACTTCGACCACTTGGACAGAGCGGCTACGCGTTGGTTGAGAAAGCGGCAGATTCCAGTTATCTGTACACAACATGATGCGTCCCACTTGGCCAGGCTCGGCTTGAACGTGCAGCCCTTACCGGAGGGGCATCAGGAACCGAAGCCTTTCCTGGGCGGAGCAATCCGCACGGTGCGCTGCACACATGGTGAGGGAGTGATTGGCCGACTAATGGAACACGGTGTCGGCTATCTAATTGAGCTGCCTGGTGAGCCGAGTCTGTACCTGTCCGGCGATACAATTCTGACCTCTGCCATACGTGACTTCGTGCTTAAACATCAGCCGCAGGTGAGCGTGGTTCCTGCTGGCGGGGCGCGCTTCGACATGGGTGGCGACGTCATCATGGGAGTAAACGATGTGCTCGAATTCACTCGCCTGTGCGCCGGGACTGTCATTGCGAACCATCTGGAAGCGATCAATCACTGTCCCGTCACCCGGGTGGGGCTGGCGAGCGCAGCCGCTGAGGCAGGTACTGTCAGTCGATTGCTGATTCCCGCCGACGGGCAGTTACTGGCGCTTGCGTAGGCACAGCAATCAGAGTCGATCGCGTGCGATTGGGCGCGGGAGCTGGCTATTCGGCAGGGGCTACGAAGCGGAAAACGCGCTGCGGCGATCATGGGCCTCATCTAGGGTGGGCTGCTGAATCGCTATAATCAGTAAACTGAGAAAGCCTATGCCGCGATGGTAGAAACAAGTATCTGCCTTTCGCCCGATCTGAAATTCAATGGGATTGGGACGGCTTTGTGCACAGATTTATTCCAGCTTTTGGGGCAGCATTCGCTGCATCGCGCTAGCAAGTATCGTCCTTCCAAGCGACCGGTCAAATGCATTGCAAAAAAGTGGTTTACCGAGATTGGGTTTTTGATAAATAGGGGATCGCTGGTGACGAATTGTTGAGCGCGGTATGGCTCTAAAAGCGTCTGCAAACACCACAAAGTCTTCGTGAAAGCTTGTAAGTATCAATGCTGGCGAACCTACCAGGTGTTTATGGTACGAGCTCAAGTTTGAGATCCTTGCTATGTACCACTGCAGATAATGCTCGCATGCTGTTCGCCAGAAGTGCCTCGCTGCGGTATGTCGAAGCGACCACGCTGTTACTCGCAGCAGCCAGTGTCTGCTGTACATAATGTTCAGCCAGGTTCAGGTCTCCATTCAAAAACACTCGCAGGGCCGAACAGCGTGGGCGCAGCCAAGGGCAATACCAGTCAAGATCGCTATTCGCCCAGTCGTCCCACAAATGCTTTGCGTCCTGATTCAGATACGCCCGGACGAAAGCGAACTCAACGCGCAATAGAGTGATCTGTGTGCCCATACCATCGAGTGCCTGCGCATGCTCCTGCAACAACGCCTCCAGATCCCGCTCCAGTTGTATTGCCGCCTTGAAGTTACCTTGGTTTAGCAAGGCGCTAAGCCGATAGCTTATGGCAATCAACGGTTGAGGCATCGCTCCTTGGGACAACTGTGCGATATCGGCATCTGGCACTTGCTCACAGGGCACTCCTGCAACTGACATCGCCATCACGCGCATCGGAGCCAGTTCTGCTCGCAGGTCATCGCGATGAAGCCACCAGGCAATGAGAAGTGAACCGTCGCTAGGCAGAATGCGGGAGGTCGGCACCAGATTGGCAAATGCCATGCTCAGGTTAAGCACGGCAAACGCGAGGAAGAACGCTGACATCAGCCCTTGGGTGAGCCAGCCGAATCCCCCTGATATCAGGCCTGTGAGCAAGTTGGCCAAGGGCCCCATCAGTACCAGCCACAGCATCTGCTTGCGCAGGGGAAGCTGCCGGTTGACCGCCGCCATTACGTAACCGCCCAATCGACGACCCTTGAGCTGTGGCGACCAGCGAATCTTCCAATCCCGGCGTCGCACCTGAACCTCGACAGCGGCAAAGCGCATCATCAAGACCGGCATGCGGTGCAGCCTGGCGCCAATGTAATGACCGCCTTCATGCACCACTATGGCTATGACACCTAACCCCGACGCCAATATCATTGACGAAAACGGTTGTAAATCGGAGCGCAGGTGCAACCCCAAAATCAATCCCGCGCCCATCCAGCCCGCCAGCCCCAAAAACATCTGCAGAAGGCGCATGAGGCTATGGAGAACGAACTGCGTTTTGCTAACTTCCATTACATCCTTCCTTGGGGTTGCGCGACATTATCATCGACTGCGCTGCCACCCAAGTATGCCTGTGGCCGTGCTCAAGGAGGCATTCCATGGGTGTTGAGGCTAGCCCTTGAGGTGGGGCGTCACTGTGTCTTTCAGAATGGAGATCAGTTCAGAATCCATGTAGCGGTAGTCGTCGGGAATATCCAGGACGTGCAGCCGCTTGTGTTCAAGCAAACGTGAATACTCCGCCTGGAGACGCTGCTGGTGCTTACGCTCCATGACGAATATTACATCAGCCCAGCGTATATCCGACGGGCCGACCGGCCTGCGTGCATTCGGGCTGGTGCCTGCCGAGCGGGTTTCGAAGCCCGCTCGGCGGCGCCAAAGGCTTTCCGCAGTGGGACTTCGCCATTGATTACGGCTGCAAATGAACAGAAGGTTGGTCATTCTTGATCCAGTAATTGGCGGGTAGTGCGAACGGGATAGCATATGCCAAGCTGGAGTGCCCTCTTCAACTTTTCGGCGCGCCTGTACAGCGCTTCCAGTACTTTTCTGGCTTGAGCACCAGTGGTGGTTGTAGTGGTCAACTGATCCCGGACACGATGTTAAGGTTTTTCTCGTACTGAGCTGGCGACAATCCATCATTGAACTGGTGTGGCCGAATCCAGTTGTAACGATGCATCAGGTAATGACTGATATCTCGCCGAGCCTCTTGGGCCGTCACGTAGCTCACGGTCGGTATGCACCCAAACCTAGCCAAGACAAATTCCGTCCGGTTTCTTGTAACGCAACTCCCAAGACTTTTGCCCGTTAGGTTTCACTCGGAAGTACAAGCCGTTACCGTCCTGCTCCCGGTACGTTGCGGGCTATGGCTCCAGACCTGCCAGCGTGGTGTGTGCCAACGGGCGGCGTTTGATTTCAGTGCGCTTCACCGCTTGTATGCCTTCAGTTATAGGAATTTGAAAGCATAGGCGGGGGCATAGACGGCTGGAAGATATAGGGGTAAACAGATATGGACAGTAAGAAACAAGGAAACCCGCACAGGGCGGGCTTCTTAGGGTATTTCGTAGACTGTCTGAGACAGGTCTAGACTGATATATGGTGCACCAGGCGGGATTCGAACCCACGACCCCTGCCTTCGGAGGGCAGTACTCTATCCAGCTGAGCTACTGGTGCAACGCGGGCGCCATGATACGCATCTGAGGGTCGGGCGTCCATGCTGGTGAGCGCTGTTGTCGATTTCACACGGCGGGGTTGTCTGATCGCGCCAGCCTCGGTTCAAATCTTGTCCGTCAGCGCCATGCCGTTCTTTTTTTCGAACAGGCTATTGTCCTTTAACCCCTTAGTGCCTAGGATTCGTTTGAGATTTCAAACGCTCGTGCTCGGTTCTCCGCCTTTATA
The DNA here is from genome assembly GCF_021147775.1 of Pseudomonas californiensis. Lineage (GTDB taxonomy): Bacteria > Pseudomonadota > Gammaproteobacteria > Pseudomonadales > Pseudomonadaceae > Aquipseudomonas > Aquipseudomonas californiensis. The sequence continues at coordinate 277,872 of NZ_JAGTPK010000001.1, forward strand.
AGGGCGCATTGTCGGGATCGATGGATGGAATGTTTTCCTGGCGATGGCTTCCAAACGGGGTGCATCGATATTCAATTGTTCGCTCCGCCCTTGTGCGGTGCTGTTTAGGAGGCCGACATGCAGCTCAAAGATTCCAAACTGTTCCGCCAGCAAGCCTATATCAACGGCCAGTGGCTGGATGCGGACGGTGGTCAGTCGATCAAGGTCAACAACCCTGCTACCAATGAAATCCTCGGTACTGTGCCAAAGATGGGTGCGGCCGAGACGCGTCGTGCGATTGAAGCGGCTGACAAGGCGCTGCCGGCCTGGCGTGCGCTGACCGCCAAGGAGCGTGGCAACAAGCTGCGTCGCTGGTACGAGCTGATGATCGAGAACCAGGACGACCTGGGTCTGCTGATGACGCTGGAGCAGGGCAAGCCGTTGGCCGAGGCCAAGGGTGAGATTGCTTACGCAGCTTCCTTTATTGAGTGGTTCGCTGAAGAAGCCAAGCGCGTCTACGGCGATGTGATTCCGGGCCACCAACCGGACAAGCGCCTGATCGTGCTCAAGCAGCCGATTGGCGTGACCGCCGCCATTACCCCGTGGAACTTCCCTGCGGCGATGATCACTCGTAAAGCCGGCCCTGCGCTGGCTGCGGGCTGCACCATGGTGCTCAAACCGGCCTCGCAGACGCCGTACTCGGCACTGGCGCTGGCTGAGCTGGCCGAGCGTGCGGGCATCCCGGCGGGTGTGTTCAGCGTCGTCACCGGCAGCGCGGGTGATATCGGCAGCGAGCTGACTGGTAACCCGATCGTGCGCAAACTGTCCTTCACCGGCTCGACCGAAATCGGTCGTCAGTTGATGGCCGAGTGCGCCAAAGACATCAAGAAAGTTTCGCTGGAGCTCGGCGGCAACGCACCCTTCATCGTGTTCGACGACGCTGACCTCGACAAGGCTGTGGAAGGCGCGATCATCTCCAAGTACCGCAACAACGGTCAGACCTGTGTTTGTGCCAACCGCATCTATGTGCAGGACGCGGTGTACGACGCGTTCGCCGAGAAGCTCAAGGTGGCGGTCAGCAAGCTGAAGATCGGTAATGGTCTGGAAGAAGGCATCACCACTGGCCCGCTGATCGACGACAAGGCCGTGGCCAAGGTCAAGGAACACATCGCCGACGCGGTCAGCAAGGGCGCAACCGTGCTGACAGGCGGCAACAGCCTGGAGGGCTCGTTCTTCGAGCCGACCATTCTGGTCAACGTTTCGAAGGATGCGGCAGTGGCCCGCGAAGAAACCTTTGGTCCTCTGGCACCGCTGTTCCGCTTCAAGGACGAAGCCGAAGTGATCGCACTGGCCAACGATACCGAGTTCGGTCTGGCATCCTACTTCTATGCTCAGAACATGAGCCGCGTCTTCCGTGTGGCCGAAGCGCTGGAATACGGCATGGTGGGTATCAACACCGGCCTGATCTCCAACGAACTGGCGCCGTTTGGTGGCATCAAGTCGTCGGGCCTGGGCCGTGAAGGCTCCAAGTACGGCATCGAAGATTATCTGGAAATCAAATACCTCTGCTTGTCGGTCTGACCCGTTCGGACGACACATGGGTATTGCAGCCGGTGGCGCGCGAGAGCGACGCGTCACCGGCTTTTGTTGTAACCGAGACTTCTTGGTGGCTTGAAGGCTGTGCAGTCGATCATCGTATGCTGACGCAGTTGACCCAGGCCGCTTGATCCTTGAACCACGCCGACCGATGAGCGGCGAATGAGGAATACATGAGCAAGACAAACGACTCCTTGATGCAACGCCGCCATGCTGCCGTCCCACGTGGCGTTGGTCAGATCCACCCGATCTTTGCCGCTTCGGCGAAGAACGCGACCGTTACCGACGTGGAAGGCCGTGAATTCATCGACTTCGCTGGCGGTATCGCGGTACTCAACACCGGTCACTTGCACCCGAAAATCGTCGCAGCCGTGCAAGAGCAACTGACCAAGCTGACCCACACCTGCTTCCAGGTGCTGGCGTACGAGCCTTACGTTGAGCTGTGCGAGAAAATCAACGCCAAGGTGCCGGGCGATTTCGACAAGAAAACCCTGCTGGTGACCACCGGTTCCGAAGCGGTCGAAAACGCCGTCAAGGTTGCGCGCGCTGCTACCGGCCGTGCGGGCGTTATCGCGTTCACCGGCGCTTACCACGGTCGTACCATGATGACCTTGGGCCTTACCGGCAAGGTCGTGCCGTACTCCGCAGGCATGGGCCTGATGCCGGGCGGCATCTTCCGCGCGCTGTATCCGTGCGAGCTGCATGGCGTGAGCGTTGACGATTCCATCGCCAGCATCGAGCGCATCTTCAAGAACGACGCCGAGCCCAAGGACATCGCCGCGATCATCATCGAGCCGGTGCAGGGCGAGGGCGGTTTCTATGTGGCACCGAAGGCGTTCATGCAGCGTCTGCGCGAGCTGTGCGACAAGCACGGCATTCTGCTGATCGCGGACGAAGTGCAGACCGGCGCTGGCCGTACCGGCACTTTCTTTGCGATGGAGCAGATGGGCGTTGCAGCTGACCTGACCACATTTGCCAAGTCCATCGCGGGCGGTTTCCCGCTGGCGGGCGTCTGCGGCAAGGCTGAGTACATGGACGCCATCGCTCCGGGTGGTCTGGGCGGCACGTATGCCGGTAGCCCGGTGGCGTGCGCGGCGGCACTGGCGGTTCTGGATATCTTCGAAGAAGAGAACCTGCTAGAGCGCTGCAAGTCGGTCGGCGAGCGCCTGGTCACAGGTTTGAAGGCGATTCAGGCCAAGCACCCGGTGATCGGTGAAGTGCGTGCCCTTGGTGCGATGATCGCTCTGGAGCTGTTCGAAGAAGGCGACTCGCACAAGCCGAACGCCGCTGCCGTCGCTCAGATCGTGGCCAAGGCACGCGACAAGGGCTTGATCCTGCTGTCTTGCGGCACGTACGGCAACGTGTTGCGCGTGCTGGTCCCGCTGACTGCAGAAGATGAGTTGCTGACCAAAGGTCTGGCCATTCTCGAAGAGTGTTTCGCTGAAATCGCCTGAAAAATGGCCAGGTCGCAGATTGATTAATTTGTGACCAAACAGACAGAAAAAACCCGTTTCGGCGGGTTTTTTTTCGTCTGGAAGGGGGTATTTGCATGTTTTGGCTATATACCGACGAATGCATTGGCTAAGGTGGGGGCATCGATGTCGGAGAGTGCTGATGACAGCTGTCGTTTTACCCGCGGTTCCTCGCGTCTTGATTGCTGAGTCTGATCCGTGGGTTCGCGAAACACTCAGCGATCTGGTCCTGAGTGTGCGTGCGGATGTCGAACTGGAGATGTGCACCGACGGCCGTCAGGCAGTCGAATGGATGAAGAAGCAATTGCCGGACCTGGTCATAGCGGCAAGAGAATTGCCCGCTATCGATGGCCTGAGCCTGCTGCGTGGCGTACGCAGCCTGCGTCGCCAACCGCCCATACCCTTCATATTGATCAGCAACCGTAGCGATGCAGCCAGTGTTCGCGAAGTGTTGCCGCTCGCGCCAACGGCCTACCTGACCAAACCCTTGAACACTGAAGGTTTGCGCCAGCGCCTGGAAGGCCTGCTGTTGGGGCGTCGTGCGTCGACACCGGGCGACGTCCCGGCGCTTACGCCGGGCCTGACGTTGCCCAAGTTTCTCGACAAGCGTCGCGAGACTGCCGATGGCGCTCCGCTGTTTGTCGATGTCGAGACCGCGCTCAAGCTCAGCCAGACCGCCTCGGGCCTGGATATCACGTTGCTGGAACAGGAACTGCGCAACGATCCGCATATCACGGCGGTTTTGATTGCGGGCGCCAACAGCGCTGCCCAGCACTTGGGCAAACCGGTGCAGACTCTGGCGGGCGCTTTGGCGATTCTGGGGCCGGTGCAGGCAGGCAATATCGCCACGGGTCTGGCGAAAAAGCGTATGGCCGTGTTGACCAGCGATGCGTTGCTGGCCAAGGCTGCCCAATTCTGGACCCTGTCGCAGCGAACTGCCGATTACGCCCGAATCCTCGCCGGTATGCTCGAGCTGGATGTCGAGCGCTGTTTCTGCGCCGGGCTGCTGCAGTCGTTGGGTGATCTAGCGGTGTTGGGTTGCCTGCAGGAGTGGTTGTTGGCGGGTGGTGAACTGACCGAAGAGGCCATCGCTCAATCGCTGGAGCAGTATTCCGCTGCCTTTGGCTCTGCACTGCGTACACGGTGGCGTCTGCCGCTCGAATTACGAGAGCTGATTGCTGCGGTCTACCAGTACAACACCGGCATCTATACCCGCGAAGTGCTGGCGATGAATCTGGCAGGTCAGATGGCCAAATTGGGCGAAGAAGACAGCGTAACGGCGCTGATCAAGACCAAGTCGGCCAAGCTGTTGAAGTTGAGTGTGGGTGATCTGCAACGCCTGCGCAAAAAACTGACTGGCGTCACCGACCCCAGTCTGCTCGCACCCTTGGTGGTCGAGCCTGAAGTCGCCCCTGAAGAGGGCGGCGAAGATATCGAAGATGACGGCCCAGATCTTCTCGACCTGACACCGGAGCTGCCTGCCGAGCCTTCTGCGCCAGAGTCCGAACAGAGTATCGAAGACGTGCCCAAGCCCTGAGCGCACGCTGTTACCGCTCCTGTATACCATCAATCGACAAGGCTGCGCCCATCAGTGGCTGTGGCTGCGCCCTACATGTGACGGCTCGCCTTCGGGCGATGCCACGGCACCGGTCACTTCGAGCCGTTCGAGAATCGCGCAATGGTCCGCTGCACCACTGCCGCAGCGCTGTCGCAGGTCCAGTAACTGTTGTTGAAGCGCTTGCAGGCTGGCCACGCGGGCGTTGACGTGCTCGATGTGTTCGTCGATCAGGGCGTTGACGCTTTCGCACTGATCCTGCGGGCTGTCGCGCAGCCTCAGCAGGCTGCGAATCTCTTCCAGCGTCATGTCGAGGCTGCGGCAATTACGGATGAAAGACAGCCGCTCAACGTGTGCCTGCGTGTAGAGCCGGTAATTGCCATCACTGCGCGCCGGGGCTGGCAGCAGGTTTTCGCGTTCGTAATAACGCACGGTTTCGACCTGAGTGTCGGTCAGTTTTGCCAGTTCGCCGATCTTCATCGCATGGACCTCGTTTAAGGACTTGACCCTATAGTGGCTACAGGGTGTTCACTTGGCAACAGGCAGAACCCAGGAGCACAACGATGGGCCCCATTATCAAAACGTCCAAGCCACACGATCACGGAACGCATGACCATTCCGGGCACGATCATGACGAACACAGCCATGGCGCGCACGATCCTGCGCTGCGCAATGACCAGCACGAGCATGCGGAGCCCGCCAAAGGCTGTTGCTCCAGCAAGGCATTGCCTTCAGTGGTCACGCTAGAGGATTCGGAGTCATCGAGTAGCCGCTTGAGCAGCTTTCGTATCGAAGCCATGGACTGCCCGACCGAACAGACACTGATCCAGAACAAGCTCGGCAAGCTGGCTGGCGTGCAGAAACTGGAATTCAACCTGATCAACCGTGTGCTCGGCGTTTGGCACGACTTGCCGTCGGTCGATCCGATTCGCGATGCGATTGGCTCGCTGGGCATGCAGGCCGAGCCGATCGAAGAGGGCGCGGCTTCTGAAGCGGCAGCTGCACCTGTGCCGAAGAAACATTGGTGGCCGCTGGCGTTGTCCGGTGTTGCCGCGCTGGGCGCTGAAGTTGTGCATTTCGCTGCGCTGGGGCCGACCTGGGTCGTTGCGTTGCTGGCGCTGGTGTCGATCTTCAGCTGCGGTCTGTCGACCTATAAGAAGGGCTGGATCGCGCTCAAGAACTTCAACCTCAACATCAATGCCCTGATGAGCATCGCAGTAACCGGCGCAATTCTGATCGGCCAATGGCCTGAAGCAGCGATGGTGATGTTTCTGTTCACGATTGCCGAACTGATCGAAGCCAAATCGCTGGACCGCGCGCGCAACGCTATCAGCGGGCTGATGCAGCTGACGCCGGAATTGGCCACCGTCAAGCAAGCAGACGGCAGTTGGCTTGAGCTGGAAGCTAAAAGTGTCGAGATTGCCGCCATCGTGCGCGTAAAACCCGGCGAGCGTATTGGCCTGGACGGTGAAGTGGTGGCCGGGCAGTCGAGCATTGATCAGGCGCCTATTACGGGTGAGAGCCTGCCGGTCGAGAAGACACTCGGCGATAAGGTCTTTGCCGGGACGATCAATCAGGCCGGTTCTTTGGAATACCGTGTGACCGCTGCGGCGAACAATTCCACACTGGCGCGGATTATCCATGCGGTCGAAGCCGCGCAAGGTTCACGTGCGCCGACTCAGCGCTTCGTCGACAGCTTCTCGCGCATTTACACCCCGGTGGTGTTCATCGTTGCACTGGCTGTCGCGCTGGTCGCACCGCTGTTCTTCGGCGGTGCGTGGTTCGACTGGATCTACCGCGCACTGGTGCTGCTGGTGGTCGCATGCCCGTGTGCCTTGGTTATTTCCACACCCGTGACCATCGTCAGCGGCCTGGCGGCAGCGGCGCGCAAGGGTATTTTGATCAAGGGCGGCGTGTACCTGGAGATGGGCGAAAAGCTCGATTACCTGGCACTCGACAAAACCGGCACCCTGACCCACGGCAAGCCAGTGCAGACCGATTTCGTGCCGCTCGACATGGCGTTGGCCGACAGCGCGCCGACGATTGCCGCCAGTCTGGCCAGCCGTTCCGATCACCCAGTGTCCCAGGCCATTGCCAAGGCAGCGGACCTGTCGCTGTCTCTGCATGAGGTCGCTTTGTTCGAAGCGCTGGGCGGGCGCGGCGTGAAGGGCGAAATCAACGGGCAGTTGTACCATTTAGGCAATCACCGTCTGGTCGAAGAGCTGGGGCTTTGCTCTCCAGAGCTGGAAGCACGATTGGACGCGCTGGAAATGCAGGGCAAGACGGTAGTGCTGTTGCTGAATGCCTCCGGGCCAATTGCGCTGTTTGCCGTTGCCGATACGGTCAAGGAAAGCAGCCGCGAGGCTATTGCTCAGCTGCACGAACTGGGTATCAAGACCCTGATGCTGACGGGCGACAACCCACACACGGCCAAGGCGATTGCAGATCAGGTAGGGATTGATCAGGCGCAGGGCAACCTGTTGCCTGCCGACAAGCTGGCTGCTATCGAAGGCCTTTACGCCAGCAACCACCGTGTCGGCATGGTCGGTGACGGCATCAACGACGCACCGGCGCTGGCGCGGGCCGAGATCGGCTTCGCGATGGCGGCTGCGGGTACGGACACCGCTATCGAAACGGCCGATGTAGCCTTGATGGACGACGATCTGCGCAAGATCCCTGCATTCATCAAGTTATCGCGTCGCACCTCGCAAGTGCTCAGGCAGAACATTGTGCTGGCCATCGTCACCAAAGTGCTGTTCATAGGGATCACCTTTGCAGGCCTGGCAACCATGTGGATGGCAGTGTTTGCCGACATGGGCGTGAGCCTGCTGGTGGTGTTCAACGGGCTGAGACTGCTCAAGAAATGATCAGTGCTCACACCGGCCTATTCGTCAGCAAGCGGAACTCCGCCCGGCTGACTTCTACCGGGCGGACACCATAATGTCGATATTCAGCGGCCGAACCGTTCTTTTCCCCAGGCGATGAAGGTTTCCAGCAGCGGCTTCAGCACTTCGCGGGTGGGGGCTGCGAGGTCGGGGCGGTAGTGGAACGGGGCGAATTCGTCCATGTAGGTGCTTTGCGCCAGTTCCAGCTGCACGGCATGGACATTGTTGGCCGGATCGCCGTAGTGGCGAGTGATGTGGCCGCCTTTGAAGCGCCCGTTCAGCACGTGGCTGTAGTGTTTGGCCGCAGCGCAGACCTGATCCAGCCTGCTGGCCAGTTCGGCATCGCAACTGGCGCCGTTGAACGTTCCCAGATTGAAATCCGGCAGGCGACCGTCGAACAGGTGCGGTACATGGCCACGAATCGAATGCGCATCGAACAGCAGCGCGTAGCCAAATTCGTCACGCAGGCGCTGCAGTTCCTGTTCGAGCGTCTGATGATAGGGCGTCCAGATCTGCTGCAGATAGCGCGCCCGCTCTTGCGAGCTCGGCGTCTGGCCTTCCTTGAACAGCGGCACGCCGTCAAACAGGATCGACGGGAACAGGCCGGTGGTCGCTCCGGCATACATGGGCGTGTCGTCAGCCGGGCGGTTGAGGTCGATGACGAATCGGGAATATTCGGCCGCAAGGGTGCTGGCACCCAGCTCGGCAGCGAAGTCGTACAGACGCGGGATGTGCCAGTCGGTGTCGGGCAGGCTCAGTGCTTCGTCGACCAGCCCGGCTTCGACGACAGGCGTCAGCTTCAAGCCCGCGTGCGGCATGCTGATCAGCAGCGGGATACGCCCGCGCGTGAATGTCAGAACGTTATCCACAATTCTCTCCCCTTCAGAACGATGATTCGACGCCGTGGCGCACGACGCGTTTGTCCAGATCGCCGCCCAGCCAGTACGCCAGGTCAGCCGGTCGTTCGATATCCCAGGCGACAAAGTCCGCCACCTTGCCGACTTCCAGCGAGCCATGCGTGTCGCTCATGCCCAAGGCTTTTGCAGCATTGAAGGTCACCCCTGCCAGCGCTTCTTCGGGCGTCATGCGAAATAGCGTGCAAGCCATGTTGAGCATCAGCCGCAACGACAGACCGGGCGAGGTGCCAGGGTTCAGATCGGTAGCAATGGCCATCGCCACACCGTGACGGCGCAGGGCGTCCATCGGCGGCAATTGGGTCTCGCGCAGGAAGTAATAGGCGCCCGGCAGCAGTACTGCGACTGTTCCGGCCGCCGCCATGGCGATGGCATCGTCTTCGGTCATGAACTCCAGATGGTCCGCTGACAGTGCCTTGTAGCGCGCCGCCAGGCTTGAGCCGCCCAGCGATGACAGCTGTTCGGCGTGCAGCTTGACCGGCAGCCCCAACTGGCCTGCGGTGATGAAGACCTGCTCGACCTGCTCTGGCGAAAACGCCAGGTATTCACAGAACGCGTCCACCGCATCCACCAGCCCTTCGGCGGCCAGCGCCGGGAGCATGTCCTGGCAGATGTGGTTGATGAAATCGTCAGCGCGATCGGCGTATTCCGGTGGCAACGCGTGAGCCGCCAGACAGGTGCTGCGTACGGTGACCGGCTGGGTGTTGCCCAAACGGCGGATGACCCGCAGGATCTTGCGCTCGTTTTCGAGATCCAGCCCATAGCCCGACTTCATCTCGACGGTGGTGACACCGTCCTGAAGCAGGCGGCGCAGACGACGCTCGGCGCTGGCGTACAACTCGTCTTCAGTTGCTGCACGCGTAGCGCGCACGGTGCTGGCGATGCCGCCGCCCGCCGCCGCGATCTCGGCGTAGCTCACGCCTTGCAGGCGCTGCTCGAATTCGCCGCTGCGGTTGCCACCGAACACTGTGTGCGTGTGGCAGTCAATCAGACCGGGCGTAACCCACGCCCCGCAGAGGTCCACGTGGCTGTCAAAATCCGACTCGGTCAGATGTGCCTGAGGCCCGATCCATTTGATGAGTGCTCCAGAGGTCACGATGGCGGCATCTTCGATGATCGAGTACTTGCCTTGCGCCATGCTTGCGATGTGACAGTTCTTCCAGAGTGTTTTCATCCCGGGCCTCCGAGGTCAGTGAATGGTCTTGGGCAGCTTTGGCTTGACCCACAAACGGTAGGCGACAAGCAGCAATACAATCCAGACGGCGCCGACGATCAGTGCTGCGCGGTTGTCCGGGAAGTAGCCCAGTACGCCGAAAATAAACAGCATGAAGACGATGGCTGCCGCCGGACCATACGGCCAGAACGGCACTGCAAATTTCAGTTGGGCAGCTTCTTCGCGGCTCATCGAGCGGCGCATCGCAACCTGAGTCAGCAAAATCATCAGCCACACCCAGACCGTGGCGAAGGTCGCCAGCGAAGCGATCAGCAGGAATACGTTTTTCGGAATCAGGTAGTTGAGCAGCACGCCGCCGAGCAACGTCACGCCCATCACCAGCACGGTCATCCACGGCACGCCCTGGCGCGACAGGCGCGCAAAGCTTGCAGGTGCCTGACCGTCGCGGGCCAGACCGTACATCATGCGGCCTGCGCCGAAGATGTCACTGTTGATGGCCGAGACCGCGGCGGAGATCACCACGATGTTGAGGATGGTTGCTGCTGACGCGATGCCCAGGTTGTCGAAAATCTGCACGAACGGGCTGCCCTGCGTACCGATCTGTGGCCATGGGTAAATGGACATCAGCACGAACAGCGTCAGTACATAGAACAGCAGAATGCGCAGCGGCACTGCGTTGATTGCCTGCGGCAGGCTGCGTTGCGGGTCTTTTGCTTCGCCTGCCGTGATGCCGATGATTTCGATGCCGCCGAACGCGAACATTACCACCGCCAGCGAGGCAATCAGGCCGCCAATGCCGTTGGGCATGAAGCCGCCGTGCTCCCACAGGTTGCTGATGCCTATGTCAGTGCCGCTGGTCGAGGTGCCGATGCCGAACAGCATGATGCCGAAGCCTGCGACGATCATCGCCACAATGGCGCTGACCTTGAGCAGTGACAGCCAGAACTCGGTTTCGCCGAAGACTTTCACATTGCACAGGTTGAGCGCGCCGATCAGGAACACGATGCCCAGCACCCAGATCCAGCGCGGCACTTCCGGAAACCAGAAACCCATGTAGATGCCGAATGCCGTCACGTCGGCCAGGCAGACAATGATCATCTCGAACGCATAGGTCCAGCCCAGTACAAAGCCAGCCAGCGGGCCGAGGTAGCGGGTGGCGTAGTGGCTGAACGAACCGGCCACCGGGTCGTGTACCGCCATTTCGCCCAGTGCGCGCATGACCATGAACACCGCCGCGCCGCCGATCAGGTACGCCAGCAACACAGCGGGGCCAGCCTGCTGGATGGCCGCAGCCGAGCCGTAGAACAACCCTGTGCCGATGGCAGAGCCCAGGGCCATGAAGCGAATGTGGCGGGCGGATAGCCCACGTTTCAAACCATCTTGTGACGTCATTTCAGGTCCATTTCATTACGGGTAAGGCAATAGCTGCGAGAACGCCTGCGCTCGGCTTCCCGCAGCGATTCACCTGTGCGAGCCCTGCCAGGCTCGCGGTGCATCACAGACTGGGTAGCAGACGTGCAGGAACCAACGGGTTCAGGCAAGTGGAGGACAACAGCTGGCTGGCAGCTTCGATGTCCGGTGCGAAAAAGCGGTCCTTGTCATACATCGGGACCTTGCTGCGCAGCAGGCTCCGGGCTTGCTCCAGTTTCGGAGAGGTCTTGAGACCGTTACGCAAGTCCAGACCCTGACACGCAGCCAGCCATTCTACGGCAAGAATCCCGCGAACGTTTTCTGCCATTTCCCATAACCGCTTGCCAGCGGCCGGCGCCATCGACACATGGTCCTCCTGATTGGCGGAAGTCGGCAGGCTGTCGACGCTGTGCGGGTGGGCCAGCGCCTTGTTCTCGCTGGCCAGCGCGGCCGCCGTGACCTGGGCAATCATGAAGCCGGAATTGACCCCACCGTTGGCCACCAGAAACGGCGGCAACTGCGACATGTGCTTGTCCATCATCAACGAAATGCGGCGTTCGCTCAGCGAACCGATTTCTGCGATGGCCAACGCGAGATTGTCCGCCGCCATGGCGACCGGCTCGGCGTGGAAGTTGCCGCCGGAGATCACATCGTTTTCAGCGGCAAACACCAGCGGGTTATCGGAAACCGCGTTGGATTCGATTTCCAGCACCTCGGCGGCCTGACGCAGCTGGGTCAGGCACGCGCCCATGACTTGTGGCTGGCAGCGCAGGGAGTACGGGTCCTGAACCTTGTCGCAGTTGCGATGGGATTCAGACACCTGGCTGCTTTCGCCCAGCAGGTCGCGGTAACAGGCGGCCGCGTCGATCTGACCCCGCTGGCCGCGCGCCGCATGAATACGCGCATCGAATGGCGAGCGCGAGCCCAGCACCGCTTCAACGGTGAGCGAGCCACAGGTCAAGGCTGCGGCGAACAGGTCTTCGCCCTCGAACAAGCCGCGCAGTGCGTAGGCCGTGGACACCTGCGTACCGTTCAGCAAGGCCAGCCCTTCCTTGGCCGCCAGCGTCAATGGCGCAAGGCCCGCAACACTTAGTGCATCCACCGCATTCAGCCATTCGCCCTTGTAACGCGCCTTGCCTTCGCCAAGCAGCACCAGCGACATGTGAGCCAGCGGCGCGAGATCACCGGACGCGCCGACCGAGCCCTTGAGCGGGATATGCGGATAGACCTCGGCGTTGATCAGCGCGATCAACGCGTCGATCACCACGCGGCGAATACCCGAGAAGCCCCGGCTCAGGCTGTTGACCTTGAGCACCATGACCAGGCGCACCAGTTCGTCGCTGATCGGCTGGCCGACACCGGCGGCGTGTGACAGGACCAGCGACCGTTGCAGGTTTTCCAGGTCTTCGCTGGCGATGCGTGTCGAGGCCAGCAGACCAAAACCGGTGTTGATGCCGTAGGCGGTGCGGTTCTCGGCCAGAATGCGCTCGACGCAGGCCACGCTGTCGTCGATCTGCTGGTCGGCGCTGCTGTCGAGCGTCAGGGCCACGGGCTGCTGATAAATAGCGCGCAACTGCGCCAGGGTCAGTTGGCCAGGGATCAGGTTCAGCGTCTTGGCAGATGAAGTGGTCACGATGCAGCTACTCCTTGAGTGTTGTCGGCAACGGCCCGTGGGCGTTGACCGCTATTTTTATTGGCCTGTCGCGTGTTAGCGGCAGTGCCGGAAAATCCGTTCCGATGTCTGTTCTTCTTTGAGTAACGCCGCGCTGATGGCGATGTCCGGGGCCAGCCAGCGGTCTTCGTCGTAGGCCGGGACCCGCTCGCGCAGCAGCCGCCAGGCGAGGTCAGTGCCAGCGCCGAAGCGCTGGGTCTTGAGAAATTCGAAGGCCTGGGCTGCCAGCAGGTATTCGATGGCCAGAATCTGCGTGGCATTGGCCAGCACCTTGTGCAGCTTCAGTGCGGCGCTGGTGCCCAGGCTCAGGTGATCTTCCTGCAGGCCTGAGGTGACGTAGTTGTCGACCACCGCCGGCTGCGCCATCTGGCGGTTTTCTGCGCACAGCGATGCAGCCACGTACTGGACGATCATCATCCCCGAGTTGACGCCCGGCTGGCTGACCAGAAACGCAGGCAGGCCGCTGACCATCGGGTTGATCAGCCGATCCAGACGCCGCTCGGCAATCGAGCCCAGCTCGGCCACGGCCATGCACAGCAGGTCGGCCGCCATGGCCACGGACTGACCGTGCGGGTTGGCTTGTGACACGACGCGATAGGCGTCCGGGGTGCCGAGCAGTATCGGGTTGTCGGTGACGGCATTCAGCTCGGTTTCGATCTGTTGGACGGCATGCGCCAACTGGTCACGGGTAGCGCCGTGCACTTGAGGGATCGAGCGAATGCTCAACGCGTCCTGGGTCCGGATGCCTTGGCTGCTGGCGAGCACTTCGCTGCCCGACAGCAGGCTGCGCAGGTTGCGGCCGACCTGCTGCATGCCCGGATGCGGCTTAAGGGCGAGAATGGTTTCATCGAACGCATCCAGCTGGCCGCGCAGGGCTTCGAAGGTCATCGCGCCGATGACGTCGGCCCACTGAGCCAGGCGCTCGGTATCGGCGATGGCCAGGCAGCTCAGACCGGTCATGCACGGCGTGCCGTTGACCAGACACAGCCCGTCCTTGGCGCCCAGCGTCACGGGCGCCAGGCCTTCCTCGGTAAGGGCCTGCTGCGCCGGGACGATGTGCCCGCGATAGCTGACCTGACCCACGCCCAGCAACGCGACGCCGACGTGGGCCATATGGGTCAGATATCCCACCGAGCCCTGCGATGGCACCTGCGGCGTGATGCCTCGGTTGAGCAGCGCCAGCAGTGCTTCGACCACGTGTCGATGGATGCCGGACTTGCCCTGGCTGTAATTGAGAATCGCGGCGCAGATGATGGCCCGGGTCTGTTCGTCCGGCAACGGCACGCCCACTCCGCACGCATGGCTGAGCAGGGTGTTGCGCGACAGGCGGCTGAGTTGCTCGCCTTGCAGCGAGACATTGCACAGCGCGCCGAGACCGGTGTTGACGCCGTAGGCCCGCTCGCCGCTCTCGACGATGCGCTGCACGATGGCTTGCGCATTGTCGATCCGCGCCCAGGCACTTTCCGACAGTTCGAGCTGTGCGCCATGCCGGGCCACGGCCACCACATCGCGCCAACTTGTTTTGGCCTCGCCGATAACGATCTGTTCTGCTCGCGACATCTGCAACGGTCCTTAAAGTGTGGCCACGCGGCGCTGAACGAAACGGTCCACGTAATCGTCGGCAGGCGAGTGAAGGATTTCTTTCGGTGTCCCGACCTGAATCAAGCGCCCGTCCTTGAGAATCGCAATGCGATTGCCGATGCGCACGGCCTCGTCCAGGTCATGGGTAATGAACACGATGGTCTTGTGCAGGCTGGCTTGCAGCTCCAGCAACTGGTCCTGCACTTCGGCGCGGATCAGCGGGTCGAGTGCACTGAACGCTTCGTCCATCAGAATGATGTCGGTGTCCGCCGCCAGAGCACGGGCCAGGCCGACGCGCTGACGCATGCCGCCAGAAAGCTGGTGCGGGTATTTGTTCTCGTAGCCTTTCAGGCCAACAGTCGTGACCCAGTGCTGGGCGCGTTCCTGACAGAGCGCTTTGCTTTCGCCGCGCACTTTCAGGCCGTACGCCACATTGGCCAGCACGGTCTTGTGTGGCAACAGACCGAAGCTCTGGAACACCATGCTGATCTTGTGCCGCCGAAACTGGCGCAGCGCTTCCATGTCGTAGCGCAGGATGTCTTCGCCATCGACCAGAATCTCGCCGCTGGTAGGGTCGATCAACCGATTGAAGTGGCGTACCAGCGTCGACTTGCCCGAGCCGGACAGGCCCATGATCACGAAGATCTCGCCGCTGCCGATCGACAGCGACAAGTCGTTCACGCCGACCACGCAGCCGGTCTTCGCCAAGACCTGGTCCTTGCTCTGGTTCTGCTGAACCATGGCCAGCGCTTCTTTGGACCGGTTGCCGAAAATCTTGAACACGTTCTTGACGACGATCTTGTTGGGTTCCGTGCTCATCATTTGTTCGCCTCGTGCCGTGGTCGGCCATAGGCCTGCGTGATGCGGTCGATGACAACCGCCAGAATGACGATGGCCAGACCGGCTTCCAGTCCACGCCCGACGTTAAGCGTCTGAATACCCACCAGCACGTCTTCACCCAGCCCACGCGCACCAATCATCGAGGCGATGACCACCATCGACAGCGCCATCATGGTGGTCTGGTTGATACCGGCCATGATGCTCGGCATGGCCAGCGGCAGTTGCACGCCAAACAGTTGCTGCCAGCGGTTGGCACCAAAGGCGTTGATGGCTTCCATCACTTCGCCGTCCACTTGGCGGATGCCAAGGTCAGTCAGGCGAATCAACGGCGGTGCGGCGTAGATGACGGTAGCGAAAATAGCCGGGACCTTGCCCAGGCCGAACAGCATCAGCACCGGGATCAGGTACACGAAGCTGGGCATGGTCTGCATGATGTCCAGCAACGGCATCAGCACCGAGCGCAGACGATTGCTGCGTGCCGACAGAATGCCCAGCGGAATGCCGATCAACACCGCGATAACCGTTGCGACCAGCATCAGCGCCAGAGTCTGCATCAGCTTGTCCCACAGCCCGACCGCGCCGACCAGAAACAGCAGGCCGACAATCACCAGTGTGGTGACGATCTTGCGTGTTGCATGCCAGGCGATGCCGCCGACGATGATCAGCATCAGCCACCACGGCGCCATGCGCAGCAGGCCTTCCAGATTGACGATGGCCCACAGCAGGGTGTCGGAGATATGCCGAAACACGTCGCCGTATTGCGTCACCAGCGAGTCGACCCCGTCGTTGACCCAGTTGGCGATGGAAAAAGTGAAGCTTTCCGGGAACATAAGCGGCTCTCAAATAAGGTGTGTCGGGTCAACGGGCGGGCCAGTCAAGCCTCATGGCCGGGCTGGCCCGTCGTTTACAGCGAAGCGTCCACCTTTTTCGCGGCGTCCTCGCTGACCCACTGATGCCAGACTTCCGGGTGTTCTTTCAGGAAAATCCGGGCAAGTTTTGGCGAATCGATGCGTTCCTTGGCCATGCGCCCCAGGTTCTGGTTGAGCAGGTCGATTGGCAGGTTGACCTTCTCCAGTACCGCGACCAGTTCGGGGGCCTGCTCGTGGAACACTTTGGACACGCCGACCTTGATATCGATCGTCTTGTTGACCCCGGCTTTTTCTTCCAGACGCACCAGGTCCACCTGGCCCATCAGCGGCGTGGGCGACCAGTAATACGTCAGGATCGGCTCGCCACGTTTGTAGCTGGAGAGAATAGCCGCGTCCAGCGCCGGACCGGTGCCGGGACGAAAGTTGGTGTATTTGTTTTCAAGGCCGTAGCTCTTGAGCATTTCGCTGTTTTCAAGCTCGCAGGTCCAGCCGGCCGGGCAATTGTAGAAGCGGCCTTTGCCAGGCTCTTCCTGATCCTTGAACACCGCCGAGTACTCGGCCAGGTCGCTGATGGATTTCAGGTTCGGTGCCTTGGCCTCCAGTTTGCGCTTGGCGTCGCCTTCGATGACGTAGCGCGGCACGTACCAGCCTTCAACCGCGCCAACTATCGGTGCCCCGACCCCCACCACTTTGCCGGCCGCCGCAGCCTTGTTCCAGACTTCGCTTCGGCCTACCCACTCCTCGGCGAAAATCTGAATGTCGTTGGTGCTCAGGGCGTTTTCCATGGCGATGGAATTGCCGGGCAGGGCGTCTACCGTGCAGCCATAACCCTTGTTCAGGACGATCTGCAGAACATCGGTCAGCAGCATGGCGCTTTCCCAGTTCAGACCGGCGAATTTCACGGGCTTGCCTGATTCACACCAACTGGCGGCCTGACTGGCACCTGCACTGGCGAGCAATCCTGCGGATACCAAAGTGGTCAACAGGGCCTTGTTCATTTTCATTGTTGATGCTCCTACGCCTGAAATGGATGACGGCAGCTTCAAAACAGGCATCCGGCCCGTGAGCATGTGCATGCTCTTTCCTGAGGGATGCCGGCCGTCGATGGCTGAGCCACAACGACCGGCGTCGACCCTTATCGTCCAATCATTGGCAGGTTGAGGCCCTGCTCTTTGGCACATTCGATTGCGATGTCGTAACCGGCGTCCGCATGACGCATCACGCCAGTGGCCGGATCGTTGTGCAGCACGCGTGCAATGCGCTCGGCCGCTTCGTCGGTGCCATCACAGACGATTACCATGCCGGAATGCTGCGAGAAGCCCATGCCCACGCCGCCGCCGTGATGCAGCGACACCCAGGTCGCGCCGCTCGCGGTGTTCAGCAGTGCATTGAGCAACGGCCAGTCGGAAACGGCGTCAGAGCCGTCACGCATGGATTCGGTTTCGCGGTTGGGGCTGGACACCGAGCCGGAGTCCAGGTGGTCACGGCCGATGACCACGGGTGCGGACAGCTCACCGCTGCGGACCATCTCGTTGAAGGCCAGCCCCAGTTTGGCGCGCTGACCCAGGCCGACCCAGCAGATACGCGCTGGCAAGCCCTGAAAGCTGATGCGTTCGCGGGCCATGTCCAGCCAGTTGTGCAGGTGTTCGTCGTCCGGGATCAGCTCTTTGACCTTGGCGTCGGTCTTGTAGATGTCTTGCGGGTCGCCCGACAAGGCCGCCCAGCGGAACGGGCCGATGCCACGGCAGAACAGCGGACGGATATAGGCCGGAACGAAACCGGGGAAATCGAAGGCATTGGCAACGCCGACTTCCTTGGCCATCTGACGAATGTTGTTGCCATAGTCAAAGGTCGGAATGCCTGCTTTCTGGAACGCGAGCATGGCTTCGACGTGTTCGGCCATCGACTGCTTGGCGGCTTTGACCACATTGGCAGGTTCACTGGCCGAGCGGGCGCGGTATTCCTCCCAGGTCCAGCCTTTTGGCAGGTAGCCGTTGAGCGGGTCGTGGGCGCTGGTCTGGTCAGTGACCATGTCCGGGCGCACGCCACGGCGGACCATTTCCGGGAGAATGTCGGCAGCGTTGCCGCACAGTGCGATGGAGATGGCCTTGCCTTCGGCGGTGTATTTGGCGATGCGAGCGAGCGCATCGTCCAGATCGACGGCCTGCTCGTCGACATAGCGGGTCTTGATGCGGAAGTCGATGCGGCTTTGCTGACATTCGATGTTCAGCGAGCAGGCCCCGGCCAGCGTTGCAGCCAGCGGTTGCGCGCCGCCCATGCCGCCCAGGCCAGCGGTCAGTACCCAGCGACCTTTGAGGTTGCCGTCGTAGTGCTGGCGACCGGCCTCGACGAAGGTTTCGTAGGTGCCTTGCACGATGCCCTGGCTGCCGATGTAGATCCAGCTGCCTGCGGTCATCTGGCCGTACATCGCCAGGCCCTTGGCATCCAGTTCGTTGAAGTGTTCCCAGCTGGCCCAGTGCGGCACCAGATTGGAGTTGGCGATCAGTACGCGCGGCGCATTGCTGTGGGTCTTGAACACGCCGACCGGTTTGCCGGACTGCACCAGCAGGGTTTCGTCGTCATTGAGGTTTGTCAGGCTCTCTACGATCTTGTCGTAGCACTCCCAGTTGCGTGCTGCCCGGCCAATGCCGCCGTACACCACCAGTTCGTTGGGGTTCTCGGCAACTTCAGGGTCGAGGTTGTTCATCAGCATGCGCAGCGGCGCTTCGGTCAGCCAGCTTTTGGCGGTGAGCTGAGTCCCGCGGGCGGCACGTACTTCACCTTCGCGATGGCGGGTCCAGTTTTGCTTCAGGTCTTGATTATTCTGGGTCACAAACAAATCCTCGGCGATCAATCCAAACCAGCCCGTTGCGGGGCGAGCAGCGCCTGACCAGGCAGGCCAATTCAGTCCGGTAGAGCGCAGGATGGTTAGCCTGTCTCTACTTGTACATACAAGCATATGCAATCAAAGGACCAACTTTGCCTGGCTGTCGAAAACCGCGTTTTAAATAAAACGCAACGCCTTGTGGATAGCGGCCTGGAATGAATGTGCTGCAACGGGAGGTGTTGATTGAAAAGGGGCGAGGGCTGTTACCGCAAAGGTGATTTGCGCGGTTTTGGGGCGTCGGGTAACAGGGCTGTGCAGTAAATGTGCGCTGGCAACAGCGCACGTAGCAGGTGTCCGAATGGCCTTTAGATGACCTTCACTGCGCGCCCGATGAACTGGATCGGGCCAGTCGGTTTGCCGATCGGCGAGCCGGTGGATTTTTCCAGCGTCAGCTCGAACAGCTGATTGGGTTGCAGCGGTGGCAGCTTGTCGAGCGGGATGTTCAGGCTTTGTCCGGGCTTGACCAGCCCCAGAGAAACCGGCCCCTGCCAGTCATCGCCCTTGGTCCAGAATTCCAGCGCCTTGTCGGCTGGAACTTCGAATGCCCCCAGCGGGATAAGCTGGACTTCGTGCGGGTTGCTGGCTTGCACGACCCAGCCGGGCGCCTTGTCTTGCGGGCCTACGAGCACCACTACATAAGAAGGCGGTGGGGGCGCCTGGGTAAGCAGCGTCATGCCCAGCACCAGCGAGGCTGCCAGCCCTGCACCGGCCAGGCCGCGCCATATGGCCAGGTTGTCCCACCAGCGCACAGGTGGCTGGCGCTGAGTGCGGGGCGCTGTAAAGTCCGGCAGGTTACGCTCGATGCGCGCCCACAGACCGGGTGAAGGCGCCACCGGTTCGGCCAGTTCGGTAAGCGGCAGCAAGCGTGCTTCCCAGGCTTGAACGGCAGCCTGCAAGTCAGGCTCGTGGTCGAGGCGCCGCTGAACGTCCAGCCTTTGTTCTGCCGACAGGGTGCCGAGCACGTACTCGCCTGCCAGGTCGTGAATGTTTTCGTGTGAAGGTCGGGTCATCCCATGCACTCCCGCAAAGCCGTCAGGCTGCGCTTGATCCAGGCTTTGACCGTACCTAATGGCGCGCCGATTTTCTGCGCGATTTCCTGATGCGAATAACCGTCTACATAGGCGTGAAACACACAGTTGCGGCGCACCGGTTCAAGTTGCTCCAGGCAGGAGGTGATCCGCCCGGGGTTGACCCGCCAATCGAAGGCATCGCCGGTTTCCTGCCAGCCTTCCAGGGTCGCTTGTTCGTGGTGGTCTTCACTGCCGTCATCCTCGACGCGCACTTCGCGGGCCGTGTTGCGCAGCGTGTTGAGCGCCAGATGCCGGGTCACGCTGAAAATCCAGCCGCGTGCCGAGCCGCGTGAGGCATCGAAACTGGCCGCGCGGGTCCATATCTTCAGAAACGCGTCATGCACGATGTCTTCAGCCAAGTCCCTGTCACGCACCAGCCGTTGGACCACGCCGAGCAGTCGAGCACTTTCCTGTTCATAGAGACGCTGCAACGCCTGCCGCTCACCGCGAGCGCAGGCGTGCAACGTAGCTTCGTAATCAAAAAGAGATTCGTGCGAGGACAAGGTGATCCGCCATCGTTGGAAGACTGCTGCCTCGTTGATATCACGAGGTTCCCGCGCAGCAGCATAGCTTACTGACTGCGCGGTGAGCGTATTCCGGCTGCGATCAGTTGCTTGCCCAGAACAGGTAGTCGGCCTGGTACTTGACCACTTCCTTCGCGCCCTTGTTGCTGGCCGCGCATGCGGTGGAGGGTGCCACGCCGCCTTTCAATGCCACACGCTGGATGTAGGTGACGCCAGTCATGGCGCCTTTGCCTTCAGCCGGGTTGGCCTTGACCAGCTGGTAGGGCAGGTTGCCTGCGCTCGACGGGGCTACAGCAACCTGAGTGCCGGTGATTTTCGAGCCGTCTTTGGCTTCCCAGGTAGCAGGCGGACCATAGTAGGTGCCGACCTGTTTGCCGCTCTTGTCATTGAGCACGGCCTTGGGACCGACGAACGCCCATTCCATTTCGCTGGGCATGTTGGCTTTGGCGCGGCACTCGTAGGTGATCTCGCCGACGCCGGTGGTTTGCAGGGCAATCTTGTTGCCGGCCGGTACACGGACGCTTTCGGGGAGGTCAGTCTGAGCCATGGCAACGGACGACAGGCAAGTGAAAGCCAGGGTAGTACCTGCAAGGCAGAGCAAGCGTTTTGCGTTCATGCAGAAATCTCCAGATTGTTTAACCGCGCTCAGCAACTCGAAGTGGCTGCTGTATGTACTACCCGCGAGAAAACAATCTGGATGCAGTCATTTGAAAATATTTTTTCAGTGGCGACTCAGACGGCTGCGCAGCAACAGAATGCCCGCGATCGCCGCGACGCCGGACCCCATCAGAACGCCGACTTTTACTTCATCGATCAGATGCGGCGCGCCCGGAAATGCCAGGTTGCCGATGAACAGGCTCATGGTGAATCCGATGCCACACAGAATCGCCACGCCATACAGCTGGACCCAGTTGCTGCCTTCCGGCAGGACGGCCAGCCCGGCACGAATCGCCAGCACTGCTGCCAGAAACACGCCAATCTGTTTGCCGACGAACAGGCCGAGTGCAACCCCAAGTGGCACCGGGTCCACCAGATTGCTCAGCGAGATACCGGAGAGTGACACGCCAGCATTGGCAAAGCCGAACACCGGCACCACTGCGAACGCCACCCAGTAATGCATTTTCTCTTCGAGAAACAGCAGCGGCGAGCGCGCTTCCTCTTCGGGTTTACCCATCGGGATGCACAAGGCCAGCGCGACACCGGCCAGCGTCGCGTGAACGCCGGATTGCAGCACAAAAAACCACAGCACCGCGCCGAGGATCAGGTAGGGCAGCAGGCTGCGGACGTTCAGTCGATTCAGCACGATCAACACGGCCAGCGTCACGAAGGCGGCTGCCAGCATCGGCAGGTTCAGGCCGGAGCTGTAGAAGAAGGCAATGATGGTCACCGCGCCCAGATCGTCGAGAATCGCCAACGCTGCCAGAAACACTTTCAGCGAGGTCGGCACCCGATTGCCCAGCAGCGAGAGCACGCCCAGTGCGAACGCAATGTCGGTCGCAGCGGGAATCGCCCAGCCGCTCATGGTCTGCGGGTTGCCCCAGTTGATTGCCACGTAGATCAGCGCAGGTACCAGCATGCCGCCTGCGGCCGCAAACCCGGGCAGCGCTCGCTGGCCCCAGGTGGCGAGACCACCCGCCAGCACTTCGCGTTTGATTTCCAGGCCAACCATCAGAAAGAAGATCGCCATCAGCCCGTCGTTGATCCACAGCTCAATCGACAGGCCCAGCCAGACGCTATGCAGAATCGAGAAATAACCGGCGGCCAGTGGCGAGTTGGCGACAATCAGGGCCGCCAGCGCGGCGCCCATCAGGACAATGCCGCCCGCTGATTCGGAAGCCAGAAAGCTGGCGAGAATGGCGATGGCTCGGGGCGTTTCCTTTTTGGGAAGTTGAGTCATGGTCGTCCTTGAACGAAGAGCTGATTTTTTATTAAGCGCCAAGCATACCTTTATTGGCCTGTGGCATTCAGCTCAATCAGACAGCAGCGACTGATGCGCGGCGATTGCAGTTCAATTTCCAGCAGGCCGCCTGCATGTTGCACCTGGGCACAGTCGTGTTTGCCGAGCACATCCCATGGCTGGCCGCCGACGCTGATCGCTACTTGTTCGGCCACGCTGAACAGCAGGAGGGTATCGGCTGAGCTGAACAACCGTTGCGGCTGTCGCACATCGATCCATTGCAGGCGCGCGCTGTAGCGGTGTGCTGCGTAGATCAGGTTGAAGTCGCGGATCGGCCCGTCGAGCAGGGTGCAACTGACCGTGCTGTCGCCGCTGAAGGCAAACGGGTCGGAGGGCAGCAGCTCGCGGCTGGTGATGCCATCGACATCCAGCGTCATGCCCGCGCCCTGCAGCACGGTGATGATGCGCTGATATCCGGCAAACACGGAAAATCCGCCCGAGGCTTCGATGTCGGCTATCGACAGCCGCCAGCCGAAACCATCCAGGTCCTGACCGCCATCGCGGGTGATTTCTTCAGTGCTGCCGCCGCCATTCTTCCACGGCATGCGGGGGTAATCGACGGCACGCAGGATACGGGTCTGGGTCATTTGGTGAAGCGTCCTTCCAGGCGATGACGGGAACCGGGGTGGATCAGACGTGCTGCCGTGACAGGCTGGCGGCCGGACCAGGTGCGGCGGCGAATCAACAGACACGGCTCACCGGCTTCAATCTGCAACAGCCGGCACTCGTCGGCCTCGGCCAGAATTGCTTCGACCACATGCTCACCTTCGGTCAGCGGTGCGACCTGAGACAGATAGGCGTAGGGCGTTTGTCGGGTGAAGTCCTGGCTGAGGTAGTCCGGCGCCACCAGCGCATTCACGAAACGGTCTTCTATCTGCACCGGAATATCGTTTTCAAAGTGCACGATCAGCGAGTGAAAGACCCGCTGGCCCTCACGCATGTCCAGGGCCAGGGCGCGTTCGGAGCCGGCGGCTTCTTCACGCAGGACGATGACGTGGCACGTATGACGGTGGCCACGCGAGGCGATTTCATCGGCTATGTTATGGATTTCGAACAGCGCCGACTGGCTTTTGGGTTCGGCCACGAATGTTCCGACACCTTGCATGCGGACCAGCAAACCCTCTGCGGTCAATTCACGCAGCGCGCGGTTGATGGTCATCCGGCTGAAGCCCAGTTGGGTCACCAGCTCGCTTTCGGAAGGTACCCGATGGTGCGGCGGCCACGTGCCATTTTGAATCTGCAGCGCGATCATGTGTTTGACGCGGGCATACAACGGTGCGGGACTTTCGCCCATCTGGGCTGCCAGGGTGGAAGGGGCGGGCGTAGTCGGCACAGGTGAGTCCTTGTTGTTGGGATGATTCAGGCATTGGCGGCAATCACGCTAACCATTATCCCTGTGCACGGCAAGCGTGCCTGCGGTTTACCGGCAGGTTAAACGTCTGTATATGTATATATAAATTACAGTGATGGGGTGTGAAGTCAATGTCAGCCTTCTTTGCCGAACGCGCGCTACTGCCTGACGGCTGGGCCAGTAACGTACGTCTGGAAGTCAGCCCGGAAGGGCTCTTGACGCGTGTGCAGGCCAATGCCGAGCGTCAGGATGCTGAAATCGTCAGCGGTCCGCTGTTGCCCGGCATGCCAAATCTGCACTCGCATGCGTTCCAGCGTGCAATGGCTGGCCTGGCCGAAGTGGCGGGTAATCCGAACGACAGCTTCTGGACCTGGCGCGACCTCATGTACCGGCTGGTGGGGCAGATCAGCCCGCAGCAGTTGGGTGTGATTGCCCGCCAGCTGTACATCGAAATGCTCAAGGGCGGTTACACCTCTGTCGCTGAGTTCCATTACGTGCATCAGGACCCGGACGGCAAGCCGTATGCCGACCCTGCAGAGCTGGCGTTGCAGATCAGCCAGGCTGCAAGCTCGGTCGGCATCGGTCTGACGCTGCTGCCGGTGCTCTACAGCCATTCAGGTTTTGGCGGGCAAGCACCGAACGAAGGGCAGCGCCGATTTATCCACAGCACCGAGAGTTACCTGGAATTGCAGGCGCGTCTGCAGCCGTTGCTGGCGCGTCAGCCGACGCAACAGCTGGGGCTGTGCTTTCACTCGCTGCGCGCCGTGACGCCGCAGCAGATCAGTGACGTGCTGGCGGCCAGCGATCAGCAATGCCCGGTGCATATCCACATTGCCGAGCAACAGAAGGAGGTGGATGACTGCCTCGCATGGAGCGGCCGACGCCCGTTGCAATGGCTGTATGAGAACGCGCCTGTGGATAACCGTTGGTGTCTGGTTCATGCCACTCATGCCGAAGTGGATGAAGTCAGCCTGATGGCGCAAAGCGGCGCGGTGGCGGGTTTGTGCCTGACCACCGAAGCCAATCTGGGCGACGGTATCTTTCCTGCGGTGGATTACATCGCGCAGGGCGGCCGCTGGGGCATTGGTTCTGACAGCCATGTTTCGCTCAGCGTGGTCGAAGAATTGCGTTGGCTTGAGTACGGGCAGCGTCTGCGGGATCAGCGCCGCAACCGGCTGTATCGCAGCGATCAGCCCATGGTTGGTCGGACGCTGTTCGATGCTGCACTGGCGGGCGGCGCTCAGGCGCTGGGCCAGCCAATTGGCAAACTGGAAGCCGGCCAACGCGCTGATTGGCTGGTGCTGGATGGCAACGATCCGTACATCGCTACCGCGACTGGCGACGCAATCCTCAATCGCTGGCTGTTTGCAGGCAGTGACCGCCAGATCAGCGACGTCGCGGTCAACGGCCGCTGGGTTGTACGCGAAGGTCGGCACGCCGCAGAAGAACAGAGCAGCCGTGAGTTTGCGCAGGTGTTGAAAGCGTTGCTGGGGTAGGGAAGGCTGACGCGCTGTACTTCGATTGGCCTTCGCCAGCAAGCTGGCTCCCACAGGTGCCGGGCATCTTTGAGTCAGCTGACTGTCAGGGTGCACATGGCTTCAGTGGGAGCGAGCTTGCTTGCGAAGCAGCCGGTATCGGCAGCCATTCAGACGGCGTTCCCGTAAGCCCTTTTACTTGTCTGCCTTGCCGATTTTCGAGTCATCTTCGCGCCAGATCAGTCGCGAAGTGTCATAGCCCTGTTGGCGGGCGTCGCTCAGCATGCGCTGTTTGACCGACTCTGACACAACCGGCGTGCGTGACAGCAACCAGAGGTATTTGCGGTTCGGATTGCCGACAATGGCAGTCTTGTAACCGTCGCTGACGTTCAGTACCCAGTAGTCACCCTTGGCAACGCCCGGCAGCAAACGTGAGAACCAGTTGTCGAACACGACCCACAGCTTGTCGGTCTTGCCCGCCACTTGCGGCGAGGCCGTACCGTTTACTTCGTTCCACTCGCCTTCAACGGTGCGGCAACGGTTGGTCACTGCAATGTTGCCGTCGTCCTTGAGTCGATAATGTGCTTCGGACTGCGCGCAATTGCGCTGGAAGAACATCGGCAGACGCGCCAACTCGTACCAGGTGCCTTGATATTGCTTAAGGTCCACGCTGTCGACGGTTCGCGGTTCAAGGTTGTCGGCAGAGTGTGCAAAGCCGATCGCCAGGAAGCTGGCCATGACAAAAATTCCAAAACGTACCAGTACCTTGATCATGGGGTTATTTCAGGCCCTGGCCGGAGAACATCAGAACCTTGTCAGCCGCGTACTGCACACTGATAAACGACTTTTGATCGCCCCACGTGCAACTGGACATCCCCAGCGCACCGGAACATTCGGTCGGGCTGCCCAGCAGCGACTCGACCTGAGCCTTGGGCATGCCTGCGGAAAGTTTGGAGTAGTTTTCCTGAGTGATTTTGCTGCACGCAGCCAGCAACACGCAGAACGAGAGTAACGCGACAGAACGCAGGGACATGGATGTAGCTCCTGAACGGAAGGGGGTCGCGTCGCAACGAGGGCTGATTGCAGCCTGACACTGGCGCTGTACCGGAAGCTTAGAAGAGAAAAAGGTGATCTGGTTCCCGGAGCACACAAGGATTTGTGCGGAGGATCAGAAGCTTGAGCCGGGCTCTTTGAGAAAGCGGATTTCTTCATCGGTCGACGTTCTGCCCAGAATCGCGTTGCGATGCGGGAAACGTCCGAAGCGGGCGATGATTTTCTGGTGGCGCTCGGCGTAATCCAGGCTGCCGACGAAGTAGTTGCGTTCAGTGACAGGCACATCGGCAAGCAAGCGGGTGAAGCAGGCGATTGCCTGATTCTGCGTGTCGAGGTCTTCGCTGTGTTCCAGCACCAGATAGATAAACGTGCGTTCAAGCGGTGCCAGATGCTGATCGCGGCCCAGCTTCAACCCATGTTGTACCAGCGTCTGCGCACGCTGATCACCGGCATAGGCGTGTGGGGTATCGCGATGGATCATGCGCGGCAGTTGATCAAGCAGGATGACCAGTGCCAGCAAGCCTTTCGGGCTTTCTGCCCACTCATCAAGACCGCCTGCCAGTGCTTCTTCGACCTGATCACCGAAGCGTTCGCGGGCTTCGGTGTCGTTTGCCTGGTGCTTGCCAAACCAGAGCCTGTTCCTGGTTTTCACCACTTCTGCCGAGGAATCGGCCGAGCCGAACCACCAGTCAAGCAGCGACAACCAGGGTGCAGGCATCAGCTTTTATTCCTTGTGATACGCCGTGGCGCGCTCGACTTCCTGCTTGGAGCCCAGGAACACTGCGACGCGCTGGTGCAGGCCTTCAGGCTGGATGTCGAGGATGCGCTGATGGCCGTCGGTCGACGCGCCGCCGGCTTGTTCAACCAGGAACGACATCGGGTTGGCTTCGTACATCAGGCGCAGCTTGCCTGGTTTCTCAGGCTCACGGCTGTCACGCGGGTACATGAACAGACCGCCACGGGTCAGAATACGGTGCACGTCAGCAACCATCGCCGCCACCCAGCGCATGTTGTAGTTCTTTTTCAGCGGACCGTCTTCACCGGCCAGCAGTTCGCCCACGTAACGTTGTACCGGAGCTTCCCAGTGACGCTGGTTGGACATGTTGATAGCGAATTCCTGAGTGGTCTCAGGGATGGTGATGTCTTCGTGAGTCAGCACGAAGCTGCCCATTTCGCGGTCCAGCGTGAAGCCTTTGACGCCGTCACCCAGGGTCAGGATCAGCATGGTTTGCGGACCGTAGATGGCATAACCGGCAGCTACCTGCTCGGTGCCTGGCTGCAGGAAGGCTTTTTCGTTCAGCGCTTCGTTCTGGCTCAGGTACTGATTGGGGCAACGCAATACCGAGAAGATGGTGCCGACTGGCGCGTTGATGTCGATGTTGGATGAGCCGTCCAGTGGGTCGAACACCAGCAGGTACGCGCCTTTCGGGTATTTGCCCGGGATCTGGTAGGCGTTGTCCATTTCTTCGGACGCCATGCCGGCCAGGTGACCGCCCCATTCGTTGGCTTCAAGCAGGATTTCGTTGGAGATCACGTCGAGCTTTTTCTGCACTTCACCCTGCACGTTCTCGGTGCCCATGCTGCCGAGAACGCCGCCCAGCGCGCCCTTGGAGACGGCGTGGCTGATTTCCTTGCATGCTCGCGCCACCACTTCGATCAGGAAGCGCAGATCGGCAGGGGTGTTGTTGCTGCGGGTCTGCTCAATCAAGTAGCGACTTAGTGTAACGCGGGACATGGATAGCTCCGAAAATAGGGGTATGAAAACCCGCGCAGTTTAACGCGAGTGGCGACGTAATACTGCTATCAGACTGGGTTATGGCGGTTTCAGTTCAGATGCCCGCTCAGCGTAGCTGTAAAATGGGCGGTGATGGACCGCCGGTTTCAGCGTTTTGAGGCGCGCAAGGTGCCCACCGCCATCCAGCCCAGAAACACCACGCCCAACACCAGCACAGCCCAGAGGCCCAGGCGTTTGTAATCCGTGGTCTGTGCCACTACCTGAACCGGAGCGGCCATGTTGGCGACGGTTTCGGTGGTCGGTTTCGCGGTGCCGAGCGAGCTCATGCGCTGCGGGCTGAAATCAGGAATCAGCGTGGCCAGTGACAGGTTGGCCGCTTTCATCTGCGGGTTGCCGACTGCAAGAGTGAACGGTCCCTTGCCGCGTGCCAGAAACACCACTTCCGTGGCCTGCACTGCGACGCTCAAGGCGGGGGCTTCATTACCCAGGCCGCCGCCACGATCATCGACGACCAGTTTTAGCTGTTGCACGTTACGTCCGGACAACTGCAACTGGTCCTGAATCATTTCGCCGCTGTTCTGGGATAACCGGTACAACAGGCCGCTGCTGACTGGCTGCCAGGGCTGTTTGGCATCGCTGCGTCCGTAAAGAGTGCCAGGCGCAAGGCTGTTGGGCTGGGTGATGTCGATTTTCACCCGCTCCACCGGTAGCCCGGCAGGCAATTGCCAGACGTATTCGTTGGCGGTTTCGACCGTGCCGCTGACCGGTGGCGACCATGTCAGCGGCGGCATCGGTGCCTCGCTGTCGGCGCTCAACAGGTGCGCTGAAATCAACGTCGGGGCGCTGTGCGGCGAACGCCACAGCAGGCGCAGATAGCGAGCGCTCTGGCCCGGCAGACCGACTTCGCGCTGTTCGACCACCTCGTCGGCGAATGACAGGCGCGCGACCTGACCATCGCCCCAATTGCGCCAGTGCTGCAAGTCGTCGCTGGCTTCGATGCTGAAGTTCTGGAAACCTTCGCGCTCCGCGCTCCAGTCGAGGATCAGTTGCTCCAGCGGCGCCTTGATCGCGCTGGTGTCCAGCAGCCAGCCGCGCAGCACTTCCTCGCCAGCTTCGATATCACTCTGTGGCTGAACCTCGATTACCGTGCCGTTGCTGGAGCGCTCGATGCGAATCACCGGCACGGCGTCGCCTGCTTCCTGAGGGCTGTAGAGCGCGAACCACTTCACCGGGATCGGCGTGGGCTCCTGCTCGTTCGCAGCCTGTTGCTGGCTCAGCGCGTAGGCTTGCGGCTCTCCGTCAGCGTTGAAAACGCGCAGGTCACCAAGGTCGGTCTGACGCGCTTTCAGCTGTACGGCCAGGGGCAGTTCGATGCGATACCAAGGGCCTTCGCCGCTGAGCGTCAGCGGTGTCTGGCTGGCAAAAACGGCAGGCTTGTCCTGGGCGCTGGCGGCCACTGCCGTGCACAGGCCCAGACCCAGCACAGCCATTTTCAGGGAGGGACGACTCAAGAACAGTTTCCTCATGGGGTATTCGGCGCGGCGGTCGGGCCGGACCCTGTCTCTTCGCCAAGGCTGTTGGCGGGATGTTTCGGTGGCAATGGTGCGAAATATCCCACCACCAGTAGCAAAATGCCAACACCTATGAACGAGACAATGCGCTCCATGCCGCCTCGGTTGCTCAGTTCGACGAAGAACAACTTGATCACCACGACGCCGATCAGTACTGCGCCCGCCAGCCATATCTCGCGTTTGGCACGTACATGACCCCCGATCATCAGGGCCAGTGCCATCAGCGTCCAGACAATCGAAAGCCCAGCCTGCACACGCATTGACTCCAGTAAGTCTTCGGTGTGCCATGGCACATCATTCCAGTGATGAGCGGTGCGCATGACCATGGCCGTGACAAGCGCGAATATCGAACCGCCTGCCATCATCAGTGAGCCTTTTCTGGCCCGGTCTGCGTCCACGCCCAATCTTGGCAGCCAGGCGCGTACCCAGAGGAAAACACCGCTCAGTGCGATGAGCAGGCCGATTTCCAGCGGGTTGAGCAACGGCACGTAGGGCAACGGATCGGCCGCGCCGTCGCTGAAAAAATTCGCCAGCCAGAACCACGCCAGCATCAATACGGCCAGCGGTGCGGCAGCGCCTATGCGATACGCCTGCGGACAGCCGGCTATCGGCCACGGCCACTTGCGCTCTGAGGTCATTGCCAACAGATACAGGCTTGGCACGATGGCCCACCCCAGCCAGCGCCAGGCGTTGTAATGCTCGGACAGTTGCAGCAGTCCGAAGCGCAGTTCCAGCGCCAGCACACTGATGATCAGGAGGCAGCCAACGGTGTGAGCGAACCGGGTCGCGAGCGTCGGCAGCAACGCTGCCACGTGACGTAGCGTCAGCAAGTGCGCGGCGATCACGAGCGGCCAGGCGAGCCAGCCCCAGTCGGCAGCCGGGTGGTAATTGCTGCCCAGCGAACCCAGCAGTATCAGGCTGCAGACCGGCGTCAGCGCCGTGCACAGCAGCGCGAGGTCCGACCAGTGCAGTCGTCGTGCGAGCAGCGCCCAAAGCGCAGCACTGATCGCCGCGGCAATCAGCAGGGTGCTCGCTTGCATGGCGGCAGAGGCGAACAGTTGAACGGCGCAGACCACTGAAAACGCCCACCACGCGGCGCCCCAGACCATCAGCAGTGATCTCGCCAGCTCCTGATCCATCATCGTGCGCAGCTTGTAACGATGGATACACCAGGCACTGACCATGGCGGCAATGGCCAGGATCATTGATGTCCAGTAATCGCCATTGAGCAGCAACGAGGAGTAGGACTGGTCCATATTGCCGATCAGGGTCGCTCCGGCAGCCACTTGCAGCAGCAGGCCGAAGATCCGGGCCAGCGTGCGCTGCTGTCGCATGCCCAGCCAGAAAATGGCAGCGCCTTCTACCGCCCACGCGCATGTGGTCCATTGCGAACCGAGCCCCAGCGGGATCGCCAGAGTCGCGAACACCACTCCCAGCGCCAGACAGGTTTCGATGAGCAGCAGCGCGCGGTCGGGCGCGCGCCAGGCCAGCAGTCTCGCCAGCCCCATGTAGATGAGGCCCAGCGCCAGAGCACTGAGTGCTGCGCCGAACTCCAGGTGTTCGACCAGTGCGTATTGCAGGCCGAAACCGACAATGGGTGTGCCGAACAGCAGCGTGCCATCGACATAATCGCCCTGGCGGGCTGACCAGCGCAGCATGGCCTGGCGATCTTCGTCGGGCGCCGTGGCGCTCGATTCCTGAAGTTTTCGTCGTGCAAACAGCAGCCCGATAGCCAGATACATCAGGAAAAACAGAATCAGAAAGGGCTCGGTGCTCCAGAACATCTCGGGCGTATACGCTTTGACGCCCCAGGCAAAGCCGATGCCGAAAGTGCCGAAAAAGCCGATCAAGTTCAGGACGCGCCATGCCTTGAACCACGCGATGGCGAAAATACCGGCGTTCAGCAGAGCGAAATAGCTGAACAGCGAAACGTGACTGCCTTGGCCGGTGGAGGCCAGAATCGGCGCGGCGAACCCGCCCAATGCTCCCGCACAGGCCAGGGCCAGCGAATTTTGGGTCAGGGCCAGAATGGCCGAGAACGTGGTTATTGCCACCAGCAGAGCGAAGCCCAGAGTCGGGTCGAGCAACGTGTGCAACTTCATCGCGGCAAAGACGGTGAGGTACAACACGCCGATACCTGCGCCTTGCAGCATCAGTGCGTAGGGCGCGTTACGAAACCGCAGCCACCAGCCCAGTCCGAGTAAACCCAGCGCGCTGGCTGCGACGCCCGCGTAGCGGGCTTCTATCGGAACTACCATGCCTTCTGTGGCATAACGTAGCAGAAATGCCAGGCCGAGAAACAACACCACGACGCCCACGCGAAGCACTGTATTGCCGCCCATGAGCCAGTCTTTGGCGGTCGCAAATGCCTTGTCCAACAGGTTGGGTGTGGCAGGTTTGGCGGGTTTGGGTTGCAGGACGAATGGCTTGAACGGTTCGGCAATCGCCGCAGCGGGTTGTGCCTCATCGGGCAGGTCCCAGATCAGCTCGGGGCCGGGCGTTTGAGCGGCAACAATGATTGCCTCGTCCGGCAAGGGCGCGGCTTCCTGGGCTGGCGGTGCGGTTTGTGCCGGGCGCGGGCCGGAAACTGGCGGGAATTCGAGCATCGTCAGACGCTGCTGCAGCGACTCGACGGTTTTGCGAGTATCGCTCAGTTGTAGTGACTGGCGGGTGGTGAGCTTGTCCAGCACGTAAAGCCGAATACCTGCCCACATCACCCAGCCAAATGCCGCGCCGATAAGGGCACCCTCCCACTCGTCGTAGCTCAGCGAGTAGCCCAGCGCTGTACCGCCCACCACCAGACAAATCCAAAGCACGCGACGACATCCTTTTCGATGTGTGAAGGGTTATCAGTGCGCAGTATATAGGGCAGGCAGACTTCATTTGTAACGATTTGGCGCTGGAGATGGCCGACAGCGCGCCGCCCGTAAAAAAGCCGGTACATCTGCTGGAGATGTACCGGCCATTACTCAGCCTTCGTGAGCAAACAGAACGCCGCTTTGTGAGCAAACTCACTCCCATGAGATGTCGGGAGTGAGTGGGTGTGGATTTACTCCAAAGCTTTCCAGATCTCGCCAGCGTACTCACGGATGGTCCGGTCCGAGGAGAACCAGCCCATGCGCGCGGTGTTGAGCACCGCTGAACGCCACCATGCCTTGGAATCGTGCCAGCGCTCTTCGACCTTGGCCTGGGCGGCCCAGTAGGAATCGAAGTCGGCACAGACCAGGAAGCGGTCATAGGCCAGCAACTGATCGATCAGCCCGGCATAGCGATTCGGGTCATCCGGCGAGAACACCCCGCCACGAATCGCCTGCAACACGTCGTTGAGCCTTCCGGACGCTGCCACATCGGCATGCGCGCTGAAGTCGCCAGCCTGCTTGCGGGCTTCAACCTGCTGCGAACTCATGCCGAAGATGAACATGTGCTCCAGGCCGATCTGCTCGCTCATCTCCACGTTGGCGCCGTCCAGCGTACCGATGGTCAGTGCGCCATTAAGGCCGAACTTCATGTTACTGGTGCCCGACGCTTCAAGGCCTGCAGTAGAGATCTGCTCCGACAGGTCGGCTGCCGGGATGATGCTCTCCGCCAGGCTGACGTTGTAGTTGGGCATGAACACGACCTTGAGCAAACCACGCACGGTCGGATCGTTGTTCACCGTGCGGGCGATGTCGTTGGTCAGCTTGATGATCAGTTTGGCCGAGTGATAACTGGCCGCCGCCTTGCCCGCGAAAATCTTCACTCGCGGTACCCAGTCGGTGCCCGGTTCGGCACGGATCGCCTGATAAAGCGCCACAGTGTGGAACAGGTTCAGCAGTTGACGTTTGTACTCGTGGATACGTTTGACTTGGACGTCGAACATTGCAGCCGGGTTGACGACAATACCCAGTCGCTCGTGGATGATCGCAGCCAGCGCACGTTTGCTGTGCAGGCGTTGATCGGCCATCTGCTTGCGGAACGAGGACTTTTCAGCGAACGGCTCCAGTTCTTTCAGGCGTGTTTCGGCCGTATCGAGTACGTCCTCGCCCAGCGCTTCGACCAGCATTTCGGTCAGCTTCGGGTTGGCCTGGAACAGCCAGCGGCGGAACGTGATGCCGTTGGTCTTGTTGTTGATCCGGTCCGGATAGAGCTTGTGCAGTTCGGCGAAGACTGTCTTGCGCATCAACTGGGTGTGCAAGGCTGATACGCCGTTTACGCTGTGCGAGCCGAGGAACGCCAGGTTGCCCATGCGCACGCGACGGCCGTTGTCTTCCTCGATCAGCGATACCGCACGCAGTACCTCGAAATCGTGAATGCCTTTGGCGCGCAGGGTGTCGATGTGCTGAGCGTTGATCAGGTAAATGATCTGCATGTGGCGCGGCAGCATGCGCTCCATCAGGCCTACCGACCAGGTTTCCAGTGCTTCGGGTAGCAGCGTGTGGTTGGTGTAGCCCAACGTGCCGACCGTGATTTTCCAGGCGGTGTCCCACTGGATGCCGTGGTTGTCGATAAGCTGACGCATCAGCTCTGCGACCGCGATGGATGGGTGCGTGTCGTTCATCTGGATCGCCGCGTGTTCCGGCAGATCGGTCAGCGTTGCGTGCATGTTCAAGTGGCGGCGCAGCAAATCCTGCAGCGAAGCCGACACGAAGAAGTATTCCTGGCGCAAGCGCAGCTCCTGGCCTGCTTCTGTGGCATCGTTCGGATACAGCACGCGGGAGATGCTTTCTGCCCTGACCACTTCAGCCACGGCGCCGAAGTGGTCACCGGCGTTGAAACGCTCCAGATGCAGATCTTCGACGGCACGTGCGCGCCACAAGCGCAGGGTATTCACACTTGACCCGCGCCAGCCAACCACGGGCGTGTCGTAGGCGATGGCCCGAACAGTTTCGCCGGGACGCCAGACCTGCCGGGACTCGCCACCTTCCAGAACCGTTTCTACGCTACCGCTGAAACCGATCGAGTACACCACTTCAGGGCGTTCGAACTCCCAGGGGTTACCGAAGTCGAGCCAGTTTTCGGTCTGCTCCTGCTGCCAGCCATCCACGATGCCCTGGCGAAACAGCCCGTGTTCATAACGGATACCGTAGCCATGGCCTGCAATGCCCAGGGTCGACATGCTTTCCATGAAGCAGGCAGCCAGACGACCGAGGCCGCCGTTACCCAGTGCGGCATCGGGTTCCAGCAAGCGGATACGCTCGATGTCCACGCCCAGCTCGGTCATGGCTTCACGGGCAATTTCCAGCAGGCCCAGGTTGCTCAGGCTGTCATACAGAAGCCGGCCGATCAGAAACTCCAGCGACAGGTAATAAACCCGTTTCTGTACCTTGCGATAAATTTGCCGTGTGTGGTCCATCCAGTGCTCGACCATGTGGTCGCGAGCAGCGAGGGCAACGGCTTCGAACCAGTCATGCTCAAACGCATGGTCGGGGTCCTTGCCCACCGAATAGGTGAGTTTGGCGAGCACTGCGGCGCGAAAAGCAGCCACATCAGCGTCACGAACGAGTGGTTCCTGAGACATCGGTACGACCTCAAGTAGTCTGACGAATTAATAGATGGGGTTCTTAGACTGTAGGCGTGTCGTCAGTTATTTCCTGAAAATATAAGAAATAATTGAGGTCACGACTCACGCTTCGACCCAGCGCGAGGGCTCTGGTTCGCGAACATTCAACTTTGGCAAAACGCTTGCATTGATCGTTCCATCCGGATCGGCAACGTGCAGCATGCTCATTCCTCGTTTCGGGTTTATGATGCCCAACGGCAGAATAATAGAAGCCTCTGAATTGGACTTATGGAGCACGTATGCAGACTTTGTACCCGCAGATCAAACCCTACGCCCGGCACGATCTGGCCGTGGAACAACCGCATGTGCTCTATGTAGATGAAAGCGGTTCGCCCGAAGGTTTGCCTGTGGTCTTTATTCACGGTGGGCCAGGTTCGGGTTGCGACGCGCAAAGCCGTCGTTACTTCGACCCCAACCTTTACCGCATCGTGACTTTCGATCAGCGCGGCTGCGGTCGTTCCACACCGCATGCGAACCTTGAAAACAATACCACCTGGCATCTTGTAGAGGATCTTGAGCGCATTCGCGAGCACCTTGGCATTGAAAAGTGGGTGCTGTTTGGTGGTTCCTGGGGCTCGACGCTCTCGCTGGCCTACGCACAAACCCATCCGGACCGCGTGCATGCGCTGATTCTGCGCGGGGTTTTCCTGGCGCGTCAGCAAGAGATCGACTGGTTCTACCAGGCCGGTGCCAGCCGCCTGTTCCCGGATTACTGGCAGGACTATGTTGCGCCTATTCCGCTGGACGAGCGTGACAACCTGCTCGCGGCATTTCACAAACGCCTCACTGGACCGGACCAGATCGCTCAGATGCACGCCGCCAAGGCGTGGTCCACCTGGGAAGGCCGCACCGCAACCTTGCGCCCCAATCCTCAGGTTGTCGATCGCTTCTCCGAGCCGCAACGGGCGTTGTCCATTGCGCGTATCGAGTGCCATTACTTCACCAATAACGCGTTTCTGGAAGAGAACCAGTTGATCCGTGACATGCCGAAGATCGCGCATTTGCCGGGCATCATTGTTCACGGTCGTTACGATGTCATCTGCCCATTGGATAATGCCTGGGAGCTGCATCAGGCGTGGCCCAACAGTGAACTGCAGGTGATTCGCGAGGCCGGGCACTCGGCGTCCGAGCCTGGTATCACCGATGCACTGGTGCGGGCCGCAGCGCAGGTTGCCGGTCGTTTGCTGGATCTTCCGCCGGAAGAGGCGTGAGCCTCCCGGCATTCATTGCAGGTCTGGAAGCGTCGATATGAAAGGTTTGTTGCAGCGCGTGCGTGGCGCACGCGTCGAAGTGGATGGGGAAGTTGTAGGGTCGATCGATCAGGGCATTCTGGTATTGGTAGGCATAGAGCCTCAAGACACCCGGGCCAGTGCCGATAAGTTGCTGCATAAGCTGCTCAACTACCGGGTATTCAGCGACCCGGATGGAAAGATGAATCTTTCGTTGCGCGATGTAGCAGGCGGATTGTTGCTGGTGTCGCAATTCACACTGGCTGCCGACACCAAAAGTGGCATGCGTCCGAGCTTTTCAAAAGCAGCGCCGCCCGCTTTGGGTGCGGAGCTGTTTGACTATTTGTTGAATCAGGCCATGATCGCGCATCCAGTAGTGGCTGCGGGCCAATTTGGTGCGGATATGCAGGTGCATCTGGTCAATGATGGGCCGGTTACATTCCTGTTGGATACTTAAGCTACGATTTCATCTACTCCCCCGGATTTATTCGCTCAAAGGGAGTTAAATTCTTTGTCATACCTGATGCGTTGCGGCGCGCGCTACTGGATAATCGCGCGCTACTGGGACCTGCGTGAGTGGGTCCATCAAGTATGACAAAAGCGGTTCTGGCACTGGGTTGGGGAATCATTAAGCCCATTCAGGGTCGGAACAATGCTCGCCAACCTGGCATTCAATAGCTGGCCGTTGGTTTTTTCATCTGTTTTCGGCGAGGGTTGCTCGTGATTGTTAGTCCCTGTGATGCTCCAAAAACACCTGTCAAGCGGTTGCGTAGTGCGCTTTTGGCAAGCTCGGCTCTGGTCTGCCTGTTTAGTGCAGGCCAGCTGTGGGCGTTCAATCTGGATGATGTAGCGGCCAGAGCCAAAGAAATGGCCGGGCAGAAGTTTGAGGCTCCGCGGAGCAACCTGCCCAATGAATTGCGCGACATGAAGTTCGCGGATTATCAAAAGATCCGCTTCCGTGAAGACAAGGCAGAGTGGGCAGGCGACAAGACTCCGTTCAAGTTGTCGTTCTACCACCAGGGCATGCACTTCGACACGCCGGTCAAAATCAACGAAGTGACCGCGACGACTGTCGAGGAAATCAAGTACGACGCCAGTCGTTTCGATTTCGGCGACCTCAAGATCGACCCTAAAGCCACTGAAAAACTGGGTTATGCCGGTTTCCGTGTGCTGTACCCGATCAACAAGGACGACAAGCAGGACGAGATCATGACCATGCTCGGCGCGAGCTACTTTCGCGTGATCGGCAAGGGTCAGGTCTATGGCCTGTCCGCACGTGGCATGGCCATCGACACCGCGTTGCCGTCGGGCGAAGAGTTTCCGCGCTTCAAGGAATTCTGGATCGAGAAGCCAGGCCCGGATGACAATCATCTGGTGATCTTCGCGCTGCTGGATTCGCCTCGTGCTACCGGTGCTTATCAGCTGACGCTGCGCCCGGGCACCAACACACTCGTTGACGTCAAATCGCGCATGTTCCTGCGTGACAAGGTCACCAAGCTGGGTGTTGCACCGTTGACCAGTAT
This sequence comes from Pseudomonas californiensis, assembly GCF_021147775.1. Lineage (GTDB taxonomy): Bacteria > Pseudomonadota > Gammaproteobacteria > Pseudomonadales > Pseudomonadaceae > Aquipseudomonas > Aquipseudomonas californiensis. The sequence continues at coordinate 315,733 of NZ_JAGTPK010000001.1, forward strand.
GTTCCTGTTCGGCGCCAACCAGCCTTCGCGTGTGCCTAACTACCGTCGCGAACTCCACGATTCGAGCGGCCTGTCGATTCAGGCTGCCAACGGTGAGTGGCTGTGGCGTCCGTTGAACAACCCGAAACACCTTTCCGTCAGCAGCTTCTCGGTTGAAAACCCGCGTGGCTTCGGTCTGCTGCAACGTGGCCGTGACTTCAGCCAGTATGAAGACCTGGACGACCGCTACGACAAGCGCCCAAGCGCCTGGATCGAGCCAAAAGGTGACTGGGGTAAAGGTACTGTCGATCTCGTCGAGATCCCGACTGCCGACGAAACCAACGACAACATCGTAGCGTTCTGGAAGCCGGACACCCTGGCCGCACCAGGCGAAATGATGCAGTTCGATTACCGTCTGCACTGGACCATGCAGGAAAATTCGATTCACTCCCCGGATCTGGGTTGGGTCAAGCAGACTCAGCGCTCTATCGGTGACGTGCGTCAGTCCAACCTGATCCGCCAGCCTGACGGTAGCCTGGCCTTCCTGATCGACTTCGTTGGCCCTGTGCTGGCCGCCTTGCCGGAAGACAAGACCATTCGCAGCCAGGTGACTACCGACGACAACGTCGAGCTGGTCGAGAACAACCTGCGCTACAACCCGGTCACCAAAGGCTATCGCCTGACGCTGCGTGTGAAGGTCAAGGATTCTGGCAAGCCGACTGAAATGCGTGCTTACCTGTTGCGTGAGATCCCGGCCGAACCTGGCAAGGAACCCGCTCTGCTGGTTTCCGACAAGGGCGAAGAGAAGAAAGCCGTCACCAAGGAAATCGAGAAGAAGACCCTGGCCAAGGACGCTGCCAAACCAGCTGCCTCGACGGAAGTCAAAGACACCGCCAATGATCAGGTAGAGATTGCCAAGCCTGATGCGCCGAAGCCTGAAGCCGCCAAACCTGAAGCTGCCAAGCCTGACGCAGCCAAAGATGCCGCCAAGGCTGACGTCGCGAAAGCGGATGCCGCCAAGGACAAGGACAAGGACGCCAAAGAGACCAAGCAGCCTGAAACCGAGGCAGCACCCACCCATCCGGAACCGGCCAAGACGCTGCAAGTCATGACCGAGACCTGGAGCTATCAGTTGCCAAGCGATGAGTAATTCTCTACCGGTGCCAGTGTCCTTGAACGAGTACCTGGCGCATTTACCGATGAGCGACGAGCAGCGGGCAGAACTTGCCAGCTGCAAGACCTTCGCCGAGTTGCATGAACGCCTTTCGGCGCAGCCGATCACCGATCCTGCCGAGGCCGCTCAGGCTTCGGTGGGTCGCCGTCTGACGCTGGCGACAGCGGATGAACTGCAGGACGCCGAGATGCTCGGCGTCGATGCAAGCGGTCGTCTGTGCCTGAAGGCAACGCCTCCGATTCGCCGGACCAAGGTGGTCCCGGAGCCGTGGCGTACCAACATTCTGGTGCGTGGCTGGAGGCGCCTGACCGGCAAGACCAACCCGCCCAAGCCGGACCACAGCGATCTGCCTCGTGACTTGCCCAAGTCGCGCTGGCGCACCGTGGGTTCGATTCGCCGCTACATCCTGCTGATTCTCATGCTCGGCCAGACGATTGTTGCTGGCTGGTACATGAAGGGCATTCTGCCGTATCAGGGCTGGTCGCTGGTTTCGCTCGATGAAATCACGCGCCAGACCTTCATGCAGACGGTCATGCAGGTGCTGCCATATGCCTTGCAGACCAGCATCCTGTTGCTGTTCGGCATCCTGTTCTGCTGGGTGTCGGCCGGTTTCTGGACCGCATTGATGGGCTTTCTGGAGCTGCTGACCGGCCGCGACAAGTATCGTATTTCGGGTGCCAGCGCCGGTAATGAGCCGATCGAAGTCGGTGCTCGCACCGCGTTGGTGATGCCGATCTGCAATGAAGACGTGCCTCGCGTGTTTGCCGGTTTGCGTGCAACGTTCGAGTCGGTAGCGGCCACGGGTGACCTGGATCGTTTCGACTTCTTCGTGCTCAGTGATACCAACGACACGGATATCGCCGTTGCCGAGCAGCAAGCCTGGCTCGACGTCTGCCGTGAGGCAGGTGGTTTCGGCAAGATTTTCTATCGTCGCCGTCGCCGTCGCGTCAAGCGCAAGAGCGGTAACCTCGACGACTTCTGCCGTCGCTGGGGCGGTGAATACCGCTACATGGTCGTGCTGGATGCTGACAGCGTCATGAGTGGCGAATGCCTGACCAGTCTGGTCCGCCTGATGGAGGCTACTCCAGACGCCGGTATCATTCAGACTGCGCCGCGTGCTTCGGGCATGGATACGTTGTATGCCCGCATGCAGCAGTTCGCGACCCGCGTCTACGGTCCGTTGTTCACCGCTGGCCTGCACTTCTGGCAGTTGGGTGAATCCCACTACTGGGGCCACAACGCGATCATCCGCATGAAGCCGTTCATCGAGCATTGCGCCCTGGCGCCGTTGCCCGGTAAAGGCGCATTCGCCGGTGCGATTCTGTCCCACGACTTCGTCGAAGCTGCGCTTATGCGCCGTGCTGGATGGGGTGTCTGGATTGCCTATGACTTGCCGGGCAGTTACGAAGAGTTGCCGCCCAACCTGTTGGACGAACTCAAGCGTGACCGCCGCTGGTGCCACGGCAACCTGATGAACTTCAGGCTGTTCCTGGTCAAGGGCATGCACCCGGTTCACCGTGCAGTATTCCTGACAGGGGTAATGTCTTACCTGTCGGCACCGTTGTGGTTCTTCTTCCTCGTGTTGTCCACCGCCTTGCTGGCTGTGAACACACTCATGGAGCCGACCTACTTCCTTGAGCCGCGTCAGCTGTATCCGCTATGGCCACAGTGGCACCCGGAAAAAGCCGTTGCCCTGTTCTCGACCACGATCGTCCTGCTGTTCCTGCCTAAACTGCTCAGTGTCATTCTGATCTGGGCCAAAGGCGCGAAAGGCTACGGTGGCAAGTTCAAGGTCACGCTCTCGATGCTGATGGAAATGCTGTTCTCGGTGCTGCTGGCACCGGTGCGCATGCTGTTCCACACCCGCTTCGTACTGGCTGCTTTCCTGGGCTGGGCGGCGACCTGGAACTCTCCGCAACGTGACGACGACTCCACGCCATGGATCGAAGCCGTCAAGCGTCACGGTCCGCAGACGTTATTGGGCGCGTGCTGGGCTGCGCTGGTTGCCTGGCTGAACCCAAGCTTCCTGTGGTGGCTGGCGCCTATCGTGGGTTCGTTGATGCTGTCGATTCCGGTGTCGGTGATCTCCAGCCGTACCAATCTGGGCCTCAAGGCGCGTGACGAGAAGTTCTTCCTGATTCCGGAAGAGTTCGAGCCGCCGCAAGAGTTGATCTCCACCGATCAGTACACCCACGAAAATCGCTGGCATGCACTGAAGGAGGGCTTCATTCGCGCCGTGGTTGATCCACAGCAGAACGCCCTGGCCTGTGCATTGGCAACGTCGCGTCACCGTCAGGCGCAGCCGATTGAGGTGGTCCGTATGGAGCGCGTCGATCAGGCTCTGAAAGTCGGACCGGAAAAACTCAGCAATCATGAACGTCTGATGCTGTTGAGTGATCCGGTGGCGCTGGGCCGCTTGCATGAGCTGGTCTGGAGCGACGGCCACGAAGAGTGGCTGGCGGCCTGGAGAGCGTCCATCGAAGCCGATCCGCATGCGCCGCTGCTGCCATTGCAGCCGCTCAGGCAAGCGTCGGAGCCGGTCCTGGCCTGAGGTCATCCGGTGTGAAAAGGGCCCCTGAAGCATTGCTTCAGGGGTCTTTTTTTTATGGTGGTTTTTTACCAGCCGATGGCGTGCGGGGTTGCTGCGCAGGTTTACTGAACCCTGAACTTCCCGACCAGAGCTTTCAGGTGGGTGCCCAGTTTGGCCAGCTCGATGCTGGACGCTGCGGTTTCATCGCTGGCCGATGCCGTTTGCTCGGAAATATCGCGCACGCTGATGACGTTGCGGTTTATCTGCTCGGCCACAACGCTTTGTTCTTCACTGGCCGTGGCGATCTGCTCGTTCATGTGTTGAATGGTGCCGACGGTACGGGTGATCTCTTCCAGTGCCTTGCCCACCTTGCGGCTCAGATCGACGCTGTTGTCGGTCAGGCTGCGACTGCTGTCGAGCGTCGTCGCCACCTGCTGTGTGCCAGTCTGCAGAGCAGCTATCAGTTCCTCGATCTCTTCTGTGGATTTCTGGGTACGTTGCGCCAGGCTGCGTACTTCGTCGGCGACAACCGCGAACCCGCGTCCGGCTTCGCCCGCTCTTGCCGCCTCGATGGCGGCGTTCAGGGCGAGCAGGTTGGTTTGCTGCGAGACCGATTTGATCACGTCGAGAACGCCAACGATCTTGCCGCTTTCCTGTTTGAGTTGATTCATGGCATGAGTCGAATTGACCACTTCGCGCGCCAGTTGCTCTATTTCTTCAATGGCCTGCCCAACGATGCCGTCCCCCTCCCGCGCTTGCTGGTCGGCCTGCGCCGCCGCCTGAGATGCTTGTTGCGCGTTGCGGGCGACTTCCTGCACGGTGGCTGCCATCTCGTTCATGGCCGTGGCGACCTGATCGGTTTCCTCCTTTTGCGTATTGACCCCCATGCAGGTTTGCTCGGTCACCGCCGACAGTTGTTCGGCCGCGCTGGCGATCTGTGAAACGCCATCGCCGATACCGCCGATCAATTCACGCAGGCTGATCGTCATGGCCTGCATGCTGGTTTGCAACTCGCCCATTTCATCACGGCGTCCGGTTGCCAGGTCGTGGCTGAGGTCGCCTTGAGCGATGCGCGCCGCAGCAACCAGCGTCTGGCGCAGCGGTGCTGTTATCTGCAGGGTCATGATCCACGCCGCGAGCAGGCCAATGAGCATTGCCAGGCCTGCGACGCAGATCAGTGTCTTGCGTGATGCATCGGCTTCACTGTCGCGTTGCGCGCTTTGCAGGCTGATCAGATCGGCCACGGACTTCAGCATCTTGTCGCCCAGATCCTCCAGCGTTTCCTGGCCCGCTTCCAGTTTGACCTGTATCTCTTTGAACCGGGTCAGCTGATCGCGGTAGCTTTGTAGCGACTGACTGGCCGGCACCAGCCCTTGAATGTTCTGGTCAGCCTGATCCTGGGAGATCTGCTGCATTTCCTTCAGCGCTTCATCGATAGCGGCGATGGCCGCTGTTTCATCGGCCTCCTTGCCGGTGAAAGTGTAAGCCTGCACCTGATAGCGGGCTATCTGAATCTGCTGCTTGAGTTGGGACAAATTGGTGAATTCCTCCATGCGCTCGCCGTTGTCTTGCTCCTGGCTGACTGCCTTGAGTACTTCGGCTTCAACTTGCGCCACGGCTTTTACAGCCTGTTCCGAGCGCTGATCCAGCTGATTGCGGGTCTTGTCGTGGGCTTCCCGATCAAGGGCCAGCTCGGCGAAGGCCTTTTCCATATGGCTGATGATCTGGCTCTGCCCGGTCAGCAATGACACGCTGTCGGAGTCATCGGTCTGAGTGCGCAGTGTCGCCAGATGGGCTTCCAGCTCGTTGAGCCGGTCGACGACAGCGGAGGCATTCTGTGGCGTGTTTTCCACGCGGAAGAGAATGCGCTCGGTGCGCAGGTCTTTAGTCAGATTGCTCAGTTGGCCGATGGATGACAGCGATTCGGATCGGTCAATCAGCGTATCCAGCCCGTACCAGCCGGTAAGGGTGATTGCCAGCGTCAACAGCAGCACCAGGCCGAAGGCCAGCGAGAGTTTGAGCCGGACGCTGATGTTGCCCAGCGTAGTGGTGATCCATCCAGACATTGCGATTCTCCTGCGTATGCGAACAAATAGCAGGTCCTGAAGGGCACAGGACCTGTGTTGTGAGCGCATCGGCCAGGGAAGCGGGCATGTGACCTGAGAAGGTCGTAGGATATTTCCGAGTAAAGCCGGAAGGTGACGGAGGTCACCTAATCAGAAGGTTGATCACTCCCGTGGCTGTTCTGCGTACGGGAGTGATCGGTCTTTCGTCAAACCGTGAAGCGGCTGACCAGCACTTGAAGGTGGTTGCCAAGGCGTGCCAGCTCGACGCTGGAAGCGGCGGTTTCTTCACTGGCAGCGGAGGTTTGCTCAGACACATCGCGAACGTTAATGATGCTGCGATTGATCTCTTCGGCTGTCGCGCTCTGCTGTTCGGCGGCTGCGGCGATCTGCTGGTTCATCGACTGGATCGCCGAAACGGTCTTGGTGATGTTCTCCAGCGAGCCACCGGCACGGCGGGTCAGGTCCACACTGCTGGCGCTCAGTTCGCGGCTGCTGTCCATGACCGTAGCAGCCTGCTGGGTGCCGCTTTGCAGGCGGGCGATCAAGGCTTCGATTTCTTCAGTGGATTTCTGCGTGCGTTGCGCGAGGCTGCGGACCTCGTCAGCAACCACGGCAAAGCCACGACCGGCCTCTCCTGCACGAGCGGCCTCGATCGCTGCGTTCAGAGCCAGCAGGTTGGTCTGTTCGGCAACCGACTTGATAACGTCCAGCACGCTGCCGATCTTGTCGCTTTCAAGCTTCAGCGCGCCCATGGCTTCGCTGGAACTGCCGACAGATGAGGCCAGACGTTCGATCTGAGCAATCGCTTCATTTACAACGCGCTCACCCTCGCGGGCCTGCTGATCGGCCGCCACAGCGGCTTCAGAGGCTTCCTCGGCGTTGCGTGCGACTTCCTGTACGGTGGCTGTCATCTCGTGCATGGCCGTCGCAACCTGATCGGTCTCGACCTTCTGGCTGTTGACGCCTGCACTGGTCTGCTCGGTCACTGCCGACAGTTCTTCGGCAGCGCTGGCGATTTGGGTGACGCCGTCGCGGATCCCGCCGATCAGCTCGCGCAGGCTGACGGTCATGCGTTGAATACTGCCTTGCAGCTTGCCCAGCTCGTCCTTGCGGTCGATGGTCAGGTTGCGACTCAGGTCGCCGGACGCGACGCGTTCTACAGCGTCCAGGGTCTGTTGCAGCGGGGTGGTGATCTGACGGGTGATGATCCAGGCGGCCAGGATGCTGAACACCAGCGCCAGGGCTGTCGCCAGACCAATCATCATGACGGCGTTGTCACTCTCGGCATCCCGGCTTTTGTTCTGTTTGGCGATTAGGTCGTTGCTGGTTTGCAGCATCTTCACACCCAGCGTGGTCATCTTTTCCAGGGCCGCTTTGCTGGCGGCCTGGGTGTCACGATATTGGCCTACTGCAGCGCGGTAGCCTTTCAGGCCCGCGATAGCTGCTTGCAGCTGCGGCAGATACTCGGCAGGAAGATCGCCTGCCAGGGTATTGATGGCGGTCATCGCTTCGTCGATGGCCTGGTTGGCGTTCTTCTCGAATTCCGGTTTGCCGCTATAGGTGTAACCACGCACCTGAAAGCGGGCCTGCTGGATCTGCTTGCTGGCCCCGACGATATTGTTGAAGGCCAGAATGTTATCTGCCTTTAACAGCTCGGCTTCAACCTTGTTGGCGGCTTCGACCGCCTTGTCGGCGTTGTCGCCCATCAAGCTGCGGCTGGCCTCGCGGGCCTCGATGGCCTTGGTCATTTCCGAGAAGGACTGGCGATAGTCGCGTGCCGACTGAAGCTGATCGTCGATCATCTGGATGTTGGCGGGCGTCTGCAACATGCCCCGGGCACCCTGTAGGGCCTTGTCCAGCTTGTCGAGAGTGCCAACGACGTTGGTTGCCGTTTCGGCATTGAACAACGCTTCGTAGCGCATGCGGTTGATGCGCAGCTCCAGCGTCAGTTCATTGATGTTGGCAATCGCCGTGACACGGTCACCGCGGGAGATCAGGCCATGCGTACTGACCCAGGCAGTGGCTGAAATCATCAGGGTCATCAACAGGACCAGACCGAAGCCGACCGCTAATTTCAAGCTGACACTCGCGTTGGCGAGACTTTGAGTTAACCCGCGTGACATGACCACTCCTAGGTGTGTGTTTCTTGTACGTGTTCAACCCTATCGGCCAGCAAACAGCTAACTGAAGCGATTGAGTCGACACAAATACCTAGAACAGACGGGCAAGCAACGCCGTTACGGCGGTCTCGACGCGCAGAATGCGTTCACCGAGCTGTACGGGCTGCAGACCGGACTTGCCCAGCAGGTCGATTTCGTAAGGTATCCAGCCACCTTCAGGTCCGATGGCCAAGGTAACCGGACCTGAAACCGCACGCGGGCAGGCTGGAAAATTTCCCGGGTGGCCGACCAGCCCCAGCGTATCGAGCGCCAGTTGTGGCAGCCGGTCTTCGACGAATGGCTTGAAGCGTTTTTCGATCACGATCTCGGGCAGCACACTGTCGCGCGCCTGCTCGAGCCCGAGAATCAATTGCTCCCTGATCGCCTGAGGCTCCAGGAAAGGCGTCTGCCAGAAGCTCTTCTCGACACGATAGCTGTTGAGCAGGATGACTTTGGGAACGCCCATGGTTGCGACGGTTTGAAAAACCCGGCGCAGCATTTTGGGACGGGGCAGGGCCAGCAGTAGCGTAAGGGGCAGTTTTGCCGGTGGCGCTGTATTCAGCGAAACGCGCAGCTCGGCTTCGCGGGGTTCCAGTCGCAGCAGTTCAGCGGTGCCCAGCAAGCCATTCACCTGGCCGACCCTCAGGCTGTCGCCGACTTCTGCGCGATGCACCTCTTGCATGTGCGTGAGGCGACGGTCGCGCAGAATCACCCTGTCGGCCGCAATGAAGTCAGCCTCTTCAAGCAGCAGCAGGTTCACGGCGTGGTCGCAGGCGGCTGGTCTTGCTTGTCAGCATCCTCCGGCTGATCGTCCGGGTGTTCGCCACGTTTCTTGATCATCGAACTGCACAATACGCCCAGTTCGAACAGCAGCCACATCGGTACGGCGAGCAGGGTCTGCGAGAAGATGTCCGGCGGGGTGAGAATCATGCCGACCACGAAGCAGCCGATGATCACGTAAGGGCGGATTTTCTTCAGGTATTTCACATCGACGATGCCGATCCAGACCAGCAATACAACCGCCACCGGGATCTCGAACGCTACGCCGAAGGCGAAGAACAGCGTCATGACGAAGTCCAGGTAACTGGCGATGTCCGTCATCATCGATACGCCTTCCGGCGTAACGCTGGCGAAGAAGTGGAAAATCAGCGGGAACACAAGGAAGTAAGCGAATGCCATGCCGGCATAGAACAGAAAGATGCTGGACACCAGCAGCGGCACGGCGACACGCTTCTCATGCTTGTACAGGCCCGGAGCAATAAACCCCCAGATCTGATGCAGGATGACCGGCATGGACAGAAACAACGCCACCATCATAGTCAGCTTGAACGGCGTGATGAACGGCGAAGCCACGTCGGTGGCAATCATCGTTGCCCCTTCAGGCAGATAGACCCTCAGTGGTGCGGACACCAGCGTGTAGATCTTCTGCGTGAAGTAGAACAGGCCGGCAAAAATCAGAAACACTGCCGCGACACAGCGCAGCAGGCGTGTACGCAACTCGGTGAGGTGCGAGATCAGCGGCATCTGCTGATCGTTTTCCGGGGTTTCAGCGCTCATGGTGCTCGCGGTGGCAATGACGAATCGTGGACGGAATGCGTAGCGCCGGATGTACTGACGACAGCGGGTTTCGCGACTTTTTCCAGAGACAGCGCGGTTTTTGGAGCAGCAGGCTCGGCAGGACCGATGTGGTTGTGCTCGCCGGCCTCGGGTTCAGCGTGCGCAGGAGCAGGCTGCGGGCTGACGGGCTCGTAGGCAACTTCAGGGTGCTGGGATTGAGCGAACATCTTGCGAGCTTCGTCTTCCATGGAAAGAATGTGCTCGTTATGCAGTTGCCGACGAATCTCGTCGGCCCCGATTTCACGTTCAACTTCCTGTTTGATCGCATTGAAGCTTCGCTTCAGTCGGCCAATCCACAGGCCTGCTGTACGCGCGGCTCCGGGCAATCGCTCCGGGCCGAGTACCAGCAGGGCCACCAGGCCGACAAGCAGCAGTTCAGAGAAGCTGATACCGAACATGGGCTTAAACCTGGTCTTTGCGGATCGGCTCTTCGACTTTATGCGCCTGCCCGTCGATGGTATGCGGCTGATTCAAAGGCGAACCTGGAGGAGCAGTCTGGGCCTGCTGAGGTTGAGGCGCGGGCTGCTCGGCCGGTTTTTCATCGTCGTTCATGGCTTTACGGAAGCCCTTGATCGACTCGCCGACATCACTGCCCAGGCCTTTGAGTTTCTTGGTGCCGAACACCAGTACTACGACAACCAGGATGACGATCCAGTGTTTCCAGTCAAAAATACCCATGAAGCGGTCCTCGTAAAAGATTTCAAGCTCGAAAGGGGATATCAGTCAGCTGTGCGGGCGGCTTTCTCGGCATGACCGGACAGCCCGAACCGGCGATCCAGTTCATCAAGCACGGCTTGTGGATGCTGACCCAGTGCCGCGAGCATTACCATGCTGTGGAACCAGAGGTCAGCCGTTTCGTAAATGACATCGCTGCAATCGCCACTGATGGCGGCGTCCTTGGCAGCAATGATCGTTTCCACCGACTCTTCGCCGAGCTTTTCCAGAATCTTGTTCAAACCCTTGTGATACAGGCTGGCGACATAAGAACTGTCAGCAGCGGCATCCTTGCGCGATTCCAGCACCTCGGCCAGGCGGGACAGCGTATCAGTCATGTTCAGTGGCCTGCGTGGTAAATGGCATCAGGATCTTTCAAGACCGGGTCTACGGTCTTCCAGCCTGAATTTTCATACACTCGGTAGAAGCAACTTTCGCGGCCGGTGTGGCACGCGATGCCGCCGATCTGCTCGACCATCAGGATAATGACGTCGGCATCACAGTCGAGGCGCAGTTCATGCAGCTTTTGCACATGACCTGATTCTTCACCTTTGCGCCAGAGTTTGCCACGCGAACGCGACCAATAGATTGCACGATTCTCGGAAGCCGTCAGGCTCAGGGCCTCGCGGTTCATCCAGGCCATCATCAGTACGCGTCCAGTCTTGTGGTCCTGAGCGATTGCAGGTACCAGACCGTCGCTGTTCCAGTGAATCTCGTCCAGCCAGTCTTTCATAGTTACTCCGGCAGCCAGGCTTCAGGCCCGGCGGATTGAACAGTGTGCCAGTGCCATGCGCTGCTGGCTATCGGCGAACGATCAGATACAGACCGGAAATCAGCATGATTGCCGACGGCCAGGCCGTAAGGATCAGCAGCGGCTCGCCGGTGGCATTCAGCGCCAAAGCCTGGACAGCGCCGCCGACCAGCAAGGCCGCGCCTATCAGGCGCAGAGCCCAGCCATCGCTGCGTTCGCGCCATGGCGGCGGTGGCTCATTGGCGTGCGGACGGGACATGCGCTCGAGCAGATCACGCGTCATGCCTGCAATGTGCGGCAGCTGCTCGACCTGGGATTGCAGATTGCCCAGCAGGGTTTTCGGGCTGACGCGCTCACGCATCCAGCGCTCCAGGTACGGCTGGGCAGTGCTCCACAAATCCAGGTCCGGGTACAGCTGACGGCCGAGCCCTTCGATATTGAGCAGGGTTTTCTGCAGCAGAACCAGTTGCGGCTGCACTTCCATGTTGAAGCGGCGCGCGGTCTGGAACAGGCGCATCAGCACCTGGCCGAAGGAAATGTCCTTGAGCGGTTTTTCGAAGATCGGCTCGCACACCGTACGGATCGCGGCTTCGAACTCATTGAGTTTGGTTTCGGCAGGTACCCAGCCCGAATCGATGTGCAGCTGCGCAACTCGACGGTAATCGCGTTTGAAAAAAGCAAAGAGGTTACGCGCCAGGTAATCCTGATCTTCAGGTGTCAGGCTGCCAACAATTCCGCAGTCGATGGCGATGTACTGGGGGCTCCACGGGTTTACGGTGCTGACGAAAATATTGCCGGGGTGCATGTCGGCGTGGAAAAAACTGTCGCGAAAGATCTGCGTGAAGAAGATTTCCACGCCACGCTCAGCCAGCAGTTTCATGTCGGTACGCTGATCGGCCAGCGTCGCCAGGTCGGTGACCTGAACGCCGTAGATACGCTCCATTACCAGTACCTTGGGGCGGCACCAGTCCCAGTACACCTGCGGCACGTAGAGCAGGTCCGAGCCCTCGAAGTTACGGCGCAGCTGGCTGGAGTTCGCCGCCTCGCGCAGCAGGTCCAGCTCGTCGTAGATGGTCTTTTCGTAATCCAGAACCACCTGCACCGGGTGCAACAGGCGTGCGTCCGCAGACACCCGCTCAGCGGTGCGGGCGAGAATGAACAGCCATGCCAGGTCCTGACCGATGATCGGTTTCAGGCCGGGGCGAACCACTTTGACCACCACCTCTTCGCCGGTTTTCAGCCGCGCAGCGTGAACCTGTGCCACTGACGCCGAGGCCAGGGGTGTTTCGTCGAAGCGGCTGAACACGTCACAGATTCGTGCGCCCAGCTGTTCTTCGATGAGCTTGATCGCCAGCTTCTGATCGAAGGGCGGTACGCGGTCCTGCAGCAGCATCAATTCGTCGGCGATGTCCTCGGGCAGCAAGTCGCGTCGGGTCGACAGCAGTTGCCCGAACTTGATGAAAATCGGCCCAAGGTCCTGAAGCGCCAGGCGGAAGCGTTCGCCGCGGCTCAGCTCAGCCTTGCTGCGCGGCAGCCAGCGCCAGGGCAGCACGAAGCGCACGGCCAGCAGCCACCACGGCAAAGGCAGGGCGAACAACAGGTCATCAAGGCGGTAGCGGATAACGACACGTTGAATGCGAAACAGACGGCGGACGGCAAGCAGCTTCATGCGTTATCGCTGGTATTGAGGGAGTGGGCAAGGCGTGCAAAGCGCGCCTCGAGGCGTTCAAGATCGAGTTTGATCTGATCGAGTTCGGCAAAACGGGCTTCTGCTTCATGTTTGCCCACCAGCGTACGCGATTCTTCACTCAGGAAGTCGGCAGCGTTCTGGCTGATGCTCGCGACACTGTCACGGGTCCAGCGCGCACTGTTTCGCAGATGGCCGGTGAGCAAAGGGCTGGCAACCGGTCCGAGCCAGCGGGACAGCTCGTATTCCCAGTCCAGCTCGAGATCCTGAAGAATGCCGAACAGTTCCAGCAGCACGCCGCTGTTGCCATCCAGCTCGACGTCCGGGCCGTGCAGGATCGCGGTCTTGTCCTTGCTCAGTGCCAGACGCAACAGACTGGATGCTGGTGCCCGCAGTGTGCAGTCGGCATCAGCGGCCCAGTCGGCAGCCAGTAACAAGCCTTCATCGCTGGGCAGGATAAAGATTTTCAGGGACGGATCGCGGCAGTCGATCTTGATCACGTGGCCTGACAGCGAAGCCAGACGCGGCAATGCAGTGCTGTCCAGGCGCAACACGCGATTGATACCGTGCTCGACGCTGGCGAGCAGCCCCCGAAGCAGCATCAGGGTTTGATACCGCGGTGCAGAGCCACAATCCCGGACGTCATGTTGTGATAGGTCACGCGGTCGAAACCGGCCTCTACCATCATTGACTTCAGCGTTTCCTGATTGGGGTGCATGCGGATCGACTCGGCCAGATAGCGGTAGCTTTCCGAATCGTTGGTCACCAGCTTGCCCATCAACGGCATGAAGGCGAACGAGTAGGCGTCGTAAGCCTTGGTCATGAACGTATTGGTCGGTTTGGAGAACTCCAGCACCAACAGGCGACCGCCGGGCTTGAGCACGCGCAGCATGGAGCGCAGAGCGTCTTCCTTGTGCGTCACGTTGCGCAGGCCGAAAGCGATGGTCACGCAATCGAAATGGTTGTCAGGGAAGGGCAGCTTTTCAGCGTCCGCCTGGACGAATTCCACGTTGCCCGAGACACCCAGGTCCAGCAGGCGGTCGCGACCGACCTTGAGCATGGACTCGTTGATGTCGGCCAACACCACCTGGCCGGTAGGACCGACCAGATTGGAGAACTTGCGCGCCAGGTCGCCCGTACCGCCGGCGATGTCCAGCACACGGTTACCGGTGCGCACGCCTGACAGCTCGATGGTGAACCGCTTCCACAGCCGGTGCATGCCGCCGGACAGCAGGTCGTTCATCAAGTCGTATTTGGCCGCTACCGAGTGGAAAACCTCAGCGACTTTCTCAGCCTTCTGGCTTTCCGGTACGTTCTTGTAACCGAAGTGAGTAGTAGGTTCGGCATCGTTGCCTTTGCGCTGATCGTTCATATCGCTTCACCGGAATAGAGTGCGGGCCATTCTAATCGCCAAGGCTGGCTTTGTCTTGACAAGGCTCACTGCCAACGCTTTCTTGGATGCAGGCGGGTGTATATAGTTGCGCCGCAATTCATCCGATGATCAAGGAACTCTCCAATGGCGAAGATAACCGTTGAACGCCCACACTCCCTGGGCCGGGAAGAGGCGCGCGAGAGAGCAGAGCAACTCGTGCAGAAACTGGCCGACAAGTATGGCCTGGCGCATGAGTGGGCGGGCGATACCGTCAAGCTGGAAGGCAAGGGCGCCAAGGGCAAGGTTGAAGTCGAAGAGGCGCTGATCCGAATCAATATCGACCTGAACTTCATCCTGTCGACCATGAGCGGCTCGATCAAGTCCGAAGTCGAGCGCGTGCTGGACAAGGCACTGGCGGCCTGACCATTTTCTGACTCCCGCCTGTTCTCCTGTCTGCCCCAGCCTTGGCGGGCGACGTTTTTCTTGACCCTAGGGTGAGCTTTCTAATTTTTCTCCGTAGCTTGAGCCCATGCCCCAGGAGGGCGGTTCCTTCAACTTTCGAGCATGAGGTGCACCATGGCCAGAGTCACTACGAAGATCAACATCGAAGAGCAACAGGCTTCTACCTTTTCCGAAGTCAGACTGTATGCCCGCAAAATCTGGCTGGCTGGCCTGGGCGCCTATTCCAGGGTCAACGAGGAAGGCACTCAGTACGTCAAGGATCTGATAAAGACCGGCGAGCAGACCGAGAACCAGGCCCGCAAGGCCATCGACGAAAAGCTTGAAGCCGCCAATAGCGAAATCGATTCGCTCAAGGGCGAAGTTTCGGGCGCCAAGGGCCGCGTTGAAGCGCAACTTGACCGAATCGAAGGTGCTTTTGACCGTCGCGTCGCAAAAGCCTTGAACCGTATCGGTATCCCATCTAAACATGATGTTGACACGCTCTCTGCTAAGCTCGATGAGCTGACGGCATTGCTTGAACGTGTCGGGCCTAAAACGTTCGAACGCTCCGAGACCAAACGGCTCGAGCGTTCCGAGTCTGGACAATAAGGAGAGCAGGATGGCTGGCAAGAAAAAAATCGATAAAGACGGCAGTTCCTGGATTGGCGAAGTCGAGAAATACTCTCGCCAAATCTGGCTGGCTGGTTTGGGCGCGTATTCCAAGATAAGCAATGACGGCAACAAGCTGTTCGAGACACTGGTGAAAGACGGCGAAAAGGCCGAGAAGCAGACCAAGGCCGAAGCGCAAAAGCAGATCGACGAAGTCAAGGACACTGCCAAGGCGGGCAAGTCGCGCGTAGGCGATGTGAAAGACCTCGCCATTGGCAAATGGAATGAACTGGAAGGCGCTTTCGACAAGCGCTTGAACAGTGCCATTTCGCGCCTGGGTGTGCCGAGCCGTAACGAAGTCCAGGCGTTGCATGCCAAGGTCGACCAACTGACCCAGCACATCGAGCGCTTGACCGGCGAGAAGACCAGGCCCGTGCCTCCGCGTCCAGTGGCGGCCAAACCTGCTCCAAAGACAGCGGCCAAACCGCTCGTCAAGGCAGCGGCCAAGCCGGTCGCCAAAGCGGCTGACAAGGTAGCGGACAAAACCGCAGCGGCCAAACCAGCGGTCAAGAAAGCGGCTGCCAAGCCGGTTGCTGCAGCCAACAAGGCTGCTACAACGACCGCCAGCAAGGCCAAGGCCGTAGCCAAGCCGACTGCAACGAAAGCAGCGGCACCGAAAGCAGCAGCGCCTAAAAAGCCTGCGGCGAAAAAACCGGTAGCCAAACCAGCGGTAGCCGCGGCCCCGGCAGCCAGTTCGGCGCCAGCACCGGCCCCGACCTCCACTCCGGTGTCTGAAGCACCTGCCAGCCAGTCCTGATACTGGCTGCAATCAGAAGCCCGGCCTGCCCAGCACGCCGGGCTTTTTTGTCGCCGCGCCAATGCGCTCCTTGGCGACTTACCGGCTCAGGTACTGCATCGCCATCTGTTCGGAGGCCTGCCGCGTGGTCGGCAAGAGGTGCGGGGTGACCAGCATCATGATCTGGTAGACCACCACACGGACGTCACCTTCGCGGCCCAGAATTCGTTGGTAATCCAGTGAAAACAACAGGGTCATGGTGATCTGCTCCACCAGTTGCCCCAGGGCCTGGGTTTCGCTGACCAGTTGCCCCTGTGATTTCAGGCGGGCCAACAGAGAAGCCAGGGTTCGCTTGAGCGCGTTGAGCAGGTTGCGTATTCCGCGAGCCAGCTTGGGCAGGCGTCCTGCCAGATTGGAAAGGTCCTGAAACAGGAACCGGTAATGCGACAGGCGCTCGACAATCAAGTGCAGAAACAGCCAGTAGTCTTCGGCTTCGAGCCTTGCATCGGGCGGTGGGTCGAGCAGGGGCGTCAGTTCGGTCTGAAAACGCTCGAACAGGCCCAGTATCAGAGGCTCCTTGCCATGGAAGTGGTAATAGAGGTTGCCAGGGCTGATGCCCATTTCATTGGCGATTTCCAGAGTCGAGACATTGGGCTCGCCCTGCTGATTGAACAGTGTCAGCGCACATTCGAGGATACGGTCGCGGGTCTTCATCCGGTCTACTTGTTTGAGGTTCAGAAGTTCGGCGTCTGTAAGCGTGAGGCAAGGCCGCCTGCGAGTGGCTGCTGCCTTTTCTGCCCCTGTGAACTGTCGTGCTGCGACGTCAACGCCTGAGTATCAACGCACATGGACATACGTACCCGGCGCTGCCTCCATCGGCGGAAAGCTCGTGTTGCCCAGCTCGGTTCGGGTTTCGCGCTCTGCTCCGGAGTGCTCCTGGAGCCATTTCAACCAGGTTGGCCACCAGCTGCCGTCCTGATGCTGCGCATCGTAATACCAGGCCCGCGGATCGCTGCTGAGCTTGCCGTTCTCTACATAGTTGGCCTTGGGGTTGCCCGGCGGATTAAGGATGCTTTGCACGTGGCCGCTGTTGGACAGCACAAAGCGTCGCTCGCCGCCCAGCAGCAGCGTTGATCGGTACACCGCGTCCCACGGCGTGATGTGGTCGTTGATGCCGGCGATGCTGAAGCTGTCCACATTGACTTTCTGCAGGTCGATGGCCGTACCACATACCTCCAGCCCGCCCGGATGGGTGAGTGGGTTGTGCTTGAAGAAGTCCAGCAGGTCGCCATGCAAGGCGGCGGGCAGGCGTGTGGTGTCATTGTTCCAGTACAGGATGTCGAATGGCGGAGGCGCTTTGCCCAGCAGGTAGTTATTGATCCAGTAAGTCCAGATCAGATCATTGGGACGCATCCATGAAAACACCCGGTTCATTTCACTGCCTTCCAGCACGCCGCGCTGATACGAGCGGCGCTTGGCCGCTTCCAGCGCTTCCTCATCCACGAACAGCGTGGCAGGGCTTTCGATCTGGCTGTCCAGCAGGCTGACCATGTAAGTTGCGCTGGCCACCCGACGCAGCTGACGCTTGGTTTGCAAATGACCGAGCAAGGCGGCGATGGTCAGGCCGCCTGCGCAGGCACCCACCAGATTGACCTCGCGGGCGCCGGTAATGGCGCGGCACACGTTCATGGCCTGTTCGGCCGCCTCGACGTAGCTGGAAAGCCCCCATTCCCGATGTCGCACGTCCGGGTTGCGCCAACTGATGACGAACGTCTGCAGACCATTCTTGAGCGCGTATTGAACAAAGCTGTTGGTGGGGCTCAGGTCGAAGATGTAGTACTTGTTGATTTGCGGCGGGACGATCAGCATGGGCCGGTTGAACTGCTTTTCGCTCATCGGTTTGTATTGGATCAGCTCGAACATCTCGTTGCGAAACACCACCGCGCCAGGGGTTGCGGCAACGGTTTTACCTATTTCGAAGGCGTTGCGCGTGGTCTGGCTGGGCAGCCCGTTGTTGTGCAGCAGATCGTCGGCCATGTGGCTCAGGCCCTTGATCAGGCTGGAGCCACCCGAGTTGAAGAGTTCTTTCAGGGCCAGCGGATTGAGCAGGCTGTTGGACGGAGACAGGGCGTCGTTGATCAGCGTGAACAGGAAATGCGCTCTGGCGCGATCATCTGCGCAAAGGTCGCTTTCATCGATCCAGTGTTTGACCTGGTGTTGCCAGCTCAGATAAACCTGCAGCCCTCTGCGATAAACCGGGTTGAGGCTCCAGGTCGGGTCTGCGAAGCGCGTATCTCGCGGGTTGGGAGAGTGGGGCGTTTCGCCCAGCAACACCACGCGGCCCACCTGAGTGCCCAGCGCCAGGGCGTGGCGTGCACTGCGAAGAGGGTGTCGCCAGCCTTGGGCGGCAACGTTGCGCAATGTGGAAAGCAGATCCCGTCCGCGCAGACCGGTCATCGCGCTTTGCGCGTTGATGAAAGCGGCCGATGTCATTTCGGCCACCTTCGCTGGTTTTTCTTGCATGAGGCGAACACTCCTTCGTCAAGCCATCAACCCATGGGCTGGCGCATGCCTCCGTTCTGGCGGCCTGCGTCGTTCTGCGCGGTTCGACACTCCTGTCTCTGGCGCAGTCGGTGAAGCGGTTTTATTCTCGAAGCGCCCAGTACCTGCGACCGTGAAGGACGGATTCAACGCGTTCTGGGTGGTGTGGGTTGGGGGTGCATGACGGCGCGTTGTCGCTCCTGTTGCAGAAACCCCATGATGATCGGAGCCACAGCTTCGGCTCGGGTAATCAGGAACAAATGCCCGTCATCGATTATGTGTAGCTGGGCATTGGGTATCCGCCAAGCCAGCAGACGCATATTTACCAGCGGAATCAGCGGATCGTCATCACCTGCCAGCACAAGAGTCGGCTGATGAATCTTGTGCAGCCAGTGAATGCTGGTCCACCCCATGCCCGCGAACAGCTGCCAGTAATAGCCCATCTTGCCGGACGAGCGGACTTTGGCCGCATGGTTGGCAGCCAGATTGGGGTCGCGCCGGAACGCTCCGCCGTAGATCTCAGGGGCGATACGGATCACGTGGGACGGCTGAATATAGCGACGTGGGCTTGCCATCAGCCACAGCACCCGAGGCTTGCCCGGCACCATGGCCATGCCTGCGGCGGTTGCCGCCAGGACCAGCTTCTTGCAGCGCTCGGGATAGTCGTGCGCAAACTGCTGGGCCAGCGCGCCACCCCATGACACGCCGATCGCATTGACCTGCCCGTAGTCCAGATAGTCGAGCATGCGCGCCGCCAGCTTGGCGAGGCCCGGAAAGCGATACGGACGTTTTGGCGTGGATGAGCCGCCGACCCCGGGCACATCAAAAGCAATCACCTCGAGGTCCGGGTCCAGCGCCTCCACGAACGGAAACACCAGCTCCAGATTGGCGCCGATGCCATTGAAAATCAGCAGCGGCGTCAAATGGCTCTTGCCCGGCCGCACCGCAGTACGGATGGTATGACCGTCCAGGTCGATGGAGCGAAATACAAACGGTTGAGGCATACGCAAAGCCCTGTTGGTTGAACCGCTGGGAAAGCTGTCCTGCTTTTACCTGGTCGACCGAGGCGTTGCCTCTTGCTTACGACTGTCGTTATGCCTGACGGTTGCTGCCGTCCATCCCTTCAGGCCGGCAGCGCCTTCACCTGTGTCGCGCGTCTAGCGTTCGTGGACATAGGTCCCCGGCGAAGCCTCACCGGCCGGGAACGCCTTGTTGCCCAACGTCGTGGCGGCTTTCTTGAGCTTGCCGGACCGCTCGGTCTGCCAGACCTGCCAATGCAGCCACCACGAGTCGGTGTGCTTGGTGCCGTTGTCCTGCCATACGGCCGGATCGGCGGGTAGTTCGCTGTTGGTCATGTAGCGTGACTTGGGGTTGCCGGGCGGGTTCAGAATGCTCTGGATATGGCCACTGCTGGACAGCACGAACTCGGTTTTGCCTCCAAACAGCCGCGCAGACTTGTAGCACGAGGCCCACGGTGTGATGTGGTCGTTGGTGCCCGCCAGACAGAATACGTCGGCCGTCACCTGTTTCAGGTCAATCGGCGTCCCGCAGACTTCCAGTGCATTGGGACGTGTCAGCGGGTTGTTCTTGAACATCTCGATCAAATCACCGTGGAACGCAGCGGGCAGGCGCGTGGTGTCGTTGTTCCAGAACAGAATGTCGAACACGGGCGGCTCGTTGCCGAGCAGGTAGTTGTTGACCCAGTAATTCCAGATCAGGTCATTGGGACGCATCCAGGCGAATACTTTCGCCATGTCACGACCCTCCAGCACACCCGCCTGATAGGAATGACGCTTGGCGGTTTCCAGCGTCTGCTCGTCCACGAACAGGGCCACGTCGGTGTCCAGCGTGGTATCGAGCACGCTGACCAGCAGGGTCATGGCGTGGACCTTCTTCTCGCCAAGGGCTGCGTAGTGGCCGAGCAATGCCGTACAGGTGATACCGCCCGAGCAGGCGCCCAGCATGTTGATGTCCTTGCTGCCGGTGATGGCGAGCACGACATCGACCGCTTCCTTGAGCGCGTCGATGTAGGTCGAAAGCCCCCATTCGCGCTGCGCCTTGGTCGGGTTGCGCCAACTGATGATGAAGGTCTGTACGTTGCTGCGCAGACAGAAGCGCGCGAGGCTTTTTTCAGGGCTGAGGTCGAAGATGTAGAACTTGTTGATCTGCGGCGGGATCACCAGAAGCGGGCGCTCATGGACCTGCTCGGTGATCGGCTTGTACTGGATCAGCTCCAGTACGCTATTGCGAAACACTACTGAGCCTTCGGTGGTGCCCAGGCTCTTGCCCACCTCAAAGGCGTCCATGTTGACCTGGCTCGGCATCCCGCCGTTATGCACCATGTCCTTGGCCAGGTGGGACAGGCCGTCCAGCAGGCTTTTGCCGCCGGTTTCAAAGAAGCGCTTCACGGCAGCAGGGTTGGCCGCCGAGTTGGTCGGCGACATGGCTTCGGTCATCAGGTTGATCACAAAGTGAGCACGGCTGATGTCTTGTGGCGTGAGGTCGCTGCCGCCAATCCAGTCGTGCAACTCTTTGCGCCAGGCCAGATAGGTCTGCAGGTAACGTCGGTAAAGCGGGTTCTGGCTCCACGCCGGATCGGAAAAGCGTCGATCATCCGGCGTCGGCTGCAAGGCCGATTTGCCAAAAACCACCTTCCTGAGTTCGCTGCTCAAATGAGCGACGTGCTTGAGGCTGTGAATGGGTTGCTTGATTGCCTGGCGCATGACCATACGGGCTGTGGTCAATAGATCCTTGCGCCGCAAACCCACCACCGGATTGAGATTCAAGGTGTGTTCAGAGGCCTGGCGCTGCAGGTCATCGTCTTTCGTGTTACTCATCTACGACGCTCCATTGTCCTGAGACGAGTACTGACACTTCTTCCCTGTGTTACAGCGGCACAGGCGAATAGACAGTACTACTGCTCGTGTGACCTAAGATGGCTTGGCGGTAAATCCCCGTATTCCTGCAAACTACCGCGTGTGCGCCTCAACGGCTGCGCTTCATGCGACCACTGCCGTGTGTACCACTGTGTGCATCCATCAGATGCAGGGAACTTGCTCAAGCCATTGGTTACGCGAGATTTCAAAAAATCGCAAGCAGCGTCATTCATTGACCGCTGCGCGGAACATTGAAACAAAATCGATTAGAAAGCGCGTCCTAAAACGGCAGGCGGCGTGCCAGAGCGGTTGGTGGCCGTTCGGGGGCAACGGAAAGAGGAAATCTGGCCGAACGCAGGTGTTGGTTTTTACGATGCGGTCAGTCGAGATTGGTGCGGTTTTGGCGAGAATCGGTTCTGGCGAGAATCAGAGCATCAGCTTGATGATCTGCTCGGAAGGGTCGCGTGATTTGCCTGCGTTCTTCAGCTCCTGCAGATAGTCTTCCCACAGCGATTCCTGACGCTTGCCCAGTTCATGCAGGTAATCCCAGGTGAACAATCCGCTGTCATGGCCGTCATCGAACGCCAGCTTCAGCGCGTACTGCCCGGCCGGTTCAACCTTGGTCAGACCAACCCCCAGTTTGCCAAATTGCAGGATAGGCCGGCCGTGGCCCTGCACTTCGGCAGATGGCGAATGTACCCGCAAAAACTCCGCTGGCAGATGATATTCCTCGTCAGGCGAGTACTTCAGGGTCAGAGTCTTTGACGCTTTGTGCAGCTGGATGGCAACAGGAATACGGTGCATGAGAGGCGGTCTCGAACCATGGGCTGCAAGGGGTTTGCCCTTTGCAGCCCAGGTCTTGCGGCTTAAAGAATGTAACGCGACAGGTCTTCGTCGTTCGCCAGTTCGCCCAGGTGGCTATTGACGTACTCGGCGTTGATTTCGATTGGCGCGGCGTCCGGGCTGGTTGCCAGATCGCCTGCACTGAACGAGACCTCTTCAAGCAGACGCTCAAGCAGGGTATGCAGACGACGAGCACCGATGTTCTCGGTCTTCTCGTTCACTTGCCAGGCGATCTCGGCCAGGCGCTTGATACCGTCAGGCTTGAACTCGATGTTGAGGCCTTCGGTCTTGAGCAGTTCGCGGTATTGCTCGGTCAGAGAGGCATGTGGCTCGCTGAGGATGCGCTCGAAGTCCTGCGGCGACAAGGCCTTGAGCTCGACACGGATCGGCAGACGGCCCTGCAACTCAGGCACCAGATCACTCGGCTTGCTCAGATGGAACGCACCGGATGCGATAAACAGGATGTGGTCGGTCTTGACCATGCCCAGTTTGGTATTGACGGTGCAGCCTTCGATCAGTGGCAGCAAGTCGCGCTGAACACCTTCACGAGACACATCTACGCCACCGGAGTTGCCACGCTTGGCCACTTTGTCGATTTCGTCGATGAACACAATGCCATGCTGCTCGACCGCTTCCAGTGCCTTGGCTTTCAGCTCTTCTTCGTTGACCAGTCGACCGGCTTCTTCTTCGCGCACCAGCTTGAGCGCTTCCTTGACCTTGAGCTTGCGGCTCTTCTTCTTGCCCTTGCCCATATTGGCAAACAGGCTTTGCAGCTGGTTGGTCATCTCTTCCATGCCGGGTGGCGCAGAAATATCGACACCAACGGTCTCGTTGATCTCGATTTCGATTTCCTTGTCGTCCAGTTGGCCTTCGCGCAGGCGCTTGCGGAACAACTGACGGGTATTGGAATCGTTGTTCTGCACCGGGTCTTCGTTGAAGCCGACACGCGCAGGTGGCAACAGCGCGTCGAGGATGCGATCTTCGGCAGCATCTTCGGCGCGGTGACGTACCTTGATGATTTCCTGTTCACGCAGCAGCTTGATCGCCGCATCGGCCAAGTCACGAATGATCGACTCTACGTCGCGGCCTACATAGCCCACTTCGGTAAACTTGGTTGCTTCAACCTTGATGAACGGCGCATTGGCGAGTTTGGCCAGACGACGAGCGATTTCGGTTTTACCGACACCGGTCGGGCCGATCATCAGAATGTTCTTGGGGGTTACTTCAACACGCAGCTCTTCGGGCAGCTGCATGCGGCGCCAGCGATTGCGCAAGGCAATGGCAACAGCGCGCTTGGCATCGTCCTGGCCGATGATATGGCGGTTGAGTTCATGGACGATTTCGCGGGGAGTCATGGACATAATGATTGACGGTCCTCTGGCACGATGAAGTCGGCGCGGCCGCAGCGTGTGCGGCCAGTCAGGACTTACTCGGCGAGGTCCTGCTCCTCAATGGTGATGTTGTGGTTGGTGAACACGCAAATATCGCCGGCTATGTGCAGGGCAGTTTCAGAAATTTCGCGTGCCGACAGATCGGTCTTGAGCAACAGGGCGCGTGCTGCAGCCTGGGCGAACGCACCGCCAGACCCCATCGCGATCAAACCGTCTTCCGGTTCGACGACGTCGCCATTGCCAGTAATGATCAGCGAGGCATCCTTGTTGGCAACCGCGAGCATGGCTTCCAGGCGGCTCAGCGAACGGTCGGTGCGCCAGTCCTTGGCCAGTTCGACGGCGGCGCGCACCAGATGGCCCTGGTGTTTTTCCAGCTGGGCTTCAAAACGCTCGAACAGCGTGAATGCGTCGGCGGTGGCACCTGCGAACCCGGCGATCACTTCACCGTGATACAGGCGGCGCACTTTTTTCGCGTTACCTTTCATGACGGTGTTGCCCAGGGAAACCTGGCCGTCGCCAGCCATGACGACTTTGCCGTGACGGCGGACTGAAACGATGGTGGTCAAGGGGAGAGTCTCCACGCAGCGGGGCGAAAATGCCCTGATGCAGACTCATATGGGGGTGGGTGAAGGTATTTCAACCTTGGCGGCAAATGAGCGCCGCCCGGCTGATTATTGCGTCAGGTGCCAGACATTGAATGTCTGGCACCTGTACGGGCCACTTCGTCAGCAAGCTGAACGCCGCCCGTCCAACGCCCGCGGGCGACTCAGGCAGCTGGCTGCGCCTTTATCGGCTCTGACGCTGCTGCAACAACAAGTTACTAAATCCGCCGCCGGCCAATTGTTTCTGTGCAGTCGTCAGTTGTTCACGGTTGCTGAACGGGCCGACCAGTACGCGGTACCAGGTTTCGTCCTTCACTGTGCCCGATTCCACTGTTGAGGTCTGGCCCAGCAGGATGATCTGCGCACGCACTTTCTCGGCATCAGCCTGTTTGCGGAACGAGCCCGCCTGCAGGAAGAACGTGGTCACTGCGGCCGGTTTGGTGGTCGCGACAGGCGGCGCTGGCGGAGGCGTCAGGCCGCTGAGTGCGGCTTGAGCGCGCGCCGTGTCGATCTTCGCCGCTTGCTCTGGCGAAACCGGCGCAATCGGAGCCACTGGCGGCGGCGTCTTCTCAGGCACGGCTTCGTTCGGCACGATCACTTCAGATTCAGGCAGCAGTGTGTAGAAGTCGTACTTGGGTTTGACGGGCGCGGTCGGGCTCGGCGGCGTCTTGTTCGCCTCGGCGATTTTAGCCGCCTTGGCTTCAGCCTTGACCCGCTTGACGTCTTCACCGCCGGGTTCGAGCTTCATCAGAAAGACGACGAACGCGCCCACGGTGAGGCCAATCGCCAGCCACAACCAGCCTGGAATCGGCTTCTTCGCGGGGGCCTGGTAACGGCTGGCGCCGCGCTTGGGAGCCGGTTTCTTCTTCGCAACTGCCAACTTACATACGCTCCAGAGTTTCCAGACCCAACAAATCCAGGCCTTGCTTGAGGGTGCGACCGGTCAATGCTGCCAGACGCAGGCGGCTTTGTTGCTGATCAGGGTTTTCGGCACCGAGGATCGGGCAGTTTTCGTAGAAGCTGGAAAACAAGCCCGCAAGGTCGTACAGGTAAGCACACAGCACGTGTGGCGTGCCTTTTTCGGCCACGTTATTCAGTGTCTCGGTGAACTGCGCCAGACGCGCAGCCAGTTCCTGCTCCTGAGGCGCGTCGAGCACGATCTGACCCTTGCTGGCATCGAAGGGCGTGCCCAGCTTGCGGAACACGCCGGAAACGCGCGTGTAGGCATACAGCAGGTACGGCGCGGTGTTGCCTTCGAAACTCAGCATCTGATCGAAGTTGAAGCTGTAGTCACTGGTGCGATGCTTGGACAGGTCCGCATATTTCACGGCACTGATACCCACAGCCTTGGCGATGGCTCGCAGTTCGGCTTCAGCGGTGTCCGGGTTCTTTTCCTTGACCAGCGTATAGGCGCGCTCTTCGGCTTCGTCGAGCAGGTCGATCAGCTTGACGGTGCCGCCATCGCGGGTCTTGAACGGACGACCGTCGGCACCGTTCATGGTGCCGAAGCCCATGTGTTCGAGTTGCATGCCGTCATGGACGAAACCGGCGCGGCGTGCCACTTCAAACACCTGCTGGAAGTGCAGGGCCTGACGCTGGTCGACGAAATACAGCACGCGATCAGCCTTGAGCACTTTGCTGCGGTAGCGGATAGCGGCCAGATCGGTCGTGGCGTACAGATAACCGCCACCAGCCTTTTGCACGATAACCGGCAGCGGGGTGTCTTCGGCAGTGCGGAATTCTTCGAGGAAGACACATTGCGCACCGTTGCTTTCAACCAGCAGCCCGGTGGCCTTCAGGTCATTGACGACATTGGCCAGGTCATCGTTATAGGCGCTTTCGCCCATCACGTCGGCGGGCGTCAGATTGACGTTGAGGCGTTCGTAGGTCTTCTGGCAATGCGACAGCGAAATCTCGTTGAAGCGCTTCCACAGCGTCAGGCATTCGGCATCGCCAGCCTGCAACTTGACCACCAGACCGCGAGCGCGCTCGGCGAACTCCTCGGATTCGTCGAAGCGTTGCTTGGCGGCGCGGTAGAAGTTCTCCAGGTCAGACAGCTCATCGCTGGTCGCCGGTTTTTCCTGCAGATAAGCCAGCAGCATGCCGAACTGGGTGCCCCAGTCGCCTACGTGGTTCTGGCGGATGACGGTGTCGCCGAGAAACGACAGCACATTGGCAACGCCATCGCCGATGATCGTCGAGCGCAAGTGGCCGACGTGCATTTCCTTCGCCAGGTTGGGTGCCGACAGGTCGACGACCACACGCTGGGCCGAGCCTGCCTTGCGGACCGACAGTTGAGGGTCGGCCAGGGCTGCGTCCAGACGCGAAGCCAGTGCCTGGGTGTTCTGGAAGAAATTCAGAAAACCGGGGCCCGCGATCTCGACCTTGCTCACTTGTTCGTCGGCAGGCAGCGCAGCGATCAGCTTTTCAGCCAGATCACGCGGTTTCATCCCGGCAGGCTTGGCCAGCATCATCGCAATATTGCTGGCGAAGTCGCCGTGGGTCTTGTCGCGTGCGTTTTCCACCTGGATCGCCGGCGTCAGCCCTTCTGGCAAGACGCCCTCGGTGACGAGGCGGGTCAGGGCTTGTTGGATCAGCTGGCGAATAGTGTCTTTCATGAGGCTCTCTTCGACCGCAAGCGCGGTGGCGCTTCGATGCGCGGGTGGAAAAACTCCGCATTATCCGTTGCCGAAGCCAGCTTGCCAACTGTGTTGGCGGCTTGTGGATCACGCAGGCGCCTGACTGTCCGGGCACGATTGACGGCTATCAGGTTGTGTGCGGCGATCATGGTGTCGCCTGACGAGGTCTGTCGAGGCGCCTTTAAAATCGGAAAACCTGATTTTATTCAGTCGGTTACGATCGGGCCATGATCCAGGTGTCAGTAAAGGTCGACAGGGTCTACGTCGAGTGACCAGCGGACCTGTCGCCCGCTGGGCATTTGCTCCAGCATCAATAGCCAGGCGCTGAGCAGTTTGTGCAGGGGCGCGCGTGCACTGGACTGCAGCAGTAATTGTGCGCGATACCGCCCGGCACGGCGTTCCATGGGCGCTGGCACAGGACCGAGCAGTTCGATACCGCCCAGGCTCATCTGTGCCACCAGTTGCTCGGCTTCGCTGCACGCGTGGTCCAGAAACTCTTCGGCCTGGCCGGGTTTGTGCGCCTCGGCACGCAGCAGCGCCAGATGCGAGAACGGCGGCAGCCCTGCTGAGCGGCGTTCGCTCAGGGCTTGCTCGGCGAACGCGAAATAGCCTTGCTCGGTGAGCTGGATCAGCAACGGGTGATCGGCCAGGTGAGTCTGGATGATCACTTTGCCCGGCTCTTCAGCCCGCCCGGCGCGCC
This sequence comes from Pseudomonas californiensis, assembly GCF_021147775.1. Lineage (GTDB taxonomy): Bacteria > Pseudomonadota > Gammaproteobacteria > Pseudomonadales > Pseudomonadaceae > Aquipseudomonas > Aquipseudomonas californiensis. The sequence goes on from NZ_JAGTPK010000001.1 coordinate 343,220, forward strand.
CGGCCACCTGCACGATCAGCTGCGCCATGCGCTCGCTGGCGCGGAAATCGCCGGAAAACAACCCGCCGTCGGCGTCCAGAATCGACACCAGCGTGACCCGCGGAAAGTGATGCCCCTTGGCGAGCATTTGCGTGCCGACCAGAATGCACGGCTGACCTTTCTGGATGGTTGCGAACAGTTGATTCATCGCATCCTTGCGCGAGGTGCTGTCACGGTCGACGCGCAGCACGGGGTAATCAGGAAACAGTATCGCCAGCCGCTCTTCAGCCCGCTCGGTGCCTGCACCGACCGGGCGCAGGTCCACCTTGCCGCATGACGGACATTGGCGCGGCACCCGCTCGACGTATCCGCAATGGTGGCAGCGCAGCTCGCCAGAGCGTTGGTGAACGGTCATGCGGGCGTCACAGCGTTGGCAGCCCGACATCCAGCCACAGTCATGGCACAGCAGAGTGGGCGCAAAGCCACGGCGATTGAGGAACACCAGCACTTGCTGGCCCGCTGCGAGAGTCTGGCCGATGGCCTGTTGCATCGGCCCGGAGATCCCGCTGTCGAGCGGTCTGCTCTTGACGTCCAGCCGCAGAAAGCGCGGTTGCTGAGCGCCGCCAGCTCGTTGATTCAGGCGCAACAGGCCGTAACGGCCGGTATAGGCGTTGTGCAGGCTCTCCAGAGAAGGCGTGGCCGAGCCCAGCACGATCGGGATGTTTTCCTGGCGGGCCCTGACCAGCGCCAGATCCCGCGCGTGGTAACGCAGGCCTTCCTGCTGTTTATAGGAGCCATCGTGTTCTTCGTCGATGATGATCAGGCCCGGGTTCTTCATGGGCGTGAACAGTGCCGAGCGCGTGCCAATAATAATGTCGGCTTCGCCGTCCCGTGCTGCCAGCCAGGCGTCCAGCCGCTCGCGGTCATTGACCGCCGAATGTACCAGCGCAATGCGCGCATTGAAGCGCTGCTCGAAGCGCGCCAGGGTCTGCGGGCCGAGGTTGATTTCCGGGATCAGCACCAGCGCCTGCTTGCCGGCTTCCAGCGTTTCGCGGATCAGTTGCAGGTAGACTTCGGTCTTGCCGCTGCCCGTGACGCCCGCCAGCAGAAACGCATGAAAGCTGTCGAACCCGGCGCGGATAGCTTCATAGGCTGCGCGCTGTTCAGTGTTGAGCGGCAGCTCCGGCTGAGCCAGCCAGTGTTCGTGCCGGGCGCTGGGAGCGTGGCTGCGTACCTCGACGTACACCAGTTCCTTGGCCAGCAGCAGGTTGAGGCTGTCCTTGTTGAGCATCAATTTACTGAGCAACTGATGCGCGACGCCGTGCGGGTGTTGGGCGAGGGTAGTCAACGCTTCGCGCTGCTTGGGTGCGCGAGCGATGCGCGGATCGTCGACGCTGGCACCGGAGGCTACATGCCAGAAGCGTTCCTGCCGGGTTTCGGCCAGCTCGCCCTGGCGCAACAGCACCGGCAAGGCCCAGCTCAGGGTGTCGCCCAGGCTGTGCTGGTAATACTGCGAAGTCCACAGGCACAGCTTGAACAGCGACGGCGGCAAAGGCGCCTGGCTGTCGAGCAGGGCTATGGCGGGCCTTAGCTTGTCAGCGGGAACCTCGCTGTGGTCCACGACGTCCACCAGAATGCCGATCATTTCTCGGCGCCCGAATGGCACCCGCAAACGCATGCCGGGCTGCAATTCGCTGCGCGACACACCCGCAGGGGCACGGTAGTCGAACAGGCGGCGAAGCGGCGAGGGCAGGGCAAGGCGCAGGATGGCGTCGGGCACGCAGTGTTTACCTGTGGCGGCAGTGGGCGGAGGGGCGATCTTAGCAGACGGCCGGTGCAAAGGTTCGCTTGCGTCGCCTTGATTGTCTGGTACTATCCGCAGCCTATTTCCGTGCGGTATTCAACAATAGTGTTGGGTGGCGGCACGTTAGACTGAGGAAGTACCGATGAAAGCTGATATCCATCCAGTTTACGAAGCCATTGACGCGACCTGCAGCTGCGGCAATGTCATCAAGACCCGTTCCACTCTGGCCAAGCCTTTGAGCCTTGACGTGTGCAACGAGTGCCACCCGTTCTACACCGGCAAGCAGAAGACGCTTGACGTTGGCGGCCGTGTCGACAAGTTCAAATCCCGTTTCGGTGCGTTCGGCGCAACCAAAGCGAAGTAAGACTGGCTGCCCCATGGGCATTTCCAGACTGCTTGAAAAGGCGCCCCTTGTGGGCGTCTTTTTTATGTCCGCGATTTGGTTGTCCAGCGCTCAGGCGTTCTGTCCTGCACCGGCCTCGCTGCCGACTGCGCAGGTAGAGCGTGTGGTGGATGGCGATACGTTGCGCCTCAGCGACGGTCGTAGCGTTCGGATGATCGGCCTCAATACCCCGGAAACCGGCAAGAAAGGCCAGTCTGCCGAGCCTTTTGCCGAGGCGGCCAAGCATCGCCTGCAAGCACTGGTGAAAGAAAGCGACGGCCAGGTCCGTGTACGCGTCGGTCAGCAGGACAAGGACCGTTATGGTCGAACGCTGGCCAACGTTTATGGGCGCGACGGTGCCAATCTCGAAGCGCAGTTGCTCAGCGAAGGCCTGGGTTATCTGGTTGCGGTCGCGCCGAATACTGCTCTGGTCGATTGCCAGCAGAGCGCTGAGCGTCAGGCGCGTCTGGCCCGGCTTGGTGTCTGGCGTACCTCGCCGGTGCAAGCCGTCAACCAGATCAACCAGGGCGGTTTTGCGGTGGTCTCCGGACGCGTCACGGACGTGCAAAGCAATCGCGGTGGCCTGTGGATAGAGTTGCAAGGCTCGATGGTGTTGCGGGTGGCGCCCGACCTGGTCCCGGCATTCGACGTGGCAGCGCTGAAACGTTTGAAAGGCAAACAAATCGAGGCGCGCGGCTGGGTGGTGGACCGTTCCCGGCGCGGTGGTCTACAGTCAGGACAGGCGCGCTGGCTGATGCCGCTGACCCACCCGGCCATGCTCAACCCCTGAAACCTCGCGAAAATGTACATGTTTCGATGAGCGGTCAGGGCTGCTTTATTTCATGCGCCTAAGCGGAAAGTCTAAGAACACGCCCCTTGACAGCAGTGACTGGTCAGTCTTGTTAGGACTATGCATCTTGCGTATCCTCGGCGGTCCGTCTGTCCCACAGTAAAAAAAGCGGAATCCACTACAATGTCAGATTTGAAAACTGCCGCGCTCGAATACCATGCCAATCCTCGTCCGGGGAAGCTGAGCGTCGAACTCACCAAGCCGACCGCAACCGCTCGTGACCTGGCTCTGGCCTACAGCCCTGGCGTTGCAGAACCCGTGCGTGAAATCGCCCGTGACCCTGAGCTGGCCTACAAGTACACCGGCAAAGGCAACCTGGTAGCAGTTATTTCCGATGGCACCGCGATTCTGGGCCTCGGCGATCTGGGCCCATTGGCCTCCAAACCGGTCATGGAAGGTAAAGGGGTTCTGTTCAAGCGTTTCGCCGGTATCGACGTGTTCGACATCGAAGTCGATTCCGAAAGCCCGCAAGCCTTCATCGACACCGTCAAGCGTATCTCCATCACGTTCGGCGGCATCAACCTGGAAGATATCAAGGCACCTGAGTGCTTCGAGATCGAGAAAGCACTGATCGAACAGTGCGACATCCCGGTTTTCCACGATGACCAGCACGGCACGGCTATCGTGACCGCTGCCGGCATGATCAACGCGCTGGAAATCGTCGGCAAAAGCCTCGACTCCGCCAAGATCGTCTGCTTGGGCGCTGGCGCTGCTGCCATCTCGTGCATGAAGCTGCTGGTAAGCATGGGCGCGAAGATCGAAAACATCTTCATGGTTGACCGTACTGGCGTGATCCACTCCGGCCGTACCGACCTGAACCAGTACAAGGCCGTTTTCGCTCATGCGACCGAAAAGCGCACCCTGACCGATGCACTGGATGGCGCTGACGTATTCGTCGGTCTGTCGGGTCCTAACCTGCTGAGCGCTGAAAACCTGAACCTGATGGCGAAGGATCCGATCGTGTTCGCGTGCTCGAACCCTGATCCGGAAATCTCCCCTGAACTGGCTCATGCCACTCGCAGCGACGTGATCATGGCGACCGGCCGTTCGGACTACCCGAACCAGGTCAATAACGTACTGGGCTTCCCGTTCATCTTCCGCGGTGCTCTGGACGTTCGCGCCAAGCGCATCAACGAAGAAATGAAAATCGCAGCCGCCAATGCCCTGCGCGAACTGGCCAAGCTGCCTGTTCCTCAGGAAGTCTGCGACGCCTACGGTGGTATCAAGCTGGAATTCGGCCGTGAATACATCATTCCGAAGCCAATGGACACCCGCCTGCTGGGCCTGATCGCCGATGCAGTAGCCAAGGCAGCCATCGAGAGCGGCGTTGCAACCCTGCCGTATCCGAAGCACTACCCGCTGACCAGCGTGGACGATGTGTTCAAGGGCTGATCTCCTTGAGGCATAAAAAACCCGCAGAAATGCGGGTTTTTTTATGGAGGCGGATTGTCAGCCCTCAAGAACGATCTCGGCCAGTTCATCGATAGCGTCCTGCCGTTCGGCCTGGTTGGGCCTGGCGCGCGGGTTGAGCGTTGACCACTGCGGATGAGCGCGGGCTCGGGACAGCGAATCCGGCAACTTGCCCTTGCGCCAGTTCTTGTCTTGCGGCGTGGTCAACTCAATGCTGTGAATTGCCGCATGCCCTCTGACGCCCAGCGCCAGTAGCAGATGACCCTGGCGCAAGGCCAGCAGACGCAGCACGGCGTCATCAACGGTCAGCTCTCTGTTGCCTTTCAACTTGCCCAGCAACCGGGCGCCGTAACTGCGCGCCGTCAGCAGGGCACCGCCGGCAATCGCCCCCACCAGCGTCGCAGCGCCCAGGGTGATGCCGCCAACCATCAGGTCGACCCCGGCGCCGGCCGCTGCGCCAGCTGCCACGCCGCCTCCCACACGCACCCCCATCAACTTGAGGGTTTCCGGGTTGAACAGATCATCGCCCCAACGGCCGTCCATCAGCGGCAGGTCGCTGGTAGTCACGTCGTCCTTTCGAAAGTTATGCAGCTTGAGGAGCGATTCAACACACTGCTGCTCGCGCTGACGGACTGCCTGACGCAGTGCCTCGATGGCCTGCTGTTCTTCATCAGCGGTGGTCTCGACGCTGCGACGACATGCCGCGCAGTCGATCAGCGTTTCAGCGATCAAGCGCGCTGCGCTGTGTCGTTTGGCTTGTCGCTGTTTTTCCTGATCCAGAATCAGACGTTCGAGCCTGGGCCGCGCGCTTTCCAGCAGCAGCGCCAGGCTTTCATAAAGACGCCGTCCGCCGTCTTCCGGCGGAGCCACGCTGTCGAAGCGCACCAGCGCATGCAAGCCCAGGCGCGAGAGGGCTTCGCGCCATTCCGACTCACGATGCTCACGTGCACTTACAAAATTGAGTACCGGCAACAAGGGTTTGCCGCAACTGGCCAGAACCGCCAGCTCGTCACGGTACTTGGACAGGACGGGTTCGCGAGCATCAATCACGTACAGGCCCGCATCCGAGTCCAGCAATTGGCGCAGCACCTTGGCCTCCTGCTCGAAGCGCTGCCGTGCTTCGCTGCCTTCCAGAAAGCGTCCCAGTCGCGCAGGCCCGTCCAGCCGCTCGCCAGGACGATCAAGGCGTTCCAGGTAGTCAAGAAGTGCTATGGCGTCTTCAAGGCCGGGTGTGTCGTACAGCTCGACCACCGCTTCGCCGTCCACTGACAGGCGGGCGCCCTCGACATGGCGAGTGGTACTTGGCCGATGAGACACCACGCCAAAGGTGATATCGCCGGTCAGGGTGCGCAGCAGCGAGGTCTTGCCCACGTTGGTGTGCCCGACGACGGCAAGCTTGATGGCGTGAACCGTGTTCACTTCACTCATGGCCCGTCTCCAACCAGTTCAGTGGCGCACTGTCTGACCAAGGCAGTTGCAATTGCTCCAGCGCGCTATGCCAGTCATCGAGCCGTTCAGCGTCCAGGGTTTGCCCTGCGGGCGCTGGCAGCAGCCAGATACGCGTTGCCCCGGCACCGCGGGCCAGCTCGGCAATCAGCGCGACGCTGCCACGGTCCGGCGATCGACGCGGGTCGCAGGCAATCACCAGCCTTGCGGGCGGATAGAGGCTCAGTTGCTCAAGCAGTCGGTTGCGGGATTCACGGCTGTCGAGAATGCCTGCGTTCGCGACACCTGACGCAAGCTCGGGCGGCCAGGGATGCTGGCCATCCAGTTCGATGGCCACCAGCAATGCGCCGTCACTCACGGTTGCGCCCGGGTTTGGATGAACCTGATGCAGCAAAGCGGGTTCGGCGTCGTTCACGCCCAGTCGTTCACTGCTGGGCATCAGCCGTTCGCGTAATTCCAGATAATCAGGCAATTCCAGGTCGAGACGCAGCGCGGCGCGTCCGCGCTTCCAGCGCCACAGGCAGAACGCCGCCAGCATCAGGCGCGGCACGATGCCGTAGAACAGCAGCACGCCCACCAGCCAGGCTGCCCAGGCTTGTCGGGCGCTTTCAAGGCTCAGTGCACCACTGCCGCTGGCGCGGATCATGGTTTCGTCCGGCACGCTGAACCCCAGCCACCCCGGAATCGTGCTCAGCGCCTGGGTCAGGCTGACAAAGGTATCGCTGCTCAGGATGGTGGTTTCCCAGACAAAACCGTAGCGCCGGGTTGCCATCAGCATCAACAACAGCACCAACGCGCTGAGCAGGGCCAGCAACCAGAGCCCGTGAACCAGCAGACCCAGCACCCAGCGGTTGAGGCGTTTGCGCTGCAGCAGCAGGATCAACGCAGGTGCCAGTTGAGCGGCCTGGGCGTCACGCGCCAGCTTTTCGCTCAGCCATAGCCAGAGGCGGCCCAGCCCGCTGTTGCTGCGCCCGGCAAACACAAAGCCCAGCGCCCAACTGATCAGCAATACCAGGTTCAAGCCCAGCAGGCTGCCAAGCGCCCAGAACACGTTGACCGGCGACTGCCCGTCGCCCATCGCTGCGAACGCCAGGCCCGCGCCGCTGATGACAGCGAAGATCGCCAGCGCGATCAGTGCCAGGCGCGCACCTTGCTTCCAGTGATGCAGCGCCGCAACCATGCCGTCGCGCTCGGCCAGCCACAAGGCGCGATGCTGAATGCGGGCGGTCAGGTCGCCTTGGGCGGCGCGGGCGCGTCGATTGGCTTCCTGATCATCAAGCGTGCCTGCCTGGCGCTCGCGCAGGCGCACAGCTTCAGTCAGCCAGAGGGTGTCGAGTGGGGTCAGCGAAGTCACACGGCGTCTCTTCAATGAGTTCAGCGGTGAGCATAACCGCTGTCATCGGACTGAGCACGGCATGTAACAGTTCAGTGGCTTGCCGAGCGGGCTCTGATATTCTCGCCGCCATGAAAACTCATCTCCCGCTCAGCCTGATTGCCGCCCTTGGTGAAAACCGAGTGATCGGTGTCGACAATTCCATGCCCTGGCACCTGCCGGGGGATTTCAAATACTTCAAGGCCACGACGCTCGGCAAGCCGATCATCATGGGGCGCAAGACCTGGGACTCACTGGGTCGCCCGTTGCCGGGTCGCCTGAATCTGGTGGTCAGCCGCCAGACAGATCTGCAACTTGAAGGCGCGGAAGTCTTCGCGTCACTCGAAGCAGCTGTAGAGCGCGCCGAGCAGTGGGCCGATCAGCAAGGCGCCGACGAAGTCATGCTGATTGGCGGCGCACAACTGTATGCGCAGGGTCTTGCTCAGGCCGATCGGCTGTACCTGACTCGCGTAGCCTTGAGCCCTGCTGGCGATGCGTGGTTTCCAGAGTTTGATCCGGCGCAATGGGCGTTGGCATCCACAGTCGAGAACCCGGCGGTCGACGATAAGCCGGCTTACAGCTTCGAAGTCTGGGAGCGCACTTGAAAGACACTGGAGTGCCGGGCGTGGAACGCTGCAAAGAAAATGACATAAAAATGTCGTTTTTGGTTTTGCTGTCGTAAACAGTGGACAAAATGGCGTCTTCTGGCCCTGCGCGGGTCGCTGACGCACTTTTGTCTTCACAATATTTTGTTACGGTCTGACCCTTCGGTATTTTGAGAAGGGGAAAACGCCAATGAAACTCGCGCCAAAAATGCTGGTTGCCGCACTCTTTGCCGGTCTGGCCAGCCAGACCTTCGCCGCCACTGAGTTGAAGCACTGGCCCGAGCCGGCCGCCAAGGCGCTCGATGCCATGATCGCTGCGAATGCCAACAAAGGTAATTACGCGGTGTTTGACATGGACAACACCAGCTATCGCTTCGACCTTGAAGAGTCGCTGTTGCCGTACATGGAAAACAAAGGCCTGATCACGCGCGAAAAGCTCGACCCTTCACTGAAGCTGATGCCGTTCAAGGACACCGCCGATCACAAGGAAAGCCTGTTCAGCTACTACTACCGTCTGTGCGAAGTGGACGACATGGTGTGCTACCCGTGGGTCGCGCAGGTGTTCTCCGGTTTTACCCTTCAGGAACTCAAAGGCTACGTTGATGAGTTGATGGCGCTTGGCAAGCCGGTGCCTGCGACCTACTACGACGGCGATACCGTCAAACAGCTCAACGTCGAGCCGCCACGCGTATTCACCGGGCAGACCGAGCTGTACAAAAAGCTGATGGAGAACGGCATCGAAGTCTACGTGATGACCGCCGCCTCCGAAGAACTGGTGCGCATGGTCGCTTCCGACCCCAAATACGGCTACAACGTCAAACCCGAGAATGTGATCGGCGTCAGCCTGCTGCTCAAAGACCCGAAGACCGGTGCGTTGACCACAGCACGTAAACAAATCACTGCGGGTAAATACGACGCAAAAAGCAATATGGGGATGGAGCTGACGCCGTACCTCTGGACGCCTGCCACCTGGATGGCCGGCAAACAGGCTGCGATTCTGACCTATATCGATCAGTGGAAAAAACCAGTGCTGGTCGGTGGCGATACCCCGACCAGTGACGGTTACATGCTGTTCCACGGCGTCGATGTCAGCAAAGGCGGCGTGCACCTGTGGATCAACCGCAAAGACAAATACATGACCCAGCTCAACGGCATGATGAAAGCGAACGCCGAAGCCCAGGCCAAGGAAAACCTGCCCGTCACTGCCGACAAGAACTGGGTGATCGTCAAGCCGGACGATATTCAGTAACAGCTACTTCCTTTGTAGCCAGCTTGCTGGCGAAGGCTGAATCAGCCGCACAGCAAAAAGCCCGGCATCTCTGCCGGGCTTTTCATTGTGGCTGATGCGGTTTATGGCACCAGTTTGTCCAGCAGCGCCTTGTCACGTACCGCGCCCTTGTCGGCACTGGTTGCCAGCAAGGCGTAGGCCTTGAGGGCGGTGGTGACCTTGCGTGGACGCGATTCGACCGGTTTCCAGCCTTTCTTGTCCTGCTCGGCGCGGCGCTCTGCCATTTCTGCATCGTCGATCAACAGATTGATCGAGCGATTCGGGATGTCGATCAGCACCTTGTCGCCGTCGCGTACCAGGCCGATGGCACCGCCCGCAGCCGCTTCCGGCGAGGCGTGACCGATGGACAGACCAGACGTACCGCCGGAGAAGCGGCCGTCAGTCAGCAGTGCACAGTCCTTGCCCAGACCCTTGGATTTCAGATACGAGGTCGGGTACAGCATTTCCTGCATGCCCGGGCCGCCTTTCGGGCCTTCGTAACGAATGATCACGATATCGCCCGCTTTCACTTCGTCGGCAAGGATCCCGCGCACGGCGCTGTCCTGGCTTTCGAAGATCTTGGCGTTGCCTTCGAACACATGGATCGACTCATCGACACCGGCAGTTTTTACCACGCAACCGTCCAGCGCGATGTTGCCGTACAGCACGGCCAGGCCACCTTCCTGCGAATAGGCATGCTCGACACTGCGAATGCAGCCGTTTTCACGGTCGTCATCCAGGCTTTCCCAGCGGGTCGACTGGCTGAACGCGGTCTGGGTCGGAATGCCGGCCGGGCCTGCCTTGAAGAAGGTGTGCACGGCTTCGTCGTCAGTCTGGGTGATGTCCCACTTGGCAATGCCTTCAGCCAGCGTCTTGCTGTGCACGGTCGGCAGGTCGGTATGCAGCAAGCCGCCGCGCGCCAGTTCGCCGAGGATACTGAAGATCCCGCCAGCACGGTGCACGTCTTCCATGTGGTACTTCTGGATGTTCGGCGCTACTTTGCACAGCTGTGGAACCTTGCGTGACAGGCGATCGATGTGGTGCAGGTCGAAGTCGATTTCAGCTTCCTGAGCCGCGGCCAGCAAGTGCAGGATGGTGTTGGTCGAGCCGCCCATGGCGATGTCCAGCGTCATGGCATTCTCGAACGCCTTGAAGTTGGCGATGTTGCGCGGCAGAACCGAATCGTCGTTTTCCTTGTAATACTGTCTGCACAAGTCAACGATGGTACGGCCAGCCTGCAGGAACAGTTGCTCGCGGTCGCTGTGGGTCGCCAGTGCCGAACCGTTGCCCGGCAGCGCAAGACCGAGAGCCTCGGTCAGGCAGTTCATGGAGTTTGCAGTGAACATGCCGGAGCACGAACCGCAGGTCGGGCAGGCGCTACGCTCGTATTCGGCGACTTTCTCGTCGCTGGCGGTAGAGTCGGCAGCAATGACCATTGCGTCGACCAGATCCAGGCCATGGCTGGCCAGCTTGGTCTTGCCTGCTTCCATCGGGCCGCCGGACACGAAGACTACCGGGATATTGAGGCGCAGAGACGCCATCAGCATGCCTGGGGTGATCTTGTCGCAGTTGGAAATGCAGACGATGGCGTCAGCACAGTGCGCGTTGACCATGTATTCCACGGAGTCAGCAATGATTTCGCGGCTTGGCAGCGAATACAGCATGCCGTCATGGCCCATGGCGATGCCGTCATCGACTGCGATGGTGTTGAATTCCTTGGCCACGCCACCGGCGCGTTCGACTTCGCGGGCGACCAGTTGCCCCATGTCTTTCAGGTGCACGTGGCCCGGTACGAACTGCGTAAACGAGTTGGCAATGGCAATGATCGGTTTCTTGAAGTCTTCATCCTTCATGCCCGTTGCGCGCCACAGGGCACGGGCGCCGGCCATGTTGCGGCCGTGGGTGGACGTTTTCGAACGGTAATCAGGCATTGGAGCACTCCGGCAAAATAAGGCTAATCAGGGAAGGGAGTGAGCTTCTGTTGACGTCGCACGCAAACAGCAGTGACCGCAAGCGGCGAAGAAACCGAAAAACCACGGGATCACCGTGTACTCGGCCCGAGCTCATAAACCCGCCGGGGGATGATGGCGATGAATAGCGTCGATTCTACACCGGTCAGGCAACGTTGGCTTGAGTGAAGCGATGTTCTTGCACGCGACTGACTGCCGGGCGGGTGGGAGTGTGATTGAAGCCGTGCCGACAGAAGACGCAAAAGCAGACCGCCGACAGGAAGCTGTCGGCGGCTGGCGTGTCCAGGACTGCCTGGAGCCATCAACGATTCACAATGGCCTGGATCTGGTGCAGGTAAGTCTCGCCACTGGCTGGCAGAAGTACAAAGGCGTTTTCGCTCCAGGAGGACGGCAAGCGAGTGAGTTCTTCAAAGTAATCGGCAACATGGTGTTTTTGGTCTTCAGTGACCAGGTCAAGCATGTACTCCAGACCCCCCGGCTTGCCCAGAAACTCACCCAGTACATAGCAGGTGCGTGTCCAGTCGTGGTTCTCGTGGAAAATTCGATCACCCGGAGAAGCAGGCTGCTCGGGTACGTAAAGAATGTGTTGGCCGGCCGGGCCACGAATGACGAACAGGCGCATCAGTGTGGTACCGCCATGCAATGGCATGACGAACCGTCCGATGGTAATGCCGTCCTCCTCCGAGGCGACTGGAGCGGAGATGACGTGCTGGATCAGATCCGCGCCTTCTTGAGAAAGCAGTCCCTTGGACAGCTGATCGGCGGAGGCGTTGTTCAGATATTCGTGTACGTATTCGATAGAGGTAAAGTCGGTCATGATTCAAATCCATTTAAATCAAAAAAAGTCCATTTTGGGTAAGTCCTGGTTGTATTCCCGTGGGTGTTTACTGACAGGACGCTGATAATTTATCAGCAGAGAAAAGCGCACGGCGTTATCTATATATCGCGTCTGGGAAGGGGTGTATCGGAGTGTTTCGATACAGTGCGGAGTGAGCCGCCGGGACATGTTGGGCAGAAACGTTTGTCGGGCCAGCTCCCTGCCGGCCCGAACACCCGATCAGCTGTTAGGCAGCAACCGGCAGGTGATGCTCTTGATATAGCGCGTTTCGGCAATTGCCGGGTGCACCGGATGGTCCGGACCCTGACCGCCGCGTTCCAGTAGCTGGATATTACGATCCAGATGGCGGGCGCTGGTGAGCAGAATGTTCTGCAGGTCGTCTTCCGGCAGATGCATCGAGCAGGAGGCGCTGACGAGGATGCCGTCCTTGGTGAGCAGGCGCATGGCTTGCTCGTTCAGGCGACGGTAGGCGCCTTCGCCGTTCTTCATGTCTTTTTTGCGTTTGATGAACGCAGGCGGGTCGGCGACGATCACGTCGAAACGCTCCTCGCTGGCTTTCAGTTCTTTCAACGCTTCAAACACGTCACCTTCGATGCAGGTCAGCTTTTCTGCAAAGCCATTCAGTGCTGCGTTGCGCTCCACGCCATCCAGGGCGAAGGACGACGCGTCGACACAGGTTACATCGCTGGCACCGAAGGCCGCTGCTTGAATACCCCAGCCGCCAATGTAGCTGTACAGGTCAAGCACGCGCTTGCCTTTGACATACGGAGCGATGCGCGCACGGTTCATGCGGTGATCGTAGAACCAGCCGGTTTTCTGTCCAGCCATGACCGGAGCTTCGAACTTGACGCCGTTTTCTTCCAGTGCGACCCATTCCGGTACCAGACCAAAGACGGTTTCGACGTAACGGGTAAGGCCTTCGGCATCGCGTGCGGCCGAGTCGTTCTTGAACAGGATGCCACTGGGTTTGATTACCTGAACCAGCGCAGCGACGATGTCTTCCTTGTGGTTTTCCATGGTGGCCGAGGCCAGCTGGACGACGAGGATGTCACCGAAACGGTCCACCACCAGGCCTGGCAACAGGTCGGAGTCACCGTAAACCAGGCGATAGAACGGCTTGTCGAACAGGCGTTCACGCAACGACAGCGCCACGTTCAGGCGATGCACAAACAGCGACTTGTCGAGCGGCAGCTTGATGTCGCGTGACAGCAGGCGTGCGCAGATCAGGTTGTTGGGGCTCATGGCGACGATGCCCAGCGGCTTGCCGCCAGCTGCTTCGAGCAGCGCTTGATCGCCTGCCGCAAAGCCGTTCAGAGGGGTGGCAGCTACATCGATTTCATTGCTGTAGACCCACAGGTGACCGGCGCGCAGGCGGCGGTCGGCGTTGGCTTTGAGGCGCAAGCTAGGCAGGGACATGACGTCGCTCCTGAAAAAAGAGCGGGATTATAGCGCGTCATCCCGGCTGTGCGCCGGGATGACGCGAATTAACACAGCCGATTATTGCGACAGCGCTTCAATCAGCTTGCTGCTGAAGGCTGGCACATCGTCAGGCTGGCGGCTGCTGATCAGCATGCCGTCAGTCACAACTTTCTCGTCGACCCATTTTGCGCCGGCATTGACCAGATCGTCTTTCAGCGTCTTGTAGCTGGTCATGGTCTTGCCGCTGACCAGATTGGCCGAGATCAGCAGCCAGCCGCCGTGGCAGATTACCGCCAGCGGCTTGCCCGAGGCGTCGATGCGTTTGACGATATTCTGCGCGTCACTGTCCAGACGAATGGTGTCGGAGTTCTGCACGCCGCCCGGTAGCACGACAGCGTCGTAGTCATCGATATTAGCGGCTTTGAACGTGCCATCGACCTTGAAGTCGTCGGCAGGCTTGTCGTGATTCCAGCCTTTGACCTGGCCTTCCTGGCTGGACAGGATTTTTACAGTAGCGCCTGCGTCCTCCAGCGCTTTTTTGGGACCGGTCAGTTCGACCTGCTCGAAACCATCGGTTACAAGAATTGCGACGTGTTTGCCAGTGAGTGCAAGGGACATGGGATCCTCCATTGTCGGGCTTCAGGGGTCGCGTGGCGCGCCTTCGTGAGGGCGCCAGACGCGCTGGTTACACAGAGTCCGAAGCTCTGTTTCAGGCGAAGTTCCCGGAAAATGTCATGTAATGATGATGGACCGTTGCCTGCCGAGGGGGCAGAATCGAGCTCTGACCGCGAGTGAATACCTATGTCCCCAGAGCTAACTTCAGAGCAGATTCAGCAGGCCTTGCAGGGCATCAGTGTGCCGCCGCAGCCCCAGATCATGGTGGATCTACAGATGGAGCAGTACATGCCTGATCCTGATCTGGGGGCTATTGCCCGTCTGATCGCGCAGGATCCTGGTCTGTCCGGGGCGCTGCTGAAAATCGTCAATTCGCCTCATTACGGTCTCTCCAACAAGATTGCCTCGATTCAGAAAGCGGTGAATCTGCTGGGCAGTCGTACGGTGATCAACCTGATCAACGCCCAGTCGATCAAAGGCGAGATGACCGACGAAACCATCGTTACGCTCAATCGATTCTGGGACACCGCTCAGGACGTTGCGATGACCAGCCTGACGCTGGCCAAGCGTATCGGCTCACAAACAGTGGACGAATCCTACGCGCTGGGGTTGTTTCATGATTGCGGCATTCCGTTGATGCTCAAGCGCTTCCCGGACTACATGTCGGTGCTCGAAGAGGCTTACGCCAACGCGGGGCCTGAATGCCGTGTCGTGGATACCGAGAATGCCCGTTTCGACACCAATCACTCAGTGGTCGGCTATTACACTGCCAAATCATGGCGCCTGCCCGAGCATGTGACCGAGGCGATAGCCAATCACCACAACGCGCTGGCAATTTTTCAGGACGACACCAGCCGTAATGCACCGCTGAAGAACTTGCTGGCGCCCCTCAAGATGGCCGAGCACATCTGCCAGTCTTACCGTGTACTGGGCAACCAGGGCGAAGACCATGAATGGGACAGCATTGGCGCGTTGGTGCTGGATTACGTGGGGTTGTCCGAATATGACTTTGAATACCTGAGGGAAAGCATTCGCGAACTGGGCGCGCGCTGATTCTGCGCGACGCTGGTCTTTTCTTTCCGTACGACCGAGTTTTCCATGCCTGAATTACCAGAAGTCGAAACCACCCGACGCGGCATTGCGCCCCATCTTGAAGGGCAGCGTGTCAGTCGGGTGATCGTCCGCGACAGCCGTTTGCGTTGGCCAATCCCTGAAGATCTTGATGTGCGCCTCTCTGGGCAGCGCATCGTCGAAGTGAGTCGGCGTGCCAAGTACCTGTTGATCAAGGCTGAAGTGGGTACGCTCATCAGTCATCTGGGCATGTCGGGCAATCTGCGTCTGGTCGAAGCAGGTCTGCCTGCGCTCAAGCATGAACATGTGGACATCGAGCTTGAGTCGGGGCTGGCCTTGCGTTACACCGACCCTCGTCGGTTTGGCGCGATGCTCTGGAGCCTTGATCCGCTGGGACATGAATTGCTGATTCGCCTGGGGCCGGAGCCATTAACCGATCTGTTCGACGGCGAACGGTTGTATGAGCGGTCTCGCGGCAAGTCGATTGCCGTCAAGCCGTTCATCATGGACAACGCCGTGGTCGTTGGGGTGGGCAATATCTATGCAACCGAAGCGCTGTTCGCTGCGGGCATCGATCCGCGCCGAGAAGCGAAAAGCATTTCACGGGCGCGCTATTTGAAGCTGGCTTTGGAAATCAAACGTATTCTGGCCTATGCCATTGAACGAGGCGGCACGACCCTGCGTGATTTCATCGGCGGTGACGGCAAGCCTGGTTACTTCCAGCAGGAGCTGTTTGTCTATGGCCGGGGTGATCAACCCTGCAAGGTCTGCGGCAGCACGCTGCGGGAGGTCAAGCTTGGGCAGCGGGCAAGCGTGTATTGCCCCAAGTGCCAGCGTTAGACGCTTGCTGGCAGGTTCTTGAAATGCTCCGGGCCTTGCTTAAGCTTGATCGCTGTTTATAGTGATGGGCAAAACTCTCTGCCACGCCTGAAGGACCACGCCATGAGCCCGTTTCGTACCCTTGCTGCCACTCTGGCGCTTTTTGTTGGCTTAGAGGCTTTACCTGCCTTTGCGGCAAGTATTCCCGCGGGCAGTGGCAACCCTGTCTACACCATCCAGAACCCACCCGCGTACGCCATGATTGGCGATCTGGTCATCGCTCGACCATTGTTGATTGCTGCCACGATTATTGGCACCGGCCTGTTTGTGATCGCCGCGCCGTTTGCAGCAGCGGGCGGCAATCTTGGGGCGACGGGCAAGGCACTGGTGGTCGATCCGGGCAAAGCGGCATTCGTACGCTGCCTGGGTTGCACCGGCGATGGTTACGGCAAGCAGGAATAAGGCATTCAGAGCAGGGCGTTACGCAGTGAGCGCTGCACGCGCTCTTGCCTGGGGAATCAAGCCTTGCTGGTGATGATCCGGTACTTGTCCATCAGTTGGTCTTTGCTTTCGACGTGATTTTCATCCAGCGGGATGCAGTCAACAGGGCAGACCTGCTGGCATTGCGGCTCGTCGTAGTGACCCACGCATTCGGTACACAGGTTCGGATTGATCACGTAGATCTCCTCGCCTTGTGAAATCGCCTCGTTCGGGCACTCGGGTTCGCAGACGTCGCAGTTAATGCAATCGTCGGTGATGATAAGGGACATGAAATGCTCCTGCCGCGGCCGACGCCGGGGCATATGAAAACCAATGCGGCGAATTGTGCCGCATTAGGCTTCTGTGTGCACCTGCAGGATCGTGCGTGATGTTACTGCTTGAAGCGTTCAGTCAGTGCCTGAGCGACAGCAGGATGCACGAACTTGGTGATATCACCGCCCAACGCCGCGATCTCACGCACCAACGTCGAGGAAATGAACGAGTAACGTTCAGACGGCGTCAGGAACAGGCTTTCGACGTCCGGTGCCAGTTGACGGTTCATGTTCGCGAGCTGAAATTCATATTCGAAGTCCGACACCGCACGAAGGCCGCGTAAAAAGACGTTGGCGTTCTGTTCCTTGGCAAACTGCGCAAGCAGTGTGGAAAACCCCACGACTTCAACGTTTGGCAAGTGTTTGGTGACCTCGCGGGCCAGCTCGACGCGCTGTTCCAGCGGGAACAGAGGGTTTTTCTTGGGGCTGGCGGCAACGGCAATGACCACTTGGTCGAACAGGCGCGAGGCGCGTTCGACCAGATCTCCATGGCCCTTGGTAATAGGGTCGAAGGTGCCTGGGTACAACACTCGGTTCATCGCGTCGTCCTGGTCGGAGTCCGTTGTGGGACTCGGATGGTATCGCAGCCTTCCCGACGGGCCAAGTCTGGGCACAGTGATAAAAAGTCGTATTGCGCCGATTATCGGCCAAAATCGGCGCCACAACGCCTATTTTGGGGCGATCGACACTTGGCGCGGTCAACAGGCTCAGCGCAAAAATATTTTATACACCAGGCGTTGTAGAGCCTTTCCGTAAGGTGGATAGATCAGGCGCGCCGCATTGAAACGCTGTTTGATGAACACCGCCTTGGCCTGACTGAATGTGAGGAAGCCCTCTCGCCCGTGGTAACGCCCCATGCCTGAAGGACCAATGCCGCCGAAGGGCAGATCGTCTTGCGCTGCGTGCATCAGGGTGTCGTTGATCGACACGCCTCCAGAGTGGGTGTGTTCCAGCACATGCTGTTGTTGCGCTCTGTTGTAGCCAAAATAGTAGAGCGCCAGCGGGCGAGGACGACGGTTGATATAGGCCAGCGCATCATTGATCGTGTCGTAAGGCACGATTGGCAGCAGCGGGCCGAAAATCTCATCCTGCATGACAAGCATGTCATCGCTGACGTTCAGCAACACACTGAACGGCATGCGTCTGGCCTGTCCCTGCTCATAAAGGTTGATGACAGTCGCACCCTTGAGCGCTGCGTCGTCGAGATAATGCGTCAGCCGCGCCAACTGACGCTCATTGATGATCGCTGTGTAGTCAGGGTTATCAGTCAGCTGAGGGTAAAACCGCTTCACGGTCTGGCTGTAGACCTTGACGAAGTCTTCAATGCGGTCTTCAGGGACCAGCACGTAATCCGGTGCGATACAGGTTTGTCCGGCATTCAGGGTTTTGCCAAATGCGATACGTTCGGCGGCATCTGCCAGCGGCACATCGTGAGACACGATGGCCGGTGATTTGCCGCCCAGTTCCAGAGTCACAGGTGTCAGGTTTTCGGCTGCTGCCCGCATCACGTGTTTGCCGATGCTGGTCGCTCCCGTGAACAGTAAATGGTCGAACGGAAGGCGCGAAAAGGCCATGCCGACGTCGGCCTCGCCCAGTACGATGGTGACCAGGTCTTGCGCAAAGGCTTTGGCGAACAGCTGTTGAAGCAGCGCTCCGGTCGCAGGCGTGGACTCGCTGAGCTTGAGCATGACCCGGTTGCCTGCCGCCAAAGCCCCGATCAATGGCCCTATCGCCAGAAACAACGGGTAGTTCCACGGCACGATCACCCCGATAACACCGAGCGGCTGGTACACCACCCTGGCTGACGCAGGCTGAAAGACCAGTCCAACATGCCGTCGCGAAGGTTTCATCCAGCGCTTGAGCTGTTTACGGGCGTCTCTGATGCCGAGCAGGCTGGGCAACAGTTCTGCCAACCGGGTTTCGTCAGCGCTGCGATGACTGAAGTCCTGGCTGATGGCTTCGATAAGGGCTTGGCGATGAGTGCTCAGCAATTCGCCCAACTGCTCGAGCCACTGCAAACGTTGCGCCGCGGAGGGCATGGGGTTGGCGGCAAAAGCTGCGCGCTGCGCGGCAAAGGCCGCTTCCATTTCATCAGGCGGCATAGGAGAGTATTGAACCGGAAGGTGGGCAGGCATCGACGAAACCCGTGGGGTATTTCGAATGTTTTAGAGTCAGTGCTCTAGAAAGTCAATCAACCGCCGTTCGTCCGTTACAGCAGCGCTTACGCTACTATCGCCCGCATCTCACCAGGACAAGAGCCCAGCATGGCACCGCGTACCAAAACCCGTGAACGTATCGTGCAGGTCAGTCTGGAACTGTTCAATGAGCAGGGCGAGCGCAGTGTGAGCACTAATCACATTGCCGCGCACATGGAAATCTCGCCGGGCAATCTGTATTACCACTTCCCGCACAAGCAGGCGATCATCGCCCAGCTGTTCGGCGAGTACGAAGCGCTGGTGACCAGCTTCATGGTTTTACCGGTGGATCGCCTGCCGACCATCGCAGGTAAACGTGACTACTTTCTTGCCGTGCTGGATGCCATGTGGCGCTATCGCTTTCTGCACCGTGACCTTGAGCACCTGCTGAGTGCGGACCCGCAACTGGCTGCGCGCTACCGGCTTTTTTGCCAGAACTGTCTGTTGCGGGCCAAGGCGATCTATCAGGCGTTTATCGACGCAGGCATTCTGCAAATGAATGAGGCGCAGATCGAATGGATGAGCCTCAATACCTGGATCGTTCTGACCTCCTGGGTGCGGTTTCTGTGCACCACACGCGAGCAATCCACACAGCTCGATCAAGATGCCATTCGACGAGGTGTCTACCAGGCGCTTATGCTCGAATCAGGTTTCATTGCTCCTCAGTCCCGTGAAGAGTTCGAGGCATTGTGCGAGGCGTTCCATGCTCCGATCCACAAGGTCCTGGGATGAGTTCACAGCGGGCAAGGGGCCGGTTCATTCAGTTTTCTGCCACAGGAGTGTGTCATGTCTATCGCGCAACTGATCAGTCCCGAGCACCTGGCGGCACGCC
This sequence comes from Pseudomonas californiensis, assembly GCF_021147775.1. Lineage (GTDB taxonomy): Bacteria > Pseudomonadota > Gammaproteobacteria > Pseudomonadales > Pseudomonadaceae > Aquipseudomonas > Aquipseudomonas californiensis. Next base: position 362,906 of record NZ_JAGTPK010000001.1, read on the forward strand.
AGAAAACGCCAGGGTTGGTGATTCTCGATTGTCGTTTTGCTCTGGAAGACCCTGATTACGGACAGCGCAGTTACGCCCAGGGGCATATCGAAGGCGCTTCCTTTGCTGACCTTGAACGCGACCTCAGCGGGCCGGTCAGCAAAGGCAAGACCGGACGTCACCCTTTGCCAGAACCTGCCACCTTGTTGCAGCGTTTTCAGGCGTGGGGCATCAACGTCGACAGCGATGTCGTGCTGTATGACGACGGCCCCGGCATGTATGCGGCACGTGCCTGGTGGTTGCTGGTCTGGATGGGCAGGCGTGAGGGCGTCTATCTGCTGGATGGCGGCCTGAAAGCCTGGCACGCAGCGGGCTTGCCGCTAAGCCTTGATGGCGCAGGCAATGCGCCAGGCGATTTCACGGGCGAACCTGATATGTCGTTGGTGCTCGGCGCCAGTCGGTTGCACGGCCGCCTTGGCCGTCCTGAGCTGACCTTGATCGACGCCCGTGCCGAAGCGCGATTTCGCGGTGAAGTCGAGCCGATCGATCCTGTCGCAGGTCACATCCCCGGCGCTCAATGCGCAGCTTTCAACGAAAACCTGGGCCCGGACGGTCGCTTTCTGCCTGCCGATGCGCTCAAGACACGCTTTGCCGAGAAGCTGCAGGATCGGCCGCCCGAAAGCCTGGTGTCGTATTGCGGGTCCGGTGTCACGGCCTGCCATAACCTGTTTGCCCTGTGCCTCGCCGGGTATCCGTTGGGAACTTTGTATGCAGGGTCGTGGAGTGAGTGGATCACCGATCCGACACGTGAGGTAGCAACCGGCGCCAGCTGATCCGGCGTCAGTTTTGTCCCAGGCCTTTATCCCGCTCAAGAGCCGTGGTCAGCCACAGCGGGATACGACGTTCAAGGTAGTAACTCGGGTTACGCAGCGAACCCTCGACGAAGCCCACATGCCCGCCTTTGGCGTGCAGTTCGAATTCTGTGCAGGACGAGAGTTCGCTGGGCTCCGGCAGGCTGTGCGGAAAGACAAACGGGTCGTCACTGGACTGGATGATCAACGTTGGTGTCTGGATCTGCCCGAGGTAATAACGGCTGGACGCCCTGCGGTAGTAATCCTGGGCGTCTGTGAATCCGTGCAAGGGTGCGGTCACACGACCATCAAAGTCCCAGAAGGTACGCATGTTCTCCAGCGAGCCCAGTGCAGCCAGCTCAGCCAGCCCCTCGCTGAGGCCTTCGTGCTGGAAACGATGCTGTTTGACGCGAATGTAAGTCAGCATCTCGCGCATGAAATGCCGCTGGTAAACCCTCGAGAACCCTTGCCCGATGCGGTCGGCGCACTCGTCCAGGCGAAACGGCACCGACACCGCAGCCGCGCCGAGCAGGCCGCTCTGCGCGCCGGACTCGCCCAAGTACTTGAGCAGCACGTTGCCACCCAGCGAGTACCCCACAGCGTATAAAGGCGCCAGGGGACGCAGTGAGCGCAGATGAGTGACGACCTCCGCCAGATCCTCGCTCGCCCCCGAGTGGTAACTGCGCGACAGCAGGTTTGGTTCGCCGGAGCATCCCCGCCAGTTCAACGCCGCGCTGGCCCAACCCTGTGCGGCCATTGCCTTCTGCAAGCCGGCAACGTAGGGCGAGTTCGACGAGCCCGTCAGGCCGTGCAGCACCAGCACCAGCGGCGCATCGACCTGATGAGGTCCATGCCAGTCCAGATCGAGAAAATCCCCGTCTTCCAGCCACATGCGCTCACGCGTGCGCTCCAGCAACGTGCTCTTGCGCCACAGCGGGCCCCACAGGGTTTGCAGATGCGGGTTGCCCAAGCCCGATGCAGCGACGAAAGGGGCGCAAGATGGAAGAGATGACGGGTGTGTAGGCACGGCCTTGCTCGGTAACGGGTTCAGGGGCTGACATGTCCTACGGTGCCACTAAGTGGCACGCGATGTAAGAGGGGGTGTAGATAGACAGCGCAACATCCAGGCAGGGCGAATACAGAAAACGACCGAACTACCCTCGCTGCCAAAGCGCGTAATACACCTGTCCGGCTTTTTTCTCGCGGTGCAGTCGCCAACTGGCGGGGAGGCCTGTAGTAGACGGGGCAGTTTCGCTTTCGGTGTACACCCAGGCGTTCTCCGCCAGCCAGCCACGAGTTTCCAGCAGGGTACAGGCCGAGGCCAGCAGCCCCTGATGGAAGGGCGGATCAAGGAACACAACGTCGAAGGGCGACGCAACGGCGGTTTCCAGATGACGCAACGCGTCTGTCTGGGAGACCTGACCGGTGGTGCAATTCAAGGCGGTGAGGTTCTGGCGCAGGCTGGCAATGGCCGCAGCGTTGCTATCTAGCGCAAGGCCCATGCTGGCGCCGCGTGACAGCGCTTCGAAGTACAGCGCGCCACTGCCGGTGAACACATCCAGCACTTTGGCGCCTGCAATGTAAGGCGCCAGCCAGTTGAACAGTGTTTCGCGCACACGATCAGGGGTCGGGCGCAGACCGGGTGCATCAGGGAAGGTCAGGCGACGGCTGCCCCATTCGCCGCCGATGATACGAAGCTGACCCAGGCCGTTATGGCCCTTCGGACGTGGATTGGCCATCAGTGTTCCGGGACCCCTACAGGTTGGCGGGTGGGCTTGTCGGTGGGCGCAGGCAGTGGTTTTTGCTCTACGGTCGGGCCGACGGTGACGATGACCATCTTGTCCGGGTCCAGGTGCTTGCGCATCGCGGTCTTGACCTGTTCGGTCGTCACGCTTTGCGCGGCGGCCATGTAGTCTTCCAGATAGGTCAGCGGCAGGTCATAGAAGCCAATGGCACCCAACTGCCCGACGATTGCAGAGTTGCTGGCCGCCGTCAGCGGGAAGCTGCCGGTCAGTTCGCGCTTCACGTCGTCCAGTTCTTTCTGGGTCGGGCCGTTGGCCAGGAAGTCACGCACGATTTCCTGAACCAGTTTCAAGGTGTTTTCGCTCATCTCGGCGCGGGTCTGCAAGCCGATCATGAAAGGCCCCGGAACCTGCATCGCGGTGAAGCCTGAGGACACGCCGTAGGTCAGGCCGCGCTTTTCCCGTACTTCTGTCATCAGGCGACTGCCGAAGCCACCGCCGCCGAGTACCGAGTTGCCGACGGTGAGTGCAGCGTAGTCCGGATCATTGCGGGTGATGCCCAGTTGCGCAAGCATCAGGTGGGTCTGGTTGGACGCGAACTCGATGTGTGTAGTGCCTGCCTTGGGTTCAACAGGCTCGGCAACCTTTTCCAGCGCCGGGCCTTTTGGTAACGATGCCGAAACCTGTGCCGCAATGGCTTGCGCTTCGTCACGTGACAGGTCGCCTACCAGTGCAATGACGGTGTTGCCCGCCGCGTAGCCCCTGGCGTGGAAAGCCTTGAGCTGTGCGAGCGTTATCGCATTGATGCTCTTGGCATCGCCGTCGCTCGGATGAGCATACGGATGATCGCCATACAAATGCTTGAACAGCTCTTTGCTGCCAATCGCGCCAGGGTTCTGCTTCTGGTATTCGAAGCTGGCGATCAATTGGTTTTTGATGCGGGTCAGCGCTTCAGCCGGGAATACAGGTTTGCCGACGACTTCGCTGAACAGCTTCAACGCCGGTTCGCGCTTGTCGGCAGCACTCAGGCTGCGTAGCGAAGCCACCGCCATGTCCCGGTAAGAGCCGTTGCCGAAGTCAGCACCAAGGCCTTCGAAACCCTGGGCAATAGCGTTGACGTCCTTGCCTTTGATCCCTTCGTTCAGCATGGCGTTGGTCAGCAGGGCGATACCTGGGCTTTTCTGGTCCTGGCTGCTGCCTGCGGCAAAAATAAGGCGCATGTCAAACATAGGCAGCTCGCGGGATTCGACGAACAGAACCTTGGCGCCCTCTGCGGTGTTCCAGGTCTGAATGTTCAACGCGCGGCGGGCCGGAGCCTTGCCGTCCAGTTCCTTGAGCGACTCCAGTTGGCTACCCAGCGCGGGCGCAGCCTGGGCTGGGTCGGTCGCTGCGGCGTCGTCTGCCAACACCGGGTGGGCAGCAAAAGCGCCGAGCGAGGCCGCTAGTATCAGGCCAAGCAGCGCATGACGTGGAGCAGTGCGCTTGATCATTTGGCTTTCTCCTCAGGCAGAACGTGCGCAACGCTGAGGCGCTCACGGGTGAAATAAGTGTTGGCGGCCTTCTGAATGTCTTGCGGGGTCACGCTCTGCAGGGCCTCCAGCTCTTCGTCCATCAGCCGCCACGACAGGCCAACTGTTTCGAGTTCGCCGATCATGGTGGCCTGGCTGGTAATCGAGTCACGCTCGTACACCACGCCTGCAATGACCTGCGCCCGCACACGCTCCAGCTCTTCAGCTGAAGGAGCCTTGGTTTTCAAGTCATCGAGCAGGCGCCAGATACCGGCTTCAACGTCAGCCAGGGTCTTCTTCTTTTGCGTATTGGGCGTGGCACTGATCATGAACAGGCTGTCACCGCGGGTGAACGCGTCGTAACGCGACGAGGCGCCAGACACCAGTTCTTCGCCGCGCTCAAGGCGGCTCGGGATGCGTGCGCTGTAACCGCCGTCCAACAGCGCGGCGATCAGGCGCAGTGCATTGATCGAACGCTGATCGTCAGCGGTGGCCACGCTGGGCACGTTGAAACCGTAGATCAGGCTCGGCAGTTGGGTTTTCACATGCAGGGTGATCTTGCGTTCGCCAGGCTCTGCCAGTTCGAGCGGCTTTTTCGACGGTGGGACGTCGCGGCGCGGTATGGCACCGAAGAAGCGCTCAGCCAGAGCTTTGACTTCATCCGGCTTCACATCGCCCACTACCACAAGAGTCGCGTTGTTCGGTGCGTACCAGGATTCGTACCAGTGACGCAGCTCTTCGACTTTCATACGCTCAAGATCGGCCATCCAGCCGATGGTTGGCGTGTGGTAGCCGCTGGCAGGGTAGGCCATTGCGTTGAAGCGTTCGATAGCCTTGCCAGTCGGCTTGTCATCGGTGCGCAGGCGGCGCTCTTCCTTGATGACTTCGATTTCGCGGCTGAACTCATCAGGTGGAAGCTTGAGAGTTGCCATACGGTCGGCTTCAAGTTCCAGGGCCACGCTCAGACGGTCGCGGGCCAACACTTGATAGTAGGCGGTGTAATCGTCACTGGTGAACGCGTTCTCTTCAGCACCAAGGTCGCGCAGGATCAGTGAGGACTCCCCCGGTCCGGTCTTGCTGCTGCCTTTGAACATCATGTGTTCAAGCGCATGGGACAGACCGGTCTGGCCGGGCGTCTCATAGCTGGAGCCGACCTTGTACCAGATCTGGGAGACCACCACGGGAGCGCGATGGTCTTCGCGGACGACGACCTTGAGGCCATTGTCGAGCGTGAATTCATGGGTCGGTTGCGGGTCGGCAGCCATTGCTGTCAGAGGCAGACAAATTGTGCTGAGCAGCAGGCCTGCGGCGCGGCGGGCTAAAGCATTCATTCGTAGTTTGAACCTGTAGGACGGCCTGCTTGAACTTAGCGTCAGCGGGCGCGGGGGTGTTAGGATACTGGTCCGTTTGCATCAGAAACAGCCTTCACTGGTCAAATGCGAGTGAAACCTGTTGAAAACGCGGGTAAACGATACCCGTACAGGGGGCTGCCAGTGAACAAGCGGCCCTGAACGCAGTCTGTTTTGCATGCCAGAATTTCCCGAGGCGCCCATGGGCGTCCCGCAACCTTGAGATAGCCGTCCTCCATGTTTGGTTCCAACGACGACAAGAAGACCCCAGCCGCGGCTGGAGAAAAGAAAGGCCTGTTCGGATGGCTGCGTAAAAAACCGCAGGAAGCCGAACCCGCCACTCAGGAATCCGTGCCGGTGCAGCCCGATCCGGTGCTTGAAGCGACGCCGCCGGTCGAGCCAGCGTCTGCCTCTGTGCCCGTACCTGAACCTCTGCCCCAGCCGGTGGACGTTGCCGCCGCCATGCCGGCTGAGCCGCAGCCGTCTATCGAGCCGGGTGAGCCGTCGCCGCAACCCTGGCTGACGCTGCCTGTTGCCGAAGAGCCTGTGTCTTTCAGCGATGAGCGTGAGCCGCATGTAACGCCTTCGATTCCTCAGTACGGCCACATTCAGGCTGCACCCGAGCCGGTTGAGCGCGCGCCGGCAGAGCCTGAGCTGGAACCTGTCGACGATATCGTGCCTGTCAGCGTGCCCGAGCCGATACTGCTGGAGCCTGAAGTCGAGCCAGAGCCAGAGCCAGAGCCAGAGCCAGAGCCAGTTCCCGAGCCCGTCGCCGCCCAGCCAGTTCCGTTGCCGATAGAGCCTGCTCAGGAGCTGGCTGCTGCTCCCGCCACGGTTCAAGAACCTGAAGCCGGAAAGGTCGGCTTTTTCGCCCGCCTCAAGCAAGGCTTGTCGAAAACCAGTGCCAGCATCGGCGAAGGCATGGCGAGCCTGTTTCTGGGCAAGAAAGCAATTGATGACGACCTGCTTGAAGAAATCGAAACCCGACTGCTTACCGCAGACGTCGGTGTCGAGGCGACCTCGGTCATCATCCAGAGCCTGACCCAGAAAGTGGCTCGCAAACAGCTGACCGACGCTCAGGCGCTGTACACCTCGCTGCAGGGTGAGCTGGCCGCGATGCTCAAGCCGGTCGAGCAGCCATTGGTGATCAAATCCGAGAACAAGCCCTTCGTGATTCTGGTCGTAGGCGTCAATGGCGCAGGCAAGACCACCACAATTGGCAAGCTGGCCAAAAAGCTGCAACTGGAAGGCAAGAAAGTCATGCTGGCGGCGGGTGACACGTTCCGCGCCGCTGCCGTCGAGCAGTTACAAGTCTGGGGTGAGCGTAATCAGATTCCGGTCATTGCCCAGCATACGGGTGCCGATTCCGCTTCGGTCATCTTTGATGCCGTGCAGGCTGCCAAGGCGCGCGGCGTGGATGTACTGATTGCCGACACCGCGGGCCGTCTGCACACCAAGGACAACCTGATGGAGGAGTTGAAGAAGGTTCGCCGCGTGATCGGCAAGCTGGACGCTGACGCCCCGCATGAAGTCCTGCTGGTGCTTGATGCAGGCACTGGCCAGAACGCCATCAATCAGGCCAAACAGTTCAACCAGACGGTCACGCTGACCGGTCTGGCGCTGACTAAACTGGATGGTACGGCCAAAGGCGGCGTGATCTTCGCCCTGGCCAAGCAATTCGGGCTGCCTATCCGTTACATCGGCGTGGGTGAAGGCATCGACGATTTGCGCACTTTCGAAGCAGAACCCTTTGTTCAAGCGTTGTTTGCGGAGCGGGAGCGTCCATGATTCGTTTCGAGCAGGTCGGCAAGCGCTACCCGAATGGACATGTCGGGTTGCACGAGCTGAGCTTTCGAGTACGTCGCGGTGAATTTCTGTTTGTCACCGGTCACTCCGGTGCTGGCAAGAGCACACTGCTGCGCCTGTTGTTGGCCATGGAACGCCCTACAACCGGCAAACTGATGCTGGCCGGTCAGGATCTGGGGCAGATCAGCAACGCGCAGATTCCGTTCCTGCGCCGTCAGATTGGCGTGGTGTTTCAGAATCACCAGTTACTGTTCGACCGTACGGTGTTCAACAACATCGCGCTGCCGCTGCAGATCCTTGGCTTGTCCAAGCCTGAAATCGCCAAGCGCGTCGACTCGGCGCTGGACCGTGTGGCGCTGTCGGACAAGGCCGAGCTGTATCCGGGCGATCTGTCCACCGGGCAGCAACAGCGCGTTGGTATTGCTCGCGCCATCGTTCACCGGCCCGCCTTGCTGCTGGCAGACGAACCGACCGGTAACCTCGATCCACGATTGGCGGCTGAAATCATGGGTGTGTTTGAAGACATCAACCGACTGGGCACCAGCGTGCTGATCGCCAGTCACGATCTGGCGTTGATCGCCCGTATGCGTCACCGCATGCTGACTTTGCAACGCGGTCGTCTGATCGGTGACGGGGAGGCTGGCGTATGAGTGCCACACGCAGCCCCAAAGTGTCGGAGCGCGTAGCGCCGAAACCTGCCGACCCGGTTCCGCCCAAAAAGAAAAAACAGCGTCAGGACCATGACGACGACGGCCCGGACTTCAGTGCATTGCTGTCGGCCTGGATCGAGAGTCACCGCTCCAGTCTGGTGGACAGCCTGCGCCGCCTGGGCAAACAGCCCATCGGCAGCTTCTTTACCTGTCTGGTGATGGCGATTGCCTTGAGTCTGCCGATGGGCCTGTCATTGCTGTTGAGCAATGTCGAGCGCCTGGGCGGTTCCTGGCAGCGTGCTGCGCAGATCTCGATTTACCTTGACCTGGATGCCAGTACCACTGATGGCACGCGGATGCGCGATGAGATCAAGGCCATGCCTGGCGTCGCAGATGCGGAATACATCAGCAGCATTCAGGCCTTGAGTGAGTTCCAGCAGCAGTCCGGCCTGGGGGAGGCGCTCAAGGAGCTGCCGGAAAACCCGTTACCGGGCGTCGTACTGGTGACCCCGGATGAAGTGGACAAGCCCGCGCTTGAAGCCTTGCGTACCCGGTTGGCCGAATTGCCCAAGGTGCAACAGGCGCAGCTTGACCTGGTATGGGTCGAGCGACTGGCGGCCATCCTCAAGCTGGGTGATCGGTTCGTCTTTGGCTTGACGGTTTTGCTGGTATCGGCTTTGCTGTTGGTAATTGGTAACACAATACGTCTGCACATCGAAAACCGCCGCACCGAGATCGAAGTGATCAAGCTGGTGGGCGGTACCGACAGCTACGTTCGCAGGCCTTTCCTTTATATGGGCGCGCTGTATGGCTTTGGCGCGGGGATACTGTCCTGGGGCGTTCTTGCGTATGGCCTGAACTGGCTGAATGGCGCGGTTGTCGGGCTCGCGGGTCTTTATGGGAGTGATTTTGCGCTGGCGGGCGTGCCGATGAGCGATGGTCTTTCGCTCTTGCTCGGAGCGGTCCTGTTAGGGTATATCGGTGCTTGGATTGCGGTCGCCCGCCACTTGCGTGAGCTGGCGCCACGGTAGAGCTAAATTTTGTTTCACCCATTGGCTTATGAAAATGTAGGAACTTGTCTAGCGGTTCCAAAGTCAATTTGGCAATGCTGAACTGCACATTCATGTGCGCTGGAGGTTTTTTCGTATGACCACTTCTTTGCAACCTGCTTATGCCTTAGTGCCGGGTGCGAACCTTGAGGCCTATGTGCACACGGTCAACAGCATTCCATTGCTGACGCCCGAGCAGGAGCGTGAACTGGCTGAGAGTCTCTACTATGAGCAGGATCTGGGCGCAGCTCGTCAGATGGTCCTCGCTCACCTGCGTTTTGTCGTGCACATCGCTCGCAGTTATTCGGGTTACGGTCTGGCTCAGGCTGATCTGATCCAGGAAGGCAATGTCGGCCTGATGAAGGCTGTGAAACGTTTCAATCCAGAAATGGGCGTGCGTCTGGTGTCGTTCGCCGTTCACTGGATCAAGGCAGAGATTCACGAGTTCATTCTCCGCAACTGGCGGATCGTCAAGGTCGCCACGACCAAGGCGCAGCGCAAGCTGTTCTTCAACCTGCGCAGTCAGAAAAAGCGTCTGGCCTGGCTGAACAACGACGAAGTGCATCGCGTCGCCGAAAGCCTGGGTGTCGAGCCGCGTGAAGTGCGCGAGATGGAAAGCCGTTTGACCGGCCACGACATGGCGTTCGACCCGGCAGCCGAAGCTGACGATGACAGTGCCTTTCAGTCGCCAGCCAATTACCTGGAAGACCATCGCTACGATCCGGCACGTCAGTTGGAAGATTCCGACTGGACCGACAACTCCACTGCCAATCTGCATCAGGCGTTGGACGTACTGGACGAGCGCAGCCGTGACATTCTTTATCAGCGCTGGCTGGCTGAAGAGAAAGCTACGCTGCACGACCTGGCGCAGAAGTACAACGTCTCCGCAGAGCGTATTCGTCAGCTCGAAAAGAGCGCGATGAACAAGCTCAAGACGTCGATCGCTGCCTGAAGCGAACCGGCAACGCAAAACGCCCCGATCTGATCGGGGCGTTTTTGTGTGTGGGAGTAAAAGGTGCCCATGCGCGTTTGAACAGATGCAAGCGGTCAATCAGATAGAGCAGGCCGTCAGAAACGGCGGCTGTTGTTCAGATTGGCCAGATAGTCACTGCCACCCAGTTGGCGCATCTGCTGGCGGATCCAGCCGGCGCGGCGTGAGACATAGCTGCTGGGGTGGCTGGCACTCCACTGGCGCGGGTTGGGCAGGACGGCGGCCAGGTAGCTGGCCTGCTGAGTGGACAGGGCGCTGGCGTTGACCCTGAAGTGATGTTGCGCGGCGGCCTGAGCGCCGAATACGCCTTCGTCCCATTCGACACTGTTGAGGTAGACCTCAAGGATGCGCTCCTTGGACCATAGCAGCTCGATGAGCATCGTGAACCACGCTTCAAGCCCTTTGCGCAGGTAGCTGCGGCCGGACCACAGGAACAGGTTCTTCGACACCTGCTGGCTCAGCGTACTGGCGCCACGGATCGAACCGCCGCGTTCGTTGTGCAGGATGGCGGCCTGAATGGCATCGACGTCGAAACCCCAATGCTCTGCGAATTTCTGATCTTCGCCGGCAATGACCGCAATTTTCAGGTTGTCGGAAATCTTGTCCCACGGCTGCCAGTCGCGCTGCAGGTCAATCGGCTCGCCGTCGACCCAGGATTCGATCTTGCGTTCGACCATCAACGCCGTGCCCGGTGGCGGAACCCAGCGCAGGATCAAAACCAGAATGACACTGCCCGCTGCGAACCACAGCAGGGCTTTGACGATGCGACGAAGGAGAGACTGCAGCATAGAGATGGCTTGGCCGAACCCGTTGAGCGGGCCATTATACAGACCGTGCGTCTCAGGACGATTTTTCACTGGAGTTATCGATGCTTCGTAGCTTTTTGATGCTGGCCGCTTTCTTCGGCTTCACGGGCGTGGCGCTGGGTGCCTTTGCCGCTCACGGCCTTAAAGGCCGTCTGACTGCGGAATACCTGGCGATCTTCCAGACTGGCGTGCTCTATCAATTGGTGCACGCTCTGGCATTGCTGGGGGTCGCGGTACTGGCAGCTCAGCTTCCGGGGCGGCTGGTCACCTGGGCCGGGTTTTCCTTCGCGCTCGGCATTCTGCTGTTCTCGGGCAGCCTGTATGCGCTGACCCTGACCGGTATCAGCAAGCTGGGCATCATCACGCCGTTTGGCGGGCTGGCGTTTTTGTTTGGCTGGGCGACGTTGGGCCTGGCGGCATGGCGACTCGGTTCTGCGCCCTGAGACGAATGGCGTGGCTTTGCCTTGGTCATACCGGCTGATCGGGCTAGAATGCTGGCCCCCTAAAATGATGGCTGCTGTCGCATGCACATTCAGTTGAACGGTGAATCCTTTGAATTGCCCGATGGCGAAACCGTCGCGGCATTGTTGACCCGTCTGGACCTTGCCGGACGCCGGGTGGCCGTAGAGCTGAACCTGGATATCGTGCCGCGCAGTCAGCATGCGACCACCGTGCTGTCCGAAGGTGACCAGGTCGAAGTGGTCCATGCCATTGGCGGCGGCTAGTTCGCAGCTCCGCATGGCAATGCCCCATTCTGCAAGTTGAGAGGATCCCTGATGAGCAATGTTCGCAGCGACAAGCCATTCGTTCTGGCCGGCCGGACCTTTGAGTCGCGCCTGTTGGTTGGCACCGGCAAATACATCGACATGGAGCAGACCCGCCTGGCCATTGAGGCCTCGGGGGCCGAGATTGTAACGGTTGCCGTGCGTCGTACCAATCTGGGGCAGAACCCTGGCGAGCCGAACCTGCTGGATGTACTGCCGCCTGACCGCTACACCATTCTGCCGAACACGGCTGGCTGCTTCGACGCGGTCGAGGCCGTGCGCACGTGCCGCCTGTCCCGCGAGCTGCTCGACGGGCGCAATCTGGTGAAGCTGGAAGTGCTCGCCGACCAGAAGACCCTGTTCCCTAACGTGATCGAAACCCTGAAAGCCGCTGAAGTGCTGGTAAAAGACGGTTTCGACGTGATGGTGTACACCAGTGATGATCCGATCATTGCCCGTCAACTGGCGGAAATCGGCTGCATCGCGATCATGCCGCTGGCTGGTTTGATTGGCAGCGGCCTCGGGATCTGCAATCCCTACAACCTGCAGATCATTCTGGAAGAAACCAAAGTTCCGGTGCTGGTCGATGCCGGTGTCGGTACTGCCTCCGACGCCACCATCGCCATGGAGCTGGGCTGTGAAGCCGTACTGATGAACTCGGCCATCGCTCATGCCCAGCAGCCGATCATGATGGCTGAAGCCATGAAGCACGCTGTAATTGCCGGTCGTCTGGCGTACCTCGCCGGGCGTATGCCCAGAAAACTCTATGCCAGCGCATCTTCGCCGCTGGATGGCCTGATCAAGTAAGAGCCCGTTGATGACTGATTCGCACGTTCCGCACCCCGAGTCGCCTGCTACCGAAGAAGGCGAAGAGCGCCATCACCGCCGCATCAAGAGTTTCGTGATGCGCGCTGGCCGGATGACTGAAGGCCAGCAACGCGGTCTGGACCAGGGGCGCCCGCAGTTCGGCCTGGAGTTGACTGACGCACCGGTCGATTTCGACCAGGTATTTGGCCGCTCCGCGCCACGCACGCTGGAAATCGGTTTCGGCATGGGGCAATCGTTGCTGGAAATGGCGGCCGCTGCGCCGGAACACGACTTTATCGGTGTCGAGGTGCATTACCCGGGCGTAGGCGCGCTGCTTAATGGTGTGCTGACTCAGGGCCTGACCAACGTCCGTGTCTACGATTGCGACGCTATCGAAGTGCTGAACCGTTGCATCGCCGATAACAGCCTCGACCGACTGATGCTGTTTTTTCCGGACCCGTGGCACAAGAGCCGTCACCACAAGCGACGTATCGTGCAGCCTGAGTTTGCTGCATTGGTGCGCAGCAAGCTGAAAGTGGGCGGCGTGTTCCACATGGCCACGGATTGGGGCCCTTACGCCGAGTTCATGCTCGAAGTCATGAGCGTAGCGCCGGGCTATCGCAATCAGGCCGAGGACAATCAGTATGTTCCGCGTCCGACCGAGCGTCCGATCACCAAGTTCGAACGCCGTGGCGAGCGTCTTGGGCACGGCGTCTGGGATTTGAAATTCGAAAAGGTCGATTGATGCCTGGCATCTGAACAATCTACTGTTTGCGGACTGGAACAGCGCCTTTCAGTCCGCAACATCGACATCATTTCCTGTCTGCAATCACCCCGATCAACACCAGCACGACCAGCAGCACCGGTGCGAGGCTGTAGTTGTTGAACTGGCTCAGGCCACGGATCACCCAAGGTGTGGCGTAGATCAGCGCCAGGCCACTGCCGACGGTGCACAGCAAGGCAATGAGCGGGATGCGCAATGCGCCGGTCATGCTGCCAATACGCTGTTCGATCCAGCCTTTGACGTCCGACCCGAACAGCACCAGCAGGCAGCCCACCAGGGCGAGCGCGATTTCCGAAAGGTTGCTGCGACTCCAGCGCGAGACGGTGGCGAGCAGATCAAGTACGAAATCCATGCAGGGTCCTTAGATCAGAAAGTATTGCAGCAGGTCATTGAGGAATAGCTGGCCTTGCGGCGTCGCGACCAGACGTTGCGGATCATCAAGCAACAGACCGCGTTGTTCGGCCTGTTTGCGGGCACTGGCCAGCGAGTCGACGCTTAGACCGGTTCTTTCACGAAATAATGCAGCCTCTACACCATTTGTCAGTCGTAACGCGTTCATCAGGAATTCAAAGGGCAATTCATCCAGTGGCAACAGCTTGGCGCCGGCCTGAAAGGGCTTGTCCGGGTTGAGGTAATCCTTGGGCAAGCGGGTCTTCCATGTTCGGAAAATACGTCCGTCCAGATGACTCAACTTGCCATGTGCCCCAGCGCCGATACCGATGAAATCCCCGAATGCCCAATAATTCAGGTTGTGCCGTGCGGGCTTGCCCGGCTGGGCGTATGCGGAAACTTCGTATTGCGCATACCCATGAGTGGCCAGAAGTTGCTGACCGGTTTCCTGAATATCCCAAAGAATGTCGTCTTCTGGCAGCACCGGCGGTTGATTCCAGAACACCGTATTGGGCTCCAGCGTCAGCTGATACCAGGACAGATGGGTGGGTGCCAAGGCAATGGCTTGCTGCAAGTCGCCCAGCGCTTCGTCCTGCGACTGATCCGGCAGGCCATGCATCAGGTCCAGATTGAAGTTGTCGAAACCGGCCTGACGCGCCATGTCCGCCGCGCGAATGGCTTCGTCGCCATTGTGGATGCGGCCCAGCGCCTTGAGCTTTGACTCCTGAAAGCTCTGGATCCCGATCGACAGCCGATTGATGCCCAGCGCGCGATAGGCGCTGAATTTGGCCTGTTCGAAAGTGCCAGGATTGGCTTCGAGCGTGATCTCGATGTCGCTGGCAAAGCGGATGCGCTGTTCCACACCCTTGAGCAGGCGCCCCAGCGCCTCGGCGCTGAACAGGCTGGGTGTGCCGCCGCCAAAGAATATCGACTGCAGTTCACGGCCATAGACATGCGGCAGGTCCAGGTCCAGATCGGCGAGCAGCGCGTCGACGTATTCCTGTTCCGGCAGCACAGGGCTTGCAGTGTGAGAGTTGAAATCGCAGTACGGGCATTTGCGCACGCACCACGGGATGTGGATGTACAACGACAGAGGCGGCAAGTGTGGCAATGCAGGCCGCGGGGGCTCGGACGAGAAGCCGGCCTCGCCGAGAAACAGCGGCTGTGCAGACGGATCGTGGATCATTGCAGGCCCAGACGCTGACGCAACAGCACCATGGCACGTGCCCGATGGCTGAGCTGGTTTTTCTCGACAGGGCTCAATTCAGCACTCGAGCATTCACGCTCAGGCACCCAGAACAACGGGTCATAGCCGAAGCCATGTCCGCCACTGGCCGCATGCAGGATGCGCCCGTGCCATAGGCCTTCGCACAGGATCGGCAACGGGTCATCGGCGTGCCGCACCAGCGCCAGCACGCACACGAACTGAGCGCCACGCTGCTCGTCGGGCACGTCTTTCAGCGCCTCAAGCAGCTTGGCGTTGTTGGCGGCATCGCCCTGGCCGTCGGCGTAGCGAGCGGAGTAAATGCCCGGCGCTCCGCCGAGAAAGTCCACTGCCAGTCCGGAATCGTCAGCCAACGCGGGCAAGCCCGACAGGCGCGCCGCGTTACGTGCCTTGAGAATGGCGTTCTCGACAAAGGACAGGCCGGTCTCTTCTGGCTCTACCTGGCTGAATTCGCCGACCGAGCGCAGCGTGACGCTGCCGCCGAGCATGGCCTGCAGTTCTTTGAGTTTGCCGCCGTTGTGGCTGGCCAATACAAGTTGAGTAAGGTTCATCATTGGCCCGGAAAGAGTTCCTGATTGAAGCTGAAACGGTGGGTGTCACCGCCCGTCTGGACGATGATCTCGAAAATGCGTATTTCCTGTTGAGGTACAGGGTACTGCGCGATGTAGCTGACTGCGCCGTACTCGTGGATCTGCTTGAAGCTCAGTGCCACTGGGTCGGTTGTCAGGGTTTTGATCGTACCGCTGACCTGCGCCACCTGCGGCTTGCCGTTTCGAATGATCGAAAGGCTGATCACGCCCTGCTGCTTGCTGCGCAGCACTTCAACGTTGCGCGCTATGTCTGGCTGCAGGGCTGTCGAATTGAACGTGTTGTAGTGAACGGTGACCTCACCAAACGTTTCCTGACGATTGCCCTTGATCGCGTCCGCCGCGAGGGC
Organism: Pseudomonas californiensis; assembly: GCF_021147775.1. Lineage (GTDB taxonomy): Bacteria > Pseudomonadota > Gammaproteobacteria > Pseudomonadales > Pseudomonadaceae > Aquipseudomonas > Aquipseudomonas californiensis. The sequence goes on from NZ_JAGTPK010000001.1 coordinate 378,544, forward strand.
TGGACCGATCAGGCTGGTCATCAGCAGCGAAACAGCGAGGCACCGCATGCCGTTCTCCTCGAAGACGCTACGTTACACCGCAATCCTGTGGTCCGACAGGCCTGGGCTGGTGACCCGGTAAATGCCGATTTCACCCAACAGGTTAGGCCAGAGCCTACTCGCCCACCCATGACGGTGCTGCTGGTCGACGGCCAGCCTGTCGAGGACCTGCGCATCGCGTTCGCGGCACAGGGCTTCGAAGTCTTCAAAGGTGCAGAAGTGAATGTTCGGCGTGTTGTACCAGGTGTAGGGCAGAAACTCGGACACCGGCATGCGGCCCTTGCTCGCCAGATACCAACGGCAGCGCCAGTGACCGAAGTTGGGAAAGGTGATGATGCACTGGCGTCCGACCCGCAGCATTTCGTCGAGAATTCGGTCCGGGTAATGCACAGCCTGCAGAGCCTGGGTCATCACCACTACATCGAAACTGTTGCTGGCGAAATTGCCCAGCCCCTTGTCGAGGTCCTGCTCGATGACGTTGATGCCTTTGGCGACGCACTCGGCAATGTTATTGGCGTCGTTTTCCAGCCCGTAACCGGTGACTTGCTTGTTATCGCGCAGCCAGGTCAGCAGTTCGCCGTCACCACAGCCCAGGTCGAGCACTCGGCTGCCTGCGGGGATCCATTCCTGGATGATTTCCAGATCGGCTCTCATGACATCCTCACAACGAAATCCGGTTCATGTAATTACTGAAAGCCTGCAAGTAGCGCGGGATCGGTATCAGAAAGGCGTCGTGCCCTTGCGGCGCGTCGATTTCCAGATAGCAGACGTCCTTGCGAGCAGCCATCAGCGCATCGACCAGTTCGCGTGAACGGGCAGGCGAGAAGCGCCAGTCAGTGGTGAACGACATGACGCAGAACCTGGCCGTCGCGTTGGCGAAGGTCTTGGCCAGATCGTCATTGAAGTTGGCGGCGGGGTCGAAGTAATCCAGCGCCTTGGTCATCAGCAGGTAGGTGTTGGCGTCAAAGCGCCCGGAGAATTCTTCTCCCTGATAACGCAGGTAACTTTCCACCTGAAACTCGACGCTGTGGAAGTCGTAATTGAGCTTTTCACTCTTCAGACCACGCCCGAATTTTTCACCCATGGAGTCATCGGACAGATAGGTGATGTGCCCGACCATGCGCGCGAGCATCAGGCCGCGCTTGGGGATCACGCCGCGCTCCTGGAACGAACCGCCGTGAAACTCGGGGTCAGTGAGGATGGCCTGACGTGCGACTTCGTTGAAGGCGATGTTTTGTGCCGACAGTTTGGGCGCCGAAGCAATTGCCAGGCAGTGGCGCACGCGATCCGGGTAACTGATGGTCCATTGCAGCGCCTGCATGCCGCCCAGGCTGCCACCGATGACGGCTGCCCACTGTGCAATGCCCAGCACGTCGGCCAGTCTGGCCTGACTGTTGACCCAGTCTTCCACGGTTACCACCGGGAAGTTGGCGCCGAACGGCTTGCCGGTGTCCGGGTCGATGCTGCTTGGGCCGGTCGAACCGTTGCAGCCACCCAGATTGTTGAGGCTGACGACGAAAAACTTGTTGGTGTCGATAGGCTTGCCTGGGCCAATACAACTGTCCCACCAGCCGGGCTTGCGGTCGTCAGGGCTATGAAAGCCTGCGGCATGATGGTGCCCGGACAGCGCGTGGCAAATCAGCACGGCGTTGCTGGCCGTGGCGTTGAGTTGGCCGTAGGTTTCGTAAATCAGATCGTAAGCAGGCAACGAACGGCCGCATGCCAACGCCAGAGGCTCGCTGAAATGCGCCAGTTGCGGTGTGATCAGACCGACAGAATCATGTGGGAAGACCGTGGGCATCGACCCTGCTCTCGCTTGAATGAGGCGTAAGTCTAAAGACCGTGGGGGGCAGCGGCAATAAGTGAATGTTTGTGGCGGTCCGGAGAGCTTGATTCATCCTCGCGAGCGGTACTGGCAGTTCATCAGCATTGTCCAGCAAGCTGTCCCACCAAAGTCCGTCTCCCGACTACAAAGTGAGATGGGCGGCGTTCCGTTTGCTCAGGAGATTGAGCCGCACCGGGCCATGGATGGCCCGTTGCGGCGACCGCCGGATCAGGGTCAGGGAGAAGGAATCTGCCGCAGGCGGACCCAACCGGAGCCTGAGGGTTTGCCTGCTTTGACCCCATCAAAGCAGGTCGCCGTAAGGGCGAAAAAGTGACTTGAGTCGATCACACAGGTCACTGGGTAGACAGTTCAGAGAGTCCAACCATTGCGCCAGATGGGCCAACCGCCCGTCAGCCTTGGCGAGCAGGTCGGCGTGTAACCGGGGCTGACTGATTACATCAGCAAACGCAGCACGTTTGGCATGTCACTCATGGCGGCCAGGTTGTTGATGACCAGCATGTCCAGCAGCTTGAGCACCAAAAACGCCAGGATCGGCGAGATGTCCAGGCCGCCCAAGCTGGGAACAATCTTGCGGAACGGCGCCAGTGCAGGCTCGCAGATCTGGTTGACCAGCTCCGCGCCAGGGTTATGGCTGCCCGGTGCGACCCACGACAGGATCACGCTGATAATCAGGGCAAAGAAGAAAATCTTCAGGAACAGCGCGGTCACGCTGATGATGGACCAGAGCAGCAAGTGCAGCGGATCACCCGTGGTGCCGAATACCAGCAACAGAGTCAGTGCGATCAGAACCATTTGCACGATGATCGCCAACACCAGCGACGACATGTCCAGCCCGAACACGCTTGGGATGATACGGCGCAGTGGCTTGAGCAGCGGCTGAGTGGCGCGCACGATGAACTGGCTCAGCGGGTTATAGAAGTTCGCACGCACCAGCTGCAGGACGAAGCGCAGCAGGATGATCAGCAGGTACAGGCTGCCGAGTGTTTGCAGAACGTAAACTGCAGCGGTGTTCAATCCGATCATTAATGTGCTCCAAAAGACCTGAAAAATTATTTGCCCAGTTGTTCGGCCAACTCTGCCGAGCGGTGGTCCGCGGCGCTTAACGCCGTCTCAACCAACGCTTCAAAATGACCCGCCTGAAACGCCTTGATGGCGGCTTCAGTGGTTCCGCCGGGCGAGGACACGCGGCGGCGCAACTCGGCAGCGTCGACCTCGCTTCCGGTAGCGATCAATGCAGCGCCCAGCGCTGTTTGCAGGGTGAGTTTTTTGGCGATGTCTTCCGGCAGGCCCAGTTTCACGCCTGCTGCGGTCATCGCTTCCATCATCAGGAAAAAGTACGCAGGCCCGCTGCCAGACACGGCAGTGACCGCATTCATCTGCTGTTCCTGCTCGACCCAGACCGCGATGCCGACTGCCGATGCCAGTTGCTCGGCTTGCTCACGTTGTGCAGCCGTTACTTTGTCGGTGGCGTACAAACCACTGGCGCCTTGGCGCAGCAACGATGGCGTGTTTGGCATGCAGCGCACCACGGGCCGTTCGCCCAGCCAATCTGTCAGGCTGGCGCAGGTGATGCCAGCGGCTACCGAGACGATCAATTGATGAGTTTCAAGGCTTGGCTTGAGTGCCTGAGCCACGGTTTTCATCATCTGTGGCTTGACTGCCAGGACAACGACGTCAGCGCCTTTGACCGCCTGTGCGTTGTCGGCGAATACCTCAATGCCATGTTCAGTCGTGACGCGTTCACGGGTCTCGGCGCCGGGCGCGCTGGCACAGAGCGACGACGCCTCGATACCTTGAGCGCGCAGGCCGCCGATCAGGCTGGCCGCCATGTTACCGGCGCCGATGAAGGCAATACGGGTCTTGCTCATGAATAGGTTCCTTGTAGGGGTTATGGCTGACCGTAGTCGCGGGCGCCAAAGAGGGCAGTGCCTATCCGCACCCAGGTTGCGCCTTGTGCAATGGCGGCTTCCAGGTCGTGGCTCATGCCCATGGAAAGTGTGTCGAGCTCAAGGTTCAGGCTTTCCTGCAAGGTCCGTACGGTCGCGAAGGCCGCAGCCTGCGCCGCCGGGTCCTCTGTGGGCTCGGGAATCGCCATCAGGCCGCGCAGTTTCACTCTCGGCAACGCCATGACGGCCGCCGCCAGCTGCGGCAGGTCTTGCGGCGTACAGCCAGACTTGCTGGCCTCGCCGCTGACGTTGACCTGAATGCACAGGTTGAGCGGCTCGAGGCCTTCAGGGCGTTGCTCGGAAAGGCGTTGAGCGATCTTGAGGCGATCCACGGAGTGCACCCAGGAGAAGTTTTCGGCGATAGCGCGCGTCTTGTTCGATTGAATGGGGCCGATGAAGTGCCAGCACAAGGGCAGGTCTGCCAATTCGACCTGTTTACTCAGCGCTTCCTGCAAATAGTTCTCGCCAAAATCGCGGAGCCCGGCGGCGTGAGCTTCCCTCAGATCGCTCGCAGGCTTGGTTTTACTCACCGCCAGCAGGCCAACCGAAGCCGGATCACGGTGCGCCGCGAGGGCCGCCGTACGAATTCGCTGTTCGAGCGTTGAAATGTTCGCTGCTATCGTAGACATTGATTTGCGCCAGCAAGGCTAAAGTCTGCGGCATTCTATGTGATTGAGGAGCTGTATGGATATTACCGAGCTGCTGGCCTTCAGTGCCAAACAAGGCGCGTCGGATTTGCACCTCTCTGCAGGCCTGCCGCCGATGATTCGGGTCGACGGTGATGTGCGGCGGATCAACCTGCCACCGCTTGATGCGAAAGAAGTCAAAGCGCTGATCTACGACATCATGAACGACAAGCAGCGTCAGGATTTCGAGGAATATCTGGAAACAGACTTTTCGTTTGAAGTACCCGGTGTCGCGCGTTTCCGCGTCAATGCGTTCAACCAGAATCGTGGCGCGGGCGCGGTGTTTCGAACCATTCCTTCGAAAATCCTGAACATGGAAGATCTGGGCATGGGCAGTATTTTTCGAAAGATCACCGATGTGCCACGGGGCCTTGTTCTGGTCACCGGCCCGACCGGTTCAGGCAAGTCGACGACTCTGGCGGCGATGATCGACTACCTGAACTGCAACAAGCATCACCATATTCTGACCATCGAAGATCCTATCGAATTTGTGCATGAGTCCAAAAAGTGCCTGGTCAACCAGCGTGAGGTGCATCGCGATACGCTCGGTTTTTCGGAGGCATTGCGCTCGGCCCTGCGTGAAGACCCGGACGTGATTCTGGTCGGCGAGCTGCGTGACCTGGAAACCATTCGCCTGGCATTGACGGCGGCGGAAACGGGTCACCTGGTGTTTGGCACCTTGCACACGACATCGGCGGCCAAAACCATCGACCGTGTGGTTGACGTATTCCCTGCTCAGGAAAAATCCATGATTCGCTCGATGCTCTCGGAGTCGTTGCACGCCGTGGTGTCGCAGTCGCTGCTCAAGAAAGTCGGCGGCGGGCGGGTGGCAGCTCACGAGATCATGATGGGCACTCCTGCGATCCGTAACCTGATCCGTGAGGACAAGGTGGCGCAGATGTACTCGGCGATTCAAACCGGTGGTTCGCTGGGCATGCAGACGTTGGATATGTGTTTGGCTGACCTGGTGAAGAAAGGCCTGATTACCCGCGAAAGCGCACGAGAGAAGGCCAAGGTGCCGGACAACTTCTGATCGGCACTGGCTTGAATCGGTGTTGAAGAGGGGAGCAGGCCTGCGCAGAAGGCAGGCCTGTCAGGATCAGCGTTGCACGACGCGCATTTGATTCTGCTGTTTTGGCAGAACGCGCTTGGCGACTTTGTAATGGCTGTTCCAGTACGGCTTCTTCAAGGTATCGACCGTTACAGCCTTGCCAAGACGCGGCGCGTGTACAAAGCGGTAGTTGCCCAGATAAATGGCAACGTGATTGATGTTGCGGCTCTTGATGTTGAAGAACAGCAGATCACCCGGTTTCAGGTCCTTGCGATCCACTGTCTGGCCGTGACCCTGCGCCATGGCGTTGGAGGTGCGGGGCAGATCGACTTCACGCACGTCACTGAAGGCGTACTTGACCAGCCCACTGCAATCCAGACCTTTACCCGGTGTTGTACCGCCCCAGCGGTACGGGGTGCCAACGGCCTGCAGCGCACGTTTTACAACGGCGTTGCCTTGTTTGGCATTACCGGCAACGGACGCTTGAGCGCCAGCAGCCTTGGAATTCTTTCGGGGTGCCGGCGTCTGAACAGCGCGGCCGTTGTGAATCTTGAGAGGGACTGAAGCTGCTTCCTGGGGTGCATTGCGAGTCGCGATGGTCGGCGAAAGGTGGCTCTTGGCGGTGTAGCCCGAGAAGCTCGCAGGAAGCTGTTGCTCACGATTGGTGGCGTGGGCGGCCAGTGGCATAAATAGGCAAATGGTTAGCCATGTCTTGAAAAAAGGACGCATTCGGCAGGGCTCATAGTGGTCAGCGCGCAACTTTATAACAGCTTTTTCGAAAAACCTGACCCCATTTGTCGAGTGGATCACACTGGCAGCATTACGTTTTGTGCGAGAGACTCTTTCTCTTTTCGCGTTAATCCCTTTGCTGACAAGGGTTTGAGTGCCCCATAAAGGGTCGTGTGCCATACGTCGGAAGAGACAACAGAAGTCACAAAAGTGTTACTTATTTTTTTCTATCAGCTTGAAGAGGCTCCAAATGAACGCCTATCGTTCTGACACACACAGCAAGGTCATGGGTTATCTGCTGTGGATTCTGGGTTTTCTCGGGGCGCACCGTTTTTACTACGGCAAGCCCGTGACTGGCACGATCTGGTTCTTCACGTTCGGTCTGTTCGGTATCGGCTGGCTGATCGACCTGTTCCTGATTCCTTCGATGGACCGCCAGGCCGATTTGCGCTTCACGCCCGGATCAACTGATTACAGCGTGGCGTGGGTATTGTTGACCTTTCTTGGCCTGTTTGGCGTGCACCGCATGTACCAGGGCAAGTGGATCACAGGGGTTATCTACCTGCTGACCGGCGGGCTGTTTCTGGTAGGTATCCTGTACGACTTCTGGACCCTCAATGATCAGATCTCCATGAAGAACGCACAGCGCGGATAACTCCCTGCCAGGCAAGTGATGCGAGTGGGTGCCCGCGCAAGGTGGGCATCACTTCAGCGTCAGAAATCGCCCCACAACTGTTGAGCCACGCTCAGCGCCACCACCGGTGCGGTTTCAGTACGCAGTACGCGCGGGCCAAGGCGGGCGGCGTGAAAGCCTGCGCTCTGAGCCTGGTCCACCTCTGCGTCATTCAAACCACCTTCCGGACCAATCAGAAACGCGAGGCTGGCGGGTTTGGCGTGGCTGGTCAGCGGTTCTGCCACAGGGTGCAGCACCAGTTTGAGATCAGCCTCGGTTTGCTTGATCCAGTCAGCCAATGGCATAGGCGGATGTATGACGGGTACCACGGAGCGCCCGCATTGCTCGCAGGCGCTGATTGCGATCTGTTGCCAATGTGCCTGCCGCTTTTCGGCGCGTTCGTCCTTGAGTCGCACCTCACAGCGTTCGCTGACGATGGGCGTGATTTCGCTGACGCCCAGTTCCGTGGCCTTTTGAATGGCCCAGTCCATTCGCTCACCTCGAGACAAGCCCTGACCAAGATGGATGTGCAAGCCGGACTCGACCTGCCCGGCGAAGCTTTCGCCCAGTTGCACCCGCACGCGCTTTTTGCCGACTTCAAGCAGTGTGCCGCGAAACTCCGTGCCCGAGCCATCGAACAGCTGCAGAGCATCGCCTTTGGACATGCGCAGCACGCGACTGATGTAATGCGCCTGGGCTTCAGGCAGTTCGTGTTCGCCCAGACTCAGCGGCGTGTCGGTAAAAAAGCGGGACAGTCTCATGGTGTGTCTCGGTAGCTGTACGTGATGTGGTCTTCAGGACGACTTCGCGAGCACCGGGTTGAGCATGCTTGCGAAGATGATGGTCGGGCGGTCGTTGGGTCAGGGCTAGCCCGGATCCCGGAAGTCGGTGTGGAAGTTCTCGCGTACCGCAACGCTGATGCTGGTGCGCGTCGCGATATCAATGCCGTCGCTGGCCACTTCGGCCAAAAAGTCGATCTGCTCCGGGGTGATCACATACGGCGGCAGGAAGTACACCACGCTGCCCAGTGGCCGCAGCAGTGCACCGCGCTCCAGTGCATGCTGGAAAACCTTCATGCCGCGGCGTTCCTGCCACGGGTAAGCGGTTTTGGTCGCCTTGTCCTGCACCATCTCGATGGCGATGGCCATGCCGGTCTGACGCACCTCGGCCACATGCGGATGGTCCGCCAGATGGGCGGTGGCCGTTGCCATGCGTTGTGCCAGCGCCTTGTTGTTCTCGATGACGTTGTCCTGCTCGAAGATATCCAGCGTGGCCAGCGCAGCGGCACAGGCCAGCGGGTTGCCCGTATAGCTGTGCGAGTGCAGGAACGCACGCAGCGTGGAGTAATCGTCGTAAAAGGCTTCGTAAACGTCATCAGTGGTCAGGCAGGCTGCCAACGGCAGATAACCGCCAGTCAACGCCTTCGACAAACACAGGAAGTCAGGGCGGATGCCAGCCTGCTCGCAGGCGAACATGGTGCCGGTCCGACCAAAGCCCACGGCAATTTCATCGTGGATCAGGTGCACGCCATAGCGGTCGCAGGCTTCGCGCAGCAGCTTGAGATAAATGGGGTGATACATGCGCATGCCGCCCGCGCCCTGAATCAGCGGCTCGATGATCACTGCGGCGACTGTTGAGTGGTGTTCGGCAAGGGTCTGTTCCATGGCGGCGAACAGGTTGCGCGAGTGTTCTTCCCAGCTCATGCCTTCGGGGCGGTGGTAGCAGTCAGGGCTTGGCACCTTGATAGTGTCCAGCAACAGCGCCTTGTAAGTTTCCGTGAACAGCGGAACGTCGCCCACCGACATCGCAGCCATGGTCTCGCCGTGGTAGCTGTTGGTCAGCGTGACGAAGCGTTTCTTGGCCGGCTGGCCGCGATTTAGCCAATAGTGAAAGCTCATTTTCAGCGCAACTTCGATGCAGGACGAACCATTATCGGCGTAGAAACACCGCGTCAGCCCTTCCGGTGTCAGCTTGACCAGGCGCTCGGACAGCTCGATCACCGGCTGATGGCTGAAACCTGCAAGGATGACGTGCTCCAGTTGATCGACCTGATCCTTGATCCGTTGGTTGATGCGTGGATTGGCGTGGCCGAACACATTCACCCACCAGGAGCTGACGGCATCCAGATACCGCTTGCCTTCGAAGTCCTCCAGCCAGACGCCTTCGCCGCGCCGGATCGGTATCAATGGCAGGTTTTCGTGGTCTTTCATCTGGGTGCAGGGGTGCCACAGGACCTTGAGGTCACGTTGCATCCACTGGTCATTCAGGCCCATTTGCAATCTCCGGGTAGCGACTCGCGTGGTGCGAGGACGAACAATCGCGCAAGCCTATGCAATGCCCGGCCATGGAACAACCTTTGATGCAGTTTTAACGGTCGACGGACATTGCTGGCGGCCTTTTGATGGCTGGCGTATCCTGCTCCGCTATTCGATGTTCCGGGCTGATTCGCCCAACCTTCCCCATGTTTTTTTCGGAGTTCGCGGAATGCTTTCTGGGTGGCTGCGCGCGTGTGCGCTGATAGTGGCAGGGCTGGTCAGCGTTTCGACGCTCGCCGATGAAAAACAACGAACGGCGATCGTGGTCGGGGGTGGTCTGGCAGGTCTGACGGCGGCTTACGAGCTGCAGACCAAAGGTTGGCAGGTCACAGTTCTTGAGGCCAAGCCTGCCATGGGCGGGCGCTCCGGTCTTGCGAGCAGCGAGTGGATCGGCAACGCCAAGGCGCAGCCGGTGCTGAACCGTTATCTGGAAACCTTCAAGATCGGCAGCGTGCCTGCGCCTGAGTTCGTGCGTACGCCCAGCTACCTGATTGATGGCGTGTACTTCACTCAGGCTGACCTTGCTGCAAAACAGCCCGCCACGGCCGAAGCGATCAAGCGTTACAACGAGACGCTGGACAATCTGGCGCGCTCCATTGATGACCCGCAAAACCCGGCTGCCAACAGCACGCTGTTCGCGCTGGACCAGATCAACGTCGCCAACTGGCTGGATCGTCTGTCCTTGCCTGCAACGGCTCGCCAGTTGATCAATCAGCAGATCCGTACTCGCTACGACGAGCCTTCGCGTCTGTCGCTGTTGTATTTCGCTCAGCAGTCCAGTGTCTATCGCAAGGTAGAAGAGCGCGATTTGCGTGCAGCGCGTCTGCCTGGTGGCAGCGCGGTGCTGACACAAGCCTTCGTCAAACAACTGAAAACCGTCAAGACCAACTCTCCGGTCTCGACAATCATTCAGGACAAGGACCACGTTACGGTAAAGGCGGGCGCAGCCAGCTACACAGCTGACTATGTGGTCGTTGCTGTGCCGTTGCGTTCGCTGGGCAAGATCCAGATGACCCCTGCGCTGGATGCGCAGCACATGGGCGCGATCAAGAGCACCAACTACGGCTGGCGCGACCAGATCATGCTCAAGTTCAAGACCCCTGTCTGGGACAGCAAGGCGCGCATGTCCGGTGAAGTGTTCAGCAACACCGGCCTGGGTATGCTCTGGGTCGAGCCTGCACTGAAAGGCGGCGCCAACGTGGTGATCAACCTGTCCGGCGACAACGCGCGGATCATGCAGGCATTTGGCGACAAGCAGATGGTCGATCAGGTGCTGATCCGTCTGCACGCGTTCTACCCTGAAGCGCGTGGCGCCTACACCGGTTACGAAATCCGTCGTTACAGCGTCGATCCGTCCACCGGCGGCTCTTACCTGGCCTTCGGTCCAGGCCAGATCAGCAAGTACTGGCGCTTGTGGGAACGGCCGATTCAGCGCGTAGCCTTCGCCGGTGAGCACACTGACACGCTGTACCCTGGCACGCTGGAAGGCGCCTTGCGCAGTGGTCAGCGTGCAGCCAGCCAAGTGCAGGATCTGGCGGCTGGCAAGTCCTTCGAGCCTGTCAAAGTGGCACCGCCCAAGGCGCCTGCGCCAGTCGAGCAAAAATCCGGAGGCAATTTCTTCAGCAACCTGTTTGGCGGGTCTTCCGACAAGCCCGTTGAGCCTGCCAAGCCGCAAGCCGACAAGCCTGGCTTCTTCTCGCGGATGTTTGGTGGTTCCGAGGCGCCTGCGCCGACTCCGCCGCCAGCCGAGAAAGCGCCAGAGCCCGCTCCAGCGCCTGCGCCTGTTCCCGTTGCGCCAGTGGTTGCACCGGCAGTTGAGCCTGCCAAGCCAGCGGTCAAGGCCGAACCGGCGAAAAAGCCTGTGACCAAGGCAGAGCCTGCGAAAAAGCCGCACGCCAAGGAACCGGTGAAGAAAGAGCCGACCGCCAAGGAACCGGTGAAGAAAGAGCCGACCGCCAAGGAAAAGGCTGCGGCGAAAGCTGCCGCCTCCAAGACTCCGGCCAAAACCGAGCCCGCCAAAAAGGCTCCGGCGAAGGATGCTACCGACGCAGCACCGGCCGACGTCAAGAACTGACCGGCCAATAGCTGACTGAAAAGGGGGGGCGGTTCATACCGAGCCCCCTTTTTTAGGGGCTTGTCTCGGCTCTTTGACAGACGGGAGGCGAACTGAGTGCCGTTCATCGGCATCCGAGGGCCGACGGTCCTGGCAAAGTGTTACAGCACTGATTTTATCGGGATGCTGCATCAGCAAGATGTATCCGGTTGTAGAAAACTGATGCGCACGCGCCTGTTCCGCACCGTGAAGAGCTATAAGCACTCAGAAATCGATCTCTGATAGATCTGATTATTCGATGCTTCAAAGCGAAATTTTGCGCTTTCATTCGATAGATAAAAAGCTAGTCTTGGAACACTTCTGACAAGGTAACGGCAATGCAGCTACGTAACTCATCCTCTCGATACGGTCTGGTCAGCGTTGTACTGCACTGGAGCGTGGCGTTGGTCGTGTTTGGTTTATTCGCGCTGGGGCTCTGGATGGTCGGGCTGGATTACTACGATACCTGGCGCAAGGCAGGTCCTGATCTGCATAAAAGCATCGGGATCACGCTGTTCGCGGTGATGCTGTTTCGCGTGGTGTGGCGCCTGCTCAGCCCAGCGCCGCCACCGCTGGCCAGTTACAGCAGGATGACGCGCATCGGCGCAGCGTTTGGCCATGTGTTTTTGTACGTGGCGCTGTTTGCCGTGATGTTTGCCGGTTACCTCATTTCCACCGCTGATGGTGTGGGTATACCGGTGTTTGGCCTGTTTGAAATACCTGCATTGGTTACGGGGCTACCTGCCCAGGCAGAAAATGCTGGCTGGATTCACCTTTACCTGGCGTGGCTCATCGTGGTTTTCGCGGTGCTTCATGGCCTCGCTGCACTCAAACATCACTTTATCGATCGCGATGTGACCCTCAAACGTATGTTGGGTCGTCATTGATTGTTCAACCAAAACGGGAATAAAAGCATGTTGAAGAAGTCTCTTGCTGCACTGGCTCTGGGTACCGCGCTGTTGTCTGCTGGCCAGGCCATGGCTGCTGATTATGTTATCGACAAAGAAGGTCAGCACGCTTTCGTTGACTTCAAGATCAGCCACCTGGGCTACAGCTTCATCCACGGTACGTTCAAGGACTGGAACGGCGAGTTCAGCTTCGACGCTGCCAAGCCTGAAGCCAGCAAGATCTCGGTCGAGCTGAAAACCGCCAGCCTGTTCACCAACCACGCTGAGCGCGACAAGCACATCTCGAGCAAGGACTTCCTGGACGTTGCCAAATACCCAGAGGCCAAGTTCGTATCGACCGCTGTTAAATCCACCGGTGCTAAAACCGCTGACGTGACCGGTGACCTGACACTGCACGGCGTGACCAAGCCAATCGTGATCAAAGCGACCTTCAATGGCGAAGGCAAGGATCCGTGGGGCGGCTACCGTGCCGGCTTCAACGGTACTTCGACGCTGAACCTGAACGACTTCGGCATCAAAGGCCCAGGCCCAACGTCGCAGACGCTGGATCTGGACATCACCTTCGAAGGTGTACAGAAGAAGTAAGTGTTCTTCTGATCAAGAAACGCCGGCCTTTGGGTCGGCGTTTTTATTTGTCTTGCGAAAAAGAAAGCTACGATAGCGAATCGTAAGCTGCGCAGCTTTTGGGGCGCCCTTCATCTGACGTGCCTCTATGGAAGTCAGCTTGCTGACGAAGAAGTCAGTGAAGACAACGAGAGTCCAGTGCCTGACAGCCGGCAATCGGCGATAAACAGAACACCAGCTCTGAATCTCTGACGCACACAAAAACGCCCCTAACCAGTCGGGGCGTTTTGTGTGTGGCGCGGCTGTCAGCTGTCGCGGTTGCGGGTCAGCAGGGCCGGTTTTTCGCCGCGTGGGCGGGCTGGCAACTGGTCGAGTTGTTCAGCCGACGGGAAGCGGTCGATCTTTGACTCTTTGTGAACGATCTTCGGCTGTGGCTGGCCATCGCGCTGGCTGCGCACGACGGGTGCCTCGCTGCTTTCGCGTGGTGCCTGGTCGTCGCGTGCCGGACGGCGGTTGCGTGGCTGACCGTCGCGTGAGCGAGGGGCCGAACCTGCACCTGCACCTGCACCTGCACCATTACGCTTGGGTGCACCAGTGCCGGAACCGGTCCGTGCGCCGCCACCGGTACGACCCGGATTGGCCGGACGTGCCGCGCCGCCAGCAGCAGGCGCCGACCCAGAAGCTGCACCAGGTGCCGCTGCAGGGCGACGACCACGGTTCTGGCCTTTGCCCTGATAAGGGCTGACGTAATCGGCGCGGTTACCGAAGTTATCCACTTCGTCATCCAGGAACTCGTCAGGGGCGCGATCCGAGGCAGGGCGCGGTGCAGCGGCCTGTGCAGAGCGTTGCTCGCTGCGAGGTGTGCCTTCACGAGGTTTTTTTTCGCGTGGTTGACGGGCAGGGCGCTCGCCAGTGGCAGCGGCGGCTGCAGCCGGTTTTTCCTTGCCTTTGTCCTTGCCCTTGTCGCGACGACCACCGTTGTTCTTGTCGCCATCACCGCGTGCCGGGCGTGCGCCACGTGGGTTACGAACATCAGGGCGCTCACGTACTTCAGGCTTTTCAGCCTCGACTGCCGTAATGTCGAAGCCCATGAGATCGCCGTCCGGGATCTTCTGCTTGGTCATGCGCTCGATGCTTTTGAGCAGCTTCTCTTCGTCGGGCGCGACCAGCGAAATGGCTTCGCCGGAGCGACCGGCACGACCGGTACGGCCAATGCGGTGCACGTAGTCTTCATCGACATTAGGCAGCTCGAAGTTGACCACGTGAGGCAACTGGTCGATATCCAGACCGCGAGCGGCAATGTCGGTCGCAACCATGATGCGTACTTCGCCAGCCTTGAAGTCAGCCAGTGCTTTGGTACGCGCGTTCTGGCTCTTGTTGCCGTGGATCGCGACGGCACTCAGGCCATGCTTGTCCAGGTACTCGGCCAGGCGGTTGGCGCCGTGCTTGGTACGCGTGAACACCAGCACCTGTTCCCAGGCACCGACGGTGATCAGGTGAGCCAGCAACGAACGCTTGTGGTTGGCGGCCAGACGGAACACCCGCTGCTCGATACGCTCGACCGTGGTGTTCGGCGGCGTGACTTCGATGCGCTCGGGGTTGTGCAGCAGCTTGCCGGCCAATGCGGTGATGTCATTGGAGAACGTTGCCGAGAACAGCAGGTTCTGGCGCTTGGCAGGCAGGCGGGCCAGGACTTTCTTGACGTCGTGCACGAAGCCCATGTCGAGCATCCGGTCTGCTTCATCGAGCACCAGGATTTCAACGTGGGACAGATCGACGCTGCCTTGGCCGCACAGGTCGAGCAGGCGGCCTGGGCAGGCAACCAGTACGTCTACACCGCGGGACATGGCCTGAACCTGTGGGTTCATGCCGACGCCGCCGAAGATGCAGGCACTCACGAACTTCAGGTCGCGGGCATAGATCTTGAAGCTTTCATGCACTTGCGCGGCGAGTTCGCGAGTCGGGGTCAGGACCAGTACACGCGGTTGGCGCGGGCCGTGACGCTGGGATTTGTCCGGGTGACCATTGGGAAACAACCGCTCCAGAATAGGGAGGGCGAAGCCGCCGGTTTTACCAGTACCTGTCTGTGCCGCAACCATGAGGTCACGACCTTGCAACACGGCGGGGATAGCCCGCTGTTGCACCGGAGTAGGCTGGGTATAGCCCGCTGCCTCGATGGCGCGAACTAGAGCCTCGGAGAGACCGAGGGAAGCAAAGGACATGAGTAATCCTGTTCTGTTGGAGCTTAAGCTCAAGGGATGTCTTGCCTGGCGCGAATGGCGTGTAACGACAACGCGATCCCGTCCGGTCCTGCGGGGTCTTCAGTGCATCTCGTGACGTCTGCGCGTGTTGGAAAGTGCGCTGTTGACGTGAGCGAGGTGACGATTGCAAGACCGAGCGTCCGGGCGTAAGCCTGGCGGGAAGGCTGGAGTATAACAGAGCGAGCGCGCCGCGCTGCTTTCCTGCTGCCCAACGGTGTATTGCGCCTGGATCTCCCGGAAAAATCCCGAGAGATCGCAGGGTTGCAGCGGCTTCAGCGTGGCAGTTTGAGGTTGTTCCAGACCGCCAGGCTCGGTTCAGCCTGATTCAATGTGTAAAAGTGCAGACCCGGTGCGCCGCCCTGGAGAAGGCGTTCGCACATTTGCGTGATCACTTCTTCACCAAACGACTGGATGCTTTGCACGTCATCGCCATAGGCTTCCAGCTGCTTGCGGATCCAGCGCGGGATTTCCGCACCGCAGGCATCCGAGAAGCGCGCCAGCTTGCTGTAGTTGGTGATCGGCATGATGCCCGGCACGATCGGGATGTTCACGCCCATTTTCTCGACGCGCTCGACGAAGTTGAAGTAGCTGTCGGCATTGAAGAAATACTGGGTGATCGCACTGTCGGCACCGGCCTGTGCCTTGTTGACGAAATGCTTGAGGTCGTCTTCGAAGTTGCGGGCCTGTGGGTGCATTTCCGGGTAAGCGGCGACTTCTATATGGAAGTGGCTGCCGGTTTCTTCCCGGATGAACTTCACCAGGTCATTGGCGTGACGCAGCTCACCGCTGGCCATGCCCATGCCCGAAGGCAGGTCGCCGCGCAGCGCTACGATGCGTTTGATGCCAGCTTCTTTATAGTGGGCCAGCAGACTGCGCAAATCTTCCTTGCTGTCGCCAACGCACGACAGGTGCGGCGCAGCAGGTACTTTGACTTCGTTTTCCAGCTGCAACACGGTGTTGAGCGTGCGGTCGCGGGTGGAACCACCGGCACCATAGGTGCAGGAGAAAAAATCCGGGTTGTACGTGGCCAACTGACGAGCAACAGTCAGCAGCTTTTCATGTCCAGCGTCGGTCTTGGTCGGAAAGAACTCGAAGCTGTAGCGACGTTCTTGGCTCATGGAGGCCGATCTCATCTGAAGGCGAACGGGGTGGTCGCATGCCATGGAAGCGGACAAGTCCGCCCCCAGGTCATCTGCCAGTTGCGAAAGGGTGCGGTGTCAGAAACACCGCGCCCTCCGCACAGGACCAGGGCTGGTCCGAAGCAATCAGTAACGGTAAGCGTGTGGCTTGAACGGACCTTCAACGGTCACGCCGATGTAGTCGGCCTGAGTCTTGGTCAGTTTGGTCACGACGCCGCCGAAACCGCGGACCATTTCCAGGGCCACTTCTTCGTCGAGTTTTTTCGGCAGTACTTCAACGGTCAGGCGCTCGGCTTTCCTGGCAGGTGCCAGATCAGCGTACTTCTGCTCGAACAGGAAGATCTGGGCCAGTACCTGGTTGGCAAACGAGCCGTCCATGATGCGGCTTGGGTGGCCGGTTGCGTTACCCAGGTTCACCAGACGGCCTTCGGCCAACAGGATCAGGTAGTCGTCGTTCTGAGCGTCAAATGCGCCAGCGCCGGTACGGTGGATCTTGTGAACCTGCGGCTTCACTTCTTCCCATGCCCAGTTCTTGCGCATGAAAGCAGTGTCGATTTCGTTGTCGAAGTGACCGATGTTGCACACCACAGCGCGTTTTTTCAGCGCTTTGAGCATGTTGGCGTCGCAAACATTGACGTTACCGGTGGTGGTCACGATCAGGTCGATCTTGCCCAACAGAGCCTTGTCGATGCTGGCTTCGGTGCCGTCGTTTTCGCCGTCGATGAACGGAGAAACCACTTCGAAACCGTCCATGCACGCTTGCATGGCGCAGATCGGGTCGACTTCAGTCACTTTGACGATCATGCCTTCCTGACGCAGGGACTGGGCCGAGCCCTTGCCCACGTCGCCGTAACCGATGACCAATGCCTGTTTACCGGACAGCAAATGGTCGGTGCCGCGCTTGATGGCGTCGTTCAGGCTGTGACGGCAGCCGTACTTGTTGTCGTTCTTGCTCTTGGTCACCGAGTCATTGACGTTGATGGCCGGGATTTTCAGCTCGCCCTTGGCCAGCATGTCCAGCAGACGGTGAACACCGGTGGTGGTTTCTTCGGTGACGCCGTGGATCTTGTCCAGCATCGCCGGGTATTTCTTGTGGATGATCTCGGTCAGGTCGCCGCCGTCGTCGAGAATCATGTTGGCGTCCCAGGGCTGGCCATCCTTGAGGATGGTCTGCTCGATGCACCACTCGTACTCTTCTTCGGTTTCGCCTTTCCAGGCGAACACAGGAATACCGGCAGCAGCGATAGCGGCAGCGGCCTGATCCTGAGTCGAGAAGATGTTGCACGACGACCAGCGAACTTCGGCACCCAGGGCAACCAGGGTTTCGATCAGCACGGCGGTCTGAATGGTCATGTGGATGCAGCCAAGGATTTTTGCGCCCTTGAGCGGCTGCTCACCGGCGTACTTGCTGCGCAGGCCCATCAGGGCAGGCATTTCGGATTCGGCGATGATGGTTTCGCGACGGCCCCATGCAGCCAGGGAAATGTCGGCAACCTTGTAGTCGTTAAATTCTGCGGGCGAGATTACAGCACTCATTGAGAGTCTCCATTCCATAAAAATGCGAATGGGCGCCGTTGTGCGTTTAAGGCTGGCCGGTTGAGGATCAACCGATCAAGCAACGCCCCATCCGAGCCTGACAGGGAAAACCTGCTGCAGCGCCCCTCGGACAGGTGGCGGGAACGGCATCACGCGCGGATGGCCGTTTGAATCGGAGGGCAGTATAGCTGCGCTGGCGCGTCTTCCCAAGGCTTTCTGTCGGTTTGCCCGCCTGTGAAGCGCCTTTTTAAAGAATATTCTTTTACCGCACCATCGTTCCAATCGCCGCTTAATCTCGACGTTCCGAACGGCGTAACGGTCGTTTTCTTTGAAAAACAGACACATCAGGTATGGCCCCGGCGTGGGCTGACCTTCCAGGGAGCGGTAATGAACAATATCTCGAATGGACTCGAATCCTCTGTCCCTGTGCCCGAAGGACGGGCAACTGTCATTGTCGAGCAGGTTGGCCAGCGCAGGCTGAGCCTTGTAGAGCATGAAAACGGGGTGACCGAACTCCAGCTGGCTCCTGCGCCCATCGCCAAACTGATCCTCAGTGGCGGTGGCGCCAAAGGCGTTGCCTATTCCGGAGCGATTACGGCCTTGCAGCGCCAAGGCGCTCTGGAAGGCATCGATGCCCTTTACGGCTCGTCTGCGGGGGCGATCATGGCGGCGTTGATTGCCTCTGGCATGGACGCAGACCAGTTCGATGCGCTCAGTGACAACACTCATCTGCTCTCGTTGCTCGACAGCCCGGACGAGAACACGGGCTGGATTCAGAAAGCGTTTTCCAGCGCGGGGACCTTGGCCGACAAGGCGTTGCCAGGCACCGTGGGTAACGTTACACGCCTGCTGCTCAGCGTCTTGCCGCGCGTGCAGTCCAACGCACAACCCTTGCAGACGCTCATTCGCGACACGGCGCGGGCGGCATTGCTGGGCCGTATCCGTGATGAACACCCAGCAGAAGTACTTGTCGTTCGTGAGCGGCTGTTGGCCGACGGCGCCGTGATCTTCGCCGATCTGGCGCTGCTCGGTCGTTACATCCCGCAGATCAAGAGCCTGAATATCACTGGTACGGTGATGTTTGGCGGGCAGCCGCAACTGGTGGTGTTCAGTGCGGCTTTGACGCCGGATATGGACATCGCACTGGCAGCTCATATTTCGGCTGCGCTGCCAGTGGTATTCAAACGACCCGCCGGGCAGGGGCTGGCGTTTCAGGAACTGGACGAACTGACCTTCTTTCAGGACGGTGGCGTTCTGCTCAATACGCCGGTGCCTCAGTTGATGGACCCCGGCCTGGTCACAGACTTGCTGTCTGGCTCGGACATGCTGATCCTGCAGTTCGAGCAACAACAGGCTGCCAGCAACCGAGGTGGTTTCATGGCGCTTTTGACCGATTGGCTGACCGGCACGCCGGTCGCTGCGGAGCTTGAACGGCAAAACCTCAACCTCAAGGCGTTCGAGCAGCAGACTGTGGTGGTCCCGTTGCGTACGGAAATGGGCGATTTCACCAGCACTCTGAGCGGCACGCTTAATTTCACCATGACGGCAGACATCAAGAACCACCTGCAGGAACGTCTGCAACAAGCCGTCGAGAAGCACCTCGTCTTGCGTGCTGAAAAACGTGAGCGCTACGTTTTTGCTACGGTGGATGAGGCGTTGCTGAGCATGGATGACGACATGCTGGGCAGCATCTGGGTCAAGGCTCCGGAGAGCGCAGTGAGCGGCGTGCTGGCCTGGCGTGCGGCGGCGGACGATGCCTTGGTAGCGTTGGAGGACGCGGTAAGGGCTGTCGATGCGGGCAGCCGATTGCACATGACTGACGGCATCCGTAGCGCGCTCGACGAACTGGACACGATGGCTGTCAGCCCGGCGCACGTGCAATGGCTGGCATTGCAGCTCAATCGATTCGATAGGCCTGCCTGCGTCCGATTGCTCGAAGCCATGCGTAATGAAACGGTCGAATCGCCGGTGCTCAACGCTGCATTGATTGAAAAACGCGTGCGCGAGATTCGTGTCATCGCCGGCAACATCAGAAAGTCAGTGATTTTTCCGTCGCTTCATCTGTTCATGCAGACCGCTGCCAATACCGGGCTGCTGTTGCGTGCCGATCAGCTGTTGCTCAAAGCAACCACCGACGACGAGATCAACCGCACTCTGGACACGATCATTGAAGGTTACAGCTCGCGCGCGCCGGTTGCAGGTCAATGGTGGACACCCCACGTGGTGGAGCTGGCCCGGTCCTGGCGGATCAATCGCGGCGATAAAGAGTCACAATGAGCACAGGCATGGGCGTGGCTCGCTGGCTCTGCCATCATGCGTGTCTCAATTGGCAGGACGGTCAGGAGTGAATATGAATTTCCACACCCGCAAGTGGGTAAAGCCCGAAGACCTCAACCCCAACGGTACGTTGTTCGGTGGGAGTCTGTTGCGCTGGATCGATGAAGAGGCCGCGATCTACGCCATCGTCCAGTTGGGCAATCAGCGTGTGGTGACCAAGTACATTTCGGAAATCAATTTCGTCAGCGCCTCGCGTCAGGGCGACATCATCGAGTTGGGCATCACGGCAACCGAATTCGGCCGCACGTCGATCACTCTGAAGTGCCAGGTGCGCAACAAGATCACGCGCAAGAGCATCCTGACGGTCGACAAGATTGTGTTCGTCAATCTGGGGGAAGACGGCCAGCCTGCGCCGCATGGCCGTACAGAAATCCGCTACATCAAGGATCAGTTCGATCTTCCTGAATGATCCTTGAGCAGCGTCTGGTCACGCCTTCGATTGCAGTTGGCGTAACCAGGCCAGGCCTTCGCTGGTATCGCCCTTGGGGCGATACTCGCAGCCGATCCAGCCCTGATAGCCCAGCTCGTCGATCACCTTGAACAGGTACTCGTAGTTCAGCTCGCCCAGGTCGGGTTCGTTGCGATCCGGCACCCCGGCGATCTGAATATGGCCGATACCTGCAAAGTCGCGGCGCAACTTGGTGATCAGGTCGCCCTCGACGATCTGGCAGTGGTAGCAGTCGAACTGGACTTTCAGGTTATCGGCGCCTACCAGCTTGCAGACTTCCTGCGCCTGATCCTGACGATTAAGGAAGAACCCGGGCATGTCGCGCGTATTGATCGGCTCGATCAGAATCGTGACCCCGGCGCTTTTGGCCTGTTTGGCAGCAAACGCCAGGTTCTCCAGATAGACCGCCTGATGGCGCTGACGCAGGTCCTCGTTTGGCAGCAAACCCGCCATGACGTGAACCCGGTCATTACCCAGCACGTGCGCGTATTCCAGCGCCCGTTCGATCCCGCTGCGAAACTCCGCCTCACGACCCGGTAGCGTCGCAATGCCTCGTTCGCATGCGTCCCAGTCACCCGGCGGCGCGTTGAACAACGCCTGCACCAGCCCGTTGTCGCTCAAGCGCTGCTTGAGTTCTTGCGGGCTGTACGCGTAGGGGAACAGGTACTCGACCGCGTCGAAACCGTCGGCTGCGGCTGCGGCGAAGCGCTCGAGAAAATCATGCTGCGGGTACAGCATGCTGAGGTTGGCGGCAAAACGAGGCATGTTAACTCCAGTCTTCAAAGGGTCAGACGAATGGCCAAAGCAGCAGGGTAATCACGAAGCCCAGTGTGCCCAGCAGCGTGACCAGTACGGTCCAGGTGCGCAAGCCGTCGGCGACGTTCAGGCCCGCCAGCTTGGTGAACATCCAGTAACCGGCATCGTTGATGTGCGACATTGCCAGACCGCCACCGCCCATGGCCAGACACAGCAGGGCCAGATGGTTGGCGCTCAGGTCAAGCGTGGCGATCAGCGGGCTGAGAATGCCTGCGGTGGTCACCAGTGCAACGGTGGTCGAACCCTGAACCGCACGCAGCAGCAGGGTCAGCAAGAAGCCCAGCGCCAGGACGGGCAGGCCGGTATTGCGCAGCGCTTCAGAGACCACAGCACCAATTCCGGTATCGACCAACACCTTGCCGAAAACACCCCCGGCGCCGGCAATCAGAATCACCATGGCCACGCCCGGCAACGCCGAGCCGATCACATCAGACACCTGTGTGCGGCTCCAGCCACGACGCGAACCCAGCAGCCAGGCGCACAGCAATGTATCGATCAGCAAGGCAACCAGCGGTGCACCCAGCACAGTCAGCACTGCACGCAGCGTGGACGTCGCGGGCAGCAGAGTGGTGGCGAGTGTGCCCATGAGAATCAGCACGATCGGCAGCAGGATCAGCGCGATGATCAGACCAAAGCCCGGCGCAGGCGCTGGCGGCAGTTTGCTCGCCAGGCTGCTGGCGCTTTCTTCTGCACCCAGTGCGCGGGTTTCGGTTGCTTCACGGACGTTGGAGTAGTCGTTGCGCGCCCAGGCTTCCAGGTCTTCGTTGGTGACGTGCGGGCCGTAGACTTCGGCGCGAATGTCATCGGTCATCGGGTAGGTCTTGCGGGTCATGCGGCCGGCGACGAAATAACCGATCATGCACAGCACGGCGACAATCGGGATACCCAGCATCAGCACACGGCCCAGATCAGCGCCCAACTGGCTGGCAGCGGCGACAGCGCCAGGGTGCGGCGGCAGGAACGCATGCACGGCCAGCAAGGCGGCGCACATCGGCAGCGCGAAGATCAGCAGAGGTTTGCGAGCAGCACGAGCCACGCCATAAGCCAATGGCATCAGGATGATCACGCCGACTTCGAAGAACACCGGAATGCCGACCATGAAACCCGCGACGGTCAGCGCCAGCGGCGTGCGCTTGTTGCCGAAGCGGTTGATCAGCGTCTTGGCCAACGCTTCGGCACCGCCTGACAGTTCGATGATTCGCCCGATCATTGCGCCCAGGGCGATGATGATCGCGATGTGACCGAGCGTTTTGCCCATACCGCCTTCGATGGTGGCTACCAGATCGGCAGGCTTAACACCTGCGACCAGTGCCACGATGATGCTGACCAGCATCAGGGCGACAAAGGGCTGAAACTTGTACTTGAGGACCAGGAACAACAGCAGTGCGATGCCCGCACCGGCCACGACCATCAACATGAGAGGGGTCATGCCTGTGCGCTCCCATCAAGGGCGACAAGGGGTAATTGCGAGCAAATCCGGACAAAAGCGGGGTTGGGGTAATTCATGCTCTTCATTCCTGTTGTTATTGTTTTCCGGCAGGGCCGGGTCTGGCCAGGAGGCGTGCAACGCCCCCCGATCAATACGTTTCAGTTACCACTTGGCGCCGAACACCTGACGCAGTTCTTCCAGAGCCTCTGCTGCCAGCGGCTCGGGTTTGGGGTTGGTCATCAGCCACAGACGGGCGGTTTCTTCCAGTTCTTCCAGGGCGTAGCAGGCCTTGGCCACCGAGCTTTCCCAGACCACCGGCCCCAGCCGTTCGAGCATCACGCCACGCACGCTGTTGGCCAATTGCGCGACGCGCTCGGCGACTTTCGGCGAGCCCGGACGTTCATAGGGGATGAGGGGAATGTGGCCAACTTTCATGACTTGATACGGCGTCAGAGGCGGCAGGATGTCGTCTTGCTGCCACACACCCGCCAGCGTCAGCGCCACCAGATGCGTCGAATGGGTGTGCACAACGCCGCCGACCTCAGGGTTGCGGTCGTAGACTTCGCGGTGCAGGGCCAGGGTCTTGGAGGGCTTGCTGCCCGACACCCATTCGCCCGCCAGATTGACCTTGGCGATATCGGCCGGGTCCATGCGGCCCAGGCAAGCGTCGGTCGGCGTGATCAGCCAGCCGTCGTCGAGGCGGGCACTGATGTTGCCCGCGCTGCCCACGGTGTAACCTCGACCGTACAACAGCCGACCGACATCACAGATTTCCTGACGCAGGGCCTGTTCATCAATCATCAGGCTTCCCCCGCCAGTTGCTTGAGGGCCTTGGCGAAGAAGTCGCGCGCGCCGAAGTTGCCGGATTTCAGCGCCAGTGCCAGCGGGACGTCGCCGCCGCTGAAAGTGGCCGGTACACCGGGATCAATCTGCGTGCCGATCTGCAGCAGTTGCACACCCAGGGCCTGAACCACGGCACCGGATGTTTCGCCACCGGCGACAACGAAGCGGCGTACGCCTGCGTCCAGCAAGCCTTTGGCGATCTCGCCGAGCGCGTCTTCCACCATCGCACCGGAGCGCTCGACGCCCAGTTCTTTCTGCACGGCTTTGACTTCATCCGGCGTACTGGTTGCGTAAATCAACACGGTTTGCCCGGCATCTCTGGCGAAGGCCAGCGCTTGTTCGACCACCGGTTTGCCAGCGGCCAACTCCAGCGGATTGATGCGCAGGGCAGGGCGATTGCTTTCCAGCCATGCTGCGACCTGGCCGTTGGTGGCCACTGACGCACTGCCGGCCAGCACCACTTCACCGCCGCCGACTGCAACGTGCTTCGCGGCGTCGATGTCGCGCAGCTTGCCCGCCTTGCGGAAATTGCCAGGCAGGCCCAGCGCCATGCCCGAGCCACCGGTCAACAGAGGCAGGTCGGCGCAGGCTTCGCCCAAGGTGTACAGATCGGCATCCGATACGGCGTCGGCAATCGCCATGCGCACGCCATCGGCACGCAGGTCAGCGATTTTGTTGCGCACGCTTTCGACGCCTTGCGCAATGCTGTCATAGCGCAGCAGGCCCACTTTGCTGGAAGTCTGGGCTTGCAGCACGCGCACCAGATTGGCGTCGGTCATTGGCGTCAACGGGTGATTCTGCATGCCCGATTCGCTGAGCAACTGGTCTTGCACGAACAGATGGCCGCGAAAGATCGTCCTGCCGTTTTCCGGGAAGGCCGGGCAGGCCACGGTGAAGTCGCTGCCCAGCTTCTCCAGCAGGGCGTCGCTGACCTGGCCGATGTTGCCTGCCGCGGTGGAGTCGAAGGTCGAGCAATACTTGAAGAAAATCTGTTCGCAACCGCGCTCGCGCAGCCACTCCAGTGCCGCCAGCGACTCGGCAACGGCATCCGCTGCTGGCGTGGTGCGCGACTTTAGGGCGATAACGATGGCGTCGGCGTCCAGGTCCGCTGCCGTTTCGGCGCTGGGAATACCGATGCTTTGCACGGTACGCATGCCGCCGCGTACCAGCATGTTGGCCAGGTCGGTTGCGCCAGTGAAGTCATCGGCGATGCAGCCCAGCAACGGGCGAGAGGAAGTCAGGGTCATCGTGCGCTCCTCAGGCCTGTTCTGGCTTGGCTTTCGGCAACTCGATGCCCGGGAAAATCTTGATCACGGCCGAATCGTCTTCACGACCGAAACCGGCACTCGACGCCTGCATGAACATCTGGTGTGCGGTGGCCGACAGTGGCAGCGGGAATTTGCTGCTGCGTGCGGTATCCAGCACCAGGCCCAGGTCCTTGACGAAGATATCCACAGCCGACAGCGGCGTGTAATCAGCCTTGAGAATATGCGGCACGCGGTTCTCGAACATCCACGAGTTACCGGCACTGTTGGTGATCACTTCGTACAGGGCGTCGGCGTCGACACCTTCACGCAGGCCCAGCGCCATGGCTTCGGCACTGGCAGCGATGTGCACGCCGGCCAGCAACTGGTTGATGATTTTGACTTTCGAGCCCAGCCCGTGGACGTCACCCAGACGGTAGACCTTGCCCGCCATGCCGTTGAGGATGGCTTCGGCCTTGGCGTAAGAATCAGCCGGGCCGGAGGTCATCATGGTCATCTGGCCAGCGGCGGCCTTGGCTGCACCGCCAGAGATCGGGGCGTCGAGGTACAGCAGGTGCTGTGCGGCCAGACGCTCGCCCAGTTCAACGGCGAAGGTGGGTGCAACCGTCGCGCATCCAATCACCAGGCTGTCAGGGCGCAGTGCGCCAATGGCGCCGTTTTCACCGAACAGGACGGTTTCGGTCTGCTCGGCATTGACCACGACGGTAATGATCACGTCGCAGGCAGCTGCCATGCTGGCGGGGGATTCACACGCAACACCACCTTCTTGTGCAAACGCTTCGGTGACACTGGTGCGCACATCACAGGCGTGCACGTTGAAACCACTGCGCAGCAGCGAGCGGGCAATGCCCAGACCCATCGCACCCAAACCGATAACGCCAACATTTTTAGTGTTCATGCCGTAATCCTTGAAGTCAGTGCCGATGCCTGTGGGGCTGGCCATCGAGCGTTATTGTTCTGATCTGTGAATCGGATAGTGGATCAATGAATAAAAAATGTGAAGTATTTTTATTTTTCACAAAAATTAACATCGATAGTCTTTTTTCATCAAGCGCGAGAAAGCACCCGGGTCGGCATCATGGATGCAGGGTGTGGATGTTTTGAGGTTTTTGAAGGTGAGCGGGTATTAGAGGGGGGCCATCCATGGCCCGGTGCAGCTCAATCGGCATCCCTGCCGATTGCCCCCGATCAGCGCCAGCACTCAGCCTGCACCTTGCGTCGCATTGAGTGGTGTGGCGGCTATTGCGTTGGAAAGGCGCTGTTTGTTTTTAGGCGTGCCGGCGTTTGAGTTGTTCGATTCTAGTCGTGGTTTTGCTTTGATATCGAGCCGAAGTTTTCAGTGAGCATCCCGACCTCTTCGTCAGTAAACGGAACGCCGCGCGGCTGCTCCCACAGATTTCACACACTTACGGATGGTGAAGTGTGTCCTCGTGGGAGTGAGCTTGTTCGCGAAGGCTTACTGAGGTGCGGCTCAGGCTCAGCGCTTGCCGGCCACCGGGGCGAGCAGCAGTTCGATGCGTTGTTTGCGGATGCCGTCGGCGGCGGCTTCGGCGAGGGCGGCGTCGGTGATGATGGTGTCGAACTGATCCAGTCCCGCGACCTTGTACATGCCGAATGTGCCGTACTTGGAGCTGGTTGCGACCAGCACGGTCTGTGAAGCAGATTGCATGGCAGCCTGTTTGACTTCGACCTTCAGCGCCGAAGGCGTGGTGGTACCCCGTTGCAAGTCCCACGAGCTGGTGGACAGGAACGCCACGTCCGTTGCCAGTTGGCGCAGGGTCGCGGCCGCCAGCCCGCCGACGCTCGAGCGGTTAGGGTGGTCAAGCAACCCGCCGGTGTGAATCACGTCCACATGCCCGGCATCAGCCAGCGCATGCACCACGCCGAAGTCATTGGTGACCACGGTCATGCCCGACAGCGCCACGATGTGCGGCACGATTTCCAGAGTGCTGGTGCCTGCATCCAGATAGATCGTCATGTCCGGGTGCAGCAGGCCTGCAGCCAGTCTTGCCATGCCTTGCTTTTGCGGCAATTCCACAACGGCCTTGGACTGATGACTGGGCTCGCTGTGCACCTGACTGGCAATGCGCACGCCACCGGTCACTGAGTAGGCTCGGCCTTCCTGCTCCAGCAGGGCGATGTCACGGCGGATGGTCATGTGCGAGCAGTCGAACATCTCCATCAACTGATGAACGCTGAGCACCTGATGTTTGCGCAACTGGCGCAGCATCAGCTCACGGCGCTGATCGGGGATCATCGGTGTACCGCCGGAAATGGCGATCTCCTCTTCAGTGGACATTCTTGCTCCTGTGCATCGATGAGCCGCCGTTGAGGGCTGGCGGTCCGGGCATCTTAGCCAATCGCTTCGGCAATGGAAGTGGTGGCTGGCCTTTTGTTCGCCAGGCGACTCATCGTTGGAGCACTCGCCCGTCAGCTCATCCAGTTGCCGCCGTCAACATTGTAGGTCTGCGCCACCACGTATTCGCCGTCGCTTGAGGCCAGGAACACGGCCATGCCGGTCAGATCCTGTGCCGTGCCCATCCGTCCAAAAGGCACCTGCTCGCCGACCAGTTTTTTCTTCTCACCCAATGGCCGATTCTCGAATTTGGCAAACATCGCATCGACGCCGTCCCAGTGTTCGCCGTCCACCACGCCGGGGGCGATCGCGTTGACGTTGATGCCGTGCTTGATCAAGTCCAGCCCGGCCGACTGAGTCAGGCTGATCACCGCTGCCTTGGTCGCGCAATAGACCGCCACCAGCGCTTCACCGCGACGCCCGGCCTGGCTGGCCATGTTGATGATCCTGCCGCCATGGCCTTGCTTGATCATCTGTCGCGCCGCCGCCTGCAGGGTGAACAGGGTTCCGGACACGTTGATCGAAAACAGCCGTTCGAAGCTGTCGCGAGTGATGTCGACAATCGGTGCCAGATCAAACAGTGCGGCGTTGTTGATCAGGATGTCCAGCTTGCCGGTGTGCGTCACCACGGCGGCCATCGCCTCATCGATGGACACCTGATCGGTCACGTCCATCCTGACCGGATAGGCGCTCGGCCCCAGTTCCAGTGCCGTGGCCTGGGCGCGCTCCAGGTTGATGTCGGCAATGGCGACTGTCGCGCCTTGGTCAATGTACGCCTGCGCAAAGGCGCGCCCTATTCCGCGTGCCGATCCGGTGATCAGCGCGCTTTTACCTTCGAGTCGTTTCATGGGTTCATCGTCCGTTCAATAAATGACCTGTGCAGGCGGCGGGCTTGCTCTGGACGCAAGCCCTTCGCGGTGCTTACTTCGGATAGCCAGCGCGCTTCATTTCCCGTTCCGTCACCGAC
Organism: Pseudomonas californiensis; assembly: GCF_021147775.1. GTDB lineage: Bacteria > Pseudomonadota > Gammaproteobacteria > Pseudomonadales > Pseudomonadaceae > Aquipseudomonas > Aquipseudomonas californiensis. Next base: position 406,790 of record NZ_JAGTPK010000001.1, read on the forward strand.
TGTGCCGAGGCCAGCGCCTGCTCGACCGTGGTCTGCCCGGTCAGCGCTGCGGTAAACAGCTTGCCCACTGAGGTGCCGATGGCCTGGAACTCGGGGATCGTCACGTACTGGATGCCGACATAAGGCACTGGTTTGGCGGACGGATGCGCAGGGTCGGCGTGCTGCATCATTTGCAGCGTGACCTTGGCGAACGGCGCGGCTTTCAGGTAAGCCTCGCTGTAGGTCGACGTTCGGGTTCCTGGTGGCACGTTGCTGATGCCGTCTTTCTCGGTCACCAACTGGATGTATTCCCTGGAGGTCGCCCAGGTGATGAACGCTTTTGCAGCATCCTTGTGTCTGGACGTGGCCGGTATCGCCAGTGACCACGCGTACAGCCACGACGAGCCCTTGTCGGTGACTTCGGTCGGCGCCGGCGCAAAGCCGACACTGTCGACCACGTTGCTCTGCTCCTTGTCAGTGGTGAATGAGCCCGCCACGCTGGCGTCTACCCACAAGGCGCACTTGCCGCTGTTGAACAGCGCCAGGGTTTCGTTGAAGCCGTTACTGGTAACACCGGGCGGCCCGTATTTTTTCAGGGTGTCGACGTAAAAGTTCGCTGCGTTGGTCCATTCCGGGCTGGTCAGCTCCGGCTTCCATTGTTCGTCGAACCAGCGCGCGCCAAAGGCGTTGGCCATGGTGCTGAGCAGCGCCATGTTTTCACCCCAGCCGGCCTTGCCGCGCAGGCACATGCCGTACAGGCCCTTGTCCGGCTGATTGAGCCTGGCTGCGAATTCGCCCAACTGCGTCCAGGTGGGATGCTCGGGCATGCTAAGGCCCGCCTGTTTGAACAGGTCGGTGCGGTAATAGGTGATTGTGCTCTCGCCGTAGAAGGGCAGCGCGTACAACGTGTTGTTGACGGACAGCCCCTGGCGTACTGATGGGAAGATGTCTTCCAGGTCGTACTCCGGCGCCAGACCGGTGATGGGCTCGAGCCATTGTTTGGCGCCCCACAGCGGCGTCTCGTAGGTGCCGATGGTCAGCACGTCAAACTGTCCGCCCTGGGTGGCGATGTCAGTGGTCAGGCGTTGGCGCAGAACGTTTTCTTCCAGCACCACCCAATTGAGTTTCACGTCGGGATGCTGTTGTTCGAAGATTTTGGACAGTCGTTGCATGCGGATCATGTCGCCGTTGTTCACGGTGGCGATGGTCACGGTTTCGGCGGCATGGCTGACCAGGGCGAAGGACAGGCCAGCGGACAGGATCAGCGCTGTGTTTATCTTCATTGAAGTGCTCTCCGCCCCGCGCCTGTGTGGCGGGAGCTATTATTTTTGTTGTGGACCACGGCCAGGCATTGCGCCTGAGCGGCCATGGCGGACGACCTGATTACATCAGTCCGAAAAGGTCCGGACAAACGCATGACGGAGGGCGGGCTGATACTTTTTTAACCGACGGCCCGCCGGTCGTCCGAAATCAAAAAAGTATCAGTGCGGCGTAAAACCGGCTCTAGCCCGAGCTCGTCGTGACGGCGTATGTTGGCGCGTCCACGACGCCTCCATAACGATAAAAGGCGCATGAAATGCCTGACAGCCGATCCGCTTTATTCGAGCAGCGTCCTGCCGAACTCGAGGTCATCCTTCCTGAGCCTGACCACTGCTTTCGCTGGTACGAGCACGACTACCCCTATGCGCTGGCCCGCTGGAATCATCATCCGCAATTCGAGATCCACCTCATCCGTCGAGGCAGCGGCAAGCTGGTAGCCGGCGATTACATCGGAGCATTCGATGCGGGGCATGTCGCCCTGATCGGGCCTGATCTGCCGCATGACTGGATTGGTGATCTGGCGCCCGGCGAGCATCTGTCCGGGCGTGACGTGGTGTTGCAGTTCGACGGCGCGGCATTGCTGGCCCTGCGCAACACGTTGCCTGAGCTGGGGGATCTGCAGCATTTGTTCGAGCAGGCGCGCCGTGGTCTGGAATTCACCGGCGCAACGGCGGTGCAGGCCGCCCGGCTGCTGGAAAAGATCGGCACCGCGCAGGGTCTGGAACGTTTGATTCTGTTTTTGCAGTTGATCAATACGCTGATGAAGGCGCCTGCACAGGAGGCCCGTCTGCTGGCCAGCACCTGTTATGCGCCGACTCTGGATGCGCGCAGCTCCGAGCGGATCAACAAGGCGTTCGATTACCTGCTCAGTGAGCTGACCAGCGACATCAGGTTGTCGGTGATCGCCCGTCGGCTGGACATGACCGACCCGGGTTTTTCGCGCTTTTTCAAGCGGATCACCGGGCATGGCTTCATTGATCTGATGCGCAAACTGAGGGTTCAGCGCGCCTGTCGGCTGTTATTGCAGACCCGGATGTCGATCTCGGATATCTGCTTTGAAGTGGGCTACGCCAACCTGTCCAACTTCAACCGGCACTTTCGCGTGGAAACAGGCCAGACGCCCAGCGAATACAGAGGCGCCGCAGCGGTGGCCGCGTTCAACCAGCGCGCGGCTCATGCTGACTCAAGGTCTCGGGCCTGAAAGCCGGCCTGCCGAGCGAGCAGCAGGCCAGTGACTTCTCAATGGGTTGATTCTTTGCTCTGCGGACTGCGCGTGACCGCGTGCACTAGTTTGCCGATGCTCAGACCCTGCAGCAGGATCGACAGCAGCACCACGATGTAGGTGATGCTCAGCAGCAGGTCGCGTTCCGGCCCGTTGGGCAGGGCCAGCGCCAGTGCGACCGACACGCCGCCACGCAAGCCACCCCAGGTCAGAATGCGGATGGTGCCGTGTGGCACATGGCGCCAGCGGCGCAGCAGCAGAATGGCCGGCGCCACGGTGACAAAGCGCGACAACAGAATCGCCACCGCCAACAGGCTGGCGGCCGTCAGGTGCTGCCACGAGAACGGCAGCAACAGCAACTCCATGCCGATCAGCGCAAACAGCAATGCGTTGAGCATGTCATCGAGCAGCTCCCAGAAACCGTCCATGTAACGACGCGTCATGTCGTTCATCGCCAGGTTGCGTCCCATGTTACCGATGATCAGTCCTGCCACGACCATGGCGATCGGGCCTGACACATGCAGCTCCGACGCCATGGCCGAGCCACCGATGACCAGCGCCAGGGTCAGCATCACCTCGATCTGATACTGCTCGATGCTTTTGATCATCAGGTAGACGGCGTAGCCAATCAGCCCACCGAATAACACGCCACCGATCGCTTCATGAATGAACAACCAGGCGGTTTCGCCCACCGTCGGGGTTTCGCCCAGTTGCGCGATACCCAGCAAGACGGTGAACACCACCACGGCAGTGCCGTCGTTGAACAGCGATTCGCCAACGATAGTGGTCTTGAGTGGCTTGGAAGCATTGGCGGTGCGCAGCACACCCAATACCGCGATGGGGTCGGTCGGTGAAATCAGCGCGCCAAACAGCAGGCAGTACAGCGGGCTTACGTGCCAGCCGAACAGGGCGAAAATCCAGTAGGCCAGTGCGCCGATCATCATGGTCGCAATCACGACCCCAAACGTGGCCAGCAGGCCAATCGGCCAGCGATAGCTTCTGAGATCAGAAAGGTTGACGTGCAGCGCGCCCGCGAACAGCAGGAACGACAGCATCCAGTTCATCAACAGGTCGCCGAAATCGATCTGGCTGATCAGCTGTTGCACACGGTCTTCAAGCCCGGGGAAGCCCAGAAAGCTCAGGCCCTGCAGAATCAGCGAGAACATCAGCGCCGTCACCATCACGCCAATGGTGGGGGGCAGGCCTACGAAACGAAAGTTTACGTAAGTCAGCAGCGAGGTGAGGCAAATCAAAGCAGCAGCAAGTTCAAGCATCCGTCATTCCAAAATCCGTGGTCCAGTTCAATTCCTGCCCGGCGGGCATTGTTGACCCGTGCCGAGCCTGAGTTTGATGGGCTGGACGGGTGTGCAGACACATCACGACAAGACGCGACAGGATTTGCGTTGACCATGCAACGGCGACGGTGTTGCAAAAAAGCGAGAAATGGACGGCAGAAAATCGAAGGGATGAGGCGGGGAGAGGTGTGAAGAGGTGTGGCAGGGAATACAAACGACGTTAGCCCGCAGGGCCGTGATAGATGGCCAAACGGGTCAACGAAGTGGGTTTGAATGGCATCCGTGCATGACTTATCTCACTGGCTGTTTCTGCATCCGCTCAGGATCTGGTACTGAACTGTCTTGAGCTCGCCTTTGGAGTCTTCATACGTCATCAGCTTTGGCATCACCCGGCAGGACTGTGTGTCGGGAGACTTGCGGATCACCTTGGCCACGTCCAGTTTCACACCGTATTTGTATTCGGTGATGGCTGGCATCGGTTTGTTGTGGGTGGTGGCGTATTTTTGCACGCTCGCCTGGTGGTCTTTAATGATAGTTGCAGCTCTTGCATCGTCATCAATGGCGGCAAATGCTGCCACTGGGGAAAGCATGACCAGGGCAAGTAACAACGATTTGGCGGTACGCATTTTCTTCTGTCTCCGTTGGGTGTGATCAAACGTTAACAGTGGGGCGCTAACCGCAAAGTGACAGCCACATTACAATATTGAAATGTTCATCACGGTCCATCACTCGCGTTACTTCTAGCGGCACATTCTCTTTCTAACAATATTGTCATTCTCTGCTCACCTTCCTGTTAACTGCCCCTGCGTAAGATTGGCTCATCCCTGACGAGCGCTGAGCGTTTCGCAGGTCCCTTTCAGTCTAAAGAGGTAATGATGATGAAACTGATCAAATCGATGGCCCTGACTGTAATTGCTCTGTCGAGTACTGCTGCTTTCGCCGACGACGGCAGTGATTTCGCCACCCCGGCTGCTGACAAGATGCGCCTTGCGCAGGAACTGCGCTTCCAGGAGCAGAGCCGTAGCCAGAACGAACGCTTCGTCAATGCCGACGAGCAGGCCAAGCCGGAGCAGTCGACCAAGTCCGAAAGCTGATGCCCGATATGCGCTGCACAGCAACCCCATTCGCCTTGAGTAGCTCCGCGGCTCCTTTGGTTGAGGCGAATCTTTTAAGCGTCCTTCGGGACGCTTTTTTTTGTCGCAAGTTGACGGCGCGTCTTTAACAGGCATCGCCACTTCTGTTTATTTTTAAAATGATAACCGTCATGTCAGGTGTTTATAAGCTGCCTCTAACCCCGTAACTTTGTCGGGCTTGTTCCCAGGCGCTGTTTAAATACCGTGGTCATATGGGCCTGAGATGAAAAACCGCAGGCTTGCGCAATATCCACCACACGCTTCGTTGTGCAGCGCAACAAGTATCGGGCACGTGCCAGACGTCGATCAATCAGGTAACTGTGCGGGCTTTGCCCCGTTGCTTCACGAAAGGCGCGTATGAAATAGCCTTCGGACAAGCCCAGCAGCGCGGCCATGGCCTGTACGCTCAGCGGGCTCTCAAGCCCTGCGTCGATGAACTCATCAAGCTGTTGCAGCCGCCTTGCGGTGATTGATCCACGCGATGGTTCTGCCACTGCATCAATACCGCTCGCCCGCTCAGCCAGAGCCCACGCCCAGTTTTCCCAGTCGTTTTCAACAGCGGCATTCAAAAACGCCTTGCGCATACGTTGTGCGATGAGGATCGCTTGCGGATCAACAAGGTTGTTGAACGGGCGCGTGCCGATCAGCTGCATGCCGTCGGTGCGTATGACTCGCAAGTATTCGCCGCCCTGCGCCGAGCTGGAAAACACGTCGCAGCCTTTGGGTACAAATGCCAGGCCATTGGCAATGGCCTGAAAGGGGCTGATCCGGTCGCTGCCAATCGCGTGTGTGCCACGCTGGCTGTCGAAGGCAAAGCCGACCGCCGATTGGCTGGCCACATAGCGTGCCTCATAGGGCGAGGGCGCCAGTAATTCGATCATCCACGGCCCTGCCTCGAGACGACGGACCGGCTCGACGAGCAACGCTGATGTGTCCAGGGCTGGAGATTTCATAGGCATCATCTTACTCACCGTTCCGGCAAAGGTCAGGTCAGTTTTTTGAAAGCCAGCCGCTCAATTTTTGATCACCCTGCGTAAAACGTCGGAGACCAGAACCATGCACGGATTGACCCGGGACGATATCGAGGACGCAGCGCATCAGGTTTATCAAGTCATGCCCGCCACACCCCAATATGCGTGGCCGCTGCTGGCTCAGCGCCTGGGCTGCACGGTGTGGGTCAAACATGAAAACCACACGCCGACCGGCGCCTTCAAGGTGCGTGGAGGCATTACGTTCATGCGCTGGCTCAAGCGCACTCATCCCGAGACGCAAGGCATCGTGACTGCCACCCGTGGCAACCACGGCCAGAGCCTGGCGCTTGCCGCCCGTGCGCAGGGCATGAAAGCGCTGATCGTCGTGCCACATGGCAACTCGCTGGAGAAGAACAACGCCATGCGCGGTTTTGGCGGCGAGGTGGTTGAGTCCGGCAATGATTTCGATCAAGCCCGCGAAGAGGCCGCGCGGCTGGCGCAGCAGCACGAGCTTTATCTGGTGCCGCCCTATCACCGGGAATTGGTCAGGGGCGTGGCGACTTATGCCTGGGAGCTTTTCAGCGCAGTACCAGACCTGGATGTGGTTTATGTGCCGATTGGCTGTGGGTCCGGTATTTGCTGCGTGATCGCCGCCCGCGATGCGCTGCAGCTCAACACGCGAGTGGTCGGCGTGGTGTCTACCGAAGCCGAAGCGGCAAAGCTGTCGTTCGAAGCGGGTGATTTGCGCGAAACCGTGTCAGCCAATACCTTTGCCGACGGCCTGGCGGTGCGAAAACCTGTTGCCGAAGCGTTCAGCGTCTATGCGGCAGGCGCGGCGCGAATCGTCTCGGTGAACGATGCGCAGATTGCCGAAGCGATGCGCGTCTATTACACCGACACTCACAACCTGGCCGAGGGCGCCGGGGCTGCCGCGCTGGCCGCCCTGATGTTGGAACGCGAGCAGATGAAAGGCAAAAAGGTCGGCATTATCCTGTCCGGCGGAAACGTCGATCGTGACATTTATGCCCAGATCATGAGGGGGCAGTTGTCGCCTGCCTGACCTGACCGCACCTCTTGAGGCGTTTTGAGCAGCCTCACATGAAGCTGCTCAGCGCCCATCCCGTCAGGCCGCTGCCCAGTACGACCAGCCATGGCGCAAGCTTCCAGAACATCAGCGCCACGAGCGCCAGCAGCGCCAGCCCGAAATCCAGCGGTGTGAAGATCGCGCTCGTCCAGACCGGGTTATACAGCGTCGCCAGCAGCAGCCCGACCACGCCAGCGTTGATGCCGGCCAGTGCCGAGCGGGTACGCACGCTGTGCCTGAGTTGCTCCCAGAAGGGCAGCACCCCGATGACCAGCAGGAATGAGGGCGCGAATATAGCCACGAGGCAGACCGCAGCACCCAGCCAGCCGGAAGGTTGCTCGGCCATGGACGCGCCGAGAAAGGCGGCGAACGTGGACAGCGGCCCCGGCACCGCTTGTGCCAGTCCATAACCGGCCAGAAAGGTGTCGTTGTCGACCCAGCCACTGGGCACCGTGGCGGCCTGGAGCAGCGGCAGTACGACGTGTCCGCCGCCAAATACCAGTGAGCCCGCCCGATAGAAAGCGTTGATCATGGCCAGTGTCTGGCTTGGCCAGACCTGTATCAACAGCGGCAGCCCGATCAGCACACCGAAAAACAGCACCAGCGATACGATGCCGGTCTTGCGGCTGATCGAAATCGGCAGCGACTCCGCAGGTGTGACGTGGGCCGGTTTGAACAGCAGCAGGCCAATGACGGCGGCAGCGATGATCACGCCAATCTGTCCCATTGCGTTGGGCCACAGCAGCGTCGCGCAGGCAGCGAAAATCGCAATCATCACGCGCGGCACATCGGTGCACAGGTTACGCGCCATGCCCCAGACCGCCTGAGCGACAACCGCTACCGCGACAATCTTCAGCCCATGCAATACGCCCTCTGGAAAGCTGCTGCCCGACGACGACAAGCCCAGTGCAAACAGAACCAGCACAAGCGCCGACGGCAGCGTGAAGCCGGCCCATGCCGCCAGCGCACCAGAATAACCAGCGCGCGAGAGACCCAGCCCGATACCGACCTGACTGCTGGCCGGGCCCGGAAGAAACTGGCACAGCGCAACCAGATCGGCATAGCTGCGCTCGCTGAGCCATTGGCGACGGGCCACGAACTCTTCGCGAAAGTAACCCAGGTGCGCAATCGGGCCACCAAATGAGGTAAGGCCCAGGCGAAGGAATATCAAAAGCACCGACCATGCAGAGTCGGTCTTGTCAGTGTTGGCATCAGACTTTGCTGGCAATGCTGTGCTCCTTGAAAAAGATGCCCCGGACAGTTCAGCTGTTTTGTTCTGCAAGCCCGCTCAACGGCTCAACGGCTCATCCGCGCAGCAGGTGGCGAGTATGCGGAACGTGATCGGTTCCAGCGCAGGGACTTGAAACTGCCGTTCTTTCATATTTGTAATTTTCCCGTCACCTCGGCGTTATCTGCGCCGCTTCAAGATTGTGCACGACTGGCCGCGCTCGGATTTATAAAAAGAATACGCCAGCTCTTCGCGTTTAAAACAATCTGCCGAATCGGACGGAGCGCACATGAATCCTTTTGGAAAATTCTCTTTCGCCTTGTGTTCAACCCTGGCGGGCGTCACGCCCATGGCCGCTTTTGCTGAAGAGCAAAAGGAAGGCTTCATCGAGGGCAGCACGCTTACGGTGCTCAACCGCAATTTCTACATGAACCGCGACCACCGCAACGGTGAATCAAGCCCGACCGGCAATGGTTATTCCGAAGCCTGGGCACACGGCATCATCGGCCGCTTTCAGTCGGGTTTCACCCAGGGCACCTTTGGCGTTGGTGTGGATGCATTCGCCATGGTGGGTCTCAAGCTCGACACCGGGGATGGCCGCAATGGCGGGCGCAGTGCATTCGATGTCATGCCGGTCGACGGTGAGGGCAACGCCCGTGATGAATACAGCAAAGTGGGTGGCTCGCTGAAGGCCAGGGCCTTCGACACCGTAGTCAATGTGGGCGATGTATTCCCTTCCACACCGGTGGTCGCGTTCGGCGATGCTCGTCTGTTGCCGGAGAGCTTTCGAGGCGTCACCGCCGTCAATAACAGCATCAGTGGCCTGACCCTGCAAGGCGGCCGTCTGCACTCGATGAGTCAGCCGGTCTCCAGCAACATGCGTGACGGCTTCGCCACGTTTTACGCCGGTGCGGTCGACTCGCCGTGGGTGGCGTATTTCGGCGGCGATTACCAGGCCACCGACCGCTTGAGCCTGGCGCTCTACACCAGCCGATTGAAAGATGCGTGGGACCAGAAATACGCCTCAGGCTCCTACGTGCTGCCGCTCACCGATGAGCTTTCGCTGACCAGCAGCCTCAACTATTACAACGCGACCGACGAGGGCAAAAAACTCCTCGGCGAATTCGACAACGACATCTGGAGTGCCAAAGTCGCCCTGCAATACGGCGCGCACACCGTGTCGCTGTCGCACCAGCGCAACGAAGGCGACGATGACTTCGATTACCTGCGGCAATCCGACTCGATCTATCTGGCCAACTCCATTCAGTACAGCGATTTCAACTCGCCAAAAGAGCGCTCGTGGATGGTCACCTATAACCTCGACATGTCCACCTTCGGCGTGCCCGGTCTGTCGTTCATGACCCGCTACGGCAAAGGCACCGATGCGGATTACTCCAACGCCAACAGCACCTACATGCGCCGCGATGCACAGGGCAACCCGCTGACCGACCAGAAGCGTTGGGAGCGTGATATCGAGGCCAAATACATCGTCCAGACCGGCAACCTGAAAGACCTGTCACTGCGTATTCGTCAGGCCACGACCCGAGCCACTGCATTCGAGTCTGACCTGGATGAAGTGAGGGTCATCGTCGAGTATCCGCTAAACGTTCTGTAATGAAAAAAGCGCCCCGAGGGGCGCTTTTTGCTGGGGCAGGAAAACTGTTTCAGGTCAGCTCTTCCTCTCGCCGATGTGCCCACTGATAAAGCGCCGGCAACACCAACAGAGTCAGCGCTGTGGACGAGAGAATTCCCCCAATCACCACGGTCGCCAGTGGCCGTTGCACCTCGGCGCCGGTGCCGGAGGCGAGCGCCATGGGGATAAACCCCAACGAGGCGACCAGCGCGGTCATCAGGACCGGGCGCAGGCGGGTGAGGGCGCCTTCGTTGATCGCGTCGTACAGCGAATGGCCTTCTTCGCGAAGGCTGCGAATGAAGGCGATCATCACCAGCCCGTTCAACACGGCCACGCCCGAAAGTGCGATGAAGCCGACGCCTGCGGAGATGGACAAGGGAATGTCCCGCAGCCACAGCGCCATGACGCCGCCGGTCAACGCGAACGGGATGCCGGTGAACACCAGCAGCCCGTCCTTGAGGTTGTTGAACATCAGAAAGAGCAGCGTCAGCACCAGCAGCAGGGCCACCGGCACGACCACTTGCAGGCGCTTGGCTGCCGATTGCAGTTGTTCGAACTGACCGCCCCAGTTGGTCCAGTAGCCCGCCGGGATCTGCACGCCGTTGTTGATGGTTTCGCCCGCTTCCTCGACGAATGAACCCAGGTCGCGACCCCGTACGTTGGCGCTGACGATGACCACGCGCTTGCCGTTCTCGCGGCTGATCTGGTTCGGGCCCAGCACCAGGTCCAGGCTGGCGACCTGCGACAGTGAAATGAAGCTGATCTGCTGATTGGCGGCGCCCGCACTGGCAGGTACCGGGATCAGCAGGCTCGACAGCCCGGCCACGTCGGTGCGCAGTGATTCGGACAGACGCACCACCATGTCGAAACGACGATCACCTTCATACAACGTGCCCGCCTGACGACCGCCCAGAGCGATGGCGATGGCGTCCTGCACATCGGCCACGTTCAGGCCATAGCGAGCCGCCTTGTCGCGGTCGATATTGATCGTCAGTACTGGCAGGCCGGTGGTCTGCTCGACCTTGACCTCTGAGGCGCCCGGCACTTTCTGCAAGGCAGTGGCGATTTTGGCGGCGGTCTGGTTCAGCACGTTCATGTCGTCACCGAACACCTTGACGGCCACATCGCTGCGCACGCCCGACACCAGCTCGTTGAAGCGCAACTGGATCGGCTGGGACAGTTCGTAATTACTGCCGGGCACGCTGGCGGCCGCCTGTTGCAGCTCCGCGATCAGGGTGTCGCGGGATTTGTCCGGGTCTGGCCATTCGCTTTGCGGTTTGAGCATCACGTAGCTGTCGGAGATGTTCGGCGGCATCGGGTCGGCGGCAATTTCTGCGGTGCCGGTCCGCGCAAACATGCGCTGCACTTCCGGGACTTTTTCGAGCACGGCTTTTTCAAGCCGCTGCTGCATGTCCACCGACTGGGTCAGGCTGGTGCCGGGCACGCGCAGCGCCTGCAAGGCAAAGTCACCTTCGCTCAGGCTCGGGATGAACTCGCTGCCCATGCGGCTTGCGGTGAAGCCCGACAGTACGATCAGCACGAAGGCCAGGGTGAACACGATCCAGCGATGCCCCAGCACCCAGGTCAATACGGGCGCATAGCGTTGGCGTGCGGTGCGCATCACAAAGCCTTCTTCTTCCTTGACCTTGCCGGTGACGAACATGGCAATGGCGGCGGGTACGAAAGTGACCGACAGGATCATCGCGCCGAGCAGAGCGATCACCACAGTGAAGGCCATCGGGTGGAACATCTTGCCTTCCACGCCGGTGAGGGCAAAGATCGGCAGGTAGACGACCATGATGATCAACTGGCCGAAAATCAGCGGCCGACGGGCTTCTTTTGCGGCAGCAAACACTTCGTGAAAGCGCTCGGCACGGGTCAGCATGCGCCCGTGTTTTTGCTGCGCATGGGCGAGCCGCCGAATCGAGCTCTCGACGATCACCACCGCGCCATCAACAATAATGCCGAAGTCCAATGCGCCGAGGCTCATCAGGTTGGCGCTGACTTTGTTGGTGAACATCCCGGTGAAGGTGAACAGCATCGCCAGCGGTATCACCATCGCGGTGATCAGCGCCGCGCGGATGTTGCCAAGAAACAGAAAAAGAATCGCGATGACCAGAATCGCACCTTCGACCAGGTTCTTCTTGACGGTCGCGATGGCCTTTTCAACGAGGTTGGTGCGGTCATAGACCGTTACCGCTTCGATGCCCTTGGGCAATGTGCGGTTGATGTCGGCGAGTTTGGCGGCAACGGCCTGCGACACGGTTCGGCTGTTTTCGCCGATCAGCATGAACACTGTGCCCAATACCACTTCACGGCCATTTTCGGTGGCAGCGCCAGAACGCATTTCCTTGCCGATGCCGACGTCAGCCACGCTGCTGATCCGGATAGGCGTGCCCTGAACATTGGCAATCACGATGTTGGCGATATCATCGAGGGTGCCGAGTTGACCCGGTGCGCGGATCAGCAGTTGTTCACCGCCACGTTCGATATAGCCTGCGCCCACGTTGGCGTTGTTGCGTTCCAGTGCAGCGACCAGGTCATTGAGGGTCAGCTTGTAGGCCGCAAGTTTCTTGGGGTCCGGGGCGATCTGGTACTGCTTGGCAAAGCCGCCAATAGTGTTGATTTCGGCCACGCCCGGCACGTTGCGCAACTGCGGCTTGATGATCCAGTCCTGAATCACCCGCAGGTCGGTGGCGGTGTAGGGCGTGCCGTCTTCCTTCAGGGCGCCGGGCTTTGCCTCGACCGTCCACAGGAAAATCTCGCCAAGCCCGGTGGAGATCGGCCCCATGATCGCGTCGACGCCTTCGGGCAACTGATCCTTGGCAATTTGCAGCCGCTCGCCGACCAGCTGGCGGGCGAAGAACAGATCAGTGCCGTCTTCAAAAATCACCGTGACCTGTGACAGGCCAGAACGGGACAGCGAGCGTGTCTGTTGCAGGCCGGGCAGCCCGGCCATGTTGGTTTCGATGGCAAAGGTGATCCGCTGCTCGGTTTCAAGCGGTGAAAAGCCTGGCGCGGATGTGTTGATCTGGACCTGTACGTTGGTGATGTCAGGCACTGCATCGATCGGCAGCTTTTGATAGCTGGCGATGCCCAGCCCTGCCATCAGCAGGACCGAGAGCATGACGACGATGCGTTGTTCAATCGCGAATTGAATCAACCGTTCAAACATGGAAAGGCTCCCTCGTGAAGCAGATCAATGGGCGTGCTCGGCGGAGCCTTTGCCCAGCTCTGACTTGAGGATGAAGCTGCCCGCAGCGGCCACTTGGGTGCCGACGGCCAGGCCTTGAAGGATTTCCACGTAGCCGCCATCGCGACGCCCGACCGTCACGGGCAGCACCTGGAAGCCTTCGGCGTTGCGAACGAAAACGGACGGTTTGTCTTCGACGGTCTGGATTGCCGACTCGGGCAGGCTGACCGCCGCAAGGGTCTGCTCGGCCGCCACGTCGATCGACACGAACAGGCCGGGACGCCAGGCGCCCTGTGGGTTGGCGAGCGTCACGCGGACCGACGCGGCGCGGGTCTGTTCGCCCAGCAAGCTGCCGACATAGCCCACCCGTCCTTCCACCCTGGCATTGAGGTCGGGCGCACTGACCATCACCGGTCGGCCGACCACCACTTTGTCCAAGTCTTTGGGCGCGACGCCGAAGGTCGCCCAGACCCGTGACAAGTCCGACAGGGTGAAGGCATTGCTGGCTTCGTTGACCACTTCGCCGATGCCGAGGTGCTTTTCCACGACCGTGGCGTCAAACGGGGCAATCAGTTCGTACCGGTTGCCTGCCGAGGGTTTAAGGCTTGCGCCAATGGCACTGAGCTTTTGCCGGGCGTTGGCCAGGCTGATGTCGGCTTCCTGGAACGCATGGCGAGCCTGCTGGTAATCCTGTTCGGCCGAGATCCGGTCCTCCCACAGCTTCTTCTCGCGTTGCAAGGTCAGCCGCGCCAGTTCCTGCCGTCGCTGTGCCGCGTCGAGCTCGCTGCGCTGATCAGAAATCTGCTGGCTGGCGATCACGGCCAGCACCTGGCCTTTCTTGACCGTCTGCCCGAGGTCGACCTTGACCGATTCGACGACCCCGGCCACGCGCGGCACGACGTGCGCCGTGCGGTCTTCGTCAAAGCGGATTTCACCGGGAAAGGTCACGGTGCTGCCCATTTGCCGAGGCGCAGCAGTGACCAGTTCGATTCCGGCCGCCTTGACCTGTGCTTCTGTCAGCTCGATATGACCTTCTTCTTCCTCGTGGGCTGCCTCGGACGGGGCGGTGTCCGGACGTTTCGCTTCATTGTCGTGGCTGTCCTCGTCGTGCCCCTGCTCCTGGGCATGGTCGTCAGGGGATTCGTCTGTGTGTTCTTTGCTGGCTGGCTGGGCCTTGGCGGTGAATGGCGATAACTGATCCCCCACCGTCACGCTGCCCAGACCAATGAGTGCGACCACTGCCAAAGCAATGGCAAGGCTTCGTTGTTTATTCATGAGTGCTCCCGGCGATCACGTTCACGCGCACATCGCAATACGCTCGATTGGTACGGAAAGGGGCTATCAGGGGGTGATGCTGAACCGGTCGAGATCGCCGTAAATGCGTTCGATAGTCACGCTGGCCTCGGTGGCGGTCGCCAGCGATTCGAGGTATTGGCCTCGGGCCGAAATCAGTGTTCGCTGTGCGTCCAGAACTTCGAGGAAACCGAACTTGCCCATCTCGAAACCGCGTGTGGCGGTGTCCACGGCTCGCTGCGCAGCGGGCAGGATGACCTGATTGAACGACTCCACTTCCTGCGCCGCGGTCGCCCATTGATCAAGCGCCGACTGGGTTTCGGTGCGCAGCTTGAGTTCAGCGGCGTTGCGCAGGTCGCGGGCCTGATCTGCCCGGCGTGATGCCGAGAGAACGTTGCCCTGATTACGATCAAACAGTGGGATCGGCATCGACAGCCCCACCACATTGATACGCTCACGCTCACGCTCACGCTCTTCGCGACTGTACTGGCTGCCCACGCTGACGGTCAGGTCGGGGATACGCTTGGCCCGCTCCGAGCCCAGCGAGGCTTCGCGCTGTTCGATGCGCGCGTGCGCGAGGCGCAGCTCGGCGGTCTGATTGACGGCGCTCAACAGGCGTGGCGCAGGAAGGGATTTACCCGGTGACAGATTTTGGTAATGAAGTCGCTCGAACGTAGCCGTTGGCGAGCCTGTCGCCCGCGCGAGCTCGCGGTAGCTGTTGGCTTTCTGCGTTTCAGCGCGGCGTACCAGCAGGTCCGTTTCAGCCAACTGAACCTGCGCACGCGTGGCCTCGACGGGCGATGTCTTGCCGGCGCGAACCCGTCCATCGGCCACTTGCAGGCCACGTGCAGCGAGCGTCTGCGATTGCTTCGCGAGATCCAGCCCTGCCTGGGCACGCACGGCTGCGTAGAACGCCTGAGTTACTTGGGCGCGTAATTCGTTGCCGCGCATCTCCAGTTCGATCCCGGCAGCATCCCGGCCCCGGCTCGCGGCGTCGATACGCGCTCCTCGTTTGCCACCCAGTTCCAGCGCCTGGCTGAGCATGACCGTGGTGGTGCTGGTTTCACGCCGCGTGTCTTCGGTTTCCCACGAAAGCACCGGGTTCGGAATCAGCCCCGCCTGCTGGCGCTCACCCTCGGAAATGCCGATTTCCCATTGTGCTGCGGCAAGCTCAGGGTTTTGGGCAAAGGCCGCTTGCAGGGCCTGCGGCAGGCTCATGCTCTGGGCCTGTGCCGTGCTGGCCATGATCAATGGCAATAACAGGACGAACACGCCCTGGCTCATGCGGGACGTCGCGCAAAACACTTTAGACCCAGGCACGTACGTGACACTCCCTTTGCATAAAACACCCCGATTCAATAAAAAAAATCGACGCCCCTGGAGGGCTGCCGAACTTGAATACGAGGACTTTATGCAAAGGGAGTTATCAGAGGGATTGCCGCAAAATTACAATATCGTTATTAAAGAATGACCCGGCTTCTTTTCCAATACACTTTTCATATCCACTACACTGCGGCCCCCGTCGCGTGGCTGAAAACCAAGTGTGCGAGAAGCTTCGCGCTGGTGTTTTTCCGGGGATTATCCAGGATTTGGGTCGCATGACATGACGTCGCTTTCAGACCTGAACAGATGATGTTGTGGGATCAAGCGTTTGGCCCTGAAGCCGATATCGGTTGCAGGGTCCAGTGACTCAATCGGGCTGTTGATGAAAGGTCTTTTGACGAGGTGGCGAATACCGTCCCCCGTCATGTGTGAAGTCACCCGGCATCAGCGGTCAATCAAACAGGAAACCTCTCCATGCGCATCCTTGTCGTCGAGGACGAGCCGAAAACTGCCGAGTACATGCATCAGGGTCTGACCGAAAGTGGTTATGTCGTTGATATTGCCAATACCGGGCTCGACGGGCTCTATCTTGCTCAGCATCAAGCCTACGATGTCGTGATTCTCGATGTGAACCTGCCCGAGATGGACGGCTGGGAGGTATTGGCCCGGCTCAGAAAAACCGTCAACACCCGCATCATGATGGTCACTGCACGAGGCCGCCTTGAAGAACGGGTCAAGGGGCTGGAAATGGGCGCGGACGATTACCTGGTCAAGCCCTTCGAGTTTCCCGAGCTTTTGGCCAGGGTTCGTACGCTGATGCGTCGCTGCGAGCCACTCACCACACCTAAGGTGCTGCAGGTCGGCGACCTTGAACTGGATCAGGGTCGGCATCGCGCGTTCCGGGGCAAGCAGCGCATCGACCTGACCACCAAGGAGTTTGCGCTCCTGCACTTGCTGATGCGCCATAGCGGTGAGGTCATGTCCCGGACTCAGATCATTTCTCTGGTCTGGGACATGAACTTCGACTGCGACACCAACGTGGTGGAGGTGTCGATCCGGCGTCTGCGCGCGAAGATCGACGACCCCTTCGAGAGCAAACTGATCCACACCCTGCGCGGCGTCGGCTACGTGCTGGAAGTTCGCGAATGAGACCGACCCGTCTTTCGACGCGGCTGGGGCTCACCGTCACCGCCTTGATGGCATTGCTGGTGCTGGTGATGGAGGTGTTTGCCTACGCGGCTATTTCACGCCAACTGGACCTGCGCGCCGAAGACAACGTGAACGAGAAGTTTGCGCAGATCGAGCACGCCATGAGCGAAGGCTTTCTGTCGGTCTCGGACATCACCTATTACCCGCATACCGTGCGTGACCAGATCATCGGCCACGACAGTCTGTCGCTGATCATTCTCGATGCTGGCACCCCTCGCAAACGACTGATGGCGCTGGGCAAGGATGAAGACATGGATCTGCCGATCCCCGACGCGGACGGTCAGTCTCAGGGTTTTCGGCAACTGGAGTCGGTCGAAGGTCACCGCATCCTGATGGGCTACCGATACCTGCGTCTCAAGACCGACGAGAATATTCTGGTCCTGCTGACGATGGACCGACAGAACGATGCAACGCTGCTGCATGCGTACGTCATGTCCACGTTCGTGGTGCTGCCAGTGATTCTGTTGCTGGTCGGGCTCGGTGCCTGGTGGGTAGTGCGTCGTGGACTGAGGCCGCTGGATGCGTTCAGAAAAGTCACTTCATTGATTTCGGCCCGCGACCTGTCGCACCGCATGAAAGTCAAAGGCCTGCCGGACGAATTGCGCGACCTGGCCCACGCGGTGAACTTCATGCTCCACAGGCTGGATGGGGATGTTCAGCAGTTGTCGCAGTTCTCGGACGATCTGGCCCATGAACTGCGCTCGCCCATGAGTAACCTGATGGGCAAGGCTCAGGTCACATTGTCGAGAGAGCGGCCAGCAGAAGATTACAAGCAGGCGCTTGAGTCTTGCACCGAAGAGCTGGAACGCATGTCGCGGATGATTTCCCAGATGCTGTTTCTGGCCAGCGTGAGCCAGCCAGCGGCACCGCTGTCTTTCGAGGCCGTGGACCTTCGCGAAGAGTCGGAAAAAGTGATCGAGCTGTTTTCGTCTTCCGCCGAAGAGCGCGCCATCGACATTGAAGTCAGGGGCGATGCAGTGGCCATGGGCGACAGACTGATGATCCAGCGTGCCATTTCGAACCTGCTCTCCAACGCCATCCGGCACGCAACGGCGGGCAGTGCCATCACCGTCACACTCGCCCACAACGCGAATGAAGTGTCGCTGGCGGTACGCAATGCGGGCGACGGGATAGAGGCTGAGCACTTGCCGCGTCTGTTCGACCGCTTCTATCGGGTGCATGTCAGCCGCGCCCGTCAGAAGGGCGGGACAGGGCTGGGATTGGCCATCGTGCGCTCGATCATGAGCCTGCACGAAGGGCAGGTCACGGTTGAAAGCCAGCCGGGAGCGTTCACCACCTTCCGTCTGTTGTTCCCCCGACTGGCCTGAGCCGGTACCAGGTACGCCGCGCATGAGTCCAGAACGGCATTGAACCGACTTGGCCGGACGTTGATCCGGTATGCTCGGCGCTCGGTTTACATAACCTGAACGTCAAGGAGTGGATCAGTGCTGGCAACGGTTCTGGTGTTGATTGCAGCCGTGCTGCACGCCACATGGAACACGCTCGTCAAGTTCAGCGGCGAGCGCGTGCTTGTCATCGCAAGCATGGATGCGGTGGCACTGCTGTTTGCCGTCTGCGCAGTCGCATTCGTCACGCCACCAGCCCCTGCCGTCTGGCCCTGGCTGGTGGCGTCTGCGCTTTTCGAGCTGCTGTACCGCGTGTTGCTCATTCAAGCCTATCGAGTCGGCGATCTGGGGCTGGTCTATCCGCTCATGCGTGGGCTTTCACCACTGGTGGTGCTGGGTTTGACGTTGACCTTTGCTGGCGAGCACCTGAGCACTCAGCAAATACTGGGTATCCTGCTCATCCCCAGCGGCATGATCTGTCTGTTATGGCAGGGCGGCGGCGGAGCGCGATTGCCTTGGTCGATGCTTCCTGTCGTCGGGCTGATCGGCATCTGCATCGGCAGCTACACCTGGATCGACGGTCAGGCCCTCAAACTGGGCGCACTGCCCCTGGATTATCTGGTCTGGCTGACATTGGTCAGCGCCTGGCCCTTTCCTGCATTGGCAATGTGTTACAGACGGTCGGCATTCACCCTGTTCTGGCGTGAGCAGTGGCGGCTTGGGCTGGCAGTCGGGTTGTGCGTATTGTTCAGCTACGCGCTGGTATTGTGGGCAATGCAGATCGGGTCGGTGGCTGAAGCGGCAGCGCTTCGGGAGATCAGCGTGGTGCTTGTGGTCCTGTTCGGCATGCATTATCTGAAAGAACCTTTCGGCCGTCCCCGGCTCTTAGCCTGTGGGCTGGTCTTGCTCGGCATGCTTCTGATGAAGCTGAAACTATAAGGATGGACGTATGACAGTTGCTTTCTGGTGCGTATTGGTCGCGATCCTTCTACCGATTGTGTGTGCGGGCATTGCCAAGTTCGGCAGCGGCAAGTTCGGTTCGGGGAACAATCACGACCCGCGTGCATTTCTCGACAAGCTTGAAGGCTTCCCGAGACGTGCGCACGCGGCTCAACTCAACAGCTATGAGGCCATTCCGGCGTTCGCGGCTGCGGTGATCATTGCCCACATCGCGGGCAATGCGCAGTTGGTGACCATTGATGTACTGGCGGTGCTGTTCATCACCAGTCGCCTGTTGTACATCATCTTCTATCTGGCCGACCTCGCGGCACTGCGCTCGCTGATCTGGCTGGTCGGTATGGGTCTGATCATTGCGCTGTTCGGTGTATCGGCTTTCCCGGCTGCGTCCTGACAACCTGCCTGAAGAGCCGTCTGCAACGCTGTAGTCATGACAGCGTTGCTCAAGATGCGATCACTCGTCGGGCTGGACTTTCTCGAGTTCGGTCTGCGCGTCCTGCAGCTCTTTGCGTGACTCGGCCAGCTTGTCCTTGCGCTTGTTGATCTTCTCCGGATCGCCCTTGTCCATGGCCTTGTTCAGGTCGGTCTGGCGGCGGCTCACTTCACGCTTGGCGTCCAGCACCTTCTGCTCGCGCTGCTTGAGCAGCGAAGTTTCCGTACAGTTGGCATTGACCTCGCTCAGGGCCTTCTCCAGGCCCGCCTGTTCGGCCTTGTTGCCTTCGGTTTTGGCATCCTGAATCTTGCTGCTGATTTCCTGACTCTTGAGCAGGCACTCTGACGGCGGCGCCTGTTCAGCCGCCAGCAGGGGTGTGGCCAGCAATGTGCAGCTGGCGAAGACAATCAGCGGCGACAAAAAAAACTTCATATGAACTCCTTTTGAAAATGAAATCCGGGCGGAAAAATGAAAGCCCGACACTAAAAACCTGAAATACCTTGAGATCGCAATTGCTGGCTCAGTGCCTGCACTTGCTGATCCTGAAAAAACGCCCTGAGTTTCGCGGCGCGTCCCGAACCTATACCCGGTTCGGCTTGCCATTGCTCTGCACTTCGCGCCGCCAGCGCATCCCATTGATCTCCCAGCGCAGCGCTTCCTGACGGAGGAAGTCCGATAGCCTTGAGCCATGTCTGGAACGGCTGTTGCCGGGCGGATTGCAGGCTGTGAAACAGTTTAGCGCTGCTGCGCTCGGCGAAGCCGGGAATGTTAGCAAGCTGAGCCTGTTCCAGGGGCATCCAATCGAGCAATCCGGCGATTTGACCGCTTTCGATCAGCCTGTCCCAAGTGCCCGGGCCGACGCCCGGCAGACCAAGACCTTTCTTGCCACTCAGCCAGACGAGCCGTGCCCGAAACTGACTCTCACAGCCTTTCGTCAGCTGCCAGCAACTGAGTTCATGGTAATCGCTGGCCAGTGGCACGCTCAGCTCGGCTCGCTCAAGCCTGCGTGACACTACATCGTCGAGCCTTGGAATCGTGAGCCCAGCCAGACTCACCGCGACTTGATCGCCGGGACGAATGTCCAGTGCTTGCCAGCGTTGCAGCGAACCGACGCTGATTCGGGTGATGGTGCGGTCGTCCAGTTGAAACGGCGCAAGCTCCAGCACCGGCGTGATTCGGCCGCTGCGCCCGATGGTGAAATTGACGTGACGTACCTCGGCGAGCGCTTGGGCGAAAGGGTATTTCCACGCAGCAATCCAATACGGCGCCCTGGCTTGCCAGCGCTGTGCGGGCGGGCGCTGGCCCTTGCGCAAAATCACCCCGTCGGTCGCAAAAGGCAATGGGCCGCGATACCAGTATTCGCGCCACGTGGCGGCCTGGGCAAAGCTGTCCAACGGTTGCGTGTAGGCTGCGCTGTCAATGAAACCCAGCGCTTTGAGTCCGCTCATGCGTTGGTGCATGTCGGCGGGGCCAGCGGGCCAGTCCCAGACGAACAGACCGATAGCGTCGGCCTGTTCCGGGCTGATGGTCTGCCGTGACATCAGGCCTGCAACCTTGCTGCGTGCGTTGACGCTGCCGGAAGTCGCTTGCACATGATCGGTCAGGCGCCAGTAAAGTTCGCCTTGCAGTACCAGATTTTCAGGCACAGGCAATTGCTGGGGGATGGCGTTGATGAGGTGTGCCTGTTGCGTCCAGTCCTGGCCGCTGAGGCCATCGCCGCGGCTGATGGCTCGGGTCAGCTTGCCCTGCTCATACACCAGCGTGACCGCCACGCCGTCCACCTTGGGCTGGATCCACAAGGCAGTGCCATCCTTGAGCCAGGTCTTCACGCTTTTTTCGTCTGCGAGCTTGCTGACTCCGGTGTGCGGAACAGGGTGGGGCAACGGACCGCCGGAGGTCTGCAGTGGGTTGTCGTCGACAGTCGCGAGCGCAAAACAGCTGCGCCAGACGCTCAGTGTGTGGCGTGACTGGTCGTATAGCTCATCGGCAATCGGCGAAACCCCTTTGCGATGATAACTGTCGTCCCAACCTGTGATCTGCTGTTGCAGGGCCTGCACTTCCTTTTGTGCTTTCGCGGAAGGCCAGTCGGGACAGTCATCAGCGTGGCTGACGGTGGGGAGGGCGGTGAGCAGGCTGCAGATCATCAGGCGGGCAACAGGCAACATCGAAGCATCCTTGCTTGGGTAGGCTTCACGAGGCTAGTCGCTGACAGGCGCCATCGGCGGTCTGCATGGTTACCGGATTTTACCGGGCTTGGTTTGAGTAGACGCAAAAAAGCCCCGCACGACCAGGCCGTGCGGGGCTTTTTGGGTGGGGCTTTACAGGCCGGCAGCTATGCGCAGGGCGTCGGCACGGTCTGTTTTTTCCCAGGTGAAGGCGGTGAAGGTGTCATCGCCAACGGTCATTTCAACCGGGATACGGCCGAAGTGGCCGTAGGCCGCAGTGGCCTTGTACATCGGGTGCCGCAGGTCGAGCATGGTGGTGATCGCATACGGACGCAGGTCGAAGTGTTCGCGGACCAGATTGATGATCTTGTCGTCGGACAGCTTGCCGGTGCCAAAGGTGTTCAGCGAGATAGAGGTCGGTTGTGCAACGCCGATGGCGTAGGACACCTGGATCTCGCAACGCTCTGCCAGACCAGCAGCAACGATGTTCTTGGCCACGTAACGACCTGCGTAGGCAGCCGAGCGGTCAACCTTCGATGGGTCCTTGCCGGAGAATGCGCCACCGCCGTGACGGGCCATGCCGCCGTAGGTGTCGACGATGATCTTGCGACCTGTCAGACCGCAGTCGCCAACCGGGCCACCGATGATGAAGTTGCCGGTCGGGTTGATGTGGAACTGGGTGTCCTTGTGCAGCAGATGCGCCGGGATCACGTGCTTGACGATCAGCTCCATCACGCCTTCGCGCAGGTCGGCGTACGAGACATCCGGGTTGTGCTGAGTCGACAGAACGATAGCGTCAACGCCAACCACCTTGCCGTTTTCGTAGCGGCAGGTGACCTGGGATTTTGCATCCGGGCGCAGCCAAGGCAGCAGGCCGGATTTGCGTGCTTGTGCCTGACGCTCGACCAACTGGTGCGAGAAGGTGATCGGTGCCGGCATCAGTACGTCGGTTTCGTTGCTCGCGTAGCCGAACATCAGGCCCTGGTCGCCAGCGCCCTGATCTTCAGGCTTGCTGCGGTCAACGCCCTGGGCGATGTCCACTGACTGCTTGCCGATGATGTTCATCACGCCGCAGGTCGCGCCGTCGAAGCCGACGTCGGAGCTGTTGTAGCCGATGTCGAGGATGACGTTACGTACGATGTCTTCCAGGTCGACCCAGGCCGAAGTCGTCACTTCGCCCGCGATGATCGCCACACCGGTCTTGACCAGTGTTTCGCACGCCACACGGGCGTATTTGTCTTCAGCGATGATCGCATCCAGAACCGCGTCGGAAATCTGGTCGGCGATCTTGTCCGGATGCCCTTCGGACACGGATTCGGAGGTGAAAAGTGAGTATTCGCTCATCTCTACGGGTTTCCTTCATTTTACCGATGGTGAGTGTTGCCAGCCGGTCGCTGAAAATGGCGAACCTGGATCTGGAAACCATTACGTAAGCCTACGTAGAGGCTTTCCCCGGGAACTAGCCCCGCAGCGATGGCCCAACGGGCCAGGTCTTCCTGCTCAAAACCTAACCAGAGATCGCCACAGGCCTCCCTGGCCCAACTCTGGTCATGACTACATAACTCTGTTACCAGCAAGCTACCGCCGGGTCTTACACATTCGGCCAGTTGCCGCAGGGCTTCGGCCGGCGCGGCAAAATGATGAAGCACCATGTTCAGGACGACGCAGTCGGCGCGGACTTTACTGTCTGTCAGGGCATCGGCCAGTGTGAGCTCGACATTAGTCAGGGCTCGGCGTTCGCAGACGTCACGGGCCAGGTCCAGCATCGCCGGGCTGTTGTCCACGGCGATCACTTGCTTGAAACGTCGCGCGAGTTCCGGAAGAAAGCCACCGTCGCCGGGGCCTACTTCAAGCGCTGTTGCGTCAGCCCCGAAGCTTAGTTTATCGAGCATCGACAACAAGCTTTCGCTGTACTGGGCCAGACCTGCAATCAGGTCCTGCTGGGCACGAAACTTTTCGGCGGTGCGGGCAAAAAAATCCTGACTGGCCAATGCGCGTTGCCGATGCACCAGACCGATGCGGCCCTGCACGTCATCCGGCAGTGCGAGCGTGTCCACTTCATCGAGCAATGCGGCGTGCAACCGGCCACCCGGCAAGTCAGTGTGGGGCAGCGCGCGACGGTAGAAAATCGCATTGCCCTCGCGGCGGGTAGCCACCAGGTCGGCCTGCGCCAGCACCTTGAGGTGGTGACTCATGCCAGACTGTCCGATGGCGAATATCTGCGCCAGCTCAAGTACACCGAACGAATCGTTGGTCAGCGCGCGCAGAACATTCAGTCGCAAAGGGTCGCCGCCGGCCTTGCACAATGCAGAGAGGTCGTCGCATGCATCGTGGCGAATGGCAGGTACACGCAAGTTCATAGGGTCCGCAGTCTAGTGAGCGATTCCGCATGCCGCAAGGGCAATATCAAAAAGTTTTGATATTGCCCTTGCGCAGCGTTTGTCGATCCGCGTGAACTTGCCCTGCAAGATGATGATCCAGTTTCTACGGGACAAATAATGTCCGTAATGCAGGAAAAAAGCCTATGGTCCACTATCTGTGATTGCCCCCGGCCTGTCCCTGAGGGAAAATGGCCGTCTTTTTTCCGATCCCAAATCCTATATTCCCAGGAGATCAGCGATGCCAAGCCGTCGTGAGCGTGCCAATGCTATTCGTGCACTCAGCATGGATGCCGTGCAAAAAGCCAACAGCGGCCATCCCGGTGCCCCTATGGGCATGGCGGATATCGCCGAGGTTCTTTGGCGCGATTATATGAAGCACAACCCGGCCAACCCTGCGTTTGCCGACCGTGACCGTTTCATCATGTCCAACGGTCATGGTTCCATGCTTATCTATTCGTTGCTGCACCTGACCGGTTATGACCTGTCGATCGACGATCTGAAAAACTTCCGCCAGTTGCACAGCCGCACCCCGGGCCACCCCGAATACGGCTACACCCCAGGTGTGGAAACCACCACTGGCCCGCTGGGTCAGGGTTTTGCCAACGCTGTCGGCTTCGCTGCCGCCGAGAAAACACTGGCCGCACAGTTCAACCGTCCAGGCCACTCCATCGTTGATCACCACACCTATGTGTTCATGGGCGATGGCTGCATGATGGAAGGTATCTCCCACGAAGTCGCTTCGCTGGCCGGTACGCTGCAATTGGGCAAGCTGATCGCGTTCTACGATGACAACGGTATCTCCATCGACGGCGAAGTCGAAGGCTGGTTCACCGATGACACCCCGAAGCGTTTCGAAGCGTACGGCTGGCAGGTGATCCGCAACGTCGACGGCCATGACTCCGACGAAATCAAGACCGCCATCGACACCGCTCGCAAGAGCGATCAGCCGACCCTGATCTGCTGCAAGACCACCATCGGTTTTGGTTCGCCTAACAAGCAGGGCAAGGAAGAATCCCACGGCGCTCCATTGGGCGCTGACGAAATTGCCCTGACCCGTGCTGCGCTGAAATGGAACCACGGTCCTTTCGAAATTCCGGCTGATATCTACGCCGAATGGAACGCAAAGGAGAAAGGCCTGGCTGCTGAAGCTGAATGGGACCAGCGTTTCGCTGCCTACTCGGCTGCCCACCCGGAGCTGGCCAACGAGTTCATCCGTCGCATGAGCGGCGAGCTGCCCGCTGATTTCGCCGAGAAGTCGGCCGCGTACGTGGCTGAAGTCAACGCCAAGGGCGAAACGATCGCCAGCCGCAAGGCCAGCCAGAACGCACTGTCGGCACTGGGCCCATTGTTGCCTGAGATCCTTGGCGGTTCGGCTGACCTGGCCGGTTCCAACCTGACCATCTGGAAAGGCTGCAAGAGCATCACCGGCGAAGACCCTAACGGCAACTACCTGCACTACGGTGTGCGTGAGTTCGGCATGGGCGCGATGATGAATGGTATCGCCCTGCACGGTGGCTTCGTGCCGTACGGCGCGACCTTCCTGATCTTCATGGAATACGCTCGCAACGCTGTGCGCATGTCCTCGTTGATGAAGAAGCGCATCATTTACGTATTCACCCACGACTCTATCGGTCTCGGCGAAGACGGCCCGACTCACCAGCCAATCGAGCAGTTGACCAGCCTGCGTACTACGCCGAATCTGGACACCTGGCGTCCGGCGGATGCGGTTGAATCGGCGGTGGCCTGGAAGTACGCCATCGAGCGCAACGACGGTCCATCGGCGTTGATCTTCTCGCGCCAGAACCTGCCTCACCAGGCGCGTGACGAAGCCCAGCTGGCCAACATTGCCCGCGGTGGTTACGTGCTGCGCGACTCCGTTGGCGAGCCTGAGCTGATCCTGATCGCCACCGGTTCGGAAATCGGTCTGGCCGTTCAGGCGTACGACAAGCTGACTGAGCAGGGCCGCAAGGTACGTGTGGTGTCCATGCCATGCACCAGCGTCTTCGAAGCTCAGGATGCCCTGTACAAACAGGATGTTCTGCCGCTTCAGGTCAGTGCCCGTATCGCCATTGAAGCTGCGCATGCCGACTACTGGTACAAGTACGTGGGCCTGGAAGGTCGCGTTATCGGCATGACCACCTTCGGCGAGTCGGCGCCTGCGCCTGCGCTGTTCGAAGAGTTTGGTTTCACGCTGGAAAATGTTCTGAGCACCGCTGAAGAGCTGCTCGAAGACTGATTGATGCAGTGACCGGCCTTGATGGGAGCGGGTTTGCGGGTGAAGTCGGCTTTCGGTGTGTGATGCACGCCGCAAGCGGCCTTCGCCAGCAGGCCCGCTCCCTCAAGGTTTATACATTTTGATTTATCTTCCGCTGATTCATCTGCTGGCGAGCACTCATGCCTCAACACCGTCCCTATAAAGTTGCGCTGAACGGCTATGGCCGTATCGGTCGTTGCGTCGTGCGTGCGCTGTGCGAACGAGGGGCGAAAGCGGGTTTTGAAGTGGTCGCCATCAACGATCTGGCCGACATGGCCAGCCTCGAATACCTCACGCGCTTTGACTCCACCCACGGCCGGTTTCCCGGCGAGGTCAGGGTCGAAGGGCAATACCTGCACATCAACGATCACCGGATCAAGGTGCTGCGCAGTGCCACGCCCGAAGGCATCGACTGGGCGGGCCTGGAAGTCGATCTGGTGCTGGAGTGCTCCGGTGTCTACAACACACGCGAAGACGGTCAGCGCTTTCTCAATGCCGGCGCGCCGCGTGTGCTGTTCTCACAACCCATGGCCAGCGAGCGCGATGTCGACGCGACGGTTGTGTTCGGTATCAACCAACAGCAACTGACCGGCAGGGAGCTGCTGGTATCGGCCGCGTCCTGCACCACCAACTGCAGCGTGCCTCTGTTGCGGCTGCTGGACCAGGCCCTGGGGCTTGAGTACATCACCATCACCACCATCCATTCGGCGATGAACGATCAGCCGGTGATCGATGCTTATCACCATGAAGATTTGCGTCGCACACGCTCGGCTTTTCAGTCGATCATTCCGGTCTCCACAGGGCTCGCCCGAGGAATCGAGCGACTGCTTCCGGAACTTGCCGGCCGAATTCAGGCCAAAGCAGTTCGCGTACCGACCGTCAATGTGTCCTGTCTGGACATAACATTGCAGACGGCGCGCGACACCGATGCCGTAGACATCAACCGTATTCTGCGCGAGGCCGCCACCAGCGGGCCGCTCAAGGGTTTGCTGGCTTACACTGAGTTGCCGCACGCCAGCTGCGATTTCAATCATGACCCTCATTCGGCGATTGTCGATGCGAGTCAAACCCGCGTGTCAGGCCCCCGGCTGGTCAACCTGCTGGCGTGGTTCGATAACGAATGGGGTTTTGCCAATCGAATGCTCGACGTCGCGGACCACTTTCTGCGCGTCGCTGACCAACAACAGTAAAAAACAGGAACGCCTCATGACCGTGTTGAAGATGACCGACCTCGATCTGCAAGGTAAACGTGTACTGATTCGCGAAGACCTCAACGTCCCGGTGAAGGACGGTGTTGTCAGCAGCGATGCACGTATTCTTGCTTCGCTGCCGACCATCAGGCTGGCGCTGGAGAAAGGGGCTGCCGTCATGGTGTGTTCGCACCTGGGCCGTCCCACCGAGGGCGAGTTTTCTGCCGAGAACAGTCTCAAACCTGTCGCTGACTACCTGAGCAAGGCGCTGGGCCGTGAGGTTGCGCTGGTCACCGATTACCTGGACGGCGTTGACGTCAAGCCGGGCGATGTCGTGTTGTTCGAGAACGTGCGCTTCAACAAGGGTGAGAAGAAGAACGCTGATGAGCTGGCGCAAAAATACGCCGCGCTGTGCGACATCTTCGTGATGGATGCTTTCGGCACTGCTCACCGCGCCGAGGGCTCGACCCATGGCGTGGCCAAGTTCGCCAAGGTCGCTGCTGCCGGCCCGTTGCTTGCCGCCGAGCTGGATGCACTGGGCAAGGCGCTGGGCGCACCTGCGCAACCGATGGCCGCCATCGTTGCCGGTTCCAAGGTGTCCACCAAGCTGGACGTGCTCAACAGCCTGAGCTCGATCTGCAATCAGTTGATCGTCGGCGGCGGCATTGCCAACACCTTCCTGGCTGCGGCCGGTCACAAGGTCGGCAAGTCGTTGTACGAGCCGGACCTGCTGGACACTGCGCGTGAAATCGCCGCCAAGGTCAGCGTCCCGTTGCCAACCGACGTGGTGGTTGCCAAGGAATTCTCGGAAAGCGCCACGGCCACCGTCAAGCTGATTGCCGATGTCGCCGACGACGACATGATTCTCGACATCGGGCCGCAGACGGCTGCGCACTTTGCCGAATTGTTGAAATCTTCCAAGACTATTCTGTGGAACGGCCCGGTCGGCGTGTTCGAGTTCGATCAGTTCGGCGAAGGCACCAAAACCCTGGCCAAGGCCATTGCCGAAAGCCCGGCGTTCTCCATCGCAGGCGGTGGTGACACACTGGCCGCCATCGACAAGTACGATGTGGCCAAGCAGATTTCCTACATTTCCACCGGTGGCGGCGCTTTCCTGGAGTTCGTGGAAGGCAAGGTTCTGCCCGCGGTTGAAGTGCTTGAACAACGCGCCAAGGCCTGAATGCCAGGCTTGGGCAAGGAGCAGCAACAAATGGTCAGGGGGTTACCGTTGGTTCTCATTGCAGGTTTGCTGGGCGGTTGCGCGAGCAAACCCGAAGCCGAGGAGGCGGAGAGCGCCTCCCTGACTCATGTGCTTCATTTGAGTTGTTATCAGGCAGGCTGGCAGGCTGAGACTGTGCCGGTCATTTACAAGCGCGGCGGTCAGGAGGTGTGGGATCGTTACGATTTCATGCCCAAGGCGGGTGAGGTCGGTTGCCCCTGAACCTGGCGATAGCCTGTTTCTGGCAACATACACGAGCGCAAGCGGTCATTAAGTGGTGGATATTTTTTCTTGAGAAGGAGTTTCGCCATGAAGATCGCTACGCTTGCACTGGTCAGTTGTATGGCACTGGCTGGATGTGCCGGTACAGGCTCTCACGACAAAGCCTGCAAAGTATTCAGCCCGGCATCCGTCGATGTGCCAACGACCGAGAATACGCAACGGGTCGAAGCGCGCGTCACGGGTGAACCGGCCGATGATCGTAATCAGGAACAGAACTGTCCCTGACACACCGAAACCGCAGGCACGCGCCGGGTTTCGCAGGGCAGGCCAGGAGAAGTCATGAAAGGCTTGATTGTCCTTGGGGCATTGGCGGTGCTGGGCGGTTGTTCGAGCATGAGCACACCGCAGCAGAACGATCCGTGGAACCGCTGGGTCTGCGACAGTAACGCCGAGGTCAATTGGCGTTACGTGGACTCGGCCAAAAAAGAAGTCGATGTACGTTTGAACCAGAGCGATCAAGTGTTCAGGCTCAAAGCCGAACCGGGCGCTGCCAGCGGTACGCTTTACAGCAACAATGTGCTGGCATTTGCCAACAAAGGTAGCGAAGGCCTGGTTTACTGGGACGCTACCAACGATTTGATCGGTCGCGGCTGCAAGGCCAGATAAGTCGCAGCCGATGCACTGCACGCAAGGTCCATGGCCTGCGTAAAACTTGAACAGCAGCCGCCACTACGGCAGGCTTGCACGATTAACGACCCTACCGGGAGAGAAACAGACAATGGCACTTATCAGCATGCGCCAGATGTTGGACCACGCAGCCGAGTTCGGCTATGGCGTTCCAGCTTTCAACGTAAACAACCTGGAACAAATGCGCGCCATTATGGAAGCGGCCGACAAGACCGACTCCCCGGTGATCGTCCAGGCTTCGGCCGGCGCCCGTAAATACGCCGGTGCCCCGTTCCTGCGTCACCTGATCCTCGCAGCCATCGAAGAATTCCCGCACATCCCGGTCGTGATGCACCAGGATCACGGCACCAGCCCTGACATTTGCCAGCGCTCGATCCAGTTGGGCTTCAGCTCGGTGATGATGGACGGCTCGCTCGGTGAAGACGGCAAAACCCCGGCCAGCTACGAATACAACGTTGACGTGACCCGTCGCGTCGTCGCGTTCGCTCACGCCTGTGGCGTGTCCGTGGAAGGCGAGCTGGGCGTTCTGGGTTCGCTGGAAACCGGCATGGCCGGTGAAGAAGACGGCGTTGGCGCAGAAGGTATCCTGGATCACAGCCAGATGCTGACTGACCCGGAAGAAGCCGCTGACTTCGTCAAAAAGACCCAGGTCGATGCGTTGGCGATTGCCATCGGCACTAGCCACGGCGCTTACAAGTTCACCAAGCCGCCGACTGGCGACATTCTGGCGATCGAGCGTATCAAAGAAATCCACAAGCGCATTCCCAACACGCACCTGGTCATGCACGGTTCTTCGTCCGTTCCACAGGAATGGCTGAAGATCATCAACGAGTTCGGCGGCGACATCAAAGAAACCTACGGTGTGCCGGTCGAAGAAATCGTTGAAGGTATCAAGCACGGCGTGCGCAAGGTCAACATCGACACTGACCTGCGTCTGGCGTCCACGGGTGCCATCCGCGAGTTCATGGCCAAGCACCCGAGCGAGTTCGACCCGCGCAAATACCTGGCCAAGACAGTCGTGGCCATGCGTGACGTCTGCATCGCCCGCTACGAAGCCTTCGGCACTGCCGGCAACGCTTCGAAGATCAAGCCTATCTCGCTTGACGCCATGTTCGAGCGCTACGCGCGCGGCGAACTGGATGCCAAGATCAACTGAGTGTTGATCCAGTGATAGAAAACCCGCAGCGATGCGGGTTTTTTTTGCCTGCTTGTTCAGTGTGATCACGTGTACTCAAGAGGCTGCTGAACAGGCGCTGAATCCTGATTGAATGCAAGGCCCTCTTCGTCAGCCTGTGCGTCGCCCTTCCCAGCGTGCCCGAAAATGGCTATGCGCTTTTCATCAGGCCTGCGCACGCCGCTTTGTATGCCTCGTGCTGATACTTGTTCAGTGTCTCGGGCAGGGCGAAATCGTGTTTTTTGTTCTGGGCGTTGATGGTCTGTGGCGAGATCAGCACCACGTTGCAGTCGGACAGCAACTGGAAGATAGTTTCGATCTTGAACGTGGTCGGGCCGCCTGCGAATTCGCCTTTCTTGCTGCGTTTCTTGATCGCGATATGACTGATGCCGTTCTCGCGCACAAAGCTGGCGATCCGGGTCGAGAACGCTTTGACGTTTGCCGACTCATCGTCATCGTCCAGTGCAATCTTCTTTGTCGCCAATGGCAGATGCGCGATACCGCTGCTCTGTCGGGTGGCCAAAGCAAAGATGGCCTCGCTGCCTTTGATTTCTACGCCGCAAATGATCATGAGAAAACCTGAAAAAGTGATTCATAAAAGAAACAGGTTATCTCATCGTAGGCGTTATTCCTGTGCAATCGACTCCAGATATTCCGAGCGCTCGTCACTCATGCGTGCCACGCAGTCGTTTTCACTGATGGTGAACGCCTTGCTGCCTGCGGCAGATGGAAAGACTTCCACCGCGCAATCGGCGTCACGCAGCTTCTCCCAGGCTTGCTGGGCGGTTTTGAGTTTGCTGGTGAAGTCGTTGAACTGTGTCTTGTTGGCGACGAACTGCGACTGAACGCGCTGTAGCAGGTTCTGGAAGTTTTCTTTGAGCAGCTCCTCCGCGGTGTGTCGGCTGTAGGTCGAGCACTCGAGGGTCTGGTTGTCGCTGTCGACGCCGTCACACGGCGTGCTGTCAGGGTTTTGAGCGGCTTGTGCGCCTGTCGCGACCGTCGCCGCAAGGGCCAGGGTCAGGAAAATCGTTTTCATTGAGTCGCTCCGATCCATTGATTGCATGAATTCTGTCTCAAGCGCGCAGTAATGAACAGGTTTACGACACAGCCTGGTCGTGCGCTGTCGACCTTTGTCGCTTCTTGACGCTTTCGGCAAGCCCTCTGTCGTTTTTGCACCCGGCTCGCCCGACCCTCCGGCATATGCTGACCCCAATAGCGCCGACAGCCGATTCGGTGCGCGAAAACCTAAAAGGGGACAGCCTGATGAGCCCAGCCGAACTGCACGCCGACAGCATCGTTATCGACGGGCTGATCATTGCCAAGTGGAACCGCGAGCTGTTTGAGGACATGCGCAAAGGCGGTCTGACCATGGCCAACTGCACCGTTTCGGTGTGGGAAGGTTTCCAGGCCACCATCAACAGCATCTGCACCAGCCAGAAGCTGATGCGTGAAAACAGTGACCTTGTGATGCCGGTTCACACCACTGCCGACATCCGCAAGGCCAAGGAGCTGGGCAAGACCGGCATCCTCTTCGGCTTTCAGAATGCGCACGCCTACGAAGACCAGATCGGCTATGTCGAGATCTTCAAGCAGCTGGGCGTGGGCATCGTACAGATGTGCTACAACACCCAGAATCTGGTCGGCACCGGCTGTTACGAGCGTGACGGCGGCCTGTCAGGCTTTGGTCGTGAAATCGTCGCCGAGATGAACCGTGTCGGCGTGATGTGCGACCTGTCCCACGTGGGTTCGAAAACCTCCGAAGAAGTCATTCTCGAGTCGAAGAAGCCGGTCTGCTATTCCCACTGCCTGCCGTCCGGTCTCAAGGAACATCCGCGCAACAAGTCCGACGCTGAACTGAAGTTCATTGCCGACCATGGCGGTTTTGTCGGTGTGACCATGTTTGCGCCCTTTCTGGCCAAGGGTATCGAGTCGACCATCGACGATTACGCCGAAGCCATCGAATACGTCATGAATATTGTCGGTGAAGACGCCATCGGCATCGGCACCGATTTCACCCAGGGGCATGGCCAGGACTTCTTCGAGTACCTGACCCATGACAAAGGCTACGCACGTCGCCTGACCAGCTTCGGCAAGATCATCAACCCGCTGGGTATTCGTACCGTGGGCGAGTTTCCGAACCTCACTGAAACCCTGCTCAAACGCGGTCATCCCGAGCGCGTGGTGCGCAAGATCATGGGCGAAAATTGGGTGAATGTGCTGGCTGACGTCTGGGGCGAATGATCGCTTCTGGAGCCCGCTGCCCCCGTCGATAGCTGTTCAAGGTCCTCACGCGCTCCGTGTAAGGCCTCCATTGCTCCCCCGTCGGCGGCAGTTCCAGACCCCCATCATTTGGCTTGTTTAATCAAAAGCAAAGCAAAGGCTTTGTTTGACACTACGAATATCTGGAGTTTGTCCCCATGGCCAAAATCGCCCCGCAACTGCCCATCGAAGTCGACAGCGAAACCGGTGTCTGGACCTCTGATGCGCTGCCGATGCTCTACGTCCCGCGTCACTTTTTCGTCAACAACCACATGGGTATCGAAGAAGTGCTGGGCGCCGATGCCTACGCCGAAATTCTGTACAAGGCGGGTTACAAGTCGGCCTGGCACTGGTGCGAGAAAGAAGCCGAATGCCATGGTCTGGAAGGCGTAGCGGTGTTCGAGCACTACATGAAGCGCCTGTCGCAACGTGGCTGGGGCCTGTTCAAGATCCAGGACATCGACCTGGAGGCCGGTACCGCCAGCGTCAAACTGGAGCATTCCTGTTTCGTGTACGTCTACGGCAAGGTGGGACGCAAGGTCGATTACATGTTCACCGGCTGGTTCGCGGGTGCCATGGACCAGATCCTTGCTGCCCGGGGCAGTGCCGTTCGCACCGTGGCCGAACAGGTCTACGGCGGTTCTGAAGAAGGTCACGACGACGGGCTGTTCATCGTCAAACCGCTGTAAGTCGAGGTTCGCGTTATGGCTTTCGAAGCGATGTTCCAGCCGATCCAGATCGGCAAACTCACGATCCGCAACCGCGTGCTAAGTACTGCGCACGCTGAGGTCTATGCCACCGATGGCGGCATGACCACCGACCGTTACGTGAAGTATTACGAAGAGAAAGCCAAGGGCGGCATCGGGCTGGCAATTTGTGGCGGCTCTTCCAGCGTGGCCATCGACAGCCCGCAAGGCTGGTGGAAATCGGTCAACCTGGCCACCGACCGGATTATTCCGCATTTTCAGAATCTGGCCGACGCCATGCACAAGCATGGCGCCAAGATCATGATTCAGATTACCCACATGGGACGGCGTTCGCGCTGGGATGGCGATCACTGGCCGACCCTGCTGTCGCCCTCGGGTATCCGTGAGCCTGTGCACCGCGCGACGTGCAAGACCATCGAGCCGGAAGAGATCTGGCGCGTGATCGGCAATTACGCCAGCGCAGCGGCACGGGCCAAGGCCGGTGGGCTGGACGGCGTCGAGCTGTCGGCAGTGCACCAGCACATGATCGACCAGTTCTGGAGCCCGCGTGTCAATAAACGCACTGACGAGTGGGGTGGCAGCTTCGAAAACCGTATGCGTTTCGGTCTGGAAGTGCTCAAGGCCGTACGCAAGGAAGTCGGACCTGACTTCTGCGTTGGGCTGCGTATCTGTGGCGATGAATTCCATCCCGATGGCCTCAGTCATGAGGACATGAAACAGATCGCCAAGTATTACGACGACACCGGCATGATCGACTTCCTGGGTGTGGTGGGTTCGGGTTGCGATACGCACAACACCCTGGCCAACGTCATTCCGAACATGAGTTATCCACCGGAGCCGTTCCTGCATCTGGCGGCCGGTATCAAGGAAGTGGTCAAGGCGCCGGTGCTGCATGCACAGAACATCAAGGACCCCAATCAGGCGACGCGCATTCTGGAAGGTGGGTACGTCGACATGGTCGGCATGACCCGCGCGCACATTGCCGATCCGCACCTGATCGCCAAGATCAAGATGGGCCAGATCGACCAGATCAAGCAGTGCGTCGGTGCCAACTACTGCATTGACCGCCAGTACCAGGGCCTGGATGTGTTGTGCATCCAGAACGCCGCAACGTCCCGCGAATACATGGGCGTGCCGCACATTATCGAAAAGTCCACCGGACCGAAACGCAAGGTGGTGATCGTCGGTGCCGGTCCTGCCGGTATGGAGGCGGCGCGTGTGTCTGCCGAGCGCGGCCACGACGTGACGCTGTTCGAGAAAAAGGAATTTATTGGCGGGCAGATCACGACCGCGTCGAAAGCGCCGCAGCGTGACCAAATCGCTGGTATCACGCGCTGGTTCCAGTTGGAACTGGCCCGTCTGAATGTTGATTTGCGACTGGGCACAGCGGCCGATGCTGCGACCATTCTCGACCTGCGGCCCGATATTGTGGTGCTCGCGGTGGGCGGTCATCCATTCGTCGAGCAGAACGAACACTGGGGCGCAGCCGAAGGGCTGATTGTCAGTAGCTGGGACGTGCTGGATGGCAAGGTTGCACCGGGCAAGAACGTACTGGTCTACGACACCATCTGCGAGTTTACCGGCATGTCGGTTGCTGACTTCCTGGCCGACAAGGGCAGCCAAGTCGAGATCGTCACTGACGACATCAAGCCGGGTGTCGCGATTGGTGGCACCTCGTTCCCGACCTACTACCGCAGCATGTACCCCAAGGAAGTGATCATGACCGGCGACATGATGCTGGAAAAGGTCTATCGCGAGGGCGACAAGCTGGTGGCCGTGCTGGAGAACGAATACACCGGTGCCAAAGAGGAGCGGGTGGTCGATCAGGTGGTGGTTGAAAACGGTGTGCGTCCGGACGAAGCGATCTACTACGCGCTCAAGGAAGGTTCGCGCAACAAGGGCCAGATCGATATCGACGCGCTGTTCGCCATTCAGCCGCAGCCTTCGCTGAGTCAGCCGGGTGATGGTTACCTGCTGTTCAGGATCGGCGACTGCGTGGCGCAGCGTAATACCCACGCTGCGATTTATGACGGTCTGCGCTTGTGTAAAGACTTTTGATCCTGTGGACCGGGTTTGCCTGCGATAGCGGTGAGTCAGTTGACCCACGTCGACTGAGGACATGCATTCGCGAGCAAGCTCGCTCCCCACGGGCATCGAGCAAGACATCCTGACCTGCAAGACCCGAGGTCTTTGGGAGCTTCACCTATGCTGAACACCCTTCTCCCCATTCTGCTGTTTACCGCCTTGGGTCTTGCCGTCCTTGGCGCGGTGCGTCGTGCCAACCTGTGGCGTGCAGGACGGGCGTCGAAAGTCGATCTGCTCGGCGGGTTGCTGGCCATGCCCAAGCGCTACATGGTCGATCTGCACCATGTGGTCGCCCGCGACAAATACATTGCCAATACGCACGTCGCTACCGCAGGCGGTGCCGTCGCCTCCATCGTACTGGCGATTCTGGTGCATGGCTTTGGCCTGCATAACCGGTTGCTGGGGTATGCATTGCTGCTGATGACGGCGGTGATGTTCGTGGGTGCGGTGTTCATGTATCTGCGTCGGCTCAACCCACCTGCGCGTCTGTCGAAAGGCCCCTGGATGCGCCTGCCGAAAAGCCTGATGGCTTTCTCTGCAAGTTTTTTTGTGGTGACACTGCCAATAGCGGGCATTCTCCCCGAGCACTTTGGTGGTTGGGTGCTGGTGGCCATTCTGGGTCTGGGCGTGTTGTGGGGCGTCAGTGAACTGTTTTTCGGCATGACCTGGGGCGGGCCGATGAAGCATGCGTTTGCCGGCGCCCTGCACCTTGCCTGGCATCGTCGCGCCGAACGCTTCGGCGGCGGACGTTCGACCGGTCTGAAACCGCTGAACCTGAGCGACCCGACTGCACCGCTGGGCGTGGAAAAACCCAAGGATTTCACCTGGAACCAGTTGCTGGGTTTTGATGCCTGCGTGCAGTGCGGCAAATGCGAGGCCGCTTGCCCTGCGTTCGCTGCAGGCCAGCCGCTCAACCCCAAGAAGCTGATTCAGGACATGGTCGTGGGTCTGGCGGGCGGTACCGATGCGAAATTTGCCGGCAGCCCTTACCCGTCCATTGACGGCAAAGGCAAGCCTGTCGGCGAGCACCGCGGCAACCCGCATCAGCCCATCGTCAACGGCCTGGTGGACGCTGAAACGCTGTGGTCCTGTACCACGTGCCGCGCCTGTGTCGAGGAATGCCCGATGATGATCGAACACGTCGATGCGATCGTCGACATGCGTCGTCATCTGACGCTGGAAAGGGGCGCAACCCCGAACAAGGGCGCCGAAGTGCTGGATAACCTGATCGCGACCGACAACCCCCGCGGCTTTGCACCTGGCGGTCGAATGAACTGGGCTGCGGACCTGAACCTCAATCTGCTCAGTGAGAAAAAGACCACAGACGTTCTGTTCTGGGTCGGTGATGGCGCGTTCGATATGCGTAATCAGCGCACCCTGCGTGCCTTTGTCAAAGTTCTGAAAGCTGCGCGTATCGATTTTGCCGTGCTGGGTCTGGAAGAGCGCGACAGTGGCGATGTGGCCCGACGTCTGGGCGACGAGGCGACCTTTCAGATGCTGGCCGGACGTAATATCCAGACCCTTTCCCGATACAGTTTCAAACGGATCGTCACCTGCGACCCGCACAGTTTCCATGTGCTGAAAAACGAGTACGGCGCGTTTGGCTGCGAATATCAGGTGCAGCACCACAGCACCTTCATGGCTGAACTGGTTCAGAGCGGTGCGCTCAAGCTTGGCCAGCATAAAGGCTCCAGCGTGACCTATCACGACCCGTGTTACCTGGGCCGCTACAACGGCGAATACGAGGCGCCGCGCGAGGTGCTGCGTGCGCTGGGTATCGAGATCAAGGAAATGCAACGCTCGGGTTTCCGCTCTCGCTGCTGCGGTGGTGGTGGCGGCGCACCAATCACCGACATTCCCGGCAAGCAGCGTATCCCCGATATGCGCATGGAAGACATACGCGAAACGGGCGCCGAACTGGTCGCTGTCGGTTGTCCACAATGCACCGCAATGCTCGAAGGCGTGGTTGAACCCCGACCGTTGATCAAAGACATTGCCGAACTGGTGGCTGACGCCTTGCTGGAAGAAGTTATCCCCAGCTCATCGGCGCCCACCAGACGTGAACCTGCGGAGGTGCTGTGATGAGCGACATTATTCGCCGCGACCCGCGTGCCGAGTGGATTGCCCGCAACCGCCTGCACCCGCTGCATGCGGCTATGCAACCCGCGCAGACCAGTTGGATGGGGCCTAACGGCCTGATGCGCAAGAACGTCCATGGTCTCGGTTTCATCGGTCCGAACGGGATCAAGCGCATCGACCGCAGTGGCGCGCAGCAAGGCGGCACCGTCAAACGCAGCGCCACCGCCGACGTGCAGTTGCCGTTGCATCAAGTGCCGGAACCCGCGTTTTACATCAGTGTGGTTCCCGACATGGTCGGTGGCCGTCTGAGCAGTCATGACCGAGATCTGTTCGGCCTTGCCCGGCAATTGGCAGGCTCGGATGGTGCGGTGCTGGCTGTGGTTTTCGGCGAGCACAAGGAAACCGGTTTCGACACCGCTGGCGTCGATCGCCTGTTGCTGCTCGACGGTAGCGAGTTCAGCGGCTATTCCCCAGAACAACGCGTCCAGGGTTTGCGAGCTGTGGATAACCAGTTCACCCCACGTCACTGGCTGCTGCCCGACAGCCGCACCGGCGGTGGCGAGTTGGGACGACGTTTTGCCGCCAGTGTGGGGGAGCGTCCTGCTACCCGAGTCTGGCAGGTCAAGGGTGATCAATGCATTGGTCGCGCAGGTGCCGGACGCGAAGACTTGGTCCGCCCGCTTGCACGGCTGATTCTGGCGGCGGTGGAGTGTGCCGAGCCTGTTAGCGACACTCGTCACGAGGTCCTTCCCGTCGAGTTATCCACAAGCGTGGCGCGCAGCTTGTCGCGCATCGAGGATCTGGGTGCCGTGACGGTCGATCCGGCGGTTATCCCGATGGCAGAAGCTGAATTCATTTTGTCGGGCGGCAACGGTGTCAAGGACTGGAACTTGTTCCATGACGCTGCAGCAGCGCTGGGCGCGACTGAAGGCGCTTCTCGCGTGGCGGTCGACGACGGCTTTATGGGCCGCGAACGGCAGGTTGGCGCCAGCGGTACCTGGGTCACGGCAAGGGTTTACATGGCCGTCGGCATTTCGGGGGCTATCCAGCATTTGCAAGGCATTGGCGCCTGCGACAAGGTCGTGGCGGTCAATCTGGACGCCGGTTGTGACATGGTCAAACGTGCCGATCTTTCCGTGATTGGCGAAAGCGCGGCCATCCTGAAGGCGCTTGTCGCAGCCGTCGAAGCCTGGCGCAACCGGGAGAAACGTGATGCGGCCTGAAGTGAATAAATCGTCTGTGGACAAGTCAGCCGTGCAGGTCATCAGCCTGGTGTCAGTAGGCGCTCACCCCACCTCGGGGCGCCCACGACGTGCCGAGCAGGATGCACGTGCTGTAGAACTCGGCCTGCAACTGGTTGGGGATAACTTGCAGGTGGTGCATGCCGGCAATGCTGAGGAGGCCTCGCTCCGCGCCTACCTCGGCATGGGCCTGAGCGAGCTGCACGTACTGGAACAGCCCCCCGGTGCTGACGCTGTGGCTGTGCTGACCGATCATATTCGCCACTCCGCTGCGCAAGTGGTGTTAGCCGGTAGCCAGGCGGAAACCGGGGAAGGCTCTGGCATGTTGCCGTTCCTGCTGGCTGAAGAACTTGGCTGGCCGTTGGTAACCGGGCTTGCCGAAGTCGAATCGCTGGATAACGGTACGGCGTTGGTACTGCAAGCCCTGCCTCGCGGCCAGCGCCGTCGTCTCAAAGTGCGCCTGCCATTTCTTGCGACTGTGGATAACGCCGCTGCAAAACCGCGTCAGAGCGCCTACGGCCCGGCTCAGCGTGGCACTTTGGGCGTAGAAGATGTCGAGGTGGTTGTGGATGAGTTACTCACAGGCCAGTCATTGCAGCCTGCCAAGCCGCGTCCCAAACGCTTGAAGGTCATCAAGGCCAAGAGCGGCGCCGACCGCATGAAAGCCGCAACGGCCAAGGCCAGTGGCGGCGGTGGGCAAGTGCTCAAAGGTTTGAGCCCGGAAGAGGGCGCAGCGGCAATATTGAAATTGTTGGTGGAAGAGGGTGTGGTTAGGTAAGGCCTAGCGTGATAAGGGTGAGCTTGTTAGAGGTATCTGGCAGCAAACCTGAAGGCAGGTGCAAAACTCTGGCGGTTTAGACACACAGAGACGTAGCGGCTGCTGCTGAGAGGCCCAAGTCACCGGAAGTGCTTTTTGCTGTCAAAGTCACGACTGAAAGTACGGCGACTCAGTAGCGCGCTGGCATATGTATAAAGTGTGCCAATGGTTAGTGCGTACGTCACAATGTATGACTGCCGTTCGGTCCGCTAACCTACGGCAGTATTGAAGCTAGTAAATCGAGCAACGCAGAAAGTAATTTTTTATAACGCTACTTAGAGAAATCGTGCATAGCATAAAAGCTACTAAAAAGATCAGCTTCTTAAGCTCGGTTATAACGCTTTTTGACTGTGTGCGTAGTTTATAAATAGCAGGGTAGTAGGTCGCTATTAAAGCGCAGCACCCCATAAGGAAAATCATAGCGCCGTCGTTGCATAAGAAATGCATGTTGTTCCATAAGGATAAAGGAATCTGTGAAATTGGACTCGTCATTCAAGTCTTGCCATACAGTTTACCTGCTGTAGGGTCGGGTATGTCACGCACTCGGGCAACCCGACAGATGTAGGGGGGTAAGGCATTTCTGTGTCGTCTGATGTGACGAATTGCCCTCAAAATCATCTCCTCTAGGAGGGGGCTGGTCTGCACCTACACCGTCACTCTTGTAATTAAATCTGCGATGCTGCGGCAACTGTCGCCTCATCTGGGAAAACGCGGCCTCAAAACCTCGTCAGAGTGCTTACGGCCCGGCACGCTGGCTGTAGAGGAGGTCGAGGTAGTTGTGGACACGTTACTCACAGGCGCGTCTCTGCAACCGGCCAAGCCGCGTCCCAAACGCTTGAAGGTCATCAAGGCCAAGAGCGGCGCCGACCGCATGAAGGCCGCAACGGCCAAGGCCAGTGGCGGCGGTGGGCAAGTGCTTAAAGGCTTGAGCCCGGAAGAGGGCGCAGCGGCGATATTGAAATTGCTGGTGGAAGAGGGTGTGATTCGCTGAAATCGTATCCTGATCATTTACTTACGCACATTCCCTGTGCGTCTGCCTGTGGATAACGTGTTTGCGGGTTGCTGCAACCCGCGTAAACCTTGGGTCCTGAAGCTATGATCAAAAAACAGCCAGCCTAAGTCACGGTTTCTACAGGCTTTTCATATGTGGATAAATACCCCGATAGAGCATGAATCCATTTATTTTGCCCACAATCTCTGTTGGCGGCTCTGTGGACAACTTGTTCATGATCAGCTGCAGCCATCGGAGTACAAGGCTTTCCGAGGGCTGGTTAAAAAACGATCAAATTCTGACCCTGGGCGTTTTTGATTGTCGATATCCTTAGTCGCTAGGGCATTCAGCGGGTTTTCCACAGTCTGCACCGACTTTAAGGAAGTTGTACCAAAAGTCTGTTGGCCTTTCTGTGGATAACGTGTTCGCGATCCGCTGTAGGCCCTTTAAAACGTGACCTGCAGAGATTTGATCAAAAAACAAACACCTTGCTGTGTGACATACGCTTGTGAATAAGTCGCGGTTGCTCAAGATCCCTGTCACTGGCGAAACGACTTACCCACCTGTGCACAGCCATCATGTTGTGGGTAAGTCGTTTCTGATCAGTGCTGGGAGGATCCTGTTACTCACGCCCAGCTACTGTTTCAGGGGTGATCCTGAGGGCAGGTGTAATTCAGATCCCCATTCAGGTTGATGACAAGGTTTTTCACCTTGATTCTGATGCCTGCCTTGCAGACAGGTACGGGAACACCGCCCGAGGTACCTGCCGGCGTCGTTACGTTGATCGCTGCCGAAAGTCCCGAGCGGGTGCCTTGATCATCGATAGCTTCGATCTGGTAGCGGTACGTAGTGCGGGGCGTCAGGTTGGTGTCGGTGAACGGAGGATGGTCGATGATACCCACCGATACGCCGTCCCGGAAAAGTTCGTAACTGCGCACCGGATGGGGTCCTTGCGACAGCTGCCACAACAATGTCACGGACGTTGAGGTCTGTTCTCTGGAGCCAAACCCGGAGGGTATCGACGGCAATTCGGGAAGAGGTTCACCTTCGGTGATATAGCCGTAACGTTTGACGAATTCCCACCCATAGGGCACGCCATTCTTGTCTTTTCCGTTATCCCAGTTCACCGACCATGTCATCAGTCCGCGAATGGGATTGCCGTCCTCCTTGAGTAATGCCATCGCTCCTTTGACGTCGTCGGGGTCAATGACGTAACCCGTTGCCGCCGCATCATCGTTGGTAGGTAAACCAATGATAAACCTGTCGGCCGCAAGCGCTGAAAATCCACGAGTACCGTTAATGATGCTGTCAGTCAGGTAGTAAAGAAATTCTTCCTTGAACAGATCATCGTTTTGCGGGATCCATGCACTGATTTCGTCGACCCATATGCCGTCTCCTCCTTGATTGTAATATTGAGGTGCGATGAAGTCATACAGGTCGCTCAGTGCCTCGATATAGGCCAGATACTTGCCGTCTTCTCGCAAGTACGGAAACTCTGGCGCCATACTGATGATGAAGTGTTTGCCTTCCTGTTCGTAGTGCTCGCGCACCATTCTCAGTGCCGCAGGCAGCACCGTCTGGTTGGCGCCTGCATCAATAGCGCTTTGCTCAAGATCGATATCCAGCCCGTCGAAACCATAGACTTCCACGAGCCTGATGATTTCATACGCCAATGCCTCTTCACTGCCTGGGTTGAGGTGGATTTCAGCGTCAGCCCCGCCCAGGGAAATCAGCACCGCCCGTCCCTGTGCATTCAACTCACCCACTTGGGCGCGAAACTCGGCATCGGTATGTTTGTAGGGTTTGAACGTTGGCACACCCTTGCCTTTCATGAAGGCCACCACTACAACGTTATACGCTTCGGGTATATCGGTGAGCTCCATCTCTGTAAACATGCCTTGCTGATAACCCTGCCCGGGTCCCGGTGTCCAGTTATGCCAGAAGCCCATGAGGACATTTTTTCCGGACAGATCCGTCATTCCTGATGCCGCATCAGTGATGTGGTTTTTATAACGTTTGATCGCTTGAGGTCTGAACATAGTGATTGCTTCCTTTCAGGGTAGGTACACGCAGCAGCCGTGCACGGTATGGATTCCGTTCCACTTTGAAAGTAAGCGTAGCTTTTTATAGTGGGTACGCACTGAATAGGCAGCCACATCACCGCAATTGGATGATTTTACGACAGGTGGAGGGAGCAAGGGGGAGTGCGACGAAACGAACTGAACGAGCCCCATGAAAGACAGGACACCGTTCCCCCCTTAAGATAAGGGATAGGCAAACGGGTATGTTTATGACTAACAGCAACGATAAGGGTGGCGAGCTGCTCGGCCAGGAACGCCGACGCCGCTGGAGCACCGACCAGAAGCTGGCCATGGTTCGCGAGAGCCTCGAACCCGGACAAAGTGTATCCGTGGTGGCCCGGCGCAACGGCATCAATGCCAACCAGCTGTTCTTATGGCGCAAACTGTACCAGGACGGAAGCCTGTCGGCGGTGAGTGCTGGCGAAGCGGTGGTACCAGCGTCGGAGCTGAACGACGCGCTCAAGCAGATCCGCGAATTGCAGCGGATGCTGGGCAAGAAGACGATGGAAGCCGAAGTCCTGAAAGAGGCCGTGGAGATCGCCCGGTCGCGAAAATGGATTGCGCACTCACCCTTGTTGCCGGGGGACGACCAGTGAAACTGGTCAGCGATTGTCTCGGTGTGTCGCGCTCGCAATTAACGGTTCGAATCAAGCAATCGGCATCGCCCAAAGTACGGCGACGTCGGCTCGTGAACGATACGGAGTTGGTCGCCGAGATTAAGCAGCAAGTCAGCGAGTTGCCAAGTTATGGCTACCGCCGGGTTTGGGGGTTGCTGCGCCGCGAGCGTGAAGTCCAGTTACTGGCCCCGATCAATGTGAAGCGG
>NZ_JAGTPK010000020.1 GCF_021147775.1 Pseudomonas californiensis
GCATTGCAGGCTCGTATTGGTGTTGTGTGAGAACTCCAACAATACGGGCCTGTTCTCATTGAGATCAATGGATTACGTCGAAACGGGAACAGACCCTAGGGCCATGAGCTGGTGAAGAACGACGCTGAGCAGCTTCATTTCCACCAGCAGCCTCACGCAGAAGGCGCGATTTTTCACACCGGTCATCTACACGGGAATATCGTCGTCGAAATCCGGTGGTGCGTCGTCGTTGTTGTTCTGCGCCCGCTGGGGCTGATGCGTCCGGGCCGCTTGCTGAGGGTGAGACTGTGCAATTTGTACCGCTTCGATCCGGGCAGGCAGGATGCCCACACGAGAGGCCTGTACCTTCAACGCCGAAAAGTCTTCTCCATCTTTGGTCCAGGTATCCATGACCGCCCGGCCTTGTATCAGCACCCGCATA
Organism: Pseudomonas californiensis; assembly: GCF_021147775.1. Lineage (GTDB taxonomy): Bacteria > Pseudomonadota > Gammaproteobacteria > Pseudomonadales > Pseudomonadaceae > Aquipseudomonas > Aquipseudomonas californiensis. The sequence continues at coordinate 422 of NZ_JAGTPK010000020.1, forward strand.
CCTTTCTGATAAACGTTGGCATAGTGCTCTGCGTCTTTATGCCAAAACTCGACGTTGGCCCAGAATCCTCCGCGGTCCTCATAGCCTGTGCCATCGCTTTTCGGAATTGAGTTGTCGAAGTAGACGTTCAATCGTAGCAAGCGACGTGGATCCTTGTTGCCATTGGCAAACTCCTTGAATTCTGGAGCAGAGCCGATGTTGCCTTCCCAATCTACTGATGTGCCCATGGTGTATCCCTCAGTGTGTGAATTTTGGAGCAAATGGTGTGCGTGCTGCGTGACTGGCGACGTAGCCGAGCAACTCGCGGGCCTGGCGTGAGGTGTCGGCGAGCTTGCCGGTCATGTGGTTTTTGAAGGCGTCGCTGGCCAGTGCCTCGACCCCCTTGTCGTACAACGCGTTGAACATCAGTTCAGCGTCGTGTGCGGAGCGCAGAAGACCGTAGAGCAAATCCTTGGCGATGGAAGAACCCGCGACATTGGGCAGGTTCACGGCGGCAGACCCCTCGCCGATGATTTGACCCTGGACGAAGATCAACGCCAGCTTGACCTGTTCAGCGGTGGCTTGATCCAGCGACTGGATATCGAGGTAGGTCTGGACCACCTGCTCGCTATTGGGCCGAGGAGGACGACCTTGCGATTGGCCGCGCATGAGTTCGAGTGTCTTGAGGGCGAAAGCGAGCACCGCTTTGTTGTCGACTTCCACGGGCTGGGCTTTGAGGGCCAGCTCCATCTGATTGAAGGCGTTGATGTAGGCCTCCTTCCAGCGTGCAGCTTCCTTGCCGGTGAACCCCATGCACAGAAAAGTAAAGCCATCGCGGGTAATGCGGAATGCTGGGTCTTTACGCGTTCTACCCATACCTAGATCAACGTCAATTTGTATCGGCTCAAAATTGAGCTTATGGAAAGAGTCCGTACACTCAAGGCCTTTGATGGCCTTGATGACATTCTTGTGCAGCTTCCCAAAGTGCGATGCGATATCGACGCTGGTCGTCATGGGCTGGCCCTTGACCAGTTCGATGCTGACCTCGGAAGTCGCGTTAGCGTCGGAAGAAGTGACGATTGATTCAGTCATTGCAATTACTCCTGAGAGACATTGGCGACGCGGGATTGGTTGATCTGTTGCAGCCGTTCTGCGTAAACGGCATCAGCCTGGGCCATCTTCTCGGCACACTCGGCAGCCTGACGGCCGATGCTATGGACCAGACTGATCTGCATGTTCAAAGCGACGCGCTGCTGTTCCATGGCGTGCAGATCCTGGAGCAGTGATTCGGGTGTTCTGGGATCGGTCAGTAAGCTGGACCAGACATTGACGCCCATCTGCCGAGTGCCCATCTCCTGCCAGCGAAGAAAAACGGTGCCGGCGCTTGTGCGTTGCCGAACCATCCGAACCGGTAGAAGGGTGTAGGGATGTCTGTTCGCCTGGGCCAGCACTTGATCTTCGGCCAGCGCGTTCAAATCTTCTTCAAGGGAACGGCACAGCTCGGTCAACTGGAGCATCCCCCCCTTACCTTTAAAAGGTTTTAAAAGGCCTTTTAGGAAGGGCGCGTGTTGCAGGGTGCTGAAAGCATCCTGTTGCAGAGGCTGAAAGGCACCCTGTTGCAGTTTTTTCCCGTTAGCCGCCTGCTGTTTCACGCCGCTCACTCTTCGGACTCTGAACCAGGCTGTTCGTGGTCAGGCTGGCCCAGTGTCATTGCCTCGTCGAAACTGTCTTCACGGTCGTCTACGTCCGCTGGGCTGTTTGATGCGGTGGCCAGAGCTGGAGCAAACTTGGAACGTCGGACGCCCTCCAGGATGTCTTGGGGGATTTCGCCAAACGGCGCATACATTTCGCGCGCTTGCTCGGCGCGTGCGTTCTTGGCTGCAAAGTCTCCCCGGCTAGCGCCCGAGAATTTGTAACGCTGACTCAGGCCGAACAGGCGTCTCAGGATCGCAGCACCTTCATCCAGCCACTGGCCCTTGGCATTGTTGTCGATCAGGCCGACGTGGCTGGCCAGCAGGATGCGGCGCACCAGTTCGTCGTAAGCGGTCAGCAGATACACCGCCTTGAAGGCCAAAGGCGTCGACAGGTATAACGGGAGTGTCACGGGCTGCACGGACAGGTTCTCGCCAATGGACAACATGGCGGGCAGCGCAGCCATGACTTCATCCAGCCTGTTATCGATGTCCTTCATTTCCTGTTCGGCGGTGTCGATCTTTTCTTCTATAAGAAGGAGGAACCAGTCCGAATAAGGATCGTCCTGTTCGCAGCCACGTTTGATGCGATTGAGGATGTTGGCAAAGCCACTCAGGCCGATCATCCCGGGCTTGCCTTCGGTGCGTTGACGACCAAACCAGAGCCTTGAGGCGTGGTGGGTGTGCAGGGTCAGATTGACGCTGCTTCGCAGTGAACCGAGGTTGAGCTGAAAGTTGTCAGCCATGCTGAGCGCTTCCTTTATATGAGCGGATTGATGGAGAGAGGCAAGATTGCCCGCGCGTGCTGGCTCTGGTCAGTAACAAACCGTTTCTTGGTCGATTGGGGTTTCTCAATATCCGTGTTTGAAGTGATTCCCGGGGCATCACCCTGATGGGGGCTCGAAGTGATGCCCGGGGCATCACCCGGATCGGTGCGTGAAGTGATGCCCGGGTCACCACCTGGATCGGCGTTCGAAGTGATGCCCGGGGCATCACCCAGATCGGTGCGTGAAGTGATGCCCGGGTCACCACCTGGATCGGCGTTCGAAGTGATGCCCGGGGCATCACCCTGGTCGGTGCTCGAAGTGATGCCCGGGGCATCACCCAGATCGGTGCGTGAAGTGATGCCCGGGGCATCACCCTGGTCGGTGCGTGAAGTGATGCCCGGGGCATCACCTGGATCGGCGTTCGAAGTGATTCCCGGGTCATCACCCAGATAGGCGTTCGAAGTGATGCCCGGGGCATCACCCTGGTCGGTGCTCGAAGTGATGCCCGGGGCATCACCCTGCTCGGTGCGTGAAGTGATGCCCGGGTCATCACCTGGATCGGCGTTCGAAGTGATTCCCGGGGAATCACCCAGCTCCAGATGTGGCGGGGCGTCCCCAACGGAGCAATCATCAAGCATTTTCAACCCCGAGTCCTCGGTCGAACCATCTGCTTGATGCTCAACATGGCATCGCGTCCGGTTGCCAGTGACGACGCATCTCGTTCTCGAGTCGAAGCCCTCATGACAGGGGGATGGGGAGCTTGAGTGGAAGCGGGTGGCTGGGCGATCGGTGACCTTGAGTGACTGGCGGCCACCTGTGGCTGCTGGGTGGCCGCTGAGGGAGCCTGCCATTGGGCATTGAATTCACCACTCAGGGCTTTCTGCGTGCAGCTCAACAGGTAGCCAAACGGGTTCTTCACCGATCCGCTCTTGCACCGATGTTGCCACTGATCAAGCAGCGGTGTTCGCAACCTAGGTTCTACGCGCTGCAAGGCGATCATGGCCTTGTCACGTTGATCCTGTGTGAACCGCTCAAACCCGGAGGGCAGATCCTGCGCACTTTCCTGAGCTTCGCGCGGTACAAAGCTTTTACATACAGATGTATTTGTATTGGTATACGTACTATATGAGTTCGGAATCCGAACCAAGCCGAAAGAGGCCGAATTCAGACTGAGTTCGGAATCCGAACCCGGTGTTTTTAAATTCGCTCCCGGGCTTTTTTTACTGAGTTCGGAATCCGAACTCAGTGAATCTGACTCGTCTGAGCCCTTGGTTCGGATTCCGAACTCAGTGCCATCCTGTGCGTGTTCGATGGCTTGCGGTGCGTCATGCCATCCCTGCTGCTGCCATCTCTGCTCGATGACTTCGAGTCGTGAAGGCATCGTGCCTGTTGCCGCTGCAAACTCTTTGAACGCATGGTCTGCAACGACTCTGACGGCTTTGTTGGCATGTTCAAGCGCCTGGCCGACGAGTTGCATATAGTGGTGATCGATTTCCATCGCCTCGGCACACCCCACCGGTTCATCGTGCAGGATGTAGACGTTGCCTTGCACCCGACCGCTGACCGAGTCACGTACCCGTTGTCCAAGGCTGAGCCAGCGCGTCAGTCTCAGGACGGTCAACGCCTTGGCCACGGTTTCTTTGGAGGCCGATTTACCTGGCGACGAACCGAGGTAGGGACGTAGCTTTTCATAGCTCGGAAAAGCCGTGACGCCATCACCGTTGATCAGCAGCCTGAAGACTTGCCAGACATTGCGCTCGAGCGGTGAGAGACGATCATCGAGCAGCAGGCCACGGGGCACCGTTTCGTGCGGATTGCCACTGAAGACGACGCCTGCATACGGTTCGTCGCGCACTGATTCAGTGTCACTGGGTGTGGAACCTGAGCCAGCATTCTGCTGTTGAGCCAATTTCATCTGCTGGAGCAGCAAGTGGTTTTGCAGTGTTCCAGCCGCAGCATTGATGGCGACTGCCAGGGGAGGGCGCCGGTTCATCTTCGTCACATCCGTTCGCCTTCTACCTTGCCAGCGGCGCTTTCTTCCAGGCCACGTTCGGGAGCCCTGCCTTTCGGGTTGGCTTTGGTCAGTCGTCGGGATTCGCTCATCAGAACGAGGCTGGCGGATTTACGGTTTTTCCCCGGGGGGTAGAGGTCCTGAGTCAGCCATTGCTGAATCTTGTTCCACACCAGGCCCAGCGTAATCGGTTCGGGCGAGTGACTATCCTGCTCTTCAGCCGGAATGTTGATTTCTTCTGTCAGTAACATGGCAACGTCGAGCAAGGCGACGCCGTCGGTGTAATCGACGTTGAGATCAGCCATCAACTGGACGAACCGGTGCCATAACGGCGTGTCATCGGGCAGATCGCGAAAGCGTCCGGGCTTGCCAGGTACGCCGACCAGAACTCGCTGCAGAGAGACTTCTTGCGGCGACATGCCGAAGAACTGCTGAAGCATCGGTGTGGTGGCACCCAGACGAAGCGCGCGCTGCACGATGCGGATCTCTTCGTCGGTCCGCTCTTTGTTGGAGAGCAGGCGCTTGACCATGTCTGGATCAATCGCCACCTGGCACCAGATGACGTTGGAGTTCAACAGCACACTCTGAGAGGAAGGCTGCTGGAGCAGTACCAGAATTTCCGGGTCCAGGCCCATGTCGATGCAGCGCTTCACCTCACCGTTGCGCAGGTGATGCAGAATCTGGGCGACCATGGCTTCATTCAGTGGATTATGTCGTTTTGACATGTTCAAACTCCTGTCGCAGAACGCCGCGATAAAACCTCACGAGGTGTATGGCCCATCAACGTTCATCGCTTCCAGCTCGACCAGCCGGCGGCCTAACCGGATCAGCCGGAAAAGCTTGACGATGCAGGCATCATCCAGACGGCCCACCAACACGGCCTCCCGGTCTTCATACCTGGGGCTGCCGATTAGCAACTGGCCCAGCGCTGCCGTGAATTGAAACTCCGCCACGTCCAGGGGAGCCTCGGGTGTCTGCCGGTTCAGGGCGATGGCGTAGACCCCGCTGATGGCCTGGAGCAGGGTCAGGGTGTTGTTGGCCAGTTCTGTGAGTTCCAGGTCCATCGGCGGCTCGTGACATATAAAGCCCAGACCTCCAGGTACTCGCGCCACGGTGTCGCGGTTCAGCCCGGCGGTCGTGGCGATTTCGTGAGCAAGCTGAGCGATGACCTGACGCAGTTCATCGGGCTGGTCAATGATGCGTTCGATGTACCAGACATCCGATATCGGATGCAGTCCCCCGGCTTGCACGGGAATCGACACCAAGGCGTTGGCTTTGAAGTCCGGCAGTTCCTCGCCATCCAGCGCCGCAACCTGGCGCTTGATCTCAAAGACGCGGTCGGTAGTTGAGACCGGTGTGACGACATGGGCTTCCAGCCGCGCGATACGCTCTTCGTCAGAGAGTGGGGGCGGCAAAGGCTTGTCGGTTTTCAGGGCAGAAGCCGACGGTGCAGCCAGCGTGCTTTTTTCAGTCACCTGCGTGTCAGGTGACTGGGGCTTTGATTCCGATTGCAGCGTTTTTGGTTCCTGGTCTTCTTGGGGCCGGTGCGCATCAGATTCGGAGTCGGGTTCGGGCTGCACCTGCGGTGTTGGTGGTAATCGCAGCGGCGTTTCAATGACCGATGAACGACGTGCCATCGTCAGGTTTTCGTTGACGTTCAGCAGGACCTGCTCATACGTCCTGCCCGTACCTTCCTTCATATGGCTGATCAGTTCATCCTGAACACGTTCACAGACGAATTCGCTGGCATCGCCATCGAACATTGACAGCACGTCCTGGAACAGCACCTCGAAGTCGGTGACGTTCGGTTTGCCTTCGGTGTGCGTCTGCCACGTCTGAGCGGCGGCTTTACGAAGGGCCAGCAGCCGTTCGACCTGATGCTTGCCCAAACCGGAGTAGAGCGCGGCGGGGATCACTGGCAGCAGGCAACGGATGGTCTCTTGCATGCGGCTGATATGGGACTGCGATACCGGATAACCGTCCGCTTTCAGCCTCTTCGCCAGCTCTCGTTGAGATATGGGCTCGCCGGTTTCTTGCTCATAGATGGCTCGGGCATTTTCAATGCCCACGGCGCGCTCGATGAACATCAGGTTACCGCGCAGGTCGTTTTCGGCCAGGTGGCCGGTGAGGGCAATGATTTCCCCACGCTCGCCATCCCAGGGGCGGAACAGCACGCTGATCCTGTAAAAGCGCTCGTCCCCCGTTTCTTTGTACAGCTCTCGCAGAATCGACAACCGCGTATTGCCGCCGTTGCGGATGATGAACTTCTTCTCACCCGGACGACGTGTGACCTGGGGGGGCTGATCCAGACCCCTGACCCGAATGGAGTCCTTGATCTCCTGGTACTTGATGTTGGTCACCGTGCGAGGGTTATGCTCGTACGCTGACAGCTCATCCAGGGTCAAAACCATAGGCGTGTCTGCAATGGGGTCAGGCAGGCGATCAACCGAGGGGCCAGAGCGACTAAATGAGCCCTGGAGCAACTTGCCCGTTATTTCATCGGCAGTGAGTTTGCTCGCCATGATTATTGACCCGCCTCAGAAAGTTGAACGACATTGCTCGCTGGCGTCCCGCCGTTGAGCAACACATCGATCACGGCCTTGAGCCTTGCGATCTCCTGCTCTTGCTTCAGGCTGCAGTCGATGCGGTGTACGCATTCGCTATTCATGGAGCGATGACTGGCTTTGGCTGCCATCGATAGCCGAGCTCTCATTCCCATCGGGAAACGAACAACAAACTTTTCGTCTTTGTCGTCGTCACGGATATTCACGGTTTCGTTATTCAACATGGCGTTCTCCATCATGGCTGAGGGGGTGTGCGCGGCGCAGTTGAGCGCGAGCATTGAGGCTGGCCCTGTGGTCGCTGGGTGTGAAAGAGGTGAAGATGGGCGAACATCCACCTTTGGTGAACTTGACGTGGCCACCGTGAGTGCGATGGACCGCCCATCCCTGCGAAATGGCGAAGTCAGCCAACGCCTGCAGAGATTTTTTTGCGCCTCGAATAGATGCAGGCATATTGCTCATGATCGTGCCCTCGCATGGCCGAAAGCAGCCGAGCGAAAGGGGATCTGGTAGCGGCGAGCTATGGCTTCACAACGCTTACGCGTTTGATTGAGCGACGCAGCTGCTGAAAAGAGTGATGAACCGGCAGTGCAGTGAGCTCTAAGCAAGCGTGCGAGCTCGGTATCGCTGAGCGCATTTGCTTTTTTCTGCTTCTGAGACTCAGTACCAGCCTTCAACAGGGCCGTTTTTTCAGCATTGATGATGAACGAAGGGTCATTCACACGCTGATCGGCTTCCACTCGTTGGATGGACCCTCCGCGATTGAAGTATTCCGTAATGGCCTTCTCGATCCGCAGCCTGTCTCTCTCTCGATCTGACTGACTGGGTAGATCCTCTTCAAGAATGTTGTGGTGGCGCGCCATGTCACTGTTCCTCCGATCCGCTGAGCTTGTTACCCGCCTGGATCTCCAGGATTTCAACCTCCTGGTCGGCGAAAGTCTCGGTGAGCTTCTCCATGAACGAGCGACGCGAACAGCCATCTTCCATACGAAACACAACGGTGTACTCCATGCCGCGGGGCATCTGATTAGGAGCGGCATCAAGTGCCTTGGTCTCGAACGTGAGGACCTCAACCAAGTCGCCGCTATGGCATACCGGACACTCTCCCTCCGCAATGGCTACATGAGGTGGGAGGTGTTGGCCGCAGTTGCGGCATTCATCTGTAATCGAAAGGGCGTTAGCACACGTATTCATAGCGATTCCTTGGCTGCTTGGGACAGTTCGGGCCATGCCAATTCGGGATAAGTGGCTAGTACTCCATGAAACCCTGGCAGGCCTTGAGCTGAATGCACCTGAGAAGGACGCGTGGCTTGATCTGGCAGGAGAGCCATTAGGAGAGGCAGGGAGCTGCGACGCCCCTTGGTGTTGCGATTCGCCCGGCTTTCAACTACCCGCAAACCCATACAATCGAATGGTTTTGTGAGCCATGACATAGGACGTGGTTCGCTTTCCCCCCAAATAATCTCGGGATTTATGCGAATGACTTCCGAGAACTGAAAATTACCTTCGTGCTGATTCATTACGGCAGCACAGCGTTCGCTGATCAGTTGTTCCTCTCTGAGCCTGTCCATCATGGTTTTGCTGTTAAAGGCTCGACCGTCAACCAACAGGTCGGTGTTGTCTTCGAAGTAAGTTCGAATTTCGGCAAATAGCCACTGTTGAGCGGTCAGGAGCACATCATTGACGAGCCAGGCGTTGGTCCTGACGCCTTCGTAGGTGAGTTGATGACGGCAAACTTCAATGAGCGCGGTACAGAGTATTTCGCTGGAAATACCTGACATATCCGGCGACGATAAAAGCGTGGCGGTGGCGGGCAGCGGTGTTTCTACCGATACTGAGTTTGGTTTTTTGGGCGTGAGCATGTTTGCCCACCAACCTGCAGGCGCTTGTCGTAAGTCGACTATTTGAAATGGAGTAGGGGCATTACCCTCTTTTCCATCCCAGTACCAATAGTAGCCGGGTTGGGTTGGCGTTGACTGCGACCAGACAAGTGTTGCTGTGCTGAAGTTGGTTGGCGTATTCATAGCGAGTGGGCCTCAGACGGCTGGACAGCAGACCGTTGAACATGAGCGGGCAAGACCGCGCGGACTCGTGGGGAAAGGGTGCCGGACGCAGCCAGTGGTAGAGTTCGGTTTCCAAACGAAAACCCAAACCACCGGAGGTCCGGCATGAAACCTAGAGAAGTACAGTCGTACGATGCGCTTGCGGAAGAAATTTGGAAGTCCGCGCAGGCGCTGCTAGGGTTTGACCAGATTGCACAGCGGCAGTGGTATGAGCAGACCTTCTGCCTTTCTGCGTGGGGTGATTCACTGGCTGTCGCAAGAAACTGGGATCTGTCAGGCTTGGAGGCGATTGAATATGCACTCATTCTCCGGCACTCCTGGTTTCCTCACCAGATCCGACAAATGACTCCTCGCGATAAGTGGCTATCACTGCATGAGGAGCTGGCAGGACTGGAGATGGCCTATGGTGCGAAGCAAGCGTGGAGGGATCGGGAAGCAACAGAGCTAGACGCCAACGATTCGCCTGAGGACGTGTGGCGTGTATATCCCCGGGGATACCCAGTGCCATGAAGGGGTGATCTTCAACCTCATGGCAGAACCAGGGAAATGCATCCAGAAGTGCGTTGTCAGGTAGCTCGCCTTTGGCGAGCTGCAACAATGGACGCCAACGCGCTCGGCCGCCGAATTTCGAGTCATACCTCAGAACGTAGCGTTGCGGACGTGATACCAATTCGAGTTGCAGCAGAAGGTCAGCCAAATCGCTCGGAATTTGCCGACGTGGTAGAGGGTTCAATGCAATGCTGATAAGCGCGCTCAGGGCGGCTGCATCTATCAGCACGATGTCATCCACCAGCCAAGCAGACGGATGAGGCTTTTCTGTCAGGCATTGACTTATTGCTTCGTGCAGATGAGGGGCAAGAGATTCCTTTGTCAGTTCAATGAAGGACGTCATGCCCTTGCTCCTTGCCAGGTGCTGGCCGAAAGATTTTCAAAGCGGGTGTGCTGGGGGATGAAAGCCGTTCTGACGGTGCCGAGCGAGCCATTGCGATGCTTGCCAAGAATCAGCTCAGCGATGCCTTTGTGCTCGGTGTCGGCGTTGTAAACCTCATCCCGATACACGAACAAAATCAGGTCCGCATCCTGTTCAAGCGCGCCCGAGTCACGAAGGTCCGCGTTGATAGGTCGCTTGTTCGGGCGTCGCTCCAGTTCTCTGTTCAGTTGAGAGAGCGCGACGACAGGGCAGTCGAACTCCTTGGCCAGCGCCTTGAGGGAGCGAGATATCTCGCTGATTTCGTTGGCCCGATTTTCCGTGCCTGGGCACTTCATCATTTGCAGATAGTCGATCATGATCAGGGCTGGCTTTCCGAAACGCCGTGCCCCTCTGCGTGCCCGGGCACGTATTGCCGAAGGCGTCAGGTCTGCTTGGTCATCAATGACAAGGCGGTCCCTGTAGGAATTGACCTTGGCCACTGCCAACGAAAGCCTCGACCAATCCTCATCTTCGAGCTGTCCGCGTATCAGCTTCTCAAGATTCAGATGTCCCAATATGGATAGAAGCCGGTAAATGATCGCTTCGGCTGGCATCTCCAGGCTGTAGATCTGAACAGTGGAGTGGTCATCTTTCTGAAGCGCAGCGTCCACGAAATTCAGCGCCAGGCTGGTTTTTCCCATCGATGGCCTTGCAGCGAGGATCACCAGATCCGCTGGCTGTAAGCCACCCGTCAACTCGTCCAGATCGGACAGTCCAGTGGGCACTCCGACCACCGACTCTCCTGCGTTGAAGCGAAGATCGATCTTGTCGACCACCTGCAGGAGCATCTGGTTGACGTCGACAAAGTCAGACGCGTGCCTTCCCTGTCCCAGGGCAAACAGCTGCTGTTCGATGACGTCCTGCACGACAGCCGCATCCGCCTGAGGATCCGAAGCCTCCCGGGTGCATGCATAGCCGTGTGAAATCAGCCGACGCAGATGAGCTCGGTTGCTCACTGTGTCGGCATACGCCTTGATGTTAGCCACGGAGGGTGTGTTTTTGGCGAGCTCACTGAGGTAAGCCAAGCCACCAGCAGCATCTATTGCCGCAATGGAGTCGGACACCGTGACCACGTCAAATGGTCTGTTCGATTCAGCCAGCGCCGCAATGCTCTGGAAGATCAGACGGTGCTCGGCCCGGAAAAAGTCATCGGCTTTGATTCGGTCTGCAATCAGGTCCCAGGACTCGTTGTCGAGCATCAGCCCGCCTAGCACCGCTTGTTCGGCTTCGACGGAGTGAGGGGGTGACATATTGGATATATCCATCACGTCCTCCCGATTCGGGCAGAGGACGGGGAATGCTGATCGACACCGCTGGCCATCTCAAAGGCCCCCTTTGACGAGGGTTTCTACGGCGTTTTCGGTCATCGCCTCAAAGCGGTCCGCCCATTGCGGAAAAAGCTCGATGGCCAGATCTCGGATGATCTTCAGGGCGCTGGGCGCTGGGCGCGCGGCGATTGCTAGGTTGCTTGTACTCTATCCGATGAGCCGACATGCCTGCGGTTGAACCTTGGCGGAAAATAACTGAAGCAGGAACTGTATTTCTGAGGACGTCGATCTCAGTGTTGTCAGCAAAAGTCCTTCTGATCGCGTCATGGATCTCGCGGGCATCAACAGTCTGGTCGAGACAGTTCACCACGACCTTGATGGGGGGAACGAGCAGTCCCAGCCTTGAGTAAGGACGCAGGCCTTCAAGCATCTGCAACGTGCCACGGTTAAATTCCCGGGCGCTCAGCATGTTCGGTGGTAAGGGTGAAACGGCCAGATCTGACGCTAACACCACCATTTCCAGCATGACGCTGCGTGCGCCTTGAGTATCTATGAGGATCAGATCGAATTGGTTCGCAAACGCTTTCAGAAGATGAGCCAGTCGAAGCCGTCCGTCAGGTGCCTGGAGCAGCAGGTTGATCAACTGGTTGTTCGGATCGTTTGACAGGATCAGAGACAGGTTTGGGATGCTGGTCCGGGAGATGATTCTTTCTGGATCAGTGAGGTTGTGTGCGATCAGGTCGAAGATGCCGCCGCTGACTTCCTCTGTCATGGGGTAGTAAGAGGAGAGAGAAGGCTGGACCGGGTCCATGTCTATGAGCAGGACCTTCAAGCCGGCGTCGGCGCAGAAGCCGCCCAGGTTGGCAGCAAGCGTGGTTTTTCCGACACCACCTTTGGTGGACAAAAGCGAGGTTACGAACATGGTATAAAGCCTCTAATGGGGACATTAGAGGCTGCGTGGTCTTTCAAAACCGGCTACAGCGTGCTCGTTCTCAAGTTGTCAGCAGGACCAATTGTCTTTTAACCAATTGGTCGTAGGTTCGAATCCCACACGACCCACCATTTCGAAAATCTGGAAGGCCCATGAAAATGCGGATTTCCAGATTTTTTTTTGCGTTGCAGATCATCCGGTCGGATAGCTGATTCGGCTTCTGTGATTGGGTTGAAGCAACCATCTGTAAGGCAGTTGGCAAGTCTTTCGAAGCTTAAGGCAGTATTACCGTTTGAGCGTAATGCGCACCCAGACAAGCAGCCGTCTGTCGCGAAACGTCGCGCCGGAAAGTGGTGATGTCAATTGCGCAGCGGAGTGCCTGTTCGAAGCCCCTTAATGCCACGCGTTTTGCTCACCCTGATACACCGTGTCCGCTGTTATCGGCTATTGCAGGGGTTTGCTGAGTTCGAATGTCTGCTGAATCGACTGCAAATGATGATGGCATTCGGCAAATTCCGACGCCCTCGGCTCATTGTGAGGATCTACTTATTCAAGGGATCCTGTAAAAGCCCTCAGGTGCTTGAGTCGATCTGCGCGCACTTGCCTGTGGCGGTCAGCGCAGCCCGGTGACACTCCCATTCATTTATGCAAGATCGCCTGATGAATATCCTGCAGCGCCATGATGCGCTGGGCGGCATTGAGCTTGATGGCTTCCTTGGGCATGCCGAACACCACGCAGCTGGCTTCATCCTGGGCTACCGTGGCAGCGCCGGCATCGAGCATTTCCTTCAGGCCACGGGCGCCATCGTCGCCCATGCCGGTCATGATGATGCCGGTGGCGTTCTTGCCGGCGAATCGGGCCACGGAGCGAAACAGGACGTCCACTGACGGGCGGTGACGGTTGACCAGTGGGCCGTCGATAACCTGGGCGTGGTAGTAGGCGCCGCTGCGGGTCACCATCAAGTGCTTGCCGCCGGGAGCGATCAGCGCCAGGCCGGGGAGGATGCGGTCGTTGTTACGCGCCTCGCGTACCTCGATCTGGCACACGCTGTTGAGACGTGCGGCGAAGGAGGCGGTGAACTTTTCCGGCATGTGCTGCACGATCACTATGCCCGGACACACCCTCGGCAGCTCGGTCAGCACGGACTCCAAGGCCTGGGTGCCGCCGGTGGAGGTGCCGATGGCGACGATGCGCTCGGTGGTCTGGGCCATGGCGTGGCCGTTCGCGGCGGGCAGCACGGCGTCTGCGCTGAGCTTGCCGGCAGGGGCGGGTGCGGTGGGCGGTTTGACACTGCGTTTGCCCAGGTTCTTGACGTTGGAGTTGGCCGCCGCACGGATTGCCGCGACCAACTCGGCCGCCGAGTCGATCAGGAAATTCTTCAGCCCCGTGGTGGGTTTGGCGATGACTTCCACGGCCCCGGCCGACAGCGCCTGCAGCGAAGTCTCCGCGCCTTTCTGGGTCAGCGAAGAACAGATCACCACCGGCGTCGGCCGTTCGCTCATGATTTTGCGCAGAAATGTGATGCCGTCCATGCGCGGCATTTCCACGTCCAGCACGATGACATCCGGCCATTCCCGGGCGAGTTTGTCCATGGCGAAAATCGGGTCGGATGCCGCGCCCATCACATGGATGTCCGGCGTGTCGCTGAAGATCGCCAGCAGCACCTGGCGCACCACGGCCGAGTCATCGACCAGCAGCACGCTGATTTTTTTGGTAGGCATTTATTAGAGTGTTCCCATTGGTTGGTGCCGGACCCAGACGTTGCCACTCCACAGGTCGAACATAATCATGCGACAGCCGGTGCTGCCCATGTCCTGCGCGGTCAGGTGCAGGTGATAGCGCTCGGTCAGGTCCAGCGCCGCGCGGATATTCAGGCTGGCCACGTTCTGCTTGGAGGGGTGATGTTGCTGCTCGGGAAACATATTGCCGCCGCCGAACAACTTCACCTGATAATCCTCGGGCCGCGTGCAATGAGCGTGGGCGTGGCGCAGCAGCAGTTCGACAGCCTCATCGGCATATTTGCCGTCCAGAGACAGCCCCCTGCACAAACGCGTCGGTAGCATGAAATGGCACATGCCGCCAATCAGCCGCTCTGGGTGCCAGAACGTAAACGCTACGCACGAGCCCAGCAGGGTGCGCAAGCGCGTCGGCCGGGTCGCAAAGCTGACTTGCCCAGGCGCGAGCACCACGTCACTCACCACCAAGGGCATTTTCATGGCTTGCGGTAAATCGACGGTGCCACCAGTTTCAGGGTGTCATTCACGCCGTTGAGGCTTTCCGAGTGGCTGATGATGAAATGGCCACCGGGTTTGAGCAGCGGCAACAAACGTGCCACCACTTGGCTCTTGGTTTGCTGGTCGAAATAGATCATCACGTTGCGCAGGAAAATCACCTCGAACTCGCCCAGGTCGGGCAAGCTCTCGTTGAGGTTGACCTGGGCGAAATGGACGCGGCTGCGCAGGCTTTTGTCGATCAGGAAGGTGCCTTCCTGGCGACCGATCCCCTTGAGGCAATACTTGCTCAGCAGCGGCTGGGGCAGGGTGCTGGCGCGCTCCATGGAGTAGTGCCCGGTGCGCGCCTTGGCCAGCACCTGGGTGCTGATGTCCGATCCGACTACTTCCCAGGGTGTGGTACCCAGGCTTTCGGCCAGGGTCATCGCCAGGCTGTAGGATTCTTCGCCGGAGGAACTGGCCGCACTCCACACGCGAAACAGCTTGCCCGGCGCCGTATTCGGTAGCACCTGCTGACGCAGGAATTCGAAGTGCTTGGGCTCGCGGAAAAAATAGGTTTCGTTAGTGGTCAGCAAATCCAGAGCGACCTGCAGTTCGCCCTTGCGCTGATCGCTCATGATCAGCTTGAAGTACTCCCCATAGCTCTCCAGCTCATAGTGCTTGAGGCGTTTGAACAGGCGTCCGGCCACCAGCGCCTTTTTCGCCGGCGACAGGTTGATGCCGGCCGCACGGTACAGCCAGGACTGGAAATGACCGAACTCGCGGTCATCAAGCGACGAGGTATCTGGCATGACCGGGCCTCAGCGCACGTCGGCATCGAGTGCCGGTGCCTGGCCGGCCTCGGCGAGGCTGGACATCTCGTCGATGGACAGCACCTTGTCCACCTCCAGTACGATCACGAACTTGCCTTCAACCTTGGCCATGCCGCTGATGAAGTCGGCGCGAATCCGCGCGCCGAAGCTTGGCGGCGGTTCGATCTGCGTCGCTGGGATTTCCTGAACCGCCGACACGGTGTCCACCAGCAGCCCGATGTCCTGGGGCTGACCATCTTCAGTGCGGGCTTCGATGATGACCACACAGGAGCGCCGGGTGATAGCCGAGTTCTGCCGGCCAAAGCGCGCCGACAGGTCCACCACCGGCACCACGGCGCCGCGCAGGTTGATCACGCCACGCACGAACGCGGGCATCATCGGCACCACCGTCAGGCTGCCGTATTCGATAATTTCCTTGATGCCCAGAATACCGATGGCGAACATCTCTCCGCCGAGCATGAAGGTCAGGTATTGCGCGTCCTCGTCGGCCGCAATGGCGGTTTGACGTGGAGTGGTTGCTGCGCCCATGTGATTCTCCCTGTGAGCCCGTAGCGTCGCGTACGATCAGAAACGGGTGAACTCCGATTCGTCGGGGGCGCTGGCCATGTTGTAGGCAAATGCCTTGCGCGGTGCCGGCGCAGTTGGGCGCGGCGGCTGGCGGTTGGGCTTGTTGCCGGTGTCCACCGCGCTGCTTTGCACCGTGGCCCTTGACGACGCATCGAGCACGAAGAAGCTCATGGCCTGTTGCAGCTGTTCGGCCTGGCTGCTCATTTCTTCGGCGGTGGCGGCCAGTTCCTCGCTGCTCGAAGCGTTCTGCTGCGTCACCTGATTGAGCTGGGTCATCGCCGTGTTGATCTGCGCAACGCCGGCGGCCTGCTCCTCGGAGGCGGCGCTGATTTCCTGCACCAGGTCGGAGGTCTTGTTGATCGACGGCACCATTTCGCCGAGCAGCTTGCCAGCGGTCTCGGCCATCTCCACGCTGCTGGACGACAACTCGCCGATTTCCTGCGCGGCCACCTGGCTGCGCTCAGCCAGCTTGCGCACCTCGGCGGCCACCACCGCGAAGCCCTTGCCATGCTCGCCTGCCCGGGCCGCTTCGATGGCCGCGTTGAGGGCCAGCAGGTTGGTCTGGTAGGCGATGTCATCGATGATGCTGATGCGCTGGGCAATTTTCTTCATCGCCACCACGGTCTGCTGCACCGATTCGCCGCCTTCGGTGGCTTCCTTGGCGGCCTTGCTGGCCATGCCGTCGGTGACCTTGGCGTTCTCGGTGTTCTGGTTAATGCTGGCGCTCATCTGCTCCACCGACGCGCTGGTTTCCTCGACGCTGGCGGCCTGCTCGCTGGTCGCCTGGCTCATCGATTGCGCGGTGGCGCTGACCTGTTCCGAGGCGCTGGCGAGGTTGTCGGCGGCGTTGCGCACTTCGCCGATGATATGCGCCAGTTTGCCGACCATGTTGCGCATGGAGTTGAGCACCATGCCGGTTTCGTCTTTGGTTCCGGGTTCGATATGCGCGTTGAGGTTGCCCTCGGCCAGTTGCTCGGCGGCGGTCGCTGCCTGTCGCAACGGGCGCGAGATGATCCGCGAGATGAACAGCGCCAGGCACACGCCGATCAACAGGGCCGCGACCAACACTGCAATGATCGACAGGCGCGCGCTTTCATACAAGGCCGTGCCTTTGTCGCCCGCGATTGTGGCGCCGGTGTCATTGAGCTCGACCATTTTTTGCAAGTTGGTGATTGCCTCTTCAAAGCGCAGCTTGGACTCGCCCTTGAGCATTGCCAGCGCCGCAGCTTCCTGGTTCTGCCGGGACAGCTCCAGCAATTGCTTGCTGCTGGCCAGGTAGGCATTCCAACTGTTGTTCACATTGTTGAAAAACTGACGATCGTCATCGCTGACTAACAGCTTTTCGTAGGTGTCCATACGGGTTTCGAGTTGCTGGTTCGATTCGGCGGCCTCTCGCTCCATTTGTGCCTTTTCCTCGGCGGTCTCGGCGCTGAGATGGCGGTATTCCTTCAGGCGATAGTTGGCGGCATAAAAACGCATGCCGGACGCAGCGCGCACCGATGGCAACCAGTTGCTCTTGATGTCCTGGGCAGTCTGGTTGACGGCGCCAAGCTGGAGGATCGCGAAGCCGCCCATGCCTGCCGTGAGCGTGAGGACCAGCAGGAACGAGCTGATCAGCTTGGTGGAAATCTTCAGGTCGTAGAACCATTTCATCAGGAAAACTCCATGGAATTGCAAATACATCAGCGAACGACGACCAAGGGCGCCTGAGGCGCCTGGGCAGTACGGGCTTCCAGTTGTACGATTTGGCTGAGCAGGGCGGGCACGTCCAGAATCAACGCTACGGCACCGCTACCCAGGATGGTTGAGCCGCTGATGCCGCGTAGTGCGCCAAACAGCTTGCCCAAGGGTTTGATCACGGTCTGGAACTCGCCGAGCAGGTCATCCACCACCAGCCCGGCCTTATGCTCGGCGTAGCGCACCACCACCACATTCTGGCGCCGCGCTGGCGGGCCTTCATGGCTGAAGTGCTCACGCAGGTCCACCAGTGGCAACACCTCGCCGCGCAGGTCCAGATAACCCTGGTCGCGGCTCGACTGGCGCTGGTGTTCGTCCAGCTCGATGCATTCCTGCACCATGTCCAGTGGAATCACATAGGTGGACTGATCGATCCCGACCAGAAAACCGTTGATGATCGCCAGGGTCAGCGGCAGGCGAATACGCACCACCGTGCCTTGGCCGGGACGGCTGTCCAGATCGACAGTGCCGCGCAGCAACGTGATGTTGCGCTTGACCACGTCCATGCCGACGCCGCGCCCGGACAGGTTGGTGACCGCATCGGCGGTGGAAAAACCGGCCTCGAAAATCAGGTTGTAAATTTCCTGATCGGTGAGCTGTGTGCCGCTGGCAACCAACCCGCGCTCCTGGGCTTTTTCGAGGATGCGTTCGCGGTTGAGGCCGGTGCCGTCGTCGGCGATTTCGATGACGATGCTGCCGGAGTCGTGGTAGGCATTCAGACTCAGGTGGCCCTTGCTCTGCTTGCCCGCCGCGCGCCGCGCTGCGGCATTTTCGATGCCGTGGTCCATGGCATTGCGCAGCAGGTGCATCAGCGGGTCGCCGATTTTTTCCACCACCGTTTTGTCCAGTTCGGTTTCCGCGCCGCTGATGATCAGGTCGATATCCTTGCCCAGTTCCTGGCTGACATCGCGCACCACACGTCGAAAACGATTGAAGGTGTCGCCGATGGGGATCATGCGCAGGCGCAGGGCGCCATCGAGGATCTCCTCCACCAGCCCCGATACAGTCGACGTGGCTTCCAGCAGTGGATCGTCTTGGCACGAGCGGGCCAGCAGGCTCGCGCCAGCGCTGGCGATGACCAGCTCGCCGACCAGGTTTATCAGTTCATCAAGCTTGTCTGCGTTGACCCGTACGTAGTTGCCATCACGGGGTTTCGCTTCGCCGGTCGCGGCGACTCGTTGAGCGCTCGTGGTCCGTGGGTCGGGCTCGGCTTGCGTTTTGGGTTCGATGCCGCTGGACGCGGAGCTGTCGTGCGCTGCGTCGACTGCGCTGATGTGCACTTCACAATCATCGCGAACGAAGTCGAATACTTCGTTGAGGGCTGCATGGCTGGCTGTCGAGCGCAGGTCTAATTCAAAGCCCAGGTAGCAGCTCTCCGGGTCCCAGCTGTCAACGGGCGGAATGCTGTCCGTCAGTGTGCTGAGTTGCATGATCTGGCCGAGGGTTTCCAGGTAGCGCAGGAAGGACAGCGGGTCCATGCCATTGCGGAATACGTCCACACCAAAGCGCAGAGAGATATGCCACAGCCTCTCGGCGTCTGCATCGCCGTTTGCCGTAGGGGCATCCGCGCTGGCACCAGGCGCGTCAGCCTCCTGATAGGCGCTCAGTGCCTGACGCAATGTCGCTTCGCGTTCCAGCGCGGCGGGCGTCAGGGCTTCGCCCCGGCTGGCGACGACGTCGATCAACTCGAGCATATGGTCGCCAGCATTGAGCAGCAACGCGATCAGCGCGGCATCCACCGCTACGCTGTCGTCGCGCAGGCGGTCGAGTACATCCTCGACGATGTGCGTGAAATTCACGATCGGCGTCAGGCCGAACAGCCCGGCCGAGCCTTTGATGGTATGTGCGGCACGGAATACCGCACCGATCGCACCTTCGTCGTCAGGATCGCTCTCCAGTTGCAGCAGGGATTGCTCCATGGCCTGCAACAGTTCGCGTGCCTCGACGATAAATGTCTGCTGTGCCTGATCGAGATTGATGCTCACCGGGACCTTCCTTGTCGATCATTGAACGAAGTGTGGTGCAGGTTCAAAGCCGTCGCTGCGGCACAATTGCAACGTCTGCGCGACCGCCTGGCTTTGGCCGGCCAAGCTCAAGACCGTGCCGGTATTGCCCGCTTCGCGCTGCATGAGCGCAAGCAGTTGCAGGCCGGCGCCATCCATTTCCGTGACTTGGCACAGATCCAGGTGCAGACGCGGTGTCGTGCCAATCTGTGGCAGCAGCGCGGCGGCCAGTTCGGCCACGGTGTAAATCGTCAGCTCGCCGTCGATGCCCACATGGGCGGTGCCGTCGAGCGTTTCGCGGGTAATCGACATGGGACGCTCCTGGGTTGTAACTGTCAGGGCAGGATCAGCTTGGACACTGCCGCGAGCATCTGCGCCGGCTGGAACGGCTTGACCACCCATGCCTTGGCGCCGGCGGCCTGGCCTTCAGCCTTCTTCGATTCCTGGGACTCGGTGGTCAGCATGATGATGGGCGTGAACTTGTAGTTCGCCAGCTTTTTGACCTCCTTTACGAAGGTGATACCGTCCATGTTCGGCATGTTCACGTCGCTGATGATCAAGTGCACTTTTTGCCCGGTGAGCTTGCCCAGCGCATCGCGGCCGTCACAGGCCTCGATAACGTCATAACCGGCGCTTTTCAAGGCGATACCGACCACTTGCCGCACGCTGCTCGAGTCGTCGACCACTAATACATTCTTCGCCATGGTGTGCTCCCTAAAAGAACGTGATGTCTTGAGAATTCTGTGGCGCGACCGCTTTGCCATGGTGGGTGCGGCGTTGCTCGTCGGTGGCGTAGGTGGCCTCCATGCTCGCCAGCCACTGTCGGGCGTCGACGGACGCCGCCTGGTCCGGCGCCTGGCTGGCCTGCACCAGATGGCCGTGCAGGGCGTCCATGTTGTCGCGCACGTGGCTGAGAATCTGGCTGACTCGATCCTGGAATTGCAGGTTGACCAGCACTTCGGTCATCTCGTCGCGAATGCCGTAGCTTTCCTGCTTGAGCAAGTCAGCTGAGTCGGCCAGGCGCCCGGTGATGTTCTGGAAGCGCTCAAGCACCTGCTGGATACTCTGCTCGGATGCGCTTACCGAGTGGCTGTCTTGATCGGCGCTGCTGGACGCCGCCTGCACCAGTTGGGTAATGGCGTTATTGATGATGTCGACCTTGGCCGACATCTGCTTGCCGGTTTCGCTGGATTTGCTCGACAGGCTGCGCACCGCATCAGCCACCACCGCAAAGCCGCGACCCGCTTCGCCGGCACGCGCGGCCTCGATGGCGGCATTGAGCGCCAGCAGGTTGGTTTGCGCGGCAATCGCTGCCACGTCGGCCGCCATGGTGCGCAGCTCGCCGGTATAGGCGGTAAGGCCGCGCACCTGGGAAAGGGTCTGGTCACGGCTCGATTGAGTCGCCTTGAGAGAGTCGATCACCTGGCTCAGCGCACTGTCGCTGCTTGCCAATACCTTGAGTGCGCCGTCGGCGGCCTGGCCATCCAACTCGCCGGCGGCTTGCTGCGAAGCCTGCACGGTGTCCTGCAGTCGCGCGGAAATACCTGTGAAGCGGTTGGCCAGGCTCACGATCGCGTCTTCGGTCTGCTGACGTGAACTTTCCACTTGTTTTGCCCAGATCGGCATGGCGCCCAGCAATACTTCGTCGAGCTGCGCGCGCGAGTGCTTGTGCTGTAGTCCGGCCTGCACTGTTGAGTCAGCTGCCATCGCGATGGCGCGTTGCACCGCATCGTGCTGCGCACGTCCGCTCCAGGCGCAAGCCCCCAGGCCGATCAGCACCAGCACCGCGCAGGCCCCCAGGTTGGCCGCAGCGGCCGACTGCGCGAGTATCCAACCGACGGCAGGGATTACCGGAATGAACGCAAACCAACGAAAACGCGGACCAGTCGAAAGGGCGGTAAGGCTGGATTGACTTTGGGGCATGAGTTCGATCCTTGAACGTTGATGCAAATCTGAGCGACGTAGCAGGGTTATCAGCGTAGCGCGTCACAACTTTAGGCGCCCGATGTGCATTCGGTCGGATTCATGACCGGCGCGTGACTGAATCGTGAGCTGAGAATCGCCTGCTCCTGCCTTTTCCAGGAGCCCCGGGCCATGCCAGAAGAGGTTTGGCGCGGTCAGGGGAGACATCTTTGAAACAGCATGGGGATTAACGTCAGGTATGGAGCGCTGACAGTCATTTGCACTGTCGGCGCCAAGTCTGCATGGCCACCGTCTCGGTCAGACATAACTTGCTGTCTTTTCTGTGATCACAGCGCATGAGCAAGGGCGTGGCTGCTTTTGATTCAAGTTCTCTGTTGTCTTCGTCAGCACTCAATGCTGGCTCGCTGAGCCAGCATTGAGTGACGGTCTGTCCGGGCCTTATAACATCGTTGTCTCAGGTTGGCTGACGCACCTGTTACTGCCCTTGACCGCTTTCGATGGCTTCCCGGATTTTGCGGATGCGCGAAGCTTCGATAGACATGCTGTAGGAAAGGTCACCCCGTTGGACACGGAACGCCTGAACGCGATCTTGCAGTGTTTCGGCCGGACCTCCGCGGTGGGTGCTGACATCCTTGCTCGCCATTGCAGGTTGTTCGCGCAGTACTGTGGCTATGGTGGCCCGAGATTCTGCGTGTTTGTAAAAGACGGCCGGCAATAGCTTTGTTCCGGAGAGGTATTCCGTTCCGTTGATAAATTCTGCATCACCCCTGCGGGTCGAGCACTGGCCGTGGTCATGCAGCCGCTGGTGCAGGTCGTCGAAAAAATCGGATTGATGAAAGGCATTCAAGGCGAAGTCGAAGCAAAACTGTTGGCAACCGATTTTGGATTTTTGCGCCCTTACGTCGATGACTGCCATCGAAACGGTGTTACCG
Organism: Pseudomonas californiensis; assembly: GCF_021147775.1. Lineage (GTDB taxonomy): Bacteria > Pseudomonadota > Gammaproteobacteria > Pseudomonadales > Pseudomonadaceae > Aquipseudomonas > Aquipseudomonas californiensis. The sequence goes on from NZ_JAGTPK010000020.1 coordinate 22,869, forward strand.
AACTCATGCTTCAGGTCTTCGATGAATTCCTGGTAACCATCCTGGAGCAACGTTTCACCCTTTTTGTCGCGCTTGAATGCTGCGCCGGTCTCCATGACCAGTAGTGACTTGTGGCCACCTGCATGTGTCCTGACATCGATTGCAACGCGATGCGATCCTCGAGAGTGCAGAATGGCGATTGATCGCCAACTGACTTCATCGGTGTCAGCCAATGCGTCTCTGAACTCGCTCGGCGTTCTCGCGTATTGCAGGTTCAAGCCTTGGTATCTGGCGTTATAGGTTTTCACCAGAGTCGCCAGATTCTTCGCAAAGGTTACTGATTTCTCGAGTCGGCTGGCTGTTACCCACCGTGGCAAGCACTCGTTGCGCGTAGTGCGCCAGTTCAGGATTGACGTTGCCCGCCAGCCTGAGAGCGTCGGCCAGCGCCCTGGCTTTGGTGTCGGCTCGTCGCGGCAGGTGCGAGAAGTTTGTTGCTTCAGCGTCGCTCTCTTGGGCGGGCGAATGGGAAGGGGGGGAGGTGGCGGCCTGGTTTTCAGACTGCCCGCTACGGACCGGGTAGTGCAGGTCTAACGTGGATGGCTTGGATATGCATATGCCCATGTTTTGGCCTTCTGTGTGTATAGGCTGTGTATTGCGGTGCAACGATCCAGTGAGAGAAGCCGTCCCTGCAGGGCGCTCATGGTCGAACGACGGGGCCAGACAATTGCTACCCAACGCCCATATCAACTGTGCAGAGGGTGCTCTGATGGGTTCGGACATCAAGGTGGCCAAAGCAATCATCAGTCAGAGCATGATTGACGCGTCGTTCAGATCGTAATTCTGGACGTCGGGAGTGCAAAGCTTTTGCTCTGGTCTGTTCCCCTGCACAAGATCTTTGGCTGAGTGGCAGGCTGATGTGAACGGGTTCCAATGGTCAAGCGGTTGCCACCTCCGGAAGCGTCGACGTAGATCTGCGGATGTCGAGTAACTGTCAACCGGGCCAGAGTATGAAAAGGGGCTGCCTCGCGTGGCGTCGAGTTATCTGGCGACGATCATGGTTCTGGCAACCGCATAGTCGGATCATCCTGATGACGTAACAATACGTCCACGACCCTTGCTCAGAGACCGTGCCGCCCTGTATCAGGTTTCGGGAACTCATCCGCCTCTGCAACCACTCAATGCGCATCTTTTGGATAGAGCGCTGAACGATGACAAACGTCTCTGGACATATCGGTACCTACTCGAGTCTTGCTACAGCCCATGCGGGTTCTTCGGCGTCGGTCGAAAATCAAATGCCGGATCCTGCACAGTTCAGTGACCCTCGGTGGAAAGAACTTCCAACAGCGCTATCGACTATTGCACTGTCGAGATTTGATCAAGATATTTGCACAAACAACCACGGGATAAGTCAACGTGCGATGTGTTTTGGTCTTTCCTTGAGCTGGATTAACATGATCCACGCAGGTAAAGATCATGCTACACCGTACGCATCGGCAGAAAGAATGAGGTTTCTTGGCTCTTTCGAAGGTGTAGTGCATGCCCGTACGCTTCATAACTTTTATCGAACTGAGCATAAGTTTCTGATGGAGGACGCGGCCGCGAATCCCGGTGTATCCAGCGGCGCCATGGCGGGCACCGAAAGCTTATTGCAAACCGCGGAGTTGAAGGGCTTCGCGCTTCGGCCTGTATTGGAGGATACCTCGAATTCAGGCCTTCCCTTTCGAGTGGCGTGCAAGCAGTCCGGCCGGCAACTTGTGGCTGATGATGCTGCCATAGGTTCGTTGTGCGAAGCCATCGTGGATAATCGAAACGGAGTGTTGGTCATTTACAGCGAGGGAATTGCTCACGCGCTGGGGTTTTCTGTATCCGCAGACCGTAAAAGAACGACCTTGTTTGATCCCAATCTTGGAGAGTTTCATACGCACTCAAAAGCGTTGGCGAGTACCATCAAAAATATAGCGTCTGAGGATGGATTGTCTTTTGTAGGTGTTCAAATATTTGCTTCAAAGCGGCGTTGATGTTGAGCGTTTGGCGTTCGGGGGGCACTGAAGAGCCGGATTGCCGAACATTCATAGGTCCGGCTTTCAGTCTGACGATGACGCGCTGATTGGTTTGTGGCGTGAGTCATACACCCTGTGCGATCAATTCTCGTTGCCGGAAGCTGTCGTAAAATCTTCCGTTAAATCAGTTTTTTAGGGGTAGAATCAGGCCGCTTTCGCAAGCGTGGCCGGCCTATTGATCGTGATCTGATTATGTGTCGCTCAACGGTTGTAACGCGATGCTTGCGCAAAGCTGGGACGCCTCATCACCGTGAGGGCTTCCGGCTTTTTTACTGCCTGTCTTTCGGGTGTAAACTTGTTTTTCGCGCTCAGGCGCTTTCAGGTCCCGCGAACATGACCCAAATTTCCGAACGCTTTCTGGTGCAGGCGCACCTGGATGCCAAGCAACCGAAGGCGTTGAGCCCAGAAGAAGAGACGCGCTACCGCGCCGAAATCGCCGCCGAGCTGAAAAAGCAGGACGCCGTTCTGGTGGCCCACTATTACTGTGACCCTGTTATCCAGGCATTGGCCGAAGAGACTGGTGGCTGCGTAGCAGACTCGCTGGAAATGGCGCGTTTCAGCAACAACCATTCGGCCAGCACGGTTCTGGTGGCCGGGGTGCGATTCATGGGAGAGACCGCCAAGATCCTCAATCCGGAAAAGCGCGTGTTCATGCCGACCCTGGAAGCGACCTGCTCGCTGGATGTGGGTTGCCCGGTCGATGAGTTTTCTGCTTTTTGCGATCAACACCCTGAACGCACCGTTGTGGTTTATGCCAATACCTCTGCGGCTGTGAAAGCGCGTGCTGATTGGGTGGTGACCTCAGGCTGTGCGCTGGAGATCGTCGAAAGCCTGATGGACAACGGTGAGAAGATCATCTGGGCGCCGGACAAGCATCTGGGACGCTACATTCAGCGTGAGACCGGTGCTGACATGCTGCTCTGGGACGGTGCCTGCATCGTCCACGAGGAGTTCAAGTCCAAACAGCTGGAAGACATGAAAGCGTTGTATCCCGAGGCGGCCATTCTGGTTCACCCGGAGTCGCCTGAAGCGGTGATCGAGTTGGCTGACGTTGTCGGTTCGACCAGTCAGATGATCGCTGCAGCACAACGGTTGCCCAACAAGATGTTTATCGTGGCGACCGATCGCGGCATTTTTTACAAGATGCAGCAGCTGTGCCCGGACAAGATCTTCATCGAGGCGCCAACGGCCGGTAACGGCGCAGCGTGCCGCAGTTGCGCGCATTGCCCATGGATGGCGATGAACACGCTTGAGCGCACCTTGCAGTGCCTTCGTGACGGTTCCAACGAGATACTGGTTGACCCTGCGCTGATTCCCCACGCTGTGCGTCCTCTGCAGCGCATGCTGGACTTTACTCAGGCTGCTCGCATCAGACAGGCCGGCAACGCCTGACCGCTTCTGGCTGCGAAACAAAAGCCCGACTGAAGAGTCGGGCTTTTGCATTCAGGGGGGCAGGCAGCAGCTCTACGGCATTTGACGAGCATCAGTTCATCATGTCCTTGACCATGCGCTCTTGCTCGATCAGGTCTTTCTGACGGGCATCGATGCGTGAAGCCAGCTGAAAATTGTTGCTGGCGCGGCGTTTTGCAAAATCCAGTTGTTGAATGGCCTGGCGGAAATCACCCACCAGTGCGAAGTATTCAGCACGCGCCTGGTGCAGGCCGACGGTATTGCCGTTCAGGCCACGGGTCTCTGCCACGACGTACCAGATGTCGGGATCATCCGGGCGGCTCTTGAGCAGCGCCTCAAGGCCTTTCTCGGCTTCGGCGGTGCGGTTCTGTTTCAGCAGTACATCGATGCGTACATCATTGAGCGGATAGTTGTTCGGGTACAGTGCAAGCATCCGGTCTACCCGCTGCTGTGCTTCGGCCAGACGGTTGTTGGTGATGTCGAGGTCGATCTGCGTCAGGTTGTAAGTGATGTCGTTCGGTGACTTTTCCAGCAAAGGCTTCAGGCCTTCGCGTGCTTCATTGAGCTGTCCACCCTTGATCTGGGCGATGGCCAGACCGTAGCGCGCAGGCTCCGATTTCGGGTTTTCCACCAGTTGTGCCCGGAAGCGCTTGGCGGCAATGCCCGGTGTTTCTTCGTAAATCAAGGCGACGCGTGCGCGCATCAGTTGATACTGCAGGCTGTCTTCCTTGCCGCCGGGCTTGGCCTGCTCGGCGCGGTTGCGGGTATCGGCAATACGCGATTCGCTGACCGGGTGAGTCAACAAAAACTCGGGTGGCCTGGCGTCGAAGCGGTACTGACGCATCAGGCGCTCGAACATGGTAGGCATGTTGCGCGGGTCATAACCGGCTTTCTCCAGATTCAGGATGCCGATGCGGTCAGCTTCCTGTTCGTTCTGGCGAGAGAAACGACGCTGCTCCTGAATGGCCGCAGCCTGGGAGCCTGCAATGGCGGCGATACCGGCGTCCCCTGCGCCTGCCGCGGCCATGACGATGCCTGCCAGCATCGCCGCCATGACCGGCACTTGCATGCGTTGTTGGGCTTCTATGCCCCGTGCAAAGTGGCGTTGCGACAAGTGAGCCAGTTCGTGCGCGAGCACCGATGCAAATTCGCCTTCAGTCTGTGCATTGAGGAACAGACCGCCGTTGACCCCGATGATCCCGCCGGGTGCGGCGAAAGCGTTGAGCTGAGGGCTGTTGATCAGAATGAATTCGAGGCGACGGTCCTGCACCTGACTGGTTTCGGCGAGACGATAGACCGATGTTTCGACGTAATCCTTGAGCTGCGGGTCCGACAACTGAGACACCTGACCGCGCAGCAAGCCCAGCCACGCACGGCCCAGTCGGTGCTCCTGTTCAGGGGAGACGATCGAGGAGCTGGCGTCGCCAAGAGAGGGCAGGTCATCAGCCATGCTCGGCAAGGCAAACAGGCAGGCGAGCGTGAGCAGTGTGGGACGCAAAAAATTCATGCACGAAGCTCTTGTCAGAAGAGCCTGTACTGTAGCTGGCTAAATGGCGTGCTGACCAGAGTGAGGTATTCTTGCGGGCATGTCTGTGACACCTTTTTTGCCATCCTTTGTAATTCGATGTGTCCGCCTGGAGAGAAACGATGTCTGACGCTGTACGTCCCGAGGTTTGTGATGCCGAACTTGATGCCTCTGGTCTCAACTGCCCTCTACCGCTGCTCAAAGCCAAGATGGAACTCAACCGTCTGGCCAGCGGTGCTGTGCTCAAAGTGGTTGCAACCGACGCCGGATCACAACGTGATTTCCGGACCTTCGCCAGGTTGGCCGGCCATACGCTGGTGCACGAAGAAGTGGATGCGGGCGTTTACAGCTACTGGCTGCGCAAGGCTTGAGCCATCGCCTGCGTTTTTCTCATAAAAAGGATGTTTGATGTTCAATGTGCTTCGCGGTTGGGTGCAGCGGTATTTCTCTGATGAAGAGGCCGTGGTACTGGCGGTCCTGCTGTTTTTGGCGTTCACCATCGTTTTGACTTTAGGCGGAATGCTGGCTCCGGTTCTGGCCGGGCTGGTGCTGGCGTTTCTGATGCAGGGGCTGGTCAGTCTGCTGGAGCGCTTGCGCTTGCCGGAAGTGGCTGCCGTGGGTTTGGTGTTCGCGCTGTTCATCGGCGTCCTGCTGGTGTTCATGCTGGTTCTGGTGCCCTTGCTCTGGCATCAGTTGATCACCTTGTTCAACGAACTTCCGGGCATGCTCGCCAAGTGGCAATCGCTGCTGTTGTTACTGCCGGAACGCTACCCGCATCTGGTTTCCGATGAGCAGGTGCTTCAGGCCATCGAAGTGGCGAGGGGGGAGATTGGCAAGTTCGGCCAACTGGCGCTGACGTTTTCGTTGTCGAGCCTGCCATTGCTGGTCAATTTGATGATCTATCTGGTGCTGGTGCCGATCCTGGTGTTTTTCTTTCTCAAGGATCGCCGAATGATCGGGCGCTGGGCACGCAATTATCTGCCCCGCGAACGTGCCTTGCTCAATCGTGTGGCGGAGGAGATGAACCGTCAGATCGCCAACTACATTCGCGGCAAGGTCATTGAGATTTTCATCTGCGGGGGCGTCACCTACGTGGCGTTCGTTGCGCTGGGGCTCAACTATGCCGCGCTGCTGGCGATGCTGGTCGGTGTGTCGGTGGTGGTGCCTTATGTCGGCGCGGTGGTGGTGACGGTGCCCGTCGCACTGATCGGTCTGTTTCAGTGGGGCTGGGGCGATCAGTTCATCTACCTGATGATGGTGCACGGCATCATTCAGGCGCTGGACGGCAACGTACTGGTGCCCTTGCTGTTTTCGGAGGCGGTCAATCTGCATCCGGTCGCGATCATCTGCGCGGTGCTGTTGTTTGGCGGCCTGTGGGGCTTCTGGGGGATATTCTTCGCGATTCCGCTGGCAACCCTGTTCAAGGCTGTACTTGATGCCTGGCCGCGTAATGAGCCCACAGTAGCGCCATTACTTTAGTAAAGATCAGCGAGCCGCTGCGACAGGTTGCGCGTCGCAGCGATCGTTGTGCGATCAAGCCTTGTTCAGTGCTTCTGCCTGAGCCAGGACTTCGGCCACATGGCCCGGGACTTTCACGCCACGCCATTCCTTGCGCAATACGCCGTCCTTGTCGATCAGGAAGGTACTGCGATCGACACCCAGGTATTCCTTGCCGTACAGCTTCTTGAGCTTGATGACGTCGAACAGCTGGCAGACCGCTTCGTCCTTGTCCGAAATCAGCTCGAACGGGAACGACTGCTTGGCCTTGAAGTTTTCATGCGTCTTCAGGCTGTCGCGGGAAACGCCCAGCACCACGGTATTGGCCGCCTGGAACTGCGCGATATGGTCGCGAAAGTCCTGGCCCTGTGTCGTGCAGCCTGGGGTGTTGTCCTTAGGGTAGAAATAAATCACCACCTGCTGGCCCTTGAGCCCTGACAGGCTGACAGTCTGTCCGCTGGTGGCGGGTGCCTGAAAATCGGGTACGGATTGATCTACTTCAACGGCCATGAGAATTCCTTACATCGGGGCTTGTGGGCGCCAGGGTTCGATCAGCGCGTCCAGATTCAATGCGTCGGCGAAATCAAGAAACTGATCACGCAGCCAGCTGATTTGAGTACCGGCAGGCAGGGTCACGGTAAATGTGGCGTTCAGCATCGTGCCGCCAGTCTGTGGCGCCTGATAGGTATCGCAGATCAGGTTTTCCAGCTCAACGTTATGATCAATGAAGAACTGGCACAGTTCATTGATGATGTCCGGCCGATAAGCCGAACTGACGTAGGCCACGTATGGCAGGGCTTCAGGGCGACTTTCAAGGGTCGCACTGCGCACGACACTGATCGTGAACGCGTGCTTCTTGGCAAGGCCCTGCAGCCCGGTTTCAAAGCGGGCAAGGGCGTCCCAGCTGCCGGAAACCTGAAGGATCAACGCGCTGCACTCGCCATGGCGGGTGAGACGCGAGGTCACTACCGCGCATCGGTTTTCATGGCTGGCGCGACACAGGACGTTGGTCAGCTCCATGGGATTTGCGCCAAGGGCACTGATGACAAGGAATTGTTCGCGAACTGTGGGGGTGGACGACATGCAGCATTCCTAGACGATGAGCGGTCGGTACATTTTCGGTCTTGCGGGGCTTTTTCGACAAACGGGAGTGCGGGTTATCGTCTTGAGGCCCGGCGCGCCTGGCTTGCATGGCATTGCCATGGCTGGGCTCGAGTGCGCTGGGACAAGGCTTCCGGCGACAAATTCGACCGATTGAACGAGGTGCGCAGGTGACCAGTACCGATCAAAGGACGAAGGGTAGCGAAAACCATCGCTCAGGGGAATGCTCAGAGCGCGGTACTTCGCTTGTACAAGGCTGATGGCGCCAGTACCATTACCGCTCTCTTTTTCCGGCAGGAGCGGTTGCATGATTGCGGGCAGTATGGTGGCACTGGTCACACCCATGGATGCACAAGGTCGTCTGGACTGGGACAGCCTGAGCAAACTGGTGGACTTCCACTTGCAAGAGGGCACCAACGCCATTGTTGCCGTCGGCACTACAGGTGAGTCTGCGACGCTTGATGTAAATGAGCACATCGAAGTCATTCGTCGCGTAGTCGATCAGGTGGCGGGACGCATTCCTGTCATCGCGGGCACGGGTGCCAATTCGACGCGCGAAGCCGTTGAGCTGACAACCAACGCCAAGACCGCCGGCGCTGATGCTTGTCTGCTGGTCACGCCTTACTACAACAAGCCGACGCAGGAAGGGCTGTTTCAGCACTTCAGCCATATCGCCAATGCGGTCGATATCCCACAGATTCTCTACAACGTGCCCGGCCGTACTGCCTGTGACATGTTGCCTGAGACGGTTGCGCGCCTGTCGGTTGTGAAAAATATCATCGGTATCAAGGAAGCCACTGGTAATCTGCAGCGCGCCAAGGACATCCTGGCCAGCGTCAGCAGCGACTTCCTGCTGTATTCGGGCGACGACGCCACGGCGGTCGAATTGATGCTGCTGGGTGGCAAGGGCAACATCTCTGTGACGGCCAACGTTGCACCGCGCGCCATGAGCGATCTGTGTGCCGCTGCCATGCGCGGCGATGCCGACATTGCGCGAGCCATTCACGACGCACTGATGCCGCTCAACAACACACTGTTTATCGAATCCAACCCTATCCCCGTGAAGTGGGCTTTGCATGAAATGGGTCTGATGCCGGACGGTATCCGTCTGCCGCTCACCTGGCTCAGTGAAGCCTGCCACGAACCGCTGCGTCAGGCCATGCGCCAGTCCGGCGTCCTGGTTTAATTGAGGAAGCATTACGCAATGAAGCGATTGGCCGGACTTTCCGCACTTGCTCTGATTATCTCCAGCACCAGCGGTTGCGGTTGGCTATGGGGTGAAGATGGCTACTTCCGCGACCGCGGCAGTGACTACCTCCATGCCACCCAGACCCCGCCGATGCAGTTGCCTGCCGACGTTTCCGGCGTCAAGCGTCTGGATCCACTGTTGCCGATCCCGCGCAACGTTGCTGAAAGCGCGCAAAAGGACGGGGAATACATCGTCCCGCGTCCATTGCCTTTGGCAGCGACCTCCGAGTCCAGTGACTACAGCCTGCAAAAAAGCGGTGACGCTCGGTGGATTCTGGCTCAGCGCCAACCCGCCGAAGTATGGCCAGTGGCGCATCAGTACTTCGAAGACAACGGCTTTCGCATCGCTGAAGAGCGTCCGCAGACTGGCGAATTCAGCTCTTCATGGCAGCGCCTGGACGAACTGTCCGCATCAGTGGCCAAGCGTCTGAGCGCCAGTGGCGTAGCGGCCGACTCGGAAACCCGCGTACGGGTGCGTATCGAGCCGGGCGTGCAGCGCAACACCAGTGAGGTTTACGTTGTCAGCATCGAGCGTCCGGCTGGCAGCACTGCCGATGTCGCGTTCCCTGCTCGCACCACCAATCTGGGTCTGGATGCTGCGCTGACCGATGATCTACTGGCCAGCATGAGCCGTAACGCCGAGAAGGGTGGTGCTGTCTCGCTGCTGGCGGCGCGTGATTACGACACCCCAAGCCGTGTTGCGTTGAGCGAAGACGGCAGCGGCAACCCGGTATTGAACCTGGGTGCCGATCTGGACCGTGCATGGTCGAGCGTTGGCCGCGCATTGGATCAAGGCGGCTGGCGTGTTGAAGACATCAACCGCAGCCTGGGCCTCTACTACATCAACCTTGCCGAGAAAGCGAAAAAGCCTGACGAGCAGCGTGGCATCTTCAGCCGCATGTTCGGCAGCGATTCCAGCAAGGAAGAAATCGACGCCCGCGCCGAACGTTATCAAGTACGTTTGAGCAAGGTGGGTGACAACGTTCAAGTGACTGTCGAGAAGAACATCAATACCGTTGCGCCTGCAGACATCGCTCGCCGCGTATTGAGCGTTATTCAAGACAACCTGGGTTAAGTGCGTTTCGCGGTTCTGGGCAGTGGCAGCCGTGGCAACGGCACGCTGGTCGCAAGCAACGATACGTACGTGCTGGTCGATTGCGGTTTCTCCCTGCGGGAAACCGAACGGCGTCTGGCACGCCTCGGTGTAGGCGCCGAGCAACTGAGTGCGATTCTGGTGACCCACGAACATGCTGATCATGTGCATGGCGTGGGTTTGCTGTCTCGGCGCTACAATCTGCCGGTTTACCTCAGTGGTGGCACCTTGCGCGGGATGCGCAAGCCTGTGGAGGTCACAGGGTTGCTCGCGGGCGGGGAACAGTTGCAAGTCGGGGCGTTGAACATCGATGTGGTGTCTGTCGCCCACGATGCGCTTGAACCCACGCAGTTCGTGTTCAATGACGGTCGCCGCCGGTTCGGCCTGCTGACCGATCTTGGCTCTTACTGTCCGAACGTGCTGGAGCGTTATCAAGGCCTCGACGCATTGATGATCGAAGCCAATCACTGTCGCGATATGCTTGCCCGAGGTCATTATCCGGTTTTCCTCAAGCAGCGCGTCGGTTGTGAAACGGGACATTTGAACAACCATCAGGCTGCCAACCTGGTGAGCGAGCTGGGATGGCAGAGCCTGCAACATCTGGTTCTGGCTCATCTGAGCAGCAAGAACAACCTGCCGCATCTGGCCCGGCAATGTTTTGTCGACACCCTCGGGTGCGACCCGGACTGGCTGCAATTGGCCGATCAAGATTCAGGGCTCGACTGGCGACATATCGCCTAGCCCAACTACTTAGCAAGCGGAGCCCATCATGGAAAAACGTGAAGAACTCTACCGCGGCAAAGCCAAATCGGTTTTCAAGACCGACGACGCTGACCGCTTGATCCTGCTGTTCCGTAACGACACTTCGGCGTTCGACGGCAAGCGTATCGAACAACTCGACCGTAAAGGTATGGTGAACAACAAGTTCAACGCCTTCATCATGCAGAAACTCGAAGAGGCGGGCGTTCCGACCCAATTCGACAAACTGCTGGGCGATAACGAGTGCCTGGTCAAGAAACTGGACATGATCCCCGTCGAGTGCGTCGTGCGTAACTACGCCGCCGGCAGCCTGGTCAAGCGTCTGGGCATTGAAGAGGGCACAAAGCTCAATCCGTACACCTTCGAACTGTTCCTCAAGGACGACGCCAAGGGCGACCCATTCATCAACGAATCCCACGTCGTGGCCTTTGGTTGGGGCACCGCCGAGCAACTGGTTCGCATGAAAGAACTGTCGCTCAAGGTCAACGAAGTCCTGAGCAAGCTGTTCGATGACGCAGGCCTGCTGCTGGTCGACTTCAAACTCGAGTTTGGCGTATCGCATGGCGAGATCATCCTGGGCGACGAATTCAGCCCTGATGGCTGCCGTCTGTGGGACAAGGACACTCGCAAGAAGATGGACAAGGACCGCTTCCGCCAGGGTCTGGGCGACGTTATCGAAGCTTACGAAGAAGTCGCAAACCGTCTGGGCGTGCCGCTCTAACCCGGAAAAACGCGCAAGCGCTTGAAAGCACGAAAAAAAACAGCGTAGGGGCTTCGCCTTACGCGCCGATGCTGTTATGATTCGCGCCGTTGGAGAGATGCCAGAGTGGCCGAATGGGACGGATTCGAAATCCGTTGTACTGGCGACAGTACCTAGGGTTCGAATCCCTATCTCTCCGCCATATACTTAAAGCCCCGGAAGCAATCCTTCTGGGGCTTTTTTGTTTGAGGTCTGTTACGGTCTGTCAACACTACGCCGGAGAGGTTGCAGATGGATTTCCAGCCCATACTGACGCACTTGAGCACTCGGTTGCCTCACTTGCTGGGAGTTTACCTGTTTGGTAGCCAAGCCAGTGGTCATGCCACCTCAGCAAGCGATCTGGACATCGCGGTGCTGGTGGACGGCACATTGAAGCCGCTTGAGCTTTGGCGCCTGGCTGGAGAGATTGCAGACATCGCGGGCCTCTCTGTTGATCTGGTAGACCTGCGGGCAGCGTCCACCGTCATGCAGTATCAGATAATTACCCGAGGCCGTCGTCTTTGGACCAAAAATGAAGTGGCGGGCATATTCGAGGCATTTGTGCTCAGCGAAAAGACTTCACTGGACTCGGCGAGAGCGGGTCTGATCGAAGACATTCAACGCGAAGGTATTATTCATGGTCGATGACGTGCTGATCAACAAGGCAGCCTCCATCGAGCGCTGTGTTGCCCGTGCGCGAGAGGAATACGAGAAAGGTCCTGAAACGTTCGAGGCCGATTTCACACGACAGGATGCCGCTATCCTCAACATCCAGCGCGCCTGTGAAGCGGCGCTCGACATGGGTCAGCACTTGATTCGGCGTGAAAGGCTTGGCGTTCCTCAAAGCGCGCGCGATGTTTTTGAATTGCTTCATCGCGGTGGCTGGCTTGAGACGTCATTGGTGCCTGTTCTGAAAAATATGGTGGGGTTTCGGAACATAGCCGTGCATGAATACCAGACGCTGCAGTTGCCGATCACCGTAGCGATCATCACGCAGCATCTGGACGATTTCGTTTTATACAGCTCGGCAATCCTGCGTAAGGACTCCACTGCCTGAACGCCCGAGTTTGAGATCCGCCCCTAAGACCTCACTCCTCACCGTCGCCCCGTCCGCGTGCTCACATCGACCCATACCGCCAGTACCAGAATGCTGCCCTTGACGATCATCTGCCAGTAGCTGTCGACATCAAGCATGGACATGCCGTTGTCGAGGCTGGTGATGACCAGTGCACCGAGCAGGGCGCCGTAGACGGTGCCTGAGCCGCCGCGCATGGAAGTACCACCGATGAAGCAGGCGGCGATGGCGTCGAGTTCGCCCATGTTGCCCGCCGACGGCGAGCCTGCAGCCAGGCGTGCAGTGTTGACCATCCCGGCGAGGGCGCACATGACGCCCATGATGCCGAAGATCCACAATTTGACGGCCTGCACATTGATGCCGGACAGACGTGTAGCCTCCATGTTACTGCCCACCGAGTAGACGCGGCGCCCGAACACGGTCTGGCTGGTCACATAGCTGAACACACCGAGCAGAACCAACAGAAGCAGCACCGGAACCGGTATGCCGTCGTAGCTGTTGAGGGTGTAGACGAAACCGGCCAGCACCGCGCCGATCAATACGACGCGCGTCAGGTCGCGAACCGGCGAGTGCGCGGTCAGGTCATGCAAGGCTCGATTGCGGCGCTGGCGCCAGGTCAGGAAAAGCGTCAGGGCGAACAGCAAGATGCCCAGGCCTGTTCCCACTGAGTGCGGCAGGTATCCCTGGCCGATATACACCAACTCAGGCGATACCGGCGCGATGGTGGTGCCGCCGGTAATGCCCAGCAGAATGCCGCGAAACGCCAGCATGCCCCCCAGGCCGACGATGAACGAAGGAATACGCAGGTAGGCGGTCATGTAACCGTTGGCCAGCCCGATCATCAGCCCGCAGAGCATCACGATGCTCAGATTGGCCAGCAGCGGGATGTGATAGATCACATCGAGAATCGCCGCCAGGCCGCCCAGCAGACCCAGTAATGAACCCACTGAAAGGTCGATTTCACCACTGATGATCACCAGCACCATGCCGCAGGCGAGGATCCCGGTGATCGACATCTGCCGCAGCAGGTTGGAGAGGTTGCGCGGGGTCAGAAACCCGCCGTCGGTCTGCCAGCTGAAAAACAGCCAGATGATCGCTATGGCAATCACCAGCGCGAGCATTTTGTAGCGGGAGAAGAGCTGTTTGACCTGATTCATCTACGCGGTCTTCCGATCATTATTGTTATGGCTGTCGGGCTGGCTGAGTGCAGCGGCGAGCACTTGTTCCTGAGTCAGGTCATGGTTGATGAAGTCCCCACGCAGTTGGCCTTCACCAATCACCAGAACGCGGTCGGAGACGCCGAGCACTTCAGCCAGCTCCGAGGACACCATGATGATCGAAACGCCCTCGGCTGCCAGGGCACCCATCAGCTTGTAGATCTCGTATTTGGCACCCACGTCGACGCCGCGTGTGGGCTCGTCGAGTATCAACACCCGTGGTTTGGTGAGCAGCATCTTGGCCAGCACAGCCTTTTGCTGATTGCCGCCCGAGAGGCTGGTAATCGGCAGGGACGGGCTGGCGGTCTTGAGGTGCATGCGCGAGATTTCTCTGTCGATGCTGCCCAGTTCGGCTTCGGCGTCGATGCGGGTCATTTTTGCGTAGTTGTCCAACACGGCGAGGGTGATGTTCTGGCCAACCCCCAGATCCGGAATGATGCCTTGGCGCTTGCGGTCTTCAGGCACCATGCACAGGCCGGCGCGGATCGACTTGAGCGGCGTGCGGGTGTCGATCTTTTCACCGTTCAGCCACACCTCACCTTCGTAGCGGCCGGGGTAGGCGCCGAACAATGCGGATACAAGTTCAGTACGTCCGGCACCGACCAGCCCGGCAATGCCCAGAATTTCGCCACGCTTGAGAGTGAACGAAATATTGTCGACCCGTTTGCGCCTTGGGTTATCGACGTCGTAACAGGTCACGTTGCGTGCTTCGAAGATCACCTCGCCAACCTCGTGCGGCTCGGTGGGATAAAGATTGCTCATCTCCCGACCGACCATTTGCGTGATGATTTTGGGGATGTCCATGTCGGCCATGGCGGTGGTCGCGATGTGCTTGCCGTCGCGGATCACCGAGATGGTGTCGCACACGGCGGCCACTTCGTCGAGCTTGTGGGATATGTATACACAGGCCACGCCCTTGGCCTTGAGATCACGGATGATGTCCAGCAGGACTTCGATTTCCGAGCGGGTCAGGGCCGAGGAAGGCTCGTCAAGAATCAGCAGTCGTGCCTGCTTGTTCAACGCCTTGGCGATTTCCACCAGTTGCTGGTGACCGCCGCCGTACTGCGAAACCGGCAGCGCCACGTTCATGTCAGGCACCTTCAGCTCACGCATGAGCGCTTCGGCACGGTGGATCATGGCCGGGTAGTTCATGCGTCCGCCGCGCAGCGTCAGCTCATGACCCATGAAGATATTTTCAGCCACCGACAGGTCAGGAACCAGCGTCAGTTCCTGGTGAATGATGACGATGCCAGCGGCTTCTGTTTCGCTGATCGATTGCGCCTTGAGCGGCTGTCCGTCCCAGAGGATTTCGCCGTCCCAGGTGCCGTAAGGATAGACCGCCGACAGAACCTTCATCAGCGTGGATTTGCCGGCACCGTTTTCGCCGCACAGACCAACGCATTCGCCTGCCTTGACCTTGATGTCGATGCCATTCAGCGCTTTGACACCGTTGAAGGTTTTGACAATGCCGTTCATTTGCAACAGGTAATCGGACATGACAGTTACTCACGCATACGCAACGGGTGAGGGTGGCAGCGCTTGCTGCCGGAGACCTGCATAACCGGGGTGTGCCGGTTCTGCAGGTTTGTCCTCAGGTTTTCAATCGAGTCGGTGAGGCTCGATCAGTCACTGCCCGGCGATCTGCGCTTTGGTGTAGAACCCGTCCTTCTCCAGCAAATCGATGTTGTCCTTGGTCAGCGGAGTGGGTGTGAGCAGGATGGTGTCTACTTTCTTGCTGCCGTTGTCGTACTGGGAGCTGTAGGTCGGCTTCTCATTACGCGCCAGTTGCACCGAGAGTTTGGCGGCTTCGGACGCGATCAGTTTGAGGGGCTTGTAGACCGTCATGGTCTGCGTACCGTCGATCACCCTTTTGACTGCCGCAAGGTCTGCATCCTGGCCTGAGATTGGCACTTTGCCTGCCAGCTTCTGCGCGGCCAAGGCCTGGATGGCGCCACCGGCCGTGGCATCGTTCGAGGCGACGATGCCGTCGATCTTGTTGCTGTTACGGGTCAGGGCATTCTCGACGATGCTCAGGGCTTCGGTGGGGTTCCATTCTTTGACCCACTGCTGGCCGACAATCTTGATGTCGCCTTTGTCGATAGCCGGCTGCAGTACCTTCATCTGACCTTCGCGCAACACTTTGGCGTTGTTGTCGGTAGGCGCGCCGCCGAGCAGGAAGTAATTGCCCTTTGGCGCTGCTTTCAGCACGCCGCTGGCCTGCATCTCGCCAACCTTCTCGTTATCGAAGGAGATGTAGGCATCAATGTCGGCGTTGAGGATCAGGCGGTCATAGGAAACCACTTTGATCCCGGCTTTCTTGGCCTCTGCAATGGCGTTGGTCAGAACCGTGGCGTTGAACGGCACGATGACGATCACATCGACGCCGCGTGAGATGAGGTTTTCGATCTGCGAAATCTGCTTCTGCTCGTTGGCATCCGCCGATTGCACAAAGACTTTGGCATCGAGTTTTTCTGCGGCCGCGACGAAATAATCCCGATCGCGTGACCAGCGCTCCAGGCGCAGGTCATCGATTGAAAAACCGATCTTCGGGTGAGCAGGATCAGCCATGGCGGGAAGCGAAAGCAGGGCCAGAGCGGTGGCGAGCAAGGTGCGTTTTACGTTTTTCATTGTGGTGCGTCCTTTTATTGTTTTTTGAAAGACACTGCCTGACGAAACATGTGGAGCCGGTAGAACTGTAGAGACTTGAAAGGCGCTGCGAGCAGAGATTTGTCGCGAGAATGTAACCGCGTCGCAGCGCTATCCAGTTCATGCAGTCGGAGTGGTAACGGACTCGTTTCAGGTATAGATAAACCGGTTGACGACGTTTTCCAGCATCTCCTGACGGCCGCTGACCGCTTGTGGGTTGAGTTCATCATCAAAGGCTTTTTGTGCCAGCGATTCCAGGCTGAACTCACCGGCGAGCACGGCCTGACCGAATGGCTGCTGCCAACCCGCGTAACGCTGGTCCTTGAACTGCTGAAGCGTGTCGTTCTGCACCATGGCCGCTGCACGTTCCAGTGACAGGGCGAGGACATCCATGGCGGCGACATGGCCGTGGAACAGATCGGCATCGTCCAGGCTCTGGCGACGAACCTTGGAATCGAAGTTGAAGCCGCCATTGCCGAAACCGCCGGCCTTGAGGATTTCGTAGGTGGCCAGGGTCATTTCTTCAACGCTGTTGGGAAACTGGTCAGTGTCCCAGCCGTTCTGCGGATCGCCGCGGTTGGCGTCGATGCTGCCAAAGATTCCCAGCGATACGGCGGTGGCAATTTCGTGGTGGAAGCTATGCCCGGCGAGGGTGGCATGGTTCGCCTCGATATTGACCTTGATCTCCTTCTCAAGCCCGTACTGTTGCAGAAAACCAAAAACGGTAGCGCTGTCGTAGTCGTACTGGTGCTTGGTCGGTTCCTGCGGTTTGGGTTCGATCAGCAGATCACCTTGGAACCCGATCTTGTGTTTATGCTCGACCACCATGCGCATGAAACGGCCCAGCTGTTCGCGTTCGTGTTTCAGGTCGGTGTTGAGCAGCGTTTCATAACCTTCACGACCGCCCCACAGCACATAGTTCGAACCTTTGAGGCGTAACGTGGCGTTCATGGCACTGAACACCTGCGCAGCGGCATAGGCAAACACTTCAGGGTCTGGGTTACTGGCAGCACCGGCCGCGAAACGGGGGTTGCTGAAGCAGTTGGCAGTGCCCCACAGCAGTTTGATCCCGGTCTGTTCCTGATGGCGCTCCAGGTGGTCGACCATCTGCGCAAAATGATTGCGGTACTCTTTGAGCGAGCTGCCTTCGGGCGCGACATCGGTGTCGTGAAAGCAGTAGTAATCGATGCCCAGTTTGGAGAAGAACTCGAAAGCCGCTTCGGCCTTGCCGATGGCCTGTTCCATGGGGGCCGCCGCGCGGTGCCATGGGCGCTTGAACGTGCCAGCGCCAAACACATCGGAACCTGGCCAGACAAAGGTATGCCAGTAGCAGGCCGCCATGCGCAAGTGTTCGCGCATGGGCTTGCCGAGGACCAGCTTGTCGGCGTCGTAGTGGCGGAAGGCGAGGGGTGAGTCGCTGGACGGGCCTTCGTAAAGAATCTTGTCGACGGTTGGGAAGTACGACACGGGCGATTTCCTTATTGTTCTTGGCGGTGTCCTGATACTAGCAATCACCTCTTGGCCCCTGATTATGAAAATCACCAACACCTGGTTCGATTTTGAGTATTGAGATCCGGCGTTTACGGGCATAGCCTGTGTCGATAAACGCTGCGTTTATCGGATCTATGTTTATCGGGCCTACAAAAATAATGAAAACCGTACCTCCCGTGCACCGGATCGCGCTGTTGTTCAACGGCAGCAAGATCTACGACCGCGGCATCATCAGCGGCATTGGCAACTACCTCAGCAGTACACGTGCATCCTGGGACCTGTTCCTTGAGGAGGATTTCCTTTGCCGGTTGCGGGGGATCGAGCGCTGGCAGGGTGACGGCATCATTGCCGACTTTGATGACCCGTTGATCGGCGAAGCGCTGGCCGGGATAAAACTGCCGGTGGTGGCAGTGGGTGGGTCTTATCAGGATGGGCGGGCGTACCCGAAAGGCATTCCCTACGTTGCAACGGATAATCACGCGCTGATGAAGTTGGCGTATGAGCATTTGATCGAGGCCGGGTTGACTCGCTTTGCCTGCTTCAGCCTGCCTGAGGCACAAGCCAATCGCTGGGCACAGGAGCGGGAAAAGGCTTTTCGCCAGTTGATGCAGCGCGATGGTCTGCACGCCGAGGTCTATCGAGGGATGGGCACCAGCGCGCCACTTTGGGATAGCGCAGTTGAGCAGCAGATCGCCTGGCTGCAAGCCTTGCCCAAGCCGATCGGTATCATTGCGGTAAGCGATGCTCGCGCCCGACAACTGCTCCAGGCATGCCTGACGGCGGGGATCGCCGTTCCAGAGCAAGTGGCGTTGATCGGTATAGACAATGACCCGTTGACCCGCACCTTGACGAGGGTGCCCTTGAGTTCGGTGATTCAAGGCACTGAAACCATGGGCAGGACCGCCGCGCACCTGCTGCATCAGATGCTGCACGGCATGCCCTCCACCGGCACGCAGATTCTGGTGCCGCCGGATGCAATCAACGTGCAGACCTCAAGCCTGCATCAACCGCTGGGCAATCCCTACGTCATGCAGGCGCTGCTGTTCATTCGCCAATATGCCTGCCAAGGCATCAAGACCGCGCAGGTAGCGGCCTACGTTGGGGTATCGCGCTCATCGTTGGAAGCGCACTTTCGCAAGGTGCGAGACTGCACCGTGCACGACGAAATACTGCGTTTCAAGCTGGCTGCCGCCGCCAACGGGCTGGAAAATACTGATTCACCGATTGCCGACATCGCTCGTGATTGCGGCTTTAAATCACCGCAATACCTGCACACTGTTTTTCGTCGCGAGTATGGCTGTACACCAAGGGAGTATCAGCAAGGCGCCAGCGCGCCGATGCGGTGATCCGGCGCGCATCTGGTGTGCCAAAGCATCACGTCAAAAAGTGCCACAACAGCGAGGTGCCAACGAGCCCGACCACTGAAACGATGGTTTGCAATACCGACCAGACCCACAGAGTCTGTTTCAGTTGCAGGCCGAAGTATTCACGGACCATCCAGAACCCGGCATCGTTGACGTGACAGAAAAATACCGAACCTGCGCCGATCACCAGCGCAACCAGAGACGCTTCAATCGGCGCCAGGCCGGCCATCATCGGCGCCAGGATGCCTGCTGTTGTAGTGGTCGCCACCGTGGCCGAGCCGGTCGCCTGGCGCAGCGCCACGGCAATCAGCCACGCCAGCAGCAGATAAGGCATGTGCGCGCCTTCTGCCACTTTACTGATGGTCTGGCTGACACCCGCATCCAGCAGCGTCTGTTTCAGGCCGCCACCGGCACCGATGGTCAACAGCAGCACGGCAATTGGCGCCAGGCTTTTACGCAACGTCCCGCCTACCTGTTCACGAGACAGGCCATTGGCCCACCCCAGGCACACCGTTGCGGCCAACACTGCGATACCCAGAGCGACGAGTGGCTCGCCGAGGAACTTCAAGCTCAGCGCGATAGTGCTTTCAGGCGCCATGGCGACTTTGGCCAGCGTGCTGCCGAGCATCAATAGCACCGGCAAAAGAATGATCAGCAGTGAAATGCCGAAGCTTGGCTGCCGACTGGCGTCGGGTCTGGCGCTGAACAGTTTGCCCAGTTCTGCAGGCTCTTCAATGTGCATGCGCCTGGACAGCCAGTTGCCGTACAACGGGCCTGCAAGAATCACTGCAGGCACCGCAACACAAAGGCCGAGCAGCATGGTCAGCCCCAGGTCAGCGTGCAGGGCGCTGACCGCGATCAGCGGGCCTGGATGAGGTGGCATCAACGCGTGCAGGGTCGTCATACCCGCGAGGGCTGGAATCGCAATTTTCAGCAGCGATTGATTGGACTGGCGGGCCATCACGAAGATGATTGGCACCATCATCACCAGACCGACTTCGAAGAACAGCGGAAGACCGATGACCATTGCGACCAATGCCATGACCCATGGCAGGCTCTTGCCTTTGCCCAGCCCGAGCAGCGTTGATGCAATGCGGTCCGCCGCGCCTGACTCGGCCATCAGCGCACCAAGCATCGCGCCCAGGGCAATGATGATTCCGGCCTCGCCAAGAATGCCTCCGGCACCTTTGCTGAACGCTTTTGCCACCGCTTCGGCCGGCAGTCCTGCACCTATACCGGCAATGAAAGTACCGACAAGAATCGACAGGAACGGAGGAAGTTTGGTGGCGCTTATCAGGATGATGATCGTGGCAATTGCAATCAGGCAGCAAACAATCTGACGGGTGTCATGCAACACCCATGCAGCAGACGACAGATCCAATGCGGGACCCCCTTGTCATTCGGAGTTCTGGTGTTTTGGCCAGGATGCGCCTGTCCGTTGAATTGATACATTTTGTTTCAATTCTCCGAACCATACCTGAATGTGGCAATACGTCGCAGCTAAATATTCAGCGGTTTTGGCGCAATCACCCTGCTGTCGAGATGCGACTGTCGAGTTTCGCTTTTGGCCGATGTGATCTATACCTTGGGTTCACGTTTTGTGAAGCAATGGAGCTTTCAGATGTCGGACGTCGATCAATCGCAACACTCACAACCTTCCCCCAACCAGAGTCACGATGACGTGATTGCCCAGATCAAATGGCAGGGCAAACAGATCGACTGGCTGCTCCAGTGGCTGGTCAAATTCGTGGCAAATACCAAAGTTGAATTGGGCGTGACCCTGACCGTGGGTGGGAATCTGGTGTCCGGGCATCTGATTTCTCACGATTCCTATTTCGAACAACTGGCCGAAGATATCTCCAGGCCGTTCACTCAGTTTGCAAACGGCACTGATGAGTCCATGAAGGAGATGATTCTGTCGTTCAAGCCCGGCGATTCGTTCGAGGACACGCCCGCTTTTCACTTTATTCACTTGAAGGATTGCAAGACCTACTCGAGCGACGGCAATCCGGTCTGTGAGGCAGGTGTATTGTGGCGTGGCAGGATTGCAGCGGTGGATGGCTTTACCATCGGGCTCATCGCGCGACAGTAGCCCTGGCTTAGCATGCTCAACGAAGCCCCGTATTGTCGGGGCTTTTCTTTCTGGCTCTGAGCGCTATCTTCTAGCGAACAGTCGCCTCGAGCAGCTGCGCGAACTCGTTTCGATGCTTGATCTGGCGTTGGGTGGCTTGATTCAGGGCCGCGAGGAAGTAGCTGTTTGATGTCATCGTAATGAGTCGCTCGTAGATGGCTATCTGTTTGTCTTCGGTCGCAATGTATTGCCTGAGATAGTGCTCTCGTGACATTCCTGCTTCAGCCTGCTCTGCTCGTGATGCCGCACCGGCGGTACGCTCGGCAGCATCTTGCGTGTCTCGCAACACGTCGTTTTCAATGCCTTTGTCGATGAGCAGGGTACGCAGTTGGTCATAATCCGGCTCAACTTCAAGGTCTTGCTGACCAGCCTGCTGACCTTTGGCCAGCTCCAGCAGAATTGAAGCAAGCACTCTGGCGTTACTGATTTTTTCCTTGGCGATGCGGGTGAGTGTTGTCTTGTAGGTCGCATCTGTCTCATCGACCGCTTGCGCAAAGTAAGCTGTCGCCATGGGTAACTCACCTTCGACGCCCCTGAACTGTTCAAGCAGGAGATCAAAGAACGCGCTGTCAGGCGTCAGGTCGCTGTTTTGCTGGTTAGTCATGCCGGTCTCCGGTTTACCGCTTGTGCTCTTTTTTCTGATCCCGGAGAAAAAATGATCGTTCACTGTATTTTGACGAGTGGAGCGCTGACCTGATCAAGACATCATCGTGGACAGTCACTTGCCACCAGGTTGACTGTGGCATCAGCGAATGGTCAGGGTTAGCCGTTCTTGCTTGAACATGACGTCAAGACCGAGGTAGTTGGGGAGCGTCGCATCCTGTGTCTTATAAGGGTGCAAGTGGGCTGCGGTGATGACCACCACATGAGCCCCCGCTGCCTTGGCGGCTTCGATGCCTGCCGGTGCGTCTTCAAACACCAGGCATTGGCGCGGATCGACGCCCAGCCGTCTGGCCGCCAGCAGAAAGCCGTCAGGTGCGGGCTTGCCCTGTGTGACATCCTCGGCGGTGATCACGATGCCCGGAAGTGTAAGACCTGCGGCATTCATGCGCGCTTTGGCCAGTGCAAGCGGCGCCGAGGTGACCATTGCCCAGCGATCGGCAGGCAGGGAGCTCAGCAGCGCAGCCACGCCTTCAATCGCGACCACACCTTCGACATCGTCAATTTCGGCCTGCGAAATGGCTTGGGCTTCAACTCGGGCGTCGACGCCGGGCAGGTTCTGTTTGCGCACGGTGTCGATACTTCGCACGCCATGAATGGTCGGCAGAAACGAGTCCACGTCCAGACCGTGCTTGCGCGCCCACGTTGCCCAGACGCGCTCGGCGGCCACGACAGAGTTGAGCAGCGTGCCGTCCATGTCGAAAAGAAAGGCGGCGAATGGCGTACGTTCGAGCATGTTTTGCCTCACGAATCAAAGATGAAGGGGCAATGCGGACAGCAAAGATGCCCGGTGCGGCAGGGCCAGCGCAAGGCCTTGATCTCGAGTGTCTGCCCTGAATCGTCGCTGTCGTTCAGTCATTGTTTGCGCGACAAAATGCCGCAACGCCGACCGAGGCGAGTAATATGTGCCCCTGACCTCGAACACCGAGCTGGTCCGCAAAGGCCTGATAGAGAGCTGGCGACAAGAAAAAGAAGAAAAACACGAGCCAGGCTGCCCGCCCCGGTCGACGCACAGAATCAATGAGTAGACGAAAAAGGCGATTAGAAAAAATGACCAACACTTCGCGACCTTTGTATATTTCCTATGCAGGACCTTCACTGCTGGAAATGCCCCTGCTGAACAAGGGCAGTGCCTTTACCCCGCAAGAGCGGGTCGAATTCAATTTGATCGGGCTGCTGCCGCAGAACGTAGAGACGATCGAAGAGCAAGTTACCCGGGTCTACAGCCAGTACAAGCAATGTGCGAGCGACCTGGACAAGCATATCTATCTGCGCTCGATTCAAGACAACAACGAAACCCTGTTCTTCCGTTTGCTGGATTCGCATCTGGACGAGATGCTGCCCATCATTTACACGCCAACGGTTGGTCAGGCGTGTCAGGAGTTTTCCAAGATCTACCGTACGCACCGCGGGCTGTTCATCTCCTACCCTGAGCGTGACCGCATCGACGACATCCTGCGCAGCGCCACCAAAGACCGCATCAAGATCATTGTTGTCACCGACAGCGAACGCATTCTTGGTCTGGGCGACCAAGGCATTGGCGGCATGGGTATCCCGATCGGCAAGCTGTCGCTGTACACCGCCTGTGGCGGGATCAGCCCGGCCTACACGCTGCCAATCGTACTGGATGTCGGGACCAACAATCGTGAGTTGCTTGACGACCCGATGTACATGGGCTGGCGTCACGAGCGGGTGTCTGGCAAGGAATACGAAGACTTCATCGCCTTGTTCATTGACGCCGTCCAGCGTCGCTGGCCTGACGTGCTGTTGCAGTTCGAAGATTTCGCTCAGTCCAATGCCATGCCATTGCTGGAGAAATACCGCGACGAGCTGTGCTGCTTCAACGACGACATTCAAGGCACTGCGTCGGTTGCCGTCGGGACTCTGCTCGCGGCATGCAAAGCCAAAGGCGAGACGCTTGGTCAGCAGAAAGTTGTGTTCGTCGGTGCCGGTTCTGCCGGCTGCGGGATCGCCGAGCACATCATCGCGGCCATGCGCATCGAAGGCCTCAGCGAAAGCGAAGCGCGCAAGCGCATTTTCATGGTGGACCGTTTCGGCCTGCTGACAGATGGCATGGACAACCTGCTGGACTTCCAGAAGCGTTTGGCCCAGAACACCACTGATGTGTCGGGCTGGACTGCCGGCTCCGAGGCGTTCCCGCAATTGCTCGACGTGGCAACCCATGCTGGCGCCACTGTTTTGATCGGCGTGTCGGGCCAGCGTGGTCTGTTCACCGAACAAGTCATTCGCGAACTGCACAAGCATTGTGCCAAGCCATTGGTCATGCCGCTGTCCAACCCGACGTCCAAGGTAGAGGCCACGCCTGAAGAGATTCTGCGCTGGACCGATGGTAACGCTCTGGTAGCGACGGGCAGCCCATTCGCGCCGGTTGAAATCAACGGCCGTACTGTGCACATCGCCCAGTGCAACAACTCCTACATCTTCCCGGGTATCGGTCTGGGTGTGGTCGCATGCAAGGCGTCGCGGATCACCGACCGCATGCTGATGGCCGCGTCGAATGCCTTGGCGGAATGCTCGCCGATGGTGACCGGGCAGGGTGACGCGGTCCTGCCGCCGCTCAAGGACATCCAGCAGGTGAGCCGCAAGATTGCATTGGCCGTGGCCAAGGAAGCTCAAGCCGAAGGCCTTGCCCTGGAAACCACCAAAGAGGTGCTGCTGGCCGCTATCGAGCGTAACTTCTGGCAGCCGGACTACCGTGCTTACCGCCGTCGTTCGGTCTGATCGACACTAAGCGTCACTATGCCTTCGTGCGCCTGCGTGCGAAGGCATTTTTGCAAGTTCATGGCGTTTCCTGAAACGCCTCTCATTTGTTCCTGTGAAATAAACTTCATAAGACCGGATCTTGGCGTTATTTTCACAAAAAATTGATAGCAGTCTGCTTAAATTGTCATCAACAGCAGGGTTGCCTGACTCGCGCTGCAGACGACGTATTCCTATTTGATAAGCAGACCGCAATGCCGAAAATCAGAGCTGTTCGTCCTGAGTTTGTTACCTTGCTTGCCAGTGGCTTTTTATTACTGGGTTTCAATCTTAATCTTTGGCAGCATCTGATTTCGATTACCGGCTCTGACACCAAAGGCCTTGCCATGCGCATTGCCTTCGGGGTGATGGTGTGGGGCGCCTTCAATATCATTCTGACCTGCCTGGCGTTCAGGCGCGTACTCAAACCCGTTTTAATCCTGTTGTTCATGTTCAGCGCAGGCGTTGTTTATTTCATGTCGGAATACGGCGTGATGATTGACGCTGGCATGTTTCGTAACTTTGCCGAAACCAACGCCACCGAAGTTCAGGGCTTACTGTCCTGGAAACTGTTTTTTTATATTCTGCTGTTGGGCGTTTTACCCTCTCTGCTGCTCTGGAAAACCCCAATCAACTACCGTCGCTGGCACCGTGAGTTGCTCAGCAAATTGCTGGTGGGCGTGATCTGCAGCGTCGCGATTGGCGGGGCGGCACTGGCAAACTATCAAGGGTTGTCTTCGCTGTTTCGCAATCATCATGAGCTGCGCCTCATGGTGGTCCCGAGCAACTACATTGGGGCCTCATTAGGTTACCTGAGTGAGCAGGTCATTTCGGCCCGACGTCCGTTCGTGAAGATTGGCGAGGATGCTCGTCGCTCACCGGAGTGGGCCACACACACGCGTAAATCGCTGACGGTGCTGGTTGTCGGTGAGAGCGCCCGTGCAGAAAACTTCGGCATTCTGGGCTATGGACGCAACACCACGCCGAACCTGAACAAGGAGAGCGGGTTGGTGGCATTTACCGACGTTTATTCGTGCGGTACCGAAACCGCAGTGTCGGTGCCCTGCATGTTCTCCAACATGGGACGCAGGGACTACAACGCGACCAAAGCCCGTAATCAGGAAGGCCTGCTGGACGTGCTCAAGCGTGCCGGGATAGAGGTGATCTGGCGTGACAATCAGTCGGGCTGCAAGGGCACTTGCGACCGGGTGACCTTTCAGGACGTCAGCAACCTCCAGGATCCGCAACTGTGTACCGACCATGAGTGCCGCGACGAAATCCTGCTGCAAGGTCTGCCAGCGTTCATCGACAGTCTCGACAAGGACACTGTGCTGGTTCTGCACCAGATGGGCAGCCACGGTCCCGAGTACTTCAAGCGTTATCCGAAGGCCTACGAGAAATTCACGCCGGTGTGTGAAAGCAACGCGCTGAACGATTGCAGCCGTGAGAGCATCGTCAACGGTTATGACAACACACTGCTCTACACCGACCATGTGTTGTCCAGTCTGATCGATGTGTTGCGCAGTCATCAGGATAAAGTCGATACGGCCATGGTGTATCTTTCTGACCACGGTGAATCTCTGGGTGAATACAACCTGTTCCTGCATGGTACGCCGTATGTTCTGGCGCCTGACCAGCAGAAGCATGTGCCGATGCTGATCTGGATGTCGGACAGCTACCAGCATGCATTTGCCGTCAACCCGCAGTGCCTGGGAAAGGAGCGCGATACGCCGCTGAGCCAGGACAACCTGTTTCACTCCATGCTCGGCCTCTTGAAAGTCGACACTCAGGTCTACAACCCCAGCCTGGACATGTTTGCAGGGTGTCGCAGCGAGCAGGCGATGGCCGGCAAGCAATAAGGCATCGGTGCGCTGTGCGTCGGTTATTTGGATGAAGATGCGCAAGACTTGAATGACAGATGCGCGATAACCGCCGATGGCGATATATACTGCGCGCCATTGTTCAAGGGAGAGCCGTGTGGCCATCGATATTCACTGGATTCGCGACGACGACAGCCTCGCCCTGCAGTGCGCACAGTGGCAGTCGCTGCCATTTGTCGCGCTCGACACCGAGTTCATGCGGGTAGACACGTTCTACCCGATCGCCGCGTTGCTGCAGATAGGCGACGGTTCGCGTGCCTGGCTGATTGATCCATTGCTGATCAACGACTGGCGTCCGCTGTCGGCGTTGCTTGAAAACCCCGATGTCATCAAAGTGGTTCATGCGTGCAGTGAAGACCTCGAAGTCCTGCTGCGCCTGACGGGCAGCTTGCCTGTCCCGCTGTTCGATACTCAACTGGCAGCTGCTTACCTGAACCTCGGGTTTTCCATGGGCTACTCGCGATTGGTGCAAGAGGTGTTGAACATCGACCTGCCCAAAGGCGAAACCCGTTCTGACTGGCTTCAACGCCCGTTGTCGGACACCCAGATCAGTTATGCCGCCGAAGACGCAGTGCACCTGGCCGAACTGTTCGAGATCCTGCGCCCGCGTTTGTCTGACGACAAGTACGCCTGGCTGCTGGACGATGGTGCGGAGCTGGTCGCCAACCTGCGTCGAGAAGTCGACCCCTATGACGTCTATCGCGACGCCAAGCTGGCCTGGAAACTGTCCCGTGCCCAACTGGCGGTGCTGCGCGAACTGTGCGCCTGGCGTGAAGTTCAGGCCCGTGCCCGCAATCTGCCGCGTAACCGTATCGTGCGCGAGCACTCGCTGTGGCCATTGGCGAAAACCCAGCCGGACAACCTCGGTGCACTGGCTCGAATCGAAGACATGCACCCGCGAACGGTCCGTCAGGACGGTGAATTTCTGATCGAACTGATCAGGACTTCCAGCAGCCTGCCGCCCGAAGAGTGGCCGCCTGCCTTGCCTGAGCCGTTGCCGATTGACGCAGCCGGTTCAATCAAGCGTCTGCGGGCGATAGGTCAGCAGTACGCCGAAAAGCTTGAAATGGCGCCTGAATTGATGCTGCGCAAAAAGACCCTCGAAGCCTTGCTCAAAAGCGGCTATCCCGACGGTCCTTACCAATTGCCTGATTCGTTGCGTGGCTGGCGTCGCGAATTGATGGGGCAGGCACTGCTGGACAGTCTGTCTACCCCCGGAGAACAGTCTTGAAACGTATCTGCTCCATTTATCGCAGCCCGAAGAGAAACGAGATGTACCTCTACGTGCTGAAAAGTGATGTGCTCAAACGTGTGCCGCCTGAACTGCTGGTCGCGTTCGGCACGCCGTTTCATGCATTCGATCTGGTGTTGAGCCCGGAACGGGCGCTGGCGCGAGAGGACATCAATCAAGTGCTGGAAAATCTCGACAGCCAGGGCTACCACCTGCAAATGCCGCCCGCCGAAGACGAATACATCGAGCATCTGCCGGAAGAACTGTTGCGCCGCAACGATCCGATGTAAAGGGTCGTCTGTCGTTGATTCTGCCTGGCGCAGGCAGTGCTGTTGTGCGATAGCGCTGCCCTGACTTCTGTTTTGTCGGCCTACGCCTGTTGTTGGTTGTCTGTCCTGTTTTTAAGGTTTTTGAAACATGCGCGTTCTGATTGCCGAGCACGATTACCCCGTCTACACCCAATTGCTGCGCAAGGCTGCGCCTGATCTCGACGTGCTGAGCAGTGGCGATTCCGCCGAGCTGTCCCGCATGGCCAGTGACTGTCCGATCTGGCTGGGACAGCCGGATCTGATGGCCAACCTGTTGCGCCAGGGCCACAAGCCGCAATGGCTGCAATCGACCTGGGCCGGCATTACGCCGTTGCTGGCCGAGGGTCTGTATCGTGATTACCGGCTGACGCGAGCGGTCGGGATCTTTGGCCAGGTCATGGCTGAGTTTCTGCTGACCTACATGCTTGGCCATGAACGTGAAGTACTGGCGCGGCTGATGAGTCAGGTCGAACGCAAGTGGGACAACCGGCCGGGTCACAGCCTTGCTGGCCGCAAAGTGTTGATCGTCGGTGCTGGCGACATTGGCCAGCGGGTCGCCGGTTTTCTGGTTCCGTTTGGCGTACAGGTGTATGGCGTTGCGTCGTCAGCCAGAGTTCAGGAGCCATTCATCGAGGTGACAGCACTGGCGGACATGGACCGTCTGATCGGCGAGATGGATTACGTCATCAACCTGCTGCCCAACACTGCGGAAACTCACGATCTGTTTGACGCGAAACTGTTTGCCCGCTTCAAGCCCACAGCGTTATTCATCAACGTCGGGCGCGGCGTGGCG
Organism: Pseudomonas californiensis; assembly: GCF_021147775.1. Lineage (GTDB taxonomy): Bacteria > Pseudomonadota > Gammaproteobacteria > Pseudomonadales > Pseudomonadaceae > Aquipseudomonas > Aquipseudomonas californiensis. Next base: position 51,836 of record NZ_JAGTPK010000020.1, read on the forward strand.
GTGGTCGACGCGGATCTGGTCGAGGCGCTCAAGGAAGGGCATCTGGCAGGCGCGGTCATTGACGTTTGTCGACAGGAGCCGCTGCCTCAGCGCCATCCGTTCTGGACCGCGTACGGGCTGCTGCTCACCGGTCACAGTTCGGCGCCGACTTCTCCCGTGGCCATGACGGACTTGTTCGTTGATAACCTCAAGGCGTATCAGGCGAGCGAAACGTTGCGTGGGGAAGTGGATTTTACGCGAGGCTATTGAAGCCGCTTGACTGGGCCAGCGGTTGACGCTGGCCCAGTCTGGAATTTGCGTCGCTGATCGATGCAAATTGCCGTCTTGTAACTGGAGTCGCAGTCGCTGCGACAGTTACAGGGAGAAATCACCTTCGGCGGCCAGTTGTGCAACAGGCACACGCGGGCTGGGTGCTTCGCGACCTTGCAGGTATTCCGGCAGTGTCGATTTGTCGCCAAGTTTACCTACCGCAACAGCGGCGTGCAGCGCGTAGCCTTCGGGAATATTCAGCTCTTTGCGCGTCAGGTCCTGATCAAAGCCTGCCATGCCATGCGTGTACCAGCCGCTCAGGCTGGCTTGTAACGCCAGGTACGCCCATGCCGAACCCGTATCGAAGGTGTGCCACAGCGCAGGGCTTTCTTCCGTTGCGCCAGGTGCTGTAAAGGTGGTCTTGGAAATAACGATTACCAGCGCCGACGCATGTTGCGCCCAGCCACGGTTGAACTCGTTCAGCAGGCCCAGATAGCGTTCCCAGTTCGGGGTATCACGGCGGGCGTACAGAAACCGCCACGGCTGCGAGTTGTAGGCGGATGGCGCCCAGCGTGCCGCTTCGAAAAAACTCAGCAGGGTTGCTTCGGAAATGGTTTCACCGGTAAAGGCGCGTGGGGACCAGCGATTGGTGAATTGCGGGTCGATGGCATGATCAGCGATGCGGGATGAAGTGCTCATGAAAGTCCTGAATTCAAAGGGGAGGGTGAGCGTGGCTTGATGGGCCGTTGTCGGCAGTCACCGCCTGAACGCGCATGAAGCGCATCAACGCTACTGTTTTGCATTCGTGCTGACAAGCCCTTGATGCCGATGGTCGCAAGTGCTTGGCCCACACCCGATGTACCTCTAGACTGGCGGCCTTTTCATTATCGATACCGTTGTCCGAACCATGGCCGCTAAAGTTGAACCCTTCTGGATACGCAAAACCCTCGATCAGCTTGACGCTCAGGAGTGGGAGTCGCTGTGTGACGGCTGTGGATTGTGCTGCTTGCAGAAGCTGGAAGACGAAGATGACAACAGCGTCTACTACACGCGTATCGCCTGCAAACTGCTGGATCTGAAAACCTGCCAGTGCTCGGATTACTCGAATCGTCGGGCTTCGGTGCCGGACTGTATCCAGCTGACACCGGGCCAGGCCAATGAATTCAAGTGGCTGCCGCCGACTTGTGGGTATCGACTGGTCAGTGAGGGCAAGGATCTTCCGCTGTGGCACCATCTGGTGTGCGGCGACCGCGACGCGGTGCACCACGAGCGCATCTCCCAGTCAGGACGCATGCTCAGCGAGAGCAGTGTGTCCGAAGATGACTGGGAGGATCACCTGATCTTCCGGGCAGGCTGAGCGCTTAGACGCCTGCTTTAGGCTCGGTCAGGGCATCGATACTTTTGTCGGCGGCTTTCTTGACGGCTTCTTCGGCGTCGTCCTTCAGACCGGTCAACTGAGCACCTGCACGTTCGATCGTGGAGCGAGCGCTGTTCAAGTCACTGCGGCCTTTTTCCACCAGGCTTTTTGCCGAGCAATGCCCGGTAATACCCCGCGCCAGGACCGCGCCACCGATTGCCAGTTGGATCAAGCCCAGAAACCCGCCACGGCGCACGCCTTTGCCCATCATCACAACGCCGCCTGCCAGCGAGCCGATACGCTCCCAGCCTTGGACGTTCTGTTCAGGGGTGTGCTTGAGCAACTCGGGCGTGTCGATACGTTCGATGATTGGGGTGTCGCGCATGGTAGCTCTCCAGTGTGTAGTGGGTCGGTTCAGAGAAACTGACTGCCCGCCCTCGTCACTGGTTCAATGCTTTTTACGTCACCGTTCACTGGATGGGTCGGTTTTTTCGCGACCGAACTGCGGGCCCGAACGGGTATTGATACCTTTGGCCATGCGGTCATAGAGCACGACATTGACGGTGGCCGCCAGGTTCATACAGCCCTCGGTAGGGATGTAGACCACGTCTTCGCACCAGTCACGAATCTCTTGATCCAGCGAGCCGTCTTCCGGCCCGAAGATATACAGCGCACGGTCCGGGTGTGTGTATTCGGGCAGTGCGCGTGCGCCTTCCACCAGCTCGACCGCGACCGGGATACAGCCCAGCGGCAGTATGCTTTTCAGGTCTTCGATGCCGATCAGCGGAATATCCTGATGGATTTTCTTGGTGTCGGTGATGAAGTCGCGCGCCCGCTCGTAGCGCTTGCCGGTATAAAACACCGAAGCCACGCCATAGCAGCCCGCAGCTCGCATTACTGAGCCAACGTTTTCCGGCGATTTTGGGTTGTAAAGACCGATGCAGGCGTACCGTTTGTTTGCCACAAGAAGGGTGCTCTGGGAAAACCCGGGATTATACGGCAGCGTCACGGCAATGCCATTTCCATTTCCGGGCTCAACGTTCCCAGCCAAGCAACGATAGCGATGATCAATAGTGCGGCGCCAAGCTCCAGCGTTACGCTGCGTCTGATGGTCTGCGTTGCTTGCGGGTGATCGCCATCAAGCAGGGCGCTCTGGAGTCTGGGGCCGAGGCGAAAGCGATTGAGCGACGCGAAGCCGATCATGCAGGCGAACAGCGCCAGTTTGGCCAACAGCAACTGCCCATAAAGACTGTAAGCGATAGCGTCGAGGGTTGGCCCGACAATGAACAGATAATTGACGATACCGGTCACGCTCAGCGTTATGACGATGGCGCTGCCGGTCAATCCGAAGCCGGCAAGGCTGCGAGAAAGCAGCTCCACCTGCTGAAGGTTTGTCAGTCGGGAAGGGCGTAGCAACAGGCCGAACACCACCAATGCGCCCAGCCAGCCGCCAGCTGCCCACAGATGCAGGATGTCGGCAGTGAAGTGCCAGAAGCGGCGCTCACCTTCGTCCATTGCCCCGTGGCCGTTCCATGCCAGCGTCGCCACGGCAACTGCGCCACCCAGCATCGCGATGCCAAGGCATGCCGTCGGACGCTGCCTGCTGAAGACCATCGCCAGCCCCGCCAGCGTGATGGCCGCGATACGGACTGCCCAGGCCTGGCCCATGTCCGTATCGTTCAGCATCATCGCGATGTGTGCCCACAAAGCCGCGGGCGCTGTTTCGCCGCTCATCAGCATCGCCAGCAGCCACATGTTGGACAGCGCCAATGCGAGCCCGACAAATGCCGTGCCCGCCAGCAGCGATCGCAGGCGCGACAGGGTCGCTGCGGGCGGCTCGCATTCGCGCAGGCTGCACAGTCCGAATGTCGCGATGCCGAATAACAGCAACAGATCAATGTACAACGCCAGACGCAGGGCGACGTTCAACGCGTCGCTCATCATCACTTCACTGTGAAGGTGACATTGCCGGTAACGACGTGGGTGTCGGCTGAAACAACACGCCATTCGACGACGTAGGTGCCTTCAACCAGCGGAGTAGCGGGCGTGATTACCATGGTCTTCGGGTCGGTGCTGGCAGAGACCGCGGTCTTCATGGTCATGGGCGGATGCTGCATGCCAGGCATCTCGGTCATGACCAGTTTGGCGCCGGAGAACTGTGCCACCAGATTTTCGGAGAAGCGCAATTCAATCTTCGCAGGCGCTGGCCCCTGTGACTGATCGGCAGGTGTCGAGGACAAGAGCTTGGAGTGTGCCTGCGCAAAGGGACTCAGCAGCAGGCTGCTGGAGAGGGCGAAAACGACAGCGGCGGATCGAATCAGGGACATGCATGCTCCGTGCAGCAAAGGCTGCGGACAGGGTGACCAAACGTTTTCAGGCGGGGCTCAAAACCACATACGCACACCCAGCACCAGCCGCGCTTCGCTGCGGTCCTGGCCATCATCGCGGGCATAGTCTGCGGTCTTGCCGTAAATTCGATTCCAGTTTACGCCGATGTAAGGCGCAAATTCCCGGCGTATTTCATAGCGCAGCCTGAGGCCGAACTCGGTGTTGGATAACCCCGCGCCAATGCCGCGCTGCGGATCGTCCTTGCCATAGAGGTTCAGCTCGACAGTGGGCTGAAGTATCAGCCGATTGGTGAGTAGCACGTCGTAGTCACCTTCGAGGCGTGCGGCGGTCTGACCCGCTTCGCCAATGAATGCCGTGGCTTGTGCTTCGAAGTTGTACAGCGCCATGCCCTGTATGCCGAAGGCGGCCCAGGTCTGCGACTCGTCGGGTTTGAAGTCCTGACGCACGCCACCCACCAGGTCCCACCAGGGGCTGATGGCGTGCCCCCACAATGCCTGGACTTCGGCCTCGTGGGTCTTGCCATTGATGCGCTCGCCTTCCGAGCGCAGCCACAGGCGATCGATATCGCCGCCTATCCAGCCCGACAGGTCCCAGGCCAGTGCACTGCCCTCGTCTGCATTTTGCCATTCGAGCTTTTCCGCCAGAAAAAAAGAGTTGATGGCGTCGTCATGAACCTGATGACCTGCATGGCTGGTATAGACGGCTGCACGGTCAGCAGCCGTAATGGGCGGGATCGGCGTGCGACTTTCACTGGGCGCAGCCTGAAGCGGCTGCATGGGCTGCAGATCGTCCTGCATGGGTGTCATGCCGTTCATCGAGTGGCTGCCATGGTCCATGCCAGCCATGTCTGCGGCCTGCACGGTTTCCATTGAGGCGCACAAGGTCAGCCCGGTCATGAGAAACCGTAAAGGTTGGCGAGGGGCAGGCGAGCGTCCCGTCAGCATAAGGCGTTTCATTCTTCCACCCGCACTTCACGGAACATACCGGTTTCCATGTGATACAGGAGATGGCAGTGATACGCCCAGCGTCCGAGGGCATCGGCGGTGACGCGGTAACTGCGTCGTGAGCCGGGCGGCATGTCGATCGTGTGTTTGCGCACCATGAACTGGCCGTTCTCGTCTTCGAGGTCGCTCCACATGCCATGCAGGTGGATCGGGTGGGTCATCATCGTATCGTTGACCAGCACCACACGGACTCGCTCGCCGTACTTGAGCCGGAGCGGTTCGGCGTCGGAAAACTTCACGCCATTGAACGACCATGCGAACTTCTCCATGTGCCCGGTCAGGTGCAGCTCTATGGTCCGGCCTGGCTCACGCCCGTCCGGGTCCTCGAACGTGCTGCGCAGGTCCGAATAGGTGAGCACGCGCCTGCCGTTGTTGCGCAGCCCGATACCTGGGTCGTCCAGTTTCGGCGACGTGCTCATAGCCTGCATGTCGACCAGCGGGTTATCTTTTTCGCTCGCCGGGTGCGATTGCATGGTAGGCAGAGTGGTCATTGGCATTGCGCTGTGATCCATGCCCTGCATCGTGCCGTGCCCCATCTGGCTGTGGTCCATCGTGCTCATGTCGTGCATCGGTGCTGTGCTGCCATGGTTCATGCTGCCGTGATCCATTCCAGCCATGCCCATGTCATCCATGCTCAACAGCGGGCGCGGGTCCAGCGGCGGGACAGCCGCTTGCAGGCCGGGGCGGCTGGTCAGCGTGCCACGGGCAAATCCGCTGCGGTCCAGTGCCTGGGCGAACAGGGTATAAGCGCCTTCAGCGGGTTCGACAATGACATCGAATGTTTCCGCCACCGCAATCCGGAACTCATCCACGGTTACCGGTTTGACGTACAGGCCGTCGCTGGCCACCACGGTCATTTTGAGGCCCGGAATGCGCACATCGAAATACGACATGGATGAGCCGTTGATAAAGCGCAGTCGAACCTTTTCGCCCGGTTTGAAGGTGCCGGTCCAATTCATGTCCGGCGCCTGGCCGTTCATCAGGTAGGTGTAGGTGGCGCCGCTGACATCCGCCAGATCGGTCGGATTCATTTTCATTTCTGCCCACATCTTGCGGTCGGCAGTCGTTTTGCTCCAGCCCTTGTCGCTGACGTCGCTGATGAAATCGGCAACAGTGCGTTTGTGGAAGTTGTAGTAATCGGACTGTTTCTTGAGCGTCTTCATCAGGCGCGTGGGACTTTCGTCTGTCCAGTCGGTAAGCATGACCACGTGCTCACGGTCGTACCGGAAAGGCTCAGGCTCTTTGGCGTCAATCACCAGCGGCCCGTAAACGCCCGATTGCTCCTGAAACCCTGAGTGGCTGTGATACCAGTACGTCCCGTTCTGGCGGACCTTGAAGCGATAGACATACATGCCGTCGGGTGCAATGCCGTCAAAACTAAGCCCCGGGACGCCGTCCATGTTGGCGGGCAGGATGATCCCGTGCCAGTGGATGGAGGTGGATTCGCTGAGGCGATTGCTTACCCTCAGCGTGACGGTGTCACCTTCGCGCCAGCGCAGCAGCGGGCCTGGGATACCCCCGTTGATGGTCATGGCAGTTCTGGGGTTGCCAGTGATGTTGACTGGGGTGGCGCCGATAAACAGCTCGAAATCGGTACCTGACAACTCCACCGGCTGGCTCGCATGAGGGTTGGCCCACACAGGACTGCGCCAGAGCCCCAGTCCGCCGAGCAGACCGCCTGCGGCGAGCCCCTTCACGAAAGTGCGTCTGGAAGTCTGGGAGGGCATGGCAAGGTTTCCGATCAGTCGATGCGTGGCAGGCCAGCAGGCATGCCGGTTCGACAGAAAGATGCCACAACGAGTGGCAAGACGGGATTACATTTCAGTCAGGTTGGGGATGAATCATCTCCAGCTGGAGCCTGGATTTAAAGTTGAAACCAGTACCCGTGGGCACCACCTGTGGGAGTAGGCGGGCGGCGTTCCGTCTGCTGACGAAGGGGCCGGTATGGTCACTGAAAGTCTCGGCTCAGCTCAGCGATCAGAATCGAGAAAGCCCAGCCACGGCAGAGCCAAAAACAAACAGCGCCTTTCTACCCCGATAGCCTTCACACCGTCGAGCGCGACGTAAGGTGCCGGCTGAGTTCTGGCGCTGACCCGATTTCCAATTGAAATTCGTATGTATGAGTGAATCCGTGGGAGCGCCAAGGCACGCGGACCTGCTTGCAAAAAGGCCGATATATCCAATGGGGATATACCGGCCTTCTGCGTTCAACCAGTCGCTACTCGTCTTTTTTCATCAATCCCGCCAGTGCTGCGAACGGGTTGTGGGTGGCTTTGGCCGTTTTCGGTGTGCTGAGCGAGCTATCGGAAAAATACTGCTGATCGGTATAACGAGAGTGCTCGTTATCGTGGCAGTACAGGCAGAGCAGCTCCCAGTTGGAACCGTCCTGCGGGTTGTTGTCGTGATTGTGGTCGCGGTGATGTACGGTCAGCTCGCTCAGGCGCTTGCCAGCGAACTCGCGGGCGCAGCGGCCGCAGACATGCGGGTACATCCGCAGAGCCTTGTCACGGTAGCCCATTTCGCGGTCGCGCTGGGCGTCGGCCAGGATACGGTCCAGCTTGGCGGTGTGAGAAGGAGGGTTGGCCGTGCTCATGGTGTCACCTGTTCGTGTGCGCATTGAAAGCGGGAATGAGCCCAAGTTTAGCGCCAGATGGACAAACTCACACCTGTTGCGACAGTAATTGCCCGTCGATTACCCGCAGTATGGTCTTTGTACTCTTGACGTTGGCGGATTGACAGGTTGGCGTGGATTTACAGATCTGTTACCTGGATTTGGCGAATATTGGCGTCTGAATGGGGTGTCCGTTTTCATGAAGTCACCACACCCATTGGCCGATGCCCGGCAGCGTTTTCCAGGCATAAACACCCCGCGTCCTCAGGTTGTGGTCGTCGCCACCGCCCCTCAAAAAGGCGCGTCAGGCAGCACCGTCTTGAAACTCACAAAAGCATGGCTGCAATCATGGGTGGCCCCAGCGGCAGGTGTCCCGGTGAGAACGCTGTCACGTAGGCCGTTTGCCAAGAGTTGTGGGTAAAAGCTGACGCGGCCGCCGCTGAATTCAACGTGCACGTTGGCCGGTGATATCGGACTGCCGTGTCGGCTTCCCGCAAAGGTGAGCGTGCCGCCGTCGAGTACCACGTTGTCCAGGCTGAGCTCGATCGGCAGGCCGGGATATCCAACCCATGTGAGTGTGCCGGCCCCGTAAATCGCGCTGCCAAGGGAATGGATATTCTTGAATACGATGTGTGTGTAGTGCGGCAGTTTTGTGCCGGTGTCGGTGCCGTAATACGAGTCCAGCAGAATCGGCGCCTGCATCCTGCGCATGCAGACGTTTTGATAGGTGACGTGATTGACGAGACCACCTCGGCTTGAGTCTGACTTGATATGCAGGCCGTTACTGTTGGCACTGTCGAAGCCGTCCATGGTCAGGTCATCCACCAGCACGTCGCTGACACCTGCGTCGGTTTCGCTGCCAATCGACATACCGTGACCGTAATAGAAATGGTTGTGCGTAAACATCAGGGCGTGACTGGTTTGCCTGGACCCCGACGACTTGATAGCCACTTGGTCGTCACCCGTGCTGATGTATGAGTAGGCCAGCAATACCTTGGAGGCATGACTGGGGTCAAAGCCATCGGTGTTTTTGACTGTCTGTGGGGTGAAGCATGTGGCCGGGGTCAGTTTGTCAGGGGTTGTGTTCTCAGGGCATTGATAAGCCCCTTGGGTATATACCTGGCTGGGCGAAAGAATTTTTATGCCCCAGGCCGTCACCCCCGTGACTTTGTCGGGGACAATGTGAAAGTTGGGTGAGTTCTCGAACGCCACGCCATAAAGGATGAAGTCGCTGCCTGCATTGATGTGCAGCAGGCGAGGGGTCTGCTGGTAAAGACCCTCGGACTTGTTCTGGTACGCGACGTCCCACCACGAGCGGGCATTTGCGTTGGCGCCGAGGGTGAGCAAGCTACCGCCACGCCCGTCCAGAGTGCCCTCGCCGACAATACCGCTGTGGCGGGTATTGTTGGCGACTATAAAGTCATTACAGGAACGGGTTTTGCTGCGCGTGGCGGTGCCACAGGTGCCCACGCCATTGTCGAAGTCCTCTGGATTGCGCGAGGCGTACAAGGTCACATCACGGTCAATCCATAATGTCACCCCGGAGGGGAGTGTCAGCGGTCCGCTGAGGAAGCCCTTTTTATCGTGCTCACCGATGATCAGTTTGACCGCGCTTCCCGAGGGGCATTGGTCAAGTGCGGCCTGGATGCGCTGTTGATCCGGTGCAGACTGGCTCGGGTTGCTGTCCAGGCTGTCTATGGAACCTTTGACTGGCACAAGGTCGGCCACCAGCGTCGTGCACACTCGAGCGGGCAAGCCCGGCTCAGAGACCATGCCCCACCCGGTACTGACTGGCGAAGTCGGCGAGTCGGGTGAGGCCAAGCCAGATCCCGGAAACCCCAGCAACAGCCCAACGACAACGCTCGCCAGATGCCAAGGGTTTCGCGAGCGCTTGCAACGTATGGTGGATGGCATAGCTTTCTCTTCAGCATAAGGTTTGCCGAGCTTTGTCTTTGCGGCTCAAGCCATTGTACAGGCTCGATTGCCGGGCTTGAAAAGCCGTCCCCGTCTTGCCTGAGTCCACCGGGTTCAAAGCTACGCATCACGCGGGGGATCGATGTCTGACAAGTCAGATTTTGAACGCTGACTGTGAGCTCTACCCCCGATGCATAACCCCATTCTCTTGATGCGTTCAGTTGGCAGTCACGCCGTTGGTCGATCTTGTCGCGATACCCTTGGGCGGTTTGTCAGTTCCTGCGAAGTTTTCCTGTGCAAGCCAGGCAGACAGGTTTCCGGGTACGTGACACTTTAACCGGCCTGCAGGATCGCAACTGCTCACGATGATTCGAGTTCATTTGATCCGGTGTTGTCGTCCCGTTATCCGCCGTGAAACGGTGTGATCCTATTTCAGCGTGTAGGTCAGGGTGCCGTAACCCAGTTGATCAAACCCACCGCTTTTTGGACCGTAGTTGCCGCCCCCACCTTCTGGTCGTACGTTTTTGGCTAAAGCGCTGATGTAGGGCGCATCGAGACCTTTGAGTACCACGTAGTGGTTGTAAAAAAGCTCCCAGACGGGACGAGTGTCGCCACGCCCCTTGTTTGAAATGACGTCCTGAGTGACATCGCTGTTGCTGTACGGGGTGTAAGGTACGTCCTGTCCCGAATTATACTTCGCGATGTACTCCATACCCTGCATGACGCGGTTGTTCTGATAACCGAAAAGATCATCGCCCTGGCTCCACGCCATTTGGCAGAACGCACCCAACTCAGCCGCATTCAGGGTGTTATGCCCCTGATCGCGCCCGCTCTCCTGAGTCTGGCCAAGGCCATCGGGATAGAGCTTCCAAACGACATGATCAATGGCCCCATTGCCTTTACCGTGCTTGAAGTACTCGACGGCCTCATCGTAGATATCTCGACGATCCGTCAGGATGCCGATGGCAATCATCGAGTCCATGTTAGCCAAGTCCCAATTGGCCCAGTAATGATCAATTTTCGCGCCGTTGTGGTTCACCAGAAAGTCGTGGTTCATCGGATAAAACACGTCAAGCATCAGGCTTTTGAAGCGGTTGAAATCCTGGGCAGGCCATCGGGGGTATGTACGCATTATTTCCGCCGCGTTAGCCAACTGATAGCCGTAAATGCCGGAGGCGAGGAACTTGTCGGATGTCCCATCGATATGGGTCAGTTTTCTCGACCAGGCATCCAGGACAGAGACGGCCTTATCGGCGTAGGCCGCGTCGCCACTTACTTTCCAGCGAAGGGCAAGTGCGTAGGCTGCGGCAGCGTCGTTGAACAGCAGGGCATAGTTCTCCTTGTCTGTGCCGTTGTAACCTCGATAAATCACGCTCTGTGCCCGGGGAGTCCAGGCCAGCGCCGCATGTGGATTCTTGATCAGCACGTTCCATCCGTCAGTCCACGGTTGCAAGTGTTGCGTGACTTTAGTCTTCATGCGGTCGAAATCTGCCTGGGTATGAAGAGCTCCGGGGTGGATGAAAGTGCTGGCCATGATGGGCGGTGCAAACAAGGCGATCACCGCAGACGTACACACGAAACGGCGCATGCTTTTGAACGAGAGAGCCATTTTTTTGAACTCCGGAAGACAGGCAATCGACACCGTACGTTATCGGCAGGCCTGGAATCAGCCAGCGGAGTCAGCACGCACCCTTTTGAAACTCACAAAAGCAAAACTGCAACCAACGAAGATCACCCGCATGTAGGCTTCTTTCACACCTGTTGCGACAGTAATTGCCCGTCGACCATACGCAGGCGCTTGGACAGCGAGATTGCAAGGGCGCGGATGATTTTTGCCGCCACCTTGGGTAAGTCCTCCAGCATCTTGTCCAGCGAATCCCGACCAAGATTCAGCAGCTGGCAATGGGTGGCGGCAATGCAACTGGCCGAGCGCCGTTCACCGTCCAGCACGGCCATTTCCCCGAACGAGCGACCACGACGCAAGGTGGCGATTTCGACCTGCTGCCCATCGCTGGCAAGCTTCTGAACCGAAACTGTCCCTTGGTGAATGATGCACATGAACGTCCCGGCGTCGCCTTCAGCAAAAATACTCTGGCCTTTCTCGATGTCGGTGATGCTGAAATAACCGGCGACCGCGAGGAAGTCATTGGGCAGCAGAGTTGCGAACAGTCCGCAATCCAGCAGCATGTCGCGTATGGCGTTGTTCAGGTTGGACAATTGATCTGACATGGTTCGGTCTTGTTATCGGTCGCGTGAAAGGGCAGGTCCGAGGGGCAGTCCTCTGCCCCCGATGCTAGTAAGACAGGTATATCACTTCAAGTTCATTCCTTGAGCTGCAACACCTTGAAGATGAAACCGTACTCCAGCGCTACGTCACGCAAGCCCTGATAGCGCCCGCTCATGCCGCCGTGTCCGGCGCCGAGCTCGGTCTTGAGCAGGAGCAGGTTGTCGTCGGTTCTGGTGTCGCGCAATCGAGCGACCCATTTGGCTGCTTCCCAGTACTGTACGCGACTGTCGTTGTAACCGGCGATCACCAGCATGGCCGGATACGCCTGCGCCCGGACATTCTCATACGGTGCATAGGCTTTGATACGGGCATAGACATCAGGGTCCTGAGGATTGCCCCATTCGTCGTATTCGGTGACGGTCAGCGGCAGGTCCGGGTCGAGCATGGTGTTCAGCACGTCGACGAAAGGCACTTCAGCAATGGCAGCCTTGAACAGCTCGGGCCGCTGGTTGAGCACCGCACCGATCAACAGACCGCCAGCGCTGCCGCCGCTGATGACCAATTGCTCTGTAGTAGTCAGGCCTTTGTCGATCAAGTGCTCGGCGCAGGCAATGAAGTCGCCGAAGGTGTTCTGTTTGTGCTCCTGCTTGCCGTCGCGGTACCAGGCTTCGCCCAGTTCACCACCACCACGCACATGCGCAATGGCGAACGCCACGCCTCGGTCCAGCAGACTGAGACGAGCGTGCGAAAACCAGGGGTCGAGACTTTCGCCGTAGGCACCGTAGCCATACAGATACAGCGGTACAGGCTTGCCGGCCAGTTCGCGCTTGACCACCAGGCTGATCGGCACTTGAGTACCGTCACTGGCTGTGGCCCACAGGCGCTGGCTGACGTAGGCATCGGCGTCGAATATGCCGAGCACCGGTGTCTCCTTGAGCACTACCTGCTCGCCGGTTGCGAGGGCCAGTTGGCGTACCTGAGCCGGACGGTTCAGCGACTGATAGCGCAGACGAATCTTTTCGCTGTCGAATTCCAGCGTGTCCTGCACATAAAGGCTGTATGCCGCGTCGGGTAGTTGAACGCGATAGGCCGCAAGACCTTGCGGCCGGACTTCAATGATCGGCAAGCCGCCTTCACGCAGGCTCAGACTGATGCCTCGGGCGTTAAGGCTGAGGCCTTCGAGCATTACCGAGTCGTCGTGCGCGATGAGCGTCTGCCAGTCTTCCCGCAGCGGGGCGCCGGCAGATGTTTGCGGTGCATGATAAAGGGCGAAGTTGATCCCGCTCTGGTTGCTGCGGATGAACCAGCTCCATACGCCATCCAGCAGGCCATGATCCGGGTAGTACTCGTGGCCTTCGACGCGCGGTGCCAGGCATGTGAACGCCTGCTCGGGATGATCAGCGTTCAGCACCCAGGCTTCGCTGGTGGTCTTGCTGTTGAGCAGCAGCACCAATTGGCGTTCGGAGCTGGTGCGAAAGCAATGCAGGAAGAACCGGCCATCCGGTTCATCGAACACCAGGTCAGCCGACTCGGCACCCAATGTGTAGCGATGCAGCCTGGAGGGGCGATGAGTGTCGTCCAGTTCGCCAAAAAACAGCGTCTGACTGTTGTTGGCCCACGTCATGCTGCCGTCGCAATCTTCGAACGGCAGGCTACTGACCTGACCCGTGCTCAGTTCCTTGACGTAAAGCTGATACACCTCGTCGCCGCTGGTGTCCAGACTGTAGGCCAGACGCTGATGGTCCGGGCTGATACTGAAAGCGCCCAACGAAAAGAAGCCGCCATCGGCCATTACGTTCGGGTCCAGCAGCAGTTCTTCGCCGCTTTCATCCACCGTATTGGAGTCGTCGGCCGGGCGCGGGCAACGGTAATGCCGCGCATATTCATCGCCTTCGGTGGTACGGGTGTAATACAGATACGGTCCCCACGGCGAGGGCAGCGAAAGATCGGTTTCAAGGATACGGCCTTTGATTTCCTGAAACAGCGTCTCGCGCAGTTGTGCCTGATCCGCGAGCTGCTGCTCCTGATAGCTGTTTTCGGCCTTGAGGTAATCGAGCACTTCATCGGTGTCGCGGTTCTGCAGCCAGGCATAAGGGTCGGAGCCGTCGGCCTTGCGAGCGATGGGGGCGCTGGAGGTTGCATTCGAAAAGGACATGCTGGGCTCTCTGTAAAGGCATCAATCAGGAAAATATCGGTACACGCTGAACCGATTACTGAAGCCAGGCAAGCCGGGCCAGTGAAAAGTCGTTATCATAAGCGCCTCTTTACCTGCCTTACCACGGACGACATGACCGAGAACGATTATCTGATCGCCTGGAGCCTCTACGCCTTCGCCGCGTCGGGTTGCCTGCTGGTATGGTTCCTGATGACCCGCTGGATGTGGCGGTATCTCAAGGAGCCGTTGCTGGTGGTGGTCGCAGTGTTGCTGTTCACCCCCACCCTGGTAGACCCTGCCAAGGACGCGTTTGCTCCTGCCGTCGCTATCACCGCGCTTGACCTGTTGTTCAAGGTCGGCAGCAATGTGTGGACGGCTGTGTCGGACCTCGCCATGTATGGCATGTTCGCGCTGGGTGCTTACCTGTTATTCGTACTGGTGCGCTGGCCGATAGAAAAAAGCCGCAAGGCCCGTCAGCCCAAGCCCGTTGCCGAACCCGCCGATGGGCAGGCAGACGATGCCGCCGACGAGCCGTTTGCCACTGACGAACGCTATGCGCGCAAACCGGCAGCACCTGCCGGGCCGGTCCGTGGTGCACGGGTCGAGCCACGTCTGTAGAGTCCCGCTTCGTTGGCATGCGCCGTTGTGTGCGGCGCATCGCCTGCTGCAAAACGTCTTGAAGCGAGAAACTGAACATGTGTGAATTATTGGGCATGAGCGCCAATGTCCCCACCGACATTGTTTTCAGCTTTACCGGGCTGATGCAGCGTGGCGGACGTACTGGCCCGCATCGTGACGGCTGGGGTATCGCCTTTTACGAAGGTCGCGGCCTGCGCCTGTTTCAGGATCCCGCAGCCAGCAGCGAATCTGAAGTCGCGCAGCTCGTGCAGCGCTACCCCATCAAAAGTGAAGTCGTGATTGGCCACATTCGTCAGGCCAACGTCGGCAAGGTCTGCCTGTCCAATACCCATCCCTTCGTGCGTGAACTCTGGGGTCGTAACTGGTGTTTTGCCCACAACGGCCAGTTAGCGGATTTCAACCCGCGCGCCACGTTTTATCGCCCTGTGGGTGACACCGACAGCGAAGCGGCGTTTTGTGATTTGCTCAATCGCGTGCGTGAAGCGTTCCCCGAGCCGGTCGATGTCGAGCAACTGTTGCCTGCCCTGATCGAGGCGTGCGCCGAGTACCGCAGTAAAGGCGTGTTCAACTGCCTGCTCAGTGATGGCGACTGGCTGTTTTGTTTTTGCAGTACCAAACTGGTGCAGATTACCCGTCGCGCGCCGTTTGGCCCGGCGCGGCTCAAGGATGTGGATGTAATCGTCGACTTTCAGGCAGAGACCACGCCCCACGATGTCGTCACCGTGATCGCCACCGAGCCGCTGACCGAAAACGAAAACTGGAACCGCTACGAGCCCGGTCAATGGAGTTTGTGGCGCAAGGGCGAATGCGTGGCCAAGGGTTCTACCGACGCCACTGCCTGATTTCCGTTCGCACGACTCAAGCGTTTATGAAGAAGAGGGATGTCAATGCTGCGAAGTTATCTGCGACTGGTCCTGTTTACCGTGGGCCTGCTGTTCGGGGTTCAGATTCCGGGTTTCATCAGTGATTACAGCAAGCGTGTCGAAGCGCATCTGATTGAAGCGCAGCAAGCCATCAAGGGCTTCAACGCGACGGCGCAGCAGTTCTTCAAAGGTGATATCCAGGCGCTCATCCAGCATTATCGCAACAGTGAAGACCCGGTCTTTCGCAGCGACGCGGACAACATCGACACCTTGCTGACCCGCACCCATGTTCTGGAGCGTCAGTGGCTCGGGCTGCAAGGCGCCTGGTACTCCCGGGCCATTTTCGTGGCCACTTCCTCGGATCCGGACATCCGTCGCGAGACCTACAATGGTTACACCTGGCAAGTTCTGCTGGCGCCCGAAGTCGTGGCGTGGGGCATTATCAGTGCGCTGCTGTTGGCGTTGTTGATCGAAAGCCTGGTGCTGTTGATTGGCTGGGTAATACATGGCGGACGACGCAAGCCTGAGTTGAACAGGGACTGGCGTTAAGCGAATCCGGTAACCGGGCTGTCAGATGACCGCCCGTGTTTCCCTGTCAATATAGGCGACGACTGTTTCAGGCGTGTTCCACATCAAAACGTCCAGTATTGAAAGACTGGGCAAAAAGTTGAATGGCGAGGCGTTGTAAGTCAGCGCAGACGGTTCAAGGAAACGCAACTCTATCCCTCTTTGCTGCCATTCACCGGGCACATAAATCTCGCGTCCGCCCGTAGCGTTTATATATTGTCGGGCTTGCATGATCGTACTGATTTCCAGCGCCCACTGACCCGCGTGTTGAATGGGCGGCAGGTCAAAGTTCATCTCTGAGCAGGTCTTCCAGTTGAACGGCATGCCCAGGTAGTCGCACACTACTTTCAATGAACGCGTGTTCAGCTCGCACAGGTGGGTGACGGGCCGGGCAAAGGTGAGGTCGACCAATTGCTGGACTTCCTGAAACCATGGTGCCTTGCCTCGATAGTGGTCAAGCTGGTTCCTGACGCGCTTGTGGGCTGCCGCGCAGTCGATCACCGTGGCGTCCTTGATCAGTGTTCCGTCCCTGGCGCTCACCGGAACCTTGACGTACTGCCAGCCACCATTGGCATCCAGTACTCGATTGCGGTTCATCCAGCTTTTGCGTTTGTATTTGACGGTGTCGAAGACGAGTCCCTGTTCGACAGCAGCGATGAGTTGGAAATAACCGATATAAGGAAAAAAATAAGGCTGCATGATCCCCAGCGTTTTAATCATAAGTCACCCGCGTAGTCGCGACGGCTGCTCAGGCAAAACGATGGAGTAACGGCAAAACTACTTACTCAGTCAGCACGGTGACCGTCTGAATGGTTGTCAGTGTGCTCAGCGTAGTTGCGGGTCTTGAAAATTGAGGTGCTATTGGTCGGCTTGGAACAGCCAGTCGATGACTGGCTTTTTGGTATTTCCGAGTGCTGTTACTTGGCGAGGTATCGCATGCCTTCTTCAAGGCCGCGCAATGTCAGGGGGTACATGTGATCTTCGATCAAGTCACGGACGATATGCGCAGACGTGGTGTAGTCCCAGGCGTCTTTGGGGTAGGGATTGATCCAGATGATTTTCTTGAATTTGCCCATGAATCGCTGCATCCAGACGTAGCCTGCTTCTTCGTTCCAGTGCTCGACACTGCCGCCTGGCTGGGTGATCTCGTAGGGCGCCATGGCTGCGTCGCCGATGAAAATCACTTTGTAGTCCGCGCCGTATTTATGCAGCAGGTCCTGAGTGGAGGTGCGTTCCGAGCCGCGACGCAGGTTATTCTTCCACACCGATTCGTAGATAAAGTTGTGGAAGTAGAAATACTCCATATGTTTGAACTCGGTCTTGCAGGCCGAGAACAGCTCCTCGCACACCTTGATGTGCGAGTCCATTGAGCCGCCTATGTCGAACAGCAGCAGTAATTTGATGGTGTTGCGGCGTTCCGGGCGCATCTGAATGTTCAGCAGGCCGGCATCGCGTGCGGTGTGATCGATGGTGCCGTCGATGTCCAGTTCGTCCGCTGCACCTTGACGTGCGAATTTGCGCAGACGGCGCAGGGCGACCTTGATATTGCGGGTGCCCAGTTCGACCTGATCGTCGAGGTTTTTGTACTCGCGCTGATCCCAGACTTTGACGGCCTTGCCCTTGCGTTCGCCCGCGTCACCCACGCGGATGCCTTCAGGGTTGTAGCCGCCCGAGCCGAATGGACTGGTGCCGCCGGTGCCGATCCATTTGTTGCCACCGGCATGGCGTTCCTTTTGTTCCTCCAGTCGCTTCTTGAACTCCTCGATCAGCTTGTCGAGGCCGCCCAGCGACTGAATTTGCGCGCGTTCTTCGTCGCTCAACGAGCGCTCGAATTCCTTGCGCAACCAGTCTTCCGGAATCAGTGCCTGGAGATGGTCGTCGAGCTTTTCCAAACCATTGAAATAAGCGCCAAAGGCTCGGTCAAACTTGTCGAAATGGCGTTCGTCCTTGACCAGAATCGTCCGTGCAAGAAAGTAGAACTCGTCGATATCGGCAAAGATGACCCGCTGCTTCAGTGCATTGATCAGGTCCAGCAGCTCACGCAGGGACACCGGCACCTTGGCCGCACGCATCTCGTTGAACAGGTTGAGCAGCATGGGTGTCGCCCTTTTTCGTCACAGGGTGGATGAAGACGATCAGCGGTTGCCGCGACGGCTCATGAAAGCCAGTCGTTCGAGCAGATGAACATCCTGTTCATTCTTGACCAGTGCGCCTGCCAGTGGCGGGATGGCTTTGGTCGGATCGCGTTCACGCAGGACCGCCTCACCAATGTTGTCAGCCATCAGCAGCTTCAGCCAGTCGACCAGTTCGGAGGTTGAGGGCTTCTTTTTCAGGCCAGGGACTTTGCGCACGTCAAAAAAGACGTCCAGCGCCTCGCTGACCAGATCTTTCTTGATATCGGGGTAGTGCACATCAACGATGCGCTGCAAGGTCGCCCGGTCTGGGAACGCAATGTAGTGAAAAAAGCAGCGGCGCAGAAATGCGTCCGGCAGCTCTTTTTCGTTGTTGGACGTAATAATGATGATCGGGCGCTTTTTGGCTTTGATCGTCTCATCAATCTCGTAAACGTAGAACTCCATCTTGTCGAGTTCTTGCAGCAGGTCGTTGGGGAATTCGATGTCGGCCTTGTCGATCTCGTCGATCAGCAGGATGACCCGCTCCTCTGACTCGAACGCCTCCCAAAGCTTGCCCTTCTTCAGGTAGTTGCGCACGTCGTGGACTTTCTCCACACCCAGTTGCGAGTCGCGCAGGCGGCTGACCGCATCGTATTCGTACAGGCCTTGATGCGCCTTGGTGGTGGACTTGATGTGCCAGGTAATCAGCCGCGCCCCGAAAGACTCGGCCAGTTGTTCGGCCAGCATGGTTTTGCCTGTGCCGGGCTCGCCTTTGACCAGCAGTGGACGCTCAAGGGTAATCGCGGCGTTGACCGCAAGCTTGAGATCGTCGGTGGCAACGTAGGCCGGGGTGCCTTCAAACTTCATGGGGTGAATCCTCTCGCAGGGCGCGCATGGCGTTGCTCACGCCGCTGGTGGTGGCGAATGACAGATGGTTGGACACCGCGTGGTGCCGAGCACCTGGGTAACAAATAATGCCCGGACTATAACGTGCTGCCCCGGCGCCTGTGAACGCAGACGCCTCATTCAGTTCTTGAATGAGGCGTCACGGCGTGACCGGGTCATGGCGCGGTCATGAATCCTTGTTGGTTTCATAACGCGCATTGAATGCCTGAACGAAGGCGTTGCGCAGAATTTGCAGAAACGCCTGGAAACCACTGATGTCCTGCTGGTGGACGCTGCCGCTGAGTTCGACCCGGGTAGCGAACTGGTTCTGGCGCTGGTTTTTCAGCACGGTTTCGCTGGTGCCCACCAGCGCTTCCCAGATCGAGCGCAGAACCCCCTTGTCCTTGTCTTCAACGTCCTGGCGCCAGTTGAAGACTTCCACGTTACGCAACAGCGGCTTTATATAGCCGCTGAGTTGACCCTCCTCGGCCTGTGCTTCAATGACCAGATCACCATTGCCTGCGTTGAAGTCAAATTTGGCATACGCTGATGAAAAATCATTCAGCTGCTTTAGCTGGATGCCTGTGGCACGGAGACGGAAGTCAAAATTCTCGAAATTGCTGAGTGGGTCGAATCTGGCCGTGCTCTCGAGGTTGGCGTGGCCCAGCAGGCGCGCCTTGCCCTCGAAGCTGGCGTCTCGATTGCCCTCGAGATCAACTACATTGGTGAGGTTGTAAAAGCTCGCATTGACCCGGTCAGCCTCGATTTTCACCTTGGGTGTCGAACTGAAGTTGTTGAACGTGATGCGCCCGTTGCCAATGCGTACTTCGTTGAGCGTGATGGGCAACAGCTTGTTCAACTCGGTACGCCAGTCGGTGCCCTGGCCGGTCTGGGAAGCCTGTTTGTTCTCGCCGCCGTCGACGAAGTTCAGTTGGGGGTCGATAAATAAAACTTCGGCAACGACGGCATGGTCGTACCAGAGCGAATGCCAACTGACGGCGATATCGATGACCGGTGCATTGATGAAGGGCACTGGAACCTTGCCGTCGACCTTGACGATGTTCAGCCCTTTTATTCGGTAGGCGCCGCGCCACAGAGCGACGTCTACATCGGTGATCTGGCCTCGGTAGTCGCCCATGTCGGCGAGCTTGTCATTGAGGTAATCGCGTGCCAGCCACGGCAGCGCGAGATTGATGCCGATCAACAGAACGACCAGAGTGGCCAGCGTCCATAGCGGCCAGCTGTAGCGACGTTTCATGACACGAGTCTCCGGTTCTATTAAAGGGTTGACTGCGCAGCGGGGCGTCGGTTCGGTCAGACTGGACGCCCGACCGCCAGCGGCATAGGCTTTGATTTTTCCACCGAAGTGCACAAGGATCCACCATGAGCCGTATTTACGCTGATAACGCCCACTCCATCGGTAACACGCCGCTGGTGCAGATCAACCGTATCGCGCCCCGTGGTGTCACGATTCTGGCCAAGATCGAAGGACGCAATCCGGGTTATTCGGTCAAATGCCGGATTGGCGCCAACATGATCTGGGACGCCGAGAGCAGCGGCAAACTCAAGCCGGGCATGACCATTGTCGAGCCAACGTCCGGCAACACCGGCATCGGCCTTGCGTTTGTCGCTGCAGCGCGGGGTTACAAGCTGGTGCTCACCATGCCTGCTTCCATGAGCATAGAGCGTCGCAAGGTGCTCAAGGCCCTCGGCGCTGAGTTGGTGCTGACCGAGCCGGCCAAGGGCATGAAAGGTGCCATCGCCAAGGCCGAGGAACTGCTGGCCAGTGAGCCTGAAAAGTATTACATGCCCGGCCAGTTTGATAACCCGGCCAACCCGGCGATCCACGAAAAGACCACCGGCCCTGAAATCTGGGCTGACACTGACGGCGCGATTGACGTTCTGGTGGCAGGCGTCGGCACTGGCGGCACGATCACCGGTATCTCGCGTTACATCAAAAATACCGCTGGCAAGCCTATTCTGTCGGTGGCCGTTGAGCCCGAAAGCTCTCCGATCATCACCCAGGCGATGGCTGGCGAGGCAATCACGCCCAGCCCGCACAAGATCCAGGGTATCGGTGCTGGCTTTATTCCCAAAAATCTTGACCTGTCGATTGTTGACCGGGTGGCAACCGTGACTGACGATGAGGCCAAAGCCATGGCGCGTCGCTTGATGCAGGAAGAGGGGATTCTATGTGGGATCTCTTGTGGCGCTGCCATGGCAGCAGCTGTCCGATTGGCCGAAAAGCAGGAAATGCAAGGCAAGACCATCGTCGTGATCCTGCCTGATTCCGGCGAGCGCTACCTGTCGAGCATGCTGTTCAGCGACCTGTTTACTGATCAGGAGCTGTCTCAGTAACACATCTTCAGGGGCGCGTGCTTCAAGCGGGTCGCTCAAGGGTTTATGATGGCCGGCTTCCAGGCTACCGGGTGAGCGTCTCTGATCGCCCGGTGTTGCCGGCCCCATATTCAAGATCAGGCATTGACACGGCTCCGCGTGATATTCGGCGTTGTCTGCCCGCTTCAAGGAGAGTTGCATGACCCTTTCATTTGCTGCCAAGGCGTTGATCCTGATGCTTTTTCTCGGCAGTACGCTGTATGTGCATCTGCGTGGTCAGGCGCGGCTGCCCTTGTTGCGCCAGTTCGTCAATCATTCGGCCCTGTTCGCACCCTATAACGCCCTGATGTATATCTTCTCCCGCGTGCCGTCCAGGCCTTACCTTGACCGCAGCAAGTTTCCCGAGCTGGATGTCCTCAAGGACAATTGGGAAACCATCCGTGACGAAGCCATGCACCTGTTCGACGAGGGGTATATTCGTGCCGCCGAAAAGAACAATGATGCCGGTTTCGGTTCGTTCTTCAAGAAAGGCTGGAAGCGCTTTTACCTGAAGTGGTACGACAAGGCGCTGCCATCTGCGGAGGCGCTGTGCCCCAAAACCGTCGCGCTGGTGAACAGCATCCCTAACGTTAAAGGGGCGATGTTCGCCCTGTTGCCGGGTGACAGTCACCTCAATCCGCACCGCGACCCGTTTGCCGGTTCGTTGCGTTATCACTTGGGCCTGTCCACCCCAAACTCCGACGATTGCCGGATCTTTGTCGACGGCAAGGAGTACTCGTGGCGTGACGGTGAAGACGTCATGTTCGACGAGACTTACGTGCACTGGGTCAAAAACGAAACCACCCAGACTCGGGTCATTCTGTTCTGCGACATCGAGCGCCCGTTGAGCAACCGTTTCATGACCCGCATCAACCGCAGCGTGAGTGCCTTCCTGGGCCGTGCGACGGCGCCGCAGAACCTGGATGACGAGCGCGTCGGCGGGATCAATCAGGCGTATGCCTTCAGCAAGCGTTTCAGCGATGGTTTCAGCGGCAAGGTCAAGCAGTTCAAGCGCAGCAACCCAAAAGCCTATCGGGTGTTGCGCCCGATCCTGGCGGTACTGGTGTTGACGTTGTTGGGTTACTGGTTGTTCGGCTGACGGCTAAAGCCTTTTTGCCTGCCATCAAGGTTGTGACATGGACACCCGTGTCGCAGCCTTTTCTTTTCCTGGTGTCTAAATCTTGCCAGTCTTGCCAGTCTTGCCGGTCGTGTCAGTTCAGGCTGACGTGTCGACTCAACAGCGCGCGCAACGCGGCAGGCTTGACCGGCTTGGGCAGGTAATCGAGGCCGGCCGCATGTACTTGGGCAATCAGCTCGGGACGCCCATCAGCACTGATCAACACACCGGGCACCGGCTCGCCCAGACGGGTTCGTAGCCAGGCCATCAAAGCCGTACCTGTTTCGCCTTCATCAAGGTGATAGTCCACCAGCGCGATCTGCGGACGAATGCCGTTGTTCAGCAGGGTTTCGCATTCCTGACGATTGCGTGCGGTCCAGACCTGACAGCCCCAGCGGGACAACAGGCTGTTCATGCCAATCAGAATGCTGTTTTCATTGTCGACGCACAGCACCTGAGTGCCGTTCAAGGCCGGGCGGCTGATTTCGGCTGCTCTGACAGGTTGTACCGGCTGAGCCGCCGCCACGGGCACGCAGACACTGAACACGCTGCCCTTGCCGGGCCATGAGCGGACTTGCAGGGGATGGTCGAGAATCCGACACAGCCCATCAGCGATGGCCAGACCGAGACCAAGTCCTTTGGCGGCATGGGTCTTGTGGCTGTCCAGACGCTTGAACTCCTCGAAGATTACCTTGCGTTTGTCTTCGGGAATCCCCGGACCACGGTCCCAGACTTCCAGGCTGAGGCTGTCACCGTGGCGCCGCACGCCCAGCAGAATCGGGCCTTTGGCATAACGAAATGCATTGGTCAGAAAATTTTGCAGCACTCGACGCAACAGCTTGATGTCACTGTCGACGCGCAGTGCGCTGCTGCTGACCCGGAACTCCAGCCCTTGTTCCTGAGCGAGCGCCTTGAACTCGGCACCCAGGGTGTCGAACAGCGCGCTGAGGGGGAAAGGCTGCCGGTCCGGCGTAATCTTGCCATTCTCTATGCGTGAAATATCCAGCAGGTCGCTGATCAGGTCCTCTGCCGAGCGCAATGAGCTGTCCAAGTGCTGGACCAGTTGCTGGGCCTCGCTGGAGATGCCGTCTTCCTGATGCGACAGCGCAGCAGAGAACAGCCGGGCGGCATTGAGTGGCTGCATCAGGTCGTGACTGACGGCGGCCAGAAAACGGGTCTTTGATTCATTCGCTGCTTCAGCGGTGCCTTTGGCTTCGGTCAGTGCCTGGTTCAGTTTCGACAGCTCATGGGTGCGCTCGGTTACGCGTTGCTCCAGGCTCTCGTTGACGCCCTTGAGCGCTTGCTCGGCGGCGCGGAATGCGGTGATGTCAGTGAAACTCATGACGAAACCGCCGCCGGGCATCGGGTTGCCGATCAACTCGATAACCCGCCCATTGGGGAACAGGCGCTCGGAGGTGTGCGCCCGGCCCTGACGCATCCAGTGCAGGCGGCGCGCAACGTGCACTTCAGCCTCGCCCGGACCACACAGCCCGCGCTCTGCGTTGTAGCGAATGATGTCGGCTATCGGGCGACCGACGCTGATCAGGCCTTCCGGATAATTGAACAGCTCAAGGTAACGATGATTCCACGCTACCAGCCGCAGGGATTGATCGACGACGCTGATGCCTTGGGTGATGTTTTCGATGGCGCCCTGCAGCAGTGCGCGGTTGAACTGCAGCACTTCGGACGCTTCGTCGGCAATACGCACCACGTCTTCGAGCTGCATGTCACGGCCTTCAATGGCTGCTTTTACGACTGCACGGGTCGAGGACGTTCCCAGGACACCCGCCAGCAATCGCTCGGTATGCGCGATCCACTCACCGTTGGCATTCTGATTGGGATTGAAACCCTTGCCTTGGCGGTAGGCAAAACGAATGAAACTCTGCCTTGCGCGCTCTTCTCCCACAAAACGTGCTGACAGGCTCAGCAGATCTTCGATTTGCACTGCCAACAGCGGACGGTTGTAAGTGCGGCCGTGGGTTTCCTGTCCGATGAAGCGACCTGCCTGCCAGTGCTCGGTCACACGAGTTCGCGACAGCATCGAAACCCAGGCGAAGAGGGTGCAATTACCCGCCATCGACAGCACCACGCCCTGGGTCATCGGGCTGATTGGCAAGTCCAGAGGGTTGCTGTGCAGCCAGGAAAGCAACGGGAAGGCGTCCAGCGGCCAGCCCATGCCGTGTGCGGCAACTGGCAGCACCAGGGTGTAAAACCAAATGAAGATACCAGCGGCAAGCCCGGCGAACACGCCGCGACGGTTGGCCTGTTTCCAGTACAGTGCGCCGAACATCGCGGGCGCCAACTGAGTGATCGCGGCAAACGCGATCTGGCCGATAGTCGCCAGACTCGCAGTCGAACCCAGCATCCGATAGCTGACGTAGGCCAGCAGCAGGATCATCACGATGCTGATGCGTCGAACCGACAACATCCAGTGGCGGAACGCTTCAAACGGCCGCTCGGTGTTCTTGCGCCGCAACAGCCAGGGCAGCAGCATGTCGTTGGAAATCATGGTCGAGAGCGCCACGCATGCCACGATCACCATTCCGGTGGCCGCCGATGCACCACCGATGAAAGCCAGCAACGCCAGCGACGGATGCGCGTGAGCCAGCGGCAGGCTGATGACGAACGAATCCGGGAGCATGGAGGCGGGCAGCAACATCTGGCCGGCCAGCGCGATCGGCACCACAAACAGTGCCGCCAGGGCCAGATAAGCCGGGAACACCCATTTGGCCAGATTCAGATCCTGAGGCTCGATGTTCTCCACCACCGTGACATGAAACTGTCGTGGCAGACAGACAATCGCCATCATCGCCACACCGGTCTGCACGAACATAGAGGGCCAGTTGATCGTGTCCTGCCAGTATTCTTCCAGCCGCGGCGCGAGCTTGGCCTGATTGAACAGATCATCGAAGCCGTCATAAAGGCCGAAGGTGACGAACACCCCCACGGCCATGAACGCGAACAGTTTGACCAGTGCTTCAAATGCGATTGCCAGCACCATGCCGCGATGGTGCTCGGTAACGTCCAGGTTGCGCGCGCCGAACACAATGGTAAACAGCGCCAGAATCAGCGAAACCACCAGCGCCGTATCCTGTGCGCGAGTGCCCGTTGAGTCGGCCACTGCCCCGATCAGAATGTTGACGCCCAGCACGATGCCTTTCAGCTGCAGCGCGATGTACGGCAGCATGCCGATCAGGCAGATCAGCGCGACCATCACTGCCAGCGACTGGGATTTGCCGTAGCGCGCGGCGATGAAGTCGGCGATCGAGGTGATGTTTTCCTGCTTGCTGATCAGCACCATTTTTTGCAGCACCCAGGGTGCCAGCACCATCAATACGATGGGTCCGAGGTAGATCGGCAGAAATGACCACAGTTGCTCGGCGGCCTGGCCCACTGCGCCGAAGAACGTCCAGCTGGTGCAATAAACCGCCAGCGACAGGCTATAGACCCATGCCCGCATTGTCGGGCGCAACGAGGCGCTGTACCGATCGCCGTAAAAGGCGATGGCGAACATGATGGCCATGTAGGCAAGGGCAACCGCAGCAATCAGTCCGCTGGACAGCGACATATGAATTTCCAGAGCGTATCGACAGTACGCAGTCTCGCACGATGGCCGCGCTTCGTCTTTCTCGACCAAGGTCGAGCGTGGTGTGGTGTCGCAGCCGTCTGTTAACGGTTTCGGTCCCAGGGACACTGCCCGGTGGCAGTGCGTGCCTCTCAAACAGAAATGTCCTATCGACAATCGGCAGCGTTACGTCTTCAATGTGCCACGGACTGGCGGCCGCTTGAGTTCGCCCCAGCCTCTCAGGACCACGGACGATGAGCCAACAGTCACAATTCAGCTTGCTCGGGAAGCGGCGTTTCCTGCCGTTCTTCATCACTCAATCCCTTGGCGCCTTCAATGACAATATCTTCAAGCAGTCGCTGATCCTCGCCATCCTCTACAAGCTGAGCATTGAAGGCGATCGTTCGATCTACGTGAACCTGTGCGCCTTGCTGTTCATTCTGCCGTTCTTTCTGTTTTCGGCCCTGGCCGGGCAGTTTGGGGAAAAGTACCCCAAAGACAAGCTGATCAGGATTATCAAGTGTGCCGAAATCGGCATCATGACCGTAGGTGCGGCTGGCTTTCTCTTCGATCATCTGGAATTGATGCTGGCGGCGTTGTTCGCCATGGGCACGCACTCGGCGCTGTTCGGGCCGGTCAAGTATTCGATCCTGCCGCAGCACCTGCGCGAGAGTGAACTGGTCGGCGGTAATGCACTGGTCGAGATGGGGACCTTTCTGGCGATTCTGGCGGGCACCATCAGCGCGGGTGTGATGATGTCTTCCACGCATTACGCCTGGGTGGTATCTGCCGCCATGGTGCTGGTGGCGAGCCTGGGGTTTGTGGCCAGTTTTGGTATTCCGGCCGCCGCCGCTGCGTCGCCGGAAATGAAACTCAACTGGAACATATTCACTCAGTCCTGGGCCACGTTGCGCATGGGGCTCGGCCAGACAC
Source organism: Pseudomonas californiensis (assembly GCF_021147775.1). Classification (GTDB taxonomy): domain Bacteria; phylum Pseudomonadota; class Gammaproteobacteria; order Pseudomonadales; family Pseudomonadaceae; genus Aquipseudomonas; species Aquipseudomonas californiensis. Next base: position 78,761 of record NZ_JAGTPK010000020.1, read on the forward strand.
CTGCAGTGTCACGATCGATTGTTGGCAACTCGTGGTTCTGGTTTGTCGGGGCGATCTACCTGACGCAGATTCCGGCCTACGCCAAAGAGTGGATGTACGGTGACGAAACGGTCGTCACCTTGATTCTCACGGTCTTCTCGATTGGCATTGCGCTGGGGTCCCTGCTGTGTGAACGCCTGTCCGGGCACAAGGTCGAGATCGGGCTGGTGCCCTTCGGCTCCATGGGCCTGACGATTTTCGGGTTGCTGCTGTGGTGGCACTCGGGCGGCTTTCCGCAGAACGTGCAGGCCAACGACTGGCTGGCCGTGCTGTCGTTGGGGCAGGGCTGGTTAGTGTTGTTCGACATCCTGGGTATAGGGATCTTCGGCGGTTTCTATATCGTGCCGCTGTATGCGCTGATCCAGTCTCGCACCCCGGAAAAAGAACGTTCCCGTGTCATTGCGGCCAACAACATCCTCAACGCGCTGTTCATGGTGGTCTCAGCGCTCGTCTCGATCCTGATGCTCAGCTTTGCCGGGTTGTCGATCCCGGAACTCTTCCTGGTAGTTTCGCTGATGAACATCGCGGTCAACGTCTACATCTTCAAGATCGTGCCCGAGTTCACCATGCGTTTCCTCATCTGGCTGCTTGGGCATTCCCTGTACCGCGTCGAGCATCGTGACTTGAATCAGATCCCCGACGAAGGTGCTGCGCTAATGGTCTGCAACCATGTGTCTTTTGTGGATGCCCTGTTGATTGCCGGCGCCGTGCGCCGTCCGATCCGGTTCGTGATGTACTACAAGATCTATCAGATTCCGGTGCTCAACTTCGTGTTCCGCACCGCTGGAACCATCCCGATTGCCGGTCGCAATGAAGACATGGACATCTACGAGCGCTCTTTCAAACGCATCGCGCAGTACCTCGCGGAGGGCGAGCTGGTCTGCATCTTCCCTGAAGGCAAACTGACCACGGATGGCGAGATCAGCGGCTTCAAAAGTGGCATGTCGCGCATTCTCGAAGAAACACCGGTGCCCGTCATCCCTATGGCGCTGCAAGGTTTGTGGGGCAGCTTTTTCAGTCGTGACCCCAACAAAGGGCTGTTCCGTAGACTCTGGTCACGCGTGGTTCTGGTCGCAGGCCCGGCAATTGCCCCCGAAGTGGCGACCCCGGTAGATGTTCGTGAGCAGGTCAAGGCGTTGAGAGGGGCAGGGCGTTAGGGCTGGGATAGTTCTTGCGGTTACGCAGGAGTCTTCCGGTTCTTTAGGGTTCACGCTGAAACGTTGCATTTTCAGGGTATGTTTAGCTGCTCCAGGAACCAGATCAATACTGGATAAATGAAGGCATCGAGTATGCAACATCGAAGCATCGCTAAAAAGGTGTTGATCGCTCTGCTGCTTGTTTGCCTCGCTCAGGCTGTCTGGATAGTCATGGCTCTACCTGTTGAGCCACCGCTTTCCAGAATCGCAGTGACTTACCCCATAGGTGACAATGGGATGCTGTATGCCGTGGTGAGTGACGCAGGAGGCGCGACCGTTCCTTTCACCTATCGCTACTATGTCTACGAGCGTATCGATTACAGGCGAAAGGCTTTGGAAGCGTTGCGGGCGAATGGGAAAGCGTTTCTCGTGACGCGCGATGAAAGTGCACGTGTCGATGTGCAGGGAATTGTTGTCAAAATTGCAGTCAGCAAAGATGTTTACAGCTTCACCAGTTCCACTCTTTTTCGCCATGGTGACGGTTACACGCCAGTGAGCGTTTGGCTCAGCGCGCAACCGGCCCAATAGTCGGGTATCAGCGTATGTCACCCGCAGGCCAATCAGCCCAACTGGGTGACATGCTGGTAGGGCTCAATTGGCCGCAGGCTTTCGCAGTGCTGGCCCGGTCTCTTCTTCAGGCATCTTTCGAAAGTACGTGGAAAGCAGCGCTCCGGAAATGTTGTGCCAGACGCTGAACAGCGCGCTCGGCACCGCTGCCAGTGGCGAGAAGTGTGCGCTGGCGAGTGCGGCACCCAGTCCGGAATTCTGCATGCCGACTTCCAGTGCCAGGGACTTGCGTTGCGGCAGCGGCAATTTGAAGACCTTGCCGGTGAAGTAGCCCAACAGGAAACCAAAGGTGTTGTGCAGGATGACCACCGCCATGATCAGCAGACCTGATTCGGCGATTTTTGCCTGACTGGCAGCAACGACTGCACAAACGATCATCACGATACTGACTACTGATACCAGCGGCAGTACATCCACGGCATAACTGACTCGAGCGCCCAGCAGACGCTGCGCCACAACCCCTAGCACGATCGGCAACATGACCAGCTGCAGAATCGACCAGAACATGTCGAGGAAAGAGACGGGCAGCCATGCCGATGCCAGAAACCAGATCAGGGTCGGGGTCAGCAGCGGGGCGAGCAGGGTGGTAACGGCTGCAATAGCCACCGCCAGCGCCAGATCACCTTTGGCCAGCCAGGCCATGACATTGGAAGACGTACCACTTGGGCAGCAGCCCACCAGGATCACGCCAACGGCAATTTCCGGTGGCAGTTGAAATACCTGGCACAACAACCACGCCACGCCGGGCATGATCACGAAGTGTGCGACAACGCCCAGCGCAACGCGCCATGGGTTGCGCGCTACTTCGGAAAAATCTTCCAGCTTGAGGGTCAGGCCCATGCCGAACATGACCAGCCCCAGCAATGGCACGATCCAGCCTTTCAGGCCGATGAAAAACTGCGGGAACAGGAACGCCAGAATAGCGAACAGCAGCACCCAGTACGCAAATGTATTACCGACAAAACGACTCAAGGCTGCCAATGCTCGCATGGCCTGTTCCTTTTCTTTATAGAAGCGCTATCTCATACCGACAGCACGAGGCAGATGAATGCGCCGTCATAAGACGGCGCGGTGTTTCGACCTGCATGGGTGAAGTATCAGATCCCTTGAGGAATCTCTTCGCCGCCCAGAGCTTCGAACAACTCCGGCAGAAACTCGCCAAAGGTCAGCATCATCAGGGTGAAGCTGGCGTCGAGTTGCCCCAGCGCTTCGTCGCCGCCGTCCTGCTCGGCCTGATCCTGCAAGAGGTCTTCGAACTTGAGGCGCTTGACGACCATTTTGTCGTCCAGCACGAACGACAGTTTGTCCTGCCACGCCAGCGACAACTGGGTCACAACTTTGCCGGTGTTCAGGTGCAGCTGGATTTCATCGCTGGTCAGGTCCTGACGCTTGCAACGTACGATGCCGCCGTCTTCGTGGGTGTCGCGCAGTTCGCACTCGTCCAGCACAAAGAAGTGGTCGGCGGCTTTCTGGGTCTTGACCCAGTCGGTCATGGTCGCGCTTGGCGAGACCTTGACGGTCAACGGACGCACTGGCAGCGAGCCGATGACTTCACGCAGCGTCGACAACAAGTCTTCGGCACGTTTAGGGCTTGAGGCGTTGACCAGAATCAGGCCCTGCTTGGGCGCGATGGCTGCGAAGGTTGCCGAACGGCGGATGAAGGCGCGCGGCAGGAATGCCTGGATGATTTCATCCTTGAGTTGATCGCGTTCCTTCTTGTAGACCTTGCGCATCTGCTCGGCTTCGATCTCTTCGACCTTCTCCTTGAGTGCGTCACGGACCACACTGCCTGGCAAAATACGTTCTTCCTTGCGTGCGGCGATCAGCAGAAAGTCCTGGCTGACGTGTACCAGCGGCGCATCTTCGCCTTTGCCGAACGGTGCGACGAACCCGTAGGTGGTCAGCTCCTGACTGGCACAGGCGCGGGCCGGTTTGGTTGCCAGCGCCGTTTCCAGTGCTTGGGCGTCGAAAGGCAGATCCTGGGTCAGGCGATAGACAAGCAGGTTTTTGAACCACATGAGGTGAATCTCTCTTTCTATACAAAGGCGGGCATTATTCGCTCCTCAGCCTCTGCGGCCAACCCTGCACTGAGTGTTTGTAAGCCTTTGGAAGGATTATAAAAATTATTTAAAAAAGTGCTTGCCAGAGTAAAGGTCGCTCCGTAGAATGCGCGCCACACCGAGAGTGAAGGGTGATTAGCTCAGCTGGGAGAGCAGCTGCCTTACAAGCAGCGGGTCGGCGGTTCGATCCCGTCATCACCCACCAATCTCTCTCTTAGTGTTACGCGCAGCGGTAGTTCAGTCGGTTAGAATACCGGCCTGTCACGCCGGGGGTCGCGGGTTCGAGTCCCGTCCGCTGCGCCATATTTGCTTCCACTAAGGCCCACTGAACGCCTGGAAGTTACGGAAATAGCGGCCTTGAGCCGCTTTTTTCGTTTTCTGAATTCCACTGGAATCCATCGCCAGCCACGGTTTTTAAGTACACATTTAAGTACACCGCTGGCACAGCCTTTTACGATGCCTTGCGCATCAATTTTCGTATTGGTCCGTCTACCGCTGGGTTGTATTCCCCTCCTAGATGCAAAAGGAGGTGTCTGATGGCTCTGACAGATACAGCGATCAAGCAAGCCAAGCCCGCCAGCAAGCCTTATACGTTAACTGATGGGGATGGCTTATCTCTGCAAGTGCCCACGACGGGTTCGAAGCGCTGGCATTTCCGTTTCTATTGGCATGGCAAGCAATTGCGTATTTCCCTTGGCATCTATCCCGACGTCAGTCTCAAGGAGGCTCGCCAGCGGAGAGAGGCTACACGTGCACTGGTGGCCAACAATATCGATCCCCGCTCACATCGTCGCGCCGAGCGCCAAAAAGCCTCTCACGCCGCCAACAACACGTTTGAAGCGGTTGCTGGTCGCTGGCATGAGTTCCGAAGTAAAAAGCTGACGAAAAGTAAGAAGGGCAGTGCAGGGCAAGCGAGCAAATACCTCAAGAAGGACATGCTGCCGTGTTTGGGCGATCTTCCGATCTCAGATATTTCTCGTGGTGACGTGCTGGAGCTCATTAGGCGAATTGAGAGCAGAGGGGCGCTAGTCTCTGCTCGAAAGGTGCGCACCTGGCTCAACCAGATCTTTCGTTTTGCCATGGCGGAAGGGCTCGTTGATGTGAACCCAGCAGCAGACCTTGATATCGTTGCCGAGACGCCGCGGCCAGTTCGCCATAATCCCTTCCTCCAGGTAAATGAGCTTCCAGGACTACTCAGGACCGTCGCCCACTATGGGTGTGCAGAAGCGACACGGCTTGGTATTCGTCTATTGCTGTTGACAGGCGTACGTACAGGAGAGCTACGGGCGGCGACGCCAGACCAATTCGACCTCGACAAAGGGATCTGGTTGGTGCCGCCGGAGGGTGTCAAGCAACTCCGGAGTCGTGTTCGAACCCAGGGGAATGAGATCCCACCTTATGTAATTCCACTGTCTACCCAAGCAATTGCAATTGTGCAGCGGCTAATGCAGTTAAGGGCGCGCGGTGCGCGGTACCTGCTGGTTCACCGATACGAACCGCAGGAAATGATCAGTGAAAATACCCTTAACACCGCGATCAGCCGCATGGGTTACAAAGGAAGGCTCACCGGTCATGGCATCAGGGCTACCATCTCCACGGCGCTTAATGAGGTTGGCTTTGTAGAAGAGTGGATTGAGGCGCAGCTTTCACACGCTGATACCAACCAAATTCGGGCTGCATACAATCATGCAGAATACGTCGAGCCGAGACGTAGGATGATGCAATATTGGGCGGATTCAATAGATGCGCTAGAGGGCGGCGTTTCTCCGCCTACGCCCGAAGCATACATGCCGCATACCGGGCGAATTTCAACGGGTGTCTGAGTGCGCAGTGGGAGTAGGCTGATTAATAGTATGGGGTGCTAGGGGTCGAGTGTTCGAATCACTCCGTCCCGACCATATTTTTCAATGAGTTAGCCCAATCTGAAAAGATTGGGCTTTTTCATGTCTAAAAAATACTCCCACATTTACTCCCACGGATATTCTGGATCTAGGTAGCTTTGGTATCTCAAGGGCTGTGAGCTAGCGACAGCTTCGGCACTGCCTCGCGCAAGCTTTGGCACAAGCAGCAACGATGTGTGTTATTTGAAATCACGACCTTCGGGTCCTTTTTTCGGTGCGCCCAGCATGGACGCAATCTTGTGGCTAAAAATCCCGCAGAATGCAAAGCCAGGCAACAGGCGAAAGCTGTGATTCATCTCTGTCCTGGAGACGCAAAGCAAGCGGCTGAGAGCTCTAGCCCAACAAAGATGGCCGCTGAGCCTGTGACTGCCTGTAAGCAGGCTACGTGTACGATCCGGGGAGCATTCGACCCCAGCTAGTGGTCTCGGGCATCTTGATCCTAGCTCTAGCATGATGGGCATACTGATAGCCATTTACCATCGGCATGGTGGCAGTTATCCTGAATACGCGAGAACAGCCGGTTGTTAATTCAGGGAAAAGATATGAAGGACGTCATTGGCTTTTTTGCTTACGCGTCAACGCCTGCCGAGATAGGGCAAACCATTGAGAATGCTGTTGCTACCAGCTCAAGAACCAATACGAAAACGGTTGTGTCTACCTGGAGGGCCTTGGACATCGTCGGTCACTTCATCTCTGATGAAGTGCTGGCAAGTATTGATGCAGCCGATTTCCTGGTTGCTGACATCAGTGAGCTAAATTTCAACGTCACGTATGAAATTGGCTACGCCCTTGGTAAATCAAAGCGCGTTCTGCTTGTCAAAAACAAAAGCCTTCAGTCGCAGGGGTTGAAAATTTCTGACGTCGGTATTTTTGATACCCTTGGGTTTCAGGAATACCAAAATTCGCCTGAGCTGAGCGTTTTTTTGAACAACGCATCAGCCTGGAAATCGATTGACGTGTCTGCTGCGCTCAATCTCAAAGCACCGGTTTATTTGTTGTATACACCGCACAAAACCGACTGGTCGACACGCATCACCTCGAGAATCAAAAAGGCAGGTTTCATCTTCCGCAACTTTGATCCAAACGAAACTCCCAGGCTTTCGGCCTATGACGCGATCAATCAGGTTGCACAATCCTATGGTGTTGTGGTTCCGTTGCTATCTACTGGGGCGACAGGAGCGGCCATCCACAACATGCGAGCCGCCTTCATTGCTGGTTTGGCCGATGGCATGGGCAAGGCGTTGTGCATTCTTCAGTCAGGCGATGATCCGGTCCCAGTGGATTACCGAGACTTTGTCCAGGTCACCTACCATCCGAATGATGTTAACCGCGCCATTGAGGTGTTTGCGTCCGATGTGACCCAAGCGTTTCAGCAGCTTGAGGCTTCCGGCGCGAAGCCCGAGCGGTCATTCATCAAAAAGCTCAATCTCGGTGCGACCTCAGCCGAGAACGAAATGCGAGATCTCGAACGTTATTATCTGGAGACCGATCAGTTTCTGAAATCGTTGCGTGGCGAGGCGCATTTGGTCGTCGGTCGTAAGGGTTCTGGAAAATCAGCCATTTTTCTTCAAATCAGGGATGCCGAGCGCGACAAAAACCGAAACAAAAATATCGTTTTGGATTTGAAGCCAGACGGCTACAAGCTCATCAAATTCAAAGAACGCATCCTTCAGTTTCTTGCCGAAGGCACCTACCAGCACACGATCACTGCATTTTGGGAGTACGTGCTACTGCTGGAAATTTGCTACAAGATTTTGGAAAAAGACAAACAGCGTCACATCCATGATCATCGGCTGTATGAAGGCTATCGCGAGCTCGCCGAGCTGTATCGGGGAGAAGATTACGATTCAGAAGGCGATTTTTCCGAGCGTATGTCGATGCTCATGGAAAAAATCTACTCCGAATACCAATCCAAATACGGTTCAACCGAAAGCGTCAATCTGAGCTCATTCGAAGTGACCGAGCTCCTGTACAAACATGACGTCAAGCAACTCAAACAGCAACTGGGACGTTATCTTGAGAACAAGCAGGTGCTATGGCTTCTCTTCGACAATATTGATAATGGCTGGCCAACGTCCGGACTGAAGCATGAAGACCTGCTCATGGTCAGAGCTTTGATCGACGCTACGAGAAAGATTGAGCGTCAGTTCAGCAGCGACAACATCAAGGTGCGCTCGGTAGTGTTTTTGCGCAACGACGTCTACGAGCTGCTGGTCAAGGAGACGTCTGACCGCGGCAAGGAAGCCAGTGTGGTGCTGGATTGGACGGATTCTGACTTGTTACGCGAGCTCGTTCGTTTGCGAATCGTGTCCAACGGTCTTGAAGAAGACCTGGACTTCAAGTCGGCCTGGCTGCGGCTTTTTGTAAGCCATTACAAGGGCGAGGAAACGTCTCAATTTCTGATAGAGCGTTCCTTGATGAGACCACGCTTTCTCTTGAATCTGATCAACCATTGCAAGAGCTTTGCGATCAACCTCAACCACGAAATTATCGAAGGCAGCGACATAGAGAAAGGCATCGCGGCCTATTCAGCGGATCTGCTGCGCGATATTGGCTACGAGCTTCAGGACGTGTCCGATGAGACTGATGGCCTTCTCTACGCTTTCGTCGCATCATCCGCCGACCTTTCTGAGCAGCAGGTGATGGATACTCTTCTTAAATCTGGGCTTGATCAGCAGAAGGCAAGTCGCGCGGTGGATCTGCTGCTTTGGTATGGATTCCTGGGCATTCGAATCAACTCGGATGATCCTAAGTTTATTTACGATTTTAGCTACAACAAAGCGCTCATGGACGGGGTTAAGAAAAACTCGAACCAAGCGGTCAGTCTTGTGATTAACCAGGCGTTTTGGCCAGCATTGATGATCAACCAATAATCTAAAAATCATCTGCCGGGCGGTAGGAATAGCCCCATTGTCTGCCTTAGCCGCCCTTGGCCTGACAGACCTCAAAAGAATGCTCTATGTGCGTCGCACGATTCAGATTTGCTCTTTTTGCCGGAGATCGAATTCGCAGTTGCTTCATATCTTTCCAGGGATCATTGATGAACCTTGCATGGGCTTAGCTTGTGCACGAACAGGATCGATAGATAGCTGCGATTTTGATCAAAAATTTTTGCGAGTAAGAGATCGCTGTGATGAAGTTATGCTTTGTCGTGATGGGATATGGCAAGAAAACCGAGTATGAGTCTGGTCGCACGCTCGACCTGAATGCAACGTACGAAACGATTATCGAGCCCGCTGTTACCAGCCGCGGCTTACGCTGCGTTCGGGCTGACGAAATCATGCAGTCCGGACTTATCGACGTAAAAATGTACGACCTGCTGCTCAGGGCAGATCTGGTCATCGCCGATATTTCCACGGGAAACGTAAACGCCGTCTACGAGCTGGGAGTACGTCACGCGCTGAGACCGAATTCCACCATCGTCATGAGCGAGGACAAGGGCAAGCTGTACTTTGACCTCAATCACATCAGCACTTTCCAGTATTCGCATTTTGGTGAAGATATTCTTGCACGTGAGGCGCGGCGCGCCGCGGAGGCCCTGGGTAACCTGATTGAGGCCGTGATGGCCGCCCAGGCTATCGACAGTCCAGTTTATACGTTCCTGCCCAGGTTGCGCTCGCCGAGTATGTCGGATGAAGAGTTTGAAGAGTTGGTCGATGAAGCAGAAGCCGCTCAACAACGACTTTTTCATCACATGCGCGAAGGTGAAAAGTTGATGCGGCTGAGTCAACATCATGCTGCCAGCGTAGAGTTCGCTGCTGCAAGGGATATGAAGCCTGGTGAGCCTGATATTTTGCAAAAGCTTGCACTGAGCACCTATAAGTCAAAGACTCCTGATGAGCTCGCCGCGCTGCGAGCTGCCATGGAGGTGCTTAGCCCCCTCAATCCTGAAAGCTCGAATGATCCCGAGACTGTTGGCATTGCGGGAGCGATCGTCAAGCGAATCTGGTTGCTTGAGGGTGATAGAGCTTCACTTGACTCAGCCATTGCTTTTTATCGCCGAGGCTTTGAGGTCAAGCGTGACTATTACAACGGCGAAAACCTTGCGCTGTGCTTCGAGTTTCGAGCGCAAATACAAACAGAAGACGCGGAGAGAATTTTCGACTTCATGTGCGCGCAGAAAATCCGTGAAGCGATTTTGAAGATTCTGTTGCCTGAGCTGCAGTCTCCCGATTTCATTGAACGCAGCGACAAACGCTGGGTGTATGCGACTTTGGCCAACTGCTATTTTGCGGTCGGAGACGCCACGCAAGCCGAGACGTTCGAGAATCATTTTATGGGAGCCTTCATTGCTCAATGGGAGGTTGATACTTATCAGGCGGGCAAAAGTCACGTGTTAGCAACCCGAGAGAAACGGCTCGCAGCGCTGGCTCCGGCTCAGCACTAACCGTTTGAGGTTATCGACAATGCTCAACCAACGACTTCAAGAAAGGAACAGCGAAATGGGGTTGCCCAGAACATTCGTCGGCTTCAGCAGCACAGACCGCCACATGTATGAACTGATGGGGGCGTGGAAGAAAAACACTCGGATCGATTTTGATTTCGCCGACTGCCAGTTGAACATGGCGCTGAACTCGGAAGACGAGGATTACATCAAGCGCAAATGCCGGGAAAGGATTGATATGGCCGGCACCTTCGCACTGCTGATTGGCAGGGACACGCGTTCGAAACACAAATACGTGCGTTGGGAGATACAGGTAGCGATCGAGAAGGGGTGCAAGCTCATCGGCATCAACCTGGACGGAGCCCGCCAGGTGAATACTGATCTTTGCCCTCCCATCCTGCAGGACGTCGGGGCAGTGTTCGTCCCGTATTCCCCTGCCATTATTGCCCATGCCCTGGCGAACCCCACGGCAAGTGAGCGTGGCAACTATTTTTATCCGCCAGCCGTGTATCAAAAGCTCGGCTATGAGGTTTCTTGATGCAGATTTCTGATTTCCCTGGTCTCTATCAGGCCGCCGATGAGCTGTCGGGTTCCGCTCAGAAGCATTTTCTTGCCGCGCTGCTCACTAACCTGGCGCTGTTGGTGGCCGCCGCAGTCGTCTCCGTTATCAATTATCCTCACTGGGGTGCAGCGGCCCTGCAGGCGGCTCTTTTAGCCGGCGCATTAGCCAGCTCTGTGTATTTGGCGACACAGCGGCCTGAGCGGCTTTGGTATTCAGGGCGTGCCGTCGCCGAATCAATCAAAACCATGGTGTGGCGCTACGTGTCCCGCGCAGAACCTTTTCATGAAAGCGACGAGGCGGCCAAGAAGCATTTGCTGGCAAAGCTTACGCAAGTGGTTGAGCAAAACCCAGGCGTGTCGAACAAGCTGCTCACGCATCTTCCGGCCCAGCAGATTACACACAAGATGAAGCAGATAAGGGCTGGTGATTTCGAAACCCGGCGCGATACGTACATCGAATTCCGGATCAACGACCAACTGGGATGGTATTCACGTAAAGCTAACTTCAACGCCCAGGCCGCCAAGTATTTCTTCATTGCATTGATCTCCGTTAACGCCATCGCTTTTGGATGTGCGCTGATCAAGATAGCCAACGTGGAATACCAATACTTTCCGACTGACGTGCTGATCGCTGTTGCAGCAAGTATTCTGGCGTGGATGCAGGCAAAACGCTTCACTGAGCTATCTGCGTCTTACGCACTTACTGCGCATGAGATCACGCTTATCCGTGAACAGGCCGATGAGCTGAAAAAAGATGAGCATTTGTCGACATTTGTAGGTGACGCCGAGAACGCGTTTTCTCGCGAGCACACCCAGTGGGAGGCAAGGAAGGACAATTGACAGCGCCTCGCGCGCGAAACGACTACCGGCAGGAGTAGGGCGCTAATTTCAGAAGCTAAACACCTTCCTGCCGGCAGCTTATTTGAGCTCGTCGGAGAGCTTCGACCAGGGCACCGTTTTGATCTTGTGTTCTGACACCCATTTAGGCTCAGTTCCGCTGAACTGCTTACCGGAATGTACAGCTACAACCTTCTTGCTAAGCTCTAAGCTCTTTTCCACCTCCCATTTCACCCACTTGCTCTGGGCAGTGTCCTTGGAAATGAAGACCACAGTGATATAGGAGCGGTTGATGCGCTCGGCGATCTTGCGCTTGATGTACTCCGCCTGTTCACTGTCGTAGGGTTCGCGGACTGAATGATCATTGAACTCGATGTCGTTGTTATCGTTTTTTGCCTGTCCCCTGAGCAGATTGACCTCAGCCATGTCCTCGGTGGCAAAACTGATGAACACGTTGCGCTTGCCCTCATTTAGAGCAGCCTTGGCTTTTTGCTCCAGAGACCTGACATCACCGAGTCGGCTCCATCCACCTGTGCTGCTACCGCCCATCATTGGCATCCTCAAATTTGAACTCGTTGCAGGCGATACAGTTGCCGCACGGTTGTTCTTCACCCAGGTGGCACGAGTAGGTCTGAGAGATGCCTTTCTCGGCTGCCAGCGTCACGACGTCAGGTTTGATGAACGATGAGAGCGGTGCAAGCACCTTGATATTCCGGCCCATGCATAGAGTTATCATGCGCTCAGCCTCTTCGAGGAATCCAGAGGTCTGATCAGGAAATAGGCTGGTGCTTTCGTGAAGCAATCCGATCGAGATCGCATCGGCGTTTTTCTGATGGGCGTAAGCGGCGGCGGTCAACAGAAACAGCATGTTTCGGCCGGGAGTGAAGGCGTCGTCAATGATGTGCAAGGAAGGGTCGGTGAGTCCCGAGCGAATCAACCTGCCAAATCCCGACAGACAGGCAATTTCGGGCTCAGGGAGTCCAAGCTTCTGCATGGCCAGCTTGCAGGCCGCGAGCTCTCTGTCGCGGGCTCGTTGACCATAATCTACAAAAAGGGGAAATATCTGCAGGCCTTGCTCCTGTGCCAACTTGGCAACGAGCGTGGAGTCTAGGCCTCCCGAAACTAGTGTCACAATACTCATACTAAAACAGCCTCCTGCTTGCGATTTGCAACGCGCATAACGATCCATATGGCCCAATCCAAAAGACCAACCGGGCAGTCCATTTCCCGGGCATGGTCACGAAGCCTGTCTTCATGCCTGCCATATTGATTCAGTCCGGATATGGATACCTGCGTGCCTGAATATATACCCTGGGCAGACATGTAATTGAGCACGTGCCGATCAAGGATTGCCAAGTCATAAGTAACCCCGCAATTGCGCAAAAACATACTGGCTTGCTTGGGGCCCATACCGGATGCATGGGTCACCAGCCACGCGCGTACATCACTGACGTCACCACTGATCAGCGCCTTAAGTGAGCCGCCAACGTTTGCTACGGCCGCCCACGTGGACGCCAAGTGACCGGCTTTTGCCCTGGGAAACCTGTAAGTGCGTTTTTTACCGTCGATATCGAGAGGGGTACTGAGCACTTCAAACAATTTCTCAGCAAGGTGCTCGCTGTGTTGTGTGTTGTGATGAAGATAGCCACGTTCATCGATGGCATCTGCGGCTGCAATAGCGAGCGGGTAGGGGACCTGGCTACTGAGAATGCAGCACGAAAGCTCCCACCATAGATGACGCTCGTCAGACACAGCGCCGGCTTCGATACGTGTGCGAATATCTGGACAGACCGCAGCGACAGCTCTGCAGAGCGCTTCAGCGCTATAAGTGGTCATAGAAAAATTCCTGGGAATAGCGATCGAAGCTCGGCGCTTTTCATGCCGGTAACTCCCATGGCAAACGGTTCTTCGCGGCCTTTCGAATACATGTCACGCATGATTCGGCCAAACTCCGCATAATACTCTAGATTGTGGAACGCAACCTTGCCTGCGTAGCCTATATTGTCGTTTGCCATCACCCTGTCCATAAATTCACTTCGGATCCTTTTCGTTTTGAAAAAATCGAAGTGTTGAAAGTGGTGAAGCCGCTCAAGCTCTGGGTCTACCGCAAACCGACACCATTCAAGACCGTCGAACGTGTCCGCGCCAGCGGCAGCCAGTAGCGCAATGCTCCACGGGTTTCCAGTGCCCAGTAGATGAATGGGTTGGTAATAGGGCAGCTTGTCCAGTTCATCCCTGATATGTCTGACAGTCAATGCACGCTGCGCAAGACCCGCACCCAATTCCCTTTCCGGAATAGCGATGACAGGCGGTTGCAGGTGCTCGGATATCGCCCTGACGATCCGAGGAAGTCTTTCGAGCCCCTTAGGGGTCTGCTTGACGTGAATGATGGGTAGCACCGGAGCAGAAGTGTGCTTGGCGTCACGCTCCACTGCTTTTATGACCTGCCTTACCGCCACTTCGAATCTGTCACTGGGGGTCATGTTGTCAAAACAGAACGCCCAATCGTGTGGCGTATCGGTTAGCGCGCGCTTCAGGTTCGATGGCTTCCACTGTTTGTCATTCAGGCGGTAGGCCTCATAGTTGCCCGAGTCGATGAGAACAAAACCGCCTTGGTCCCGATAGGTCTTTATTTCAGCAATCATCTTGTGTCGCGATTCAGAATTAACAAGGTCATAGGCAGAAACAAGAATCGAGCGCGTTGGATACACCGTTAATGCTTCCAGCGCTTCTACGGGATCGAACTGTGTCTCGTGTGACGAAACAGACATGAAGACATTAGGAAGCGCAAGCGCGCCGCCAGCTATCGTGGCTAACCGGACGGGCTTACCCTGAGGAGGAATAACGAGCCCAATTTTCTTCTGCAGCAGCTGAAAGCATGAGTGGTCTGCTTCGCCCTGCCATGACCGGAAATCAACACTGCTGAAGTGACCATATGGGTAGGGCGGATCACTGTCATCCAAAATGAGAGGGACGACCTTCTTTTGATATTTTTCTGCCAAACTCAGCTCACCAGTGATGGTGTGCTTGTGAGCAAATGAGGAATACAGAGCAACGACGCATTTCGCTTCTTTGAGATTCTCTGTAATCGCGACACTGAAGTCGCCAACTATCAAATCGTCCAGCCACACGCTCCAAGACGCAGAGAGGAGATCGCGAACCTTCAACGCTGTCTTGCTATTTTCTTTGGCATATATGATATAGACGTCCGCCATGGATCGATCTGGCCTCAGCTGGTTACATTCCGTTGCACGACCCTGCGGGCGATGCCAATTATTATTTTATCTTTCAGTGAGTGGCAGCGGCTTCGCCAGCAGCCCAGGCAGCGAGGTACATTGCTGTCGTGAAGTCATTCGTTGTCTCTGTTGCAACGATTAATACACTAGCGGCAGTATTAGGCTCGTGAAGTGTGATGATCGGAATTGATCGGGCTCGGTCTTCTGCAATTCGTGCCAGGGACTCCACGGATAAGTCATAATTGATTATCAAGGTCGCATCCGTATTCCAGCCAGCGTTCGCCGTTTCAATCTGTGGACATGTCACATCTACACCCAGTTCGCGCAATGCAAACCGGGCTTCTTCCATCGTGTATCGCTGTCCTAGTGAATCAACACCACCTTCCAGACGAACCCTGCCGCCTATCCCGGATGAGATAGGCTGACGTTGCATGAGGATGGATTCATCAAACTCGAACGCACGGGTATCGCAATAGACAGATACCGACCGTGACGCCAAATCTGCAGCTTGGTGAGGCGGCAGCTCGTTTTGCGCCCAATAAACCGCAAATACGGCAGTAAATATGTCACCTGTTCCGATTTTAAAAACACTGCTGGAACGATAAGCCGGTATGTGTGAAATCTTGCCTACACCCTCGTAAACCGAGGCCCCACGTGCACCTTGTTTGATCACGACAACCTGTGCGCGTTGATTTTTGAGCAGGTGTTGCGCCGCTGAGTGCAGTTCATCGATTCCAGTTATCTGACGCGCTTCCAGTTCATTCATTACTAAGGCCAATTCTCTGGCCGTCGATCCATTGGCTCCAAATGATGGCGGGTTATGCCAGGTTTGCGGGTCGTATACGGCCCGATTTGCCGTGACCATCGCATCTCCCTCAAGAAAGCCGAAGCGCAAAACGGCGTTCCCATTCACCGATATCGAGTTCTCGCGGCCGATGGACGCGCGGGGTGGCTCAATATGGGGCGAAGAAAGGGGGTGGAAATACGCGAAGACTATTGGTGATGGCCTGGTAGCGGCATGCGTGATGATTCCCTGCGATTCCAGCGAAACCAATGCGGAGCGATCAGCGGGGGAGGCATAAGTGGTAAACTTGACACCCGAAACCAGTGCGTTGGCGGCCAAAGCAGCGCGACCTCCAGAGCCCAGCGTAGAGTCCCAGAACGGTACATCACATAACTCGCGATATAGACCACCAACGATGTGCATTCCTTGCCCTCGGTCAGTCTTACGTCAGATCGGCAGCCAATGCATCGCTTCAGAGACTGAATGAAGTTCAGATGATTTGCTCTTGAACGCATCATGGCCTACAAAATAAGCCTGAAAGCCAGCTGCCACAGAGTCACTGCGCGGCGAACGACAACGATCGTCGATTGACGATTCGGTCGATCAAGCTTACGTCCTCGATGCCCGATGATGCTGCACGAGTATAGGTGTCATGATGATATTATCGTCAAGCAGGGCGCCCCAAAAAGTAACCGTCCGGTAGACACGTCTTGACGGAATCATCTTAGGCCGATGGCGCGAGCAAGACGCCCCTGTTGACGGTTGCGGTGGAGCATTTATGAGCTTTTGGTGTCCGGGAGGGGGTAAGCGTATGGGGAATACGCCTTGCGTAGATCAGCCAGGCATCCATTGATGCGGCAGTAGATGCTCGATCTCACTGGCTTTCTGCGTCGGCAATCGCG
>NZ_JAGTPK010000021.1 GCF_021147775.1 Pseudomonas californiensis
TTGCTGCTGAATGGGCATAAAAAATCCGATGCCAGAGGTCTGACATCGGATTCTCTATAAAGCCCGGCCTGGACTCAAATGCTTAAGTGAACAGTATTACACTGCCGACCGGGCTTTCGCAATTCACGTCTCGCGAGCGCAGCAACGCCGCAGGTGACTGAATGCCGAGAAAGCCTTGAGCCAGAACCTCGAGAAATGCGGCATACGGCGTCGCCAGGTGCACGACAGCCGTGTAGTCATCCAGCACATCCGTGCTGCGGTATTGCCGAATGTAGCCTCCCGCGGTGCTGGACTGGGTCTTCGGGTTGGCCATGTGATCAAGGTTGGCTTTAACGGCAGCCGCCGTGAACGGCGTGCCGTCGGTAAAGCGCACGTCTTCGCGCAAGTGGAAGGTGTACGACAGACCGTCGTCAGACACTTCCCAACGCTTGGCGAGCCATGGACCGATGTGTCCTTCAGCATCCATCGACACCAGTGAGTCGAGGTACTGTTGCGCGACGAACACCTGCGGCATGTCACCGGCCACATGGGGGTCGAGGCACGTGGGTTCGCGGTCCGTGGCGTATACCAGCGTGCCGCCGCTGACAGGCTTGTCGCTACGGGCTGTGGTGGACTCGGTCTGGTTGCAGCCCAGCAGAACGCCGCACAAAGCAACCATGCCGACCAAGGGCTTGAGGTGGATCAGCAGCGTGGATGGCTGGCCGTTGAGCCGGCTATCACGCCGTACATACAGGTCGTCTTTTCGCATGGGTCCTGATGCCTTTAGTTCGGAAACAGGGCCATTGCACAAGACATGCCGGGTTTTTCGGGCAGCAAAACCGCGGAGGAGCGGCCATCTCCGCTTTCAAAAAACGACAATGTGCGCAGGTGCTGTTGGTGTGGCAACAGGGGGTTTTTTTCATGGCATGGATGAACGAGTCTGGTTGCGCAACAAGGCTCCGGGCGTTTGAATACAGCATTTGATGCCCGTGGAGAAAAAATGCGGACGCCTGATTTTCTACAGCCAATCGTGATCAATCCGGATGATTACCTCGAGACACCAGATGGCCGAGTATTTACTCCCGAGCGGAATCAGCGAGCCTGGCAGCATGCCTATGCCGAACTGGATACGGCCTTGAGCAAGGCCGAACCGGGCACCAGGCTTTACCTCGTCATAGGCGTGCAAGGGGCCGGAAAATCCACGTGGATTCGTAACAATATCGAGCGACTGGGGAACCGCGCCATTATCTTCGACGCTGCGTTGCCCAAGGCGCAGCACCGGGAGAAAATCATGGCGTTGGCCATGCAGCACAGCGTACCTGTAACCGGCGTACTGATTCAGGCGAGCCTTGAGATTGCGCTTTTTCGGAACAACTGCCGCTCAGCTGACAAGGTGGTGCCTGAAGACGCGGTGCGCAACGTATTCAACATGCTTGAGCCGCCACATACTGATGAGGGCTTCGCGAACATTGAATACGTCGACACATGCGCTCAAGGCCACCCATCAACGGTTCAGGACGGAAAGCGCAACGGCGATGCGGGTTGACGCAGCGCTGCGGGGTCGCGATAACGGGCGCCGAAGTGGTCGTGGGGCAAGCGCGCCTGCCCGGCCCCAAACAGCCGTTCACGCAGTGTTTCACCTTCATTGTAGCGCTCGCGGAAACGACCTCTTCGACGCAGCTCCGGGATCACCAGCTCGATGAAATCCCGGGCTGTCTCAAAGGACAGATACTGACGCAGATTGATGCCGTCAATGCCGTCCACGTCCAGCCATTTTTCAATCGCATCGGCCACGACCGTTGGCGTGCCCGCCACAAAAAACCGTTCCCGATTGAAACCTTCCAGTTGCGCGAGTACCGAGCCGACCGTTGCCCCTTCAGGATGACGCTTCAGACTCTGCCAGCCTTTCACCTGTCGGATGATCAGCTCGCTGATCAGGGTGTCCCGCGGATAGGCGGTCAGGTCAACCGCCGATTGAGCGTGAGCCAGTGAGGCCTCGACGCTCATCAGCTTGCGGTAGCTGTCGAGCTTGTTGCTGACTTCCTCATCAGTACGACCGACAATGACCCCGGCCATGACAATGAACTTCAGGCCAGACGGATCGCGCTCATGGGCTATCGCCTTTTGACGCATTGCATGGATGCCAGCGCGGACTGCCGCCGTGTCCACGCCGCCGGTAAAGACCACCTCGGCATGGCGTCCGGCAAATTCGATCCCGGCGGGCGATCCTGTGGCTTGAAACAGGACCGGCGTGCGCTGCCGCGAAGGCTGGCACAGATGCGGGCCTGCCACCTTGAAGTGCTCACCGACATGATCGATGTAGCGCACTTTTTCCGGATCGGTGTAGATACGCTGCTCGCGGTCCTGAATCACCGCATCGTCATCCCACGAGCCCTCCCACAATTTGTAGAGCACGTCGAGGTACTCGTCGGCGATTTCGTAACGATGGTCGTGAACTACTTCGGTATCGTGTCCAAAGTTGCGAGCGGCGTTGGGCAGATAAGACGTGACGATATTCCAGCCGATCCGACCCTTGGTCAGGTGGTCGAGTGTGCTCATGCGCCTGGCAAAGGCAAAGGGTGGCTCATAGGTGGTGGAGAATGTCGCACCAAACCCCAGATTCTTCGTCACGGCCGCCATTGCCGGAATCACCAGCAGCGGGTCGTTGCTGGGAATCTGCATCGCTTCACGGAGCGCAGTTTCCGGCCCGTCACGGTACCGGTCATAGGTACCGATCACGTCGGCAAGGAACACACCATCAAATGTGCCGTACTCCAGCAGCTGGGCCAGTTCGGTCCAGTATTCCAGGTCATTGAAGCGGTGCCGGTTATTATCGGGATGCACCCAAAGGCCATGAACGATATGGCTGACGCAATTCATTTCAAACAGATTCACGTGCAGTTGCTTGGGCACTGAAAACACTCCTTTGTGAACATTGTTCGCAACGCCTTGACGCACGGTCCACCAACGAAAGCCTTGGCCGGCGTGTGATCCGTAATGACCCGGGTTACGCAGAAAGGTGGCAGGCGGATGGGTTGAGGTGTCGCGAGGATAAGCAGGCATCCATGAATGGCCGCACGCGACCTGATGACCGGGTTGACTCATGAAGCCGGTCTTGCGCGGGCCTTGGTGCGCTGACAGGCAACTATGCAGCGACCATGCCACGCACAAATGCCCTCGCACTGGCATTGAATTCGCGAAGCGTCATAGCCGGCCGCTGTCTACATGGCTGCAATCTGCCCATTCGCTGTTGCCATTTGAACAGTGTTCAGGCTGCCGATGCCGATGGGTTCAAGACCGCTGTTGCGCGGTCTGTTTGGCTGCGCTATTCAAGTCGTGAAGATGATAGCGAAGCGCAATCAGTCAAACCCTTTTCTGCGTACCAGTCGCGCTTAATCCATTGTTTTCAGAAAAATATGAATTTTTCCCACCTCGTTTTGTTCAGATGGGCAGGAGCAACGATCTCACAGGACGTTGCAAGGCTTTTAGTTAGTTGAATGCAAGGCTGAGGGAACACGAAATGGCTCAATCACAGCAGTATGGAAACTCTCCGTCAGACCAGAGCGTGGTATTGGTCGTGGAAGACGAGCAGATGATCCGCGACTTCGTCTGTGAAATCCTGGAGACGGACGCGGGGTTGCGGACCAAGGCCGTGGAAAACGCCGACGAAGCGATGACCTACCTCCAGCAGCACACCAATCAGGTCGCCTTGCTGCTGACCGACGTGCGCATGCCTGGCAGCATGGACGGTATCGGGCTGGCCAATCGCGTGGGCGAGCAATGGTCGCACATCCCTATTGTGGTGATGTCCGGTCACGGCACGCCTGGCAGTGACCAGTTGAAAAAGGACGTGCTGTTCATCGCCAAGCCGTGGACTATCACTCAATTGGTTTCCGGGGTGATGAACAGCCTGGGCTCCGAATACATGGACAATCTTTCGGCTGAAAAACCCAGCTGACCGCCTGCTCGCCCAATCCAGCGCTGATCGCGCGCATCATGCTGAACCGGCACGAACGTGTCGGCCAGCGTCAGAAGCCGACAGTCGCGGACATCAGATAGGTCCTCGGGGTCGACAGTGTCAGCCCTGGCTCGCTGTCGTCGGAGGCACCGGCGGAACTCCAGTAATGCTTGTTCATTACATTCTCGACACTGGCGCGTAGCGTGACATCCTTCTGATCGACCTTGAACGCGTAGCGTGCGCCTACGTCGAAGCGCTCCGATGAGTCGATGTCTTTGGTGTTGGCCTGATCCAGGTATTGCGAACTGGTGTAAATGCCCCGGCCGGTCAACGTCAGGCCCTGAACGTTCGGTACGTCCCATTCCGCACCCAGATTGACGTTGTATTTGGGTGTGGCGGGCGCACGGTTGCCATCGAATGCGCCATTGACGGTTTCTTTGAGCTCACTGTCGATGTACATCACACCGCCAAGCAGACGGAAGCCCTTGAGCGGCTCACCGAAAACGCTTAGCTCAACGCCGTCATTCTGCCGCTTGCCGTTGGGACCAAAGAGCCGGGTTGTGGCGTTGGTTTCGTACGCAGGCTGCTTGATGCGGAACACACTGGCGGTCAGGGCGAAGGAGCCCAGATCGTACTTGGTGCCGACTTCTATCTGACGGCTGACGAAAGGCGGAAAGATCTGATCTTCGTTGACCGACGTCGAAGGTGCAATCTTGCCCTGGCTGAGGCCTTCCATGTAGTTGGCGTAAACCGACAGCTCATCGCTGACCTTGTACAGAACGCCACCGGAAGGCGAAACTTTCTCCTCATCGTAGGCCGTTGCGCCTTTGACGTTGTCTGTCCAGTCATCGACTTTCACACGTTGCCAGCGTGCGCCCAGGGTCACCAGCAGCTGGTCATCGAAAAAGCCCAGTGTATCGGTCAAAGCCAGGCCGCTGAATCTGTTTTCCGTGTACACCTCGGAGTCAATGCGGGTCGGGTTGCCCGGCGTCGGCGTCGGCACCGGATTGAACAGATTACTGGGCGCCGCTGCGTAGCGCGCCCCGCCATTTTCGAAGTCCATGTAGAAATAGCTGGCAGCCAGATTGACCTCATGGCTGACCGGACCGGTATGAAACCAATTGCGCACCCCAGCCGTCGCCGTGCGGACATTTTCGTCGCGGGTGAAGTCGCGTGGCTGAACGCTGAAGTCGCCCGCGTCGTTGGTGATGGACACCGCGTGGCGCAGGAAATCGTGATTACTCTTGCGTGCACCCACACTGCCGTAGAGCAGGGTTGAATCGTTGAGGTCGTATTCGGCGTTTACCGTGCCGAAGGTGTCTTTGGTGTGTGCGTAACTCCAGGACTGGGCGTAGTTCTTGCGCACGTCGTTGGCGTTCGGCACCTTGGCGCTTGCACCAATCTGCACCCGCTCCTGCGGCGCATCGGTGTCCCGTTCGGTGTGGCCGATATCTGTCGACAGGCGCAGTCGCTCGCCACGAAAGTCCAGCCCCAGCACTGCCATTTCCCGGTTCACATTCTGGTGATCCCACGCCGTGTCACCGGACTGCTTCACGCCATTGAAACGGATGCCGAACTTGTCCTCGTCGCCAAAGCGGCGGGCAATGTCCACGGCACTGCCAACCTGGCTGTCCGAAGCGTAACTGCCGGTGAACTCGGTGAGTGGCTTGTCCGGGGCGCGTTTGGGCACTACGTTGATCCCGCCGCCAACGCTTCCGCGTGGCGAGATGCCATTGATCATCTGGCTCGGGCCTTTGAGAATGTCCACTCGCTCGGCCATTTCCATGTCGATCGTATAAGTAGGCAAGATGCCGTACAGGCCGTTGTAGGACACATCGCTGTTGAACAGGCTGAACCCACGAATAGTGAACTGCTCATAGCGCCCGCCGGCAGGGTTCGTGGCACGCACCGAGGGGTCGCTGGCGATCAGATCGCCTAGCGTACGGGCCTGTTGGTTTTTCACCGTTTCGCGGGTGTAGGTGGTCATGCTGAACGGCGTATCCATGAAATCCCGCGAACCGAGCATGCCCTGAGAACCTCGCCGAGCGACCTGACCACCGGCGTACGCCTGGCCGTCGGTTGACGCACTGTCACCGAGAATCGAAGTGGGCGCCAGTTGCAGACTGCCGTTCTCCGGCGCAGGCATGAGGGTATAGGCCTGCTCACCCACTGACATCAATTGCAGACCAGAGCCTTGCAGCAGGCGCGCAAAGCCCTCTTTGACCGCAAAGTCTCCGGACAATCCGGCACTGCTGCGGCCGTTCACCAGCGCGGGATCCAACGACAGATTGACACCTGCCTGCCCGGCGAAACGTGTCAGGGCAGCACTGAGACTGCCCGCTGGGATTTCATAGGCACGACGCTCCGAGGTTTCGGCCCAACTCGGCGCGATGAACAGCGGACTGGAACCCAGAGTCAGCAAAAGGCTGATGTGCAGCAGCGGGCGCAAACGATAGGGAGGAACTGCGGACATGAAGGGAAGCTCTCGTATTTTGTTCACTTGCCTGGAATGACCAGCGAGGCGAAAAAAAGGGACACGCTTCATGCATTATTTTTTGGTCGGTTGTTATTGCGCGGTACCAGCGTCACCCAATAACGGGTTCGTGTATGCACCTCCAACGGCAGCGTGGCAGCCAACAGCGATAGCACACGGTCGGTATCGTCGAGGCGAAAACTGCCTGTGACCCTTAGCGCTTCCAGCTCGGGCTCCCAACGCAGCAAGCCGGACCGGTAACGACCCAGTTCACGCAAGAAACTGCCGAGAGGCTGGTTCTGCGCGGACAGTACGCCTTCGCGCCAGCCAGGCAGTTGGGCGTCGAACCCACTGATCGCGCCTGCACCGGTTGCTTGCAACGCGATTTGTTGTTGCCCACGCAGATCTATTGAAGGTCCTTGTCGAGGCTGCAATCTGACCGTACCGTTGACCACCGAAACACGACAATCACTCTCGCTGAGGCGCACGCAGACTTCGCCCTGACTGACGACGATACGACCATATGGGCTGGCGATCGCCAGCGGCGCGTTACCCGGCACCTTGAGCGAAATTTCACCGCGTAGCAGCGCGAGCGTGCGAGTTGCAAGATCCACGTTGACGGCACTGTCGGTGTTCAATTGCAGCGTGCTGCCGTCGGCAAGCGTGATATTTTTATGCTCGCCAATGGACGTCGAAAGGTCGGCACGCCAACTGTCCAGCGGCATCTGGCGTCCCAGCAGCCAGACTGCCGGGACCAGCGTCGCAAGGCCAAGCGCAGTTTTTAGCGCAGCGCGGCGGGATTTGTCAGGGCGGTCAAGCGTGGCCATCGCCAACTGAGAAGGCAAACCGGAAAACCGCTGGCGCAATTGTTGCGCCTTTTGCCAGGCGCGCTCATGGCGAGGGCAGCTGTCGCGCCAGTGCTGCAGCCTGACGTGGTCCTCATCGTTCGCGTCTGCCGACTCCAGCAGCGCCAGCCATTGTGCAGCGCTGCGCAGCACCTCACGCTCTTCACTGGAAGGTGCCGAGCGAATCACCAGTCCACCAGCAGGCAATGCTCGTAGGCTTGCGTCATGTAACGCTTGATGGTGCGCTCGGACACGCGCAGGCGTTCGGCAATCTCCCGGTACCCGAGCCCTTCGAGCTGACTCAATAGAAACGCGCGGCGCACTACCGCAGAAAGACCATCAAGCAGTTCATCAAGGGCCTGCAGCGTCTCCAGCAACAACCAGCGCTGTTCAGGCGACGGAACATGTTCTTCCGGCAACTGTGCCAACGCAGCAAGGTAGGCGTGCTCCAGGCTGCGACGCGCGTAGAAGTTGCTCAGCAGCCGTTTGCCAACGGTCAGCAGATAGGCCCGAGGCTCCTGCAGATCGGCGATCTGCTGAGAGCTGGATAGCACTCGCAGGAAGGTATCCTGACTCAGGTCCGCAGCATCCCATGCGTTACCCATACGCCTGCGCAGCCAGCTCTCCAGCCAACCATGATGGTCGCGGTAAAGGGCATTGAGCGAGTACCCCGCTGGCGTCACTGCTTCATTCATGTCAAAGAGCCTTGGGCGTTGGATGCAGTAAATGAGACTGATTCTAATTAGTGTCTTATGCAGAAACCAAGCTATTTCTCTTGCATGTGCTGGCAATGAGTTGACTGGCAGGTCGGCTGGGGACCGCCAAAACTCTGCTGACAGATGCCCTTCAGCGCGCCCTTCCACGTTCCGCCTGACAAAGACCACAAGTGCCACGCCAGAGCGATCCGGTTGAACCCTCACGCCCTGTACGGTCTGAAACTCCACGACGTTTCATTCATTTTCATGCCTTTAAAGGAGATACCCCATGACTCAGACCGCTTTGGTTGTAGGAGCCAGCGGCATCGTCGGCAGCGCAATCACTCAGTTGCTGCTGGAGAATAACTGGCAGGTCGCGGCCCTTTCGCGCAGCCCTTCGAAGGCGGAAGGCGTAATTCCGGTGGCTGCAGACCTGCAGGATCCAGCGTCTGTGAACACTGCGCTGGCTGAACTGAAACCGACCCACGTCTTCATTACCACCTGGTCGCGCCAGGCCACTGAAGCCGAAAATATTCGCGTCAACGCCGCCATGGTGCGCAACGTGCTGGACGCGGTTCGGCCTGCTGGCAGCGTGAAGCATGTGGCCCTGGTCACCGGCTTGAAACACTACCTCGGCCCATTCGAGGCGTACGGCAAAGGCACCCTGCCCCATACACCGTTTCGTGAAACTCAACCGCGCCTGGACATCGAAAACTTCTACTACGCCCAGGAAGACGAGGTGTTCGCTGCCGCAGAGAAAGACGGCTTCACCTGGAGTGTGCACCGTCCGCATACCGTGACCGGTGTGGCGGTTGGCAACGCGATGAACATGGCAACCACCCTCGCGGTCTACGCCACAATCTGCAAGGCCACCGGGCGTCCGTTCGTGTTCCCCGGTTCGCGCGTGCAGTGGAACAGCCTTACTGACATGACCGATGCCAGGCAACTGGCCCAACAACAACTGTGGGCGGCCACCACGCCTGCTGCTGCCAATCAGGCGTTCAATATCACTAACGGTGACGTCTTTCGCTGGAGCTGGATGTGGGAACAGATTGCCGATTATTTCGGTATCAGCGCTGCGCCTTTCCCTGATGAGGTGACGCCGCTCGAGTCACAAATGGCCAACGATCAAACGGTCTGGACTGACATCGCACGCGAGCACCAACTCAAGGAAAGTGACATCAGCCGCCTCACGTCGCCTTGGCACACCGACGCCGACCTGGGGCGTCCGATCGAGGTGGTAACGGACATGTCCAAGAGCCGCAAGCTTGGCTTCACGGCATTTCAGGCCAGCGACGAGGCGTTTTTCAACGTGTTCGATCAGTTGAAGCGTGACCGCCTGATACCCTGAGCACATTGCTCAAGCCTGCTGTGGCGCTGAGAGCGCCAGCGATTCCGTCGGTGCTGAACCGAAACACCAGGGCACGCTGTCGGAAGATGCTGGCGCTTTGCCGGTAGTTGCAGGATAAACTGCACGGCTTCGCCAGACGTCTGCTGCACCAACCGCATAATGAGCCTGCTCCAATGATTGAAGATACGGATATTGCATACCCCTTCCTCAGTGGCGGGGGTGAGATGGGTGCCCGGATGCGTGCTCATGACTGGGGGTCGACGGCATTGGGCTCGCCGGATACATGGCCTCAATCGCTTCGCTCGGTTGTCTCGACGTGCCTGAATTCCTCCGTTCTGGGCACGGTGCTGTGGGGGCCGGACTTGATCATGCTCTACAACGACGCCTACATCGCATCCATGGCTGATCGTCATCCGAGCGCTCTTGGCCGCCCGGTTGCCGATGTGTGGGACACCGCATGGGACGTTGTCTCGCCACCCTTCTATCGTTGCATGGAAACTGGCGAAGGCTTTTCGCAGCGCGACGTCGAACTGCCGATGATTCGGCGCGGCAAGCCTGAGATGACTTACTGGGACTTCAGCGCCGCACCTGTTCGCGGCGAAGATGGCCGCATCGCGGGGTTATTCAATCAAGGCTTCGAAAGCACCGACCGGATCATCAGCGAGCGTGAGCGCACCCGTGCAGAAAACCAGCTGCGAACCCTCAACGAGACGCTGGAACAACGCGTCCGGGAGCGTACCCGTGACCGAAACGATCTCTGGGAACTGTCCTCGGACATCATGCTGCGCTGCGGTTTCGATGGCGAAATCCTGTCGGTCAATCCCGCATGGTTTGACGTGCTGGGCTGGACGGAAGCGGAACTGGTCGGCAACACGATCTTCGATTTCATTCACCCCGGCGATCTGAACACCACGCTCGAGGGCGCGCAGCTGTCTGCCGAGGGGCGCTCATACTCACGTTTCGATAACCGTTATCGTCGCAAGGACGGTACGTACCGTTGGATCACCTGGTCGACCCGGCCCGGCAGAGGGGTGATCAACGCCGTAGGCCGCGACTTCACCCTGGAGCGCGAGCGGCTCGAAACCCTGAAAATCACCGAAGAAGCATTGCGTCAGTCGCAGAAAATGGAAGCTGTGGGCCAGCTTACGGGCGGGCTCGCACACGACTTCAATAACCTGTTGGCCGGCATATCGGGCAGTCTGGAGATGATGCAGGCCCGCATCAATCAGGGCCGAATGGAAGATGTCAGTCGCTACATGACGGCGGCACAGGGCGCGGCCAAGCGTGCGGCGGCGTTGACTCACCGGCTGCTGGCGTTTTCACGGCGTCAGACGCTGGACCCCAAACCTGTGGATGCTGACCGATTGATCCGTGGCATGGAAGGCCTTGTTCGGCAGTCGATAGGTCCGGCCATCGCGCTGCAGATCATCGATGCGCATGACGTGTGGCCGGTGCTGGTTGACTCGTCGCAGCTTGAGAACTCGGTGCTCAATCTCTGCCTGAACGCGAAGGATGCGATGCCCGACGGTGGCAGGATCACCATCGCGCTCTCCAACGTACGCCTCGATCAGGACACATCCAAAACGTATGACGTCCCCGAAGGCCAATACCTCTCGATTTCTATCACCGATAACGGCACAGGCATGACCCCCGCAGTCATGGCGCGGGTGTACGAGCCGTTCTTCACCACCAAACCCATTGGCTCAGGCACTGGCCTGGGCTTGTCCATGGTCTACGGGTTTGCTCGCCAGTCCGGTGGACAGGTGCGTATCCGCTCGCAGGTTTCGGAGGGCACCACAGTCTGCCTGTATATGCCCCGTCATTACGGAGAAAGCCTGACCGATGAAGGGTCTGTGAATGCAAGGCCGATCCTGCGTGCCGAGCATGGAAAAACAGTGGTAGTGGTCGATGACGAGCCTACCGTGCGCATGCTGGTGACGGATATTCTCAAGGACATGGGCTACGCCGCCATTCAGGCAGAAGACAGCATCGCTGGCTTGAAAGTACTGCAGTCGAATGTGCAGATAGATCTGCTGGTCACCGACGTCGGCTTGCCCGGCGGCATGAACGGTCGGCAAATGGCCGAAGCGGCGCGCATGTTGCGTCCCGACCTTAAAGTACTGTTCATTACCGGCTATGCGGAGCACGCAGTCATTGGTGAAGGGCAACTGCCGGTCGGCATGCAGGTACTGACCAAGCCTTTCGCGGTAGACACCATGGCCGCGCGGATTCGCGAAATCATTGGTTCCTGACACCTGCCCCCTTTCGTACCGATGTGACAGTTATATCAAGCTGCCTTTCAGGTCTTTCATAGAGACGGGACGCGACCGTTATAGTGCAGGTCGCGTTGCCCTTTCCTTCTCTATCAAGGACGTTACATGCCCCCATATTTTCTGCCGCTCGCACTGGTTCTCGCGCTGACCGGCTGTGCCCTTGCACCACCCGCAGCCGTGCACACCAAAGACCCGGCCAGCTCGACGCTGCAAGGCGATCCTAGCCGACCGGCACAAGCGCAGTGGCTGCGCACCGAGCTGTACTTTTCCACGGGAAGAATCGATGGCAATCAGGAAGGCACGATCAGCCCGGCGCGCTGGCGTGAATTCCTTGATCAAGAGGTCACGCCGCGCTTTCCGGATGGTTTCAGCGTGCTGGACGCCTATGGGCAGTGGCGTGATCACGGTGCCAAAGAACCTGAGCGTCTGGGCACCAAAGTCATCGTGATCCTTCACGAAAGCAGCGCCCAGCGCGAAAAGGACATTGAGGCGATACGCCTGGCCTGGAAGCGCATCACCGGTGATCTTTCGGTATTGCGTCTGTCGCAGCCTGCCGACGTCTCGTTCTGAATACGCTGAGTCCTTAAGCCTGACCACCGTCACCGGTAACCGCTGCCCCTGAAGGCAGCGGTACTCGTCAGAAACCGTAAGTGACCCGTGCGTAGTAATACGCACCGTTGGTGCCGATCGGTGACAGCACATCGTACGGCAGATTGCCGCCGTAGTTGATGGCCGAACTTGAGCGTTCCGGGTACTGGTCGGTCAGGTTGTTACCGCCCACTGCAACGTCGAACTGTGGGGTGAATTTGTACTGCACCTCGGCGTCCAGCTGCCAGACCGGGTCGTAGGTCTGCTCGGGCTGGGAGTCACCAAAATCAAACACCCGCGTGGTCTTGCCCTGCCGTGTCAATCGTCCGAGCAACCCCCAGTGATCACTGGCCCAGTTGGTCGAAAACACAATTCGATCCCGTGGCGCAGCATCCGTCAGCGTGTTGCGCTCCTCGACACCGACCAGCGCGTCGCTGCCTATCCCCAAAGGCGTCAGTTGCGAGGGCGTGCCCTTGGTCCTGGTGACCTGCGTGTGGTTGTAGGTGTAGGCGCTGGTCAACCCCAACTGCCCCTGATACAGCGGCTGGTGGTAGTTGAGCACCAGTTCTGCGCCATTGGTGCGGGTGTCGGCAGCGTTGGTGAAAAAGTTGACGTCATGGACACCAGCAACCCCAAAGTTGTCGTTGACGTATTGCTCCAGCGCATCGCTGCCGATGCGCTGCGACAGGGTAATGCGATCCTTGACGTCGATATGAAAAACATCAAACGAGGCATCGAAGCGCTCGCTCAACTGGGCGGTGAGCCCCAGGCTGAAGTTTTTCGAGGTTTCCGGTTTCAGTTGCTCGGCACCCAGCGAGCGGGCGATAGGGTCATTGACCGACAGAACACGAATATCGGTCAGCGCACCGCCGGTACCGAAGTTGCTGGTGGTGTGCTGGAAACCCACCTGGGCCAGCGACGGTGCGCGAAAGTTGTTGGAGACAGCGCCGCGCAGCGCCCACTGATCGTTCAGGCGATAACGGCCACTGAGCTTGCCGGTGAGCTTGCTGCCTGCGTCGTCGTAACGCTCCCAGCGGGTGGCCGCATCGACAAACAGGCGGTCGGTCAGGTCGCCAGACAACTCGGCATACGTACCAAACACATTACGATCCAGGTCTGCCTCTTCGCCGGGTCTCAGCCCGTTGGCACCCTCGGCACCGCTGCCCACGTAAGATGCTGCATCGCCGGCAGTGGTCAGGTAATTCTCATAACGGTATTCGCCACCCAGCGCCAGCACGAAGGAACGGCCAGCCAGACGCAGTTCACGGGTAAAGTCGAGGTTGCCAGTGGTCTGACGCAGCTCGTAGTCTCCGGTGTCGAAACGCGTCGGTGAGTCGCTTCCCAGGCTGACATTCAGGGTGCGTCGTGTGGCTGACTCAAAGCGGTTGCGACCATGGGTGATGCTGCTGTCGAAGTCCCAGTCCTCGCCAGCCATGCCCTTGAAGCCCGCTGTGGCCGATAAGTCCCGGTTGGTGCCCAGCGATTGCGGAAGGTAACCGTTGGGGTAGAACTGTGGCTGATCCGTGGGGTAACGATAGAACTGCGCGCCGGTCGTGTGGCGCTCATTGAAGGTACCGAAAGAATAGGCCTTCCCCTCGCCCATCGGCAGTTCAGAGTTGAACCAGGCGTTGACGTCCCTCGCCAGCCCGTCGCCCATCACGTAATTGCGCTGGCCGGGGGTATCGGCAAAACCATCGAAGCCGGCACGGTTGGTCGGGTTACGATCCTTGTACTCAGTGCCTGCGCGAATGAAACCGCCGTCCTCACCCAGCCGGGTGCCGACTTTGGCAGTGGTCAGGCTGTTTTGACCATCGGTGACAGTCTTGCCGATGGCATCCTGATGCGTGTGATAAGCCCCGTAAGTCGTCGAGACCTCGCCACCTTCCGGTGCGTCATCAAGGATGATATTGATCACCCCGGCGATGGCATCCGAACCGTACTGCGCACCGGCGCCGTCACGCAGTACTTCGATGCGTTTGATTGCGCTGATCGGGATCGAGTTGAAGTCCACCGGCGCCGTGCCACGGCCGATTTTCGATGAATCATTGACCAGTGCCGAAGTATGTCGACGCTTGCCGTTGACCAACACCAACACCTGATCAGGGCTCATGCCGCGCAGTTGCGCAGCACGCACGTGGTCAGCACCGCCGGAGTTCGACTGGCGAGGGAAACTGAACGACGGCAACAGCGTCTGTAATGCCTGCCCGAGTTCACCATTGCTGGCACCGGCCGACTTCAAGTCCTCTGCGGTCAATACATCGACCGGTACGGGTGAGTCCAGCACCGTACGGGCCTTGCCTCGCGTTCCGGTCACCAGAACGGTGTCCAGACGTTTACCGTCGTCGGCCGCTGCGGCCACTTCTTCGGCCTGCGCCGGAAGTTGTGTGAGCGCAGAAATAACTGCCACAGCAATCAAAGAAAGTGAACGCTGATACATGAAGCAGCTCCTTTTGTTGCCGCTCATACTATTGCGGGGCCGGGCGTGATTGCGCGGCACACCGCAACCGTTGGGCGTGCTGTAATTTTTAGTAAATCAATGGACATCAAAGTGCGAAACGGCGTTGCCTGGCTTGCAGCCCTTGCCGTGTGGGCATTCCGTGCAAGTGTATAAATCCTGAAGGCGAGACTATACAAAGCAGTTCGCCGCGCAAAATAACCAATAAGCCTTAGGATATATCGCTGACAACATAACTATTAACTGTGCTTAATCACTGTTTGACAGGCAACAGAACTGTTGTTTATCAAACAGTAAATGGGAGAGCATCCTCAAATACAGCCAGCTCAAGGAGTAATAACAATAAGGCTGAAAGTACAGTTCCGCGATTGCCTTTGATACCGATATCTTTCAGCAGACTCAGTAAAGCATTGGGCAATTAGTCTAAATAATCCCGGAGACTGGCACCTGCCATGCTCCAGGATAAAGACGCACGCGCAAACTCGTTACGCGTTGAGCGGATCCGCCTATTTGCTCTGGGGAATCCATGCCGGGCTGGCGATAGATGCCGCGTCGCCGAACGCCGGTACCTTCTGCGCCAGGTCACGAACGTTTTTCACGTCCAGGTCCAGCAACTGCTGACGAGTGATCAGCGTCGGCGGCACCAGCACGCGCTGGCCTGGATTTTCTCCCGCAATCAGCATCGCCAGACTGCGCACGCTGATGGCGCCCAGCACTTGCGGATTGACCGCGGCGGTCGCCACCCAGGCACTGTCGGGTTCTTTCATGATCTGAATATCAGCGGTGGAAATGTCTGCGCTGTAAATCTTGATTTTCGAGCCCAGCCCAGCCTCATCCACGGCAATTTTCGCGCCTTTGGCGAACTCGTCGAACGGCGCAAAAATGACGCTGATGCCTGGGTTGGCCCGCAGCACAGCGCTGGCCTGGTCTGCCACCGAATTGGCAATCGGCGGGTTGAGCGTGCCAAAGCGGGCCTTTTCCACGATGCCTGGGTTCGCGGCCTTGACCTGATTCCAGATTTCATTGCGACGTTCCATCGGCGTGAATCCACTGATGTAAACGTAACCGGCTTCAAACGTGGTGCCGTTGTCTTTCAGTGCCTGCTCCAGTGCAAGACGTGCGAGCGCGTGATGATCCTGCTCGACCTGCGTGACCTTGGGGTTTTGCAGGTCAACGTCGAACGCGACCACCTTGATGCCTTTGGCGATGGCTTTATCGACCGAGTCCCGCAGGGTTTCAGCCAGGCCGAGCTGCACGATGATGCCGTCCACACCCAGGTCAATCGCCTGTTCGATCATTTCCCGTTGCGTTGCCGCCTGCTGCCGGGCATCGAACACACGCAACGTGGCGCCCAGCGCGGCAGTCTGTTTTTCCACGCCTTGCAGATAGGCTTCAGGGAAGTCGCCCGATGACAAATAGCCCACCAGGGCGATCTGCACCTTGCCCTTGTCGAACGGCGCAGGCGCGCCCGGCAATACGTCAGCTTGAGCATGCCACGCCAGACCCGACAGCAAGACACCGGCGACGCAGCGGCGAACGACCGTGCTTAACAATGTGTGACCCTTGAAGAATGCCTGCATGAATGCTCCTTGTGAGTGGTTGAAACGGGTCATCACCGTGTTCGCCGATCGAGACCAAAGGTGAACATCAGGGCCAATACCAACACCAGCCCCTTGACGAAATCCTGAGCGTAATAAGGCGCGTTGAGCATGGTCAGGCCGTTGAGCAGCGTGGCCACCAGCAACGCACCGACAAGGGTGCCGAATGCGTTGGGTTTTTTAGCGCCGAGCACGGCAAAACCGATCAGCGCGGCGCCCAGCGCATCGAGCACCAGCCCATTGCCGGAGCTGACATCGCCCCGCCCCAGCCGGGCCGCCAGCAATAAACCACCGACTGAAGCCAGCACGGCCGAAAGCACGTACGCCAGCAGCTTGTAACGCTGCACCGGTACACCAGCGAGACGCGCGGCCTGCTCATTGCCACCGATGGCGTAGAACAGCCGACCGATGCGCGCACGTTCCAGAAACAGCCAGACCGTTATTGCCGCGATGCTGGTCACCAGCACTGGAATCGGTACGGTATCCCACACGCGACCTCGCCCCAGCGCCAGAAAGGTACTGCTGAAAACGCCTTCTGTTTCTCGCCCGTTCGGCAGGGTCATGCCCACCGCAATCGAACGCCCGCCAGTCGGGATCAACTGAACGCCAATCACCAGAAACATGCTACCAAGTGTCGCCAGAATGTCCGGAATCTTGAGTTTGACGATCAGCCAGCCATTCAGAAGCCCGACCAGCGCGCCTCCTGCCAGGCTGATCAGTACGGCTGGCACGGCACCCCAGCCGAGCACGACCATCACATAACTCGCAATCATCAGGCTCATCGCCGCGACGGCGCCAATCGACAGGTCGAGCCCGCCTACCGCCATGGTCAACGTAACGCCCAGCGCCAGCAAGGCGACGATCGAGACCGACTGCAGAATGATGAACAGGTTGTTGACCCGCAGAAAAGCCGGCTCCGCGACACTGAAAAAGATCACGATCAAGGCCAGCACCAGCAACAGCCCATAGCGAATCAACGGCTCACGCCAACGATGGGATGGCGCAGTCTCATGGTTCAAGGGGGTTATCACTTCAGCCAATTGCTCTACTCCTTGGCGATTCGCTATCCGGGAAATGTCCATGCTCGGCGTCTGCGCTTTGGGTCAGCCTGGCCAAAAGCACGGCACGGGTGAGGTCTTCACGATC
The DNA here is from genome assembly GCF_021147775.1 of Pseudomonas californiensis. Lineage (GTDB taxonomy): Bacteria > Pseudomonadota > Gammaproteobacteria > Pseudomonadales > Pseudomonadaceae > Aquipseudomonas > Aquipseudomonas californiensis. Next base: position 17,362 of record NZ_JAGTPK010000021.1, read on the forward strand.
GTAATCGGCCACCACTGCGTAGTCCTTCACCACCAGAATACGGTCGGCAATGTCCAGCGCTTCGTCGATGTCGGCGCAGATGACCAGCGTGGCGCGCCCTTCGGCGTTGTTGCGTAACAACTGGCCAATTTCACGTCTGGCCCGTACATCGACCCCTTGAAACGGCTCGTCAAGAATCAACACCCGCCCGCCGCCCATCAGCCAGCGACCGATAATGACTTTCTGCTGATTGCCGCCCGACAGCGCGCTCATGGGCTGGTCGATGCCAGGGTTTTTGATCCCAAGCGCCAATACCTGATCGTTCACCGCCTGAGCCTCGAGCCGGGTCTGAATGAAACCGCCGCGCGAGAAGCGCTCCAAAAAAGGCAGGGTCAGGGTCTTGCGTAGCGAAAAGTCTGGCACCAGCGAATGAGTGGCCCGCCCTTCTGCTGCGTAGAAAACGCCAGCCTTGATCGCCTCATGTGGCGAGCCGGGGCGCCAGTCAGCATTGTCCAGCTGTAGATGGCCGGCTGCCGGATCACGCAAGCCGAACAGCATTTCAGCAATTTCACTTTTGCCTGCCCCAAGCAGACCGGTCATGGCGACCACCTGGTGCTCGTGCAACACCAGATCGAAAAGCGGCGTGTGTTGCGCAACCCGCGCTGCATGCAGGCTGAGTACCGGCCTGCCCGGCAAGCGCGGAACAAAAGGTTGTCGGTCCAGTGCTTCACCGAGCATGGCGTGGATAGCCTGCCGCAATTGCGACGCAGGGAATTGCCCCACCAGCCTGCCGTCCCGCAGTACCACGGCGCGCTGCGCAATACGTTGCAAGTCTGACAAACGATGAGAAATGTAAAGAATGGCGACCCCGCGCTCACGCAAGCTGTCGATCAGCGTGAACAGGCGCTGTGCCTCGGTATCCGAGAGCGCCGCTGTTGGTTCATCGAGAATCAGCAGGCGCGGCTGCAACGCCAGAGCCCTGGCGAGGACGATCAGTTGTTGCTCTGCCTGGCTGAGTCGTTCTACCGGCTGCTGCAGCGGCAGATCCAGACCCAGCCCCGCAGCAATTTGTGCTGCCCGGCTCAGCAGGCGTTTGCGGTTGACCCAGAAGTCGGCTCCCGGCAAACACAGTTCGTCGAGCACCAGGTTCTCGGCCACACTCAGCCCGGGTGCGATCCCGTCGCCCACCTGTTGGTGCACGGTCACAATCCCGGCCCGCCTCGCCGACATCGGCGAAGCAAAGTGCTGAAGCTGGCCCTGAACCCGTAACTCACCACCATCGTGGGGCAAGCTGCCCGCAAGTATCTTTACCAGCGTCGACTTTCCAGCGCCATTGGCACCCAGCAAGGCCACGACTTCCCCGGCAAAAATAGCCAGATCCACTTCGTCGAGCGCCCGACTGACACCAAAGTGCTTGCTCAGGCCACGCACCTCGATCAAGGGTTCGATGGCTTGGGTGGCACGTTCATTCATAAGCAGATTCCAGGCAAAACCCATCGCTGAAACGACCACGATGACAGGACGTTGAGGCGGGGATTAAAAGCGCTTGCTTATAAACATTCCAATAGCACTATCGAATAGAAAATGTTTTTTGGTTATAAGAATCCAGCTCTGCCTGTTTTTATTGGCACTTGAATACAGTTCGGAATGAAAAAAGGGCCGTAACGCATAAGCGTCCGGCCCCATCGGGTGTGAATGACTCGATCAGTTCAGGCGAAACGCGATCACGCTGTCGCCCAAGGTCGTGCCCAACGATCCATGACCGCCTGCGGCAATGATCACGTACTGCTTGCCGTCAGCGCCGAGGTAGGTAGACGGTGTCGCCTGTCCGCCTGCTGGCAACTGATACTGCCAAAGCAGCTCGCCGGTATTTACGTCGTAAGCGCGAAAGAAGTCATCCGCTGTCGAACCATGAAAGACCACACCACCTGCCGTGACCAGCGGTCCACCATGGGCCACCATGCCCACCGGGAAACCAATCGGGAAGCGTGGCTCCATGAACGTGGTTTTCAGATTTTTAGTGGTGCCTACCCTGCGTTTCCATTTGGTCTTGCCGGTGTTCAGGTCAACACCGACCATGGTCCCCCAAGGTGGCGCGGTGCACGGAATGCCCAGACCTGAGGCTAGTCGAGTGATACGAATGGCATAGTCACCGTTGAAGTTTTCGTTCCAGTACGGCTTGCCATCCTGCGTGAACAGGCGCTTTTCCTGTTCATGTTCAGTGCGCTTGATCAGGTTATAGACGTAAGCCAGCCGCACCGGCGCAGCGACCAGAAGCTGCCGATCGGGATCGACCGCCACCGAGCCCCAGTTGAACACACCAATATTGCCGGGGTAGATCACCGAGCCCGACTCAGTCGCAGGTGTCCACGGATTGCCGTCGTAGCGCAAGGTATTGAACGTGGTGCGACAGGCCATCTGATCAAACGGGCTGACGCCCCACATGGACTTTTCGGTAAGGGGTTCGGGAATAAAATTGAGCCGGGATACCGGTTGCGTCGCAGCAAAACGCTCGCCCGCAATGCCGCCCTTGGTCGATACGCTGACCTGGTCGACCGGCAGTATCGGCTCGCCGGTCAACCGGTTGAGCACAAACAGATTGCCGACCTTGGTGGGCAGCACCAGAGCAGGTTGCTGGCTGCCCTCTTTGCCCAGTTCAATCAACGACGGCTGTGACGGGTTATCACGGTCCCAGAGGTCATTGTTCGAAGTCTGAAATGTCCAGCGCAGTGCGCCTGTTTTGAGGTCCAGCGCAGCCAGGGCGTCGCGGAATTTCTCGGTGTTGCTGCCCGGCTCGCGACGCGTGCCGGTTTCGTCCGGTGAAGCGTTGCCGAACGGCACGTAGACCAGACCGTTTTTCACGTCAGCACTCAGCGTGGCCCACGCCACCGGCGTGTCTTGCGGGTAGATGGCATCACCAGCCAATGGCTGGGTGTTTTGTGGGTTGGCGGGATCGAAATTCCACACCAGCTCGCCGGTCATCACGTTGTAAGCCCGGATCACGCCTGAAGGGTTGCCCTGGTCGTAGCCGTTGTCCATGACCGAGCTGCCGATAATGATCAGATCTCCCGCAATCAACGGCGCAGCCGTCTGCATGAGAGCATGCGGGCGCAGCTTGCCCATGTTTACGCTGAGGTCGATGACTCCGGCATTGCCAAAGTCGGCGCAGAGCTTGCCACTGTCGGCATCCAGCGCCAGCAGGCGGGCATCGGCAGTGGCGGTGATGATCCGTTTGCTGCACTGCGCGGGACGTTGAAGGCTGGACGGTGGCGCTTGGTAATAGCTCACGCCCCGGCAGGTCTGATGCTGTTGCAGGTAAGAACGGTTTTTGTCCGGCGTATAGGTCCAGTCAGCCTTTCCGGTCTCAGGGTTCAGTGCATGTACTTCGTTATGTGGCGTGCACAGATACACTTTGCCGTTGACCTTCAGAGGGGTGGCCTCAAAGGTGTATTCGCTGGCGTCCTTGTCGGCGTCACGCAGATCCCCCGTGTGATATTCCCAGGCAACCGACAGCGTTTTGATGGTTTGCGGCGTGATCTGGTTCAGGTTCGAAAAGCGTTGACCGCTGTTGGTCCCGCCGTACGCGACCCAATCGTCGCCCGCGGTATCGGTAGTGCGCAAAGCAGCGGTATTGCCCAGCGTGCCCTGTACAGGATAAGGATCGTAAAACATCACGGCAATCACGATGGCCAGCATCACGCCCAGGGTGCCGCCCAGAAACGGATGAAACGCACGGCCTTCGGCAGGCACCTGCGCCCGGTAAAGCGGGCGCACTACCCACGGCAGTGCCAGCCACAGACCGATGAGCGCAAACAGATCGCCGCGAGGCACCCACTGCCATTTATCAAAGCCGACTTCGTAAACGATCCAGATCAGCACACCCCAGAGGATCAGCGCGTAAAGCGTCAATGCCGATTTCTTTCGCAGAAACAGCAGCACGGCTGTGACCAGAATGCCGAGGGCAATTACCGAATAGGCGGGCGAGCCACCGACCGCCACCAGTTGCGCTCCCATGACCAGCAAGATAATGCTCAGTATCGCCATCACGATACTTGTCAGTTTTAGAACCATCGTCCCTGCCCTGTGTTTATTGAACAAAAAAGTCTGCGATGCCGAGCGCTCGTGCACGCGGGCACCGCTGCAACAGGCGTGTCGCTACGCCGATTCGAAGTTGGACCACAGGGGATGGCTAAAATTGGCGGCCTGGCAGCAATGGAGAGGCTTCATCGACGGCCCGCTCGATGCGCAATACGCAGTAAAGCCATAAAAGCGGCACGATACGGGTTCATCGTGCCTCTGGGGGAAGGCGCTTGAAACGGCGCAGACTCAAGCCTTGCGAGTTGCATCATCCAGGGCGAGGATGGTGTGAGCATTGGTCACGGTGGTCGCCAGCGTGTTGATCACGCCGGAGCGCAACGCTCCCAGCGTGGCGGCAGCCTTGGTGTTTTCGCTGGCAATCGCCACCACATCAGGAATACGGAACAGCTCCTGCACGGTCAGCCCGATGATCCGGCCCTGAATGGCGTTGACCGCAGGCTGGCCATGAATGTCGATGAAGTCGTAACCCATCATGTCACCCACCGTGCCGGACAGGCGCGCCTGCGCGATTTCCTGGGGCGAGAACCAGCCCATGCGCACCATATTGCTGTTCTCACTCATGTCACCGATACCGATCAGGGCAATATCGGCACGGCGGGCACGGTCCAGCGTAGAGCGTACGGTGTCATTGCTGATCAGCACGCCGCGCAGCTCCGGATTGGCCACCAGCGCAGGCGCATAAAGGCTTTCACTCTCGCCGCCGAAGCGCAGGGCAAGGCGTCGACAGATGTGATCAGGGTTCATGTATTCGCCCGCCTTGAGCGAACCACCGATGGCGCAGACAAAAGTGCAGTTGCGCGTCACGGGCAAAAATACGTTGTCCGCGACTGCGCCCACGTTGCGCCCCATGCCCACCGCGACAATCATGCCGTCGCCCAGCGTTCTGTTCAGGTAGTTGGCGACCAGGCTGGCAACGGCCGAACGCTGGGTATCGGGATCGCTGTGGTCGACCGCGATCAGGGCACGATCAAGCTTGAAGCGCTCTACCAGCGCCTGTTCCAGCTCGTTGTTCATGGCCGGATGCTGCAACACCCGAACCTCGACAATGCCTTCATCGCGTGCGCGTTTGAGCAGTCGGCTGACCTTTGCCCGGGACAGGTCAAAGCGTTTGGCGATGGCTTCCTGAGTGACGTTCTCAAGGTAATAGAGCATCGCGACTTCGGTCATCAGATCGATGTCGCTGGCAATGCGCTGGCTACTGTCACTCATGTGGACGGGCTTCCGTTTCGACGTCAAAGGCGCATTCTCCCTACTGCCAGCCCTTCCCGTCCACTATTGATGCCCGTCACGCTCTATCGCGTTGATTCGATCGACCTTGGCACCGGAGCGTGCGGCTTCGAATTCCGACTCCAGAAACGACTTGACGATGCTCTTGGCCAGCTCAGCGCCGATCACCCGCGCCCCGATGGACAGAATCTGCGCGTCGTTGCTTTTGCGCGCACGCTCGGCGGAATAGGTGTCGTGCGCCTGAGCCGCGCGGATCCCCAACACCTTGTTGGCAGAGATTGCCATGCCGATTCCGGTGCCGCAGACCAGCACGCCCAGCCGCTGCTCACCGGCCTTGATGGCGGTGGCAACCGCCAGGGCAATGTCCGGGTAGAGCACCGGCGCCGTGGAATGAGTACCAAAGTCGGTCACTGGATAGCCCAGCGCCTCAATGTGATGTTTCAACAATTCCTTAAGCTCGTAACCCGCCTCATCGCATCCGATAGCCACCGGGAAAGGTGTGTTCATGGCGTTTGACTCCGCTGCCGTGGTCCGGCCCGAGACCGATCATATGATCAGCCAGTGAAATTCCGATCAGTCATTTCTCGGGTATTCCGCGTTTTCTGTCAAGCAGGATTTAACTGACCTTGAGATAAACGTGCCAAATGGAGCGTCTATTTGCGCAAATGACCGCATTTACAACTTTTCCATGAAAGAGATTGACTGATCAGAATTTCATTTGATACACATATGCTCACCGAGCGACACCACGGTGCACCTAATAAGAATTCACAGCACGAGGACACGCCAATGGCCACGCCATTACTGCTCCAGGCTGAACACGTCACCAAGGCTTATGCGGGCATTCCTGCCCTGCGTGATGGCCGACTTTCGTTGCGTGCCGGCAGCGTGCATGCCTTGTGCGGCGGCAATGGCGCAGGCAAATCAACGTTCCTCAGCATTCTCATGGGCATCACCCAGCGTGATGCCGGCACCATTCTGCTCAATGGCGAACCGGTGCAATTCAACCGTCCCGGTGAAGCCTTGGCAGCGGGGATCGCGATGATCACGCAGGAACTTGAACCCATCCCCTTCATGACCGTCGCCGAAAATATCTGGCTGGGACGCGAACCGCGTCGCGCGGGTTGCATCGTCGACACCAAAGAGTTGAACCGACGCACCCGCGACTTGCTGGAAAGCCTGGAATTCGATGTGGCCGCCACCAGCCCCATGCACCGTCTGAGCGTCGCGCAGATTCAACTGGTGGAAATCGCCAAGGCGTTCAGCCACGACTGCCAGGTGATGATCATGGACGAGCCCACCTCGGCCATCGGTGAGCGCGAGGCACAAACCCTGTTCAAAGCCATCCGCCGCCTGACTGAACGGGGCGCCGGAATCGTCTATGTGTCACATCGCCTCAGCGAACTGGCACAGATCGCCGATGACTACAGCATCTTCCGCGACGGAGCTTTCGTTGAAACCGGGCGCATGGCTGACATCGACCGCGCGCATCTGGTCAAGGGTATCGTCGGCCAGGAACTGCAACGCATCGATCACAAGGTTGGCCGGGAATGCGCCGCCACCTGCTGCCTGGACGTCGAAGGTCTGAGCCGCAATGGCGAGTTCCAGGACATCAGCCTGCAAGTGCGCCAGGGTGAGATCCTCGGCATCTATGGTTTGATGGGTTCGGGTCGCAGCGAATTCCTCAACTGCATCTATGGCTTGACCACTCCGGACGCCGGCAGCATCACTCTGCAAGGCAAGCCCATGCCGGTGGGTCTGCCCAAGGCGACCATTCGCGCCGGCATGTCACTGGTGACTGAAGACCGCAAGGACAGTGGGCTGGTGCTCAGCAGCAGTATTATCACCAACATTGCATTGTCGGCTTACAAACGCCTGTCCAGTTGGTCGCTGATCAATGCCCGCAAGGAAACAGAGCTGGCTGAAGACATGGTCAGACGTCTGCAGATCAAGACCACTTCCCTGGACCTGCCCGTGGCGTCGATGAGTGGCGGCAACCAGCAAAAGGTGGTGCTCGCCAAATGCCTGTCCACAGAGCCGGTCTGCCTGTTGTGCGACGAACCGACTCGCGGCATCGATGAAGGTGCCAAGCAGGAAATCTATCACCTGCTGGATCAGTTCGTGCGTTCCGGCGGTGCAGCTATCGTCGTGTCGTCCGAAGCGCCGGAGTTGCTGCGCCTGAGTGACCGCATTGCGGTGTTCAAAGCCGGACGGCTGGTCACTATCAGCAGCGACACCGACCTTTCCCAGGAAGCCTTGTTGAGTCTTGCCTCATGAATGCCAAAACCATTACCGCGCCTGCCACCGCAGCCCCGCGCAGCCGACTTCGCCTTTCCCTCGACCGCTTCGGCCTGCCGCTGGTCTTCATTCTTTTGTGTCTGGTCATGGCCTTTGCCAGCGAATATTTCATGACCTGGCGCAACTGGATGGACATCCTCCGGCAGACGTCTATCAACGGCATTCTGGCCGTGGGCATGACCTACGTGATCCTGACCAAGGGCATCGACCTCTCGGTCGGTTCGATTCTCGCATTTGCCGGCCTCTGCAGTGCGCTGGTCGCGACTCAAGGGTATGGCCTTTTGGCAGCAGTCAGCGCTGGGATGTTTGCCGGCGCCATGCTCGGCGTCGTCAACGGGTTCATGGTTGCCAACCTGTCGATACCGCCCTTTGTCGCCACGCTGGGCATGCTCAGCATCGCCCGTGGCATGACCTTCATTCTCAACGACGGCAGCCCGGTTACCGACTTGCCTGAGGAATATCTGGCGCTGGGCATTGGCAAGATAGGCCCGATTGGCGTGCCCATCATCATTTTCGCCGTGGTCGCGCTGATTTTCTGGATGGTGCTGCGTTACACCACTTACGGCCGCTATGTGTACGCAGTCGGTGGCAACGAAAAAAGCGCGCGCACCTCGGGGATCGGCGTACGCAAGGTGATGTTCTCGGTGTACGTGGTGTCCGGACTGCTCGCCGGTCTTGCAGGGGTGGTTCTCTCTGCCAGGACCACCTCCGCCCTGCCCCAGGCTGGCATGTCCTACGAGCTCGATGCCATTGCTGCGGTGGTCATCGGTGGCACGAGCCTTTCTGGTGGCACCGGCAGCATCGTGGGCACGCTGTTCGGCGCCTTGCTGATCGGCGTGATCAATAACGGGCTCAACCTGCTCGGGGTTTCCTCTTATTACCAGCAGGTCGCCAAGGGCCTGATCATCGTGTTCGCGGTACTGATCGATGTGTGGCGCAAGAAAAAACGCTAGCAGCTGTTTCTGTGCTTTTCCTCTGAATGAACGACTGACCAACAACAATAACGGAGTCTCATCATGAAATTCGGTACATCCCTGGCCGCTGTCGCGGCGCTCTCCCTGCTCGCCAGCAGCATCGCGCTGGCCGCCGATGGCAAGACCTACAAGATTGGCGCGGCGGTTTACGGCCTCAAGGGTCAGTTCATGCAGAACTGGGTTCGTGAGCTCAAACAGCATCCAGCGGTCAAGAACGGCACCGTGCAGATCACCGTGTTTGACGGCAACTATGACGCGTTGACCCAGAACAACCAGATCGAAACCATGATCACCCAGCATTACGATGCAATCCTGTTCGTACCTATCGATACCAAGGCCGGGATCGGTACCGTGGCGCGAGCGATGGAGAATGACATTCCGGTGATCGCCTCCAACACCCGTGTTGCCAGCGCCAAGGTGCCGTACGTGGACAACGACGACGTCGAAGGCGGTCGCCTGCAAGCCCAGGCCATGGTCGACAAGCTCAAGGGCAAAGGCAATGTGGTGATCATTCAGGGGCCAATTGGTCAGTCAGCACAGATCGATCGGGAAAAGGGCGAGATGGAAGTCCTGAAGAAAAATCCCGATATCAAGATCATTGAAATGAAAACCGCCAACTGGTCGCGCGCCGAGGCCTTGGCGCTGACCGAAGACTGGCTGAACGCGCACCCCAATGGCGGCATTTCGGGGATCATTGCGCAAAACGACGACATGGCGCTCGGTGCGCTGCAAGCAGTGAAATCCCGAGGCCTGACGCCTGCCGAGGTTCCGGTCACCTCCATCGACGGCATGCCAGACGCCATTCAGGCCGCCAAGAAAAACGAAGTCACCACCTTCCTTCAGGATGCCCAGGCCCAATCCCAGGGCGCACTTGACGTTGCCCTGCGTGCGCTCGCCGGCAAGGATTACAAGCCTCAATCGGTAATCTGGGAACGTTACGCCAAGGACGTGAAATGGGGTGACGGCACCGACAAGAACTACATCCTGCCTTGGGTGCCCGTCACCAATGCCAACGCCGACGCACTGTACCAGCAGGTCAGCGGCGGCAAGTAACACTGGACCACCGCTCAGGGTGCGAGCGTGTTTTTGAGCAAGCCGCTCCCTGGACGTCTACCCATTCAAGCCCAACACAGGAGTCATGTTCATGTCTGGATTCTGGAATCAGGCGTTCGACCTCACTGGGCGCTGCGCCGTGATCACGGGCGGGGCCGCCGGGATCGGTCTGGCCTGTGCCAGCCTGCTGGTGGAGCGTGGCGCACGTGTTGCATTGCTCGACCGCGATCCTGCCGTGGTCGACATCGCCGCCAGTCTGGGACAAGGCCACATCGGCATTGCCGTCGATCTGGGTCAGGTCGATCAGATCGCAAGCACCATTGATAGCGTATTCGAGCACTTCAAGCGCCTGGACTATCTGGTCAACAGCGCGGGCGTCGCACTGCTCGACAAGGCTCTTGAGGTGACCGAAAGCGCCTGGGACACCACCCTCGACATCAATCTCAAGGCCAGCTTTTTCGTCGCACAGGCCTGCGCACGGCACATTTTGGCGCAAGGCAGCGGGCGCATCGTCAATCTCGCTTCGCAGGCCGCCGTCATCGGGCTTGATCGCCATGTCGCCTACTGCGCGAGCAAGGCGGCCGTTGTCGGCATGACCAAAGTGCTGGCCATGGAATGGGCGCCGCACATTACCGTCAACGCCATTTCCCCGACCATTGTTGAAACCGCACTGGGCAAGAAAGCCTGGGCCGGTGAGTTGGGCGAACGGGCCAAATTGCAGATCCCGGCGGGCCGCTTTGCCCAGCCGGAAGAAATCGCCGGGCTCGCGTTGTACCTGCTCAGCGACGTCGCCAGCATGATCACCGGTGAAAACGTGGTGATCGACGGCGGCTACAGCATTCAGTAATTCATCTATCTGTCGCGAGGTTCATCATCATGTCCACCGATACCGCACGCACCGCTGAACAACTCTCGCCGGTCATTCCGGCCACCATGCAGGCGGTGGTGTGCCACGGCCCTGAAGATTACCGACTGGAAACCGTCGACGTGCCAACACCGGGCCCCGACGAAATCCTTACCAAGGTCGAGCTGTGCGGTATCTGCATGGGCGACATCAAGACCTATCGCGGCGCCCCGTCCTTCTGGGGCGATGCCGAGCAGCCCCGTTACGTCAAACCGCCAATGATTCCGGGGCATGAGTTTGTATGCCGCGTCGTCGCACTCGGCCCTGGTGCCGAAAAGCGCGGCGTTAAAGTCGGCGACCGCGTAATTTCGGAACAGATCGTGCCGTGCTGGGGCTGCCGTTTCTGCAACCACGGTCAGTACTGGATGTGTCAAAAGCACGATCTTTATGGCTTCCAAAACAACGTGCAGGGCGCCATGGCGCAGTACATGATCTTCACCAAGGAAGGCATCATCCACAAGGTGCCGGACTCCATCGCACCCGATGAAGCGATCCTCATCGAACCCCTTGCCTGCTCGCTGCACGCGGCTGAACGCGCCAATGTCGATTTTGACGATGTGGTCGTCGTCGCCGGCGCCGGTACGCTGGGCCTCGGGATCATCGGCGCGGTCCGCATGCGCAACCCTAAAAAGCTGATCGTGCTCGACATGAAACCCGAACGTGCAGCCCTCGCCCTGCGCATGGGTGCCGATGAAGTGTGGAACCCCGCCGAAGTCGATGTGCTGGCCAAGATCAAGGACATCACCGAAGGCTATGGCTGCGACATCTACATCGAAGCCACCGGGCATCACAAGGCCGTCAATCAGGGTCTGGCGATGTTGCGCAAGCTGGGCCGTTTTGTGGAGTTCAGCGTATTCAACGATGAGGCGACCGTCGACTGGTCGATCATCGGCGACCGCAAAGAGCTGGACGTGCTGGGTTCCCACCTTGGCCCGTACATGTATCCGCGAGCGATTGATTTCATCGGCAACCGCAAGATCGACATGCGCGACGTGGTGACCCACAAGTTTGCGCTGGCGGACTTCAAGGAAGCCTTCGCGGTGATGGAACGTGGCGACAAGTCGCTGAAAGTGGTACTTGAACCGTAAACGGAACCGTACCCGCCCGATCCTTATAAAAAGAAAACAGGAAACCGCGTTATGAATCGAGTGATAAACGATCCGGATCAGGTGGTCGAAGACATGCTGCGCGGCATTCTGGTCGCGCACCCCGAGCTGCGCCAGAGCGACACCAACCCGCGCGTCATCAGCAAAACGAGGCCTTCTGCCCAAGGGCATGTGGGCATCGTTACCGGCGGCGGTTCCGGCCACGAACCGGCGTTTCTCGGCTATGTCGGCCCCGGTCTGGTGGATGCCGTGGCGGTGGGCGAGATTTTCTCCTCACCGACGGCCAAGAGTTTCTTTGACGCATTTCGCGCAGCCGACCATGGTGCAGGCTTGGCCTGCTTGTACGGCAATTATGCAGGCGACAACATGAACGTGAAGCTGGCCATGAAGATGGCGGCCAGCAAGGGCATGCAGATCCGTACCGTGGTCGCCAATGATGACGTCGCGTCCGCCCCCAAGGCTGATATCGCCAAACGCCATGGCGTCGCCGGTGAAATCTTCATGTGGAAAGTCGGCGGTGCTGCGTCCGCGCAGGGCTACGATCTGGACGGTGTCATTCGCGTGGCACAAAAAGCTGTCGATCATTGCCGCTCGATCGGCATTGGTCTGACCCCTTGCACCATTGCGGCTGTCGGTAAACCCAACTTCCAGATCCCGGACGGCCAGATGGAGCTGGGTATCGGCCACCACGGCGAACCGGGCATCGAAGTCGTACCCATAGAACCTGCGGCGGCCATGGCCGAACGTATGCTGGCGCCGATTCTGGCCGACCGTGACTTCAGTCAGGACAACAGCGTGGTGGTGCTGGTGTCGGGCCTCGGCGCAACGCCAGTCATGGAGCTTTACATTTTCTACGCCGAAGTCGAGCGTCAGTTGCAGGCCAAAGGGCTGAAGATCCATCGCTGCTACGTCGGCAATTACTTCACCTCGCTGGAGATGATGGGCGTGACCCTGACTCTGCTGGGCCTGGACGAAGAGCTTCAAACCCTGATCGATCAACCTTGCCGCTCTATCGGCATGACCCAGGCGGAGTAAATCATGAGTCAGCATTTTTCTTCCCGTGACGGCAGCGCCATCGTTGCAGATCTGGTCAGCGTGATTGTCGCCAACCGCGAATACCTCAGCGAAGTCGACGGCGCCATTGGTGATGGTGACCACGGCATCAACATGGCCAAAGGGTTCGCGCATTGCGGCCGGACCATCGAGGGCAAGCAACTGACCCTGGCGCAAGCCCTGGATGAACTGACCCTGAGCCTGATGGAAGGTATCGGCGGTTCGATGGGTCCGTTGTACGGCAGCCTGTTCATCGGCATGGCCGACGAAGTCCGTGCCAGTGAGGAAATCGACGCCGCCACCTTCGCCCATTTGCTGCGCGGCGGTCTGACCTCGTTGCAGGACATCACCGAAGCCGGCGTTGGCGACAAGTGTCTTATGGACACGCTGATCCCGGCTGTGGAAGCCTTCGAGAAAGTCCATGCAGCCGGTGCATCATTTGCCGAAGCACTGGTCGCCATGAAAGCCGCCGCCTCGCAAGGCCGCGACTCCACGCGGGATCTGGTGGCAAAGATCGGCCGCGCCAGCCGCCTGGGCGAGCGGTCCCTGGGGGTGCTGGATGCCGGTGCGGTTTCGTGCTGCCTGATCCTGACCCGCCTGGCCGACTCCGTGCAGCCAAGGCTGGTCCAGGCCTGAGGCCTTCATCAAATGTCCTGTGAATACTGGACCTGCCGCCCCCTTCGTCAGCAAGCTGACCAGTATGGTTTTTGTTTTGGCCGTTCGGGACCGTGGATTCAGCTGGATGTGCGCTCGGTTCAGGTCACCTTCTCGCCCCTCGGCGACCCACTTTGATGGGGCCAGAGTGGGCAAAGCCCCAGGCTCCGGTTGGGTCCGCCCGCGGCGGAGCCCTTCGTCCTGACCCTGATCCGGCGGTCGCTGCAACGGATCAGCGTCAGAACTCAGCCTGCACCTTACGTCGCGTTCTGCGGTGTGGCAGCTATCGGGGTAGAAAGGCGCTGTTTGGTTTTGGCTCTGCCGTGGCGGGGCTTTTTCGATTCTGATCGCTGAGCCGATAGGGAGCCGACATTTTCAGGGAACATACTTGCCTGTTCGTCAGCAAACAACAGCGCAAAGACCAGCTCCTGCTCAAGCTCCTGAATGACCCGCGTGACCGAAGGCTTCGAGCTGACGCAAATCCATAAACACGCCTTGATAAACACAGAGACTGAAGGAAAATCAGAACACCAGACTCCCGGTGACAAGCGCAAAAGTCTACACGCTGTCGGCCTGAATTTCGCTCGGGGCCGGCTCCGCGAACCGGCCCCGATGGTGCATTAGCGCCCCAGAATAAATCATTCAGCACAGTCCCGACCCAGCCATACATTCAGAAATGTGCTGTCTGCACATTCATGTCTGTGAAGAACGCTCGCTTTTTCGCTGTTTTTTCAGCCTCGTAAAACGGGCGTGGTTATTGCTGTGACTCCAGTCAGACACTCAAACCGAACCACGCTGGCGATCTGGAGAATAGACATGAGTTCACCTGGAGAATTTCCGTTGACTGAAGCCCCCAGGGAGGCGCGCAGAGGGCTGCTGTCTATCTCGATGGTGCTGTTCAGTTTCACCTTCTTTACCGGCACGATGTTCGCAGGCGGCAAGCTGGGGCTGGCGTTCGAGTTCGTTGACATGCTCTGGATAGCCGTCATCGGCAACAGCCTGCTGGCTTTGTATGCCGCGGCGCTGGCGTTCATTGCCTCGCGCAGTGGTCTGAACACGGTACTGATGGGCCGCTTCTGCTTTGGCGAAGCGGGCAGCCGGCTGTCAGACTCGCTGCTTGGTTTTGCAGAACTGGGCTGGTACGCCTGGGGTACCGCCACCGTGGCCATCGTTCTGGTCAAGATGCTCGATCTGGCGAGCGGTTTTACCTTCCCGCTCATGGTGCTCTTCGGTCTCGGCTTCAGCGTTACCGCCATCATCGGCTACAAAGGGCTGGACGTGCTGTCGCGGTTATCGGTACCGCTCATGTTCGTGCTGCTGATCGTCTCGATGTACCTCGCCACGCGAGACATCGGCGGTTTCCAGAAGCTGGCGGCAGTGATTCCACAGGAAACGATGAGCGTGTCCGCTGCCATCACCATGGTGTTCGGGACCTTTGCCAGCGGCGCCACGCAAGCCACCAACTGGACGCGTCTGTCGCGTTCCGGCCGGGTCGCGGTCACTGCCAGCCTGGTCAGTTTCCTGCTGGGCAACGGCCTGATGGTCGTCGCAGGCGCCTGGTGTGCCATCGTGTATCAGCAGGCCGATATCGTTGAAGTGATGATGCTGCAAGGTTTGTCGTTTGCGGCGGTCATCATGCTTTGCCTCAACCTGTGGACCATCCAGGGGCCGACGATCTACAACGTTTCGGCCGCCGCCTGTCATCTGGTACGCAGCGAGCGTCGGCGCACCATGACCCTGGGCGCGGCCGCAGTGGGTGTGGTGCTGGCCATTGGCGGCATGTACGAGATGCTCATCCCGTTTCTGGTCCTGCTGGGGTCGATCATTCCCCCGGTCGGCGGCGTGATCATGGCTGATTTCTGGTATCGCCATCGTGGCAAGTACCCGGCGCTGGCCAGCGTGACATTGCCACGCTACAACGTGCGCGGACTGTCTGCCTACGCAGTTGGCGCGCTGCTGGCTTATTTTTCACCCTGGATCGCGCCTCTGGTCGGGATCGTGGCGTCGGGCATTACCTACATCGTGCTGCTTCAGATCACGGCACGCCGCTCGGTCAGTATCACCGCGCAGGGGGACCATTGAGCCTGACCGTCGAAGAAATCCTCCAGCTTGCGGGCCTGGAAGAAATGACCGTGCGCGCCGGTGCGCGCAACCTTCACCGAAGCGTGCGCTGGTCTTACGTGGCGGAAAATGAGGGCATTGCCGAATGGGTGATGGGCGGCGAGCTGGTGTTCATCACTGGGATCAATCATGCGCGCGAAGAAGCCAACTTGCTGAGTCTGGTCAGTGATGGAGATGCCTGCGGTATTGCCGGGCTGGTCATTCTCACGGGTGGCGCGTTCATTCAGCACATACCACAAGCCGTCGTCGAGCTTGCAGAGCAGTTGGGACTGCCATTGATCGAGCAGCCTTACCTGTTGAAGATGGTGATCGTCACGCACCTGATCGGTACGGCGCTGGTGCAAATGGCTCATACACGGCGTTCGCGCCACGACATCATCGGCCAATTGCTGACCGGCGATTATCCAAGCCTTGCGACCACACGCCAGCGCGCCGCACTGTTGCAACTGCCGGTCGACCAACCCCGCTGCGCAGTAGCCCTGCGCATGTCCCAGGTCGGCGTGTTATTCGACCGTCACAGCGCAGCCGAGGCCGAGCGGCTTTTGCAGCTCACCCGCCAACGCGTGCAGGACCAACTGGATGCCTGGTGCCAAAATTTCCCGGCGCCGCTGCCTGTCATCGCCCAGGGTGACCTGTTCGTTCTGCTGCTGCCCGACCTCTCTGCGTTACGGATTGAACTGGCGCAATTGCACCGGTCACTGAGGGCGCTGACGGGCGACCTGTCAGTGTTCATGGGCCTGTCCCAGCCAGTGCAGGATTGCGGCCACTATCGTCGAGCGCTCAATGAAGCCCGCCAGGCACTGGAGGTTGCGGAAAACCTGCGCCCGGCGACCGGGCTGTGTGATTTCAGTGAGCTGGGCGTGCTACGCCTGCTGCAGGGGATCGGTGACCGCTCGATCATCGACGCGTTTGTCAGCCAGACCCTGACGCCGATGGTCGAAACCGGCCGCAAGCGTCCCCACACACTGATCGAAACCCTGGACGCGCTGTTACGCGAGAACGGCAACGCCATCAAGGCCGCACAACGTCTGAACATTCATCGCAACACCCTCAACCAACGGATCCAGCGCATCGAGCAGCAAAGCAGACAGTCGCTCGATGATCCCCTGTTTCGTATGAACGCTTCGGTCGCCCTGCTGATATGGCGTATGACCGAAGCCCAAGGCAAGGAATAAATCATGCACATCATCAACGCCCGCCTGCGTGGCAAACAGGGTCTGTACCGAATCGAACTGGACGGTGCTTACATCAAAGCCATCAAGGCGCAGCCTCACGTCGCCACACTCACTGGCCCGAACGACAGGGATGCTGAGCAGAATCTGGTGGTCGCGCCTTTCGTGGAACCGCACATCCATCTGGACGCCACCCTCACGGCCGGTGAGCCGAAGTGGAACATGAGCGGCACGCTGTTCGAAGGTATCGAGCGCTGGGCAGAGCGAAAGGAGCTCACCACCCATGAGGACACCAAGAACCGTGCCCGCAAAACCATCGACATGCTGGTCGATCATGGCATTCAGCATGTGCGGACTCACGTAGATGTCACCGACCCGTCGCTTGCTGCGCTCAAGGCGATGCTGGAGGTGCGTGATGAAACCCGGCATCTGATCGATATGCAGATTGTCGCCTTTCCTCAGGAAGGCATCGAATCCTTCGCCAATGGTCGGGCGCTGATGACCGAAGCCATCGCCATGGGCGCCGATGTGGTCGGCGGCATCCCGCACTTCGAGAACACCCGCGATCAAGGGGTCTCTTCGGTGAAGTTTCTGATGGACCTGGCCGAGCGTACGGGCTGTCTGGTGGATGTGCATTGTGACGAGACCGATGACCCTCAGTCGCGCTTTCTGGAGGTGCTCGCCGAAGAAGCGCGGGTGCGGGACATGGGCGCACGCGTGACCGCCAGCCACACAGTCGCGATGGGCTCCTACGACAATGCTTACTGCTACAAACTGTTTCGCCTGCTCAAGCTTTCCGGCATCAATTTCATTTCATGCCCGACCGAAAGCATTCATCTGCAAGGCCGTTTTGACAGCTACCCAAAACGACGCGGTCTGACGCGCGTCGCCGAAATTGACCGCGCGGGGATGAACATTTGCTTTGGTCAGGACTCCATCGTCGATCCTTGGTATCCGCTCGGCAATGGCAATATTCTGCGCATACTGGAAGCCGGCCTGCACATTTGCCACATGCTGGGCTACGAAGACCTCAAGCGCTCGCTGGACCTGATCACCGATAACGCGGCGCGCACCCTGAACCTGGGTGAGCGTTATGGTATCGAGGTGGGACGCCCGGCCAACCTGCTGATACTCTCAGCGCCCGACGATTACGAGATGGTACGCAGCCAGGGGCAGGCACTGGTTTCGATACGCGCTGGCAAGGTGCTGATGCAACGTACGCCGGCTCGAACAGAACGCTTTGATCGTCAGGCGTAACAGGTCTTGATCGTTTGCACTGAATGGCATCAGCGGGTTGCGACCGGCTGATGATCAGAGCCTGTGAACCGGATCGAACGCTCGCAGGCTTTTGACAGTCCGATGGCAAGGACTCTTGAGGACAAACGGATGTTATTCAACACGCTGGTGTTTCTGGCCACGCTCATCGGCATGGAAGGCTTCGCGTTCCTTGCCCACAAATACGTCATGCACGGCTGGGGCTGGGGCTGGCATCGCTCTCATCACGAACCCCGGACTGGCTGGTTCGAGAAAAACGATTTATATGCCGTGGTATCCGCAGGCGTAGCTATCGTGCTGATTGCCCTAGGAACCCAGGGCATGCACCCGCTGGAATGGATTGGCGCGGGTATGACCGGTTATGGCCTGCTGTACTTCATCGCCCATGACGGGTTGGTGCATCGACGCTGGCCATTCAAAATGGTCCCGAGAAGCGGTTATTCCAAACGCCTTTATCAGGCGCACCTGATGCACCATGCGGTATCAGGCAAGGAGCGTTGCGTGTCATTCGGCTTTCTGTATGCGCCTTCAACCGCCCGACTGAAGGCACAACTGCGTGAACTTCACGGCGGACCGCTCAATAAAAACGACGAGGACGGTGCCACAACTCCTTTGGACGCTCGGGATAGCGTCGAACCCGCGAAGTAGTGGCATGCCACGCTCCGCTGATGACCAGCCGCAGCTTGTCCAGTTTTGAAGTGGACTGGCGCGAATCCCAGGCGCGTGGCCCGGCGTCACGCACCTTGACCCCGATTTCCCGGTAAACAGCCCTCGCTGTGGCGACGGCCCAGGCGGATCGCCAGCGAAGCGAAGCAAGCCCGGCTTGCGCACTGACGTAATAAGGCTCAGCCAGATCAACCAGTCGCTGCGCCAGGATCGCCAGCTGTGGGCGGTATTGCGGTGAAGCAAGCTGATCACGCGGGATGCCCATCTCGGCCAGCCAGTCCGCGGGCAGATAACACCGGCCAACAGCAGCATCCTCGACGATGTCGCGCGCAATATTGGTCAATTGAAAGGCCAGACCCAGATCGCAGGCGCGGTCCAGGGTCTTTTCATCGCTGACATCCATGACCTGCGCCATCATCAGCCCGACCACGCCCGCCACGTGATAACAGTACTCCAGCGTGTCCCCGATGCTGCGGTATTCACGCTGACTCACATCCATGGCAAAGCCGGCGAGATGCGCCAGCGCATAGTCCTGACGAATCCGATGGCGATACACCACGTCCTTGAACGCCGCGAAAGCTGGGTCCTCCACCGGCAGCCCTGCGTAGACCGCATGCGTCTGCGCGATCAATGCTTCAAGGCGTTCAAGGGTTTCTGCTTCGCTGAGCACAGTAGCGTCATGTCCGGCTTCCTGACCATCGATGACGTCGTCGCAATGGCGACTCCAGGCGTACAGCATGACAGCGCTGCGCCGGGTAACCGGATCAAACAGTTGCGAGGCCGCCGCGAAGCTCTTCGAACCGACAGTGATGCTTTGCGTAGCGTGATCCATGAGCGCTTGATCGTTCATATTGGTCACCATCATGCGTGCACGTGCTCCAGCATCAGCCCTGCCGTGGCCTTGGCGGAACCAATCACGCCGGGCACTCCCGCGCCAGGATGGGTGCCTGCGCCGACCAGATACACGTTGGCCAGGTTGGCGTCACGGTTATGCGGACGGAACCAGGCACTTTGCTGCAGGATCGGTTCGAGCGAAAAAGCCGACCCCAGATGGGCATTCAGCTCGTCGCGAAAATCGTTGGGGGTGAAAATCCGACTGGTCACCAGGTCTTCACGCAGGCCCGGCATGTAGTACATCTCCAGATAGTCGAAAATCCGGTCGCGGTACCGCGGCCCTTCCACCTTCCAGTCAATGGGCGCGTTCCCCAGATGCGGAACTGGCGAAAGCACGTAATGACTGGAGCAACCGGGTGGCGCGAGACTTGGGTCGGTGATGCAGGGTGCGTGCAGGTACAAGGAAAAATCGTCAGCCAGCGCCTCGCCTTTGAAAATCTCCTGAATCAGCTCGCGATAACGCGGACCGAAACAGACCGTGTGGTGCTGCAACTGCGGCTGCGGCCGCTTGAGACCGAAGTGAATGACGAACAGCGAGTTACTGAACCGCTTGCCTTTCAACCGTCGGCCCTCTTTCACGCCACGCGGATGATGACCCAGCAGGTTGTCGTAGGTGTGCACCACGTCTGCGTTGGATGCAACACAGTCAGCCGGAAAGTGTCGACCGTCGTGCAACCGGACACCGCTGGCCCGGGCGCCAGTCACCTCGATGCTGGAAACCTCGGCGTTCAGCTCGATGCGCCCGCCAATGTCTTCGAACAGCTTGACCATTGCCTGCACCAGCGCACCTGTCCCGCCTTTGGGAAACCAGACGCCCCACTGCCGTTCCAGTGCATGAATCAAGGTGTAGATCGACGACGTGGCAAACGGATTACCACCCACCAGCAGTGAGTGAAACGAGAACGCCTGACGCAGCTTTTCGTCTTCGATGAACTCCGAAACCTTGGAGTACACGCTTCGCCAGGCCTGCAGGCGAGCCAGTTGCGGCCCGGCCTGGACCATGTCACGAAACGACAGAAACGGCACTGCACCCAACTTCAGATAACCTTCCTTGAAGACTGCTTTCGAATAAGCCAGAAACCGCTGGTAGCCTGCCACGTCCTTGGGATTTAGCGCACCAATCTGACGATCAAGGGATGCCTGGTCATTGGCGTAATCGAACTGAGTGCCGTCTTCCCAGCACAAGCGATAAAACGGCGAAACCGGTAATAATTCGATGTAATCCGTGATCGATTTTCCTGCGACGGTGAACAACTCTTCGATGGCGGTCGGGTCGGTGATGACAGTGGGGCCTGCGTCAAAGGTAAAACCTTCGTCCTGATACACATAGGCCCGGCCGCCGGGTTTGTCGCGTTTTTCAAGCAGGGTCGTCTTTACGCCTGCTGCCTGCAGCCGGATAGCCAGCGCAAGGCCACCGAAACCGGCGCCAATCACTACTGCGCTTTTTGTTTGAGTCATAAAGAATTTCCATAATGTCGAGGCCGGTATCGGAGTGCGGCGCGCATGGCCTCACCTACAGGCACTGGCGGTTTGCCCACCAGCACGCGCGCCTTGTCACGCAACAGGCTGTCGCCTGCATAAAACCGACTGATAAGGCCATCGGACAATCCATAAAAACGTTGCATCACTTGCCAGCGGTTCTCAGGGCGCCCGGCCAGAAACAGCATACGGTTGAGCAAACGGTAGAAACCCTGCTGCTGCCACTGATGGCGAGCAAAGTCGCGAATACCCTTACCCAACACTTGCGCATCAGGCTGCGTTTGACTGGCAATCCAGTCTGCGAGTTTCACCGCCTGAGGCAGCGAATAGCCCGTGGTGCAGTGAAACAGACCGGCGCGCAGGCCTGAACGTGGCTGCCCTTGGGCCTCGTGCCAGAAAGCTTCGAAATCGCCGGCCAGAGTGATGGGCAATACGCCCTGCTCTTCACGCAGACAGGCATCAATCTGCCAGCCTTGCTGCTGCGCATACTCGGCAATGTGTTCACGCAACTGGTCTGCCGACAATGAGTGCTGATCCACGTAATGGGTGTCTTCGATCAACAGCGTGTCGGCGCTGAACGGCAGCACATAGACGAAACGGTAGCCATCGCGTTGCGTGACCCTGGCGTCCATGATAATTGGCGCGTCCAGCCCATGAGGCACACGCAGGCGCAGCAATTGGCCGAGAAAAGCCTGTTGACCCAATACCATGTGCGCGCTGGGCTGCACGCCGCGACCGTCAATGACCGCATTGGCTTCAAGCCGTGTGCCGTCTGCAAGCAACAGTTCATGGGGCGCCAGGCTGGCAATCCGTCGGCCTGTCCAGACGCTGTCACCCAGCGCCGCCGAGATCACTTCGCTGAAGCGCTCGGAGGTGATGCTGGCGTAACCACTGTGCATCCGCCGCGAGCGTTCTGGAAAATGCACATCGTAGGCGGGCCATTGTTTCACGACCAAGGGTTCTATCCACTGATGCTGCTCGGCATTGAGATCACCGTCGTGAAACGACCAGGTGTGGTTGCCGCCAAGCGCGTCCTGCTCTTCAACACACAGGACATTCAATTCCGGACGCCGCTGCTTCAGACGCCAGGCAATCAGCCCGTTCGCCAGACCGCCACCGGCCAGAATCACGTCATAACGCATGAACATCCCCTGTGTAGACCGGCTGATGAGTGCACACCACCTCCTCCACGATGTCCGCCGCACGGCTCACACCGCCAGCCTCTCGCAGCTCTGCAGCCAGATGCTGGAGCGGTTCCCGAGGCTGGGCAAGCAACGGTTGCAACTGCGCATGTATCTTGGCCGCTCGGGCACGACGATTGAGTTGTACGCCCAGTTGACGGTAGCTGACGCGGGCAGCGACGCCCGGCTGATCGAAGGCAATGGGCATGACCAGCATGGGTGTCTGCGCGGCAATCGCGTCCAGCACTGTATTCAAACCGCCATGGGTAATCACCGCGTCGGCGCGCTGCAAGACTTCCAGCTGCGGCACGAAAGCCGTTACCCACGTGGCACCCATTTGTTTGAGTGTCTGCTCCTGCGCCGAATCCAGACCGCCGCAATGGGCAATGAACAACTGCGCATCAAGACGCTGACACGCCATGGCGATCTGTTTGAACATGCCCATGCGCGAACCTTGCAGCGTACCCAGACTGGCGAAGATGAACGGTCGATCAGGGTCGATCGACCATTCCCATTGGGTCGTTACCCTGGGTGCACGCAGCGGACCTACGGTATGAAAGTGCGCGGGCCGATGTTCGCGTGGCAAGTCAAAACCGTCGACGGTCTGGCTGATCTGCGCGAACGGTGACAGGTATTCGTGAAAGCTGCCACGCGGTGCGACACCCAGACGTCCAGACGCTTCGTGCAGCACTTTGCGCAACGGTTTCATCAACCAGTCATAGACCCGGCTGCTGGCTTCATAAAGACGCACGCTACGCGCGTCGGTGCCGTAAGCGAACGGCATGACCGGCAGCGGCAATCCGGGTTCCCGGTTGACCGGCAAGGCACAGGCCACCGAGATGAATGGCAGCCCCAATGCCTCGGCCACCAGCCCGCCACCCGCTTCCATCTGGTCGCACAGCATCGCGTCCACGGCCTCATGGGCCAATGCAGCGGGCAGTTCGGCGCAGAACATCGCAGTGGTCGCGCTCAGATCGCGGATAACCCGCAGGAGACCCAGCGGCCCGTGTGGCGCTGCCGCCCGGCGCAACGGTTTGGCGAGGCTCCCGGGCGGATGACTGATTGCGCCGAGCGTGTAAAAGCCGATACGCGGGTCGCTCAGCCAGCGGCGAGCGTCGGCCTGATGAAAGAAAGTGACTCGGTGACCGCGCTCTATCAGTTCCAGCGCTAACACCTGAAAGGCCTGAAAGTGACTGTAAAAGGCGGGTGACACAACGGCAAAATGACTCATGGGCGAGCTTCACCCATCGGCAATGGAACCATCAGTTGCGCATTACGCAACGCGGCCAGATTCTGCGAGCCGGTGCAAAAACAGACGATCCGTAGCTGCCGGATTATTGTTTCAAAATGTTCGATGACTGCAGCGCTAGATGCCATGGCGTCATGCAGCACGCCGGCCGCCTGCCCAACCAGATCTGCGCCAAGGCGTATGGCGCGAGCTGCATCAATACCGTTGCGGATCCCGCCCGATGCAATCAATACCACATCAGGCAGGGCCCGGCGCACGTTTAAAAGGCTGGTAGCCGTCGGGATGCCCCAATTGGCGAATGCCATGGCAACGTCTCGATCTGCCTGACGGGTCGCGCGCTCGGCCTCAACGGCTGCCCAACTCGTGCCACCCTGCCCGGCTACGTCGATCACCTGTACGCCCGCCGAGACCAGCATTTGGGCCACTGATGCCGAGAGCCCCGCGCCCACTTCCTTGACCACCACCGGCACACCGACACTGTCGACCGTGCGCGCTATCGCATCAAGCACCCCCCGCCAATCCCGGTCGCCTTCGGCTTGAACTGCCTCTTGCAACGGGTTGAGGTGAATGATCAGCGCGTCGGCCTGCAGCGCGTCTACAGCGCGGCAAGCCAATTCAAGCCCGTCGGACTCCAGTAATTGCGCGGCACCGATATTGCCCAGCAACGGAATGTCAGGTGCCAGACGACGCAATTCCCGGGTCAGCCCCTGATCATTGGCACTGCGCAGTCCGACCCGTTGAGACCCGACGCCCATGGCAATGCCCAGGGCTTGTGCGGCCTCGGCCAAGTGCCTGTTGATGGCAGAAGCGCGCTCAGTACCTCCGGTCATCGAGCTGATCAGCAAGGGTGCCCGCAGCGTAATGCCGAGCAGAGAACTGCGCAGGTCGATGTCGTCGAGGTTAAGCTCAGGTAACGCGCAGTGTTCGAACTGCACAGCATCAAAGCCCGCGCCAGAGCCTGTGCACTTTTGGTTCAAAACAATATTCAGGTGGTCGTCCTTGCGTCGGCTCAGGTCGCTTTTGTCCATGACGGCTCCGTTTTACGTGGATCATTTTTCTGTATACGCGGTCTGTTGAGTCTTGAGGCACTCATTAACGGAGGTCGTTCCGTTTTTTTAGGCCAGCAAAAGAACCTGAGAAGAACCAGCCCATTCGCTGAATCTTTACAGCCAAGGTAAAACTGACGATGAAAATGGACTTGGACGCACGGATCGACGATCACAGCTTTGTTGAACGCATGGAGCAGATGCGCGCCCAGATCGAAAGGCGGCTGGGCGAGTTATTGCCCGAGGGCTGCAATGAGCGCGACCTGGTAGCAGCCGCCATGCGCGAAAGCACCCTGGCACCGGGCAAGCGCATGCGTCCGATGTTGCTGATGCTGGCCGCGCAAGGGTGGGGTCACACAGGCAGCGAGGCGCTGGAACTGGGATGCGCTGTAGAAATGGTGCACGCCGCGTCGCTGGTGCTGGACGATATGCCATGCATGGACAACGCGACACTCAGACGCGGCCGTCCAACGGCACACCTGAAGTTCGGTCAGGACGTAGCGATTCTGTCCGCAGTCGCATTGTTGAGCCGGGCTTTTGGAGTTGTCGCGGGCATAAACGATATTCCCCCGGCCATTCGAACCCAACTGGTCGAAATCATGGCCAACACGGTCGGTATGCAAGGCTTGGTGCGCGGCCAGTTTCAGGACCTGCATGACGGTAAGCGTGATCGCTGCGCAGAAGAAATCGCCCTGACCAACCGTTTGAAAACCGGGGTGCTGTTTGGCGCAATCATGGACATGGCATGCCTGATAAGCGGCGCTGATGAACGCGCCCGCGCGGCCTTGCAAAGCTTTGCCGTCGAGCTGGGCCAGGCATTTCAGCTGTACGATGACCTTCAGGACAACTGCGCGGACAACGCCAAGGACCAAGGCAAGGATAACGGGAAGTCGACTTTTGTCTCGCTCTACGGCACACAAAAAACTACCGAGCTGTTGCACGCGCATCTGGTAACTGCAGAGCAGCACTTGCATGAGGCGTACGGCAGCACTCACACCGTTGGCGAATACCTCAAGCTGATCTTTCGCAAAGCGCTGCAGCCCCAGGCAACCGCCGCCTGCTCATAAGCCTTCCAAGCCGAGGCGTGCTGGAAGACTCAGCCTGCTTCGGCCGCAAGCGCTACCCCCATGACCCGGTTTCGGCCTTGCTCCTTGCCCTGGTACAGCAGGGCGTCGGCGCGATTCAGTGCCATTTGAAAGCCCTCGTCGTTACCGATCTGTGTCACTGCCAGTGTGGCCGTGACCTCCAGCTTCTGGCCGGGGATCTGGCCTGCGTCGTCGCGAATGCGTTGCGAAATACGTTCGGCGACCTGCACCGCGACGGCCAGCGAGGTGTCGGGCATCAACACCAGGAACTCTTCGCCACCCCAGCGCGCAGCCATGTCGGCGGCTCTGACACTTGAACTGATCATTTTGGAGACATTTTGTAGTATCAAGTCACCGGTCTCATGCCCGTGCACGTCATTGATCTTTTTGAAGTGGTCGATATCCAGCAGTATCAGGGCAGCCGAAAGCCCGTGACACTGTGACTCCATCTGGCGGACACGGTGCTGGATCCGTCGGCGGGTGTAGAGGTTGGTCAGGCTGTCGCGGTTGGCCAGTTGAAACAGTGTCATCTGCATTGAGGACGTGAAGCGTACTGATAACGCAGTGGAGTAAATCGAGAGGCTGGTCGCAGCCAACGCGTTCACAATGCCGAACGCGTCCAGCACCCCGTTGCTCAGGACCGATTCCAGGCCCATCTGGCGACGAAGCGCGAAGCAGCCGACCACGGCCAGCATGATTGCCAGGCTGAATGCAATCCGCTTGAAGGTCGCCAACTGGAAGGTGAATGCGATGATGGGAATCACGCAGAACATATAAAGACTGAAATTGCTTTCCCAGCCAATTACCCAGGATGCCAGCACTGCGTGAGCGATGATCTCGGCGCTCATCAGTTGCCCCGCCTGCCGGTAGCGACTGCCTCGAATCAAATACAGGCAATTGATGTAGATCAGCGTGCTGAACACATTTGCAATCCAGAGGATCTTCAAGTCCAGCAGAAAAAACAGGACGACGAGCACGACATGGATCGCCAGCGCGAAGTACACAATCGGAATGATGTGCTTCCAGAACTGGACGGCAGTGTCCTTGAACAGCTGTGAGCGGTCTTCGCTCGAGAGGGTCATCATTGCGTTTGGTCTCGAAAATACAGGTTGGTCATGACCCTGGGCCGCGAGAATACAGCGGCTCATGCCGGGTTGTCGGCACGAACCTGCAACGCTTGATCATTCTAATGGACAAACGACCGATGCCATCGTTGCCAAACGCTGCTTTAATGTCGCGGTGCTCGTCAGCTGGCGTGGCTGGCCCCGAATGATTCAGAAGGAAGCGTGCTGATGGAACGTCTTACTGCAAAAGATTTTGCCCCTGAACTGCTCGAACTCTACGACTGCTACGCACATGGCAAGATCAACCGGCGGGAGTTTCTGGACCGCGCGGCGCTGTTCACGTTTGGGGGCCTAACCGCCAGCGCCCTGCTCGCTTCGCTGAGCCCCAATTACGCACTGGCCGAGCAGGTGGAATTCACAGACCCGGACATCATCGCCGAGTACATTTCCTATCCCTCGCCCAAGGGCCATGGGCAGGTGCGGGGTTATCTGGTACGTCCCGCGAAAGTCACTGGCAAGGTACCTGCCATTGTCGTGGCCCACGAAAACCGTGGGTTGAACCCTTACATCGAAGACGTTGCACGCCGCGTCGCCAAGGCCGGTTTCATCGCACTGGCTCCCGATGGCCTGTCATCGGTGGGCGGCTACCCCGGCAATGACGACAAGGGTCGCGAGCTCCAGCAAACGGTCAACCCGGAAAAGCTCATGGACGACTTCTTCGCCGCCATCGAATGGCTGATGAAGCACGATGCAGCCACTGGCAAGGTCGGGATCACGGGCTTCTGCTACGGTGGTGGCGTAACCAATGCTGCTGCGGTCGCCTACCCGGAGCTGGGCGCAGCCGTGTCGTTCTATGGGCGCCAGCCAAAGTCGGAAGATGTGGTGAAGATCAAAGCGCCAATCATGATTCACTACGGTGAACTGGACACTCGCATCAATGAAGGCTGGCCTGCTTACGAACAGGCATTGAAGGCAGCGGGAACCACCTACGAGACGTTTATCTACCCGGGAGCCAACCACGGCTTCCATAATGATTCCACGCCACGCTACGACGAAGCCGCCGCAAAACTCGCCTGGGACCGCACACTGGGCTGGTTCAGGAAATATCTGGCCTGAGGCAGATCACAACAAAATCGCTCTGAGGCCCAGCATTCGTTCGATGCTGTCTTACCGGTTGGCCGATCCGTCGGCCTTCATCGGTCTATAGACTTTGTGAGGCAGTCAGAGCCTGGTAATCAGCTCATCAGCGCGGTCTTAATGTTTCGTTGATCCACCCCACCGTCCAACTGAGCGGATGGATCGAGGAATATGGCATAAGCGGCTTCCCTTCTCGCGCGGCCATTTTCCCTTCGGCTTCGCACTCGGCATGAATCCATATTGTGTTTTGCTTGAATCCTTCAGCACGTCGAGCTTCTCGGTAAATACGCTGTCTCCTGAGCGCATCAGCTCTTTTCTCATCGTCGGGCATAGGTCACCTGCATAAGTCTGCTGTGCGCGTGATGGCAAGAAGGACGGCTTGCACATGAAATATGGGGCAAGCACGCGCATTTACGGCAAGAATGCCCCATCCAAGCTGTCTCAGCCCTGACGTGAAGCAGATTCGGACAAAGGTCGGATAGTCGGTGTAACCCGCTGCGCCGCCGCCATAAAGAGTCGAAGGGTTGAACGCAGAAAGGGGTGCGGCGTTTTCCAGGCGCGCCACCAGATCCGGGTTACCAATGAACGGGCGGCCAAAAGCAATCAGATCCGCCTTGTCTTCGTTGAGGCGCGAGCTGGCAAGATCCAGGTCGTAACCATTGTTGGCGATGTAAGTATTTTTGAAGCGTTGGCGCAGCGAGCCGTAGTCAAACGGCGCAATATCACGCGGCCCGCCGGTGGCACCTTCCACTACGTGGAGATACACCAGACCCAGCGTATCGAGCTGATCGACGACGTAATCGAATTGAGCTTGCGGTGCGCTGCTTGAAACGCCATTGGCAGGAGAAATTGGCGACAGGCGGATGCCGGTTCGTTCGGCACCGATCTCCTTGACTACCGCCGCAGTGACTTCCAGCAGCAAACGAGCGCGGTTTTCAACTGAGCCGCCATACGCATCATCGCGCACATTGGCGCTGTCCTTGAGGAACTGATCGAGCAGATAACCATTGGCACCATGGATTTCCACGCCATCAAACCCGGCCTCGATGGCATTCGCTGCAGCCTGGCGAAAATCATTGACGATGCCAGGTAGCTCGCTGATTTCCAGCGCTCTGGGCTCTGAGACGTCTTCGAAGCTGTTGTTGACGAACACTTTGGTGGCCGGTCGCAGCGCCGAGGGTGCCACCGGCGCAGCGCCGTTTTCCTGGAGGTCAACGTGGGAGACGCGCCCGACATGCCAGAGTTGCAGGAAGATATGCCCACCTTTTGCATGCACTGCATCTGTGACTTTACGCCATGCTTGCACCTGCGCCTGGGTATAGATCCCCGGCGTGTCCTGATAGCCCTGCCCTTGCTGCGAAATCTGCGAAGCCTCTGAAATCAGCAGGCCGGCGCTTGCTCTCTGACTGTAATACGTCGCAGCAAATTCGCTGGGCACAAAGCCCTCCCCGGCACGGTTGCGGGTCAGCGGCGCCATCACGACCCTGTTCGAGAGCGTGAGGGAGCCGAGGTGATAAGGTTCAAACAGGGTTTTATCGTTCATAGCGGTTTCATCATGTTTGAGCAACGACGGCGACAGCGCCGTACCCGCGAGGATTCGCGAAAGCAATTTAATGATGTCGGTCGAACTCATAACTGTCAACGCTTTTGATTGCGATCAACATCATAGTAAGATTGCGGCGTTGTTCAGCGATGCAGGGAGACATCCAATGAAGATCACCAAAGCGCAATCACTGGCCAATCGCGCCCACATCGTCGAGACCGCCTCAGAGCTGTTCCGCGAGCGTGGCTACGACGGCGTAGGAATCGCAGAGCTTATGACCACGGCGGGTTTTACCCAGGGCGGCTTCTACAAACATTTCGGTTCCAAGGCGGATCTGATGGCTGAAGCGGCTGAGTACAGTCTGCAGAAGTCGCTGAACGGCG
Organism: Pseudomonas californiensis; assembly: GCF_021147775.1. GTDB lineage: Bacteria > Pseudomonadota > Gammaproteobacteria > Pseudomonadales > Pseudomonadaceae > Aquipseudomonas > Aquipseudomonas californiensis. The sequence goes on from NZ_JAGTPK010000021.1 coordinate 47,003, forward strand.
CCGCAGGCCTGGATATACCCACCCTTTTTCAGGTGTACGTGTCGAAAAATCACCGCAATGGCAGAAGAGACGGCTGCACCATGGCCGCATTGTGCGGTGACGCCTCACGGCACTCGGATGAGCTGAAGTCGATCTTTGCGGGCGGTATCGAAAATACGCTGTCAGCGCTTGAACAAGCGCATAAAAAGAGTCAGGACCCGCATCGCCAGAATGCGCGCGCCGAAGTAATAAGCCTGCTGGCGCAAGCGGTGGGAGCGATCATCCTTTCACGGGCTTGCCCGGACGACTCGTCGCTTGCCGACGAGGTGCTGGAGGTTTGCCGAGCGCAGATCCTGGCGTCGTGCTCGCCCAGCGGCGAACATACCAGCGTGTGAGCACTCGCATGCAGTGACGGTGCCGCACCCGCCCTTCATCGGGCAGACGCAGCGCCGCCAAGGTTTACTGCGCAGGTCGACACGAGTTACATCGCCCTGACCTGCTCCAGCAGGATTTGCAACGGATGCCGGACGACTTTGCCGTCCTGACGCTTGACCTGACTGCGGCAGGAATAACCGTCTGCAACCAGACGACCGTCGCCACCATGGCGGGCTACCAGGGGCTGCCACGACTGACGATAGATGGTGTCGCTGGTCCTGGCATTTTTGGTTTCGTGACCATAAGTACCGGACATGCCACAGCAACCGCTGGCCAATACTTCCAGAGTCAGACCGGTGCGGGCGAAGACTTTCTGCCACAAACCAACGCTGGCCGGCTCGTTGGTTTTTTCGGTGCAGTGCGGCAGGAAGTAATAGGTTTCACCAGGGAATTCCGAGCTTTGGTCTTCCAGTTCTGATGCCAGCCACTCCTGCGCCAACAGAACGGTCGGCACCCGCTCGCTGCCCAGCGTTTTGCTGTACTCCTGGCGATAGACCAGCGTCATGGCCGGGTCCAGGCCTACCAGCGGGATACCGTAATCCTCAAGTTTGCGCAGCGACTGGCTGTTGAAACTGGCCGCTTTCTCGAACGCCGCGAGAAAGCCCTGGACCTGTAGCGGCTTGCCATTGGGCGCGAAAGGCGCCAGATACACCTGGTAGCCGAGACGCGAGATCAACTCCAGCCAGTCCGCTGCCAGAGGCGTTTCGAAATAACGGGTAAATGCATCCTGGACCAGCACCACGGTGCGCTTGCGTTCCTGCTCGGTCAGTGCGGCCAATCGTTGCGGCGTGGCGATACCAACGTTCCAGCGTGCGCATGCGGCACGAAAATCCGTCAGGCTCAACAGCGGGCTGTCGACCATGCCCGCCACGTGTTCCAGCAGGTAACGCACCGGTTTTGCACCCATGACGGCGTTGTACAGCCTGGGGAACCGCGCCAGATGCGGAATGCTGAATTCCAGTGAGCCGATCAGGTAATCCTTGAGCGGGCGCAGGTAGCGACTGTGGTACAGCTCCAGAAACCGTGAGCGAAACTCCGGCACATTGACCTTGACCGGGCATTGCCCTGCGCAGGATTTGCAGGCCAGACAACCGGCCATGGCATCGTACACCTCGTGCGAGAAATCCTTCTGCCCCGCCACTTTGGCGACGCTGTTGACGGTGCGTTCGGCCAGGCTTTTCAGCACATTTGCCGCACGCGCACGGGCGCTGGCGGTCAGTACGTTGACGTCCTGCTCGCCTTGCAGCCGCAGCCATTCACGCACCAGCGAGGCGCGGCCCTTGGGCGAATGGATGCGGTCACGGGTGGCTTTCCAGGACGGACACATGGCGTCGTCAGTGTCGTAGTTGTAACAGGCGCCGTTACCATTGCAATGCAGAGCGGTGTCGTAGCTCTGCCAGACACGCTCATCGATACGACGATCCAGGTCACCGCGCAGGGTGACTTCATCCACCCGCGTCAGACGTGCATCCGGCACGCTGGCGGGCGTGGCAATCTTGCCCGGGTTGAGCTGATTGAACGGGTCACAGGCGGCCTTGAGGGCTTGCAGCGCCGGGTACAGCTCGCCGAAATACTCGGGCACGTACTGTGAACGCAACCCTTTGCCGTGCTCACCCCATAGCAGACCGCCGTAGCGTTTGGTCAGCGCAGCCACCGCGTCGGATATAGGACGGATCAAGGCGGCCTGCGCAGGGTCTTTCATGTCCAGAATCGGCCGCACATGCAAGACACCCGCATCCACGTGACCGAACATGCCGTATTGCAGGCCATGGCTGTCCAGCAGCGCACGAAACTCCTGAATGTAATCCGCAAGGTTTTCCGGCGGCACGGCCGTGTCTTCCACGAATGGCTGCGGGCGTGCCTCGCCCTTGACGTTGCCGAGCAGGCCCACCGACCGCTTGCGCATGGTGTACACGCGACTCACGGCCGCACTGCCGGTGGCCAGTGTGTGGCCGAGACGCACCACCGAGGTGTCGGTCTGCAGGTGCTCGACAAAGGCGTGGACGCGTTGCTCCACTTCGTTGAGCTCATCGCCGCTGAATTCGATCAGGTTGATACCCAGCGTCGGCGTCACGGGGTCCTGGGGGAAATACTCGGCCACGCCATGCCAGACAATGTCCTGCATGGCCAGCATCAGAACTTTGGAATCCACGGTTTCGATTGACAATGGCTTGTGGGCCATCAGGGCCTTTGCGTCACGCAGGGCGTCCATGAATCCGGCGTAACGGACGTTGACCAGAATCGAGTGTTTGGGGATGGGCAGCACATTGAGTTTGGCTTCGACAATGAAGCCCAGCGAACCTTCCGAGCCACACAGCACGCTGTTGAGATTGAAACGCCCGTCGGCTTCTCTCAAGTGCGCAAGGTCGTAGCCGGTCAGGCAGCGGTTGAGTGGCGGGAAGACATCCTTGATCAGTTGCGCCTGGGTATCGGCGATCTGTTGCGCACAGCGGTAGACATCACCCGCACGGTCGACACGCGCCTGTTCGCCCAGCAATTGCTCATCCGCCATGGCCTGGCTGTGCACGTAAGAGCCACCCAGCAGCACTGTCGACAGCTCAAGCACGTGGTCGCGAGTCTTGCCGTAGGTACAACTGCCCTGCCCGCTGGCGTCGGTATTGATCATGCCGCCCACCGTTGCCCGGTTGGACGTCGACAGCTCCGGTGCGAAAAACAGCCCGTGGGGTCTGAGCGCGGCGTTCAACTGGTCCTTGACCACGCCGGTCTGGACTCGAACCCAGCGTTCCTCGACGTTGATTTCGAGGATCTGGTTCATGTGCCGCGAAAGGTCCACCACCACACCATCGGTCAATGACTGACCGTTGGTGCCGGTTCCGCCGCCGCGTGGGGTCAGCACGACCTGTTTGTGCTCAGGCCGAGCCGCCAGCCGGGCCACCACTGCGACATCATGGCTGTCGAGCGGGAACACTGCCGCCTGAGGCAGACGCTGGTAGATGGAGTTATCCGTGGCCAGCACGGTGCGTGAGCCATGGTCACGGGCGATTTCACCCCGAAAGCCACCCTCGACCAGAGCAGTGAGAAACCGGTCGTAATGGCTGACCTGTTCGGACATGGGGTTCAACAGCGCAATCATGGTGGTTTCCTGGCTGGCTAGGCTTTTTATAGGTAAAACACGTATGCTTCGAAACGTTGCCGAGCATGACGTAATCAACGGTTGGCCTGATTCTCCGGCCTGTTGCGTGCCAGTGCAAACGTAAAACCTGCCGTTTTTCCATGAGCTCCATGAATGAACCCCAGAAGACTGACGCCCTCGATGTCACTGTTGATCGCTTTCGAAGCGGCTGCGAGGCATGGCAGCTTCACCAAAGCGGCTGATGAACTGGCGCTGACCCAGAGCGCGGTCAGCCGTCAGGTTCAGGCACTGGAAGCGCAGCTGGAAGTCGAGCTGTTCAAGCGTGACGGCAGGCGAATCGAACTGACAACCGCAGGCGCGCTGTATCAGCACGAGCTGGCCGCCGCACTGGGACGAATCCGCAGCGCAACCCTGCAGACCATTGCCCACAAGGCCGAGGGCGGTACTTTGCACCTCGCGGTGTTGCCCACTTTCGGTTCAAAGTGGCTGTTGCCACGCATGAACGAGTTCTACGTTCGGCATCCTGGCTATGTAGTGCATGTGCATTCGCGCATCGTGCATGCCGACCTCACGCCCGCAGCCAGCGAAATGAACGCAATCATCTGCGCCGGCAACGGCAACTGGCCCGGTTACGTGGCGCACCCGCTGGTCAGCGAAAAACTGGTGCTCATCGCCAGCCCTGCCGCGCTGACAGGCTATGCCTCGATGACGCCGACGCAGATTGCCCAGTATTCGCTGCTCAGCGTGGTATCGCGCCCCAATGCCTGGTCAGACTGGTTCGACAGAAACGGGCTGGACCATCACATCATGCGACCCGGCCCCAGCTTCGAGCTGACCTCACATCTGATACAAGCCGTTGCGGCCGGCATTGGTATCGCCCTGGTGCCGCGCATTCTGGTGCAGGACGAGATCAGCAATGGTGAGCTGGTCACACTGTTCGAGCCTCTGGACAGCGGTCGCAATTATTACCTGGCGTACGCCACGCGCTTCCAGAACCTGCCCTCGCTGTGCGTGTTCAGGGACTGGCTGTTGTCGATGCCCTTCCCTGACCGTTTGTAAATCGGAGCCTGTGTGCGTATCGAACCCCTTCCACCGCTGCAAAACCTGATTGCTTTCGAAGCAACCGTGCGCCACGGCAGCTTTACCCGGGCGGCCGCCGAGCTGCACTTGACGCAAAGTGCGATCAGTCGTCAGGTGGCGCAACTGGAAGAGTTTCTGGGGCGAGCGCTGTTTCGCCGGGAACACAAACGCATCCACCTGACCGTTGCCGGGCAGATTTACGCCGAACAGATTCATCGCGTGCTGACCCTGTGTGCCGAAGCCACGGCACAGGTCATTACCCATAGCGGCGAGCAGCAGTTGACGCTCGCCTGCTCGAGCGGCGTCGCCGCGCTGTGGCTGGGCCCGTTACTGGGACGTTACCGTGATGCGTTTCCAGCGGTCGATGTTCGCTTGCGCGTGGTGGACGGCCTGGATTCGCTGATCCGTGCCGAGTTTGATCTGGCGTTGTACTTCCTGCGTGAAGCCTCGCCCGCCGGGCTGGACAGCCGCCTGTTGTTCGCCGAATCGGTCAACGCCTACTGCGCGCCCAGCTATCTGAACGGGCAAGTGCTGGCGCCTGAGCAGCTGCTCGATCACTGCCTGCTGATGCTGGAGGACGGTCAGCGTCAATGGCTGTCCTGGAACGACTGGTTCGGGCGTCAGGGTGTCGACGCATCTCTGATTCGCCAGCGCATGACGGTCAACCTGTACCCGGTGCTGGTTGTCTTGGCGATTGCCGGGCACGGCATTGTGCTGGGCTGGCAGCCGATGATTGATCGGCATGTGCAGTCCGGTGCGCTGGTGCCCGCGTGCAACGCTAAAGTCGGTGCTGTCGGCGGCTACTACCTGCTGACGCCCAGCGGCAAGATGCCTCGCCGTGCAGCGCGTGCGTTCGAGAAATGGCTGACCGAAGAAATCGCGCGCCAGGCTTGAAGTCTTGCATGCGCAACACGCATGCAAACCTGCGTAATAAGCGTTTTCTCATTCAGCAGTCAGAGCCTACTCTCGGACCCAACGGGCACAAGACCTGATCCTGCTTCACCCCGCTTCATCTTCTCGACTCTGCCCCCTTATCAATGCAGGGTTGTTCCCTGCGTGTGTCGCATGCAGGAGCCAACAACATGAGCATTACACAACAATCCGCTTCGCACCCCGATCACAAGAAGGCACGCCGCGCCGTGACCGCCACGGTTATCGGCAACGGCCTTGAGTGGTTCGACTTCACGGTCTACAGCTTTTTCTCGGTGATCATCGCCAAGGTATTCTTCCCCACCGGCAGCGAATTGACCTCATACCTGTTGGCGCTGGCGACCTTCGGCGTGGGCTTTTTCATGCGCCCGGTCGGTGGCATCGTGCTGGGTATCTACAGTGACAAGCGCGGTCGCAAGGCGGCGCTATCGTTGACCATTCTGCTCATGGCACTGGGCACCCTGATCATTGCCCTTACTCCAGGCTTTGCGCAGATCGGCTATTTTGCCCCGGTGATGATCGTGCTGGCGCGCCTGCTGCAAGGCTTCTCTGCAGGCGGCGAAATGGGCAGCGCGACGGCCTTTCTCACCGAACACGCGCCTGAAGGCAAGAAGGCGTTCTATTCCAGCTGGATTCAAGCGAGCATCGGCGTCGCGGTGCTGCTCGGCTCGGCACTGGGCGCCATTCTGTCCAGCTACCTGACTCAGGCGCAACTGGAAAGCTGGGGCTGGCGTGTGCCGTTCCTGATCGGCACGCTGATCGGGCCGGTCGGTTTCTATATTCGTAGCCGCGTCGATGAAACACCGGCCTATACAGCAGCCAAACCCGTCGAATCGCCACTGCGTGAAGTGATCAAGACCTATCCGCGCCAGACCCTGATCAGCTTTTCGCTGGTGGTGCTATGGACCGTCTGCACTTACGCGATCCTGTTTTACATTCCTTCCTACGCTCAGCGTGTACTGGGACTTCCATCATGGATGGGTTTCAGCGCCGGCATGATGGGTGGCGCTGTGCTGATCGTCGCTACGCCGCTGGTGGGCGCTCTGGCAGACCGCAGCGGTCACAGGCCTTGGCTGCTCGGTTCCGCTATCGCGATCTTTTTCAGTGCGTACCCGATGTTCCTGTTCATCAACCAGATGCCCGGGCTGTTTTCACTGCTGATTTTCGAACTGGTTCTCGGCCTGCTGATTTCAGGCTACATCGGCTCGATCCTGGCCGCGTTCGGTGAGTTGCTGCCCACGCATGTGCTTTCGACTGGTCTGTCCGTGGCGTACAACTTTGCGGTGACCATCTTCGGCGGTTTCGCCACGTTTACCATCACCTGGCTGATCGCCTCGACCGGCAGCAACCTCGCACCGGCCTTCTACATCATGTTTGCCGCCATCGTCAGCGGCATCGGCGCGACGCTCTATCGCGACCGAGCGCCTGCTGCCCATCGCCCTCTGACTGGAGCTTATCAATGAGTACCGCTGAAACTTCACGCCTGATCCTGCGCAACGGCCGGCTGCTGGACCTGCAACAGGGCGCCTTGATTTCAGGGCAGGAAGTAGTCATCGAAGGTGAGCGCATCGTTGCGGTCCGCGCCGAAGGCGAGCCAGCTCCGGCTGATGCTCAAGTTATTGATCTGGGTGGCCGAACCCTGATGCCGGGCCTGATCGACTGTCATGTTCACGTGCTGGCGTCCAACGCCAATCTGGGCATGAACGCCCTGCAACCCAATGCAATCATCATGTACCGCGCCTTGCCAATCCTGTCGGCGATGCTGCAGCGCGGCTTCACCACTGTGCGCGACGCAGGCGGTGCTGACTGGGCGCTGGCCCGTTCCATTCAGATGGGATTGATTCCTGGCCCAAGAATCTTTGCGTCGGGCAAGGCACTGTCACAGACCGGTGGCCATGGTGACATGCGCGCGCGTGGCGAGCTGCTGCTCAATGAGCCTTGCTCATGCTGCTTCCGGGCCGGGGCGATTGCCCGTGTGGTGGACGGCGTCGACAATGTCCGGCTGGCAGTGCGCGAAGAGCTGCAACAGGGCGCCAACCAGATCAAGATCATGGCATCAGGCGGCGTTTCGTCGCCCACTGACCCGATTGCCAATACGCAATACAGCGAGGCGGAAATCCGCGCCATCGTCGACGAAGCTGCAGCAGCCAATACCTACGTGATGGCTCATGCCTATACCGCGCGCGCCATTCGCCGCGCCGTTGAATGCGGCGTGCGCACCATCGAGCACGGCAATCTGGTGGACGCCGATACCGCACGATTGATGGCGGAAAAAGGCGCTTTTGCTGTGCCTACACAAGTTACCTACGAAATGCTGGCCGAGTACGGCGAGCGCTTCGGGCTGCCAGCCGATTCCGTGGCCAAGATCGAGGATGTGCGTCAGGCCGGACGTAACGCCCTGCTGCTGTTCGCTGAAGCTGGCGTACCAATGGGTTACGGTTCGGACCTGTTGGGCGAGATGCACGAGTACCAGACCCACGAACTGAAAATCCGTGCTGAGCTGCTGGGCAACCTCGCGGCCCTGCGCAGTGCCACCAGCGTGGCCGCACAGATTCTTCAGCGTGAAGGCGAACTGGGCTGCATTGCGCCCGGCGCGCTGGCCGACCTGCTGGTGGTGGACGGTGATCCACTGACCGACATCAACTGCCTGGTAGGCCAGGGCGAGCAGTTGGCGATGATCGTTCAGGGTGGTCATGTGCGCAAGAACACCCTGATTTGACCTGACAAGGCATCAGTGAGCGTTGTGATCCCAGATCCAGTTCCAGATGCCCGGTAACTGCACAGGCTCGGCACCGTCCTTGACGGTTCGGGCCATGGCAGCACGCTGCAACTGCGTGCTGTCGTCGTAGAACGGCCTGGCGTCGAGGCGCACACCCGTCTGTTCGGCGCTGTCGACCAGTATCTGCAGGTATTCCCGTACATGCCGCGCCGTGTAACGGTTCAGATCATGAAAGGTCACGACTACCGGAACAACCCCATCCACAACCGGCAACGCGCCAACCGCGATGCGTTCACGCACCTGTGACAACTGACTGACCATGTTCGAGCGACGACGCAGACTGAAGTTGTAACCCCATATCTTGCCGTCATTGGCACTCAGATCGGTCAGCAGCACATGCAGGCCGTGCTGCTGATAGGCGCTGAACACCCGTTTGTCGTAGTTCCAGAAAGGCGGACGCAGCAATGTGGTTGGCGACCCTGTAATCGAAGCCATGATGGCGCTGCCCTGGGTCAGGGATTGCTCCAGTTCCTCGGGGCTCAACGAGCGGTGATTGGTGTGGTGCGGCGTGGCGGTATGAAAGCCCAGAATATGACCTTCTTCGTGCTCGCGATGCATGAGCGCCCGCCCTTGGTCGCTGTTGCCTGCGCCGGTTGCACCGGTCTGCACGAAAAACACGGCCTTGATATGCGGCTGCACAGGATTATCGGCCAGGCTGTCGAGCACAGTGATGGTCGGGTTATAGAAACCCGATGCGCTGGGCCCGTCATCGAAGGTCAACAGGAAACGAACCGGTGGCTGCTTGAGCAGCTTGTCACGGGTTTGTTGGGTCAGCGTAATCGGTGCACTGATGCAGGCAGTCAGGCCCAACGCAATCACCATGGCCCAAAGCGCGGCAAAAACGAATTTCATAGGTATGTCTGTTCCGGATGACCAGCCAATGCAATGCCCATGATGGGCGCTCTGCCATTCCTCCCTGTCCGGCTCCTGTAACGGTGTACACGCAAAGTGCAGCGGTGGCACACACTAGCTGGCCGCTCCTGCAAAGACAATCACGGCCGCCCGCAGCTTGTCCGCACCGAAACAGCTCATGCGGTTGAAGTCAGCATGGCTCACCGGCAAATGTTGGCAGTCAATGGCCTGACGGTGCAGGCTGTGGTCGATATCAGGGTCGTGCAGGTAAACAAAATCGCGGTCGCAGTCAGTCACCATCACCCAATGCGGCGCCTTGGAGCGCGTAAGACGGTAGCTGCTGATCAAGACCAGAGGCCTGCCGCCCTTGTCCAGCAGACTCTGCAGGTCCAGTGAGCGATTAGGCCGTATCTGCACCTGCGCCGCTTCAAGCTCACGACAGAACTGCTCGTGAACCAGGCGAATCACCTGTTTTTTCGCCTCGCTGCGTACCCCTCCCAAAAACAATGGGCCAGGCATTGATACCTGTAACTCGACTGCAAAGCCACGTCGCCACGCGGCCAGGGCCAGACCGTGTGGGCTGCATCCTCCATGGCCGGAGGTCATGAACACGGTGGTCGCTTCACGCCAGATTTGCAGCTCTTCGGCGCGCTCCATTGAACGTGCCGGCTGCAAGGCTTTCAAGGCCATGAGCAGGCACGCCGGGCCACAGGTAAACTCCAGCGTTTGCTGGTAATACGGCACCGAGCGGCTATCAGGACGGGCATGCTCGACGATACGTTTTTCATAGCGCAAGGCCGGCGCATGATCCTGGTAGTAATCGTCGACCTGCGCGAAACGGCGATAGCCGCTGTGCTCGTAGAGCCCGATAGCGGTGAGGTTGTCTGGACGGACCTCCAGACGCAGGTAAGCGCAATCGCGCTGTACCGCCTGCTCTTCGGCCCGCTGTAAAAGCTGTCTGCCCAGCCCTTTGCCACGTGCCACCTCGGCAATGGCAAGTGAATACAAGCGCCCCAGTGAAGTGCCTCGATGGAACAGCACCAGCGCATAGCCTGCGAGTTGGCCGGCTTGCTCAGCAACAATAAGACAGGCGTTGGCCCGGCTGATCATCCAGTGAAAACTGCGCGCTGTCAGTCGGTCGCTTTCAAAACAACGGTTCTCCAGCAAGAGTAATGCGTCGACATCGGCTTGCACTGCATCACGAAATATAAAGCCCATCTTCACCGCCGTAAAAGTTGTGTAACGAAACGGGACATTTCAATAAGCACATGCTTAATAGAAAGGACTGTTTCCCATCGGATCGATTACACATGTCAGCGGCGCAGGTGAAGATGAACGAAGTATCGGCTCAACTCGAACGTTCAGCAACAGCAAAACAGGCGTATAGCGAAATACCTTTTGCAGCACGGAGCCAACTGGTGATCATTGTCGAGCGGCTTGAAGACTGGGCATCTTACTTCCCCAGTGAAGACTTGATCAGTGCGCAGGACTACCTGGAAAATCCGCTGAAAGCCACCGCAGGCAAGCGTGTACAGGTCATCAACCTATGCCGCAGCTACAAATACCTGGGGCACGGTTATTACTGTTCCTTATTAGCCGAAGCTCGTCAGCACAATGTCATTCCTTCCGTACGCACTATCAGCGAACTGACGCGAAAGTCGCTCTATGGGTTGGCACTCGACGACCTCGACAAGACACTGGAACATGCACTTCAGGATCACCCGTATGATGACACCGAAGGGTTTACCCTCACGCTGTACTTTGGCCAGACCACACTCGAACCGTTAAAAGACTTGGCCCGACAATTGTTCGAAGCCTTCCCGTGCCCCCTTCTGATGGTGGAATTCCGCAAGCGTGACAATTGGCACATCGCGGGCATCAAGGCAGGCGCGCTTCCCAAATTGCGCGACGATCAGCAGGATGAATTTGCCATTGCCCTGGATGGTTTCAGCCGCAAGATCTGGCGTCAGCCGCGCTCACGTCGACTGGCCCGCTATGACCTGGCCATTCTGCACGACCCGCAAGAGCAACTGCCGCCGTCCAATGCTCAGGCGCTGGCCAATTTCATCAGGGTCGGTCAACGTCTGGGGATTGATGTCGAGCTGATCGAAAAGAAGGACTACGCCCGTCTCGCCGAATACGACGCGCTGTTGATTCGCGAAACCACCAGCGTCGACAACCACACCTACCGGTTTGCCAAAAAAGCCGAAAGCGAGGGCCTGGTGGTCATGGATGACTCTACATCCATTCTGCGCTGCACCAACAAGGTGTACCTGACCGACCTGCTCAAGAGTCACGGTCTGGGCATGCCGCGTACCGAAATTCTCTACAAGGATCGGCCTGAAGAACTGGAGGGCGTCGCCCGTCGACTGGGCTTTCCGCTGGTACTGAAAATCCCCGACGGTTGCTTTTCAAGGGGCGTGATCAAGGTCAGCACAGCCGAGGAAATGCATCAGGCAACGGCCCAGTTGTTCGAACATTCGGTGCTCTTGCTGGCACAGGAGTTTTTCTATACCGAGTACGACTGGCGCATCGGGATTCTCAATCGCAAGCCGATCTTCGCCTGCCAATACTTCATGTCCAAGGGGCATTGGCAGATCTACAACCACAAGGCCGTGGGGGCGGAGATCAATGGCGAATGCCGGACCCTGGCGGTGCACGAAGCGCCGCGCGCCGTGGTCGAGCTGGCCCTGAAAACCGCCAACCTGATCGGTGACGGGCTATACGGCGTGGACCTCAAGCAGTCGGGTGATCAAGTGGTGGTCATTGAAGTCAACGACAACCCCAACCTGGACGCCGGGATCGAAGACGCCTATTTGCAGGACGACCTTTACAGTCTGGTGCTGGAAGAGTTTGTGCGCCGCCTGGAACTCAAGCGCCTCGGCCAGGTATGGTGAAGCGATGATCCAGGGCCTGAAACTTGAAAACAGTCAGTTACAGCCGTGCGATCCGCAAGGCGCGCAAGTGTTGTGGTTCAGCAGGCCGGATGCCAGCGAGCGGACGCTGCTGCTGAAGCGTTTTCATCTGGACGAACACGCAGTTGCCTCCGCTCTGGACCCGGACGAAATTTCACGTATCGAATTCCACCCAGATGCGCTGTTCCTGATCTGGAAGCGACCCGAGAACTATTCGGGCAAGGACAGCTTCTCATTCGATGTGTCGTCGTTCGGCATGCTGCTCAGCGATGACCAGTTGCTGATGATCTGTGACGACGACCAGCCACTGAGCTCACTGGGTGCTAATCGTCCGCTCAATCAGCCAGTTGATATTCTGCTGGAGCTGCTCTTCAACAATATCCATCACTACCTTGGCCACTTGAAGGTCATCAAGATGGTTGCCCGAGAACTGCAGCAGAAATTCAACTCGTCCCTGGAAAACCGCCATCTGCTGCAAATGTTCAATCTCAGCGAAAGCCTTGTCTATTACATCAACGCTATCCACAGCAACGGCGCAGTCCTGACCCGCTTGCGCAACCATGCCCAAGGCAAACAGTACGGCGCCGACAGCCTGGCACTGATCGACGACATGATCATCGAGAACGACCAGTGCTACAAACAGGCCGAAATCTACTCGACTGTGTTCGCCGGACTGATGGACGCCCGGGGCAATCTGGTCAACAACAGCACCAACAACCTGTTGCGCAAACTGACCCTGATCAACGTGGTGTTCCTGCCCTTGAACCTGATCGCAGGGATCGGCGGCATGTCCGAGTTCAGCATGATGACCGCGCCCTTGCACTGGTGGGTGTCCTATTCAGCGCTGCTCCTGGGCATGCTGGCGCTGGGCGGCGCCATGGTCTGGGGGCTGCGCAAGATGGCCCGCTCAGCCTGAGCGGTTACGGCTCCCAGTCAGCCTTGCCGATCTGCAGACCGTGCAACCCGTTATAGGCTGCACGCTGGGGCTGTTGCCAGCCGTCGAGCAACTCAGGATCAAGGCTGTAGATTTCGACACCCAGCGGCCTGCAGACACTCAACGGGTCCTGGGCTTCCGGGCCCCACATGGGCAACGACAGGTCGCCGCCCGGGCATGTCGACAACGCGCACAGCAAGTCGATTTCGGCGAAGAACTCGAGATAATCGCCCTTCTGGGCCGGACAGGCTTTCATGAAGTACATGTCGTCATGGTTGAGGCCGGTGCACTGAAAGATGTTTAGCACATCATGCACGTCGAATTCGGTCAGCCCGTGCGGGAGCACAGCGCGAGTCAGGTTCGAATGGCAGTGATGGTGAAAGTCTTCACCGGTGAGCATCTTGTTGACGTAGGGGTCACAGCGCGTACCGAGCAAGTCATGCAAGCGGCCGCCGTGCTCATCGATGCCGTAGCTGGCGAGGCTGTCGTCGGTAATGGTGACCATCGGACGCAGAAACGGCAGGTTCGACCACAACCGGTCATGAATGCTGACATGCGCGCCCTGCAATTGCCGGGTACGCGCAGCCCACAAGCGTTCACGCGGATCATTGGCGTTCCAGACGTTGAAATCACCCACTTGTGGCCCGACCGGTGTGGTGACACGAAACACCTGACCCGCCTTGACCTTCCAGGCCCGCCCCGTACGGATCGGAACTTCGAAGTGCTCGACCAGCGTGCGTTGCTGTGCAGCGTCGCGGATACGCGCGTAGAAGCCGGTGTCCACTTGCAGGGCTGCGCCTTTACTCATTTGATAAGCGGCAGGGTAATCCTTGTACATAAAAAGACTCTCGTGGGGCAGGAGGGGAATGGCTTCAGCGTTGCTGTTGCACTGCAAGTTGCGGGCCTGCCGCCACGTCACCTACTGAAAGTCGCGACTGCGCACATCCAGGCCGGTCAGCAGCGGCGTAAGGTCATAAAGACGCTGGGCGATCAGGTGTCGCACTCCGCTCCTGGATTCCAGCCGCCCAAACACCTGCAGCAGTTGCGAACCCACCAGTACTTTACGCTGGCGCTCGGCCAGATCGCGCCAGACAACGACATTGACCATCCCGAACTCGTCCTCCAGGGTCACAAACGTCACCCCGCTGGCGGTGCCAGGCCGCTGCCGACCAATAACCAGCCCTGCGACGCTCAGGGTCCGGTCATTTTCCAGAGTGAGTAAATCCCTGGAGCTGCGAAAGCGCTTGGCAGCCAGTTGCCGACGCAACAGAGCCAGCGGATGGGGCCCCAACGTGGTGCCCAACGTGGCGTAATCGGCGACCAGATCTTCAGCCACGCTTGGCAATGGCAGCGTCACCTGACGTTCGTCAATGGGCAGATCATCAAACAACGGACGCTGAGGTTCGACACCTGCCACTTCCCAGCGCGCACGATGCCGGTGCCCGATCAGGCCACGCAATGCCCCGGAATCGGCCAGTGCTTCTGCGGCACGATTGTCCAGCCCGGCTCGCAACGTCAGGTCGGTGGCATCGACAAACATCCGCGTTGATCGGGCGGCCTCGATACGCAATGCGTCCTCCTCACGAAAGCCACGCACCATGCGCATGCCCAGACGAATGGCCAGGTTTCGTGTGTAATCGGCGTGTTCGACAGGCTCCAGCGAACAGTCCCAATCGCTGTAGCGCACATCCACCGGACGGATTTCGATTTGATGCCGACGCGCGTCCTGCAACAATTGATCAGGATTGTAAAACCCCATGGGCCAACTGTTGATCAGCGCGCAGGTAAACGCCGCCGGTTCATGGCATTTGAGCCAGCAACTGGCATAGGTCAGCAGGGCAAAACTGGCGGCATGGGACTCTGGAAAACCATAGCTGCCAAAACCCTTTATCTGCTCGAAAATCCGTTCAGCGAAGGCTTTCTCGTAGCCATTCGCCAACATGCCTTTGGTCAGCCGCTCGCGATGCGGTTCCAGACCACCATGGCGTTTCCAGGCGGCCATCGAGCGGCGTAACTGGTCAGCTTCGCCGGGTGAGTAATCGGCAGCGATGATCGCCACTTGCATCACCTGCTCCTGAAACAGCGGCACGCCCAGGGTGCGTTCGAAGACTTCTTTGAGCCGCGGTGGATACGTCACTTCCTCTTCATGGTTACGCCGACGCAGGTAGGGATGGACCATGTCGCCCTGAATCGGCCCCGGCCTGACGATGGCGACTTCAATCACCAGGTCATAGAATTTTTCCGGCCGCAGGCGCGGCAGCATGGCCATCTGCGCACGGGATTCGATCTGGAACACGCCGATGGTGTCGGCGCGGCTGATCATCTCGTAGGTTTTGCGGTCATCGCCAGGAAGGTCGGCCAGCGTCCAGCGCTTGTTTCTGTGCAAGTGGACCAGATCGAATGTCCTGCGTAGCGCACTGAGCATGCCCAACGCCAGAATGTCGACCTTGAGCAGGCCCACCAGATCCAGATCGTCCTTGTCCCACTGAATGATCGTACGGTCGGCCATGGCTGCGTTTTCGACCGGCACCAGCGTCTCCAGCGGATGTTCGGAAATTACAAACCCGCCGGGATGCTGCGACAGATGCCGGGGAAAGCCGATCAGTTCGCCCGCAAGGGTCAACACCCGACGCAGGATAGGTGTGTCTGGGTTGAAACCGTATTCACGCAGCCGTTCTGGCGATGGCAGTGTGTCACTCCATCGGCTGATCGCCTCGGCCAGGGCATTGATCTGGTCGGGCGGCAGGCCCAGCACCTTGGCGACATCGCGCACCGCACCTGAACCGTGATAGGTGCTGGCGACCGCCGTGAGCGCCGCCCTGCCCCGACCATAACGCCGGAACACATATTGAATGACTTCCTCACGCCGGTCGTGCTCGAAGTCCACGTCAATGTCTGGCGGCTCGTTGCGCTCTTCGGAAATGAACCGCTCAAACAGCAGGTTGCTCTTTTCCGGGTTCAGCTCGGTGATACCCAGTGCAAAACAGACCACCGAGTTGGCGGCAGACCCGCGCCCCTGGCAGAGAATGTGCTGGCTGCGGGCAAATTCGACAATGTCATGCACGGTCAGGAAGTAGCTGTCGAATTTCATTGTCGCGATCAACAACAGCTCTTTCTCGATCTGGGCCCGTGTCGCAGCACTTGGGCCGTCTGGCCAACGCTTGCGCGCGCCCCGCTCGGTAAGCTCGCGCAACCACGATGAGGGTGTGTGCTGTTTGGGCACCAGCTCATGAGGGTATTCGTATTTCAACTGATCAAGATTGAAGATGCAGCGCCGGGCAATTCGCACCGACTCGGCCAGCAGCCAGTCCGGATACAGCACGGACAGAGCATCCATTGGCCGCAAATGGCGTTCACCGTTGGCGAACAACAGGTGTCCGGCATCAGCGACAGTCGTGTGGTGCCGAATCGCGGTCATTGTGTCCTGCAGAGCGCGACGCCCTCGGGCATGCATGTGCACGTCACCACAGGCTACCGCCGGGATACCCTGGGATTGCGCCAGTGCCAGCAGGTCAGCCAGGCGTTGCTCATCATCCGCTCCGCAATGCAGTTCGACACCCAGCCACAGCCGTTCGGCAAAGTGGTCGCGCAACCACTCACCCTGAGCTGCACAATCCTGTTGGTCGCCTTCGATCTCTGGCATCCAAAGACACAGCAGACCACCCACCCTGTGATCGAAGTCTTCCCGCAACAACCGGTAGGCGCCTTTTTGCGCCCTGCGCCGCGCCACGGTAATCAAACCGCACAAGGCCTGATAGCCCGACAGGTCTTCGACCAGCAGCACGATCTTCGGGCCGTTCTCGACCTGCATTTCGCTGCCGATGATCAACGCAAGCCCGGTGTCTATCGAGGCCTGCCATGCGCGGACGATACCGGCCAGGGTGCATTCGTCAGTAATCGCCAGCCCCGTATAGCCATGGCGTAGCGCACGGTCGAACAGCTCGCGCGCGCTGGAAGCCCCTCGCTGGAAGCTGAAGTTCGACAGGCAATGCAGCTCGGCGTACTCGCTGTTCACGCGAACCAGCCGTGCAACAACAGATCGCCGTTTTCACCCACGCTGCGATACGCCCAGGCACGCTGGCCGTTGGTGGTTTCAATCAGGTAATAGTCACGGCGTACATCCCCGCCGTCCCACCAGCCCGATTCGATGCGTTCAGGCCCGGCCACGATACGCGCAGCGTGGGCAGGCAACGATTGCGGCTCTCGCAACAGCCAGCCAGGGCGTGCAAAACCGCGCATGGCCGGCGCTGGCTTGCTGGTACTTTGCGAGTGCCAGGCACATTCGGGACGATGATCAGCCAGCGCACGCAGACCATTGACCGATTCATCGCCAAGCCTTGCACGCAGCCGCTCGCGCAGTTGCTCCCACGGCAAGGTTTGCTGCACCCGTTCATCAAACAGCTCGCGGTGAGCCGGGACGAAAACCGGCAAATCCTTCGCCAATAGCCGCACCGCATTAACCGGCGACTTCACCAGTACCTGCTCCAGGCGTCCACGGGCCAGTTCGAATAGCATGGAAGCCTCACGCTCGGCACTCAGCTACCCGACTGACACAACGCTGTCCGGCCCTTCGTTGTGTTCCAGATGCAGGGCGAAACGCTGTACGCCACTGTCACGCCCGGCCAGAAACAGAGCCAGGTCGGCAATAAGGCGTTTAAGGGGAAACAACAACGCCTGATGCGATTCGACGTCGAAATTCAGCTCGATACGTACGTCGAAAAAATCCGGCGGCATATAGCATTCCAGCGCCACGGGACGCTCGCCCAACAGCGTGTCGAGGTGTTGCAGCACGCTGGCCGGAAAGCGCCGCGCCAAGGTATCGCGGGGCAATGCCAGCACCTGGCGCAGGCTGCGCAGCCCCATGCGCGACAGAGCGGTCGCCACTTCGCGACTCAGACCGATGCGATCCAGCGGCATCTGTTCCAGCGTGCTGCGCAGATCCTCGCGGCACTCAACGGTCAACCCGTCATGAGCGTTGGCCAGCATGCGCGCCGCCACCGGATTGGGCGCCACGACGATGCGATGCCTGAACCCCAGCCCTGTCAGCTCTTCACGCAGGCGCGCCTCGAACACCGGCCATGGCCCGAACAGTTTCAGGCTGGACTCGATCTCCATCAGCAGCACCCGTGGGTACTTGAGGCTTACATTGGAGCTGAAACCGTACGCCCAGGCCGCCAGCAATTGCTGCAAACGCTCGGTATCCGCCGGGTCGTGCTCGACCGTCGCGAAATGCGGTACCAGTGCCTGCGCCGCAGTCAGTGACTGGCCGGGCTTGAGCCCAAGGGCGCGCGCAGCAGGATTGACGGCTTGCAGCACGCGCCGCTGAGCGCTGCCAGTGACCAACGCCAATGGCTCATCGGGGTCGTCGCGACGGCGCATGACGCCATCGAGCGCCAACTGGGGCAGCAGAATACAGGCCCACAACATGGCAACCTCAAGCGTCGGTCGGGAATGGGATAGGCCAGGACGGCGCAAGCCCGCCCCGACACTTGAGCACCCGCAATTGTGCGGGACGGGTATCGACAACGATGCGCAGTGCAGCCGGTGAAGGGTTGGCAGCGGCCTGCTGTGGGCGACAGGCAAAGGCCAGGGTCTGCCCGGTCTCAGCGGCCACCTGCAAACGGCGCAGCGCGCGGTCATCGACCATGCCGGGCCAGCACACCACGGCGCCACAACTGCCCGAACGCAGGCACTGCTCGGCGGCCCAGAGGGCATTGCGCGCATCTGCCTCGATCACCACCAGTTGACGAAGGTCAACCCCGGCCGCCAGCCAAGCCTGCGGATAAGGAATGTATGGCGGCGCGACCAGCACAATGCGCTCGCCCTTTTCCGACAGCCGCGCCAGGCTTGGCCACAGCAGGCGCAATTCACCACTGCCATTGGCCGGGACCAGAATTTCGGTCAGTGCCGAGGCGGGCCAGCCGCCGGTTGGCAAAGCACTGTCCAGTGTTGCATGGCCGCTGGGCTGCGGACTGATCTGCGGCGCGGTCTGACGCCCTTTCCAGACCCTGCGCTCATCGAGCAAGGCATCCAGACTGACCACCGCGCCCATCATTCGCGCCTGACCAGGCCACAGAACACGCCCTCGATGGCGAAGTCCCGATCCGGCGTCACGACGATAGGCTGGTAAGCCGGGTTACGCGGCAGCAACCGCAACTCGTTGGCGCTGCGCTGTAGACGCTTGATGGTGACTTCGCCGTCCAGACGCGCCACGACTATCTGCCCGTCACTGGCCTGCGGGTTGCGATGCACACCCACCAGATCGCCATCGAGGATGCCGTCTTCGATCATCGAGTCACCTTGCACCCGTAACAAATAATCGGGAACGCGGATGAAGGTCCCGCGATCCAGATGCAACGTGCTGTGCACATCGACGTCCGGCCCGATCGGCGCACCGGCAGCCACACGTCCCAGTACCGGTATTTCCAGCAGTTCTGGGCGTGGCGTGCTCTGCACCAGGCGAATACCCCTCGCCTGATGCGGTATCACCTCGATCAGACCGGCGTCAGTGAGGGCAACGATGTGTTTGCGCGCCACGCTGCGTGAGGCAAAACCAAAGGCCTCGGATATTTCCGCCAGGCTCGGCGATTGCCCTTGCTGCGCGATGCGATCGCGAATGAAGGTAAGGATTGCGCTACGACGGGGAGATAATAGGCTCATGGAGTACATTTGTACTCCATCGAGAGTTATCTGAACAGTCTGTTTTGCCGGACGGACTCAAAGCCTGACAAATGGCATATCGCCTCTAACTGAAAAGCTTCATTCAGAGTTGTTTATTATTCGGATTTTAATAACAGTGATTCCAGGAATGACTGTTTATTAAGATAAACACTGAGCAGAGACTTAGCCGGTCTTTTCACTTCAAGGAGATTCATGATGATTACGCGCCAACTGGGTTATCAGGGCCCGCAGGTTTCAGCGCTGGGTCTGGGCTGCATGGGTATGTCGGACTTCTACACCACCGGCATCGACGAGCAGGAATCCATCGCCACACTGCACCGCGCACTGGAGCTGGGCGTTACCTTTTTCGACACGGCCGACATGTACGGCCCACATACCAACGAAACCCTGCTTGGCAAAGCCTTTCAAGGCAAACGTGAAGGGATTTATCTGGCCAGCAAGTTCGGCATTGTGCGCAGCGATGACCCGCACGCTCGTGGTGTCGACGGTTCCCCGGCTTACATCCGCAACGCCATCGATGGCAGTCTCCAGCGCCTGAAGACCGATCATCTGGACCTTTACTATCAGCATCGCGTAGACCCGAATGTCCCCATTGAGGAAACCATCGGCGCCATGGCTGAACTGGTAAAGGCTGGCAAGGTACGTCATATCGGCATTTGCGAGGCCAGTGCGCAAACCATCGAACGCGCGCACAAGGTGCATCCACTCGCCGCCGTGCAAAGCGAGTACTCGCTGTGGTCACGCGACCCTGAGCATGATGACGTGCTCGCCACCTGCAAGCGGCTTGGCATCGCCTTCGTGGCTTACAGCCCTCTGGGTCGTGGCTTTCTGACCGGCGCTCTGCGCACGCCTGACGATTTCGCTGCTGATGACTACCGCCGCTTCAGTCCACGCTTTCAGGGCGAGAACTTCAATCGCAATCTTGTGCTGGTGGAAAAGGTCAGAACGCTGGCCGCGTCCAAAGGCGTCAGTGCCTCGCAACTGGCTCTGGCGTGGGTATTGGCACAAGGCGATAACATCATTCCCATCCCGGGCACCAAACAACGCAAATACCTTGAAAGCAACGTAGCAGCGGCCACGCTTGAGCTAACCGCGGATGACCTGGCGCAACTGGATGCCATTTTCCCGGCCGCAAGCGCAGTAGCCGGTGAGCGCTACAGTGCCGAGTCAATGAGGTTCTTGAAAGGTTAAGGTTTGCGGTTATGAGAGCTGACGTCCGTTTGCGGCCGAACTGACGCTGATCTGCGCAAGATCACATCAGCGCCAGTGCGCCCACGAACGGGTTGGGCAAGGCAATCTGAAACACAGAACACGCCGGGGCCGCTGCGTGCGTCCATTCAGCCAGTGGCTGCCCCGACAACTTCAGGACGGCTTCCCGCTGACACCATGCACTGCTGAACGCTTGTGGACGTAAAGCATCGCAAGTTTCAAGCAATCGGCCCGCCACCTCATCGCCCAGATAGTCCCGCGCGACCTGCTGCCAGTCCGGCACACATTGCACCCGCATCAGATCAACCCCGACCGTCCCGTGCAGGTTTACCGCTGCCAGCGACAGCCCGGCATCGTGGCTGATGGACAACCCCGGCTCCGGCCATCCCTCGATCAATACGCGTGGCCGGCACCCCGCCGTGCTGATGAATGTGACATGAACAGGCGGCACCTGCAGTGCACAGGCCAGTGCAGCGCACAGGCGTGCCCGGATCAAGGCTCGCGCATCGATTCGGGAGGTGTTGTGGCCAGTGACGGCGCTGACCAGCAAAACGCCGTCAGGCAATTTCGGTTGCAAGCCCGACGAAGCGCTCCACACCTGTTCCACTGACTGCGGGACCGACAAGGCTGCTCACGCCCTGCCGGGCTGTGCCGGACAACCTGCCCAGCGACTGTTATCGGGAATATGTTCGCCCTTCATGACCAGCGTCAGCGGCCCCAGATAAGCGCCATCACCCACCACAGCGCTGTACAGCACGGCACTGCGAGGCCCCATGTAAACCCGTTCGCCAATGATCACTTGATCGATCTTCATCACCCGATCCTCGAACAGGTGCGTCTGGGGGCAGGCATTGGCGTTCAGTTCACTGTCTGCGCCGACGGTCACGCAGTCGAATTCGGTGATATCGGTGGTGTCCATGTACACGCCCTTACCGATCTTGCAGCCCAGCAGATTGAAGGCCAGTGGCAACCATGGCGTACCTCGCAAGTAGCGCATGAAATTGGGTGCGGCCATGCCTTCGTAAAGACTGGTGATGCCTTCGGACAACCAGACAAAAGGCGTCCACATCGGATCGGAGCGTTTGCGATAGCGGCCGATAACCAGCCATTTCAAGGCTGCCACCAACAGGAAGTTACCCGCGCTGTAGGCCAGGCCGATCAGCACCAGGTAACCCAGGACAGCCCCCCAGCGGTCCTGATCCACCATCGGCATGAGGTCAAGCATGACCGTATAGCCCACTGCAATAACCACTGCGTGGGGGGTCACGATGCGCACACCTTCTATCAGGCCACGAGCCAGGCGGCGTAGTGGTGAAGGACGGAATGTCAGTGAGTCGGGATACCCCTTGACCTGCTCACGAGCAGGCAGATTGATCGGTGGCGAGCCAAGCCAGGTATCGCCGTCCTTGACCACACTGTTTGGCGGTGCACTGGAATGCACGCCGATCAGGACATTTTCCGGCAGTACCGTGCCGTCCGGGATGTAGCTGCCATTACCGACGAAACTGCGGTTGGAGACCACTGTAGGCTGCAATGTCATCCAGCCTCCATCAATACGCTCATCGCCCAGCATCACCGCATCGGCAATAAACGTTTCGTCGCCCAGCGTGAGCAGGTCGGGAATCACTCCCTGCGCACTGGATATTTCGGCATCACGGCCGATCCTGGCCCCCAACAGACGGAACCAGAGCGGCGCATACACCGTCGCGTAAATACCCGACAGCACGTTAAGACTCGCTTCCTGAATATGGCCGACAAGCCATTTGGCGCAATAGGTATTGCTGTGCACCGGATAGCTGCCAGGCTTGAGCCGAGGCAACGCGATCCAGCGCAGTGCGGCCGCCACCAGCATCGTGATGACAATCAACACGGCGCTGGCTGGGAATGCCAGCAGAACGTAGCGGACCAACTGCCCTGCCACGCTGTCGCCCTGCAGCCATGGAAGGACATGGTGCGCATCGAACCCGTCGATCAGGTAAAAGGTCGGGAATACCGGAATGAAGAACAGCGTAGCGACCATTAGCATCCCGACCACGAAAAACAGCGTTTCGGCTCGCGAACGTGCTTTTGTTACCTGTGGACGCGCGGGCTGGCTCAAGGTGTCGAACGCCATGACATCCTGCGCTGGCGAACCCTGCCAGACGCGTCCGGCGGGCACTGCATGGTTGTCCGGGAGGGCCGACTGACTATCGAGATGTCCGAACGGACCAACGCAGGTGTCACCCTCCATGATCACGTAAGAACCGACGCAAGCGTTGTCCTGCAGGCTGACACACCCCAAGTGCAACTGGCCACGTTCGACGCGCGCGTTCTCGAAGCTGACGCCATTGCCGACGCTGACTTCATCACCAATGTCCAGAAGGTCAGGCGCCCGAACGCTGGCACTGCCAATAATGACCTTCTCTCCGACACGAGCACCCAGCGCACGCAGCCAGAGCGGATAAAGCGAAGAGCCATTGAGCAGATAAACCGGCGCTGATTCAACCAGGCGATCCGCGGCCCACCAACGGAAATAGGTGAGCCCCCACAGCGGATAGACGCCTGGCTTGAGGCGACCGGCGATAAGCCATTTTCCAGCGATCGCGAGGCCGAACTGCAGCACCGTCGCCAACAGGAACACGGCGATTGAAGCGAGTGTCGCCACCGGGACTGAATCGCCGGGTGCGCCAGTAAGAAAATGGTACATGAAGAAAGGCGCCAGCCATTGGACCATTCGCAAACTGACCATAATCGGCAACACCAGCGCCTGCGCCATACCGCAACGCCAGCGGTGCCATGCCGAAGGCGGCGTCCACTGAACCGGCTCGTCGGCTGTTTCCGGCGTCTGCTCCAGCACCGCCGCAATAGCGCCAATACGTCGCTGAACATAGATATCGCGGACCGTGAAGTGCGCAAATCTCGGGTCGGCACGCAAGGCCGAAGCTACTCGCGCAGCAAAAAAGGAGTGACCGCCCAAGTCGGTGAAAAAATCGGCATCGCGACGGATCGGCTGGCCCGGAAACAGCATGGTCAACGTTGCGAAGAGTGCCGTTTCCCCGACTGTCTCAGGCACATCCGACTCCGCGCCAGGGCCAGCTACTTCATTGACCAGGGGACGTGCCTTGAGCGCCTTGCGATCAATTTTGCCCGACGTCAGTCGAGGCATGGTGTCGAGCAATTCAAAATGCCCCGGCACCATGTAGGGCGCCAGCCTGGCCTGCAAGGCTCTGCGTAATTGGCCAGTAAAGGCCGAAGGAGGCGCGTCGTCACAGACCACATAAGCCACCAGACGGTCTACACCGTCGTCATTGCGCAGCAGAACGGCCACGGTGCCGACGCCAGGCTGTTGAGCCAGCAGCGCTTCTATCTCACCCAGTTCGACCCTGAAACCACGGATTTTCACTTGATCGTCGGCGCGCCCGAGACACTGCACTTGCCCGTCATGATTGATGCGCGCCAGATCGCCTGTGCGGTAAAGACGGGCATCGTGATAACCCGTAGACCACGGGTTGGACACAAATTTTTCCAGGGTCAGGTCCGGGCGTCCCAAGTAGCCCTCGGCAACACCCGGGCCAATGATGCAAAGCTCACCGGTTTCACCGCGCGGCAACAACACAGGTTGCTGCTCACTGCCGGTCTGGCCATCGCTGGCAATCACCAGCAAGCCGTAATTGGGCAACGGCGTGCCAATGTTGACCGGAGCGCCAGGCGATAAACGCGCCAGGCTGGCTGACACTGTCGCCTCAGTCGGGCCATAAGTATTGAACATCTGACGATTTGGCCTGGACCAGCGCTCAACCAGGGACTCGGGGCACATTTCACCGCCCAGGTTGATCAGACGCAGGCTTGGCACGTCTTCACTGAACAACGCCAGCAGTGTGGGCACCGCGTGCAGAACGCTGATGCGCTGTTCGGTCAACAGGCGAGGCAGGACTTCGGGATCACCACTGGTTTCCTTCGGGCCGATCCAGAGCGTGGCGCCGACCAGATAGGCAATCCAGATCTCTTCGAAGGATATATCGAACGCCACCGAAAAGCCCTGGTAGACCCGGTCGCTTGCGCGTATGCCAAGTATTGCGTTTTCGCTGCGCAGGAAGTGGCAGATGCTGCGCTGAGAAATCAGGATGCCCTTGGGCTTGCCGGTCGAGCCCGAAGTATAAATCACGTAAGCAGGATGCTCGGGCAAGGCGCCGTTACGACGTATCAATACCTCGCCTGTCGGTGTCTGCAGCGCTTGGGCAGTCCACGTCTGCAGTCCGGTCGCGCTCAGCATTGGCTGCGAAGTAGCGCAGCACACCACGCCCACCGCATCCGCATCTTCCATGCAGATTTGCAGACGCTCCACCGGCGTATCCTGGTCAAGCGGCAGCCAGGCCGCGCCAGTCTTGGCAATGCCCGCCTGCATTACCAACAGCTCGATCCCCCGTGGCAACCACAGGCCGACGATATGACCTGGCCGCACACCGGCGTGGATCAAGGCAGATGCGACCTGATCAACCTGCCGATCCAGTTCTTCGTAACTGAGCTGACGCTCACCAAAGATCAATGCGACCTGCTTGGGAAAGCGACGTGCGCTTGCCTCCAGCAGATCGGCCAACACTTCTTCCTGCATGAGCTCAGGCTGGATCGGGCCATACAGCACGTTTGACAGGTGGGCGCTCGGGGAGGATTTCAGCGGAGTAAGACTATTCATGGCAGCCAGCGCTCACTCGTATGAAGGAGTAACCAGAAAGATTCGGACTGTTGGCAAGCATTTCAGCCCGCCGGACGGTGCGCCATTGCGACACAGAAATGTGTCTGACTTGTTTGCGGACCAATAAACTTTTGACATGAAAAGCTTCGCTCCCACGGGCGCCACAGCGGGCTGGTGTGGGAAATGTGGCAGAGGACGGCTGTACGCGACCTGTACAAAGCAGATACAAACGAAACCGTCATTTCGAGCAGGGCTCAACCATCGCACTGAGCAGCAGTGAGGTATGCGGGGAAATATCAAGAGGTTACACAAGCTGACAGAGCCCGAGACGTCAACGTCGTCGGGCGCTTTCCCGGGTCATGCGAACAGGTCGCTGATACCCTTGGTTGAGAGGCCGTTGCGGCGGAAAAGAAGGGCGTACGCCCGGGCTGTCTGAACCACCGACGCGCATGGCTGGATCAGGTAGAGGTCGGGCAGGACTCGGTACCGTTGTTAAGGCCCTGCTTGTGATTCTGGTAATCCAGAGTTGCCTTGCCGTCGACCCATTTGAGCGTCACGACGACCACTGAATCAAAGTCATCACCCGTCCAGTCATCGACCAGGTGCATGTCCTTGCCGGAAGCTTCCCTGGCAACCTTGTTGATCAGTTCGGGTAGATAACCGTGTGACCAGGCGGTGTAGATGGTCGCGTTGTGGTACTTGTCGTGCATCAATTCGTCGGCCAGATCGCTGGTGTCATTGGCACCGAAATCAATGTTGATCGGCAGCCCCAGCTTGATAGCGCTCGGACCGACCGTCATCAGCGGACGGACATAGCTGTACGACAGATCACCATCACCCTCTTCCACATGACGCGTCGGGTTGGCAGCAAAAATGAAGTCGGCCTTGCCATATTCCTTTGGCAACAGCTCGGAAAGCTCGATGGCTCGATTCAGGCCCTGACAATTCAACTGGCCCAGCCCCATTGAGGGCTTTTCGGCATGCCTCAGGAAAATCAAGGTTTGCGTGCCATTTTTCGGGTCGGCATACACGCCCTCCCCCATGGAAAACATCAACACTGCTAAAACGATTGCAAGCGAGGGAAAAGACACCCAAGCGATGCGACGCCGAATTCGGCTGCTCAAAGGTAATTTGGGAATATTCATTGTTTTCTGAGTCCGGTACGCGGTTAGGGGAAAGTCAGCATTACGCTGCTGCGAGTAGGCTTGCCGTAGCGGGCTCGCGACCCTGTAGCTCCTTTCGGATCAGTCGAATACGTGTCCCTTGATCACGCATGAAGACTAGTAAAGTTATGTTTCGGAATGAAGAACACCGACGGTAGGAGTCCAAAAAAGCCGTTCTGTTGCATTTTGAGGCCAAAATACCTTTGGATTCATGCAATAAGCTGTCAACAAATGTGTCGCATCTGGCACCTGCCAGATGTTGCCAGCGCAACAGTCACGCGACAATTCTGTTGCTCATGCAACATTCAAAACCTGTCCATCGGACAGCGCCCTCTCTCAAAACAACCCCCAGACCGTAATGGCACAGAGCATGCATATTCCATTTATGCATTTTCAACGCTTTGAACCGCTGATTTGGAAATATAAAACCAGCCTTCGCAGCCTACCCCTGATCTGGAATCGCCCACTATGCCACAACCTCTCGTTTCGTTTCGGTTGCAGACGCCGGTCACACTTGCCAAATGGCTGCTCACTTCCTGCGCGCCGGCATTGAGCCTGCAAACGACTGTGCAGGCCGCAGAAACCGTACCTGCTGAAGTACGTCTGGACTATGCCTACTATTCACCCGTGAGTCTGGCGCTCAGGCATTTCGGCTGGCTGGAAAAGGCCTTGCCTGAATCCAGAGTCACCTGGGTACTTAGCCAAGGCAGTAATCGCTCGCTGGAATATCTGAACAGCGGCAGCGCCGATTTCGCTTCGTCAGCCAGCCTGTCCGCCGTACTGGCACGCGCCAACGGCAGCCCGATCAAATCGGTCTACGTCTACAGCCGGGCTGAATGGACGGCCCTGGTGGTGCGCAAAGATTCAACGCTGCAAACGGTCGCCGACCTCAAAGGCAAGAAAATCTCGGCCACCAAGGGCACTGATCCTTACCTGTTCACCTTGCGCGCCTTGCAGCAGGCAGGTCTGAAAAAGGATGACGTCGAACTGTTGCACCTGCAGCATCCTGACGGTCGTATAGCCTTGGAAAAAGGCGATGTCGACGCCTGGGCCGGTCTTGACCCGCACATGGCCGCAAGCCAGATCCAGGCTGGCTCGCGCCTGCTATACCGCAACAAGGACTTCAACAGCTATGGCGTGATCAGTGTCACCGAGGCTTACGCCAAGGAACACCCTCAAGCGATCAAGACCGTGCTGACCGCCTATGAGAAGGCACGCAACTGGGCGTTGCAGAACCCTGACGAGTTGGCCAAATTGTTGGCCACTGAATCCGGCCTGCCGCTGGAGGTTGCCAGGCTGCAGTTGACGCGCACTGACCTGAGCAGCCCGCAACTCACTGCGAAAGATGTAGATGCGTCCAAGGCTGCGGCGCCGATCCTGGTGTCTGAGGAACTGGTCCGCAAGGGCGTAAATGTCGAGCAGGTGGTTGATCAGTTGATCACCCCTGAGTTCTCCGCAGCCGTGATTGCCCATCCATGACAGTGTCTGACAAGACTGCTTCTGCTGGTGCGCAGCCTCTCCTGTCCGCCAAGGCCGAACGCAATGTGTGGGTACGTTATAAAACGCCAATCAAAGGGTTGGTATTACCCGTCCTGATCATTGTCCTCCTGGAGTTCGTGGTCCGCATCGGCTGGTTGCCTTCCTATCAGATGCCAGCCCCGAGTGAAATCGTGCTCACCCTGCGCGACCTTGCGGACGGCGCCCTGTGGAAACACATCAGCGCCAGCCTGTTACGCGTGCTCAGTGGCTTTGTGATCGGTGCAAGCCTGGCGCTTGTGTTCGCGGCATGGGTGGGGCTCAGCCGCGAAGCCGAAGCTTATCTGGAGCCCACCTTTGCCGGGCTTCGCTCTATTCCGAGCCTGGCCTGGGTACCGCTTCTGCTGCTGTGGCTGGGGATCGGTGAAACCTCCAAGGTCGTGTTGATCGCCATAGGCGCATTCTTCCCGGTCTACCTGAACGGTGTGGCCGCGATTCGAGGCATTGACCGCAAGCTGGTTGAAGTTGGCCAGATGTACGGTTTCAGTCGCTACCGACTGACCCGCCGCATTCTGCTGCCAGCCGCCCTGCCCGGCCTGTTTACCGGTTTGCGCAGCGGCATGAGCCTTTCGTGGATGTTTCTGGTGGCCGCCGAACTGATCGCCGCCACCAAGGGCCTGGGCTATCTGCTCAGTGATGGACGGGAAACCTCGCGGCCAGACATCGTACTGGCCGCAATCATTGTATTGGCCACACTTGGCAAGTTGAGCGACGGCGTGCTGGCCGCACTCGAAAGAAGATGTCTGGCCTGGCGGGACACGTTCAACGGCCAGAGTCGTGAGGATTGATAGATGTCAGCGCCATTGATGAGTATTCGTGTAGAGCACAAGGCTTTCGCTGAAAGTACCGTGTTGCAGGGTATCGAACTGACGCTGCAGCCTGGCGAAATCGTCAGCCTGCTGGGTCCGAGTGGCTGCGGCAAAAGTACTTTGCTGAGAATCGCCGCCGGTCTTGAGCAGGACTTCCGAGGCGAAGTACAGCGGCCTGAAGGTGAAATTGCCTTCGTTTTTCAAGAGCCGCGTCTGATGCCTTGGCTAAGAGTCGAGCAGAATATAGGGTTTGGCGACGATCAGGCCTTTGACCGCAAGTGGGTGGGCCAACTGATTGACGAGGTAGGCCTGTCAGGCTTTTCCGGTGCGCTGCCCAAGGCTCTTTCAGGCGGCATGGCACAACGCGTGGCAATCGCGCGCGGGCTGTATTCCCACCCGACGGTGCTCCTGCTGGACGAGCCGTTCAGCGCTGTCGACGCCTTCACGCGCATGAAGCTTCAGGACCTGCTGCTGCAACTTGCCGCACACCACGCAATCACCCTGTTGCTGGTGACGCATGACGTGGACGAGGCGTTATATTTGAGCGACCGCGTGCTGGTGATGGGCAGCCGGCCCGGCACGGTCGTGCATGAGGTGGCTGTGGACGTCCCACGCCCAAGGGACCGGCGTGATCCGGTTCTGGCCAGACTCAAGGCTGAGGCTCTGACCGAGTTGCATCAGGCGCACATTATCTGAGAAACCAGTGACCGGCAGGCAGGTTACTTTCCTGCCTTGATAGCGTTCCAGATCCCAATGCGCAGTTCGTCAATCTTTACCGGAACCGGCGTCATCGCGAACAAACGACCCAGCATGTCAGCATCGGGGTAGATATTCGTGTCGGACCACAGCCCCGGGTTGATCAGTGCGTCGGCCTTCTCGTTGCCATTGGCATAATGAACCTCGTTGGTAATGCCCGCGATGACTTCTGGCCGCAACAGGTAATTCATGAAGGCGTACGCCGCTTTCGGATCTGGAGTATCAACAGGCATGGCTACCATGTCGAACCACATTGGCGCGCCTTCCATCGGGACGGTATAACCGATATTGACGCCCTTGCCCGCTTTCTCGGCCAGCGCTTTTGCCTGGGAAATATCTCCCGAATAGCCGACAGCCACACAAATCTTGCCCGAGGCCAAGTCCTCGATATAGCGTGTTGAACTGAAATAGCGAACGTAAGGGCGCACCGCGCTCAAGACTGCCTGCGCCTTGGTATAGTCTTCCGGCTGCTCGCTGTGCGGCGCCAGCCCCATATAATTCAGGGTAATGGGCAGCAAAGCTGGTGCACTGTCCAAAAACGCAACACCACACTGCGCGAGTTTTTTCATGTTCTCAGGCTTCAGGACAAGGTCCCATGAGTCCAGCCGCACATCATTCCCAAGCAGTGCCTTGACCTGACCGACGTTATAGCCAATCCCGGTGCTCCCCCACAGATAGGGAAAACCATGCTCATTACCGGGGTCGCTGGCCTCAAGCGCCTTGAGCAGTACCGGATTCAGGTTCTTCCAGTTCGGTAACTGGCTCCTGTCCAGGGGCTTGAGCAGGCCCTTTTCAATCTGCCGCCCCATGAAGTGCACCGAAGGAAAGACAATATCGTTGCCTGAATGACCCGCAATGAGCGTTTCGTTGAGATTCTCGTTGTCCTCGTAGGTCTTGTAGCTGGTTTTAATACCCGTCGTCGCCTCGAAATTCTTCAACGTGTCGGCAGCAATATAGTCCGTCCAGTTGTAGATATTGACCGTCTCTGCTGCATGGCTGGTGGTGGCCAGCAACATCAGCGCAGCAAGGGATTTTTTAAGCATTGTTATTTCCTCAGGTCAATGACCGCAGCTTGCCCTAGTCCATGACAAGGCATCAATACCTGCACAGAATGCGCTTAACAAATACACGATCATGACGCAGATCAAATAATTGATATTTTCTTTCGCTGTCATGAAAAATTTTTCCAGCTCGGCGTTGCCCGGTGCTATTTTTAAACTTGGTCAGACCGCTCGGATAACATCGCAGGAAAGCACCACGGCACAAAAGAGTTTTAGCCCACTCTTGGTCAGTGTCACTGGCTTTTGTCGGTCGCGTCTCGAAGGTCTCCCTACCTCTTGGAGCAGGCAAGTGCTCGTTTGAACAAGGTGGGCCATCTCTATGAACAAAGTCACGTTCCCGAACGCATGCCAATTGATGCGCTGGCACTTTCATCCGGTAGGCTTCGAAGCCAGCATGGATGCGCCCAGCAGCATGATCGCGCGCCTGTTCGACCGAGCCAGTGGTGAAACCGTCCTGGCCATTGCCGGGCTCCCCTGTGCAACCGTCATGAACGCCACTGACGTCGAGCGGATCATCGAGGCCATCGAAGACGAACTGGAGCTGTTTGGCACTCGCGGTCAGGTGGTCAGCTTTTCCTGAACCACGTCTGCCCGCCCTCGTTGTGGCTGTTTGCGCAGGTCTTCAAAGAACGGCTTGTCTGACGCGACGCGGTCAGAAGCCCTGGGCTGGCTCGCCGCATCCCCGCCTGAGGTATTTTCATCAATGTACCAATGGCAGTGCCGAGCAGCACGAGTGATCGCAACGTAAGCCAGACGCAGCACCTCGTCTTTCTGCGCCGTATCGAACGGCTGAAGATCGTTTGCATCCCCAAGTTCTGCCAGGCGATAGACCTGATTCTTGTAGGGCGAGACTGTCAGATGCTGGCAGTCACCCAGCAAAAACACAGCGTCCGCCTGCAAGCCTTTCGAACTGTGATACGTCAGCGTCTTGATGCGTCGGGCCTGAGAGGCCCCATCAGCCTCGATGAGTGCCTGCAGTCGCTCCGAAAACCTGGCCTTTTCGCTGCCCTTTCTATAGAGCAACAGGATCGAATCACCGTCGTTGTAATGCTCGGCCACACGCGCAGCCAATTCATCCTCGTCGCGATCAAGCACTGTCACAGGCAACAGTTCTTGAGGTGCACCGCCGGCCCTGGCTTTTTTACCGGGGATGGCGGGTGCTGCACGCACGATGTGCTCGGCTGCATCAATGATGTGTTGATGGCTGCGGAAGTTTTCGCTGAGCATGACTTTGGTCGTAGCAGGCGACGAGAATTCCTTGGCAAACTCCATGAAATACTTGGGCGAACTGCCACGCCAGCCGTAGATCGACTGCCAGTCATCGCCCACGCACAGCAGCGATGAATGCTGGGCGATCCGACCGACATGCATGGCCGGGCCACGGCGCCTGATCTCGCGCAGACTGGCGCGCAGCCACGAAACGATCTGCGGTGAAACATCTTGAAACTCGTCGATCATCAAGTGGGACAAAGGCCGCAACATCGGATCACTGACATGCCTGAGGTTTTCCGGGCTGGTTTCGCCAAACAGGGCGAACATCCGGTTGTAGGTCATGATGGGAGGTGACTGAGCCAACAGGTGATGCTCGAACGCTTTCCAGAACAGGCTCAGCGCTTCGAAGAAATACCGATCCGGGTCGTCGCTGGCAAAGCTCATTTCGGCGACGGCACTCGGAACGTCCAGGCCAAGGTTCTCGATGAAGCTGGCTGCTGTGACGAAACCGTCCAGCAGAGGCGCTGCGCCCAGCTCACCCTTGACCCGATATTCAAAGCCGGGACCGGCTGCAGATGTGCCAGCCAACGATTGCAGAAGCCCCTTGGATTTTGAGTAATTATCCATCCATATCAAAGGCTTATTGCAGAAAGCTTGAAACAGGGTGCGCTTTATGACTCCTTCGGCCCAGACCGGCAGTTTCGCACCGGGACGTTTGAGCTGCTGGTCTTCGCTGGGGTCGAGACCCAAGACAACCCAGGCGTCCAGCTCGGCAATATAGCCATGAAAGTTAAAAGAAAAACCATTTATTTCAATGGCTTGGCGCATAGGCTCAATGCCTTTTATAGGCCAGGCACCGGCGCGTATCCACAAATCCTCGACGGTGTCGCACCACTCTTCATCCCGTTTCGAGGATAACTCGGTGACAGCGACGCGCTTTTGCACATCCGGATGGTCACGGTCCAGCTCCTTGAGCTGCAACGCATGCCGGTACAACGGCATCATGACTTCACGAAAGCGTTCGTTGCTGGCGTAAAGATCGCGATAGCAGAAATTCAGTTGCTCGCGCTGCGCATCGTTGATGCGCAAATCAAACGGGTTGCTGTCAGGGTCGTCCGGAACGAGCGTCTGACTGGTCAGGTTCTCGAAAGCACGCAATTGCTCGTAGCCCGGCAGGCTGCGCACCAGTGGCAAAATGCGTGAGTGGAAGGTACGGACCAGTTCTCTGGCCTGTCTGGCGCCGAGGGTATGCCCCCACAGAGCCATGACATCGATCAGTTTGCTGATGAAGTCCTTGCGCGATTCACGAGTGAAGGTCACCACAGTCATGGCATCCAGCTCATGGCCCAGATAGTGATGCAACAACAATATGCGCAGCACCAGCGAGGTTGACTTGCCTGCTCCGGCCCCGGCAATGACATAGGTGGACGGCGTATCGCTGAAGATCATCTTCCACTGCGCCGCGCTGGGCTGCGAGTGAGCGGGCAGTTTCTCGGCGACGTCGGCCTTGATGCGCTTCTTGAGTTCTGGCGTCAATGCCAGGCGCCAGTCATCGAACAGATGGTCATCAACCTTCGGGCCACGGTGCTGTGCCGGGCGAGTATCGTTGATCAGCAGAACCTGACGACCTTGCTCCTGACCGTCCAGATAGCCGTCGGCATAGCCCTCCCTGACGCCCTCGATGTGCCCGTTCAGGTAGCCATCGGCATGCCCCTGAAACCACGACGGCGTATGCTGCGAACCCAGCGCGTTCAAGCTTTTTGCGATCAGGCGTGCAAGCACACGTTTGAAAAACGGTAGCTGGTCAGGCGGATTGAGGTCGACATCCAGGTCATGAGGAAGCGCAGAAGGCAGGTCGTCAGGCACGCAGACTCCGGAAAGTAGCTCGCAGGCATAAAAGACGCCTATGGTGGCCGGATTCTCGTCCGGGTTCCAGCGAAATGCTTTGCTGTCAGGACGTTAGCCGATCACTGCATGTTATCTGGAAGATGATATCAACGCGGCATGACCGATTTTGGTACCAGCGCGCCGGGATGTTGAATGACCACACTGGCCAGTCGGTGAGCAGCCTCAGCGGCCTGCTGCGCCAGCTTGCTCTTGAGCCTGGCAGCGAGATAGGCGGCGCTGAATGAATCCCCGGCAGCAGTGGTGTCAACCACGCGTTTCACGGGTTGCGCCGCAACCTCGAAGCGCTCACCACCGGTTTCTATCAGGCAACTTTGCGCGCCGCGCTTGATCACCACTTCCTCGATACCACGCTGGCGATAAGCACTGAGCAATTGCTCGCTGTCGGTGTACCCATACAGCGCTTGTTCATCGTCTTCAGTCAGCAATGCCAGCGTCACATAAGGCAGACACTCCAGATAGGCCTCCCGCGCCTGCTCGACACTGCCCCAAAGCCTGGGCCGATAGTTATTGTCAAAAGCAATCATTGCGCCTCGGTCACGGGCGCCCTTGAGCACTTCAAACAGCCTGGCGCGCCCCTGCTCACCCAGCACCGCCAGCGTGATGCCACTGAAATACAGTACGTCGTAGCCCATAAGCGCCGCAAGAATGGGTTCAGCTGCAGGCGTCGTGAAGCAAGCGCGCACCGCCGCTTCGTTGCGCCAGTACAGAAAGCGCCGTTCGCCACTGGCATCCGTCTGTATGCAGTACAGCCCCGGCAATCGGCCCGGCAAGCGCTGCACGTTGCCAAGGCCGATGCCTTCGTCTGACCAGGCCTGGCACATGGCATCGCTGAAACTGTCGTCGCCCAACGCCGTGACGTAATCCACTTGACCGGCATCGCCCAGCAGACGGGACAGATAGACCGCCGTGTTCAGCGTGTCACCGCCGAAAGCCTGACGCAGGCTGCCGTCAGCAGCCTGCTGTAATTCGATCATGCATTCGCCGATCAGGGCGATACGTGGAAGGCTCATGGGGGATTTCCTCTGGGGGGGGCAAAGCCTAGAAACAGGTATTGAATGACTCGATCACGTGCAGCTCATCATCCACCAGACAGCCTGAGCGCCACTTGTCGAACGTCAGGCACGGGTGCGAAGTGCCGAACGAGATAATGTCGCCAACGTTCAATTCACAATCAGGTGCCACCGTCATGAACGCGTGCTGGTCCATGACCGCCGTGACCTTGCAGGCGCTGACGTCCTTGCCTGCGGCTGGCAACACGCCCGCTTTGTAACGCAGCAGCGGATTGGGCAGACCAGCGTCATAGGCCACATCACGTTTGCCCATCGCGATCACCGCAAACCCGGGCTCGGGCATGGACTGCACGTGTGCCCAGACCTCCAGCGCCGGGCGCAGGCCCTCGCTGAGCTCGGCACGCCGATCCAGTACGCAGCATTGCGCGTCCTTGTAGATACCGTGGTCATGAACCACATAGCTGCCGGGCCGCAGGACGCTGAGAAAACGCTCACGTACTGCCTGCGCGTCGAACGCCTCGGCAATCAGGTCGTACCACGCTGAACCCGAGGCCGTGACGATAGGCCTTTCAAGCGCAAAGGAGCCTTTGTCCTGCAATTCGACTGCCAGTCGCACCAGAGAAGCCGCAAACGCCTTGATGCCGTCGACGGCGTGGTCGCCGTGGATAACGCCCTCGTAGCCTTCAATGCCGGTCAGCGCCAGGGCGGGCTGTGCCAGCACGGCGTCCGCCAGGGACAGCACCTGAGCCTCTGTACGGCAGCCACAACGCCCGCCGGGCACGCCATATTCGATCATCACGTTAAGGCGCAACCCGCGAGCACCGAAATATTCACCCAATGCAGCGACGTTGTCAGGGTGGTCGACCATGCAGTGGAACTCGAACATGGGATCAGCCAGAAGACCGGCAATCACAGCCATGTTCGGCGCACCCACCAGCTGATTGGCCATCAACACCCGTCGAACGCCATAGGCATAAGCTGCCTGGGTTTGTACGGCAGTAGCCAGCGTCATGCCCCATGCGCCCTCTTCCAGCTGACGCCGAAACAGTGCTGGCACCATGCTGGTCTTGCCATGCGGAGCCAGCTCGGCGCCACTCTGGGTGACGAACCTCTGCATCCAGCGAATGTTGTGGTCCAGCGCCTTGCGGTGAATGACCAGGGCGGGCAGGCTCACCTCACTGACCAGGCTGTCACCCGGCTGTGCAGATCCCTTGTCCATGACGGCAATACTCATCAGTACCTCCAGCTGTTATTCGTTGATTCGGCGAGCCAGGCCATTGGCACTGTTGATCAGCACTCGGCGATAGTCGCAGTAATGAGCCTTGGCATCGGCGCGCGGAGCGACAATGCACAGCGTTGCAATACAGCGTCCCTGCTCGTCCTTGACCGGCGCGGCAAAGCAATGGGTAAAGGTGTCCGCCACACTGTCGAAGGAAAAGAAGCCCTCTTCGCCAGCGTTGCGGATTTCGCGGAGGAAAGTATCCAGCGGCAAACGCTCGCCGCCTGGCAGGATGAAGTCCTCGGGATCGATAAGGTCGACGATTTCCTGATCGCTCAGGTGACTGAGCAACAGCCGTCCGGAAGCCGTCCAGGGAATCGGGGCGTTTTCACCAATGTCCGAAGAAATCCGGAAATGCCGCTCGCCTTCCTTCATCAGCGCGACCGTATACTTGCGCCCGTTGAGCAGACACATCTGCGCGGTTTCCCGCGTTTGGCTGACGATATCGCCCAGGCAGATTTCCGCCTCGCGGGTAAAGTCGAAATGCCGCAAATGCGCCTGGCCCAGAAAGTACAACTGACGGCCCAGATAGACATGCCCGTCCTTGCCCACTGACTCCAGAATCCTGCGTTCCAGCAACGAGGCGACCAGTTCATACACCGTCGATTTGGGGCTGCCGATGCCGCTGGCAATTTCGTTGGGCCGCATGGGCGTGGCCTTTTCCTTGAGGAAATCCAGAATATCGAACGCCCGGTCCAGACCACGCGCCCGGCGCTTGATCGTGTCTTCAGTCATGTGATGCTGTCCTTGGTTGAAAACTGCACGCCGCACGCTTACCCCTCTGCTGTCGCAGGATTGCCTGAAACGGCTACTTGCGTCGGTAAGCAATACAGTCGATTTCTACCTTGCAGTCGACCATCATGCTGGCCTGCACGCAAGCACGCGCCGGTGCGTGCTCGGGCATGAAGTATTCGCCGAACACCTTATTGAAACTCCAGAAGTCGCGAGGGTCTTCAAGCCACACGCCTACACGCACCACGTCCTTGAGCTCGTAACCGGCCTCTTCGAGAATCGCAACCAGGTTGCGCATCGTCTGATGGGTCTGTTCGACAATACCGCCGACGATGATCTCGCCGTCCTGCGCCGGTACCTGACCTGACACGTGCAACCAGCCATCGGCCTCGACTGCACGGGCAAATGGACGTGGCTGACCACCACCAGCGGTGCTGCCTGCGCCATAACGGGTAATACTCATGGGGTTCTCCTTTTGAAAAAATCTAGAAACGAATGTTTTTGAGAAATTCACTCAAACGCGCCGATTTCGGCTGCTCGAACAGGGTTTTGGGAGCGCCCTGCTCTTCTATACGCCCCTGATTCATGAACACGATCTGGTCGGACACCTCGTAGGCGAAGCGCATCTCGTGGGTCACCAGCAACATAGTCATGCCTTCTTCTGCGAGGTCCTTGATCACGTTGAGCACTTCACCGACCAGTTCCGGATCAAGAGCCGACGTGACTTCATCGAAC
Source organism: Pseudomonas californiensis (assembly GCF_021147775.1). Classification (GTDB taxonomy): domain Bacteria; phylum Pseudomonadota; class Gammaproteobacteria; order Pseudomonadales; family Pseudomonadaceae; genus Aquipseudomonas; species Aquipseudomonas californiensis. The sequence goes on from NZ_JAGTPK010000021.1 coordinate 84,764, forward strand.
AACATCAGGCTGGGGTTCATGGCAATGGCCCGTGCGATCGCTACGCGTTGCTGCTGCCCGCCTGACAACTGACCGGGGAAGTGGTCGCGCCGTGCCAACAGACCGACCCGCTCCAGCCATTTTTCAGCCAGTGCAACCGCCTGATGCCTAGGCATTTTTTTGACCTTCAACAGGCCGAGCGTGACATTCTGCAGCGCACTGAGGTGCGGGAACAGATTGAACTGCTGAAACGCCATGCCCGTCATCGCGCGGTGCTGAGCGATCAAGCGCTCAGGATGCCGTGTACGCTTGCCATCGATATCGCTGTAACCGATGTCCTGACCGTCAAGGCGTATGTGCCCGCCCTGAAACTCTTCCAGCAGGTTCACGCAACGCAGCAAGGTGGTCTTGCCTGATCCGCTTGAGCCGATCAGCGTCACGACATTGCCCTTTTGCATGCGCAAATCGACGCCTTTGAGCACCTCTACCGCGCCGTAGGACTTGTGCAGCCCTTCAATGCTGAGCAGCGCAGGGCCTGCGGTGCGGGTCTGGGTTGAGGTCGCAGTGTGAGTCGATGTCATGGCAGGGCCACCCGTTTTTCGATTTGACGCCCAAGCAGCTCAATGGCGTAGTTGATGAGAAAGAACAGAAAACCGGCAAACAGGTAGAACTCCAGCGTCATGAACGTACGCGCAATGACCTGCTGAGTGCTGAGCAACAGCTCCGCGACGCCAATCACCGAGAGCAGTGTCGACGCCTTGACGATCTCGGTCGACGAATTGACCCAGGTCGGCAGAATCTGGCGCATTGCCTGTGGCAGCAGCACGTAGCGCAGTGACTGCCCGAACCGCAAGCCGATGGCCTTGCCAGCTTCCAGCTGACCGCTGGGAATGGCCTGCAGCGCACCTCGCACGATCTCCGACACGTGAGAACCACAGAACAGCGTCAGGCTAACGGCGCCTGCTTGAAAGGCACTAATCTGCCAACCCAGCGCCGGCACCATGTAAAACACTGCAAGCACCAGCACGAACACCGGTGTGCCACGAATCAGATCAACGTAGAGCCGGATCGGCAGACGGGCGAAAAATCCGCCATAGGTCAGAACCAGACCGGCCAGCATACCGATCAGCGTGCCGAACACGATCGCCAGCGCCGAACACTGGATGCTGGTCAAAAAACCGGACCACAGCACTTCACGGGCCGTCCACAGTTCCTGAAACCAGCCAGGGGCTTGATACATAGGGGCAAACTCCTAGCGGCGAATGGCCAAACGTTGTTCGAGGGCACGCAAGAACATGGCGATCAAATAACAGGCGACCACATACAGCGCGGTGGTCGCCAGCCAGGTTTCGATCACCCGGTAGCTCTCGACGTTGATCTTGCGTGCGTAATAGGTCAGCTCCGGCACAGCAATCGCGGCCGCCAGCGAGGTGTCCTTGAACAGTGAGATGAAGTTGTTGGACAGCGCAGGTAATACGTTGCGCAGCATGACCGGCACGATGATGTACGCCCTGACCTGCCACTCGCCCAGACCAATGGCCAGGCCGGCCTCTCGCTGCCCCTTGTGAATACTCAACAGACCGGCGCGGAAGACTTCTGTCAGATAAGCGCCAGCGTATAACGACAGTGTGACGACGAATGACGCCAGCTTGTCCATGCGGATACCCAGACTGGGCAACGCAAAATAGATCAACAGGATAAGCACCAGAATCGGCGTGTTACGTACAACCGTCACGTAAATTGACGCAACGATGCGCAGTGCTTTGTAACGCGACAACAAGGCAAACGCATTCATCAAACCGATTACGCAACCGATGGCAATCGAGAACAACGCCAGCTCAAGTCCCAGGCCCAGCCCGGCCAGCAAACTGGGAAAATCGCGCCACACGGCATCAAAGTTCAGCTGATAATTCATGATTCGCGTACCTGGCAAGGCTGGCCTCTCGACCTGCCCTGCCCTTGAAGAGGCCAGATTCGACTTACTTGTATTCCATCGGGAAACCAATCGACGGCACCGGCAGGTCCACACCGAACCATTGCTTGAACGAGGCTGCATAGGTGGGGAACTCGACGCCGGTCATTGCCTCGTGCAAAGCGGTGTTGACGAAGTTCAGCCAATCCTGGTCGCCTCGTTTGACGGCGCAGGCGTATGTCTGCGGGCTCCAGGCAAAGGCCGGCGAACGATAGCGGCCCGGGTTCTGCACCATCAGGTATTTGACGGACGATTGATCGGTCGCAGCGGTGTCGGCGCGGCCTGAGTTAATGGCCTGATACATCAGGTCAACGCTGTCGTACTGATCGACCTTGGCCTTGGGCAGCGCCTGATGCACCAATTCTTCGGCGTACACGTTCTGCAGCACTGCCACGGTAACGCCGTCGCCTGCGGCCTTGATGTCGTCGATTTCCTTGTACTTGCTGTTGGCGGGCAACAACAGCGCAACACCTTCACGGTAGTACGGCAAGGTAAACGCAACCTGTTGTGCGCGGCTGGCAGTGACCGTGATGAACTGGCAACTGATGTCGACCTTGTCAGTCAGCAGGTTGGGAATACGGGCGTCTGAAGACTGCACCACGAACTCAACCTTGCCTGGATCGTTGAAGAGCCCCTTGGCAATGATTCTGCCGATGTCGATATCAAAACCCTGCAATTTGCCGTCGGCACCCTGAAAGTGCCAAGGCGCGTTGGTGCTACCCGTCCCTACCACGAGATTTCCACGTTTCAATACGGCGTCCAGCTTGCTCGCATCGGCCGCCTGCGCAGCAGTGGCCAACGCGGCAGTAGCGGCAAGAACAAACGCACACATTTTCAGAAAAGACGGTCCGCGATGCATGACATAAACCCCGCTGATATTTTCGTTATTCCGCTATAGCGGATAATGGTTTGTAACAGCGGAATAGACAGCAGAAAGTGTGCCACAGAAGCCAAGTGAAAAACACCGGCCAAAAAAGACGATTCAAATCAATGAACTGAAAAATCAGCGAATCTGCCAAAACGCTTTGCAGTTGCGGGATCGCAGCCAAGGATCACCTCATATGGGTGCCAAAGCCTCAACAGTGTGCGTACGCGCACATTGCTGAACCATACCGGTACACGAATCTTCAGTTTTCAGCATCACAGCCGATAGGCGGGCATTCGCTCGTTCGCACGAGGCATCTTTCAAGCACTCAAGGAAGACACGATGTTCAAGATCAAAACCCTTCTGCTCACCGCTCTGGTGCTGACGCTTACGGGCTGTACGTTTGGACGCAACAAGGTCGATTACTCATCCCTGGGCCCAGAACTGCACATCAAGACTGACAAGTCGGTTGCCGTTGCCGTGTATGACATGCGCCCTTATGTTCTCTCCGAAGAAAAGAAAAACACCTTCGTTGGCGTAACGCGCGGCACCTACTACAACTCGTTCGACATGAGTACTGTCAGCGGCAGTGCACTGGCAACAGATCTTCAACGTTCAGTGCTGAGTGCGCTGGCCAACTCCAACATCGTCGCCAGCGCCAAAACGTTCGACCCGCCCCTCAAGGCCGGCAGCTCTAACCAGCGCTTGCTGGTGCTGAAGATCAACGAATGGAAAACCGATACCTACTTCAGTACGCAGTTCGTTTATGACATGAATGCCTCGGTCATCGACGAGAACGGCAAGGTACTGGGCACGCAGCACGCCAGGAACGATGAGCAGATTCAAAACTTTCAGGATTCCGGGAAGCAGGCCCTGAAAGACTTGCTGGCCTCTCCGCAGATCATCAGAGCATTGACTGCCAATCCTTGATCACCCATGTGCCATAGAACATCACCGCCGAAAGGCAAAAGGCCCCGAATGATCGGGGCCTTTTGTCGTGCATCAGCAATCATGCATCAAAGACAGGTTGCAATGGCCGCTGAGCGCAACGACGATTGCGGATCACCCTGCGGCGCGTAGAACTCAACGGCAGTTGCCGGGCCTTGCTGGTGTACGTCGACGAAGTAACGCGCTTCGGTGGTGAATACAGTAAACCCACCGCCCGACAGCTTGTGCATGAACACATCCGAAGTCGTGCCAAACATGGCTTCGTTCTGCCAGGTCACCTGGATGCATTGAGCAACGGCAGCGTCCTGCTTGGCGCTGGACAGCACCTTGAATGGCCCGGCCGACCTGGCCGAACTGGAGGGTGCAGCGCAACCCACCAATGCTGTCGAAACCCCTGCTGCGATCAACCAGAACGGAACCTTCATGTCATGCCTTCGCCGATAAAAATTCGATTCTAGCATTGCCGCAGCATGTCATCCCTCAGCCAATTGCTCTTCGTATTCCTTGACGTAATCGCTGGCCAACGCCTGCTTCTGTTTTTCATCAAGCAGCTTGCCTGCCATCTGAAAGAACTTTTGTTCCTCTTCTTTCAAATGGTGATGCACTTTTTCCGACAGTTTCTTCGCCGTGGCCAACCAGGCCGGGCTCGACATTTCGGTTTCGTCCAGCGTTTCCATCATCTCGTCCATTTCGTGATGCTCGGAAATGGCATGGCGGCTCAAATCGACGCCATTGTCGTGCGCCATCAACGGAATGTAGAAAAAGCGCTCTTCGGCAGTCTCGTGCGCCTGCAACTCCTCCTTGAGCTGTTTGTAAGCCTGCGCGCGTTCTTCTGAGTCACCGCTGGTCTTGATCAACGCATCGGCATAGCCGCGTTGACGGTCATGACTTTCGCGTAATGCTTCGAAAATATTCAAGGACGGGTCTCCAGATCGGCTTCCAGGAGCTGGAAGCATTGTTGACTAGACCCGCGACGGAGATCAGCAGTTCCAAAATACTGGCAAACTACTACTGCCTGATCAGTGCCCGCTGTCTGCACAGTCACGCCAGGTCGAAGACCACATCCTGAGCGCCTTCCCACAAGGTCTTGACCCCCAGCTTGCGAAGGTTCTCCTTACCCTCGGTGATGGTCAGGAAGTGATTGCCTGCCAGTTGCCCCATCTTGCTGGCGAAGCAGCATGAACCATAGGCCAGAATGATCTCGGTTTCGCTGTAACCGCCCGGATAAAACAGGATGTCACCCACTGAAGGGTGACTGGTCGCGTTTTCGAACCCGATCAAGATGTCGTCCAATTTCAGTTGATAGTCGTCCAGCGGCACCCAACAGCCCTCTCCGCTCCACCGAACATGGATGAACTTCTGCCGATAAGGCAACAACGTCAGAAAAGCTGCGACTGTCTTCGGAGCTTCAGGGTTGGTTTCGGCCAGAAACGTGTATCCGCCAGCGGTAATTCTGATCGTGGTCAAGGCAACGACTCCTACGGGTATTCAGGAATGGATGGTGAAACAGACTGGGGCGGACCGGGAGAAGTCACGGGGTTCCGTTTCTGCCATAAAGCAAATAGCCAGGCCGGTTGCTAAGGCGCTCGTAATAGGCATTCACAGCAGGTAGATCAGGATGTTCAAGCGGCGTTTCAAACCAGCGATTGACCGAAAGCCCAATGGGTATATCCGCCAGCGTAAAGTGCTCGGCACTCACGTACCCGCCAGTGCGCTCTAGCTGTCGATCCAGAATCTGCATGTTTTGCGTCCAGCCGGCACACGATTCGGCCAGCGCCCCAGGGTCTTGGAAGTCGACGGAACGGCGGACCAGCGACATGAAGGCATAACTCCACGAGCGATTCAGCTCGGTGCTCTGCCAGTCGATCCACTGATCGACTTGCGCTCTGGCGCGAGGCTCGACCGGGTAAAGATGACCGCCATCATAGCGATTCGCCAAGTAGCGAATGATGCTGTTCGACTCCCAGAGCACAAACCCGCCGTCGACGATTACCGGGACCATGGTATTGGGATTCAACCCGACAAACTCGGCAGAGTCGGTTGGCCTGAAGCCGCTGCCCCAGTTTTCCTGATCGAAAGTTACCGACAACTCCTCACACGCCCACAGCACTTTTCTGACGTTGATTGATGAGCTTCTTCCAAGTATGCGCAGCATTCAGCGTCCTTATAGCAGAGCAACGTCTTTTGCGCCGGAGCCAACCAGCGTTTTGAAAAATAAACAGTTCCCAACTATTTCGCCCTGAAACAGATACTGGGGCACGCCTTTCAGTACGTAGCCTTTACGAGGATAAAATTCCAGTGCCCTGACGTTGTCCTCCCAGACCGTTGCCCAAAGACCAATCGCACCTGCGTCGGCCGCACGTCGTTCAGCGGCCTCAAGCAAGCGATGGCCTATGCCCTTTCCGGTAAAGCGTTCCTGTACATAGAGGCGCTGCAACTCTGCTGCGCCGGGCGTGCACAGCATATCGTGGTCCGTATCCAACGCAACCTGCGCGAAACCCAGCAGATGCCCACGCGACTCGGCGATCAGCAGGATGCATGCGGGTCGAGTGATGGCCTGTGTCATCGCCTGTGGCGAAAACACATCGAACACTTCATGCGCAATGGCTTCGCGAATACCTTGCGTCGCGTACGTGTCGAGAAAAACCTGGGCACCCAGCGCTCCCAGACACAAAGCATCTTCGGGCAAGGCGTCGCGAAGCACGACTATCAGCGCGTCAGGGTCCGTCATTTTATTCGGCCAGGCGCTCGGGGTGCGCCAGAATGGGAGGCGGATCATACCCTACACCGGTCGTGATGGTGACAGCCCATCAACCTGGCCCGGCCAGCGCCCCGCTCAATGCTGAAAAAGCTGCTCTTTCGCTGCTTTGATACGCTTCGCACGTTCCTTGACCAGCTTGTCAGCCATGTCAGCAGCCGCTTCAACCGCCTGCTCCGGCGACGAGGCCTGCTTGATCGCCGCACCCAGCGCTGCAGCAGCAAAGCTGTCCCAGGCAAGCACTTCATCAATAAACAACGGGGGGACGTTCGACATTTCACACCTCCTTCAGGGCCTGACACAGACGTCAGCACCACAAGAAGACTAGGCCGAAGAAAGGAAATCGCAACCGGTGCCCCATCTGAGAGCAAGGCAACGCGTCAGGCCTAGCCTGAAGCACTGGCCTGAGACCAGCGCTGTCAGACGATTGGGCTCGCCGGCTGGCGTTATCGACCCAACATCACAGACTGCAGACGGGTCTGGGCCTGCTGCAGATTCCTGGCCTGAGTGTTCAGGTCTTGCAGCATCTTGTTGAGCTCAGTCTGCACGACCGGGTCTTTCACGGTCACCACAGAGCCCGAGATATCAATCTGCGTCTTGTGGGCTTCCACGTAGTCCGCAATTTTCAAACTGCTTTCGAAGGTGCTGTTGATCTGCGGCAGCACTTCACGAAAGGTATTGGCTGGCACACTGACCGTCTTGTCATAGGCCTTGTCGTAAACAGTTTTCAGATCATCAGGCTGCTTCAATTGACCGTGTGCAGCGTCCGCCTTGGCCTGTTCGGTGGTCAGTTTCGCGCCCATCTCGTCAAGCCCGACCTGCACCGCCTTGAGGTCTGCACGATGTTGAATGACATCATTCAGGGAGCGAATAGAGCCCTTCTGCATCAGCCCGTTCAACGGCTGAACCGAAGCGTCCATACCTGAATTGAAATCGGAGATCACTGCGTAATGCGTGGTGTAGTCGCCAAACGACTTTTTCTCGTCGTCCGTGAGCGTCGGAACGCGCACGCCAGGCTTGTCGACGATACGAGTCTGCAGAAACTGGGTAAACGCAGCGCGCTGCTCCGGCTCCTTGTCACCGCAACCGGCCAACACCAAGGGAAAAGCAATCGCCAGCAGCAAGCCAGGATGAAAAAAAGACTTCATGTCATAAAACTCCAAAAACCATAGGGATGCACGTTCACCGGCCGAGCCGTGCTGAACGAGGCCTTATAGGCTCGTAATGACATCGTGTAGTTCCGTGATGGGGATGGAAAACTGCGGACAGTCAGCAGGTATCGTTCAGACCGACACATGAGTAACAGTTATCAGGCAAGGCTGGAAAAACCGATGCATCGTTTTGAAGAAAAACGTTTGTGGGTGCGCGCAGCTACAATGGGAACGATCCGAGGTTATCTAGAAGTGTTTAGCTGCAGGTAAGCCACAAGGCTGAGGAGGAAATATGGCCAATCAAGGACTCGCCTACAAAATCAACGTGTTCCAGCTTGCTTTCGCTGAGTATGACGCTGTTCTTTATTTCGCAGTTTGGGCCCACGATGCAATTGGTTCCGAGATAAAGCCCTCCACGCAGGTACGCTCCCGCTGCCACAAATGGTCCATCTCCAGTGATAATCGTACCCCTTCGATACAGTTCCATGCTCCACAACGCACTTTCGTGGACGGCACAGTTTCCATGGCGTCGATAATCCGCACCCAGGCCTGACAGCAAGCTCAAAGTTTGGTTTTCGCAGTCTCGATACATCCACCATGCGGCATCGGGTAACAGCCCCGGCAAGGGCTACCGAGCAACAAACGTGCTGAGCTCAGGTGAGTTCATTGAATTCTCCCGGCACCATTAAGTTGCGGGTGGGTCCACGCAGCTAATGCATGCCTGGATGCATTTAACTGTGTAGACAACTTCGCCGTATGGACATAGAAATCAATCGCCAATGGTACTGAACCGTCGAGTGACGACGTGCTCTCTGGTAGCGCAGCCATTGGTGATTGGCTTCGCCTCCCTAAAGAGGGCCAGCTTGTAGCCGATAGCCTGGTATCTGCATCCCGCAGCGCAAGGAGGCTCCATGAAAAAGATAGCTATCGCTGGACTTGTCGCACTGCTTTCGATCGTTTCAGTTTCTGCTTCGGCATGCCCGAAGGGCACACATCCGACCGGGGGCACCGGTTCCCACCATAAAGGCGGAACCTGCAAGTAAGAACAACCCGGCCAAACGTCAGGCTTTTTATTCCTGTCCCAACCGCTTCATGGACGCTAATACCTGCCCGATGAAGTCTCGCTGCTCTTTCAGTGACAGCAGTAACGAGATGGATCTGCTGCTGGTCAGATCAGGAAGCGGCATAACACGTTGCCTTACTGCCACATACAGTCAGCCAAAAGAAGGCATCGGCCCCAACGTATGCATGATCCATGCAACCGTTGCCACGCCTGCCCCCACGGCGACTAACAAACTGACCAGCAGCCACTTCATGATTTTGGGAAACGACGAGGGATACTGCTGCGTTACGCTGTTTTCTTTCAAAGGTGCTGGGGCCTCTGCAGTTCGCGGGCGAGGAACGTTATCATCCGGAATAATGCAGGGTGCCAAGTACTTCACTTTCGGGCCATCCGGCGCCAAGCCAACCCGAGCCAGAATACTCGAGGGGGTCTTCTTGTCGAATTCAACGAAATGACTGACCAACACGCCGTCATCAGTAAACTCCTCTTCCTCCGATATCACCCACTCGTCCAGTTCTTCCACAGTAAGACCAAGCTGAGCTGCAATTGCCTGCTGGAATTGCTCTTCATGTTCGTCGCTTTGCTCGCGATAGCTCATTACATTGTAAGCGCTCCATAAACCCCACCTGGCAAAAGATAGGTAAAGCGCTTAGCTGTGAAGTCGAGGTTCGCAGTTCCACGGCAGCAAGGCTTCGTAATCCTC
>NZ_JAGTPK010000022.1 GCF_021147775.1 Pseudomonas californiensis
ACAGCGCTTTGAAATACCGGTCGCCAAGAGAATTTAGGCGCTTGGCAGCAGCATCAATTTAACGGGGAGTTGGTGTCCGGTTTTGTAGGGGCAAGTCCATTGACTACATTTTTATGCGAAAAAAATATATGGGTGTGTAATTTTCTGACAAGGGCGTCCGTTTTTATCAGGGCGAATCTGGTATGGATACTGCCTTGGCTTTATAAAGGGTCTGTACAGTAAGCGATATCGGCCCTGCTTATAAGTCGCGGTATTCCTGGAGCCACTCATGCATAACCGAAAGCGAAAAGAATGCGTTGATGGCATTGCGCTAGCTTTTAGAGGGGGTGTTCGCATTAATTTGATGTCGAACAAGTACCCATTTATTTTTACATTTTTAGAGTCGATGGCACGAACGCGATTGCTTGGTCAGGCTGTAATATTCTGCTTTTTTGGGGCCGGCAATGCTTTGTTCCGGCATTCTACGTGGTCATGATTTCATCGAATTCCTGAAGGGAGGCGTTATGAAAATCTTAAAAAATTGTTCGTTGGTACCAAGTTTTGTAGGAGTTTTCTGTTGTAACTGTATGAATGGTCTTTGGCTGTTAGTCCTCGGGGGGGAGCGCCATGCAAAGCACTAAACGACTAAGCTATTGTGCTCACCCTGAAAACTCGAATAACGAAAATTGGACTGCCCATGAATAAAGTGCTGATCGTGGATGATCATCCCGTCATTCGTCTTGCTGTACGCATGCTGATGGAGCGTCATGGCTACGAGGTCATTGCCGAGACCGACAATGGTGTGGACGCACTTCAGTTGGCCCGTGAGCATCTGCCGGACATTGTCATTCTTGACATAGGCATTCCCAAGCTGGACGGGCTGGAAGTTATTGCACGCCTGTCCGCCATGACGCTGCCGTTCAAGGTCCTGATTCTTACTTCCCAGGCGCCTGGGCATTTTTCGATGCGCTGCATGCAGGCCGGTGCTGCAGGCTACGTATGCAAACAACAGGATCTCACTGAGCTGTTGAGCGCTATCAAAGCTGTTCTGTCGGGTTACAGCTATTTCCCCAACCAAGCGTTGCACACCGTTCGTTCAAGCATGGGCAATGCGAGTGAGTCGGACATGGTCGACCGTCTTTCGGGTAGAGAGATGATGGTTTTGCAGCAACTGGCGCGTGGGAAAACCAACAAGGAAATTGCGGATGGAATGTTTCTGAGCAACAAGACCGTCAGTACCTACAAGACGCGCCTGTTGCTCAAGCTCAACGCACATTCACTGGTCGATCTCATAGAGCTTGCGCAGCGTAACGGGCTGGTCTGAAGCTCCGCGCTCCCAGGGACACGTCGTATTTGCGGATACCGACCATCAAGGAAGGGCTCTGCCCATCAGAGGTCTTCAACATAGCGGCTTATGGTTGCTTGATATTGCAAAGCTCTGTCAAAGGTCGAAGTCGTAATCGGCCAACTGTTTCTGCAAGCGCCGCTCCTCGAGCATATTATCGATGGTGCGGCGCTTGCTCAGATTGGTTTTTGCAGGCTCTACGGAGACTTGCTCCGCATCGTCCGTATCGACGGCGACGACGTCGTCATCCAGGTCTAGTTGCTCTTTGCCATTACTCATGAAGTCGACTCCAGGCGTGGGCTGCATTGCCGCACCTTATATCGACAAAGCTTGACCGGGTAAAAAAGATTTTTTCAATCGGTGAAGCGGCAAATCCCTATTGCGCTCAATCGTCGGATGTCTTCAGCTTGTAATCGCACAGGTCTTCTATCCTGCAGCTGCCGCAACGGGGCTTACGTGACTGGCACACGTAACGCCCATGCAGGATCAACCAGTGGTGTGCGTCCAGCAGATAATTCCTGGGCACAAACTTCATGAGTTGCTTCTCCACTTCAACGACATTTTTTCCCGGAGCGATGCCAGTTCGGTTGCTCACCCGGAAGATGTGCGTATCGACAGCCATGGCAACCTGACGAAAGGCTGTATTGAGAACGACGTTTGCGGTTTTGCGTCCCACTCCGGGCAGCGCTTCCAGCGCTTCTCGGGTTTTCGGCACCTCACCGTTGTGCAGCTCAACCAGCATTCGGCAGGTTTCAATGACGTTTTTGGCCTTGCTGTTATAAAGCCCGATGGTCTTGATGTACTGCGACAGTCCTTCAACGCCCAGATCATGGATAGCCTGAGGCGTGTTGGCGACAGGGTAGAGCCGGGCTGTTGCCTTGTTGACGCTGACGTCGGTAGCCTGTGCAGAGAGGATGACCGCAATCAGCAGCTCAAAAGGCGTGGTGTAGGCCAATTCGGTTTTTGGGTCCGGATTGTCCTCGTGAAGTCTGCGGAAAATCTCCAGACGTTTTGCAGCATTCATGAGCAGAGCGATTCCTGAGAATAGATATGTGGGCTGCAGCCAGGCGAGATCGATAATGTGCCACCGCGCTGCAGGATTGCCAACGCTCTGACGTCCGCAGAGCCAGTGCCTGGCCAGATGACGCGTGTCGCCTTGATCAGGGCAAGGCGTTGGTCTGCGCGTTCAGAAGCTTCTCTGCGGTCTCGAATACGAGCTCTGCCTGTCGCAGCGCCGTACGCAGTTGGCTCAGTTGCTCCGGCGGTGCGTTGGCTGACTGAGCCTTGCTTAACGCCGCACGAGCCATAGCCTGTTGGATCTTGGCACGCTTCAACTCGCTGTTATCGACTTTCACAGCGGGTGGGGCCGAGGCCCTGGGCGATGCAGACACCAGCGTTGCCAGAGCCTGCTCCGTCAGTTCGTATTCATGTTGTAGCTCCACCAACCTCGCAGCCTGTTCCCTGATAGGGGGGTGGCCAAAGGCTTTGAGAGACTTGTTCAGTTGTGCGCGGCTCATGGCCAATGCGATACGGGCTTTTTTCAGCGCCTCCTCTTGCCCACTGGTCTCGTCGGCCCGAGCGTTTGCTGCGAAAGAGGCTGAAGGCGATACGACCCCTGACGGTTTCTGTGCCCGGCTCAGGCGTTCTGCAATGCGTCGCTCTTGCTCCAGGCGCAACCGCGTGTTGCGCGATTCAAATCGCTGACGAGCGCGGTTGCGTTTGCGAAGGCGTCTGACTCGCTGTTCTTCACTATGGACCAACCCGCCGACCAGTGGTGTAACGGCTGTCAGTGAGTCTGGCGCCAGTAGCAACGGATGCATCTCAATACAGTCAACAGGGCATGGAGCTACGCACAAGTCACAGCCGGTACATTCGTCAATGATGACCGTATGCATGAGCTTGGCAGCACCAAGGATGGCATCGACCGGACATGCCTGAATACATTTGGTACATCCGATGCACTCGGCTTCGCGGATGAACGCAACCTGAGCGGGCGCAGTCCCCCGTTCGACGTCCAGCGACACTACGGGCACCGCCAGCAACTCTGCCAATTGAATGATGGTTTCATCACCGCCTGGCGGGCACTTGTTGATCGCTTCGCCGTTGGCGATACCTTCGGCGTATGGCTTGCAGCCGGGATGGCCGCACTTGCCGCACTGGGTCTGTGGCAGGAGCGCATCAATACGCTCGATCAGGTTCAAAACCTGATCCAATGGCTGAAAGCGGTTGTTGTCATCGTTTTTGATGACAACTGGGACGTTACGTCCATGAGTGCGACACCCGGATGTATGTCAATGAAGTCAGTCATGATCCTGCCAGGAAGCGAGCAGGCTGGTCGCTTTTGCAAGGTGGGCAGTATCGGCCAGAGCGAGGGAGTTGCGAATATGCAAAAGCCCGGTATCCGCTGCCGTTGAGTGGATACCGGGCCTTGACCGTCTTACTTGATTCGCTGACCTGGTTTCGCGCCGCTATCCGGGCTCAGCAGGTAGATTTCCTCTCCGCCAGGGCCTGCAGCCATTACCATGCCCTCCGATATGCCAAAGCGCATCTTACGCGGCTTGAGATTGGCAATCATCATGGTCAGGCGGCCTTCCAGCTCGCTCGGATTCGGGTAGGCGCTTTTGATGCCGGAGAAAACGTTGCGTTGTTCATCGCCAATGTCCAGCGTCAGGCGCAGCAGCTTGTCAGCCCCTTCGACGTGCTCGGCCTTGACGATCAAGGCCACTCGCAGGTCCACGGCAGCAAAGGCGTCGAAGTCGATTTCGGCAGACAACGGGTCCTTGGTCAGCTCGCCGTTGCCTTGCGGCGCAGCTGTCTCGGTCGCGCTGGCGGCCAGGTCCTCTTTCGAGGCGGCGGTCATGGCTTCTACTTTCACAGGGTCGATGCGTGTCATCAGTGCAGTGAACGGGTTGAGTTGGTGGTTGGTCAGCAACGTCTTGTGGTCGTCCCATGTCAGGGGCTCGACGTTGAGGAATTTCTCGGCATCAGCGGCCAGGTTCGGGAGCACTGGCTTGAGGAAGATGACCAGTTGGCGGAACAGGTTGATGCCCAGTGCGCAGACGGCCTGCACTTCATCCTGTTTGCCTTCCTGTTTGGCCAAAGACCACGGGGCTTTTTCGGCGATATACGCATTGGCGCGGTCGGCCAGCGCCATGATTTCTCGCATGGCGCGGGCAAAATCGCGCCCCTCGTAAGCATCAGCGATGGCGGGTGCTGCCGCCAGGAATGCATCGGTCAGCTCAGGGGCTGCATTGGTGTCGACCATCACACCAGCATTGCCTTTGTGAATGAAACCGGCGCAACGGCTGGCGATGTTCACGACTTTACCGATCAGATCGGAATTGACCTTCTGGACGAAGTCTTCGAGGTTGAGGTCCAGATCGTCCACGCCGCGGCCGAGCTTGGATGCGTAGTAATAGCGCAAGTACTCGGGTGACAGGTGCTCGAGGTAGGTGCGTGCCTTGATGAACGTGCCGCGTGACTTCGACATTTTCTGGCCGTTGACGGTCAGGTAGCCATGGACGTTGATAGCGGTCGGTTTGCGCAAGCCGGCGCCTTCGAGCATTGCCGGCCAGAACAGGGCGTGGAAATTGACAATGTCCTTGCCGATGAAATGGTAAAGCTCGGTGGTCGCGTCCTTGGCCCAGTACGCGTCGAAATCCAGATCGGGGCGACGTTCGCACAGGTTCTTGAAGCTGGCCATGTACCCGATCGGGGCATCCAGCCAGACGTAGAAATATTTGCCCGGCTCGTCAGGGATCTCGAAACCGAAGTATGGGGCATCGCGCGAGATGTCCCATTGCTGCAGACCACTGTCCAGCCACTCGGCGATCTTGTTGGCTACCGCGTCCTGCAAGGTGCCGCTGCGGGTCCAGTTTTTGAGCATGGCATCGAAGGCGGGCAGATCGAAGAAGAAATGCCTGGAGTCCTTGAGCACGGGCGTCGCACCTGAAATCGCCGATTTAGGGTCTTTCAGATCGGTAGGTGCGTAGGTGGCACCGCATTTCTCGCAGTTGTCGCCGTACTGATCTTCAGTGCCACACTTGGGGCAGGTGCCCTTGATGAAGCGGTCGGCCAGGAACATTTTCTTTTCCGGGTCGAAATACTGGGTAATCGAGCGCGTGGCGATATGCCCGGCGTCGCGCAGACGGGTATAGATCATGCTCGACAGCTCGCGGTTTTCATCCGAATGCGTCGAGTGGAAATTGTCGAAGTTCACCAGGAAGTCGGCGAAGTCGGCGCTGTGCTCAGCCTTGACGTTGTCGATCAGTTGTTCCGGGGTGATGCCTTCCTTTTCTGCGCGCAGCATGATGGCCGAGCCGTGAGCGTCGTCCGCGCAGACATAAGTGCATTGGTTGCCGCGGTGCTTCTGGAAACGCACCCACATGTCGGTCTGGATGTACTCGAGCATGTGGCCAAGGTGAATGGAACCATTGGCATAGGGCAGGGCGCTGGTAACGAGAATCTTGCGTGGCTCGGACATTGGGCTCGGCTACTTGAAGTGAAACGGAGATCGGCCACTATAAAGGTCTGAGCAATTTTTTTCACCTCGCAGCGCTGTGGGATTGCTCCTGCATGTGCAGCGAAACCATGTCGGCCCTCGATAGAACAGGTAGGATAGCCGCCTGTTTTAGTCAGTCTTTTCGGAGTGAGCCCATGAGCGCAGTCAATCGCGCAGCGGTGGAGACTATTCTTCGCCAGTACACCGACCCCTACCTGAATCAGGACCCGATCAGCGCCGGTTGCGTGCGGGCCATCGACATACAGGGCGACTACGTCAGCGTGCAGCTCGAAATCGGTTACGCCGCCGACCTGTTCAAGAATGGATGGGCGCACGTGCTGAAAACCGCCATCGAGAATCTGGATGGCGTTGCTTCGGCCAAGGTCGACATCAGTACGTCGATTGCTGCCCACAAGGCTCAGAGCCAGATCCCCGGGCTCGCCAACGTGAAGAACATTGTTGCTGTCGCGTCAGGCAAGGGTGGGGTGGGCAAGTCCACCACGGCCGCCAACCTGGCACTTGCGTTGTCTCGTGAGGGCGCGCGCGTCGGTATTCTGGATGCGGACATCTATGGGCCGAGTCAAGGTGTGATGTTCGGTATTCCCGAAGGCACTCGGCCGAGGATCAAGGACCAGAAATGGTTCGTGCCGATCGAAGCGCATGGTGTCGAGGTGATGTCGATGGCATTTCTGACCGACGACAACACACCGATGGTCTGGCGCGGGCCGATGGTATCCGGTGCACTGTTGCAGCTGGTTACCCAAACCGCCTGGAATGACCTGGACTACCTGATCATCGACATGCCGCCTGGTACTGGCGATATCCAGCTGACACTGGCGCAGAAAGTACCAGTTGCCGGATCAGTGATTGTCACCACGCCTCAGGATCTGGCTTTGCTGGATGCCAAAAAAGGCGTGGAGATGTTCCGTAAGGTCAATATCCCGGTGCTGGGTGTTGTCGAGAACATGGCCGTGCACATCTGCTCCAACTGCGGGCACGCAGAGCATCTGTTTGGCGAGGGTGGCGGTGAAAAGCTGGCTTCGCAGTACGACGTCGAGCTATTGGCATCATTGCCTTTGTCGATGGCGATTCGTGAGCAGGCGGACGGTGGCAAGCCTACGGCGATTGCCGATCCGCAAAGCCCGATTGCGATGGTGTATCAGGAGCTGGCCCGTCACGTAGGTGCGCGTATCGTCTTGCAGGAAGCAGGCAGTCAGGCAATGCCGACCATCTCCATCAGCGAAGACTGATAGAGAGAGGCACAGGGGGAGGCTGGACGAAGTCGGCCTCCTCCGGCTCTTGCCCGAAGGGCGTGTGCGGTGGTTCATCAAATTTCAGGCAATAAAAAACCCCGCTTTTGAGGGCGGGGTTTTTAAGCGAATCAGTACAAGTTAGATAACTTGAACTTCTTCAGCTTGCATGCCTTTCTGACCGCGGGTAGCGATGAAAGAGACCTGTTGGCCTTCTTTCAGGCTTTTGAAGCCGTCAGATTGGATAGCTTTGAAGTGCACGAACAGGTCGTCACCGGATTGTGGAGTGATGAAGCCGAAGCCTTTTTCATCGTTGAACCACTTAACGGTACCAGTTTGGCGATTGGACATAGTATATCTCCTTGGACAAAGTTAACTGCGGCTTAGGAAGAGCCCTGGCCGAGACTGAGTGCAAAGAGCTGGAAAATTCATGGAGATGGTTGGATCGAAATTCAACATCGTGTAGAGATTCTCAGTGACACAAGCAACACAGTGACGCCACCTTAACCCTTTTTGCGGAACGTGCCAATGGTCTGTCGAGGATTATTTCCATTCGCAGTGAAAGTGCCTGTGATGTCTCATTGACTCTGGATCGGTTGCCTTTGAACAGGAGGCGTTGGCCCGGTAAGATGCGGAACATCTTTTTCACCTCGTTAGTCAGGACATCGCCATGAGCATCAAATCGGACAAGTGGATTCGCCGCATGGCGCAAGAGCAGGGCATGATCGAGCCCTTCGTAGAGCGCCAGATGCGTGGTGAAGGCGCCGACCGGTTGATCTCCTATGGCGTCTCAAGCTACGGCTATGACGTACGTTGCGCTGACGAATTCAAGATCTTCACCAATATCAATTCGGCTATCGTGGACCCGAAAAATTTTGACGAAAAAAGCTTCGTCGACGTAAAGAGTGATGTGTGCATCATTCCGCCGAACTCGTTTGCGCTGGCTCGCACCGTCGAATATTTCCGCATCCCTCGCAACGTGCTGACCATCTGCCTGGGTAAAAGTACCTACGCGCGTTGCGGAATCATCGTCAACGTCACGCCGCTTGAGCCGGAATGGGAAGGCCACGTCACCCTTGAGTTTTCTAACACCACGACTCTGCCAGCGAAAATTTACGCCAATGAAGGCGTTGCCCAGATGCTGTTTCTGGAGTCTGACGAAGAGTGCGAGATTTCTTACAAGGACCGTGGTGGCAAGTACCAGGGCCAGCGTGGCGTGACCCTGCCGCGTACGTGATTCGCGCATCAACTGACGAGCTGAATTGAATTATTGCTAGGTTTTGTACTCTATTTGCTCACATGCCTTCGCTTATCGCTGGATGCGAAGGCCTTTGATCAGGAGTGACCTATGAAGACTACGTTCAAAAATTCTGACCAGGCAGCCTCTCCTCCACTCAACGAGATCGGGCTGCTTGCCTGGTCATTGATGGCGCACTCGGAATTGATCGCTCATACAGAGCTGAACATGGTGGGTGGCGGTATTCCGGGTGATCCGGGGCCTGTTACGCCACTTCCTCAACAGCCCAACGAGCCGGGCGAGCCTGTCCTGCCGGACGAGCCTCCTCCAGCGCCTGTCGCCTGATTCAAACGCATTTGAACGGCCTGTCGATTTTTGCGGATCGGCGGGTCTTTTGTGTGTGCAGTTCCTGGTGAGCGGGGCCTGTACAGAGGCTCATGCCACGCGCCATATCGCGCCATCCCCCGTCACGTAGATCGTGAAGTTGTCCGCAGGCCGAATAGCGACCCCCCCCGTGAACTCTCCGAAAGCAGGCAGCAGGCTGACGCGCTGGCCCATGTAGAAGCACGCCAGCCTCAAGCTCTGACGTCCTCGGCCATGCAGTCTGTACACCGGATGCACGTGTCCTGCCAACACATGCCGGGTCGGGTGCGGGTCCGGTTCATGCTGCAGCGCGAACGGTCCCATCATCAATGGCTCTGTGACCACGTCTATGTTGAGCTGCGGAGGCGGATCGCCGGCGCGTTTGTCGTGATTGCCACGTATCAGCGTCACACGTAAGTCCGCTCGACCTGTTCTCCATTGTTGCAGCGTCGCCAGCGTGCCTGCGGCATGGGATTCGGGTGCGTGGAGAAAGTCCCCCAGAAACACCAGATGTTCGCACGCAAAATCGTCCAGCAATTGATCCAGACGTCGAAGATTGGCCTGGGTCGTGCCGTGTGGCACAGGTTGACCGAGCTTGCGGTAAGCCGCGGCCTTGCCAAAATGCGCGTCAGCGATCAGCAAGGCGCGCTCGGCCGGGTAGTAGATGGCCTTGTCCGCCAGCAGCCATAGCTCTTCTCCTGCCAGCGTAATGGGCAGCCAAGGCTTCATCGATCAACCTCCGGGCCTGCGGCTTTCTCAAGGTCGCGCACCATGCGAGCAATGCGATCAGCGAGTTTTTCAGAGCTCAGGCTTTCGCGAAAGCGCTCGACCAGCAGCGGAAACGCCAGGGGTGTGGCGCGTTTGATGGAATGCAGATCCAGCCTGCGGCTGTTGATCTGCGCCAGGGTCATCTCCAGTCGGGTCAGGTCCAGCTCTTGGCGCAGCACTTCCTCTTCGGCCTGGGTCAGCAACATGTTGCCGGCGTCGTATTGCTTGAACACTTCAAAGAACAGTCCACTGGATGCCTGCAGTTGGCGGTTGCTTTTGGCGGCACCCGGATAGCCCGAGAACACCAGGCCCGATATGCGGGCGATTTCACGAAAACGTCGCAGTGCCAGTTCGCCTGCATTCAGGCTCGCGATGATATCGGCCAGCAGCTCTTTTTCGCTGAACAGATCCTCTTGCAATGCCTGTACCCAGTCAATCTCGCTGGCACTGAGCAGCTCGAGGCCGTAATCGTTGACCGCTATGGAAAAGGTGAGAGGACGATGACGACTCAAGCGCCAGGCCAGCAGGCTCGCCAGCCCCAGGTGGACGTGACGGCCTGCGAACGGATAAAGAAACAGGTGCCAGCCTTCGCGGGATTTTAGTGTTTCAGCCAGCAGCGTGTCGCGCTGTGGCAGCGCGGACCATTGCCGCTGTACTTCGAGAAGCGGCCTCACTGCCTGCATTTCGGGGCGGTCGAATACGCCTTTGGCGGCGGCATCGAACTTTTCCACCACGGCATCGGCGAGCTCACTGGAAAGCGGCATTCGCCCGCCGTTCCAGCGGGGTACTGCGGCTTTCTTGCCGGTGGCGCGCTTGACGTAGGCGGTCATGTTTTCGACCCGCACCAGTTCCAGCAGACGGCCGCCAAACAGAAAGCCATCGCCGGGTTTCAGCCGCGCGATGAAACCTTCCTCCACGCTGCCCAGTGAGCCACCGCCACCGCCTTTCTTCCAGTATTTCAGGTTGATGCTGGCGTCGCTGACGATGGTGCCGACGCTCATCCGATGACGCCTTGCCAGCCGAGCGTCCGGCACTCGCCAGACGCCGTTTTCGTCCGGCTCGGCTCGCCGATAGTCGGGGTAGGCGGTCAGTGAGTGGCCGCCGTTGCGCACAAAAGCCAGTGCCCATTGCCACTGTTCATCGCTCAGGTCTCGATAGGCCCAGGCCGTTCGCACTTCGGCCAGCAGCTCATCCGGCAGGAAGCCGCCGCCCAGCGCTACGCTGACCAGATGCTGCACCAGCACATCCAGGGGCTGGTAAGGCGATTCGCGTGGCTCGATCATCCGGGCCGCAACCGCGTCGTGGGCGGCGGCTGCCTCGACCAGTTCAAGGCTGTGAGTAGGCACCAGTGTTACCCGGGACGGCCGTCCCGGCGCGTGTCCTGAGCGTCCTGCGCGCTGCATCAGCCGCGCGACACCTTTGGGCGAGCCAATCTGCAGCACGCGCTCTACAGGCAGAAAATCCACGCCCAGGTCGAGGCTTGAGGTGCATACGACTGCCTTGAGTGAACCCTCCTTGAGTGCACGCTCGACCCAGTCGCGCACCTCTCGGGCCAGAGAACCGTGATGCAGCGCAATCAAGCCCGCCCAATCGGGCCGCGCTTCAAGCAAGGCCTGATACCAGATTTCCGACTGCGCGCGGGTATTGGTGAACACCAGGCAACTGGCGCTGCTGTCCACCTCAGCCACCACCTGCGGCAGCATGCGCAGGCCCATGTGGCCAGCCCACGGAAATCGCTCGATGGAGGCGGGGAGAAGTGTGTCAACCAGCAGTTGCTTGACGATTTTGCCCTGCACGCTGACACCACCTTCGCCCAGCAATACCTCTTGGGCATGCTGCTGATTGCCCAGCGTTGCGGAAATGCCCCACACGATCAGTTGTGGATTCCACTGCCTCAGGCGTGCCAGCGCGAGTTGCAATTGAACGCCGCGTTTATTGCCGATCAGTTCGTGCCACTCATCCACTACTACCATTTTCAGGGTCGACGAGAGGGCTTGAGCGTCAGCTCGGGTCAGCAGCAGCGTCAGGCTTTCAGGTGTGGTGATCAGTGCAGAAGGCAGTCGACGACCCTGCCGGGCCCGCTCGCTGCTGCTGGTGTCGCCCGTGCGCAGGCCGACTGACCAAGGGATGTCGAGCTCGCCCAGTGGCGCTTCAAGGGCGCGAGCGGTATCGGCGGCGAGGGCGCGCATGGGCGTGATCCACATCACGCTCAGTGGCGCAGCAGGCGGTTTGCGCTTGCGGGTTTTGTCATCCGTGGTGGGCGTGTTGGGCTTGGCGAAGCGGTTCAGGGCGGCGAACCAGACGGCGTAGGTCTTGCCCGAGCCGGTGCTGGCATGCAGCAGGCCGGATTCGCCTTTCTTGACCGCTGCCCAGACTTCCTTCTGAAATGCGAAGGGCTTCCAGCCTCGGGCCAGGAACCATCGCTGAGCGAAATCGGTGGGTCTGCTCATGCGGTTGAATGTGCTCTGAAGGGCGTTAAGTCAGAGACAGCGAGCGAAGGACAATAGTTTTAAACGGTTGGCTGCCAAGTCGATCCTTGCCGATCGCCTTGGCCATACGCATGTGTAATGGCGCTCGACTCAGTCAGCGTGCCGGCTATTTCAGGTTGCCGCTCAAGAACTGCTGCAATCGCTCGCTTTTGGGATTATTCAGCACTTCGTCCGGGTGACCGGACTCTTCGATCTGGCCTTGGTGAAGGAACACCACCTGACTGGCAACTTTGCGGGCAAAGCCCATTTCATGGGTCACCAGAATCATTGTCCGGCCTTCTTCGGCCAGGCCTTGAATGACTTTCAGCACTTCACCGACCAGCTCGGGGTCCAGCGCTGAAGTCGGCTCGTCGAAGAGCATGATTTCCGGCTCCATGGCCAGTGCCCGTGCGATGGCCACCCGTTGTTGTTGACCGCCGGACAGAAACGCCGGGTATTGATCGGCGACTCGCTCTGGCAGGCCGACCTTGTCCAGGTACTTGCGTGCGCGAGCCTCGGCTTCAGCCTTGGAAACGCCGAGTACACGGCGCGGCGCCATGGTGATGTTTTCAAGCACGGTCATGTGCGCCCACAGGTTGAAGTGCTGAAATACCATAGCCAGTCGGGTGCGGATGCGTTGCAGTTCGTCCGGGTCGGCGACGCGCATGCCGTCCTTGTCGCTGACCATGCGCACTTGCTGGCCGTCCAGGCTCATCGCGCCGTCGTTGGGCTGTTCCAGAAAATTGATGCAGCGCAGGAAGGTGCTCTTTCCCGATCCGCTGGCGCCTATCAGGCAGATCACGTCACCGCTGCTGGCCTTGAGTGACACGCCTTTGAGCACCTCGTTGTCGCCATAGCGCTTGTGCAGGCCATCGATGGTCAGTTTGTACATGAGAGGTCCTCAAGGAGAAAGTAGGTAGCCGCTGCGATAGGCCTCGGTGCCCGCGATATGCGCGATGACCATGCCGGCCGTGGCCATACGGCGCAGTGAACGCGCGTACAGCAGGCCAGCGTTCAACGCGTTGATGCAGGTGACCGTATCGCTGATCGGGTCGATGACCTCGGCAATCAATTGTCCGGCCTCGACGTATTCGCCTGGCATGGCGCAGAACACCAGCAAGCCGCCGACAGGCGTGGCCACAGGTTCGACGGCTGCCAGCGGCGTGGCCGGGTAAAGCAGTTCGGGCGGTTGTTGACGTTCGCCGTCGATCACCCCGAAATCGGTCAGGTAATTGATGATCGCCTGGCAGTCACGACTGGCCAATGCATGGTTCACGTCGGCTTGCCCGCGCAGCTCCAGTGTTACCGAGAAGCAGCCCAGAGGGATCGGATAACGCTCGGCAAAACGTTGTTGCAGTTGCCACCAGACCAGCGTGAAGCACTCATCGAACGCGTGACCGCCTGAATCGGTGGCCAGCAGGCTGGCCTGTGCGCCCAGGTAGCGCGACAGCGGCTCGACGTTCGGCCAGGCTTCGGGCGTGGTGTACAGGTGTTCGACCGACTCGAAGTCACAGTGAAGGTCCAGCACCATGTCGGCGTCACAGGCCAGCCGCTGCAAGGTCAGGCGCAGTGATTGCAGTTGTGTTGCAGCGTTCTCGGCGTGCAGGGCGGCCAACAGGCTTTCGCGCACCAGCCCCCGGTTATGCAGGGCATCGCTGGTCAGACGCGCTTCGATGTCATCGCCCACTTGCTGGCTCAGGTCGACGAACCAGCGATTGAAATTCTGCCCACTTTCCAGCTCGTAGCGGCCGAGCGGGGTGTCCATCAGCAGTTGTTCCAGGCCAATCGGGTTGGCCACCGGAACGACGATCACTTCGCCCAGCAGGCGGCCGGCATTCTCCAGCTCTGCCAGACGCTGTTTCAGGCACCAGGCGACCAGCATGCCTGGCAGTTCGTCTGCATGCAGCGACGCCTGAATGTAGATTTTGCTCGAACCGTCCGTGGGGCCGTAATGAAAACTGTGTACTTGCCGCGCAGTGCCGGGCACCGGCGACAGCAAGTCATGGGTGTGGTGACGCATGGTTCAGTCCTGATTAATGAGCGGGGCCAAGGAAAGCCAGCCAGCGACGTTCGGCAAGACGGAACAACCCGACCAGAATAAACGTGACGGTCAGGTACATGAGGGCGGCAATCCCGAACGACTGGAACGTCATGAACGTCTGGGAGTTGGCGTCGCGTGCCACTTTCAGGATGTCCGGCACGGTGGCTGTGAACGCCACGGTGGTCGAGTGCAGCATCAGGATCACTTCGTTGCTGTAATAAGGCAGCGAGCGGCGCAACACCGACGGCATGATCACGTACGCGTAAAGCTTCCAGCCAGTCAGACCGTAGGCTTTGGCCGCTTCGACTTCGCCGTGGGCCATGCTGCGAATCGCGCCGGCAAAGATTTCCGTGGTGTAAGCGCAGGTGTTCAGCGTGAAGGCGAGGATCGTGCAGTTCATCGCGTCGCGAAAAAACGCATCCAGCATCGGCTGTTCGCGCACCGCTGCAAGGCTGTAGATGCCGGTGTAGCAGATCAGCAGCTGTATATAGAGCGGTGTGCCTCGAAACAGGTAGGTGTAGAACTGAACGGGCCAGCGAACCCAGCGATTTTTTGAAACCCGTGCAATCGACAGCGGAATCGACACGCAGAAACCGATGGCAATCGACGCGCTGAGTAACCACAGGGTCATGGCCAGACCGGTCACGTTGACGCCGTCTGTATAAAGGAAGGGTTTCCAGTATTCCTGAAGCAATTCAATCATCGCTGCGCCTCCCGGCTGCCTGCGGCGTAATGCCGTTCAGCCCAGCGCAGGGCGAAGTTCGAAGCGCTGGTGATCAACAGATAGATCAACGCCGCCAACACCAGAAAGTAGAACAGTTGGTAAGTGCTTTTGCCCGCGTCCTGCGAGGCCTTGACCAGATCCGCCAGCCCGATGATCGACACCAGCGCAGTGGCCTTGAGCAGTACTTGCCAGTTGTTGCCGATGCCGGGCAGGGCATAGCGCATCATCTGTGGGAACACGACGTAGCGAAACCGCTGCCCGCGCTTGAGGCCATACGCGGTCGCGGCCTCGACCTGACCCCGTGGTACGGACAGAATCGCGCCCCGGAAGGTCTCGGTGAAGTAAGCGCCATAAATGAAGCCCAGCGTGATGACACCTGCACCGAACGGGTTGATCTCGATGTATTCCCATTCCATGGCATCGGTCAGCATCGTCAGCCAGGTTTGCAGGCTGTAGAAAATAAGCAGCATCAACACCAGGTCCGGCACGCCGCGGATCAGTGTGGTGTAGATCTGTGCCGGCACGCGCAACAGCGCCGAGCTCGACAATTTGGCACTGGCTCCGATCAGCCCGAGCAGGATGCTCAAGAGCAACGACAGAACCGATAATTTGATGGTCATCCAGGTCCCTTGCATCAGCAGCGGGCCGAAGCCTTTCAAGCTGAATGCCGAGAGTCCGAGGTTTTGCATGAGTGCATCGAGCATGGATAAAGCCTTGAGCGGTCACAAACAGAAACGCCCATCGAAGTGGGCGGCGAATCATCGCCGAAATCGATGGGCGTCGTGGTGTTATTTACCGCTGTACAGGTTCAGATCGCCGAAATGCTTTTTCTGGATTTCAGCGTAAGTGCCGTCGTCGTGCATCGCTTTGATACCTTTGTCCAGCAGGGCTTTGAGCTCTTTGTTGCCCTTGGCGATACCGATGGCGGTTTTGGCTGGCAACAACGGGCTGTCGACTGGCTCGCTGACTTCATAACCGGCACCGGCTGGCGATTTCAGAAAGCCCAGTTCGGCTTGCAGCATGTCCTGAATGGATGCATCCAGACGACCGGAGGTCAGGTCAGCGTAAACCTGATCCTGGTTGGCATAGGCTTTGGTGCTGACGCCTGCCTTGTCCAGTACGGCTTTGGCGTAGGCTTCCTGGATAGTGCCTTGCTCGTAACCAACGGTCTTGCCTTTCAGGCTGGCCGGGTCGGCGGTGAAGCCTGCGCCTTTCTTGAACACCAGCGACGTTGGGCCGGAGAACAGCTCGTTGGAGAAGTCGATGACTTTCTCACGGGCCGGGGTCACGGTCATCGACGAAATCACGCCGTCGAATTTCTTGGCCTTGAGGCCTGGGATCATGCCGTCGAAATCGCTTTCAACCCATTTGCAGGTGACTTTCAGCTCTTTGCAGATCGCGTTGCCCAGATCGATATCGAAGCCCACGAGGCTGCCGTCAGCGGCCTTGGATTCAAAGGGTGCGTAAGACGGATCGACGCCGAAGCGCAGCTCCTTGTATTCCTTTGCCATCGTGTTGCCAGCGGCGAGGCACAAAGCCAGTGCAGAAAGGGTCAACCATGCTTTTTTCATCGTTCAGTCCTTAAAACCTAATGGGGCGTTGGGAACACGCGAGTCTTGCTACCGGCGAGTGCCAGACGGCTGGAAGTAGCAATTTCCGAACCAGCGAGACGAACGTGCGTTTGAAATGTAAGGCGTTGTCGCAATTTCATATGAATAAATGGCGATCTGCCTGCTGTGCTGGTTTTTGAACCTGCACGATAGTGTGCGGCCACATGCTCGCTCCGCCCGGCTTCGCTTTCGAGCGTTACCAATCTGCCGCTTGGCCTGACCGAAGCCCGGGAAATTGTGTCCTGAGGGAATGCAGTGAGCGGTAATGGTGCGTGTATTTCTGCATGCACGTTGGTGGTGCGTCAGCGAAGAAGGTCCTGGAGCGTCGCCAGGCTGTCGGCCTCGGCCACGGGCTTGTCCTGTCGCCAGCGCAGCATCCGCGGAAAGCGTACGGCAATGCCGCTCTTGTGGCGCTTGGACAAGGCGATGCCTTCGAAGCCCAGCTCGAACACCAGCGTAGGCGTTACGCTGCTCACGGGGCCGAATTTCTCTACAGTGGTCTTGCGGACAATCGCGTCAACCTTGCGCATCTCCTCGTCAGTCAGCCCGGAATAAGCCTTGGCGAACGGCACGAGCGTTCGTTCACTGGACTCGGGTGGGCCATCCCAGACGGCGAAAGTGTAATCACTGTAAAGGCTGGCACGTCGGCCGTGGCCGCGTTGGGCGTAGATCAGTACTGCATCGACACTGAATGGGTCGATTTTCCACTTCCACCACACACCCATGTCCTTGGTCCGGCCGACGCCGTAAAGCGAATCGCGGGCTTTGAGCATCATGCCTTCCACACCCAGGCTGCGCGAGGCTTCACGCTGGGTCGCCAGGTCAGCCCAGTCCTTGCCGTCAATCACCGGTGATGGCATCAGTACGTCGCTCTGGCTTTGCTGAAGCAGAATTTCCAGCTGCGTGCGGCGTTCGTGTTGCGGGCGACTGCGCCAGTCATGGCCTTCCCATTCGAGCAGGTCGTAGGCCAGTACTACCACTGGTACGTCGGCGAGAATCTTCTTGCCGAGGGTTTTTCGACCGATACGCTGTTGCAACAACGCGAATGGTTGTACCGATGGCGCGGCAGTTGGCGCGTCGCTATCGAGGACGAATTCGGCATCGCTGTCGGGGGGTGTCTCGGGCGCTTTCCAGACCACTATTTCCCCGTCGATCACCGTGCCGTCAGGTAGACACTGGACCAGGCTGTGCAGCTCAGGGAAACGATCGGTAACCAGCTCTTCACCGCGCGACCAGATCCACAGCCGACCTTCGCGCTTGACCAGTTGGGCACGAATTCCGTCCCACTTCCATTCGACCTGCCAGTTCTCGGCCGACCCCAGCAAGGCTTCAAATTGGTCCACTGGTTGCTGCAGTGAGTGCGCGAGGAAAAATGGATAGGGCTGCCCCCCGCGCTGCGCGTGTTCGTCCTCGGACTCGGCAGCGATCAGTTTCAGATAGCCTTCGGCACTGGGGCGATGCGACAGGTCGGTGTAACCCACCAGGCGCTGGGCAACGCGCTTGCTGTCGATATCGGCCAGCGCCGCCAGCGCGCGGGTGACCAGCAGTTTGGACACGCCCACCCGGAAACTGCCAGTAATCAACTTGATGCACACCATCAGGCTGCTGCGGTCCAGTTGCGACCAGAACATCGGCAAGCGCTCGGCCAGTTCTTCGGGCGGCAGGCCGCGCAGTGGCAGCAGCTTGTCTTCCAGCCAGACAGCCAGGCCTTCGTTGTTGTTGTGTTCGGCTTGCGGCAGCAACAACGACAGCGTTTCCGCCAGATCGCCGACCGCCTGATAGCTTTCTTCGAACAGCCATTCCGGCAGGTTTGCCAGCGTCATTGCCTGTTCGCGCAGGACCTTGGTTGGCACCAGCTGTCGAGGTCGTCCGCCGGAGAGGAAATACACGGCCCAAGCCGCATCCTGGGGCGCAGCCTGTTCGAAGTATTCGCGCATGGCCGCCAGTTTGGCGTTGCTTGAGGTGGTGGCGTCCAGCCGAGTGTAGAGTTCCGCGAACGCTTTCATGACTGAGCCTCTGGCGCTTGCCCGGTTTCAACTGAGGTCGCCGACGGGGTGCTGTCTTCTTCGTCACCGTATTCTGTGCTGAAGCCTTGCGCGTCGAGGCCCAGTTCGCGCAGGTAACGGACCAGCACCGCAACCGAGCCATGAGTCACCATGACGCGCTCGGCACCGGTTTGCTCGATGGCCCACAGCAGGCCCGGCCAGTCGGCGTGATCGGACAGTACAAAGCCTCGATCCACACCGCGCCGACGTCGAGTCCCGCGCAGCATCATCCAACCACTGGCGAACGCATCGCTGTACTCGCCGAAGCGCTTCATCCAGCTGCTGCCGCCAGCAGACGGCGGGGCCAGGATAAGCGCCTGGCGCAACGCCGGATCGGTTTTCTTGAAGTCGCCTGCGTACTGGGTTTCCGGAATGCGGATTCCGCCCTCGCGGTACACCCGGTTCAACGGCTCGACGGCGCCGTGGACCAGAATCGGACCGATCTGTGAGTCAATGCCGTGCAGGATGCGTTGCGCCTTGCCGAACGAGTAGGCGAACAGCACGCTTGCTTTGCCTTGTGCGGCGTTGTTGCGCCACCAGTCGTTGATCCCTTCGAAAATCTGCGACTGCGGAGCCCAGCGATAGATCGGCAGGCCGAAGGTCGATTCGGTAATGAAGGTATGGCAACGCACCGGTTCGAACGCTGCACAGGTGCCGTCGGGCTCAACCTTGTAATCACCGGAAGCCACCCAGATCTCGCCTTTGTATTCCAGGCGCACCTGCGCTGAGCCCAGCACATGACCCGCAGGGTGCAAGCTCAGCTTCACTCCATGGTGGGTGATGGTTTCGCCATATTGCAGTGTTTGCAGATTGATGTCCTGGCCCAGCCGCGAGCGCAGTATGCCTTCGCCGCTGGCCGCTGACAGGTAATGCTCGTTACCGGTTCGGGCGTGGTCGCCGTGGGCGTGAGTAATGACGGAGCGTTCGACCGGGCGCCACGGATCGATGTAGAAATCGCCGGGCGGGCAATAAAGACCTTCGGGGCGAGCGATGACAAGATCCATGGGGCAACCGTCTGCTGGGGCGTGTTAGCTATGAGCCGGAGCGCAGCGGTAAGTTCGAGGTGTTTGGAGAGGCTGTGGCTGAGGGCCCGTCAGAGTGCCGCTACAAGCAGGGCCGGCATCATCGGTCAGCGATGTGCATCAGCGCCTTCGCGGGGAGGCCCGCGAAGGCGTAGAGTGTGGGTTCGTTTACTTGCCCGGTGTCAGGGTCAGGCGCTGTTTGCCGTAGCCTTTCTCGTAGTTCTGCTGTTGCAGCGGGATCGACATGTACTGCGCCTTGAGCCATGGCTCGATGCTGTTGGCGTAGTAAGGGCTGGCCGGGTTGCCCGACTGACCGGTGCTGATCAGGCCGGTCATAGGCTCTACCAGACTGAAGTCGATGATCATGCGCAAGCCTGGCGCCATGCGCGCGTCGAAGTTCTTGCCCCATTCATAACCGGACACATTCAGCGTGGTGTGATCGCCGCCTGCTGGGGTGGCACTGCGGTTGAACTCACTGCCGCCCAGTTGTTTGGCCAGCGGGTTGGTTGAGGTCCAGTTGTCGCGGTGCAGTTTGCCCCACTGCCAGGCCTTGTGATCACTGCCCAGCAGGCTGTCGCCACTGGTGATCGCGGCCGCCAGACTGCGTGCGAGGATGGTCGGTTTGTCTTCTTTCTGCGTTGTCTTGATGTCATCCCAGTACGGGCTGTCGTCGCGACCCAGCAAGTGATCAGCCTGTGGCGACCAGGACGAACCGGCGTTGGCAACCAGCGCCTGCCAGGCCGGGCTGGTTTCAGGTCCCAATTCATCAAGGAAGATCTGCTTGGCGCTTTCCTGCAGGAACAGCTCATAGAGTGCGGCGTCTGCCGATCCGGCGCTGAGTTTTCCCTCGAAAGCCATCAAGCGGGTCAACGCTTCACGCGCCTTGCCGCGCTCTGCTTCCGGCAGGGCGTCGATGGCCTGCTTGAGCGGACGGGCCATGCCCGGCGCGTCGAACATGGTCTTGAGTTTGGCGGCAAAGGTCGTCGTCTGGTCGTACTGCATGGCCACGGTACTGCGCAGGTCCTGCTTGCCACTGTTGGCCAGCTCGGCGATGCGCTCGGCGCGCTCCGGATAGCCCCACGAGTTGGACAGTTGCATGCCGTAACCTTTGGGGATCGTGCGCTGGTTGGCAGCCGCGAGCCAGCCCTGGCGCGGGTCCTGGTCATACGGGTGCAACATCGAGTCGGCAAAGCCGTCCCAGTCATATTTGCCATCCCAGCCTGGCGAGGGCAGCAGGCCCTGACCTTCACGGCGATTCGGGAAGCGACCGGTTACTTGCCAGCCGATGTTGGAAGCATCAGCGAAAATCATGTTCAGGGTGATCGCACGAATCTCGCGGCTGGTATCGAAGGCTTTCTCGACGTTGGGCGCGCGCGACAGGTCGAAGAATGCGTCGAGACTTTTATCATCCTTGAACTCAGGCGTTTGCAGCGCCAGGCTCAGGCCGTTGCCGGGCGGCGTGGCACCTGCATTGAGCAGTGCGCCGTGGCGGGTGGCGTAGACAGTTTCCCGGACCGGACGATTGCCTTTGATCAGGAAGGTCTCTTCATGGGCGAGGGCGGGCACCCATTTGCCGTCAGCCATATAAGAGACGCGATTGCCTTCGCGTTTGATCTTTTCCAGAAACAGGTCCTGGTTGTCGCCCTTGACGTTGCTCATGCTCCACGCCAGTTTGCCGTTGAAGCCACTGAGGACCAACGGCAAACCTGCGATAGAGACACCGGACACCTGATATTTGGGCGCCCGGATCTGCACAAGGCTCCACGCCGAATTCAGGCCGCCGGGCAGTTGCATGTCACTGGCCAACAGGCTTTTGCCGCTGCGACTGCGCTGGGGTGCGATGGCCCAGTTGTTCGACGCTGCGACCCCCAGCATATTGAGATCGCTGAGTTGCAGGACAACCTTGTTCAAGTTGCCGAGGCCTGTCACCTGATTGTTCAGGTTCAGGCCTTTGAGCTTGTCGGTCTCTGCAAAGGGCAGTTCTTCGTCCGGATACGTGGGCAACAGCCAGGCGAGTTTGTCGGTACCTACTTTCTGCGCCAGCACCAGCGCTGACAGCTCTTCCTGCAGGTTCACCGACAGGCTGAAGTTGAGCAGGCTGAAGATCAGCGCCGAGTCTTCTGGCTTCCAGTATTCAGGTTTGTAGCCAGAGCTGGCCAGATCGGCGGGCAACTTGTCGCGATAGCGAAACAGGTAGGCGTTCACGCCACGGGCGTAGACATCGAAAAAGCGTTTCAGCCTTGGCGAAGCCGCGTTGTAGAGGTCGCTGGCATTCTGCTTGAGGTTGACCGAGCGCATCAGACGGTCCACTTCCAGCGCGTCCGGGCCTGCCATTTCTGACAGGCGGCCCTGCGCCAGCAAACGCATGCCGACCATCTGACTGATGCGGTCCCCCGCGTGGATATAACCCAGCGTGAAGAGGGCGTCATGATAGGTGCTGCTTTCGATCAGCGGCATGCCCATGCTGTTGCGGCGCACGGAAACGTTTTGCGCCAGACCTTTGATCGCGAACGTGCCGGAAACAGGCAGTACGGTGTCATTGTCGCCACCGCCCAATTGGCAGCCAGCAAGGCTCAGGAAACTCGCCGCAGCGGCGGCAGCGCCGAATCGGGGAAGAAAATGTAGAAGGGCTGGCGAGGCCATTGGCAAGCTCCTGAAGGGATAGCGTACAAAAGTCGCTACGTTAGTGAGCAGGCAGACCACAAGCAAGCGCGAAGACGGAGTTTATTTCAGGATTTTACAAACGATGTCACGCAAACAGACGCCCGGTCTTCAAACCACTGTGCCAACGCCGCGCATTGGCACATTCGCCAGGCTGTCAGGGCTTGGGCGGGTTGATCGTTTCGACCAGTGCATAGGCACGTTGCGTGGCCTCACGCTGCGCGATGCATTCGAACCAGCGCTTGAGATGCGGGAAGTCGTTCAAGTCCTGCTGCTGAAACGTGTGTGGCACGATCCATGGGTAGATGGCCATGTCGGCAATACTGTAATCGCTGCCCGTCACATAGCCGCGATCGGCCAGGCGCTTGTTCAGCACGCCATACAATCGTGCGGTTTCGTTGACGTAACGTTCGATGGCGTAAGGGATCTTTTCCTTGGCAAATCGATTGAAATGATGATTCTGGCCAGCCATCGGTCCCAGACCACCCATTTGCCAGAACAACCACTGCAGCGTTTCCTGACGGCCACGAAAGTCCTGCGCAATGAATTGCCCGGTCTTGTCTGCGAGATAAAGCAGGATGGCGCCTGACTCGAAGAGGCTCAGCGGTTCTGCGCCGTCTGCGGGCTGGTGATCGACAATTGCCGGGATCCGGTTGTTGGGAGCGATTTTCAGGAATTCGGGTTTGAACTGATCGTTGTTGCCGATATTGACCGGGAAAATCTGGTAAGGCAGGCCGGTCTCTTCGAGGAACCGGGTGATTTTATGACCGTTGGGTGTGGTCCAGTAGTGAAGATCAATCATTGAACGCTCCATGTGAGTGACGTGACCGCATTGTTTTACTCTGCCTCGGACACGCCATACAAATGAAAACGGCCTGCAAGGCAGGCCGTTTTCAGAACGCTGAGCGCTTTACGCACCGTGGCATTTCTTGAATTTCTTGTCACTGCCGCAAGGGCAAGGATCGTTGCGACCTACGTCTTTCAGGGTATTACGCACCGGCTCCTGGTGAGCGTGACCGCAGTTCGGGCCATGGACGTGACCGTGCTGGTGGTCGTCGTGGTCATGATCGTGGTTGCAATCAGGGCCATGAACATGAGTGTGCTGGTTCATCAGGTGTACTCCACAATTAAATCGACGCGCATTATCTCGCAAATGAGCGTCCAGCAGTACGGGAGTATTTTCCTTGGACATCCTGAGAATTTTTCAGCATGCTTATTTTTTGAGCGGTATTACCGACAATGCCTCTAGATTGCCCGATGTCGAGCCCAGGATATGAACAGACACGAACGCATTGCCAAGGCCATTACCGCCAGTGGCAAAAAGAAAGGTGAAATCGCGGCCCAGTGTGGCGTCGCCAACTCAGCAGTGACCCAATGGATTTCTGGCGAGAGCAAAAGCCTGCGTCCGGAAAATCTGTACGCACTGGCACGAGCTACCGGGTTTCGAGCCGAGTGGTTG
Organism: Pseudomonas californiensis; assembly: GCF_021147775.1. Taxonomy (GTDB): domain Bacteria; phylum Pseudomonadota; class Gammaproteobacteria; order Pseudomonadales; family Pseudomonadaceae; genus Aquipseudomonas; species Aquipseudomonas californiensis. The sequence goes on from NZ_JAGTPK010000022.1 coordinate 23,474, forward strand.
GCGATAGGCGAGGGCGCAGAACAGACACCTGCCCATGATGCCAACGTCGCGTTGATTGATCCGCCGCGCCTGTCATTCCGCTACCCGGTTATCAGTTGGGTATCGGCCGGGTCCTGGGAGGAGGCGGTCCAGCCTTATCCGGACGGGTTTTCCGACCGTTATGAGATCTCCGATTACGACTCCAAAGGCCCTGCGTTCTGGCTGGAGGTCAAAGGCGATTCAATGACCGCTCCGACCGGTGTGAGCGTGCCTGAAGGGATGCTGATTCTGATCGATACCGAGGCGGACGTTCAACCAGGAAAACTGGTGATCGCCAAGCTGCCGGCGAGCAACGAGGCAACCTTCAAGAAGCTGGTAGAGGACGGCGGGGTCCGGTATCTCAAGCCACTCAACCCCGAATACAAAATGATCGAGTGCGGTGTCGACTGTCGCATTATCGGCGTGGCCGTGCGGATGACCGGCAAGCTCTGACGCCTTTCAGATGTTGTGCATCAGGTTTGATCACTGCGCTTGGCAGACTTTTCCTTGCCTGCCCTTGTAAGGTTTGCACATCAGGAATACTGTATATAAATACAGTTATGCTGAGGAGGTGGTCATGGCTAACCGTAACAGTCTGCTGCTGGAGGCGCCGTCTTCCTACGAGATGATCGGAAGAAGAATCCAGCAAATGGTGGCGGCGCCTGGTGTGCAGAAAATCCAGTCGGTAACGGTGATCCGCCGTGAAGATGAGCCTGCGGATCTTTGGGACCGAGTGCTTCAGGAAATCGAGGAAACCGAAGGGATCCAGGTGCAACGTCGCGAGGATGGGTCAGTCTGGATTGGCTGGCGCAAGTACATCGATAGCTGAGCTGAGCGAGCCCGCGCAATACGGGCTTTGTGCCAGCGTCAGGCTCAAGTTTTCCCGCGCATACGCCGCAAACGAGATTTTCTTGCTGCCCCCTTCGTCCTTTGGTCAGAGCAACCTTGACGAATAATTTCAGTATGCTTAAATTTTGATTGTCGTCAGACACTCGAACGGCTCACAGACTGGCTCGCTGCACTGAATGATCTGCCCGGGTGGGTTATCCAGGAAGGACGCTTGAGCCTTGCGCCGGCTTTCCGATCTGCGCTGACGCGTGACTGCTCTGATTTCTGGTGCTTGTTACTTCTTGTGGGGAGTCAAACTCATGGATCTGTTGAATGCTTGGATGGACCGGTGTGAATGGTTGGCAGCAGGGCTGGTTGGCGCAGTCATTTCAGGCTGGTGGCATAAGGCGGGCCTGCTCGATTGGCGTGCCTGGGTGATCTTTTTGCTTACCGGCGTGGCATGCGCGGTGTTTCTGACCGGCATCGCCAGCAGTTACATGGGCATTGCAGACCCGCGCAACGTGGCAGGCGTAGGCTTTCTACTGGGTTCGTTTGGCGGATCGCTGATGGCTGCTATCAACCGTGCGCTGTGGGCCGCAGATATCTGGAAGTTTCTCATGGAGCTGATCAAGGGCCGTCTGGGAGGCTGAATGTCACGGCTACCTGAGATCCTGAATCAGCTCCTCGGGAGCCATATCGCCGGATCGCCCGATACGGATGCTGTGCCTGAACACCACGCCGGTCTTGAGTTTGCCTTCAAGGCGATAGTGAATGGGCTGGTCTGGCTTTTTCAGCAACTGGGCAATGTACCTTGCGTGCCGCCACAGGTTGGTGCGAATCGGCACCACAAAGGTTTTCTGACTGTGGCCGGGTACAAAAAACCAGTCGCTGGATTTACCGTCGGCCAGTATCACATCGTTGAGCATGATCTTGTATTGCAGTCCGCGAACCAGAAGGCGCGAGTCGTTCGGGTTGTCTACCTCGAAATGCAGCTTGAAGTCCTGCTGCGTCAGCCTGGCTTTGACCACCTGAACCTTCAGCAGGTGCACTTGTGGGTCCTGAAAGCTGTCAAACGAGAAGATCGAGCATCCCGACAGGCCAAACATGATCAGCGCGAGGCTCAGTGTTCTTGTAATGTGCGCCTGAAAGGACATTGTGCGACTCCGTATGAACGTTGAGTCTAGCAATTCGAAGGCCAGGGGTAACTCGCTTGTTTCGCCGTTTGGCGCCACGCCATACTTTGTGCACGTATTCACGGGTGTCCTGAATGAATCTTTACGAACTTGTCTTTACCGGCCAACTGGTCCCAGGCGCCCAGCTTGAGCGTGTCAGGGCCAATATGGGCAAACTGTTCCAGGCTGACGAACAACGCTTGGAACTGCTGTTTTCAGGGCGACGATTGGTGCTCAAGAACAATCTCGACAGTGAAACGGCCGAGAAATATCGAGCGACGCTTGAAAAGGCCGGCGCATGGGTCGAAGTGTTGGACATGAATGCGCCGTTGCCAATAGAAGAAGTCGAACTCGCACCGCCCCCCGATGCGCCGACCTGGTTGCGCAGCCCTGCGGTCAAAACCGGTCGCCTGCAGATAAAACCGCGCGATGCCTACATGGCAGCTTTCGCAGAGGTGGACGCCCCCGACCTGTCGCTTGCCGAGGTGGGCGCCCAGTTGGTGTCACCTGGCGTCGCGCCTGTTGCGCCGGCGCTTGATCTTTCCCGGCTGAGCATCGCGCCGGTGGGCAGCGACATGGGGCCAGCCAGGACGCCAGACGAGGTCGACGCGCCAGATACCTCGCATTTGAAACTGGTGTAGGGGTAATTCTGAAATATCCTGCATCGGCGCACTTTCCTGAAACGGAATTATTTTCAATCAGCCCTGTTACTTTTGCGTCTTCGCTCGGCTAACAGGCATTGAGAATGTTCCATCCAGGAGTTGCCCGATGTCCCGCTCGTTAGACACCCTAGTGCGCCCCAGCCTGTTGGCCGTTGCCATTGCCGTATGCACGCCGTTGGCCAGCCCGTTGTTGATGGCCGCGCAACCGTCCGCCAGCGCTCACGCCTACGACCTGCCCGCAGCGCCGTTGGCGACCACGCTTAACCAGATCGCCAGCCAGAGTGGGCTTGCGCTGAGCCTGGATCCTGCGCTCGCGGCGGGTAAAAACAGCGCTCCGGTCAAGGGGCAGTTCGACGCCGCAGCCGCATTGCGCGAGGCGCTGCGTGGCAGCGGCCTGCAATTGGTGCAGAGTAGCGCCGGGACTTACACCCTGATGGCGATGGAAGAGGGCACGCTGAGCCTGTCGGACGTCAACATCAATGCCCGCGCCTCCGCAGCCGAAGGTTCTGAAGCAGCGGGTTATCGCAGCGAGAGTGTCAGCAGCGTCGGCGCGCTGGGCGGCATGAAACTTCAGGATGCGCCTTATTCGATCAGCGTTACGCCACAGGCTTTGTTGAAGAACATTCAGGCCACGTCGCTGGACGATGTCATCAAGCACAACCCCTTCACCCAAATGTATTCGCCCACCAGTGCGGGTTATGCCAGTGCGGTGAACATACGCGGCTTCAGCAGCGCGGGCAGCCTGAACATCGCCAACGATGGCTTGCGCTTTACCAATGGCGCCGACGGCAGCAACTACCTGGAAGAAATGGAGCAGCTGGAAGTCATCACCGGTCTGACCGGCTTCCTCTATGGCCCCGCCTCGCCGGGTGGTCTGGTCAACTACGTGATCAAGCGTCCTACCTATCAGCGCTATAACAGCGTGACGCTGGGCAATGCCGGAGGTGAAAACTATTACCTGCATGGCGATTTCGGTGGACCGATCGACAGTGAGGGCAAGTTTGCTTATCGCCTTAACGTGCTGACTCAGGATGGCGAAACGGCGGTGGACATGAACAAGCGCCGTCGCGAGATGATCTCGCTGGCACTGGACTGGAACGTTTCCGACGACTTGTTGGTGCAGTTCGATGCATCGCACAAGAAAACCGAAATCCGTGGCCTGACCAGTTACTGGTATTTCGGTGATCAGTCGTTGCGCCCCAGCGCAGCGTCCCTGGACAACGACAAACTGTACAGCCAGAAGTGGTCGTTCTCGGATTTCGAATCTGACAAGGCCGGCATTCGGGCCAAATGGCGCCTGAACGACACCTTTACCTTGCGTACGGCCTTCGCAGCCCAGCAATACACCAGCGAAAACACCTACACCGGGCCGACGGTCTACAGCGCAGGCCAGTATTCGCAACCGCTGTATGCCTTTGCGCCGATCGAAACCGAAGAAAAGACCGGCTCGCTGTTTCTCGATGCTGCCTTTGATACCGGCTTTATCGGTCACAAGGTCACCATGGGCTACCAAGGCAACACGTCCCGACAGAAGCAATACGAAGATCACATCCCGTACACGCCATCGCAGCCAGGCCCTCAATACACATCGCCCGTCGGCACAATTCCTTTTGATCAGACGCCGCAGGTCGGCAAGCCGTCCTACTCAATCGGCCATGGCAACCAGCGTCTGGCCAACAGCACCGAGAGCAGCAACTTCCTGATCGGTGATGTAATCACCTTCAGCGAGCAGTGGTCGGCGATCCTGGGCGCGACCAACACCCGTATCAAGAGCTATTCCAACGAATTCGTCTACGCCAAAGCCTTTGGCTCGGCGGAAACCGAAACCAGATACGACGAAAGCAAAACCTCGCCCAATATCTCTCTGGTTTATAAACCAGTGCCTTGGCTGACGACCTACGTGACCTATATCGAAGGCCTGCAGGCGGGCGCCATTGCACCGAGCGGAGTTGCCAACGCGGGTCAGGCCTTCGCACCTGAGGTCAGCGAGCAATACGAAATCGGTGCCAAGGCAACCGTGGGCGAAACGCTGTTCACGCTCGCGCTGTTCAACATCGAGAAGCCCAACGGCTATACCAACGGCGCCAACGTGTATGTGGTTGACGGTCGTCAGGAAAATAACGGGCTTGAGTTCAGCGTAACGGGCAAGGTGATCCCCGAGCTGACCCTGGTCGGCGGTTTCACAGTACTGGACCCGAAACTCAAGAAAACCGGTGTCGCAGCGGACGAGGGCAATGCCCCGACCAACGTTGCCAAGCAGTTGGCTAAGGTTTACGCCGAGTACGACATCAACCAGATGCCGGGCCTGGCCCTGACGGGCGGTGCGTTCTATACCGGCAGGCAGTACACCGACCAGAGCAACGAAAATGACCTGCCGTCGTTTACGACCTTCGATGCCGGCGCTCGTTATCGCATGCGCGTATCGGAAAACGACCTGACGTTCCGGGTCAACCTGAGCAACCTGGCGAACAAGGAATACTGGCTTAACAGCAGCTACCTCGGCGACCCTCGCACTCTCGCGTTCTCCGCACAACTGGAGTTCTGACTGGCAGAGTCTCTGTCGGAGTCAGCCGGGCAGCGTTCCGTTTGCTGACGAAGGGGCCGGTGAATCCAGCAGATCTCTGGCGCTGGTCAGTCAGTTCTCGCGAGCAAATGGAGCGCCGCCCGTCGGCCTGTGGGAGTCAGCCGGGCGGCGTTCCGTCTGCTGACGAAGAGGTCGGTCCTGGTGATTCAGGCGATGTATGCCGAGCAGCACTTCTTGAATTTCTGGTCGCTGCCGCATGGGCAAGCATCATTGCGGCCTGCCTTGAGTGGGACAGTCGAGTCGATGAAATACCAGCGGTCCTGATTCTGTACGAAGGACGAGCGCTCCTTGTGGCTGTGTTCGCCGCTGCCGTCGTGCCAGCGCGCAGTAAAGGTCACGAAGGCATGCTCCGGCTTGCCGCCGAACACTTCGGTACTTTCCACTTCCAGCCCCAGCCAGGTGCTTTGCGCGCTCCACTGCGTGATCGCCTCGCGGTCCAGCGCGCTTTGTTGCGCAGGCAAGGTGGTTTGCACCACATAATCCGTCAGCCCCAGCACGTAGGCGCTGTAACGCGAGCGCATCAGTTTTTCTGCGCAGGGTGCCGGCAGGCCTGCGTGATAATGCCCGCAGCAGGCCAGCAACAGATCGCCGCTGCCGCAGGGGCAAATTGCACTACTCATGATTCACCACCAATACTTTCCGAAATTCTCCGGGTTGGCCCAGTATTTCGCGTTCAGCCAATCAGGGACTTGTTTGTATTCACGCAAGTCATAGGTAAACAACGTCAGGACCTGCTCGTCTCGGGTGAAGCGTTCGCTGGCTTGCAGCGCCAGCGAGAAAAAGTCGGTTTCCTGCCAGCCGCAGGCCTGCAAGTCGGCCAGCACCGCGATGCGACTGGCGTTCAGGTTGCGAATGCCCCCGAGCAGTTCCAGCCCGGTGCGCTTGGGCATGTGCTCCAGGCAATCGACGACCAGCGCCAGATCAAAACGTCTGGCTGCCAGGTCCGCGGGCAACGTACCGGGCTCGGCCTGTGCTATTTCGGTGTTCGGGTGCGCGTCCTTGAACGCCTCCAGCGCAGGAAAGACTTGCGCTCCAATCAATAGAAGACGTTCGGGCGCGTAGCGGTCCAGCAGAGCGGCCAGCGCTTGCTGCGGTGTGCGGGTGGAATAACCGGCAGTCATCGAAAGTCCTCTGGTTGACTTGCAAGACTAGCCTGCGCAACTGACTCTGAAAAGCGCAGCGCTTGACGGCAGGCATCCAGAAGCGCGCCTCCGGGCGACAGTGGGATGAAGGTTTGATGTTTATTCCTGTACAGACTTATGTTTTTCAAGAGAGCGCTGGCATATTCGCGGTGCAGGACGTCTACTGTGCGGCGACGAAAAAGCGTGCGAAGAATTCGCTTTCGTAAACACGTCATGACCAGGGAGCATGCAATGAAGTGGGTTTGGGGCTTTGGGAAGATCTTGATGCTGGGCTTCTGGCTGGTGGTGCTGATCAATGCCGTTTTTGAAGCGCCCAGCCCGCTGGGCGTGATGATCGATATGGCTGGCAGTATTGTGTTGCTGACCCACCTGCTGGAATTGATTCTGTTCAACGGCAGCCTGCGCGGTCGCCGGCATCCTTGGCGAGACAGAGGCAAAATTGTCCTGTTTGGCATCTTTCATCTCCAATCCATTGGCCGTTCGGCTTCGGGGCACTCCCATGCGTAATCTCGTTTTACTCGCGGCGTTGTTCAGCCCTCTGGCCATGGCTCAGGCCATTATTGTCGCGCCGCATTCGTTGATGCGCCTGCCCGGTAACAACAGCGTGCTGCAGGTGGACCGTCTGGAAGTGGCCGATTACGGCACGTTGCTGATCCCGGCCGGCATCGATGATGTCAAGATCGGTCAGCTTGTGCTGGGCCACGAGGCCCGTATCGCTATCGTGCCTGGCGTGCAGATGTTCAAACTGGTGGTTGACCACGCTGAACTGGGCACCGGCAGCCAAATCACTGCACGTGGCGCTCCGGGTACGTTCGAGAAGGCTCCGTTGCCGGGGCGTAACCTGACCGTGCGTCTGCAAAACCTGAACGCCGAGCAGTTGTCGATCGATGCGCGCGGTGGTGCAGGCGGACCGGGGTACGCCGGTCTCGATGGCGGCAATGGCGAAGCGCCGGGCTGCACCTTTGGTCAGGCCGGACGTGGCTATGACGGTGACAACGGCGGCAATGGTCGAGACGGCGCAGCCGGTGCACTGGTTCGTCTGGAGTTGCCACAGAGTTATCCGGCCGAGCGTATCAAGGTCAATGTCGAGGGTGGTGCACCGGGCAAAGGCGGAGAGGGCGGCAAGGCAGGCAAAGGCGGCGCCTCGAAGGGCTGCATCGTTTATCGCGCGGACGGCGGCAAGGCTGGCAAGCCCGGTGAAGTCGGCCAGCCAGGCGTCGCAGGTCCGGCAGGTTCGCTGACCGTGCAGCGTCTGTAATCATCTGATCGGCGCCCGGATCTGCTCAACAGATTCAGGCGCCTTCAGAACACCTCCTTACTGCGGTACGCCGTTCTCCCAGCTTTTCCAGTCACTGATGATTGCCTGCACCAGCGGATTGCCGGTGCGGTAGAGATTTTCCAGCGCGGGTACGAATGCGCCCTGATCGGCATATTTCAGCAGGTTATCCACTTCACTGTAGCCCGGATAAGGCCGATCAAAGTCAGAACCGGCGCGCACTACGGCCAGACGGCTGACGTCCACCTTGCCGGCCTTGCTGGCGCGCAGCAGTGCTTCGTACGTGGAGTTGTCTTCCTGCTGAGTGGTGCAATAGACCCCTTTGTTATCGGTCAGCAGGCGTGTCCAGACTTCCGCCCGCTCGCTCAGCCGCGTCCCGGAAAACCATGTATTGCCCGCCACCGTGTCGCACTGGGTCACCTGCGGCGGCTGGTTGGCGGGCGCATAAGGGTATTTGACGCGCCAGGCGGCTGATTCCTTGCTCTCACTGAGCGCTACCTTCTGCGACAGGGCAAACGCCTTGGCTTGCAGTTTGGGGTTGAGCTCGAAGACTTCGGTCTTGTAGTCCAGCGGCGGTTTTTCGTTGGGGCCTTTGGTGTTGATGCCCAGGTAACCGGTCGGCCAGTCCTTGGGAACATCCCGCGAATCGATTTCCCATTGAGTGCCGAACTCCACCAGATAGTGCGCCCAGGCAGTGGTGCCAAGGCTGCCGTGGTGCGGATTGATCCCGGCAATACCCGCCACGATAAAGTAGGTTTTGCGCAGGTCGAACTGCGGCGAAAGGGCCAGCGCGAGCGTCGAGGCCGCAGCGTTGGTCTGCCCCATCCCCGTCACCATAAGGCACGTGTCCTGCTCGTTGCAGCGCACGGTCGGGTATTCGGCGGCCAGCCCAGGCACTTCAATCTCCTTGGTCAAATGCAGTCGGTCGATCCAGTTCTGCGCTTCGGGCGCAAACATGGCGATCAGCATCACCTTGGGCGTGACGGGCGTGGTTGCTGCCCAGATGCCGGGGCTGAGCAGGGCGAGCGTGGCGCAGAGTGCAGCACGGGTTGTGTGTTTCATGAAAACTCCTGTCGTCAAAACCATGTTCAGAACTGATAGCCCACGCCGGCGTAATAGCCCCAGCCGTCAGAGCGTGCGCGGAAGTTGCCTTCACCGAAGTTCAGCTCACTGCCGTCCTGCCAATTGCCGCCGTTGTGGAAATAACGACCCACGAGGGTAAAGCGCAGGTGAGGAAACGCATAAAGCAGCACGTTGGTGGCTACGGTGGAATTGCCCGTGCGCGCCGGGTCGTTCTTCAGGTCCGAACCGAAGTCGAAATTGGTAAAGCCGATGTAGGTCAGCGACGCACCGTTATCGAAGCGGCTGATCGGCACGATGTATTTGAGCTGGGCGCGATAGCCGTCCCACGAATACTCATTGCTGGCGCCGTAGTTTTCCCACTGATAGCGGCCATAGAAGTTGGCCGACAGGTTGATCCGCGAGTGAGTCTCGATATCGGTGCCGATACCGCTGTAAAGCGTATTGGCGCGATTGGCCGAGTTGCTGCCGTGGTCATAGATCCAGTCGAAGGCAACGTACCATTCCTTGAAAGGGCCGACTGCCAGGCTGCGTCCGGCCAGGTAATCGATGGAAATCCGTGGCTCATGCTCCATGAAAACCGGCGAGCCGTGGTCCCAGACACCCTTGTCGTTGCGGTTGCCGATATCTAGAATCTTTGGCACGTCGATATAGCCATACAGCTCGAACGGACCTTTGCGACCGAAGTACTCGTACTCCAGATAAATGTCATCCACCGGTTGCGGACCGAAGCTGATGTCCTTGCTACCAATCAGGGTCAGGTCCTGATTGAACCAGTCCGAGAGATAGATGCCTTTGCCTTCCTTGGGCGAGGCGGGTGGGCTGAGCGACTCCCCTTGTGCGGAATCTCCAGGCGTCGTGGGCTGGGCGTGCAGCGTCGCGCAGGGCAGTGCGGCGACGGTAGCCAATAGCAGCGTCAGGAAATGCCTGGAAGACGCTGTGCGCCTGCCAGTGTCAGGCGGAGTAGAGGACTGCTGTGGCATTGAAGCTCCTTTTCGTGGGCACGTACAACTCAGCGCAAACGTTTGCACAGTGCATGCCAAAGGAATTCAAGTCATTGATTTTAAAAGTTAATTGTTGAATAAAGTGTCTGAGTGGGCAGGAATTTGCCCGGATGTTGTGCGCGATGTCACCTTGAATGCCCTTGTATGTTCCTTTTCGCGCACTGAAAGACGGGCAAAAGGTGGCCTTATGCCTTTGTTATGCCTCAGAAAACCGGACGTGCGGCCGCGATCACAATGATTGCCAGACCGATGATCAGATTGGCTCCGACCAGCCGTCGGATTTTACCCAGCGCTGCAACACCCTCTGCCCATTGCTCGGTTTCTACCGCTCGACGCAGCTCAGGCAATTGCAGCGAATGGATACGCAGGAACAGTGCAACCATCACCACATACAGCCCCATCATGAGTTGCACATAACGCGGGGCTGTTTCAAAACCGGTGAAGTTCAGCTGGATCATGCCAATCCCGGTCACCGGCAGCACTACCACTGCAGCCCATACCCAGACAAAGAAACGCGGAAACACCTGGACCCACACTTTCAGGCGCGACGGGCCTTCCAGTGCTGCAATGATGGCTGGGCGCAAGACCATCCAGGCGAAAAACATACCGCCAACCCAGATCAGGGCCGCCAGTAAATGCAGCGTATAAACAGCGGAAAATGCAGTCATCAGGTACTCCGTTCTGCGCGGATGGATTTAGCGCGCTATGATAGCGCCCACTCAGAACCACTGAAAATTTATCCAGCCTTTTTTGCCGTGCCCCCGAACCGAAGCCAATGATCAGTACCGAACTCAAAACCCAGATCCAGGGCGCTTACTCGCGTTTCCTCGAAGCCAAGAGCCTCAAGCCACGCTATGGCCAGCGATTGATGATCGCCGAAGTTGCCAGGGTGCTGGGGGATATCGACACCGATGAAGAGGGTCGTCGTTCGGGCGATCCTGCTGTGGTAGCGGTCGAGGCAGGCACGGGTACGGGCAAGACCGTGGCCTATGCCATCGCGTCGATACCGACCGCCAAGGCCGCAGGCAAACGCCTGGTCATCGCCACCGCCACCGTCGCGCTTCAGGAGCAGATCGTCTACAAGGATCTGCCGGACCTGATGCGCAACAGCGGTCTGAATTTCACCTTCTCGCTGGCCAAGGGGCGCGGTCGTTACATGTGCCTTTCCAAGCTCGACATGCTGCTGCAGGAAAGCGACGCGACCAACGCCACCGCTCAGTTGTTCGAGGAAGAAGGCTTCAAGATCGAAGTCGATGAAGCCAGCCAGAAGCTGTTCACCAGCATGCTGCAGAAGCTCGCCGGCAATAAGTGGGACGGCGACCGTGACAGCTGGCCCCAGGAGCTGGACGATCAGGACTGGGCACGCCTGACCACCGATCACAGCCAGTGCACCAACCGTCATTGCCCCAACTTTCAGCAGTGCGCTTTTTATAAAGCGCGTGAAGGCATGGGCAAGGTTGATGTGATCGTCACCAACCACGACATGGTGCTGGCTGACCTGGCGTTGGGCGGCGGCGCGGTGCTGCCTGATCCACGTGACACGTTGTACGTCTTCGACGAAGGGCATCACCTGCCGGACAAGGCCATCGGCCACTTCGCGCATTACACCCGGTTGCGCTCCACTGCCGACTGGCTGGAGCAGACGGCCAAGAACCTCGCCAAATTGCTCGCCCAGCATCCGCTGCCCGGCGATCTGGGCAAGCTGATCGAGCAGGTGCCGGAGCTGGCTCGCGAAATCAAGGGCCACCAACAGTTCATGTTCGGTGCCTGCGAACAGCTGGCTGACTTCCGTGCCGGTGAAGACATGCAAGGCCGCGAACGGCCCCGTCACCGTTTCATCGGTGGCGTGATTCCCGAGCACATCCGCGAGATGGGCATCGAGCTCAAGAAAGGTTTTGCGCGTCTGGACGATCTGTTCACACGCCTGACCGAGCTGCTCAAGGAAGGCATGGACGGCGAGGTCAATATCGGCATCGCCAGCCATCAGGCCGAAGAGTGGTATCCGTTGTTCGGCAGCCTGCTGGCGCGTGCTCACGGCAACTGGGAGCTGTGGACCGCGTTTACCGCCGAGGACCCGGAAGACAGCCCGCCGATGGCCCGCTGGCTGACCTTGGCCGACAGCGGCGCGCTGTTTGATATCGAAGTCAACGCCAGTCCGATCCTGGCGGCCGAGATGCTGCGCCGCAATCTATGGAATATCGCTTACGGCGCGCTGGTCACGTCCGCCACGCTGACTGCGCTGGGCAAATTCGATCGCTACCGCATGCGCGCTGGGCTGCCGAAAGGCGCAGTCACAGCCGTCGTGCCAAGCCCGTTTCACCATGCCGATGCCGGTGTGCTGCGCGTGCCCGACCTGAAGGCCGATCCGCGGGACTCTGTGGCCCACACGGCGGCGATCATCCGCGACCTGCCGGGCCTGGTGGAAGGTTCGCGGGGCACGCTGGTGCTGTATTCGTCGCGCAAACAGATGCAGGACGTATTCGACGGTCTGGACCGTGACTGGCGCAAGCAGGTGTTCATTCAGGGCAACCTGTCGAAGCAGGAAACCCTCAACAAGCACAAGGCGCGGGTGGACAGCGGCGAGTCCAGTGTCCTGTTCGGGCTGGCCAGTTTCGCCGAAGGCGTGGACTTGCCCGGTGCTTACTGCGAACACGTGGTGATTGCCAAGATTCCGTTTGCCGTGCCGGATGACCCGGTCGAGGCGGCGCTGGCCGAGTGGATCGAAGCGCGCGGTGGCAACCCGTTCATGGAAATCGCCGTACCTGACGCGTCATTGCGACTGGTGCAGGCGTGCGGCCGGTTACTGCGCACCGAAGAAGACCGTGGCACGATCACGCTGCTGGATCGCCGCGTGGTCACTCAGCGCTACGGCAAGGCAATTCTCAACGCGCTGCCGCCGTTCCGTCGCGAGATTTCCTGAACCCTGGCTGGCCGGTGTGTGGCGACGGTTCCCAAAGGCGTCAATCGCTGGAACAATGTGCGCCGGTCGGCCTGTCGTCAGGCGCATTCACAGTTATCGAGGAGTCAGCCGTTGCAGATCCAGGGTCATTTCGAACTTCAGTTTGAAGCAGTGCGTGACGCGTTTGCGGCACTCTTTGAGGACCCTCAGGAGCGCGGCGCAGCGTTGTGCATTCAAGTCGGCGGGCAGACGGTGGTCGATCTTTGGAGCGGCACAGCCGACAAGGACGGTGCCGAAGCCTGGCACACAGACACCATCGCCAACCTGTTCTCCTGCACCAAGACGTTTACCAGCGTGGCAGCCTTGCAACTGGTCGAAGAGGGCAAGCTTGCGCTCGACGAGCCGGTTGCCCGACTGTGGCCCGAGTTCGCGGCGGCTGGCAAGGGCACGATCACTTTGCGCCAGTTGCTCTGTCATCAGGCCGGTCTGCCCGCGCTGCGAGCGCAACTGCCTGCCGAAGCGCTTTACGAGTGGGAGACGATGACTGCCGCACTGGCCGCCGAAGAGCCTTGGTGGACACCCGGTCAAGGGCACGGTTACGCGGCCATCACCTACGGTTGGTTGATTGGCGAAGTGCTGCGCCGGGCCGACGGGCGCGGGCCGGGCGAATCCATTGCGGCGCGAATCTCGCGCCCTTTGGGGCTGGATTTCCATGTCGGCCTGGCGGATGACCAGTTTCACCGTGTGGCCCATATTGCCCGCGGCAAAGGCAACATTGGCGATGACGCGGCCCAGCGTGTCCTGCAGGCCACACTGCGTGAGCCGGCCTCGATCACCGCCAAGGCCTTTACCAATCCGCCGTCGATCATGACCAGTACCAACAAGCCTGAATGGCGCCGCATGCAGCAACCGGCTGCCAACGGCCATGGCAATGCGCGCAGCCTTGCCGGTTTCTACAACGGGTTGCTGGATGGCAGCCTGCTGGAAGCCGACATGCTCAACGAGTTGACGCGTGAACACAGCGTTGGCCAGGACAGGACGTTGTTGACCTCGACCCGTTTTGGTCTGGGTTGCATGCTTGATCAGCCCAATGTGCCCAATGCCACATACGGCCTGGGTGCGAAGGCGTTTGGTCATCCGGGTGCGGGTGGCTCGGTGGGCTTTGCGGACCCTGACCGTGAGGTCGCTTTTGGCTTTGTCACCAACACTCTCGGCCCTTATATTCTGATGGATCCGCGCGCTCAGGGTCTGGTCAGGACACTGCGTGAGTGTTTGCAGTAAGTATCGGCCATAAGTGCTTGTTTCATACCGACTGTCAGTTAATAGGGTGATACTGGAACCGTACGACGGTTTCTTTTTCCAACTGGCGGTTTATGCGTGTTATACGGACGTTGCTACGTCCTCCTGTCTGATCAAAATTGCTGTGGGTCATCCATGTCTTCCAATAAAAGCATCGCTCTCGCCCTGTGCATCGCCGTCACTGGCTGTGCTCAAACTCCTCAATCCGACTCCGCTGCCACTGGAGGCCATTGGTGGCAGTTCGGCTCTGACAGTACAGCCGACAGCGGCGCGGCGGTAAAGGCGCCTGCGCCAAACCCTGCCCCGGCAGCGCCGGTAGCCAAGGCTGCGGCACAGCCGGCACCTGCTGCCGCAGCCGAGAGCGGCGGCCCATGGTACTGGCCGTTTGGTTCGAGCGACACGACCAAGGCCAAGCCGGATGCCGTCGCCGACAAGACGCAGGACAAGCCTGCTCCGTCGTTGGTGGCCAAGTCTGAGCTCCAGCCGCAGACCGAAAAGAAGTGGTGGTGGCCGTTCGGCGGCAGCGAAGCCAGCAAGGACGAGCCCAAGGCATTGCCGATGCCTGATCCGAAAATAACCCAGGCCTGGCTGGATGAGTACGAGCCGCGTCTGCGCGCAGCCATTAAAGACAGCCCGTTCCAGCTGGAGCGTCGCGAAGACCTGTTGGCGATCACCGCGCCGGTCGACAGCTCATTCAACCCGGACCGTCCGGCGATGCTGCTGCCGGTCACACTGGGCCCGATCACTCGTCTGGCCAAGCTGGTCGAAGGTGACCAGAAGACTGCCGTACTGATCCTCGGTCATGCCGACACCACCGGCGCGGTCGACGCCAACCAGAAAATCAGTCAGGAACGGGCGCAATCGGTAGCCGCGATCTTCCGCCTCAGTGGTCTTGAGCGTAACCGCCTGAGCCAGCGCGGCATGGGCGCAGTGATGCCACGCGCAGCCAACGACAGCCCGCAAGGCCGTGCGCTGAACCGCCGTGTTGAAATTCTGATGACGCCGCAGGACACCATGCGCGCCCTGATGAGCCGTTATGCGCTGCCGCCGGTTGCGCCGACGCTGGTCGCTGCTCAGGACGTCAAGCCTGTTGTGCCGGCACCGGTTGCAACCAAGAAAGCTGCTCCAGCCAAAAAAGCCGCGCCTGCCAAAGCCAGTACGGCGAAAAAAGCTGCACCGGCCAAGGCCGCTGCAGCCAAGAAGCCGGCGGTGGCCAAGACGCCAGCCAAGACACCGGCCAAGGCTGCTCCTGCCAAGACCACCACCGACAAGAAAACTGACTCCCAGGCCAGTAACTGATCAAGCCTGATTATCCGGCCCATACTCAAGTGTGGGCCGGATGCCTGCTGTGCCCTGCCTGATACCTTCCGCTTTGCCTGTCATTGCGCCCTTGAACGTGCTTTCGGTGTGTTTGCCTGCCGAGCAATCTCCTTGCACAGCGCAGGGCCGGCCAATACCCTGTCACCAGCCGTTGCCCACGATCGTGTTGGCGCAAAAAGGAGTGACACCATGACCCAGACTCTGGCCGATATGCGCCGTGATTACACCCGGGATGGACTGACCGAAGCGCAGTCTCCGCATGAGCCGTTTCCGCTGTTCCACAAGTGGTTTGAAGAGGCGGTAACCACCGAGCAGGCACCGGTCGAAGCCAATGCCATGACCCTGGCGACTGTCGATGAGGACGGCCGACCGCACTGCCGTGTTCTGCTGCTCAAAGGGCTGGACACGCAAGGGTTCACGTTTTTCACCAATTACGACAGCGCCAAGGGCCAGCAGCTTGCCGTCCGCCCGTTCGCCGCGATGACGTTCTTCTGGCCAACGCTGGAGCGGCAGGTGCGGATCGAAGGCCGGGTGGTCAAGGTCAGCCCCGAGGAGTCTGATGCGTACTATCAGGTTCGCCCGCTGGGCAGCCGACTGGGCGCCTGGGCGTCACCCCAGAGTCGTGTCATCGCTGATCGTGGCGAGCTTGAAGACCTGGTGGTGAAGACCGGCGAGCGTTTTCTGGAAACACCGCCACATTGTCCTGAGCACTGGGGCGGTTATCGTCTGCTGCCCGAGCGTATCGAATTCTGGCAAGGACGTTCGAGTCGCCTTCACGATCGTTTGAACTATCGTTTGATAGACGGGCAATGGACCCGTGAGCGTCTGGCCCCCTGATTGAATTATTCGTCTTTCGGATCGTCTGAGGGTTAAGTAGGTGATCGCTGTATGGCGCCTGAATGAACTTAATTTGCGGGACTGGGGCCGTGACAGCGACGACGTCGGGTAGTCTAATGGCCACTGGTTCCCCTGGAGATATCCGTTATGCGCAAGTCTGCTCTTCTGGTTGCTACGTTCACCGCAATGGCGTTGACGTTGGGCGGCTGTACGTCGAATCTCACCGGTGATTCCTATTCCCGCGATGAGGCCCGGACTGTACAGAACGTCCGTCTGGGCACTGTCGAGTCCTTGCGTCCAGTGAAAATCGAAGGTACCAAGACCCCTATCGGTGCTGGTGCAGGCGCTGTAGTCGGTGGTGTAGGCGGTAGCGCTATCGGTGGTGGTCGTGGCAGCGTGGTCGCAGCCGTGATTGGTGCCGTTGCAGGTGGTCTGCTGGGCTCCGCCACTGAAGAAGGTCTGACCCGTACTCAAGGCGTCGAGATCACTGTTCGTGAAGATGACGGCAGCATGCGCGCCTACGTTCAGCAGGTTCAGGAAAACGAGATTTTTCGGGTCGGCGAGCGGGTACGGATCATGACTGTCAATGGCACCAGCCGCGTCACCCACTGATAGGCGCTGCAGATTATTGCGGTAGATCCGTGTCGTAGAGCAAAAGAACCCCGAGCCGAAGCTCGGGGTTTTTGTTTCAGGGTATTGGCGGCTCTGGTTTCATTTGGCTGGCAGCGGTGCCTTTTTACAGGCCATGACCATGACGGCATACCCGATGAGTGCTGACAGAATGGAGCCTGTCAGGATTCCCATGCGGTCTTCACCCGCGTATGCGCTGACTCCGGGCTCGAACGCCAGCGAACCGACGAACAGGCTCATGGTGAAGCCGATGCCGCACAAGATTGAAACCCCCAGGACATGCCCCCAGTTCGCCCCATGTGGCAGCGATGCGATGCGCGTTTTGACCGCCAGGAAGGTCAGCCCGAATACACCCACTGTCTTGCCCAGCAGCAGGCCTGTCGCGATACCAAGCGGGACCGAATGCGTGAAGCTGTCCAGCGTGACACCGGCCAGCGACACTCCCGCATTGGCGAACGCAAACAGCGGCAGGATGCCGTACGCGACCCACGGGTGCAGGGCGTGCTCCAGCGTCAGCAACGGTGAGCCCTTGGTATTCAGCGTCCGAAGCGGGATGCAGAACGCCAGAATCACGCCCGCCAACGTTGCATGTATACCGCTTTTGAGTACGCACACCCACAGCACCAGGCCTACAAGCAGGTAGGGTGCAAGCTTCGCTACGCCCCATCTGTTCATGACGATCAGCGCGGCGACCGAGGCCGCCGCAATTGCCAACGCTATATGGGACAGTTCGCCAGAGTAGACCAATGCAATCACCATGATCGCGCCCAGGTCATCAATGATCGCCAGCGTCATCAAGAACAGTTTCAGCGAAACCGGCACCCGCTTGCCCAGCAGCGCAAGTACGCCCAGCGCAAATGCGATGTCGGTCGCCATCGGAATTGCCCAGCCGTTCAACGCTTCTGAGTTGCCCTGATTGAGTGCTACATACACAAGCGCAGGCACCACCATGCCGCCAATCGCCGCTGCGCCTGGCAGAACGATTTGCGAGGGCTTCGAGAGGTGCCCTTCGAGCACTTCGCGTTTGACCTCCAGGCCAATCACCAGAAAGAACAGCGCCATCAGGCCGTCGTTGATCCACAGCAGTAGCGGCTTGGAGATTTGCACAGCGCCGATACCGGCGATGACCGGCGTGTCGAGAAAAGCGTTATACAACCAGGACAACGAAGAGTTGTTGATGATCAAGGCCAGTGCGGCAGCCGCAATCAGTAGCAGGCCGCCAGCCGCTTCGAGCTGAAAGAAGCGTGTAATGGTATTTCGCATGGGCGCGACCACTCTCTGAATACGATATAAAGGGTCGATACCGTAACGTGTTGATTGGAAAGATAAAACAAAAGTTATATTCGCTTTTGTTCTAAAGATTTCAATGATGTGTGAGGCAAGCTGTATTCTTACAATTGTGTAACTTATTAATGCCTAACTGTGTCTGTTTAAGTTGTAGGGCATTTCCTAAAATCATGTTTTTTATTACCGCCTGTAACTTTTTAAGTGTCAGGGCGGCTGAGAGAAGTAACGACATGACCGATAACCGTCCGTGGGCTCGCGAAGCCATTCGCATCATTGAAGCCGATTTCCAGCGCAGTGCCGACACTCATCTGATCCCGCTGCCATTGCCCGGTCTTGCGGGCATCGAACTGTATTTCAAGGACGAGTCCAGCCACCCGACAGGCAGTCTCAAGCACCGGCTGGCGCGGTCGCTGTTTCTGTATGCGTTGTGCAATGGATGGCTCAAGGCTGGCGCACCGGTGATCGAAGCCTCAAGCGGTTCGACAGCCATCTCTGAAGCGTACTTTGCCCGTTTGCTGGGTTTGCCGTTCGTGGCAGTCATGCCTGCCAGTACGTCTCAGGCGAAGATTGACCAAATTGCGTTTTATGGCGGCAAGAGCCACCTGGTGCAGGACCCCACGCAGATTTACGCCGAATCCGAACGGCTGGCGCGCGAAACCGGTGGGCACTTCATGGATCAGTTCACCTACGCCGAACGAGCCACTGACTGGCGCGCCAACAACAACATCGCCGAATCGATCTTCCAGCAGTTGCGATTCGAAAAGCATCCTGAGCCCAGCTGGCTGATCTCAAGCCCCGGTACCGGTGGCACCACGGCGACGCTGGGGCGGTATGTTCGCTATCGCCAACACACTACCCGCGTCCTGTGTGCCGATGCGGAGCGTTCGGTGTTTTTCGATTACTACCGCACGGGCGATGCCAGTCTGCGCCTCGACTGCGGCTCACGTATCGAGGGTATTGGTCGGCCACGTGTCGAGGCTTCGTTCCTGCCGAGCGTTGTAGACGCGATGGTCAAGGTGCCGGATGCCTTGTCGTTGGCCGCCATGCATTACCTTGCTCAACGAATGGGGCGTCGGGTAGGGGGGTCGAGTGGCACCAACCTGATAGGTGCATTGCTGGCGGCGCGGCACATGGTGGATGCCGGAGAGAGCGGTTCGATCGTCGCTATTCTCTGCGATGGCGGCGAGCGTTATGCCGGGACGTATTACGACGAGGTCTGGCTGAAAGGGCAAGGATTCGAGTTGGGCGGATTGATTGAGCAGGTCGCGGCGTGTGCCGAGCAGGGCGGCCCGTTACCAGAAGGCGTGCTGCGCGCAGGCGTTTAGCGCGAGCACCTGCGAAGCCGGAGTTACCGGTCTTCGCAGGTCAGTTCACTGATCATCAGTGCTGGTCAGGCCTCGATGCCCAGCATGTCGCGCGCGAGCGCTTCGGCGATACGGATGCCGTCCACGCCTGCCGAAAGAATCCCGCCAGCGTAACCCGCGCCCTCGCCAGCCGGGTACAGGCCTTTGGTGTTCAGGCTTTGCATGTCTGGACCGCGGGTGATGCGCAACGGTGCTGAGGTGCGGGTTTCAATGCCGGTCAGGACCGCATCGTGCAACGAGAAACCTTTGATCTGCTTGTCGAACGCTGGCAATGCTTCGCGGATGGCTTCTATGGCAAAGGCGGGCAGAGCGTCGGCAAGGTCGACCAGCTTGACACCTGGCTTGTAGGACGGCTCGACGCTGCCCAGCGTTGTTGATGCTTTGCCAGCGATGAAATCGCCGACCAGTTGTGCAGGTGCTTCGTAGGTGCTGCCACCCAGCAGGTACGCGTGAGACTCCAGACGCTCCTGCAATTCGATGCCTGCCAGCGGGCTGCCCGGGAAGTCCTGCTCGGGTGTGATGCCTACCACGATGCCCGAGTTGGCATTGCGCTCGTTGCGCGAATACTGGCTCATACCGTTGGTGACTACACGGTTGGGCTCGGACGTTGCGGCCACGACGGTGCCGCCAGGGCACATGCAAAAACTGTAGACCGAGCGGCCGTTGCTGGCGTGGTGCACCAGCTTGTAGTCGGCAGCGCCCAGTTTCGGGTGGCCCGCGTATTTGCCCAGCCGAGCGCGGTCAATCAGCGACTGTGGGTGTTCGATGCGGAAACCGACCGAGAACGGCTTGGCTTCCATGAACACACCACGCCCGTGCAGCATGCGGAAGGTATCGCGAGCGCTGTGACCCAACGCCAGAATTACGTGACGGGACGCGATCTGCTCGCCGCCGTCCAGGGTAACGCCTTGTAGTTGGCCGTCTTCAATCAGCAGGTCGGTTACCCGTTGCTGAAAGCGCACTTCGCCGCCCAGCGCCTCGATCTGCTGGCGCATGTTTTCAACCACGCCGGTCAGGCGGAAGGTTCCGATGTGCGGTTTGCTGACATACAGTATTTCTTCAGGCGCACCGGCTTTCACGAACTCTTGGAGTACCTTGCGGCCATGAAACTGCGGGTCCTTGATCTGGCTGTACAGCTTGCCGTCGGAGAAAGTCCCCGCGCCGCCTTCACCGAACTGAACGTTGGATTCCGGATTGAGCACGTTCTTGCGCCACAGACCCCAAGTGTCCTTGGTGCGCTGACGCACTTCTTTGCCACGCTCAAGAATGATCGGCTTGAAGCCCATCTGCGCCAACAGCAGCCCGGCGAAGATACCGCACGGACCGAAGCCCACCACGATCGGGCGCTCAGTCGTGTTTTCAGGCGCATGGCCTACTACTTTGTAGCTGACATCAGGCGCAGGACCTACATGACGGTCGTTGCCGAGCTTACGCAGCAACGCTTCTTCGTCATGGACTTGAAAGTCGATGGTGTAGATAAAGCACAATTCCGAGGACTTCTTGCGCGCATCGTAACTGCGCTTGAAGAGGGTGAAGTCCAGCAGTTCGCTGCTATCGATGCCCAGGCGCTGCAGGAGTGCAACGCGAATATCTTCTTCCGGGTGATCGATTGGCAGCTTGAGTTCGGTGATTCGTAACATTAAGGGGTCCAGTTTTCGGGCCGCAGGTTCAGCCCGACAGCACTTCAAGAACCGGCGATTATAAGCGCTGAACCCCTTTCACGGCGAGTCGAGGTGCGCAGTCTTGTCGGTGAGGGCTACCAGCGGTCGACAATCCTGCTCTCTACCCGAATCAATCGTCTCGCGAGCCACCGTAATAACCGCAGCCGCGCTGTGCCTGGCCATTGATACGCAGTTCGGCGGTCAGGTGCTGGACAGAGCCGTTGACGCTGTCGACGCAACGCTGTGGCGCGACCCACAGCTCGATACGCTGGTTGTTGGCTTCGCTGCTGAGACTGAAACTGCCATCAGGCAGTTGCTCTTCGACGTACGGCACCGCCAAGGGTTGTGCGCCTTCACGCTCCAGGACCATGCCTTTGCCGCTGACGTTCACGTTCCAGGTGGGTTTGTTACCGTTCACATGCAGCGTAAGGCGTTTGAAATTGAGGTCTTCACAGGCCTGACCGGGACGTTCGACGCGGTACAGCTGATGCAGGTCCAGCTGGCCGTCACTGTTGGCGGCCTTGCTGGCGGTGAAAGACCCTTTGAGGTCGGCAAACACACGGCCCTTGGCGTCCGCCAGGGAGGCGGCTTCCTGCAGGATGCCGGTATTGCCGCGGTCTTTCACAACATAACGACGCTGTTCGTTGCACGGCTTGAACAGCAGCTGTCCACCTTCGCCAGTCAAATCACCCTGCATGCGGATCATGCCTGCCGTGGAAACCTTAGGCGCCGCAGTCTGGCTGCCCAGCAACTGGCAGCCGGCAAACAGCGGCAGAAGAGCAAATACAAACACGGTACGGGCAGCGAACATTGGGCGGTCTCCAGACAAGTGTCGCCACGTTACTCAGACTGCCGCCGCATCACAAGACCTGATACGTGCGCCCGGTGTGCAAGCCTTCCACGCTTTTGGCGTAGGCCAGCGCCACGTCAGCTGCCGGAACGGGCTTGAAGCCTCGGAAGTAGGGGCCGTAACTGTCCATTGATTCGAGCAGCACGTTGGCGCTGACCGAATTGACGCGCAGGCCACGCGGCAGCTCGATGGCTGCCGCCCGCACGAATGCGTCGATGGCACCGTTCACCAGGCTGGCCGACAGGCCCGACAGAATCGGCTCCTGACTCAGAATGCCGGACGTGAAAGTGAACGAGGCGCCATCGTTGGCGAACTCTCTGCCGATGAGCAGCAAGTTGACCTGGCCCATCAGCTTGTCCTGCAAACCCAGCGTGAAATCGGCTTCGCTCATCTGCGCCAGCGGCTTGAAGTTCACATTGCCCGCTGCGCAGACCAGGGCGTCGAAGCGACCGACCCGCTTAAACAGTTTCCGTATCGAGGTGCTGTCGCTGATGTCGACGTGCTCGTCCCCGCTGTTACGACCGATACGAACGATCTCGTGGCGAGGGCCCAATTCACGCTCGACGGCCGAGCCCACGGTGCCGTTTGCACCAATCAAAAGGATTTTCATTGCACTGCTCCAACGAAGTGTAGGGAGCACACAGTGTAGAAAGCTGGATAGCCGTCAATAAAGATGCTAATTGGAAACCTTTGGTTCTTTTAAGGAAACAATCCATGAGCGAAATGGAGGATCTGTCAGCCTTTGCGGTCCTGGTCGAGGAGGGGAGTTTTACCTCGGCCGCGTTGCGCCTTGAGTGCAGCAAGGGACGCTTGTCCAAGCGGATCTCCCAGTTGGAAAAGACTTATGCCGTTCAACTGCTGTATCGCACCACGCGCAACCTGAGTCTGACCCCGGCCGGTGTGGCGTTGCTGCCGCAGGCACAGCAACTGCTGGTGCATATGGAGCGCGCTCGGCGCATCGTGGCTCTGATGCGCGATGACATGATCGGTGAAGTGCGCATCACCGCGCCAATTTCGCTGGGGCAAACTTTTTTCGATGGCTTGTTGATGGAGTTCTGCGAAGCATATCCGCAGGTCAAGATCGAACTGAATCTGGATAACGGTGTGCGCGACCTGCGTCGAGAAGGCTTCGACATCGGCATCCGCTCGAACGTCCAGAGCGACGAAAGGCTGGTGGCCAGGCCGCTGCTGGCGATGCAGGAACTGACCTGTGCCAGCACTGCGTATCTGGACAGACACGGCTGGCCGCTTGCGCCCCAGGAGTTGGTCAATCATCAGTGTTTGACCAACAGCCATCACAACGGCACACGAGACCAGTGGTTGTACCATCAGAATCATGAGTTGATCCGGGTTCAGGTCAACGGTCCGTTCGCCACCAATCAATACAATCTGCTGAAAAAGGCAGCGCTCGCGGGCGCGGGTATTGCTCGCGTGCCGTCTTACATGGTGCACGAGGAGTTTGCTGCCGGGCAGTTGCATTGGCTGTTTCGTGAGTACCAGACGGCCATTACGCCAATGTTCCTGGTACACCCCTACGAAGGCGAAGTGCCCCGACGCGTGCAGGTGCTGGCGGATTATCTGGTGGGATGGTTTGAACGCAGTTGTTCGGCGCTGGAGCGCACCGTTTAGCGAAGATTGGCGTGCGGCCCCTGGCCTCCTCTTCAGCAATACAGTGTTCCGACTGACCTGTATGGCTTTTGTTTGGGTCGTTTGGGTCGTTTGGGTCGTTTGGGACTGTGGATTCAGCTGGATGTGCGCTCGGCGCAGGTCAGCTTTTCGCCCCTCGGCGACCCACTTTGATAGGGCCAAAGTGGGCAAAGCCCGTGGCTCCGGTTGGGTCCGCCTGCGGCGGATTCCTTCGTCCCGACACTGATCCGGCGGTCGCTGCAACGGGCCATCCATGGCCCGGTGCAGCTCAATCGGCATCCATGCCGATTGCCCCCCGGATCAGCGTCGGACCTCAGCCTGCACCTTACGTCGCGTTCTGCGGTGTAGCGGCTATCGGGGTAGAAAGGCGCTGTTTGTTTTTGGTTCTGCCGTGGCTGGGCTTTTTTCGATTCTGATAGCTGAGTTGAGCTGATATGGAGCCGACATTTTCTGGGAACATGCTGACCTTTTCCTCTGCAAACGGAACGCCGCCCTGCGGGCAGTCGTGCGGCCGCGTGGGCGCCACTTCATGAGGAGCAAAGAAAACGCCGTTTTAGTACCACTGAGGCGTTGGTCAACCTGGCGTGGGAAATCGCTTGAGTAGCGTTCGCTCCTTTTGAAAAGCCAGAGCGAATACCAGTCAAAAGTGGCTTGAGGGCTTTTCCGATACCATAGAATCTCCCGCAGGATTGGCGCGCGCCCATCACACCGGGGCCATTCAGTGTTGATGACGGGAATAGAAAAAACGCAGGATGACTGGGTGTTGAGGATTTTGTATGACTTGCTCGTGAAGGGTGACTGACGATGCACGTCAATCATCTGAGTCCGCCAAGCCTGCGATTGGGGTTTTTCAGGGCAGGCGATACATCCGCAAAAGATGTATCGCCCGAACCGACAGAGTGAGAAGTTGGCTTCAACCGCCCAGGTAGGCGTCCCGCACCTTCGGGTCGACCAGCAGTTCTTCACCGGTGCCCTGCATCACCACGCGACCGTTTTCCAGCACATAGGCACGGTCGGCGATTTTCAGGGCCTGGTTAGCGTTCTGTTCAACCAGAAACACTGTCACACCATCACGTCGCAGTTGTTCGACGATCTCGAAAATCTGCTGAATGATGATCGGTGCGAGGCCCAGTGACGGCTCGTCCAGAAGCAACAGCTTGGGCTTGCTCATCAGCGCACGGCCGATGGCAAGCATCTGTTGTTCACCACCAGACATGGTGCCGCCGCGTTGCGTGAAGCGTTCCTTGAGGCGCGGGAACAGATGCAGGACCTTGTCCATTTGCTCCTGATAGTCGTCCTTCTCGGTGAAGAAACCGCCCATTGCCAGGTTTTCTTCGACGGTCAGGCGGGCAAACACACGGCGGCCTTCCGGCACCACCGCAATGCTCTTGCGCATGATCACCGATGACTCCTGGCCGACCAGTTCTTCGCCCAGATAACGAATGCTGCCGCTGTGCGCTCGGGGTGAGCCGCACAGCGTCATCAGCAGCGTCGACTTGCCAGCGCCGTTGGCACCGATCAGCGTCACGATCTCGCCCTGGCGAACCTCGACGTTGATGCTGTGCAGTGCCTGGATCTTGCCGTAGAAGGTGGAAACGTTTTCAAACTGCAGCATTTACGCTTCCCCCAGGTAGGCTTTGATCACTTCAGGATTATCGCGGATCTGTTCCGGCGTGCCGTCAGCCAGAGGCGTGCCCTGGTTGATGACGACGATGTGGTCGGAAATGCTCATGACCAGCTTCATGTCGTGCTCGATCAGTAGAACCGTCGCGTTGTGCTCGTTGCGCAATACGCCGATCAGCGCTTTCAGGTCTTCGGTTTCCTTGGGGTTCAGCCCCGCTGCCGGTTCGTCGAGCATCAGGATGCGCGGACGCGTCATCATGCAGCGGGCGATTTCCAGGCGACGTTGCTGACCATAGGCCAGCGTCCCGGCGGTGCGGTTGGCAAATTCCTTGAGGTTCACGGCTTCCAGCCAATGCTCGGCGTAATCCATGGCTTCGCGTTCGCTGCGGCGGAAGGCTGGCGTCTTGAACAGTCCCGACAGGAAGTTGGTGTTCAAATGCCGATGCTGAGCCACCAGAAGGTTTTCGACAGCGGTCATTTCCTTGAACAGACGTACGTTCTGGAAGGTACGGACGACGCCCTTGCGAGCAATTTGATGCCCGGCCAGGCCTTGAATGGGCTCACCGTCCAGCAGGATGGTGCCTGAGGTCGGCTTGTAGAAACCGGTCAGGCAATTGAAGACGGTGGTTTTGCCTGCGCCGTTGGGGCCGATCATTGATACGACCTGCTTTTCATGCACGGTCAGGCCAACACCGTTGACCGCCAACAGGCCGCCGAAGCGCATGCACAAGCCTGAGGCTTGCAGTATTGGGCGGCTCATTGACCCACCTCTGCTTTCAATTTCATGACCGGTCGCTGCATTGGCAGGAAGCCTTGTGGGCGCCAGATCATCATCAGCACCATCATGGCGCCGAACATCAACATCCGGTAATCACTGAATTCACGCATCAGTTCAGGCAGCAGAATCATCACGATGGCCGCAAGAATCACACCCAATTGCGAGCCCATGCCACCCAGCACGACGATCGCGAGGATGATGGCTGACTCAATGAACGTGAAGGACTCCGGGGTTACCAGGCCTTGGCGTGCGGCAAAGAAGCTGCCCGCAAAACCGGCGAATGCAGCGCCCAGTGTGAACGCCGACAATTTGATCACGGTCGGATTCAGGCCCAGTGCACGGCAGGCGATTTCGTCTTCACGCAGTGCTTCCCACGCACGGCCGATCGGCATGCGCAGCAGACGATTGATCACGAACAGCGCCGCCAGTGCCAGCAGCAAGGCGATCAGGTACAGGAAGATGACTTTGTTGATCGAGTTGTAGGTCAGGCCAAAAAACTCGTGGAACGTCTGCATGCCTTCAGCGGCCTTGCGTTCGAACGTCAGGCCGAAGAAGGTCGGCTTGTCGATGTTGCTGATGCCGTTCGGGCCTCCGGTGAGTTCGGTCAGGTTGCGCAGGAATATACGGATGATCTCGCCAAACCCGAGCGTCACGATGGCCAGGTAATCGCCGCGCAGGCGCAGCACCGGGAACCCCAGCAAGAACCCGAACAGCGCGGCCATCAGGCCAGCAATCGGCAGGCAGATCCAGAAGCCGAGACCGTAGTAGTGCGACAGCAGGGCGTAACTGTAGGCGCCGACGGCGTAGAAACCGACGTAACCCAGGTCAAGCAGCCCGGCAAGGCCGACCACGATGTTCAGGCCCAGGCCGAGCATCACGTAGATCAGGATCAAGGTTGCGATATCCACCGCGCCGCGTGACCCGAAGAACGGCCAGATGAATGCCAGTACGATCAGTGCCGCCAGGCCCCAGCGCTGGGTTGAAGGCAGGGTCAGAAAGTCGCTGGTCTTTTTCGAGATCAACGGCTTGTCGGAACCACGGCGCAGGCCGCTGATCTGTTCGGCGAACAACACACGCAGAAACAGCAGCACCGAACAGATCGCGATGATCATCAGCGTCATCGGCGGGGCATTCTGTACCTGGAGCGTAACACCGGAGAAGGCCAGTTTCAGGCCCAGCACAGGGTAGGCAACGGCCCACACCAGTGCGGCGCTGAACAGCGCCTGTTTGAAGGACTTGCTCATACTTTCTCAACCTCCGGACGACCCAGAATACCGGTCGGGCGGAACAGCAGCACCAGAACCAGAAGGCCGAAGGCCACGACGTCCTTGTACTGATCACCGAAAATGTCAGCGCCGAATGCTTCAGCGACGCCCAGTACCAGGCCACCGAGTACTGCGCCAGGAATCGATCCGATACCGCCCAGTACTGCAGCGGTGAAGGCTTTCAGGCCTACGAGGAAGCCTGCACTCGGGTTGATCACGCCGTATTGCATGCTCAGCAACATGGCAGCGACTGCAGCCAGTGCAGCACCCACGACGAACGTCAGGGCAATGATGGTGTTGGTGTTGATGCCCAGCAGATTGGCCATTTTCATGTCCTCGGCACAGGCGCGACAGGCGCGGCCCATTCGTGACCGGGAAATGAACAGCGTCAAGCCAGTCATCGCCAGCAGCGTGACGACGAACACCACGATTTGCATGTAGGAAATCAGCACTTCCTCTGCACCGCCAGGGCCGAACGACAAGCTGCCGGGGAGCAGATTGGGGATGGCAAAGTTGCCAGAACCCTGGGAAAGCTGGACCGAGTTCTGTAGAAAGATCGACATGCCGATCGCAGAAATCAGTGGAATCAGACGGTTGCTGTTACGCAACGGACGGTAGGCGACACGCTCTATGCTGTAACCATAGGCGCTGGTCACGATGATGGTTGCGGCAAAACCCGCGATCATCAACAGCGGCAGGCTGTGGATACCCAGCATCGCCAGGCCGGCAAGCGCCATGAAAGCAACGTACGAACCGATCATGTACACCTCGCCGTGGGCGAAGTTGATCATTCCGATGATGCCGTACACCATCGTGTAACCGATGGCGATCAATGCATACGTACTGCCAATGGTCAGGCCATTGACCAGTTGCTGCATGTAGTGGAATAACTCGGGCATTTACCGCGCTCCTAAAAACCTGATCTGCATTTCTCTGACCGGCATCGGGTACGCATTCTGTCGATGCGTTGCCTGTGGTGCTGTCAGTGAACCGCTGGTGACGGTTTTAAGATTTTCAGGGGGCCTCGTTTCCGGCGCTCTTTGTGGGAGCTTGGCAAACGGACCAACATTCGTAAAACAAAGCCCACTGCGGATGCAGTGGGCTTCGGTTGTCATTGCAAGCAGTTTACTTGGTAGCGGCTTCGGTTTTTGGTTTGCCGAAGTGCCACTCGTAGACCACGAACTGGAAGTTCTTCAGGTCGCCTTTCTCGTCGTAGCTCAGCTCGCCCATTGGCGTCTTGAAGGTGCCGGCATGGATGGCAGCTGCCACTTTGGCGGTGTCTTCAGACTTGGCGGCAGCGATGCCGTCAGCAACAACCTGAACTGCGGAGTAGGCCGGGTACACGAACGGGCCGCTTGGGTCCTGATTCTTGTCCTTGAATGCCTTGGTCAGCGCCTGGTTGGACGGGTCCTGGTCGAATGACTTCGGCAGGGTGACCAGCAGGCCTTCGGAAGCATCGCCAGCAATTTGCGAGATGGACTCGTTGCCAACGCCTTCAGGGCCCATGAACTTGGCGTTCAAGCCTTTTTCCTTGGACTGACGCAGGATCTGACCCAGTTCAGGGTGGTAGCCGCCGTAGTACACGAAGTCGACGTTGGCTTGCTTGAGCTTGGCGATCAGTGACGAGAAGTCCTTGTCGCCAGCGTTGATGCCTTCGAACACAGCTACTTTGACGCCTTTTTCTTCAAGCGTCTTTTTCACAGCGGTAGCAATGCCTTCGCCGTACTGCTGCTTGTCGTGAACGACTGCAACGATTTTCGGCTTGACGACATCGGCGATGTAGTTCCCGGCGGCAGGCCCTTGAGCGCTGTCCAGACCGATGGTGCGGAACACCAGTTTGTAACCACGAGCGGTGATTTCAGGGCTGGTAGCAGCCGGAGTCACCATGATGATGCCTTCGTCTTCATAGACGTCGGACGCTGGCTGAGCAGAGCTGGAGCACAGGTGGCCGATGATGTATTTCACGCCGTCATTGACGGCTTTGTTGGCGACTGCAACAGCCTGTTTTGGATCGCAGGCATCATCGTATTCAACCGCTTCAAGCTTCTTGCCATCCACGCCACCCTTGGCGTTGATCTGCTCGATGGCCATTTTGGCGCCGTTGAACTGCATGGTGCCGTATTCGGCAACCGGGCCTGTCTTGGGGCCAGCGATACCGATCTTGATGGTGTCAGCTGCGAACGAATGGCTGGCAACCCCCGCCATAACCAATGCGGCAAACAGCTTGGAAAGCTTCTTGGTACCCTTAGTCATGATGCTCCACTCTTGCGTTGTAGTTTTTATAATCCTGCTGGCCAAGGCTGCAGAACCGGCTTCGACACCGGCCTTTCCCCGCTCCACCAACTGTACCGGAACAGTTTAGAGTGCCGGTGAATCGCTTGGAAAGCGTGGTGCAGGGGAGTAGGCCGATGCGTGTCGCTTAATCGAAAGAAAGTTACAGAATCCAACCACTTGATCACCTGCATGATCGTCCAGATCCTGGCTGTTAGCTGTCCTTTCCTGCGATCAATCATTTGCTTCTGGGTTTGTCTGCGGAAAAGGCGGCGCTATCATTGCGCCGATTTTCTTTCTGGTGAAACCCATGACGCAAGAACCTAGCACCCTCTATGCCAAACTGCTTGGCGAAACCGCATCAATTACCTGGAAAGAATTGCAACCATTCTTTGCCAAGGGTGCCCTGTTGTGGGTCGAGCTGCCGCTGGATTTGATCGCGGTTGCCGAGGCAGTGGCCGAAAATGACGCATCCAAAGTGTCCGCATGGCTGACTTCAGGTGAGGTCAGCAAGCTCTCTGAAACCAAGGCGATTGAGCTTCTGGAGACCGATCCTTTGCTCTGGGCAGTGGTAGTGGCACCTTGGGTTTTGATTCAAAACAGAGCGTAGCGCTGAGTCGCGCTCTTTTTCGGTGCGAAATGGCGTGCCGGGTTGGGTGAGAAGGTAACTGCGCAAGCGTTGACGTAGCAAAAAACCACAGCGCCAGCGCAGCCCATGTGATGCGCGGCGTTCGATTATTGAGCAACTGCCAGCGGCGACTCTCTTAATCGGTCCAGCGCGAGCGCTGGGTGCGTGACGAATTGCGCACGGGGGCCACATGCTCGCCGCCGGGCAGGTCAGGAAACAGATCCAGAGATCTCGGTACGTCGGGCACTGGCTGCTTGACTTCGAGCATCATCGAGGCGGGCCAGAGGCTGACCGGTTCACGCTCGTTCATCTGCCTGATCAGAGGCAGTATGCGCTCCAGAGGCTGCGGCTTGCTGAACAGATAGCCCTGTACGTAATCGCAGCCATACTGGCTGAGAAATTCAAGCTGCGCGGGTGTTTCGACGCCCTCTGTGACTACCTTGAGTCGCAAAGTGTGCGCCATGACGATAATGGCCTGGACGATTTCCATGTCCTGCGGCGATTTGGGGATGTCGATGATGAATGACCGGTCAATCTTCAACGTATCCAGCGGCAGACGCTTGAGATAAGCCAGTGACGAATAGCCGGTGCCGAAGTCGTCGATCGACAGTGACACGCCCAGGCTGCGGATATGCTTGAGCATCAGGATGGTGTTGCTGATGTTGCCCATCAGAGCGTTTTCGGTCACTTCCAACTCCAGGCGGCCCGGCGCGACATTGGCGTCCGCCAGCGCTTGCTCCACCTCGTCGGCGAGTTCGTCCCTGCTCAGATTGAGTGCAGAGCAGTTCACGCTGATGATCAGCTCTTCCAGGCCGTCCATGCGCAGCGCTCCGAGGTCGTGGCACGCGCGGCGCAGCACCCAGTTGTCCAGTTCGGCAATCAGCCCGTTGGCTTCGGCGATGCTGATGAAGCGGTCCGGTACCAGCAGGCCATGCTGCGGATGGTTCCAGCGCACCAGCGCCTCGAGCTTGGCGACGTGCCCGGTGCGCAGGTCGACAATCGGCTGGTAATAGACCTGCAGACCAATTTCTTCACGTAGCGCATTCCGCAGTTCTTCCTCAAGGTGCAGCTCAAGGCTGGCCCTGGTCTTGAGTGCGGGGCTAAAGAAGTTGACCCGGTTACGACCGTTGCCCTTGGACTGATAAAGCGCAAGGTCCGCATGTTTCAGCAGTTCGTCGCACGTTGAACCATCGCGAGGGAATACGGCGATACCGATACTGGTGGTCATCACCATGCGCCGTCCTGCGAGCGCGATGGTTTCCTTCATCTTCAGCATGACCCGGTGGGCCAGGTGGCGTGCCTCCTCGTAGTTGGGGATGCTCAACAGAATGCAGAACTCGTCGCCCCCGAAGCGTGCCACCACGTCCTGCACACGTGTGGCGCTGCGAATGCGCTCGGCAATGACCTTGAGAAGCTCATCACCTGCGTCATGGCCCAGGCTGTCGTTGATGCGCTTGAAGTGATCGATGTCGAGAAACATCACTGCCAGCATGCCGTTGCTCACGGTATGTTCCAGCAGCCTCTCTGCAAATATCTGGTTGAAGCCGCGACGGTTGATGAGGTTGGTCAGTGGGTCGTAATGCGCTACCTGTTGCAGCGATACGCGCGCCTGATCCAGCTGGCTAAGCAGGGCGTTGACGCGTTGCAGGTCGTGTTCCTTGCTTTGCAGTTTCTTGTCTGCCATCGCAGCGCTGATGCTGCCTGCGATAATCAGCAGGGTGATGATCGCAATGGTCAGCCCCAACTGCTGACTGTTTTCGGTACTCGGGATGTGCAACTCCGCGCCTGCGGGCATCACCAGTTGCAACGCGCGCATGCCCATCAGATGCATGGTCAGCAGACCTGCACCCAGCAGCAGGCTGACGCCGTAACGATACATCTGATGAAACATGCCGCTGCTCTGGCGCAAATGCCGGGACAGGGTGAGCAATGCGATACTGTCCAAAATGGCGACGACAATGGACAGTCCGAACATGCGCGGCTCGTAAAACTGCCTGGCATCCGAGTGCATGGCAGCCATGCCCAGGTAGTGCATCGCGCTGATACCAATACCCATGACCACGGCACTGATCAGGCAGCGTTTGACCGTCAGCGTCGGAAGAGTCAGCGCTTTCATGGCGACCAGTGCGGTGACCAGCACGATCAGCAGCGAGGCCAGGGTAATGCCCAGGTCGTAGGTGATAGTCAGCGGTGCCTGGAAAGCCAGCATGCTGATGAAATGCATGGCCCAGACGCCCCCCGCCAGGCATAACGCCCCCAGCGCTTTCCAGACCCGGCGGCTTCGCGTGGCATCGACCTGAATGACGCGGTCAGCAATATCCAGCGTGGCGAAACATGCAGCGCAAGCTACCCCAAATGCCAGCGCTACCAGAAACAGATTGTGACTACAGTTGATCAACAATTGCCCATCCGCCGGGACACCGGCGAACATCTTCAAACCCAGCCACTCCATAGCAAGCCCTATCGATCGACTACCAGGGCGCCAAGGCAAAAGGCCTGGCGATTCGGGGTGAGTATAGAAGCTGTTGCCAAGATGCCAGTACGAAGTCTGATCAATCTGACAAAGCGTCAATAACGAATGCTTATAAAAAAAACCATGAGCCCTGATCAGCTTTACGAATGTTTACAGACAGTTGGTCCAAGGGCTTCTAGATTGATGCGATTACAAAAAAAGGGATGGACGCCTCGATGAGCAAGCCCCTGCTGGATAATTCCACTCAGGCCGCCAATGCCTGGCGTGTTCTGTTCCTGTTGTTTCTGGCCAATTTGTTCAATTTTTTTGATCGCACGATCCCGGCCATTATCGTTGAGCCCATTCGCAAGGAATGGCACCTGAGTGATTTCCAGTTAGGCATGCTGGGAACTGCCTTCACGCTGGTGTATGCCATCGCCGGTCTGCCATTGGGCCGTATGGCTGACACGGGCTCGCGCAAAAAGCTGATGGGCTGGGGGCTGGCTGTGTGGAGCGGCCTCACGGCGGTCAATGGTATGGCGAACAGTTTCTGGACGTTCTTGTTGGTGCGTATGGGCATTGGGATCGGTGAGGCGAGTTACGCGCCAGCCGCCAACTCGCTGATCGGTGATCTGTTCCCGGCACACCGGCGTTCGCGGGCCATGGGCATCTTCATGCTCGGGCTGCCTCTGGGCCTGTTGCTGGCTTTCTTTACCATTGGTGCGATGGTCAAGGCGTTCGACAGTTGGCGCGCGCCATTCTTTATCGCGGCGGTACCGGGCCTGTTGCTGGCCGTTTTCATTTTCTTCATCAAAGAGCCTAAGCGGGGCGCGGCGGAAAGCGTGCGCGTGTCCGAGGCCAGGATCGAGAAACCGATCCGACGGGTGCTGTCGATCCCCACGTTTCGCTGGCTGGTGCTGGGCGGTCTGACGTTCAACTTCGCAACCTACGCTTGCAACTCGTTCATGGTGCCGATGCTGCAACGCTACTTTCTTTTGCCGTTACAGGAAGCGGCGGTCGCGACCGGCGTGATTGTCGGCGTGACCGGGCTGTTCGGGCTGACACTGGGTGGCTGGATTGCGGACAAGCTGCATCAGCGTTCCTCCAGCGGTCGCTTGCTGTTTGCAACGTTCAGCATGTTGGTCGCTGCCGTAGCGACGGGCTATGCGCTGCATGCCGGACGGATCGAGATTGGTCTGTTTGTGGGCGTGTTCAGCCTTGGATGGCTGTTTGCGTATAACTTTTACACCTGCGTATACACCGCGATCCAGGACGTGGTTGAACCCCGTTTGCGCGCAACGGCGATGGCGTTGTTCTTTGCGGGGCTGTACTTGCTGGGCGGAGGGCTGGGGCCGGTGGTGGTTGGTCTGTTGTCCGATCATTTTGCCCACGCAGCCATGGCGGTCGCGGGTGTCGAACAGATGAATGAGAGCTTCAAGGCCATCGGCCTGCACGACGCGATGTACCTGATACCGGCGGCGTTGTTCATGACGCTGGTGTTTCTGTTCCAGGCGTCGCGCTGTTTCAGCCGCGACGCCGAGCGCATGAAGGCCCAAATGGTGGCAGAAGAGCCCGCGCTCGCGGTGGTGGAGGGTAAGCCTGCTTGAGCGTGCCGGCTCCTTTATATCCACAAACGGAACGCCGTCCGGTTGACTCCCACAGGGCCTGAGCACTGTGGGGGCAATGAGCGACGTTGCTCGCGAAGGGTTGCGTCAGCAGGCGGACTCCGTCAGGCGCCCCTGACTACAGGCTGAAATCAGCCTGCCACCAGTACCCTGATCGCTTCCAGACGCAGCGCAGCCTTGTCCAGCATGGCCAGACCCTGTTCACGCTGGGTGCGCAGGGCGACCAGCTCGCTGTCACGAACGGTCGGGTTGACCGCTTGCAAGGCGGTCAGACGCGCCAGCTCTTCTTCGGTGTCGGCTGCAAGGCGACGTTGTGCCTCTGCGACACGCTCAGCGTGCTTTGGCGTGATCTTTTCTTCGCCCGCGTTGATTCGAGGGGTCAACAGATCGCGCTGGGCCTGGATGAACTTGTTGGCGCTGGCACGAGGCACGCTTTCCAGCTGATCATTGAGTGTGTTGAAAGACACACGGCTCGACAGGTCGTTGCCGTTGGCATCCAGCAGGCAGCGCAACGCAGCCGGCGGCAGATAGCGGCCCAACTGCAGTGAGCGAGGAGCGACCACTTCGCTGACGTAGATCAGCTCAAGCAACACGGTACCTGGCTTGAGTGCCTTGTTCTTGATCAGCGCCACAGCGGTGTTACCCATGGAGCCGGACAGCACCAGATCCATGCCGCCTTGAACCATCGGGTGCTCCCAGGTGATGAATTGCATGTCTTCGCGAGACAGCGCCTGATTGCGGTCGTAGGTGATGGTCACGCCTTCGTCGTCGCCCAATGGGAAACTGGCGTCGAGCATTTTTTCGCTGGGCTTGAGGATCAGGGCGTTTTCGGAGTGATCTTCGCTGTCGATGCCAAACGCGTCGAACAGGGTTTCCATATAAATCGGCAGGCTGAACTGATCATCCTGTTCAAGAATCGCCTCGACCAGCGCTTCACCTTCGCCCGCACCACCGGAGTTGAGCTCCAGCAGACGGTCGCGGCCGGTATGCAGCTCGCCTTCAAGACGCTCACGCTCGGCGCGTGCGTCATCGATCAGGCTTTGCCATTCGTCGTCGTCACCGCTTTCCAGCAGCGGCAGCAGGCGTGGGCCGAACTGATGCTGCAAGGCGTTGCCGGTGGGGCAGGTATTGAGGAACGCGTTAAGCGCCTCGTGGTACCACTGGAACAGCCGCGCCTGCGGGCTGGTTTCCAGAAAGGGCACGTGCAACTCGATGGTGTGCTTCTGGCCGATACGGTCCAGACGACCGATGCGCTGTTCCAGCAGGTCGGGGTGCGACGGCAGGTCGAACAGCACCAGGTGGTGCGAGAACTGGAAGTTGCGGCCTTCACTGCCGATTTCCGAACAGATCAGTACTTGGGCGCCAAACTCTTCGTCCGCGAAGTAAGCGGCGGCGCGGTCACGCTCGAGAATGTTCATGCCTTCGTGGAAGACCGTGGCCGGAATACCGGAGCGAACGCGCAGCGCGTCTTCCAGATCCATGGCAGTTTCAGCGTGGGCGCAGATGACCAGCACCTTGACGCGCTTGAGCATTTTCAGGGTGTCGATCAGCCAGTCGACACGCGGGTCGAAGCGCCACCAGCGTTCCTCTTCGCTGACTTCCGACAACGACTGGAAGCTGACTTCCGGGTACAGATCAGCGTGCTCGCCAATCGGCAACTCAAGGTATTCGGCAGGGCAGGGCAGCGGATACTGATGCAGTTTGCGCTCCGGGAAACCGCGCACGGCAGCGCGCGTGTTGCGGAACAGCACGCGGCCAGTGCCGTGGCGGTCCAACAGTTCGCGAATCAGGCGTGCCTTGGCTTCGTCGTCGCCCGCATTGACTGCGGCCAACAATGCATCGCCTTCTGCACCGAGAAAACCGTGGATGGTTTTCTGGGCATCCGCGGATAGTTTGCCCTCGTCCAGCAGTTCCTGAACGGCCTGGGCAACCGGGCGATAGTTGTCGCTTTCGGCGCGGAAGGCCTTCAGGTCGTGGAAACGGTTCGGGTCCAGCAGGCGCAGACGTGCGAAGTGGCTGTCCTGGCCGAGCTGTTCCGGCGTAGCCGTCAGCAGGAGCACGCCAGGGATGACCTCGGCCAGTTGCTCGACCAACGAGTACTCGGCGCTGGCTTTTTCTTCGTGCCAGACCAGGTGATGCGCTTCATCGACCACCATCAGGTCCCAACCCGCCGCGAACAGGGCGTCCTGCGCCTTTTCGTCGCTGACCAGCCATTCCAGCGCGACCAGCGCCAGTTGCGTGTCTTCGAACGGGTTGCCAGCATCGCTTTCCATGAAGCGCTCGGCATCGAACAGGGCGACCTGAAGGTTGAAGCGACGGCGCATTTCCACCAGCCATTGATGCTGGAGGTTTTCGGGAACCAGAATCAGCACGCGGTTGGCGCGACCCGACAGCAACTGGCGGTGAATCACCAGACCGGCTTCGATGGTTTTACCCAGGCCCACTTCGTCAGCCAGCAGAACACGTGGTGCGATACGGTCCGCTACTTCGCGAGCAATGTGCAGCTGGTGCGCGATAGGCTGCGCACGTACGCCGCCCAGGCCCCAGAGCGAGGACTGCAGCTGGCGGCTGGTGTGTTCGAGGGTGTTGTAGCGCAACGAGAACCATGACAGCTGGTCGATCTGGCCAGCAAACAGACGATCGGTCGCCAGACGGAACTGAATGAAGTTCGACAACTGGGTTTCTGGGAGCGTGACCGCTTCGTTCTGTGCGTTCAGGCCGTGATATACCAGCAGACCGTCGACGTCATCGACCTCGCGCACGGTCATCTTCCAGCTTTCGAAGTGAGTGATCACGTCGCCCGGAGAAAAACGCACGCGGGTGAGCGGTGCATTACGCAGTGCGTACTGGCGCGTGTCGCCAGTGGCCGGATAGAGCACGGTCAACAAGCGGCCATCCTGTGCCAGAACGGTGCCCAAACCCAGCTCGGCTTCGCTGTCGCTAATCCAGCGTTGCCCCGGTTGATACTGCTGCGCCATGCTGCCTGTCTCCGCCTTGAAAAAGCCGACTATGTTAACGGAACGCGCCTTGAAGACCAAAGGTCGAGTTGAAAAACACCTCCCAACGGCCTCGTGAAATCAAAATTCACGCTAAATGGCACTAAATCCATTAAATATAGTCAAAAAAAACCGGTTAAATTATTACAACCTATTACAGGTCGGTTCAAGTTGACGAGTCTGCGGCCGAAGGCCTGATAAGAGGAGAGAAACCATGCTGCAACCGATGCTTCCATTAAGTGTGGTACCCGTGACCTCGCAGTTGGACCCAGCCAAGCGCATGCCGGAAATTCCGCCCGTTGCGCCTGTGCAGCAGAGCTCCAGTGAGACGTCCATTGATCTGCGCAACGAAGACACCGAGCGCAGCGCCCTGTTGCTGCGCGAAGAACAGCAGCGTCAGCAGCAACAGCAACAACAACAGGCCCGCACTTTTGAAGAGAGCGAGGAATATCAGGGGTTGATCATCCCCGGCGATTCGCTGAATGCCGACAACACGGTGCCGGTTGTGCCGTTGATCGATGACGAGCCGCGTCAGGGGCTTTGGGTCGATATCCAGATATGACACGCAGCACCCCTTCAGAGGAGCCGCGGTCCTTGAGTGCCTGTTCCGGTTACGTTCCTTCTGCCTTGTGATCCCTGCTGGCCTTCGCCGACGCTATTCAGCATTATTGGCGCTGATTCCGAGTGTTCGAGAGCTGCAAGACATGAGCGACGATGACAAATTGATCGACCTTGGCGCCGAGCGCGCCAAGCGGGTCCATGACCTGAACGACAAACGACTCAACGAAGTGCGCAACGCCTTCGAACAGGCCATGCCATTGAGCACCGCTAAAAAGCCCAAGAAAAAGCCGAAAAAACGCTGATCTGGCGTCCCGATTGACCCGATCCTGTGATGTCCGCCGTGTTTTGGCGAGGATTACTGATCTGGGTCAAGTTTTCTGCATGCCATTGCGGTTAGCCTGAGTCCATTGAACACAATGGAAGACGTTCCGATGTTCAACTTCGTCTCCGGCTCAAACCCTATGACGAAAAAAGGCAGGCGCATTATCGACTGCCTGCCTTCTGCCAATGAGCACGCAAGGCACTTGGGGTGACTTCGGTCGCCTTTTTTTGTTCAGTTCAGTATTCGATTCAAGTCTTTGCGCCTGCGTTGGCCAGGTCATAGGTCTTGGCTTCTGTCGCTGTTTTCACGTCACGGTGGTAGGGAGGCGTCCAGCTGGTCGTCGGCGATTTCTGGATAAAGCTGACGTTGCTGCCGATGTCTTTGAAATGCGCATCGCCATAGTCATCCAGCACGCCGCTGTTGCTGGGCTTGTTGGCTACATCAACGCCTTTTTCGAAATAGTTGGCCTGCGACAGGATGGTCGCATCGCCTGTTGCGGTGAAGCCAAGGTGGAAGTTGTCGATCAGGTTGTTGTAGACATCGAAATTGCCATGACGCATCAGCCCTGGCGCCCTGGCGCCCTGACGTCAAGGTTGTTGAATGAATTGTTGGCAATGGTCATCCTCGGGAACCCTTTGTAAGCAGCCTTGGCGGCGGCAGAATCGTCCGGTTGGCCGAGGATCACGCCATATTCGTTGTTCTGGAATTTCGAGTTGGTCAGGCTGACATTGTCGGCGGTGCCCCCGACGTAGAGCAGCTTATCCAGCCCTTTTGGATTCTGGTCCTTGGTGCCGGTGAAGGTACTGTGGTCTATCCAGTAGCGCTGGCCGCTGCTGATGAACATCTGCATGTCACCGTTTGCCCGGTTGCGGCTGTCATGGGTGAAGTTCAGGTTCTGAAAGATGTCGTTGCTTGCGGTCTTGTCGCTGGCCAGATAAATATTGTGCAAGCCATTGCCCGACTCGGTCCCGACCAGGGTTTTGTTGGCCCCGAATTTCATCGTCACCTTGCTGTCGGCAGACAGATCAGCGCCCGGGCGAATCGTCCGGGCCTTGTCACCCTCCAGACTTTTCTGAAGCTCATCCACAGTGTGCACGGTGACCACTTCGCCGCCGTTGCCGCCGGTGGTGTTTGCTGATTTGGCGAAGCCGACCATGTCAGTCATGTCCGCGCCCGGGCTTGTGCCGGGACCGCTTGTGGGTTTCGCGACTTTGGGCTGCGTCGCCGGTGGGGTTACTGGTTCTTTGACTGCTGATGTATGGAGTGCGGTCGTTGGTTCGGACGTCGGAGGCTGTTTGGCTACCTTGTCAGGTGCGGCGTCAGATGTGTTTCTTTGCACCGTCACAGGCTTGTTTGAAGCAGGTTCGCTCTGCACCACAAACGGTTTTTCCGCTTGTGGCTTTGCGGTGGCAGACGTTGATGAATGCGAAGTTGTCGTCGGTCTGGACGCTGACGGAGGGGACGACGAGTTTTCTACCGGGTTTTGGTTCGAGGGCGGGTTTGCAGTGCCTTGTTGACTACCTTTCAGCAAGGCAAAAAACTCCTGCAGAATGGTACGAATCGCCTGGACCAGTTTGTTCAGGATCATCATGCCGTCGTCGCCCTGAGGGCTGGCCGCTGACGTGTTCGTATCAGGATGCTGCACGCCAGCACGCAAATGGCCCAACTGCTGTGGCGAGCTGAAGTCGATTGCGTTGCTTTGATGATTCGCCTTGATCGTGCTGGGCTGATGAGCCGCAGATGCCGAATCATTGCTCGGCAGGGACGCTCCAGACATGGGAGTAGTTTCTGTTGATCGTATTCATGGTGATTTCCCCGCCTGCGGGAATGGACTTGTCGTGATCCGGGACAGAATGCTGCTTGTCTCTTGAGTGGCAGGCGTGAGGGAACAGTTCCAGAACGCGCATGTTCATGGTGAAAAGCGCGGCCCGTAAGGCAGACGAGGCGTAGTTACGAGGGTTGACGAAACTGCGCACGGCATTTTCGTCACTTGTACCCTGGCGACGGGAAGGTCGCCAGGCAGAGCCGGTCCTGAACATACGCGTCAGGGATGCGCATGCCGATGTGTATCAGGTGCCGAAAGTGATTTCGGGCAACACGGTCAGGTCGACGGTCTGTTGTTTGCGAGGAGCGAGAATCTCCGCTTCGCCGTCCACTACCAATTCATCATTTTGATTGAACACGCGGGTCGCTATACGCACGCGGAACTTGGGCAGCTTTTCGAGAATTTCCAGCCGTACGGTCAGGGTATCGCCCAGTTTCACAGGCTTCTGGAACGTCATTTGCTGACCAATATAAATGGTGCCCGGCCCAGGCAGCTCGCAGGCGACCGCAGCGCTGATCAATGCGCCGCTGAACATCCCGTGTGCGATACGCTCCTTGAACATGGTTCTGGCGGCATATTCAGCGTCCAGGTGGACCGGGTTGTGGTCTCCGGACATGGCTGCAAACAGCTGAATATCACGCTCGTGTACCGTTTTGCTGTAGCTGGCGGTCTGACCGACTTCAAGGGCTTCGTACGGCGTGTTGGTGACTTGGGTCATGTGGCGGTCCTGACAATAAAAGAAGTGAAACGGGGCGAATCATTCAGCCCGGCGTGGTCGCGGCTGGTCGAGAGCGTGTTGCAGCCAGTCGAGCAGGTCGCGGATAACCTCATCGCGGTTGATCTCGTTCAACAGTTCGTGCCGCGCCTGCGGGTAGACATTAAGTTGTAACACTTGATGACCAGATTCAGCCAACGCATCGGCAAGATCTTTCAGACGCTTGCCAGCGCTCACCGGATCACATTCGCCGCCAATAATAAGCAACGGAAGGCTGGAATCGATCTGCGACAGGTTCGACCGCTTGCTGATTTTTTGCAGCCCCCCGAGCAGATCCAGCCAGAACTGGTTGGTGCAGCGAAAGCCGCACAAAGGATCACGAATGTAGTTGTCCACTTCCTGTGGATCGCGGCTGAGCCAGTCAAAGGCGGTGCGCGTGGGTTTGAATGCCTTGTTGAACGAGCCGAACGACAGCCAGTCGATCAGTGCGCTGCGACCTTCACGGCCCTGGCGCAGCCGCTCGAAACGGGCGATCAGGCTGGCACTGCGATAAAGCGCCACTGGCTGGAAGTTCGAGCCGCTGAGAACCGCGCCTTGCAAGCTGGCGCCGTGGTGCATCAGGTATGCCTGAGCGATGTAGCTGCCCATGCTGTGTCCGAACAAAAACAGCGCCGCGTCCGGATGACGCATGGCAATGGACTGGCCAAGCACAGCCAGGTCATCAACGACCTT
Source organism: Pseudomonas californiensis (assembly GCF_021147775.1). Taxonomy (GTDB): domain Bacteria; phylum Pseudomonadota; class Gammaproteobacteria; order Pseudomonadales; family Pseudomonadaceae; genus Aquipseudomonas; species Aquipseudomonas californiensis. The sequence continues at coordinate 64,827 of NZ_JAGTPK010000022.1, forward strand.
GTTCCAGCCGTCCTGCCGGGCAAAATGGCCGAGCCTGCCCTGGGCTGCGGTCTTGCCGTGCCCGCGCTGGTCGTGTGCATACACGGCGATACCTGCCGCGCTCAACGCCTCGCCGAGCCTTGCGTAGCGGCCGCTGTGCTCGGCCATGCCATGAGCCACCATGACCACGGCGCGCGGAGCAACGTCCGGTAGCCAGGCATTCACATACAAACGGCAGTGGTCGTGAGTGTCTAGCCAGAAGGCTTCGTGGTTCATGGCGATGTCCCGATCTGAAGCGGTTGCCCGGAGAGTATTTCCATCAGTGTATAGCGCAGCGCTGATTGCAGCCTGAAGGGCGGCGAGATTCACAGCACTGATGACGCTGTGCCGATTATTTGCCTTCCTCGCTTTAACTGCTACCGTCGGGCAAGACCCGACCTTTGAGCAGCGGGCCAGGCATATGCAGGGAAGAGGATAAAAACAATGCAAGCTGAATTCTGGAATGACAAACGCCCTGCCGGGGTCACCTCCGAGGTAGACCTGCACATTTACGGCTCGGTCATCGAGGTGTTCGAGCGCTGCTGCAAGAAATTTGCGGACCGGCCTGCCTTCAGCAATCTGGGCGTGACACTGACTTATGCCGAGCTGGAGCGCCATTCGGCTGCGTTTGCCGGTTACCTTCAGCAACACACTAGTCTGATGCCGGGTGATCGCATTGCAGTGCAGATGCCCAACCTGTTGCAGTACCCGATCGCTGTGTTCGGCGCGATGCGTGCCGGTTTGATAGTGGTCAACACCAATCCGTTGTACACCGCCCGTGAAATGCGTCACCAGTTCAAGGATTCCGGGGTCAAGGCTCTGGTCTACCTGAACATGTTCGGCAAGCTGGTACAGGAGGTGCTGCCAGATACGGAGATCGAGCACCTGATCGAAGTGAAGATGGGCGACATGCAATCGGCGGCCAAAGGCTGGCTGATCAACACCGTGGTCGACAAGGTCAAGAAGATGGTACCCGCCTACCATCTGCCACAAGCGATCCGCTTCAAGCAGATATTGCGTCACGTCGGTCGGCCGACTCCCGTGTCGCAACGGCTGGACGATGTAGCGGTGCTGCAATATACCGGCGGCACGACGGGGCTGGCGAAAGGCGCAATGCTGACCCACGGCAATCTCGTCGCCAACATGCTGCAAGTCTACGCTTGCATGCGTCAGGAGCGCGCTGGAGGCGGTCTGTGTTTTGAAGAGGGCAAGGAGGTGATGATCGCGCCTCTGCCGCTTTATCATATCTATGCATTCACAGCGAACTGCATGTGCATGTTGATCAGCGGTAACCACAATATTCTGATCACCAACCCGCGCGACATAAGCGGTTTTATCAAGGAACTGGGGAAGTGGAAGTTCACTGCCATGATCGGGCTCAACACCCTGTTCGTGGCGCTCATGAACCACCCGGAGTTCAAGAATCTTGACTTCTCTGCGCTCAAAAGCACCAATTCGGGTGGCACTGCACTGGTCAAGGCCACTGCCGAGCGCTGGGCGCAGATCACCGGTTGCACAATCGTCGAGGGCTACGGCCTTACCGAAACCTCACCGGTCGCCAGCGCCAACCCGTATGGCAACCTGGCGCGGTTGGGTACAGTCGGTATCCCGGTGCCGGGTACTGGCATGAAGGTCATTAATGATGACGGCGTCGAGCAGCCTTTCGGCGAGCGTGGCGAGTTGTGCATCAAAGGGCCGCAAGTGATGAAAGGCTACTGGAACCGCCCTGACGCCACGGCCGAAGCACTGGACGCAGAGGGCTGGTTCAAGACAGGTGACATTGCAGTGATCGGCGCCGACGGCTTCGTCAGCATTGTGGATCGCAAGAAAGACCTGATCATCGTTTCCGGCTTCAATGTCTATCCCAACGAGATCGAAGACGTCGTGATGTCCCACCCGAAAGTGGCCAGCTGCGCCTGTATCGGCGTGCCGGACGAGCGTTCTGGCGAGGCGGTGAAGCTGTTTGTCGTCGCCCGGGAGCCGGGGGTTACGGTCGAGGAACTCAAGGCGTTCTGCAAAGAGAACTTTACCGCCTACAAGGTTCCTCGACACATTGTGCTGCGTGAGTCGCTGCCCATGACGCCAGTCGGCAAGATTCTTCGCAGGGAGCTAAGGGACATCGCCTGATCGTAGGAAATGTCCTGTTTGATATCTGTTTGGCGACTTGCAGGCCCCTGCAAGTCGCGCCGGTCAGTGGGGGAAAGTGCCAGGCGACTTCGATAAGCCTTCTGTCCCGGTGCTTTCAGCGAGTCCGGGCGTCGACGTTCTATGAAGTCGTTCGTGACCGGATCATGCCTGCTGGTCATTTAAGTGACCGGATAGCCCATCTTTGCCCCTAGTCGGCCATTGGCAAAGCTGCTAATCTCGGCCCGCTTTTTGACCAGTCATGAAGCGAAAAAGCGTCTACTGCATAATTCCAAAACACAAGAAAATCATCGCCTACAGCGATGTGAAGAATTCGCTATCGCTATGGAGCCGGCTGAATGATTGAAAACTTCTGGAAGGATAAATACCCGTCCGGTATTCCAACGGATATCAATCCTGATGAGTATCCCAACGTCCAGGCGGTCCTGAAACAGTCCTGCCAGCGTTTCGCCGACAAACCTGCCTTTTCCAATTTGGGCAAGACCCTCACTTACGGTGAGCTGTATGAGCTGTCCGGCGCGTTTGCCGCCTGGATCCAGCAGCACACCGATCTGCAACCGGGCGACCGCATCGCCGTGCAGTTGCCTAACGTGTTGCAGTACCCGGTCGCTGTGTTCGGAGCCATCCGTGCCGGCTTGATCGTGGTCAACACCAACCCGCTGTACACCGCGCGGGAAATGGAACACCAATTCAATGACTCCGGCGCCAAGGCGCTGGTGTGCCTGGCGAACATGGCGCATCTGGCCGAGAAGGTCGTGCCCAAGACCCAGGTCAAGCATGTCATCGTCACAGAAGTGGGCGACATGCTGCCGCCACTCAAGCGGCTGCTGATCAACAGTGTTATCAAGTACGTGAAAAAGATGGTCCCGGCCTATCACTTGCCGAAGGCGACCCGATTCAACGACGTGATCAGCAAAGGCCGCGGCCAGGCTGTTGCCGACGTGTCGCCCCACAGCGGCGATGTGGCGGTGCTTCAGTACACCGGCGGTACCACCGGCGTGGCCAAGGGCGCGATGCTGACGCACCGCAATCTGATTGCCAACATGCTGCAATGCAAGGCGCTGATGGCATCCAACCTCAATGAAGGTTGTGAAATTCTCATCACGCCTTTGCCGCTTTATCACATCTATGCGTTCACCTTTCACTGCATGGCCATGATGCTGATCGGCAACCATAACGTTCTGATCAGCAACCCGCGTGATCTGCCGGCAATGGTCAAGGAACTGTCGAAGTGGAAGTTCAACGGTTTCGTTGGCCTCAACACGCTGTTCGTTGCGCTGTGCAATAATGAAAGCTTCCGCAATCTTGATTTCTCTGCCCTCAAGGTCACGCTGTCAGGCGGCATGGCGTTGCAGCAAACGGCTGCCGAACGCTGGAAACAGGTCACCGGTTGTGAGATCTGCGAAGGTTACGGCATGACCGAAACCAGCCCTGTGGCGACGGTCAACCCGGCCCAGAAAATCCAGATGGGCACCATCGGTATTCCTGTGCCCTCGACCTTGTGCAAAGTCATCGACGATGCTGGCAACGAACTGGCATTCGGCGAAGTCGGCGAGTTGTGCATCAAGGGGCCGCAGGTCATGAAAGGCTACTGGCAGCGCCAGGATGCCACCGACGAGATACTCGATGCCGATGGCTGGCTGAAGACTGGTGACATTGCGATCATTCAGCCCGACGGCTATATGCGTATCGTCGATCGCAAGAAAGACATGATTCTGATCTCAGGTTTCAATGTATACCCCAACGAACTCGAAGACGTCCTGGCGACCCTGCCGGGCGTGCTGCAGTGCGCTGCCATCGGCATACCAGACGAAAAGTCGGGCGAAGCAATCAAGGTTTTCGTGGTGGCCAAACCCGGCGTCACGTTGACCAAGGATCAAGTCATGGACCACATGCGCGCCAACCTGACAGGCTACAAGGTCCCGCGCAGCGTCGAGTTCCGCGAGACCTTGCCGACCACCAACGTCGGCAAGATCCTGCGCCGTGAATTGCGTGACGAAGAGCTGAAAAAACTGGGTGTGAAGAAGTGATCCGGTACATCTTCTAGAACTCTGGCGCCAGTCAGCTTCACGAGCATACGGGACGCCGCCCGGCTCACTTCCCCTTCAAGGTGCGGGAGTCAGCCGGGCGGCGTTCTGTTTTCTGACGAAGGGTTCACTGAGCTCAATCGATCTTCGGCTTCTCAAACACCTCTTGAACTCACTCGTTCCATGAAGTCAGTCGTCCTGTCCTGAGCAATCTGCGACAATCCGCGCCTGCCATTTGAAATAAAGACTTTGCGCACCCGATGACCGACGAATCGCCCTCTATCGACCAACTCCTGAAAAACCTCGACCAAGCGATGATAGGCGACCGCCATCGTCTGCGCCGTCAGTTGCATGAGCTGCGCAAAAAGCCGGATGAGGCGAAGCTTGCACAGTGGGTGACACGGGTTCAGGCGTCATGCGCGCAAGTGACCGCGCGACGTGAGAGCGTGCCGTCGATTCGTTACGACGATAATTTGCCGATCGCCGCCAAGCGTGAGGAAATCAAAGAGGCGTTGCTCAAGCATCAGGTGCTGATCATCGCGGGCGAGACCGGCTCGGGCAAAACCACCCAGTTACCGAAAATCTGCCTGGAAATCGGACGCGGACAGCATGGCCTGATCGGTCATACCCAGCCTCGTCGGATTGCCGCACGCAGCGTGGCCAGCCGGGTTGCTGACGAACTGGCCACTCCGTTGGGCGCGCTGGTCGGTTATCAGGTGCGCTTTGAAGACCAGAGCGACAGCAACACCCTCATCAAGCTGATGACCGACGGTATCCTGTTGGCGGAAACCCAGCACGACCGCTTCCTTGAGCGCTATGACACGATCATCGTCGACGAGGCGCACGAACGCAGCCTGAACATCGACTTTCTGCTTGGCTACCTGAAAACGCTGTTGCCGCGTCGTCCAGACCTGAAAGTCATCATCACGTCGGCCACCATCGACCTGCAGCGCTTTTCCGAGCACTTCAACGATGCGCCCGTCATCGAGGTTTCGGGCCGCACGTTCCCGGTGGACACCTGGTACCGCCCGCTGACCAGCGAGCAGGATGAGGAGGGCAACAGCGTCGAGGACGACCTGACCGTTGACCAGGCGATTCTGGCGACGCTGGACGAGTTGGCGGCGTTCGAGCGCAGCGAGCGCAAGAGCCCTGGCGACGTGCTGGTGTTTCTGCCCGGCGAGCGCGAGATTCGTGACGCTGCGGAAGTCCTGCGCAAGGCGCAGCTCAAGCACACCGAAATTCTGCCGCTGTACGCGCGCCTTTCGCCTGCCGAACAGCAGCGCATCTTTCAGTCGCACCCTGGCCGGCGAGTGGTGCTGGCGACCAACGTGGCCGAAACGTCGCTGACCGTGCCAGGCATTCGTTATGTGATCGATACCGGTACAGCGCGCATCAGTCGTTACAGCTATCGCGCCAAGGTCCAGCGTCTGCCCATCGAAGCCGTTTCCCAGGCCAGCGCCAACCAGCGTAAAGGTCGCTGCGGCCGTGTCGAGCCGGGCCTGTGTGTTCGTCTGTACAGCGAAGAGGATTTCAACGGTCGGCCTGAATTCACCGATCCCGAAATCCTGCGCACCAACCTGGCCGCCGTGATCTTGCAGATGCTGCATCTGCGCCTGGGCGAGATTACCGATTTCCCGTTCATCGAGCCTCCGGATGGCAAGGCGATCAGTGACGGTTTCAACCTGTTGCAGGAGCTGTCGGCAGTCAATCGCGAAAATCAGCTGACGCCGCTGGGCCGCCAGTTGGCGCGCTTGCCGGTGGACCCGCGCATGGGGCGCATGTTGCTGGAAGCGGCCAAACAGGGCAGCCTGCAGGAAGTTCTGATTGTGGCCAGCGCCATGTCCGTACAGGACGTGCGCGAGCGTCCGCCAGAGCGCCAACAGGCCGCCGATCAGGCGCATGCACAGTGGAAGGACGCGGATTCGGACTTTGCCGGTCTGGTCAATCTGTGGCGGGGTTTCGAAGAGCAGCGTCAGGCATTGACCGCGAGCCCGTTGCGCAATTGGTGTCGACGCAACTTTCTGAATTACCTGCGTTTGCGTGAATGGCGCGACTCTCATCGACAACTGAGCCTGATCTGTCGCGACCTGCAACTCACCGTCAACAAAGAGCCGGCCGATTATCCTAAATTCCACAAGGCGATCCTGTCGGGCCTGTTGAGCCAGATCGGCCAGAAGGCTGACGAAGGCGATTACCTTGGCGCGCGCCAGCGGCGCTTCTGGATTCACCCGTCCTCCGGGCTGGGCAAGAAGCGTCCACAATGGTTGATGACCGCCGAACTGGTTGAAACCACCAAGCTTTACGCGCGGATGGTGGCCAAGATCGATTCCGACTGGATCGAACCATTGGCCGGGCACCTGATCAAGAAAAACCATTTCGAGCCGCACTGGGAGAAGAAGCGCGGCCAGGTCGTGGCATTCGAGCAGATCACGCTGTTCGGCCTGATCGTGGTCGGTCGTCGACCGGTGCATTACGGTCCGATCGATCCGGCGGTTTCGCGCGAACTGTTCATCCGCGAAGGCCTGGTGCGCGGCGAGATTCTTTCGCGTGCCAAATGCCTGAGCGCCAATACGCGTCTGCTGGAACAACTCGACGAGCTGGAAGCCAAGGCGCGCCGGCGCGACATTCTGGCCGACGAGGACACGCTGTACAGTTTTTACGAAGCGCGAATCCCGGCGGAGATTCACCAGACCGCAACCTTCGACAGCTGGTACAAGACTGAAAGCCAGAAAAACCCGCAGCTGTTGATCATGCGCGAAGAGGACGTGCTGGCGCGTGAAGCCAGCGAAGTAACGGCCGCGTATTACCCGGACACCTTGCGCCTGGGCGATCTGAGCCTATCGTTGACCTATCATTTCGAGCCCAACCACCCACGCGATGGTGTCACCTTGCGGGTGCCAGCGCCTTTGCTGCTGTCGTTGCCCGCTGAGCGCCTGGAGTGGCTGGTGCCGGGTTTGATCGAGAGCAAATGCATTGCGCTGGTTCGCAACTTGCCCAAGGCAGTGCGCAAGAACTTCGTGCCGGTGCCGGACTTCATCAAGGCTGCATTGCAGCGCATCACATTTGGCGAGGGCTCGTTACCCTTGGCGCTCGGGCGCGAACTGCTGCGCATGACCGGCGCGCGGGTGAGCGACGAAGCCTGGGCGGAAGCCGCTCAGCAGCTTGAAAGCCACTTGAAGATGAACCTCGAAATTGTCGACGGCAGCGGCAAGTTCCTCGGCGAAGGGCGTGACCTGGCTGAGTTGACGGCTCGTTTTGCCGAAGCCAGCCAGGCCGCACTGGCCGTGCCGCAAACCGCCAAAAGCCAGCAGCCGGTAGAGGCCAAGGTATTTGCCCCCGTGGCGCAAAAGACTCAGCAGAACATTGCCGGGCTGTCGATGACGGTCTATCCGGCGCTGGTCGAAGAGGGCGGTGCGGTCAAGGAAGGCCGCTTCTCGACGCAGGCCGAGGCCGAGTATCAGCATCGCCGCGCCTTGCAGCGCTTGCTGTTGCAGCAATTGGCCGAGCCAGCGAAGTTCCTGCGCAGCAAACTGCCAGGGCAGACCGAGTTGGCCTTGCTGTATCGCGAGCTGGGTCGAGTTGATGCGTTGATCGAAGACATTCTGTTGGCCAGTCTGGACAGTTGTGTGCTGGAAGGCGAAGACCAATTGCCGCGTGATGGTGCCGGTCTGTTGTCACTGGCCGAACGCAAGCGTGCCGAATGGACCGAGCATGCCGAGCGTCTGGCCAGACTGACCCTGGACATCCTCAAGCTGTGGCACGGCTTGCAGAAGCGTTTCAAAGGCAAGATCGATCTGGCTCAGGCCGTGGCGCTCAACGATATCAAGTCGCAGCTTGGCAAGCTGGTGTATCCGGGGTTTGTGCGTGAAACACCGGCGCTGTGGCTCAAGGAGCTGCCGCGCTATCTCAAGGCCATCGAGATGCGCCTGGAAAAACTGCCGGGTCAGGTCCAGAAGGATCGGGTCTGGAGTATCGAGCTGGCTGGCCTGTGGGCGCAGTATCAGGCGCGAGCCGACAAACACACCCAGGAAGGCAAGCGCGACCCTGAACTGGCGGTCTACCGATGGTGGATGGAGGAGTACCGCGTATCGCTCTTCGCCCAGCAGTTGGGGACGAAGATGCCGGTATCGGACAAGCGGTTGGGCAAACAGTGGAGTGCAGTGGACGCCTGATGCGGCGTCCCTGTCGTGCACCGAGCGCTCTGGATAGTGCGCCCCGGAGCGTTTGGGGTGCAGCCACCCAATGGCTTGGCCCGTTTTAATGGGCCAATAGCCGCAAAACCCGGCGATATGTCACACTTCGCGCCTGTCATCAGCATGTCGCAGAACAGTGCATTGCCCTTGCGGGCCGCTTTTTACATATGCATTGGTACGTTGGTCCCAGTTTCTTCTGGTTCACCACGTACCGTGCCTGGGCAGGTCATGACCTGCAACGTTCAATAAGAGAGGAACGACCGTGCACAATGTCGTCATCAGCGGCACAGGCCTGTACACACCGGCCAACAGCATCTCCAACGAAGAGCTGGTGCAGTCTTTCAATGCCTACGTCACACAGTTCAACCACGATAATGCCTCGGCCATCGAACGTGGCGAGGTAGAAGCACTCAACGAGTCCAGCGCTGCGTTCATTGAAAAGGCTTCGGGCATCAAAAGCCGCTTCGTCATGGACAAGGAAGGTATCCTTGACCCGCAGCGCATGAAACCGAACCTGCCCGAGCGCGGCAACGATCAATGGTCGATCCTCTGCGAGATGGGCGTTGCCGCGGCTGAGCAAGCGCTACAGCGCGCCGGCAAGACCGCTGCCGACATTGATGGTGTGATTGTCGCCTGCTCCAACCTGCAACGTGCGTACCCAGCAATCTCCATCGAGATTCAGGAAGCGTTGGGCATTGCAGGCTATGGCTTTGACATGAACGTGGCCTGTTCATCGGCTACTTTCGGCATTCAGGCTGCCTGCAACAGCGTAAAGCTGGGCCAGGCCCGCGCCCTGCTGGTCATCAGCCCGGAAATCTGCACGGCTCATTTGAATTTCCGTGACCGTGACAGCCATTTCATCTTCGGTGACGGCGCGACCGCTGTCGTCGTGGAACGCGCAGATCTCGCTACATCGCCTTACCAGTTCGACATCGTCAGCACCCGTCTGCTGACCAGGTTTTCGAACAACATCCGCAACAACTTCGGGTTCCTCAACCGCACCTCCAACGAAGGCGAAGGCGCGCCGGACAAGCTGTTCGTGCAGGAAGGCCGCAAAGTGTTTCGCGAGGTCTGCCCGATGGTGGCCGAACTGGTGGGCGCGCACCTGGAAGAGAACGGTTTGAACGTCAGCGATGTTCGACGCTTCTGGCTGCATCAGGCCAACTTGAGCATGAATCACCTGATCGTCAAGAAACTGCTGGGCCGTGACGCCACGGTTGAAGAAGCACCGGTGATTCTCGACACCTACGCCAACACCAGTTCGGCAGGCTCGGTAATTGCGTTCCACACCTATCAGGACGACCTGCCCAAGGGCGCGCTGGGTGTATTGAGTTCGTTCGGTGCCGGTTATTCGATTGGCAGCGTTATCCTGCGCAAGCGTTGATTCCTGACCGGCAGGGGCATATCAGCGCGCGCTGAGTGCCCCTTGTCGTATAGGGTCACTCTCCTTTTTGCCTGGCGTACCTGGCCTTGCAGCAGACTGTGGCGCAAGGTCATCAATCGTTCTGCAGTCAACGGGCATGAGGCGCAAGCGCTTGAGGCAGAGCGGTCGAGGCTGCAATGCCGTGGACATTGCGCGTCAATGATGGATACTCGGCGCAATGTTTACTCACCGGGGAATCCACATGCCCGTTCACATCGTCGACAGCCTCAGTCACGTTGCTCCTGCCCAATGGGACGCTCTGGTGCCGGGATCGCAGCCGTTTTTGCGTCACGCGTTCCTGAGCTCGCTGGAAGACAGCGGCAGCCTCGGACCGCGCTCCGGATGGCGTGCCGAGCATGTGCTGCACTACGAAAACGAGCAATTGGTGGCGGCGTTGCCTGCCTATCGGAAATGGCACTCCTACGGTGAATATGTGTTTGACCATGCGTGGGCCGACGCCTGTCGCCGCGCCGGGATCGCCTATTACCCCAAATTGCTCGTAGCGGTGCCGTTCAGCCCTGTAGGCGGTTCGCGCATCCTCTGCGCGACGCCTGCGGGCGGCATGGAGTTGTTGAGCGAACTGCCTGCTTATCTGCAGAGTGAAGGGCTGTCGAGCGCTCATGTCAACTTCACCGACCCTGCTGCCGACGCGCTGCTTGAAGGTCAACCAGGCTGGTTGCAGCGCATCGGCTGTCAGTTTCACTGGCACAACCGAGGCTACCGTGACTTCCAGGATTTCCTCGACGCGCTGAGCTCGCGCAAGCGCAAACAGATGCGTAAGGAGCGTGAGCAGGTGGCGGGTCAGGGCATCGGTTTCGAGTGGCTGGAAGGCTCGCAAATGACCGAAATCCTGTGGGATTTCGTCTACGCCTGTTATTCCAATACCTACGAAGTGCGTGGTCAGGCGCCTTACCTCACGCGTGAGTTTTTCAGCCTCTTGGCTGAACGCATGCCTGAATCCATCCGCGTGGTGATTGCATTGCAAGGGTCGCGTCCGGTCGCCATGGCGTTCAGCCTGATCGGAGATGACAGTTTTTATGGTCGCTACTGGGGTTGTCTGGCCGAGTTCGACCGTCTGCACTTCGAAACCTGTTTCTATCAAGGCATGGACTACGCTATTGCGCAGGGTTTCCAGCGCTTCGATGCGGGTGCTCAGGGTGAGCACAAACTGATTCGGGGTTTCGAGCCTCACATCACCCGCTCCTGGCACTACCTGATGCATCCTGGCCTGAAGGACGCCGTGAGCGAATTTCTAGAGCAGGAGCGCGTTGGGGTGCTGGCCTACGCCGAAGATGCTAAAACCGCTTTGCCTTACCGGCAGGTGTGACGGGCCTGATCATCGCGCCGATCGTTCCTGTTCTGACGAAGCAAGTTCATCGCGACTTCCCTGGGGTTGGCACTCGAGCGACGGGCTTTGCCCACTTTGGCCCCATCAAAGTGGTCGCCTACGGGCGAAAAGGTGACCTGAGCCGAGCGCACAGGCCACCGAATCCTCGGTCCAAAACGCCCGAAAGCTGTCTGAGTGGGCGCACAGTTCACAACCTGCAAGACCAAAACGCTCGCGAACACGTCAACCTCTTATGATCAACGATCAATCCACACCCACAAATCCGCCAGTCTGATGCTGCCACAAGCGTGCATACAGACCACCATGCGCCAGCAGTTCAGCATGGGTGCCGGTCTCGGCGATCTGACCTTTTTCCAGCACGACCAGCCGGTCCATACGCGCAATGGTCGAAAGACGGTGAGCGATGGCGATAACCGTCTTGCCTTGCATCAGCGTTTCCAGGCTTTCCTGAATCGCCGCTTCAACCTCAGAGTCCAGCGCTGAAGTGGCTTCGTCCATGATCAGGATCGGTGCGTCCTTGAGCAGCACGCGGGTGATCGCGATGCGCTGGCGTTGACCGCCGGACAGCTTTACGCCGCGCTCGCCGACATGGGCATCGAAGCCGGTGCGGCCTTCAGCGTCCGACAGCAGCGGAATGAACTCGTCCGCACGCGCCTTGCGCGTGGCCTCCCAAAGTTGTTCGTCAGTAGCGCCGGGGTTGCCATACAGCAGGTTGTCGCGAATCGAACGGTGCAGCAGCGAGGTGTCCTGGGTGATCATGCCGATCTGCGCCCGCAGGCTTTCCTGCGTCACCTGCGACACGTCCTGCTCATCGATCATGATTCGGCCGCCCTGCACGTCGTACATGCGCAACAGCAGGTTGACCAGTGTCGATTTGCCCGCGCCGGACGGACCGATCAGACCAATCTTCTCGCCGGGTTTGATGTCCAGGTTGAGGTTGTGAATGATGCCGTTGCCATTGCCGTAATGAAAATCGACGCCGTCGAACTTCACACCGCCCTTGTCTATCTTCAGGGCGACCGCGTCGGGTTGGTCGTTGACCGTGACTGGCTGCGAAATGCTTTGCAAGCCGTCCTGCACAGTGCCGATGTTTTCGAAGATGCCGTTGACCACCCACATGATCCAGCCGGACATGTTGACGATGCGGATCACCAGACCGGTCGCCAGCGCGATGGCGCCCACCGAGATCAGCGACTCGGTCCACAGCCACAGGGCGAGGCCTGTCGTGGTGACGATCAACACCCCGTTCATGGAGGTGATCACCGTGTCCATCGAGGTCACGACCCGGCCAGCCAGCTGGGTTTTCTCGGTGTGATCACGCATGGCTTCGCGGGCGTACTGTTGTTCAAAGTTGGTGTGCGCGAACAGCTTGAGCGTGGTGATGTTGGTGTAACCATCCACAATCCGGCCCATGAGTTTCGAGCGGGCGTCGGACGAATTGACCGAGCGCTCCTTGACCCGCGGCACGAAGTACATCAAGGAGAAAATGTAGGCCAAGATCCAACTGCCCAGCGGGATCATCAACCGCCAGTCGGCCTCGGCAAACAGCACCATGGCGCTGATGGCGTAGATCAGCACATGCCACAACGCGTCTACCGACTGAACGGCAGAATCACGCAGCGAGTTGCCAGTCTGCATGATGCGCTGCGCAATGCGGCCAGCGAAGTCGTTCTGGAAAAAGTTGATGCTCTGCTTGAGCACGTAGCTGTGATTTTGCCAGCGGATCAGGTTGGTCATGCCGGGGCTGATGGTCTGATGCACCAGCAGGTCGTGCAGGCCTACGAAGATCGGGCGCAGCAGCAGGGCCACCACCACCATCCAGGTCAGTTCGCCGGCATGCACGCTGAAAAAGTCTTTGGCAGGTGTGGTTTGTGCCAAATCGATAATGCGGCTCAGGTAACTGAACAGCGCTACTTCGATAAGTGCGGCGATCAGTCCCACGACCAGTAGCGCCAGGAAAGTTGGCCAGACCTGACGCAGATAGTAGAGGTAGAACGCTAGGACGGTACTGGGCGGGGCAGCGGTAGGAGCGTCTTTGAAGATGTCGATCAGCTTTTCAAAACGACGATAAAGCATTGGCTATCAGACCCACACCAGGTGGGCTCTCCCTCGATAAGTTGTGGCGCTCCCGTGCTGACCGCATGAAGCTCAAGGGCTCCATGCGGTACAGATTGCCTGTCAGTCGACGCGCTTGGCGGATTTGATCAGGATCGGGTCGGTTGGCACGTTCTGCATGCCTTTCTGATTGCCGGTCTGCACGTTGACGATCCGGTCGACCACGTCCATGCCTTTGACGACCTTGCCGAACACCGCGTAACCGTAGTCACGAGTGCCGTTGTCGAGCATGGCGTTGTCGTTGGTGTTGATGAAGAACTGGCTGGTGGCCGAATTGACATCCGAGGTCCGCGCCATGGCGATGGTGCCGCGCACGTTATGAAGGCCGTTCTGGGCTTCGTTCTTGATCGGGTCTTTGGTCGGCTTCTGTACCATCTGCGCGGTAAACCCACCGCCCTGGACCATGAAGCCCGGGATCACGCGGTGAAAGATGGTGTTTGTGTAGAAGCCGCTGTCGACGTAGCCCAGAAAGTTCTGGGTGCTGATCGGCGCCTTGGCGTCCGCGAGCTCGATTTCAATCTCGCCGAAACTGGTGTTGAGCACCACGTGAGTGGCCTTGTCTGGAGCCGCCATCAGGTTGGCTGCGAACAGCACGGAGCAGGCGGCGAGAGCAATTTTTTTCAACATGGGACAACAGACTCCTTGTGGTGGTATCGACTGTGGCTGGCAAGGTAACCACGTTTGAGTTTTTTTGCCCAGCGGGATCGGCTGTGTGAGAACGGTCTGCGCGGACTTTTCAGACCCCGACGTCTGCCATGAATTCCAGCAGCGTGGCGTTGAATCGATCTGGCTGGTCCAGCGGGGTAGCGTGTCTGGAGTTCTCGATCACCACCAGTCGACCCTTGGCAATCTGCCTGACGTAGGCCTGCTTGAGTGAAACCGGGGTGTAATCATGGTCTGCGGCGATGATCAAGGTCGGGCAACTGATTCGCCCCAGCCGATCCTCCACGCCCCAGCCCACAATGGCGTCGAAGCTGGCCAGATAGGCGCGCTTGTCGTTTCTGCCCCAGCGCTCGGCCATCTTGCGTCGCAGGTCAGCCTGCTCCGGTCTGGGAAACAGCAGCTTGCCCAATGCCTTGCCCAAGGTTTCCATGCTGACCAGCCGCGACAATGTCCATCGTCTGGCCCATTGCCAGACGTCGCCCGGGCTTCTGACTTTGACCTGTGGGGCGCTGTTGACGATGCACAGACTTTTGAGCAGGTTGGGCTGATCGACCGCCAGTTGAAAGCCGATCATGCCTCCCATCGAAAGCCCGACCACATGCACGGGGCCGAGGCGCAGGTGCTCGATCAGGGCCTCCACATCGGCGCTCATGCCTTTAATGCTGTAAGGCCTGGGCGGCTTGTCTGAACGGCCGTGGCCGCGCATGTCCATGGCGATGACGCGGTAGTGTCTGGCCAGCGCGGGGATTTGATATTCCCAGTCCTGACAGCTGGAACCCAGCCCGTGCAGCAGCAGGACCGGTTCGCCCTGACCATACTCTTCGTAGTGCAGTGAACAATCGTCATGCTCGAAGAACGCCATGTGCCTATTCCTTGTCAGGCTTGTTGAGGTGCTGCGAAGGCGGCCGTCAACGGTGCGGTGTCGAAGGTGCGGATCAGGTCGATCAGAATCTGCGTGGCCGGCCCCAGTGGCTTGTCCTTGCTGGAATAAAGATAAAACGATGGGTTGCGACTGCGTCCCTTGTCCAGGGGCAATATCTTGAGCACGCCTTCCTTGAGCTCACGTTCGATCATGTGCCGAGGCAGCCAGGCAAAGCCCAGCCCACTGCTGACAAAGGTCGCAGCGGTGCCGAGGCTACCGACGGTCCAGCGTTGTTCTGCGCCCAGCCAGCCCACATCACGCGGCTGTTGTCTGCCCGAATCACGGATCACCACCTGCAGTTGGCTTTCGAGGTCCTGAAAATTCAGCTCGCGGTTGGCCAGGTGCAGCGCATGTTCGGGGTGAGCGACGGCGATAAACTCGACAGCGCTCATTTCCGTGCCCAGATAGCCGGGGATGCTGAAACCGCTGATGGCCAGATCCGCCACGCCTTCGAGCAGAACCTCTTCAACGCCTGACAACACCTCTTCACGCAGCCGGACCCTGCAGCCACGGCTTTGCGGCATGAATGCCGTCAATGCGCGGACCAGTCTGGCTGAAGGATAAGCAGCGTCGATCACCAGACGCACCTCGGCTTCCCAGCCTTGCTCCATATGGTGCGCCAGGTCCTCCAGTTGGCTGGCCTGTTTGACCAGCTGCCGCGAGCGGCGCAGCAATACGCCGCCGGCCTCGGTCAGTACCGCCTTGCGTCCATCGATGCGCAACAGCGGCACACCAAGCTGGTCCTGCATGCGGGCAACGGTATAACTCACAGAGGACTGCGAGCGGTGAAGGGCCTCGGCGGCCTGGGCAAAGCCACCGTGATCGACAACGGCCTGTAACGTGCGCCATTGATCAAGGGTCACGCGGGGCGCTTTCATGCTGTAATTCCTCTTTTCTTTCCTGTCTGTTGTTCTACTCTGACAACCCCGTCCCGGAGACTGCCGAATGAACCGACTGTGTTGTGTGTTGCTGGCCCTGCTGCCCGTGACGGCCTTTGCCTACCCTATTGAAGTTGAAAAGCAGTATCAGGGTGTCAAGATCGACTACGTTACCCGTGATCTTTTCTACGACACGGGCGCCATCACGGTGAGCAATTTCGGCGATGTGGACGCCAGGTGCGCGGTGGTATTTGCCAACGGCCCCGAGGCGCCGCGGACCCGCAGGGTGCAGGTGGCTGCAGGTAAAAGCATGGACGTGTCTGCCAAATTCAATCGCAGCATCATCAAACTGCGCATCAAGCTCAGTTGCGAACCTGCGTGACGCTTTTGGCGAGCGTCAGCGCTCGTCTCATGCACCACCTGAGGGTAGAGCGCCAAGCAATATAAGACAATTTATTAGATGGTTCGAAGCAGGTTTTTGCGCTTTTTCATCGATAAGGTCACGTTTAACCTCGGTTCCATTGATCCAGTTCCTTCACTCAATGGAGAACCAGCATGTCCCGTGTTCTGATTATCGAGAGCAGCGCCCGTCAGACGGATTCGGTTTCACGTCAGTTGACCCGACAGTTCATCAGCCAGTGGAGAGCAGCGAACCCGGGCGACGAGATCACCGTACGGGACTTGGCGAAGAACCCTGTGCCGCATCTGGACGACACGTTGCTGGGTGGCTGGATGAAACCTGCTGAACAACGCTCGGAAGGGGAGCAAACAGCCCTTGAACGATCCAATCTGCTGACCGACGAACTGACCGCTGCGGACGTACTGGTATTGGCTGCACCGATGTATAACTTTGCTATTCCCAGCACGTTGAAGGCCTGGTTCGACCATGTGCTGCGGGCCGGCGTGACGTTCAAATACACCGAGACGGGTCCTCAAGGTCTGCTGACCGGTAAGCGTGCCTTCGTGCTTACTGCACGTGGAGGCATCTATACCGGTAGCAGCCTTGATCACCAGGAACCCTACGTACGTCAGGTACTGGGTTTTATTGGCATCCATGACGTCAACTTCATCCACGCCGAAGGCCTTAACATGGGCGGCGACTTCGTGGAGAAGGGCCTGAATCAGGCCCTAGCCAGGTTGGCTCAGTTGGCTTGACGATTCATCCGGATGCCTTGTCGGAGGTGGCGATCAGTAATGGATCAACTGCCGCCGCCTGCACCACCGCCGCCGCTGCCAGCACCTCCTGCGCCACCACCGCCAGCCCCGCTACCTGCACCGCCGCCAGTGCCGCCACCGGCACTGCCTGCGCCGCCGTCAGCTCCACCGCCTGAACCACTGCCATTCGCGCCGCCCGCGCCGCTGGCGCCACCTGGGCCTGCACTGCCTGCGCCGGTTGCGTTGTCCGTCGCGCTACCGTTGGTACCCGTGCCAGTGCCCATGCCTGACCCGTTAGGTCGGTCGCTGTTGGTAGTACCGCCCGTGTTGGTGCTCGGGTTAGTCGAGTGAGCGCCATGATTCTGGGTGTTGCCCGGTGGCACTGAGGTGCCGCTGCCCTGGGTTCCAGGCGGCAGCGAGGAAGCGCTGTCAGTGGCGCTTGCTGCAAAGCTGAGTGGAGTGACGATACCGAGGCACAGCGTAAGTGCCAGTTGATGAGGTCGAATCAATTTCATGATGTAACTCCTTTGTGATTACTTATCGTTGGTCCCTCTCGTTAAAGCACAGTGCCCTTGAAGCGACGAAAGGTTATGAGCCTGATTTGATGTAAGAGAGGCGCTCTGCGTGATACGGCGGGCGCTATGAATTATTGATATGAACGGTATATACGGGGCTTTTCCGGGCATTGCAGGCCCACTGTAAGTAGTTTTTTCCAGCGTTTTGTCCATCTGGACTTCCATGGTCATATTCTGAATCAATATCTTTTTTAAATATGAGGTTGCGAGAGTAGGCGTCTCCATCTTTTTGGTATGGATTTCGGTGCGTTTAACAAAAAATCTATTGGAAACATAAAGTTATAAGCTGAATTTAACGTTAGTCGATTCAATGCCTGGTGCATTGGTTTTTTGTTTGGTTTCGTTATTTTGTAACCGCTCTCTCAGGAGCCCATCGATCATGATGCGACCCGACGCCAAAGTCGAAAAAGTGTACCTCTACCCCAAACCTGTGGACTTTCGAAAATCCATCGACGGA
>NZ_JAGTPK010000023.1 GCF_021147775.1 Pseudomonas californiensis
GGAGCGGCCGCATCTGTCCTTGAAATACAAAACGCCCGATGCGGTGCATCGGGCGCTTTGAGACTGAAATAGGTGTAAACCTATTTCAGGACTAGACAGTGTCGATTTGTCGCGCCAATGCAGCCTCGGAACAGCGTCGCGCCGCACACCAGACCGTCTGACATCAGGAAGCCCTAAGCCGTTCAGCCGTGAACCTAGTGAGGGTCTCCAATGCTGTGCGCTTTCATGATGCCTTTTTGGGGAGGTTCAAAAAACAGTCGCCACGCACCGCGACCCTTGCTGCCTCCGATGCCCGGCAGATCCAGCGACCAAAGCCCAGCGAATGATTTATGAAGCGCTCCCTTGCCGTCCAGTACGTACCGCTCGACGGCCTTGTTGACAGCCACTCTCAAATCGCCATTCACGCTCCCCTCGGCTTTTTTGAACGCAGAACTCTGAAAAAACCCCTGCATATCCAACGTGGGGCGTTTACTGGCTGTACTGCGTGTTTCGCCAGAGCTGCCATCACCATTGGCCTTTGAAGCTTTTCCGGGCTTTGGACGTTTTCCTCCGCGCAAACCGACAGAGGCGTATTCCCAGACGCCCTGATCACTGAGATGAATGGGCATCTGGTAATAAGCGTCTGGCCTTCGAGCGTCTACAACTCGCCACGTTGCCATGTCCGTGTCGTATCGGATGGCGTAGGCCTTTTCAGCCTGCACTGCATAGAAGCGGGTCTCCGAGCCTTCATGAGCGCTTTCATGCACACCCCGGTAAACGCCATCATTACGCAGCTTTAGTTCAGCAGGCATCCTGCCCAGGGCTTTTTTTGGACTCAGGCCAGAGAGCCTTGCAGCTTTGACGGTTGCCGGTTTCACTCGCAGGCCATTGGCAGAAGTCAACCCGTCAGCCAATAGCAGCGACGCCTGTACAAAATAAAGCGGCGCATCGACGCCCTGCGCGATTGTCTCTTCGACGCCTTGCCACACGGCATACGCGCTACGAACCGCCGCGACGGGCATGTTCACTTTGAAGGGTGCGAATGTCAGAACGATTTCGCCAACCGCTTTGGTAATCTCCCAGGCGCTCTCCCAGTTGGCTTCCAACGTAGAAGTGGTCTGCTCATCGACAGCGTCCAGCAATCGATCTACCTCAGCTTCGTAAACGGCGTCGAAAAAGTTGCCTGTATAGGGCCTCAAGTCCATGTGCAGCGTGTTCTGAGCCACTGTCAGCACACGTCTGAGATCAGACTGTGCAGCGACCGGTGCCAGTTTCAGGAAGTAATCCAGCAAAGCAGGTTCAAGGAGAAAGCGCTGCCGCACGTCATCCAGCCCACTCAACTCACGGAAACACTGACCGTCCGGAGCCTGCGGTGTGAATATAACCAGCGAAGCAACACTTGAGAGGGATGTCCCGATGACCAGCAGGGTGTTCAAGGGAGTGTCATTGATAAACAGCTGGCTGATCCGAACGGAGTGGCCCTCAACCCTTGCTCGACTGTCACCATCGACAGGCTGATCAAGGACTGCACTGACCCACTTGTATCCTCGGTCCGCCAGGTGATCCGGCAACACTCCTGCCTCGACAAAATCCCCTGCCATCTTCGCTTCAATAGCGTCCAGTCGCATCTGCGACTGCATGACCCTTGCATAACGCTCCTGATGCCATTGGCCAGCAGAGGAGGTCAACAAAGTGGCTTTCAAGAAGGCCGAATAATGCTCGCCAACATTCAGTTCCCTGACCAGAGCGCGCATATAGCCTGCCGAGAGGAAACCAAGCAGCCGGCCCTGGCTATCGAAGGCCCGGCTGGTCAGCCAGAAGTTGATGTCGGTGAGGGCAACATTTGCCAGACTCAGCTCGGTAAGGCTGCGTCGTTCATCCGTGTAGTAATGCTCCGCCTCGGTCGGGCCCGCATAGACGTAGTCGATGTCGACGAAGCCCTCCACAACAATTTCGCTGTGGATGGTTTCGACGATCACTTCATCAGGGTTCACCAAAACCCCGAAGTCCGTTTCAATACGTTCTGCAAGCTTGTCACGCGCGTAACTGCGCAACTGCTCAGGCTCGTCAAACCCTGTGGGGCCGATCAAATCGGGGGCCTGGGCTTCCAGCAATGCCTGGCTGTAATCCAGAACGGCGGTTTTCCAATCGGCCTTGTCCGACAACGTCGCGTCCTTGAACCAGTCAGGTAAAAACGCACTGTCGACTTCGGTAGGGCTCTCAGGGTTGAACCAGCCGCCGTTATTGTGGATGGCCAAATGGGTCAGCGTCTCGCGGAAACCGCTGACATCGTCCTGCGCCTGCATACCCATGAGCGAGCGCTCGTGCGGCTGCAACAACCAACTGATCGCGAGGTAAAAACTGTCAGTACCCGAACCAACGTTTATCTCGCCGTTGCGCAGATCCAGTGCAGAGTAATTGCCGTCACCGTCATGTAGCAGAACCACATGGGTACCGTCATCTCCTGAGGGCTCGTAAGGGTCCATGCCAGGATCAATGATGACCAGTTCTCTGTTCAACGCAGACTCCAGCAGATCGCGAGCGCACTGCCCTGCCAAACGGTCCGTGCGCGGATTGTAAGCCCGGGTGCGCGCCAGGCCATCTATCGCAACATTGTCATTCCACTCATCCAGCGAGAGCATCAGAGCTTCATTGAATGACTCGGGAAAAGTGAGCGTTTCCAGCGCCTCGCTTTCCTGTTCCCCCGACAGTGGCATTCGTTCCAGCAGCTCTTCAAACCGGCCGACTGGCACTTCAGGGCACAGCGCCTGCAATACGCTCAATACCGGTGACGACGCTGAGTGGACGCGACGCCATAACGGCAGGAAAGGATTGGGCAAGCGATTTGGCGATTGCTGCTTGAACGTACAGTCATCAGCCATCAGTGCATCGAAGAGCATCGTGCGGTTGGATCGCGCAAGATCCGCTACTTGCTCGCGTAACGTCACGATTCGCCCGGCAATGCTGTTGCTCCCCGGGAAGTCACCCCCCAGGCCCAGCCTCGACCCAACGCCGAGCTGCTGGAAGAGGAGCACCATAAGCGCTTCTTCGTCAGCAACCGGAATGTTGCCTGGCGCGGTGTATTCCTTGTCACTGCTTTCGGTCAGCACAACGCTGTGCTGAATGACGCTTTCATCGCTGCCCTTGAGGTAGGTGGCGATGGCTTCGCCAGCGTCATCCAGAATCCTGATGGACAGGTCGGCAGGCCACTGCGCCAATTGAACGAGTAATGCAAACAAGGCGCTGTCGCTGTCGTCAGGAAAGAAGTCTTTCTCTGTGAAACGCTGAACGAGCTGATCGATGATTCGATCTGCCCGCTCACGCTTGCGGTGTTCGCGTATCGCCACTGAGCTGGGGGTGAAAAGGTTTCGCTGAAGTGATTTTTGTTGGTAGGTGCTGGCAAGCCTGCCAGCGGGTGCAGCTTTCAACATGGCTATTTCCTTATAGCGACATGAATGATGAGGGTATCTGCCGACGGAAGCCCTTCCGAAGGCGACGAGAAACCCTAGCGCGTTTCAGGCGCAAAAAGCGGGATCGGACACAGCCGGAAACCATCAACCAGAGGCTGACCGATATTGGCTAGTAGAGGCGACAACATGAGAGAGGATGAAACGTCGAGCTGCCGCCCCGGAACAGGGCGGCAGGACTCGAGTGAAAAGTCATGGCTGTTTCGAAACAAATCTATTTCAAGATTCGAAACGAGGACGAGTGATGAGACTCAGACGCCCAGATAATCCAGAATCCCTTCAGCCGCATTGCGGCCTTCAAAGATCGCGGTGACCACCAGATCAGAACCGCGCACCATATCGCCACCCGCGAAGATCTTCGGGTTGCTGGTCTGGTGCTTGTACTGCGCCTGTTCTGGAGCAACGACACGGCCCTGGCTATCGGTAGTGATCGTGGACGCTTCGAACCAGGCCGCCGGGCTTGGACGGAAACCGAACGCAATGACCACGGCATCTGCCGGGATGATTTCTTCGGAGCCCGGGATCGGCTCAGGGCTGCGGCGACCGCGTGCATCCGGCTCGCCCAGACGGGTTTCGACGACTTTTACGCCTTCGACCTTGTCTTCGCCAACGATGGCAATCGGCTGACGGTTGTAGAGGAACTTCACGCCCTCTTCCTTGGCGTTCTTCACTTCCTTGCGTGAGCCCGGCATGTTCTCTTCGTCACGACGGTACGCGCAGGTCACCGACTTGGCGCCTTGACGGATCGAGGTGCGGTTGCAGTCCATCGCGGTGTCGCCACCGCCGAGTACTACGACCCGCTTGCCTTTCATGTCGACAAAATCTTCAGGCGACTTTTCGAAGCCCAGATTGCGATTGACGTTGGCAATCAGGAAGTCGAGCGCATCATGCACGCCCGGCAGGTCCTCACCGGCAAAACCACCTTTCATGTAGGTGTAGGTGCCCATGCCCATGAACACCGCATCGTACTCTTCGAGCAGTTGATCGATGGTGATGTCCTTGCCGATTTCGGTATTGAGGCGGAACTCGATACCCATGCCGGTGAACACTTCACGGCGATGGCTCAGCACGGATTTTTCAAGTTTGAACTCCGGGATACCAAAGGTCAGCAGACCACCGATTTCCGGGTTCTTGTCGAATACCACTGGCGCCACACCACCACGTACCAGTACGTCGGCACAGCCAAGGCCTGCAGGGCCTGCGCCAATGATCGCGACACGCTTGCCGGTCGGCACGACCTTGGACATGTCCGGGCGCCAGCCCATAGCAAATGCGGTGTCGGTGATGTACTTCTCGACCGAACCGATGGTCACGGCACCAAAACCGTCGTTAAGGGTGCACGCACCCTCGCACAGACGGTCTTGCGGGCACACGCGGCCACAGACTTCCGGCAACGTATTGGTCTGGTGAGACAATTCGGCGGCCGCCAGAATGTTGCCCTCGGCGACCAGCTTGAGCCAGTTGGGAATGAAGTTGTGCACAGGGCACTTCCATTCGCAATACGGGTTGCCGCAACCCAGGCAGCGGTGCGCCTGATCGGCGGACTGCTGTGGCTTGAAAGGCTCGTAGATTTCCACGAACTCTTTCTTGCGCTGGCGCAGCAGCTTCTTCTTCGGGTCTTTACGCCCGACATCGATGAATTGAAAGTCGTTACTTAGACGCTCGGCCATTCTCTAGAACCTCTACACGACAGCTTCAGGCGATGTGCCTGAAGCTGCAGGAAATCATGTTCGCAGGCAAATCACGCGCTGCTGTTCACATGCGGCGCGCCAGCGCGCCGCTTAAAGCTGCAGTTACTGCGGATTTGCTCGGGTGCTGGAGAGCAGCGACTTCAGGTTGGCAGCCTTGGGCTTGACCAGCCAGAAGCGGCGCAGATAGTCGTCCAGGTTTTCAGCCAGGTTGCGACCCCATTCACTGTCGGTTTCCTCGACATACTCGTTCAGCACGGTTTGCAGATGGGTGCGATAGGCCTCCATCGACTCGCCGCTGATGCGCTGGATTTCAACCAGTTCGTGGTTGACCCGGTCAACGAAGGTGTTGTCCTGGTCGAGCACATAGGCGAAACCACCGGTCATGCCCGAGCCGAAGTTGTAGCCGGTCTTGCCGAGCACGCAGACAAAACCACCGGTCATGTATTCGCAGCAATGGTCGCCAGTGCCTTCTACAACGGTGTGGGCACCGGAGTTACGAACGGCGAAACGCTCACCTGCAGTGCCCGCCGCAAACAGCTTGCCGCCGGTTGCGCCGTACAGGCAGGTGTTACCGATGATGGCACTTTCGTTGGTCTTGAACGGGCTACCCTTGGGCGGCACGATGACCAGCTTGCCAGCCGTCATGCCTTTGCCGACATAGTCGTTGGCATCGCCTTCCAGGTACATGTTCAAACCACCTGCGTTCCACACCCCGAAGCTCTGACCTGCAGTGCCCTTGAAGCGGAACGTGACCGGTGCCTTGTTCATGCCCTGGTTGCCGTGCAGACGGGCAATCTCGCCAGAGATCCGCGCGCCGATGGATCGGTCGCAGTTGCAGATGTCCAGTTCGTAATCGCCGCCGCTGAGCGCTTCGATAGCCGGCTTGGCCAGTTCCACCATTTTTTCGGCCAGCAGCCCCTTGTCGAATGGCGGGTTGCGGTCCACCAGACTGAACTGAGGTTTGTCAGCCGGAATGTGGTCGCTGCCCAGCAAAGGCGTCAGGTCCAGGTGCTGTTGTTTCTCGGTTTCGCCCGGCAGGATTTCCAGCAGATCGGTACGACCGATCAACTCTTCGAGCGAGCGAACACCCAGCTTGGCCAGCCATTCACGGGTTTCTTCAGCCACGTAGGTGAAGAAGTTGATCACCATGTCGACGGTGCCGATGTAGTGGTCCTTGCGCAGCTTGTCGTTCTGGGTTGCAACGCCGGTCGCGCAGTTGTTCAGGTGACAGATACGCAGGTATTTGCAGCCCAGCGCGATCATTGGTGCGGTACCGAAGCCAAAGCTTTCGGCACCCAGAATCGCCGCCTTGATCACATCGAGGCCGGTTTTCAGGCCACCGTCGGTCTGCACACGAACCTTGCCGCGCAGATCGTTGCCACGCAGGGTCTGGTGAGTTTCAGCCAGGCCCAGTTCCCATGGCGCACCGGCGTACTTGATCGAGGTCAGCGGCGAAGCACCTGTGCCGCCGTCGTAACCGGAAATAGTGATCAGGTCAGCATAGGCCTTGGCCACACCAGCGGCGATCGTACCAACGCCCGCTTCTGCCACCAGCTTGACCGATACCAGCGCTGCCGGGTTGACCTGTTTAAGGTCGAAAATCAGCTGCGACAAGTCTTCGATCGAATAGATGTCATGGTGCGGAGGTGGCGAAATCAGGGTCACGCCAGGCACGGCATAACGCAGCTTGGCGATCAGGCCATTGACCTTGCCGCCTGGCAGTTGTCCGCCTTCGCCCGGTTTTGCACCTTGAGCCACCTTGATCTGCAACACGTCAGCGTTGACGAGGTACTCAGGCGTCACACCGAAACGGCCTGTTGCGATCTGCTTGATCTTCGAGCTGCGGATGGTGCCGTAGCGCGCCGGGTCTTCACCACCCTCACCGGAGTTGGAGCGTGCGCCCAGACGGTTCATCGCCTCGGCCAGCGCCTCATGTGCCTCGGGCGACAAGGCACCCAGAGAGATACCGGCTGAGTCGAAACGCTTGAGGATCTCGGTCAGAGGCTCGACTTCGTCGATGTTCAGC
Organism: Pseudomonas californiensis; assembly: GCF_021147775.1. Lineage (GTDB taxonomy): Bacteria > Pseudomonadota > Gammaproteobacteria > Pseudomonadales > Pseudomonadaceae > Aquipseudomonas > Aquipseudomonas californiensis. The sequence continues at coordinate 7,164 of NZ_JAGTPK010000023.1, forward strand.
GGCTGGTCGAGGGTCTTGACCTGGAACAGGTCGCGAATCATCGACACAGGGCGCTTGTCCACCAGCGAGGTGTATTCCTTGAACTTGCTGTAGTCGCCCTGCTGCACGGCGGCTTGCAGGGTGCTGACCACGTCCGGGTTATAGGCGTGGTATTCGCCACCGAACACAAACTTGAGCAGACCGCCTTGCTGGATCGGCTTGCGCGGGCTCCAGGCTTCACCGGCCAGGGCTTTCTGTTCGGCTTCGATATCAACGAAGCGTGCGCCTTTCAGACGACTCGGCACACCACGGAAGCAGGTGTAGCAAACGTCTTCAGACAGGCCAATGGCTTCGAACAGCTGCGCGCCACGGTAGGACGCAACGGTCGAGATACCCATCTTGGACAGGATCTTGAGCAAGCCCTTGGTGATGCCTTTGCGGTAGTTCTTGAAGACCTCATAAAGGTCGCCCAGCACTTCACCGGTACGGATCAGGTCACCCAGCACTTCGTACGCCAGGAACGGATAGACCGCCGAAGCACCGAAGCCGATCAGCACAGCGAAATGGTGCGGGTCACGTGCGGTGGCGGTTTCTACCAGAATGTTGCTGTCGCAACGCAGACCTTGTTCGGTCAGACGGTGGTGAACCGCGCCAACTGCCAACGAGGCGTGCGCAGGCAGCTTGCCTGGTGCGATATGACGGTCGCTCAATACGATCAGGGTATGGCCGGAGCGCACGGCTTCTTCGGCCTGATCGGCAATGTTGCGTATAGCGGCGTCAAGACCAACGCTTTCATCGTAGTTCAGGTCGATGATGTAGCGTTCGAAGCCCGGACGGTCCAGGTTCATCAGCGAGCGCCACTTGGCCGGCGAGATGACCGGCGAGCTGAGGATCACGCGCGAAGCGTGCTCAGGTGACTCCTGGAAAATGTTGCGCTCGGCACCGAGGCAGATTTCCAGTGACATGACGATGGCTTCACGCAGCGGGTCGATCGGCGGGTTGGTCACCTGCGCGAACTGCTGACGGAAATAGTCATACGGCGAACGCACACGGCGCGACAACACTGCCATTGGCGTATCGTCACCCATGGAGCCTACGGCTTCCTGACCCTGCTCGCCCAGCGGACGCAGCACCTGATCGCGCTCTTCGAACGTGACCTGATACATTTTCATGTATTGCTTGAGCTGATCACTGTTATAGAAAGCCGAGCCGTGGTCGTTGTCTTCCATGGTGGCCTGAATGCGCAAGGCATTCTTGCGCAACCACTGTTTGTACGGATGACGGGACTTCAGACGGTTGTCGATGGCATCGGTGTCGAGGATCTGACCGGTTTCGGTGTCCACGGCAAAGATCTGGCCAGGACCTACACGGCCCTTGGCGATGACATCTTCCGGTTTGTAATCCCACACGCCGATTTCCGACGCGAGGGTGATATAGCCGTTCTTGGTGGTCACCCAGCGCGCCGGGCGCAGGCCGTTGCGGTCGAGCAGGCAGACCGCATGACGACCCTCGGTCATTACGATACCGGCCGGACCATCCCAAGGCTCCATGTGCATGGAGTTGTATTCATAGAACGCCCGGAGATCCGGGTCCATGGTTTCAACGTTCTGCCACGCAGGCGGAATGATCATGCGCACGCCGCGGAACAGGTCGATGCCACCAGTGACCATCAGTTCCAGCATGTTGTCCATGCTGGAGGAGTCGGAACCGACACGGTTGACCAGCGGGCCCAGTTCTTCCAGATCCATCAGATCGTTGGTGAACTTGGTGCGACGCGCCTGTGCCCAGTTACGGTTACCGGTAATGGTGTTGATCTCGCCGTTGTGGGCGAGAAAGCGGAACGGCTGTGCAAGCGGCCATTTCGGCAGGGTATTGGTCGAGAAACGCTGGTGGAACACGCAGATCGCGGTTTGCAGACGCTCGTCGCTCAGGTCCGGAAAGAAGGCCGTGAGGTCGGCCGGCATCATCAGACCTTTGTAAATGATGGTCTTGTGCGAAAAGCTGCAGATGTAGTGGTCCACGTCCGCAGCGTTGGCCACCGAGGAACGGCGACGCGCGCTGAACAGCTTGATCGCGAATTCCTGATCGCTCAGACCTTCACCGCCGATGTAAACCTGTTCGATCTTCGGCAGACGTTCCAGGGCCAGGCGGCCCAGCACGCTGGTATCGATCGGCACTTCACGCCAGCCCACCAGTTCCAGACCCTCGGCCAGGATCTCGCGGTTCATGTTTTCGCGGGCGGCATCGGCCTTGGCGTCGTCCTGATTGAGGAACACCATGCCCACTGCGTACTGGCGGGGCAGTTCGACGCCGAAATGTTGCTTGGCCATTGCGCGCAGGAAGCCATCAGGCTTCTGAATCAACAGACCACAACCGTCACCGGTCTTGCCGTCGGCGTTGATACCGCCACGGTGGGTCATGCAGGTCAGGGCTTGGATAGCCGTCTGCAACAGGTGATGACTGGGCTCGCCTTGCATATGAGCGATCAGGCCGAAACCACAGTTATCCTTGAATTCATCTGGTTGGTACAGACCTGCTTTCATAGACACTTTCTCACCAGGCTGCCTCTTTACGAGGCAAATTTCCTTTTAATTCAACCAATTACCTGACACGCCGAACGAACGCCAGCTTCGGTCAGGCAAAACAGAGGTCATTGTACACAGCGATACCGAGGCTCACAAATTTAACGACGATTGGTCGATAATCAATGTCGCAATTATGAAAGTTTTAGAGTGGGTCGCTGTGCTAGTCAAAGTATTTTTTCAAAAACCAGACTGACGCGATAAAGACTGGGTGTGCGTTTGTAACGCAGACGCCGCAAGGCGCGCCACTAAAAAGCGGCGCGCGAGCGGACTAAGTCAGGTGTGCCGGGTGAGCGGCCTGGATAAGGCCGCTGCGACTTCAGCGGGTGGCGCCGAGCTCTTGTTGGATGCTGGCGACAGTACGAGGCCAAGGTTTACCAGCCTGAACCTTGGCTGGCAAGACCTTGATGGCCGCAAGGGCGGCATTTCGGTCAGCAAAGTTACCGTAGGTCACGACGTACAGCGGCTTGCCTTGCAGAGTTTTCTTGAAGTAGCGGTACTCGCCACCCTGCTCTGCAATGTAAGCCTGCGCCGTGGCTTCGGAACTGGTACCCAGAATCTGCACCACATAGTGACCTGGCGCCTGACCGCTATACCAGCTGCCACCGGCAGCAGGTTTGGCTGCCGCAGCGGCCGGTTTCTCGGCAGGCTTGGCAGCAGGCGCGGCAGGCTTGGCCGTGGCTACCTGAGTCGGCGCTGGCGTTGGCCTGGCTGCCGGCGCAGGCGCAGGCGCAGCGGGCGTTGGTGCCGGGATCGACGAGCGAGGCACCTGGGCTGCGGCCTGACCGGCGGGCACACCTGCCGGAGGTGCGGTAGTGGTCACGGTCGGAGGCTGAGCAGGCGAGCCGGAAGGCACCGCATCCTCGTCGCCATCACCAGAACCCGCTGCCTCGGCCAGCGGACCACGCATGACCGGTTGCGAGTTGCCAACCAGCGGCAACGGCATCGGCTGCGAGTTGCCCGCGAACTCAATGGCCGGGCCACCATTGTTCGATTGCTGACCAGAAGGAGTGCCCTGCCCCAGGGGCAGTTGTGCCTGGGCCGTTGCAGGAGCATTGGCAGGCGCAGCGGTCTTGTCACCGCGACCAGGGATCAGCACAGCTGCTGCCACGGCCACTATGACAACGGCTCCCAAAGCCAATACGTGTTTTTTCGGCATGTTGAACCCCATACTTGGACGCTTGACCGCTGAACGACTGGCGATCATGGCCTCAATCATTGAATCACGGGCAACCTGGTTGATAGCCCCAGGCCAGCCATCGGACTGTTCGTGGATATCGGTGATCTGGTCGGCAGTAAACAATGCAATTCCCTGCCCTGCACCCTCCAGACGTTGAGCCAGATACTCCCGGGTTTCTTCTTCCGTATAGGGTTGCAGTTCGATGACATGAAAGCGTTCGCCTTCGACATCGCCCTGCAGTTCGGCACACAGCTGGTCGAGACGATCCAGCAGCGACGGCTCGCCGAACAGAAACACATGCGGACGCCCTTCAGGCGTACCCGCAGCAAGACCCAGCAACGCTTCGAGCGCCGAATCGCCAAGTTGTTCCGCATCGTCCACCAGCAAGTACACTTCCTGGCCGGTAAGGCCAAGCTGCACGACCTGCGACAGGATGGCCTGCATTTCGGCCTGAGCAACGCTCAGCGCCTGCGCGACCTGCTGCAAAACGCCTGCGGCGTCGTTGGCGCCACGCGCCGAAACCACGACACTCTGGACCGACTGCTTGTTGGTGCTCGCAACCAGCGCCTGACGCAACAGCGTCTTGCCGCTGCCCTGAGGCCCGGTGACTGCCAGCAGCAGCTGACTGTAGCGAGCCAGATGGTGGAGCTGCCCCAACACGGGCTTGCGCTGGGCAGGGAAGAATTTGAAGCCAGGTACCCGCGCTGCAAAGGGGTCATGACTCAACTGATAATGGCCGAGGAAGGCCTCGTCGGCGTGCAAACTAGTCATGGGGTTTCCGTTAACCTCTAAGCTGATCCACCAGGGCGCGATAATCCGCAACCAGAGTGGCCTGTAATACTTCTTTTGGATAATCGTCCGTGATAACCGCTTCACCCATCTGACGCAGCAGCACCAGACGCAGACGTCCATCGATGACTTTCTTGTCGATAGCCATGTGTTCGAGGAAGTTGTCTTCCGTCATGTCCTGTGGAGGCACGACCGGCAATCCCGCACGTTGAAACAGGCGGATGCCACGATCACGATCCTGTGTGCTGATCCAGCCCAGACGCGACGACATTTCAAGCGCCATCACCGTGCCAGCAGCCACTGCTTCGCCATGCAGCCAGACACCATAGCCCATATGCGTCTCGATGGCGTGCCCGAATGTATGCCCAAGGTTCAACGTGGCGCGGACACCCGACTCGCGCTCATCGGCACCGACCACCAGCGCCTTTGCCGCGCAGGAGCGCTCGATGGCCTTGGTCAGCGCCACCTGATCCAGCTCACGCAGCGCGTCGACATGCTCTTCGAGCCAGGTCAGAAAAGGCTCGTCGCAGATAAGACCGTATTTGATCACTTCGGCCAGCCCGGCGGACAATTCACGCGCAGGCAGGGTGTTGAGCGAGGTGGTATCGATCAGCACGACACTCGGCTGGTAGAACGCGCCCACCATGTTCTTGCCCAACGGATGGTTGATGCCGGTCTTGCCGCCGACCGAAGAGTCCACCTGGGACAGCAGCGTCGTAGGGATCTGAATGAAATTCACGCCACGCTGATAACAGGCCGCCGCGAAACCTGCCATGTCGCCAATCACACCCCCGCCCAACGCAATCACAGTGGTGCGGCGGTCATGACGGGCTGTCAGCAGGCCGTCAAAAATGGTTTGCAGGGTTTCCCAGTTCTTGAACGCTTCGCCATCGGGCAGCACGACGGGCAGAACGTTATAGCCAGCCAGGGTGCGGGTCAGACGCTCCAGATACAGCGGGGCCACTGTCGCATTGGACACGATAGCTACCTGACGCCCGACAATGTGCGGGGCCAGCAGCTCGAGACGGTCCAGAAGGCCTTCGCCAATATGGATCGGGTAGCTACGTTCACCAAGCTCGACCGTAAGTGTCTGCATGTGTCCCCACATTGATTACCGATTGGGCGATAGCACGTTCGCGTGCTTCAGGACTGCCATGACGCAGCGTCATGTACCGTCACTGTTTTTTATGGTCGCCGAGGATAGCGCATTTTCGTCTGCGCTTTAACGGGGAGGAAGCTCGGCCAGACGAGCCAGTATGTCGAGGACGACCATTCGCGGTGGCCGCTCATCGGTTTCAACCACCAGATCGGCGATCTCCCGATACAACGGGTCGCGTATGGCTAGCAGTTCGCTCAACACGCGGGCGGGATCTGCAGTGCGCAATAACGGCCTATTACGGTCACGCGCAGTCCTGCCGACTTGCTGCTCAACTGAAGCGTGAAGGTAGACCACACGCCCGCCAGCATGCAACGCCTGCCGATTTTCACTGCGCATGACCGCACCGCCGCCCGTCGCCAGGACAACGCCATCGGCTTCGCACAGCTCTGCAATCATGGCCTGCTCACGATCTCGAAAGCCGGGCTCGCCTTCCTTGTCGAAAATCCAGGGAATATTGGCGCCCGTGCGCAGTTCGATTTCCTTGTCGGAATCCTTGAACGGCAGTCGCAACTCTTTGGCAAGCAAGCGGCCGATGGTGCTCTTGCCAGCACCCATCGGCCCCACAAGTATTAAATTTCGCACAGAATCAACGACTCACAGCAATCGCCTGGTTGTTCATGATACGCGGTGTCAGAAATACCAACAGCTCGGATTTCGCCTCTGATACCACGTCGCGCCTGAAAAGGCGGCCAAGATACGGCACATCACCGAGAAATGGCACTTTCTCTACAACTTTACTTTGCGTATTTGAGAACACGCCACCGATCACGATGGTCTCGCCGTCAGAAATCAACACCTTGGCGTTGACCTCGTTTTTCTTGATGGGCGGCACACCCAGCACCGCATTGATGTAGTCCGGTTCGTCCTTGGTGACCTTGACCTCCATGATAATGCGATTGTCCGGAGTGATCTGCGGCGTGACTTCCAGCGACAGGGAAGCCTCCTTGAAACTCACCGTCGTTGCGCCACTGGAGCTGGATTCCTGGTACGGGATTTCCGTACCCTTGAGGATCTTGGCGGTTTCCTTGTCGGAGGTAACGACTTTGGGCTGCGAAACGATTTCACCGTTGCCGGTCTTTTCCATCGCGCTCAGCTCAAGGTCCAGCAGCGTATTGTTGGTGACAAAGCCCAGCCCGATCCCGGTCGTTGCATTGGCCGCACCCAGGTCGACGAACGGCGTGTTCGGGCCCACATCTGTGCCCGTGTTACCTGCCTCATCGCCTTTATTATCCAGACCGTAACCGGTCCATTTGCCATTTCCGCTGCGGTTGGTGGTTCCGCCCCAGCGCACGCCGATTTCCTTGTCGTAATCGACATTGGCTTCGACAATCCGCGCTTCGATCATGACCTGACGCACAGGAATATCCAGCTGCGAAACGATGCGCCGCAGCTCGTCGAGCCGGTCCTGGGTCTGGTAGGCAATGATGTTGTTGGTGCGCTCGTCGACCGTGATCGAGCCGCGCTCGTCGGTTTTTGACTCCGCGCTGGTTACCGACTGGAACAGCTTGGCAATATCAGCCGCCTTGGCGTAGTTGACCTGCAACAGCTCACGGCGCAACGGTGCCAGCTCGGCGATCTGTTTCAGCGACTCCAATTCCTGACGTTCACGCGCAGCGATTTCGTCGGCCGGGGCCACCAGCAGCACGCTGCCAACCTTGCGCTTGTCGAGGCCTTTGGTCTTGAGCACCAGATCCAGCGCCTGATCCCATGGCACGTTTTGCAGGCGCAGGGTGATACCGCCCTGAACCGTGTCACTGGCGACCAGGTTGAGGTTGGTGAAGTCGGCGATCAGTTGCAGGACCGAACGCACGTCGATGTCCTGGAAGTTCAGTGACAGCTTTTCACCGGTGTACACCGGTTTGTCAGCGGCGCGACGGTCCACGTCTTCGTTGGTCAGCGGACGCACACTGATCGTCAGTTTGTTCTCGGTCTGAAACGCCGAATAGTCGAACGCGCCAGAAGGTTCAATCGAGATGCTGGCCTTGTCACCGGTCGCGGTGGCACTGACGAACTGCACCGGGGTCGCGAAATCCTTGACGTCGAGGCGAACCCGCAATGGCTCCGGCAACTGAGTCTTGGCGAAATCCACACGGATCTTGCCACCCTGCTCCTGAATGTCCGGCGCGATACTGGCATTGCTCAGGTCGATGACCACATTACCTTCGCCCAACTCACCCCGCTGAAAATCGACATTGCGAATGGCCCGTACACCAGAGGGCACGAACGGCTTCGCGGACGCCGGGACAGGCGATGGAACTGCAACCCGTGGCGCGCCCATTGCTGTTGTTGGCTGGGAAGCCTGAGCGGCAGCAGCCCCCTGACCAATGACCACGTACAAATTATTGCCATCGACCCTTGAGCTATAAGGGGACAGCGACGTCAGATTGATGATGACACGCGTACGGTCCTGGGCCTGTACCACGACAACACTGCGTGCGTTGCCCGACCCCAGGTCGCGGCTTTTGGTCGCCAACTGGCTGGTCACACCCGGCAGGTCCAGCGCAATACGCGCAGGCTGCTCGGTGGTATAGCCACGCGGAGCCGGAACAGGCGAGTCGAACGAGAGCTTGATCTCGATTCGATCGCCCGGCAGTGCCGCGACGTCCAGCGTTTTAAGGTTGGCAGCCTGCAAAACCGGCGAAACCATCGTTATCCATAACGACACGCCGATAATCGAGAGTATCCGGGTCATGATCAATTTCCGTTGTGCGGTGCTATGCATGCTTGGCCTTGCCCACTTCATGAGCGTTCTTTGAGGGCAATACTGCGCGGCCTTTCCAGCCAGGCCCCCTCTCCATCAGGAACTATTTCGATGACATCGACCTGCGCATCGCTGACCGACACAATCCGACCGTTATTACGTCCCAGGTAATCGCCTACCTTGACGCGATGTACCCCTCCAGCCCCACGCAACAACGCGAACGTACCGGACTCGTTACCAATCGTGCCCACCATCTCGAACGACTCGATATTGAAGCCTTCGAGGAACTGCTTGACGCGGTTTTCATCCGGCGCAACAAGCCGTGTTCCCCGCTGACGGTTCAGCGGATCCATCCTGACGGCGGGCTGAAACGGGCTGCGCAGCGTGGCGGCGTTGTAGGTGAACGCTTCGTAGGCCCGAAACTTGGGCAGGGGCTCAATACTTCCGGTCGGACGCGCCTGGGCCTGATGCATGAACTCGGTCAGGTCAGAAAAATCCTTGTCGCCACCGCAACCGGCCAACCCGAGCAGAACCGTACTGACGCACAACACACGCGCCGCCCTCATTTCTTCAGCCCTTCATCGTTGTAGCGGTAAGTCTTGGCCAGGATGCTCATACGCAGCTTGTTGGGCGTTTTTGGATCGGCTGGCTTAATCTCGAAATCATGCAGCGTCACAATGCGCGGCAAGCTCGCCACGCCACTGACGAAGGTCGCTAGGTCGTGATAGCCACCGACCACTGTGATCTGTATCGGCAATTCGATGTAGAACTGCTGAACGGCTTCAGGCAACAGTTTGATTTCCTCGAACTCAAGGCCGCTGCCCAGACCTGTGCGAGTGATGTCTTCGAGCAGGCCAGGCACCTCGGTGTCGCTGGGCAACTGCCGCAACAACGTACCGAAGGTGTTTTCCATCTCGTCCATCTGCCTTTTGTAAGGCTCCAGATTCGCAGCCTGAAAAGCCTTGGTGGAAAATTGCTCTTTGAGCGTCATCTCTGTGGCCTGGTTACTTTGCAACTGGGTTTCCAGATCCTGAATAAAGAAAAAATAACCCAGCACGAAAATCAGCACGGCGGTCAAAACGCCAGCTATCGCCTTGACCGCAGCGGGCCATGAACCCATGTTGCTCAGGTCCAGATCGTTCAAGTCGACCTTGCGTAATCCTTCAAGCCATTCGGACATGTTCATGGCTTGGCTCCTTCGACAACGGCTGCCTGAGGCTGCGTCTGGCGTACCGTCAACTGAAAGACGTTAGCCTGATCCAGCGCACCAGCGGTTGTCGCCTTGACCTCAGTCAGACTCGGCGCCTCCAGCCAGTCGGAGGCTTCAAGGTTACGCATCAGGTCGGAGACGCGGTTGTTGGATTCGGCCGAACCACTGATAGCGATCACTTTGTCCGTCATCTTGACCTGAGAAAAATAAACGCCATCCGGCAAGGTGCGCGCCAACTGATCGAATACCCGCCCTGTGATCGGGCGGTTGCCTTGCAGGTCCTGGATGATTTTCATACGCTCCAGCAACTGCTTGCGACGCGCTCTGAGCTCGCTGATTTCCTTGATACGCGCATCAAGCTGGGTGACTTGCACCTGCAAAAACGCGTTGCGAGCCATTTGATGCTCGATGGCCATGCTGACATAGCGGTCGATCAGAAACAGTGCGCCTACCGACAGCACTACCACACCCACCAAAACCGTCAGGAAACGCTTTTTGCGCTCTTCACGCAGCTCTTCACGCCAGGGTAATAAGTTGATCCGCGCCATCAGTCGAAGCTCCTCAAAGCAAGACCGCACGCGATCATCAGGGCAGGTGCATCACTGGCCAACGCACCAGCGTTGACCTTGGCGCTCAACGCCATGTCGGCAAAAGGATTGGCGACCATGGTCGGCGTGCCGATGCGGCGCTGGATGAGATGCTCCAGACCTGCGATGGAAGCCGTACCGCCCGCCAGCATGATGTGGTCCACCGTGTTGTACTGGCCTGCCGCAAAAAAGAACTGCAAGGATCGGGACACCTGTTGCACAAGTGCATCCTTGAACGGATCCAGTACCTCGCTGACATAGTCGTCCGGCAGGCCGCCCTGCTTTTTCGCAAGGCCGGCTTCTTCCATCGACAGACCGTAACGGCGCTGGATTTCGTCAGTCAGTTGTCGACCACCGAACAGTTGCTCGCGGGTATAAATGATGCGTCCATGGTGAAGCACGCTGAGCGTGGTCATGGTTGCGCCGATGTCGACGACGGCAACCGTCAACTCGTCGTGGCCGTTGCCCAGTTGCGCAGCCAGCAGGCCGAAGGATCGCTCGAGCGCATAGGCTTCAACGTCCACGACCTTTGCGGTCAGCCCGGCCAGCGCCAACGCGGCTTCGCGCACTTCGACGTTTTCCTTGCGACAGGCGGCCAGCAGCACTTCGACTCGCTCAGGGTTGCGGACCGAATAGCCCTGCACCTCAAAATCGATGGCAACTTCTTCAAGCGGATAAGGGATGTACTGATCAGCTTCAAGCTTGAGCTGATTCTCCATGTCGTCGTCAGACAGGCCTGCATCCATCTCGATGGTCTTGGTGATGACCGCCGAACCTGCAACGGCAACCGCCACTGCCTTGACACTGGTTTTGGCCTTGACGAGCACGCGTGACAGCGCCTGACCAACCCCTTCGAGGTCAGCGATATTTTTTTCGACAACGGCGTTGGCCGGTAACGGCTCGACGGCGTAGGACTCGACCTTATAGCGGGTGCCGGAACGACTCAATTCAAGGAGTTTTACCGAGGTGGAGCTAATATCGATCCCTAGAAGGGTGTTGGCCTTCTTACGGAAGAGTTCGAACACAACCTTATTCCTATGAGTTTCCGTCACTTACGGAGTTATTTCGGGTCAACGTCTCTGTCGACAGCCTTGACAGTAGCGCAAATCACGCTCGGGGACGAAAAATGCTTATAATGCCCAGCGTTTTTTTCATTTGAGAAAGCTTCAAGGCGTGTTCATTTGTAAATGCCTGCGCTTAACCCATTCTTTTTTCTGGAAATCCAAAAGCCTTGATACGCCTGCTGAAGTTTTTCTGGTGGTCTCTCGTCGCGGTATTCTGCTCGCTGTTGCTCGGCTTGAGCGGCGCGTTCCTTTATCTGAGCCCTACCCTGCCATCCGTTGAGGCGCTGCGAAGCATCCAACTGCAAATTCCACTTCGTGTGTACAGCAGCGACGGCAAGCTGATCGCGGAGTTTGGCGAGATGCGCCGGACCCCTATTCGCTTCGCTGAGATCCCGCCCAACTTCATCAATGCACTGTTATCGGCAGAAGATGACAATTTCGCCAATCACTACGGTGTCGATCCCAGCAGCCTGATGCGTGCCGCCACACAACTGGTGAAAAGCGGTCACATTCAATCGGGCGGCAGTACCATCACGATGCAAGTCGCGAAAAACTTTTTTTTGACGAGTGAAAGAAGCTTTTCCCGCAAAACCACCGAAATCCTTCTTGCCCTGCAAATCGAGCGCCAACTCACCAAAGACGAGATTCTCGAGCTGTACGTCAACAAGATCTATCTGGGCAATCGGGCCTACGGAATCGAGGCGGCGGCGCAAGTCTACTACGGTAAATCGATCCGCGATGTAAGCTTGGCGCAAATGGCCATGATTGCCGGTTTGCCCAAGGCACCGTCACGTTTCAACCCACTGGCAAACCCGACCCGCGCCAAGGAACGACGCGACTGGATCCTTGGTCGCATGTATCGCCTCGGCAAAATCGACCAGACTGCTTACCAGACCGCCCTGGCCGAGCCACTCAACGCCAGTTACCACGTTCCAACGCCAGAAGTTAACGCCCCCTACATCGCCGAAATGGCGCGGGCGGACATGGTCGGGCGGTTCGGCAGCGAGGCTTATACAGAGGGCTTCCGCGTCACCACGACTGTGCCAAGCGACCTTCAGGAACACGCCAACGAAGCCATTCGGACAGGGCTGATCGACTACGACCAGCGTCACGGCTACCGTGGACCGGAGAGTCGCTTCCCGGGCATGACCCGCGCCAACTGGGCACAGGAACTGACTAAACAACGGACGATCAACGGCATCGAGCCTGCCATCGTCACGCAGATCGACAAGACCGGCTTGCGTGTCCTCACGCGCAACGGTGAAAAGGAAGAGACCGTCGAGTGGAGCTCCATGAAATGGGCTCGCCCGTACCTGAATACCAACAGCCTGGGCGCCAATCCCAAGCAACCCGGAGATGTTGCGCACGTCGGCGACCTGATTCGCGTGCTGCGCCAGGCCGACGGCTCGCTGAAATTCAGTCAAATTCCCGTCGCGCAAAGCGCGCTGGTGTCGCTGGATCCGCAGAACGGTGCGATCCGGGCGCTGGTTGGCGGCTTCGCGTTCGAGCAAAGTAACTATAACCGGGCGATGCAGGCCAAGCGCCAGCCGGGATCGAGCTTCAAACCGTTCATTTATAGTGCGGCGCTTGATAATGGCTACACCGCCTCCAGCCTCGTGAACGATGCGCCTATCGTCTTCGTTGACGAATATCTGGACAAGGTCTGGCGCCCGAAGAACGACACCAACACGTTCCTCGGTCCGATCCGTCTTCGCGAGGCGCTGTACAAGTCGCGTAACCTGGTGTCGATCCGCCTGTTACAGGCGCTGGGCGTCGACAGCACGATCGACTACATCACACGCTTCGGCTTCGCCAAGCAGGACCTGCCGCGCAACCTCTCGCTTGCACTGGGTACGGCAACGCTCACCCCGATGGAGATTGCCACTGGCTGGAGCGCCTTCGCCAACGGTGGCTACAAGGTCAGCCCTTACCTGATCCAGACCATCGAGAACCGCGACGGCCAGACGATCTTCATCGCCAATCCGCCTACCGTACCCGCCAATGACGCGAAGACTGCACCTGACACCTCAACATTTGCCGTGCATGACAGCCCGAGCGTGACGCCTGCGTCGTCGATGACACCCGTTGAGCCTCAGACGACAATTCCTGCCGAGCGTATCGTGGACGGCCGTACGACCTACATCCTCAACAGCATGCTGCAGGACGTGATCAAACGCGGCACCGGCCGTCGTGCCCTGTCCATGAACAGGCCGGACATTGCCGGCAAGACCGGTACGACCAATGACTCCAAGGATGCATGGTTCTCCGGCTACAACGCCGATTACATCACCACGGTCTGGTCAGGCTTCGATCAGCCTGAAAGCCTTGGACGGCATGAGTTCGGCGGCACGGTCTCGCTGCCGATCTGGATGGACTACATGAGCGCCGCGCTGAAGGACAAGCCACCGCATCAACAGGCCGAACCGGATGGCATCCTGAGCCTGCGGGTTGACCCACTCAGCGGCCGGGCAGCAACACCAAGCACGCCTAACGCGTTCTTCGAGCTGTTCAAAAGCGAAGACACGCCACCCAGCGTCAACGAACTGGGCGGCAGCGCGCCGGGCAGTCCTCTGCCGGCAGACGAGTCAGCACCGATCGATCTGTTCTAGCCAATACTCGTGGCGGGCTTGCTCAAAGCCCGCCACGAATGGCTCGTCATACCCTCCTTTACACGACCGGCCCCGCTACCGGCAGTCGCCTCGGTAATTTTTACTTTCAGCAAAACCCTTGGTGCCGGTATGATCGCGCGCCCGATACACCCGGAAGCCTGAATTCAAATGAAACCCACCTTGATCGCCGCCGCAGAACTCGATCGCATCGATACCTGGGCCAAATACTCCAGCTACATGTGCGGAGGCTGTGTTTCCAGCTGCTGCACGTTACCTGTGGAAGTGAAGATCAAGGATCTGATCCGCATCGGCATCGTCGATGAATTCGAGCGGGGTGATCCGCCCAAGAACATTGCCAAACGCCTGCAAAAGGAAGGGATTGTCGAGCGCTATAATCAGAAGTCAGAAATCTTCACCTTGCAGCGCATGAGCAACAACGACTGCCTGTACCTGGACCGTAAGAGCCGCCTGTGCACCATCTACGACAAGCGCCCGGACACCTGCCGCAACCATCCCAAGATCGGACCGCGCCCAGGCTATTGCGCGTACAAGCCCAAGGATGTGGTACGCCAGGAAAGCGGCTCACTGAAGAACGCCACCAGCGCGCCAGTGCCCAAGTTCTAAATCCTCGCGAGTTGCGGGCTGCCGCCCAAAAGCACAAAACCCGCACAAACAAAAACGCCCCCGGCCTTGCGACCGGGGGCGTTTTTTTCTAGCCGTTCAACTGATCAATCAGTTGCCCGACTTCTTGGCAGCGCGCGTACGCTCGCTTTCGCCAAGGATCTTCTTACGCAAACGAATCGACTTCGGCGTGACTTCGCAAAGCTCGTCTTCCTGAACGAATTCAAGAGCCTGTTCCAGCGTGAAACGGATAGGCGGAACCAGAGCGATGGTTTCGTCTTTACCGGAAGCACGCATGTTGTCGAGCTTCTTGCCCTTGGTAGGGTTTACGCCAAGGTCGTTGTCGCGGCTGTTGATGCCGACGATCTGACCTTCATAAACGTCTTCACCGTGACCCAGGAACAGCTTGCCACGCGCCTGCAGAGTTTCCAGGGAGTAGGTCAGCGCCTTGCCGGTAGCAACCGAAACAAGAACGCCGTTCTGACGGCCAGACATGTCGCCCGACTTCATCACGTCGTAACGGTCGAAGATCGAGGTCAGGATGCCTGCACCGG
The DNA here is from genome assembly GCF_021147775.1 of Pseudomonas californiensis. GTDB lineage: Bacteria > Pseudomonadota > Gammaproteobacteria > Pseudomonadales > Pseudomonadaceae > Aquipseudomonas > Aquipseudomonas californiensis. Next base: position 22,199 of record NZ_JAGTPK010000023.1, read on the forward strand.
AAGTGAGGGTCAGGAACTCGTTACGGAAACCGATCAGGCCACGAGCAGGGATGTTGTACTCGAGACGAACACGGCCCTTGCCATCCGGAACCATGTTGGTCAGGTCGCCCTTACGAATACCGATCTGTTCCATGATCGAGCCCTGGGACTCTTCCGGCAGGTCGATGGTCACGTTCTCGTACGGTTCGTGCTTGACGCCGTCAACCATACGGATGATTACTTCCGGACGACCAACGCCCATTTCGAAGCCTTCGCGACGCATGGTTTCGATCAGTACCGAGAGGTGCAGCTCGCCACGACCCGAGACCTTGAACTTGTCAGCGGTGTCGCCTTCTTCAACGCGCAGAGCAACGTTGTACAGCAGCTCCTTGTCCAGACGTTCCTTGATGTTACGGCTGGTGACGAACTTGCCTTCTTTACCGCAGAAAGGCGAATCGTTGACCTGGAAGGTCATGGAAACGGTTGGCTCGTCGACAGTCAACGGCTTCATCGCTTCAACAGTCAGCGGGTCGCAGAGGGTGTCGGAGATGAACAGCTGGTCGAAGCCGCTGATGCAGACGATGTCGCCGGCAGCTGCTTCTTCAACGTCGATACGGTGCAGACCGTGGTGACCCATCAGCTTCAGGATACGACCGTTGCGGCGCTTGCCGTCAGCGTCGATCGCAACAACCTGAGTGTTTGGCTTGATCTTGCCACGTGCAATACGGCCAACACCGATAACACCCAGGAAGCTGTTGTAGTCCAGTGCCGAGATCTGCATCTGGAACGGACCATCACGGTCAACCTGTGGAGCAGGAACGTGATCGACAATCGCCTGGTACAACGGGGTCATGTCTTCGGCCATGTCGGTGTGTTCCAGACCGGCAATACCGTTCAGGGCCGAGGCGTAGACGACTTTGAAGTCCAGCTGTTCTTCGGTGGCACCCAGGTTGTCGAACAGGTCAAAGATCTGGTCTAGAACCCAGTCCGGACGTGCGCCAGGACGGTCAACCTTGTTGATGACCACGATTGGACGCAGGCCGGCTTCGAAAGCCTTCCTGGTCACGAAACGGGTTTGCGGCATAGGGCCGTCCTGGGCATCGACCAGCAGCAGCACGGAGTCAACCATCGACATCACGCGCTCTACTTCACCACCGAAGTCGGCGTGGCCCGGGGTGTCCACGATATTGATGTGGTAGCCATTCCAGTTGATCGCGGTGTTCTTCGCGAGAATGGTAATACCGCGCTCTTTTTCCTGGTCGTTGGAGTCCATCACGCGCTCGTCGTTGAGCTCGCCGCGCTCCAGAGTGCCGGACTGACGCAGGAGTTTGTCTACCAGGGTGGTCTTACCATGGTCAACGTGAGCAATGATGGCGATGTTACGTAGATTTTCGATCACTTGTGTATCTCGATCAGAGGATTCGGTCTGCTGCTTGAAAGGCAGCGATTAACTATTTCGAGTCGGCAAAAGCCGTTACGGCTTGGCGACTGGTGTCGGGGGGCCGGTGACGCAAGCCACAGGCAAACAGCCCCGGGCACTTAGCTCGGTCGATAAACGCGCACATTGGCATGCCCCTCACTGAGCAAATGGTGAGCATGCAGGCGACTCATGACGCCTTTGTCGCAATACAACAGGTACTGGCGTGTGTCATCCAGTCCCTTGAAACGGCTGTTCAATGCATAGAACGGCAGCGTCTGTATCTCCACGCCAGGCACATTCAGCGGCTGGTCTTCCTGGGCATCCGGGTGACGGATGTCGATGATGACCTGGCCGGCCAGCGCCTGACTGACTTCTTCTATGTCGACATTGCGGCTAAGATCGTCGATGACGCGATCGATCGAAACCAGCTTGGCGCGCTCGAGCGCTTGCTCGAGAATCGCCATGTCGAACTGCTTTTCTTCGTACTCAACGCGATTACGCTTGGCGTTGGTTTTCGGGTTGATCGAGATCACCCCGCAATACTCAGGCATGTGCCGGGCAAAATCAGCGGTGCCGATTTCAGTCGCCTGATCCACGATGTCCTGCTTGTGGCTGGCTACCAGAGGACGCAGGACCAGCTTGTCGGTGGCCGCGTCGATCAGCGACAGATTGGGCAGTGTCTGGCTGGCAACCTGTGAAATAGCCTCGCCGGTGACCAGTACGTCGATTTCCAGACGATCAGCCACGGCAGATGCAGCGCGTAACATCATACGCTTCAAAACTACACCCATATGACTGTTATCGACTTTCTGCAGAATTTCTCCGAGAACTTCCTCGAACGGCACGCTGACGAACAGCACGCGCTGCGAGCTGCCGTACTTCTTCCAGATGAAGTGCGCGACTTCCATCACACCCAATTCATGGGCGCGACCGCCCAGATTGAAGAAACAGAAGTGCGCCATAAGGCCACGGCGCATGATCTGGTAAGCGGCGACTGTCGAATCGAAGCCGCCAGACATCAGCACCAGCGTCTGCTCCAGTGCGCCGAGCGGATAGCCGCCCAGGCCCTTGTGCTGATCATGAACCACGAACAACCGTTGGTCGCGAATTTCCATGCGGACCACAAGATCAGGCCTTTTCAGCTCGATTCCGGCCGCGCCGCATTGTTGGCGCAGCTGGCTGCCGACGTATTTTTCGACATCCATGGAGCTGAAATCATGTCGCCCGGCACGCTTGCATCGCACTGAAAACATTTTGCCCGGCAGCAGGTCGGCGTAGTGCGCCTTGCACTTGGCAACGATGTCATCCATGTCGCCCAGCGGGTATTCGGCCACCTGCAGAAAGTTGGCGATGCCGGGCATGCAGCTCAGGCGCTCGGTGATGCCCTGCAGCACTTTCGGGTCTGTCAGCCGGGTCTCGACCTCAAGGTTGTCCCATACGCCACCCACAACAATGTCCGCGTCCAGTTCCCGGAGCACGGTACGAATGTTCTTGCCCAGCTGCCGGATGAACTTCTTGCGCACCGGAGGGCTTTTGATGGTGATTTCTGGGAAAACTTTAACGATTAGTTTCATGGAAACAGTACGTGAGGTGCCGACCAAAAAAGGGGGGCGCGGATTATAGCGGAAATTGCTCAAGGTTTAACCAGTTATCGTACACCCGATCATCGATGCACCAAAAAGATTCGCCGCACCAAATTGAAGCGCCATAACAGTGCGTGTTTTCCCAGAACAAGCGGCTTTTCTCCCTGCAAAGCCTTCATTTGAGGCAAAAAACCCAACACGGGGCACTGGCATGCAAATTGCTCCCTTGTGAGGCAGGTTGCCATGGCAGAGTATTCGCGCCGGCATCACCCAAATTTAAGGGGCCAAAACTATAAGGCGGCCCCTAGCCACCCGGAGGACACCATGTCGAAGTCGGTTCAACTCATCAAAGATCATGACATTAAGTGGATTGATCTGCGCTTCACTGACACCAAGGGCAAGCAGCAGCACGTCACCATGCCTGCACGCGATGCGCTGGAAGACGACTTCTTCGAAGTCGGCAAAATGTTCGACGGTTCCTCCATTGCCGGCTGGAAAGGCATCGAAGCTTCCGACATGATCCTGCTGCCGGATGACGAAACAGCTCTTCTCGATCCGTTCACCGAAGAGCCAACCCTGATCCTGGTTTGCGACGTCATCGAACCCTCGACCATGCAGGGCTATGACCGCGACCCACGCGCCATCGCTCACCGTGCCGAGGAATACCTGAAGTCCACCGGTATCGGTGACACTGTGTTCGTCGGTCCAGAGCCAGAGTTCTTCATCTTCGACGAAGTGAAGTTCAAGTCCGACATCTCCGGTTCCATGTTCAAGATCTTTTCTGAACAGGCTTCCTGGATGACCGACGGCGACGTCGACGGCGGCAACAAAGGCCACCGTCCTGGCGTCAAAGGTGGCTACTTCCCATTACCACCGGTCGACCATGACCACGAAATTCGTACCGCAATGTGCAACGCCCTGGAAGAAATGGGCCAGATCGTGGAAGTTCACCACCACGAAGTTGCCACTGCTGGCCAGAACGAAATCGGCGTGAAATTCAACACGCTGGTCAAGAAGGCTGACGAAGTTCAGACCCTCAAGTACTGCGTACATAACGTTGCCGATGCCTATGGCCGTACTGCTACCTTCATGCCCAAGCCACTGTACGGTGACAACGGTTCGGGTATGCACGTCCACATGTCGATCTCCAAAGATGGCAAGAACACCTTCGCAGGTGAAGGCTATGCCGGTCTGTCCGACACTGCCCTGTTCTTCATCGGCGGCATCATCAAGCACGGCAAGGCTCTGAACGGCTTCACCAACCCGTCGACCAACTCCTACAAGCGTCTGGTCCCAGGTTTCGAAGCTCCGGTCATGCTGGCCTACTCGGCACGTAACCGTTCGGCGTCCATCCGTATTCCTTACGTCTCCAGCCCACGTGGCCGTCGTATCGAAGCGCGCTTCCCGGATCCAGCAGCCAACCCGTACCTGGCGTTCGCTGCACTGTTGATGGCTGGCCTGGACGGCATCCAGAACAAGATCCACCCCGGCGACGCAGCTGACAAAAACCTGTATGACCTGCCGCCTGAAGAGGCGAAAGAGATCCCACAAGTTTGCGGCAGCCTGAAAGAAGCCCTGGAAGAGCTGGACAAAGGTCGTGCATTCCTGACCAAAGGCGGCGTTTTCAGCGACGACTTCATCGATGCTTACATCGAGCTGAAAAGCGAAGAAGAAATCAAGGTTCGCACCTTCGTACACCCACTGGAATACGAGCTGTACTACAGCTGCTGATCCAGTCGCGCCAGCGTTTATGGCGTAACAAGAGGCCTCCTTCGGGAGGTCTTTTTTTGCCTGCGATTCGACGCGTGAAGTTTTTTTCACCTCAAAAGGCTGGCTGCACAAAGGTACTTGGCGTTAACTAGTCTTCCCTTTTGCCAACAGGATGAAGTCCCATGCGCCTGCTACTGAGTGCTTCGCTGCTCACCCTGACCTGCCTGTCTTCAAACGCTGCCTTTGCTGGAGGACAGACCTCTGCGAGCGTTGAGCCGTTGTTGCAGGCCATCAGCGAGCGCCTGACCATTGCCGATCAGGTTGCCTTGAGCAAATGGGACAGCGGCAAGGCCGTCGAAGACCCACCGCGCGAGCAACAGGTCATCACTGCGGCTCAGGCACGCGCAGCCGAATTCAATTTGAATCCGGACGACATTCAGCGATTGTTTCGGGCCCAGATAGAAGCCAACAAATATGTGCAGAATGCTTTGCTGGCTCAGTGGCACGCTGCAGGCAAAGCGCCCGACACCACCAGAAAGAGCCTGACGGACGATATCCGCCCTGCCCTTGACCGATTGCAGACGCAACTGCTGAAAGCCTACGCCGACTTCCAGCCGATTCGCACAACGAATCAGTGCCGGATACTGCTTGATGCAGGGCTCAAGCAACACCTGAAAGATCCGATTCATGACCAGGCACTGGTACTGGCCACTGCAGATCTGTGCCCTGCAAAAATCTGATCCATCAGGCAGATAGCGCAGCATGGGACGATGTGTTCTATGCTGACGGCCTTTGTGCCTTTGGTTGTCGAGAGTCTCATGCGTCAAAGCCTGATGTGCCTGTTGCTGTTGATCAGCCTGCCTGCCGTGGCGCAGATCTATAAATACACCGACGCGAATGGCAATACGGCCTTCAGTAATCAGCCGCCCAATGGGACCAGGTCTGAAGTCGTCGAGTTGCCGCCCCTCAACAGTGTCGAAACACAGGCACCTGTAAGACCCGCGCCAAGCCCTGCCGCACCACCGCCAACCGGGCAAAGTCAGCCAGTGGCGGCTTACGACACGCTGGAACTGACCGATCTGCCAACCGACGAAGCGCTGCGTGCCAACAACGGTTCGTTCATCATCGGCGTCAAAATCCAGCCCCGGCTACAACAGAACCATCGGTTGCAACTGTTGCTGGACGGCAATCTGTATGGGCAGCCTTCCAATCTGCCACGTCTGCAGGCAATCAATATCGACCGTGGCGAGCACAGCTTCGCCGTGGTGGTGAAGGATGGCGAACGCGTGATCCAGCAAAGCCCTACCATCACGCTGACAGTGCAGCGCGTCCACCTCGGTACGCCATGAGGATGCACAGGATGCGAAAGCTGCTGTTGAGCTTGTTGATACTGGCAAGCCTGCCGGCCATGGCTGACGTCTACACCTACGTCGACGCGCAGGACAACCGGGTATTCACCGACCAGCCGCGCAAGAATGCCCAGCGCGTCGACATCCCGCCCAGCAACAACATGACCGGAACGCCGCCTACTCGTACCTTGAAGGCCAGCCCCGCGAAACCTGCGCCCAAGGCGATGTTTCATTACGAGCTGCTGAGGATTCTGGCACCAGAGCCGGATGGCACGGTGAACAGCCCGAGCGGTGACCTGATCGTCACCGTCACCAGCGAGCCGGCGTTACAGCAGGGGCACAGTTATCGGTTGCTGCTGGACGGCAATCCAGTGGGTGAGGCCGGGCGCAGCCCGGTGTTCGCCCTGACTGCCATTGACCGGGGTACGCACCAGCTTTCGGTCGAGATTTTTGACGAGCTGGGTCGGGTTCTGGAGAAAACGCCGAATCAGCCGTTCCATCTGCAACGTGTCACCCTTGCCCAGAAGCGCGCCACCAACCCCTGCAAGGTCGATGAATACGGGGTTCGCCCGGAATGTCCGCTCAAGGACAAACCGAAACCAGAAAGCAGCATCCTGCCTTTCTTCTAAGCTGAAAACGCCCCGCCTCAAGCCAGCCCTTTTTTGGTGCATGATAGGGGGCGTCACGCCACAAGACAGCCCAATTTGGTTCAGAAATGGTCGTCAGTGGGCGCCGTATGCGGGCACATGTGCGAAAAAAGGTCCGATTTTGCAGTTAAAGCGCTTCTTTTCGGAGCCTTGGTTTGTTTTTTGCAACTTCACTGACACAGCACCCTATCAAGCACCGCATCGGTGGTTTTGTTTTTGCTGGCCAAGACCGACCAGCACCAGCACCAGCATTGCGCGATTGCGATGTGCCAAAAGAGGTCAATACGCTTCATGACGATCAGCGACGCGCTGCACAGACTGTTACTGGATAACCTGACCACTGCCACCATTTTGCTCAATGCCGACCTGCGACTTGAGTACATGAACCCGGCGGCGGAGATGCTGCTGGCCATCAGTGGGCAGCGCAGCCATGGGCAGTTCATCAGCGAGCTGTTTACAGAGTCCGCCGAGGCGCTGAGCTCGCTTCGTCAGGCCGTTGAACAGGCTCACCCGTTTACCAAGCGTGAAGCGATGCTCACCGCACTGACCGGCCAGACCCTGACCGTTGACTATGCCGTGACGCCTATCCTGAGCAAGGGCGAAACCCTGCTGCTGCTGGAGGTCCACCCTCGCGACCGCCTGCTGCGCATTACCAAGGAAGAGGCCCAGCTGTCCAAGCAGGAAACCACCAAGATGCTGGTGCGTGGCCTGGCGCACGAAATAAAGAATCCGTTGGGCGGGATTCGCGGCGCGGCGCAACTGCTGGCGCGCGAGCTGCCTGAAGAAAGCCTCAAGGATTACACCAACGTCATCATTGAAGAGGCTGACCGCCTGCGCAATCTGGTCGACCGCATGTTGGGTTCAAACAAGTTGCCATCGCTGGCCATGACCAACGTGCACGAAGTGCTGGAGCGCGTCTGCAGTCTGGTCGAAGCCGAGAGCCAGGGATGCATCACGCTGGTGCGCGACTACGACCCGAGCATCCCGGACGTGTTGATTGACCGAGAGCAAATGATCCAGGCGGTGCTCAATATCGTGCGCAACGCGATGCAAGCGATCAGCGGCCAGAATGAACTGCGCCTGGGCCGCATCACGATGCGTACCCGCGCCATGCGCCAGTTCACCATCGGTCATGTACGTCATCGCCTGGTCAGCAAGATCGAAATCATCGACAACGGCCCCGGTATTCCGGCCGAACTTCAGGAAACCATCTTTTACCCAATGGTCAGTGGCCGCCCGGATGGCACAGGGCTCGGTCTTGCCATCACCCAGAACATCATCAGCCAGCATCAGGGCCTGATCGAGTGTGACAGCCATCCCGGCCACACCACCTTTTCGATCTTCCTGCCGCTGGAACAAGGAGCAGCTTCGACATGAGCCGTAGTGAAACTGTCTGGATCGTAGACGACGATCGTTCCATCCGCTGGGTACTGGAAAAAGCCTTGCAACAGGAAGGCATGACCACGCAAAGCTTCGACAGCGCCGACGGGGTGATGAGTCGCCTGGCGCGTCAGCAACCGGACGTGATCATTTCCGACATCCGTATGCCGGGTGCCAGCGGCCTGGACCTGCTGGCGCGGATTCGCGAACAGCATCCACGTCTGCCGGTCATCATCATGACCGCCCATTCTGACCTCGACAGCGCAGTGGCTTCGTATCAGGGCGGTGCTTTCGAATACCTGCCCAAGCCATTCGATGTCGATGAAGCCGTCTCGCTGGTCAAGCGTGCCAACCAGCATGCTCAGGAGCAGCAAGGCCTGGACGTTGCACCGACCCTGACTCGCACCCCTGAAATCATTGGCGAAGCGCCAGCGATGCAGGAAGTGTTTCGCGCCATCGGCCGTCTGAGCCATTCCAACATTACCGTGCTGATCAACGGCGAGTCCGGGACCGGCAAAGAACTGGTCGCGCACGCCCTGCACCGTCACAGCCCGCGTTCGGCCTCGCCGTTCATCGCGCTGAACATGGCGGCGATCCCCAAGGACCTGATGGAGTCCGAGCTGTTTGGCCACGAAAAAGGCGCCTTTACCGGCGCGGCCAACCTGCGTCGCGGGCGCTTTGAGCAGGCTGACGGCGGCACACTGTTCCTCGACGAAATCGGTGACATGCCTGCCGACACCCAGACACGCCTGTTGCGCGTACTGGCCGATGGCGAGTTCTACCGCGTGGGCGGCCATACGCCGGTCAAGGTGGATGTGCGCATCATCGCGGCGACACACCAGAATCTGGAAACCCTCGTGCAGGCCGGCAAGTTCCGTGAGGACTTGTTTCACCGCCTGAACGTGATCCGCATCCATATTCCGCGCATGTCCGACCGTCGCGAAGACATCCCGACGCTGGCCAAGCACTTCCTGAGCCGCGCTGCTCAGGAACTCGCCGTCGAGCCGAAATTGCTCAAGGCGGAAACCGAGGAATACCTCAAGCACCTGCCATGGCCAGGCAACGTTCGTCAGTTGGAAAACACCTGCCGCTGGATTACCGTGATGGCATCCGGTCGCGAAGTGCATATCAGCGACCTGCCGCCGGAACTGCTGAGCCTTCCACAGGATGCAGCACCGGTCACCAACTGGGAGCAGGCGCTGCGTCAGTGGGCCGATCAGGCTTTGTCGCGCGGTCAATCCAGCCTGCTGGACAGCGCCGTACCGACCTTCGAACGCATCATGATCGAAACCGCCCTCAAACACACCGCAGGCCGCCGTCGCGACGCTGCAGTGTTGCTGGGCTGGGGCCGCAACACTTTGACCCGCAAGATCAAGGAACTGGGCATGAAAGTCGATGGTGGAGACGACGACGAGGCAGACGAAAGCTGATGAATGGCCGGTACATCCCCAGCGGATGTACCGGCCTCTTCGTGAGCATGCTCAGTGACGCGCTGGCGTTACTGCGCCAGCGATGGTTTTTCCCAGAGGTTGATGCTGCCTTCAACCGCGAAACGGTCGATCTCGGCCAGTTCTTCGCTGCTGAACGCGAGGTTTTTCAATGCTCCGACGTTTTCGACGATCTGCTCGGGGCGGCTCGCGCCGATCAGGGCCGACGTCACACGCGGATCACGCAGCGTCCACGCCAGGGCCATTTGCGCCAGGCTCTGACCGCGACGTTGAGCGATCTCGTTGAGTGCGCGTACATGAGCAATGTTCTGCTCGGACAAGTGCGAAGCCTGCAGCGAACCGCCGCCTGGACGGTTGACCCGCGCATCCTGAGGCACGCCGTTGAGGTACTTGTCCGACAGCAGGCCCTGCGCCAGCGCCGTGAAGGCAATGACACCTGCGCCCAGTTCTTCGGTAGCGTCGAGCAGGTCTTTCTCAACCCAGCGGTTGAGCATGTTGTAGGCCGGTTGGTGAATCAGCAGCGGTACTTTCCATTCTTTGAGCAATGCAGCGATTTCCCGGGTCTTGGCGCCGGAATACGAAGAGATTCCGATGTACAAGGCCTTGCCCTGCTGCACGGCAGTTGCCAGCGCACTTGCGGTTTCTTCCAGCGGCGTGTCCGGGTCAAAGCGGTGTGAATAGAAAATATCAACGTAATCCAGGCCCATGCGTTGCAGGCTCTGATCGAGACTTGCGAGCACGTACTTGCGTGAACCGCCGCCCTGCCCATAAGGGCCAGGCCACATGTCCCAGCCCGCCTTGCTGGAAATGATCAGCTCGTCGCGGTACTGCTTGAAGTCTTCGCGCAGCAGGCGACCGAAGTTGATTTCGGCGCTGCCATAGGGCGGGCCATAGTTGTTGGCCAGATCAAAATGGTTGATGCCCAGATCAAACGCGGTGCGCAGCATGGCGCGCTGGGTCTCGATGGGAGTGCTGTCGCCAAAATTGTGCCATAAACCGAGCGACAAGGCCGGCAACACCAGGCCGCTGCGGCCGGTACGGCGATAAGGCATGTCGTTGTAACGATTTTCGGCAGCGATATAGGTCATTGAATCCTCTCTTGTCAGGGGAATGTGCGAGGCATGTCCAGATCATCTGCGGCCAGGCGGTACCTGGCCGGGAGTATCGGAATCATTGTGCGTGCCAAACAGCCTGCTGGATATCGACCCGCTTGGGCACCAGGTGGTTTTCGTAAAACAGATCGGCGGTTGCCTGTTGCGCGCGCACGATATCGGGTGTGATCGGCAGGCTGGGCGACGCAGGCCGGTGGTCAAGATACTGAGTGATGACGGCTTCGGACAAGCCCATGCTGCGCGCCAGGATCTGAATGCTTTCAGTTCGCTGCGAGCGAGTCAGCGCGTCGGCAGCGGTCAGTTCGTCGAGCACCTGCTGAATGAACAGCCCATTGCCCTCGGCAAACGCCCGGCGTGCGGTGTAGAAAGGGCCAGACAAACCAAGACCTTCGCCATTCGCCAGCAGTCGACTATGACCTTCGTTGAGCGCAATGGAATAGTACGGGTCCCAGATTGCCCAGGCGTCGACACTGCCGTTTTCAAACGCGGCACGGGCATCGGCCGGGGTCAGGTAAATCGGCTGAATGTCCTTGAGCGTCAGGCCAGCCTTGTTCAAGACCCGCAACACCACGTTATGAGCGCTGGAGCCTTTCTGGAACGCCACTTTACGCCCCTTCAACTCGGCCACGCTGTGCAGCGGACTTTCGTTGCGCACCAGAATGGTTTCGGCCTGCGGCTTGGACGGTTCCGCACCGATATAGACCAGGTCAGCGCCGGCCACCTGAGCGAAAATCGGTGGAATGTCACCGGTCGATGCAATGTCCAGACTGCCAATATTCAAGGCCTCCAGCATCTGCGGCCCTGCAGGGAACTCGATCCACTTGATGTTCGTGTTCGCAAAGCGTTTTTCGAGCAAGCCGTGCTCTTTAGCCAGCACCAATGTAATCGAGCCTTTCTGATAGCCGATGCGCAGGGTGTCAGGCTCGCTGGCTGCTGCGCTGTTGAACAGGCCGCTGAATGCAAGAATCGCGGCGATGAGTGCAAAGGGTTTCATGGGTGACTCCTTGTGAATCAATGATCGTTGTGTCTGTTGACCGGGCGCTGAAGACCGAGGTTTTCACGCAGCGTCGTGCCTTCGTATTCGGTCCGGAACACGCCTCGACGCTGCAGCTCCGGCACCAGCAGGCGCGCCACATCTTCCAGGCCACCAGGCAAATGAGGCACCAGCACATTGAAGCCGTCGGCAGCCCCTTGTTCGAACCAGGTCTGCAGCTCATCAGCGATCTGCTCTGGCGTGCCGATCAGGCTGTAGTGCCCTCGCCCACCGGCGATGCGCCGCCCCAGTTGCGCCAGCGTGAGGTTTTCCTGATCAGCCAGTTCGGTGAGCAGTTTCTGACGGCTGCGCTGGCCGCTGTCGGTCAGCGGCAAGTCAGGTAACGGACCGTCGAACGGATAACCCGACAGGTCGAAGTTACCCAGCATACGGCCCAACAGTGCGACGCCGACTTCGGGCTCGACCAGGTCTTGAAACGACTCGAATCTGGCTTTGGCCAATGCCTCGGTTTCGGCCACGACGATAAATACGCCGGGCATGATCTTCACCGAGTCAGCGCTACGCCCGTAGGCGCCCAACCGCCTCTTGATGTCCGCGTAGAACGCTTGCGCGCTGGCCAGTGAAGTTTGTGCGGTGAACACCACTTCTGCGGTCTGCGCCGCCAGGTCACGGCCGACCTCCGAAGAGCCGGCCTGCACCAGCACCGGCTGCCCCTGCGGCGAGCGCGCCACATTCAGTGGGCCCCTGACCTTGAAGTGTTCGCCCTGATGGTCGAGCACATGCAGGCCCTCGGGGTCGTAGTACTGACCACTGGCTTTGTCGCGCGTAAATGCATCGTCGGCCCAGCTGTCCCAGAGGCCGGTGACTACCTGATGAAACTCACGCGCACGGCTGTAGCGTTCGGCGTGGTTGACGTGCTCGGTGCGACCGAAGTTCTGCGCTTCGGCAGCCGCATCGGAGGTCACCAGATTCCAGCCCGCCCGTCCGCCGGACAAGTGATCCAGCGAGGCGAACTTGCGGGCCACGTGATACGGCTCATTGTAGGTCGTGGTGGCCGTGGCGATCAGCCCGATATGGTCAGTGACCGCACTCAGTGCCGAGAGCAGCGTCAGCGGCTCGAAATGGTCGGAACGCGCCATGCGACTGGCGATATCACCTGTCGCGGCTGCAACGCTGTCCGCCACGAACAGCGTGTCGAATCTGGCCGCCTCGGCCACTTGCGCCAGATGCTTGTAGTGTTTGAAATCCAGCCCAGCGTCGGCAGGCACTTCCGGGTGACGCCAGGCAGCAACGTGGTGCCCGGTGGCCATCAGAAAAGCGCCCAGTTTCATTTGCCGAACAGTCGTGCTCATACCCACTCCTTACGATTCATTGCCGGGTCGTCGCGCACAACGGCTCAAAAATCCTTGCGCACCTGCACGCCGAAATAACGCTCGTCATCGCGCGGTACAGATCGGTAAACGTAGTTTCCACCGGTCGCGAGCATCGGCGAGTAGGACTTGTCGGCGAGGTTCTTGCCGAGCAGCGCGACACGCCAGCCGCTGTTGTAGTCAGCCAACGCAACGCTCGCGTTCCAGATACCGTAAGCGCCCTGTCTGGTGTCGGGGTTCTGGCTGATGTCGTACTGCACTTCGCTCTGCCAGCTGTAGTCGGTGCCCAGTTCGATATCCAGCCCATTGTCGAGCGGGATGGTGTAATCGGCGCGCACATAGCTCTTCCAGTCGGGACTGTAAGGCAACGTCTTGCCATCGACATTGCACGACGCCGCTGCGCCTGCCGGGCAGGCGAAGGTGTCAATACGGGCGCGGGTGTAAGACAGAGCGCCGGAAAACTTGAGGTTATGCGTGGCTTGCAGCGCGTAATCCAGCTCCACACCTTCGGTGCTGACGCTGCCTGCGTTGATCAACCGCGTCACGATCTGCCCGGCGACGCTGTCGAAAAAGTTCGCCTGATAGTTGTCGTAATCGCTGTGGAATACCGCAAGGTTGGTGGTCAGACGATTGTTCCAACTGGTCGCCTTGATACCGACTTCCCATGTGTTGGAGGTCTCTGGCTTGAGGGCATCCGTGTCACGCGGCTGCATGTTGAAAAATACGTTGTAAGCCGGGCCTTTGTAGCCACGCGAATAGGTGATGTAGCTGGTCACGCTGTCACTGAGGTCGTATTGCAGGCCTAGCCGGCCGGACTTGCCGTCTTCGTCCACCGAACCAGAGCTGCTGGTTGCTGGCTGAATACCACTGACCGTAGTGGCGGACGTGGAGACGCGGCGATGGTCGTATTCCAGATCGTCATGGGTCCAGCGCAGCCCGGCAATCGCACGGAAATCCGGGGTGAAATTGAAAGTGCTTTCGCCAAATACTGAATAACTTTCGTTGGTGGTGCTGTAGTCCGCAATACCGCGGTCGCGGCTTGTCGGCGTGATCAGCGTGCGCTGATAGGTTTCGTCGCTTTTGCCGTGCAGGTAGAACAGGCCACCCACGTATTCCACAAACTGCCCCTTCGGAGACGCAAGGCGCAGCTCCTGCGAGTACTGGTTGTATTCCAGGTCGCCTTTGTCTTCGGTGCCGGGGAATGCGGCGGTAATGTTGCCGAGGCGGTCGCCGTCCTGATATTGGGTGTTGTCCCAGCCGCGCCATGCCGTAATCGACGTGAGGGTGTAATCACCCAGTTGCCAGTCCAGTTGGCCGGAAAGCCCCTTGTTGATGTCCTCGACATGGCTGCGGTAATCGCTGACCACATTGCGGTTGTCGCTGTCGGCCCGCACCGGCGACAGCGCGCTGGCAAACGCCGGAGTCAATGCCTTGCTGACCACGCCGTTGGGCGCGTCGTCGTGAGACTGCATGTAATCCGCTGCGAGCGTGAAGGTTATGTCGTCGTTGGGCGTGAACTCCAGTTTGCCGCGTGCGCCCTTGCGGTTGTAGCCGTTGACCTCCTGACCATTGAGCTTGTTGTCGACGTTACCGTCGTAGCTGCCGAACAAGGTAGTGACCGAGCCTTTGAGGGTCTGCGGGATCAGGCTGCCGCCAATGCCAAAACGGGTGCGACTTTCGTTGCCGCTGTAATACGACTGGTCGATGTAACCGTGGGTCTCTTCGGTGGGCGCCTTGGTGGTCACGTTCAGCACGCCTGCCGACGCATTTTTGCCGAACAACGTGCCTTGCGGCCCGCGCAGCACTTCGATGCGCTCAAGGTCCAGCAGGTCCAGCAGGTCCAGCAGGTCCAGCGTGGCCTGCCCCGGACGGCCGTAGACCACGCCATCAATCACGGTCGCCACGGTAGGCTCGACGCCTGGCGAAGTAGAAATGGTGCCGACGCCGCGAATGAACAGCGACGTGTCCTTGTTCGAAGCCCCGGTTCTGAAGTTCAGCGAAGGCACTTGCTGCACGATGCTGGCAACGCCGTTGCGGTTGTCACGCTCCAGTTGTTCGCCCTGAATCACCGAGACTGCCACCGGCACCTTCTGCAGCGACTCTTCGCGACGTGTGGCGGTTACCGTCACAGACTCAAGCGTTGGCGCTTCGGCGCTTGGTGCTGGCTGGATGTCAGCCATCGCAGAACCGAACGGCAATGCCGTCAGCCCCATCAATAACCAGCCATAACGGCGCCCCCGCACCGTGTGGACCTGATCGATGGCTTGCGCCAGTAGCGTGTGTTTGACGCGATCCCCAAGTGTTGTGTGCATCTGCGTGCCTGCCTGAAATATGCCCTGATCCGACAGTGCAGTGAGCACTGACGCCTTTTTGTGTACTGGCTAAACCGGGTCCAGGCATTCGCGGTGGCGAGTAGCAGACAAACCGTCTTTGTTAGCGCTAACATCCCAAGTATCAGGAAACGGCAGATAGATCGTCCAATACTGAAAAATTACTTTTATATTCTTTTTACTTTTATGCGAAGTGACGAGCATGGTTGAGCAGATACCTGCAACACGTAAACGCCGAGGTGCAGGCCGCGTGACGATTACCGCTGTGGCCACGCATGCCGGTGTGTCGGCCATCACCGTATCGCGCTACTTCAACCAGCCGGAGCAGGTTTCGCCGGAACGGCGCGAGCGCATCGCCCTGGCGGTGAATGAGTTGGGTTATGTGCCCAATCTGGTCGCCGGTGGTCTGGCGTCGGCACGTAGCCGCGTGGTGGGCATGGTGATCCCGAACATCTCCGGCCCGATCTTTGCCAACACGATTCAGGGTTTCAGCGACACCTTGAGCCAGCACGGTTTCCAGCTACTGCTGGCCTCCAGCTACTTCTCGGCCGAACAGGAAGAAAGCGCTGTGCGCGCGTTTCTGGGCTGGTCGCCAGCCGCACTGGTGCTGACCAGCCACTTCCACAGCGCCGCCACCGAAAAAATGATCGAGCAGGCCGACATCCCGGTGATCGAAACCTGGGACCATCAGCCGCAGCGCAGCCCTATCCAGATTGGTTTTTCACACTACGAAGTGGGCGTTACCGCTGCTCGTTACCTGCATGGCAAGGGCTATACACGCATGGCGTTCGTGCAGAACAGCATGGCGGGTGACTTCAGCGCACTGGAGCGCCGTGACGGCTTTATAAAAACGCTGGAGGCCTTGGGGCAGAAGCCGCTGGCGTTTGTCCCGGACCCAGGACGAACGCCGTTCGAGGCTGGCAAACAGGCCATGGACACCTTGATGAACGAATCGCATCGGCCTGATGCAATCTTCTTCGCCAACGACAACCTGGCGGCGGGTGGCCTGTTGGCCAGCCAGCGCGCAGGCTTGCGCATCCCGCAGGACTGCGCAGTGATGGGCTTTGGAGATTACGCGTTCGCAGAAATGATGCTGCCCAGCCTGACCACAATCAAGCCGCCAGCACTTGAAATAGGCGTGCTGGCCGCCAGACGCGTGCTTGAAAGCCTTGGCGTAATACCCGTGGAAGGCGAGATACAGCGGCTCAATTTGCTGGAGTGCAGCCTGATCGAGCGGGAAAGCAGTTGAGCACGTCGGTGCTCAACTGCCTGCGCAGATGTCAGCGCACCATATGCAGGAACTGCATATGGCGCTCGTACTGGTCGAGGACGTCGTTGATCACCTGCTCCTTGGTGTAACCCACCAGATCGTAATCCTGGCTGCCTTCACTCAAGTGCACTTCGGCGCGGTAGTAGCGACGGTTGTTGAGCTGCTTGGAGCCCATGCCGCCACGGGCGAAGGATGGCGTGAAGAAGCCTTTCATCTGTACCTGATAGATGAAAGGACGCTCCTCGCCATGGCCGATCTCCAGGGTGACCGAATCGTTTGACGGATCAGGCACGTTGACCACGTTCAGACCCTTCTCGACGAACACCGCAGTCACGTCGTCGATGGCCGGCCGCACGGTCTGATCGAGGAAGCGATACACCTCGTCGCGCGAGGGGTAATGCACGGCCTGACTCAAGCGCTGACGCCAGCCACCGCGTCGTGCACCGGAAGCCGGAGCCAGCGAGTACAGCTGCGCGATCTGGCGTTGGGACTCCATGAAGAACGCCTTGTGCAGCCCCCACATCATCAGCAACAGAATCAGCGAGAACGGCAACGATGTCAGCACCACCGCTGACTTCAGCGCATCAATGCTGCCCGAAAACAACAGACCGCTGGTGATCAGTGCCGTCGCGACACCCCAGAACACTCGCAGCCATTTCGGGCCATCTTCGTCCGGGTTGCCGCCTTTGGCCGACAGTGTCGAGAGCACCACTGTGCCCGAATCTGCGGACGTCACGAAGAACACGAAGCTGATGAACACCGTGACCGCGATGACCGTCTTGCTCCACGGATAAGTTTCCAGCAGCAGGTACAGCGTCATCGACGGATTGTCGATTGCTGACTGGCCCAGGGCTGTCATGCCGTGGTTAAGCACCTGGTCGATGGCGCTGTTGCCGAAGATCGACATCCACGCCAGAGTGAAGCCCAGTGGGATCAGCAACACGCCGAAAACGAACTCACGGATGGTACGGCCACGGGAGATCCGCGCGATGAACAGGCCTACAAACGGCGACCAGGCAATCCACCAGGCCCAGTAGAACACTGTCCAGCCGCCCAGCCAGTCACTGGGTTCGTCGTAGGCGTAGACGTCAAAGCTCTTGGTCGGCAACGCGCCCAGGTAATCGCCAATATTCTGCACCAGTGTATTGAGCAAGTGCTGGGTAGGACCGGCGAACAACACGAACAGCAGCAGCGCGCAGGCCAGTAGCATGTTGATGTCGGACATGACACGCACGCCTTTATCGACACCGGCAATGGCGACCAGAATCGCGGCGCCCATCATCAGGGTGATGAGCCCGACCTGAATCCAGTGGGTGTGCGCGACGCCGAACAGGTAATCCAGACCGGAATTGAGGTGCAACACCCCAAAGCCCATGTCCGCACCCAGACCGAAGATCGTCGCGATGATGCCAAAGCCGTCCACTGCATACCCGATAGGGCCATTGATGCGCTTGCCGATCAGCGGGTACAGCGCCGAACGCAGGGCCAGCGGCAGGTTATGCCGATAGGCGAAGTAAGCCAGCGCCATGCCGACGAAGGCAAACACGCCCCAGCCATGCAGGCCCCAGTGCAGAAACAACAACTGCATGCCCTGGCGCGCAGCGTCGGCAGTTCCAGCGTCACCCTGCGGCGGTTGCAGCAGGTGGGTCAGGGGTTCTGAAACGCAGAAGAAGAACAGCGTGATGCTGATCCCGGCGGCGAACAGCATCCCGGCCCATGACAGGTAACTGAATTCGGGTTCGTCGTGGTCGGCACCGAGCTTGATCTTGCCGTAGCCGGACAAGGCGGTGACCACCACGAAGACCAGATACAGCGTCATGACCAGCATGTAGTACCAGCCGACCGTATTGGCCGCCCAGTTCTGCGCAGCCAGCAACCATTCACCGCTGGCTTGCGGGAAGGCGATGACCGTGATGCCAAAGATCAGAATAAAACTCGCAGCGAAGTAAAACACTGGAGCGTTCATGCGGACCATACCGCTTGATGGTGTACTCGGAGTGCTCATCGACTGCGTGCCTCCGGACTGATTAAACCAACTGCTGGAAACGGATACGGCAAGGGTTAGCCTCCTGGTGTGAGCGGGCAGCGAACCACCGGTTTAACTTGAATGAACGTTCAATTAAAACATGAAAGTGCCCGCAAAATCGAATCGCGGGCCGGTGAATGCTGGCTCAGCCAAGGGTATGACGAGTGTCGGAGGGGTTCGTTCCCCTGTGCAGGCAACGTATTTCGGGTGCATTTACCGGCCTCTTCGTCAGCAAGCTGACTCCCACAGAGGCCCGTCAGGTGGGCATCTTGTGGAGGCGAGCTCGCTCGCGAAGGCCGGCTTATTTCTGCGTGCCGTCATCCTGTTGCAGCAGGTTGGCCTGGGTGAGGTTGCAACCGGCTGGCACGCTGCGGGTCAGCCAGACGTTGCCGCCAATGGTCGAACCCTTGCCGATGGTGATCCGGCCCAAAATCGTCGCACCGGCGTAAATCACCACATCATCCTCAACGATCGGGTGCCGTGCGTGGCCTTTCTGCAACTGACCGTCCTCGTCCGCCGGGAAGCGCTTGGCGCCCAGTGTGACGGCCTGATAGATCCGCACGCGCTCGCCGATGATGGCCGTTTCGCCAATCACCACACCCGTTCCGTGATCGATAAAAAAGCTCGGGCCGATCTGCGCGCCGGGGTGAATGTCGATGCCGGTCGCCGAGTGGGCAATTTCCGAACTGATGCGCGCCAGCAACGGCAGGCCAGCGCGATAAAGATGGTGGGCCAGACGGTGATGAATCACCGCCAGAATACCGGGATAGCACAGCAGCACTTCATCGACGCTGCGCGCTGCCGGGTCGCCGTGATAAGCGGCCAGTACATCGGTGTCGAGCAGCAGACGAATCGCCGGCAAGGCCGTGGCGAAATCCTGAATCAGTTCGAGCGCGTGCTTATCGATGCCGCCCAGATCCTCGCCCTGCTGATGCGCCACGTAGCGCAATTCCAGACGGGCCTGAGCGAGCAATGCGTTGAGCGCCACATCAAGCGTGTGCCCTACGTAGAAATCTTCGCTTTCTTCGCGCAAATCGACCG
Source organism: Pseudomonas californiensis (assembly GCF_021147775.1). Taxonomy (GTDB): domain Bacteria; phylum Pseudomonadota; class Gammaproteobacteria; order Pseudomonadales; family Pseudomonadaceae; genus Aquipseudomonas; species Aquipseudomonas californiensis. The sequence continues at coordinate 41,858 of NZ_JAGTPK010000023.1, forward strand.
GGCCCAGGCGCATCGGGAACAGCGCCCCGCTCAGGGCCTCGAGAATCTCGCCCATGGCCGCGCGAGACGGCAGCTCGCGTCCGCCATGTTCACCGCTCACTCGCCGGTTACGAGCCCGCCAGTCCTCACGTGCTCCACGCAGCTGGCTGACGATACGCTGCAACTGCCAGTGGCTGGAACGGCCGTTGGCGGATGCTTTTGGAATATCGCTCACGCTGAACTCTCCTTGGTGTTGACGGTGGCGACCCGGTTGCTGGACGCTGCTGCTGCCACTCTACGGCAAACATTCAAGTGGAAAAAATAACAATTTTTGTAGGAAATCACTGAGCCAAGCATAAGCACAGACGGGTTGCCGTGCAGGAAACGTCTGCCTATAGTCCGATGACTCTTTACACGGCTTATTTATCACCATGATCAACCATCAGCTCGCCCGCTTTAATCGCCTGCCATTGATTGACGCTCCTACTGCTCTGGAAAAGCTCGAACGGCTGTCGTCCTGGGCGGGCCGAGACATCTACATCAAACGCGATGACACCACAACGCTGGCGCTGGGGGCAACAAGGTTCGCAAACTTGAATACCTTGCGGCTGATGCGTTGGCACAGGGTGCCGACACCCTGATTACCGCAGGTGCCATCCAGTCCAATCATGTGCGCCAGACCGCAGCGCTGGCAGCACGTCTGGGCCTGGGTTGTGTTGCGCTGCTGGAAAACCCGATCAACACCGAAGACCCGAGCTACCTGAACAATGGCAACCGTCTGCTGCTGGGGTTGTTCGATGCCAAGGTCGAACTGGTAGAAAACCTCGACAACGCCGACCAACAGCTTCAGGCATTGGCGACCCGTCTGCTGGCCAACGGCAAGAAGCCTTATGTGGTGCCGATCGGTGGTTCCAGCCCTGTCGGAGCGTTGGGTTATGTGCGTGCCGGGCTTGAACTGGCCGAACAGATCAAACAGACCGGCATCGAGTTTGCAGCCGTCGTGCTGGCGTCCGGCAGCGCTGGAACGCACAGTGGCCTGGCGCTGGCACTTGCTCACGAGCTGCCGGAGCTGCCCGTCATCGGCGTGACGGTATCGCGCAGCGAAGAGGCGCAGTTGCCGAAAGTGCAGGGCCTCGCCGAGCGCACCGCCGAGTTGCTGGATATCGCCTTGCCGGAACACTTCAAGGTCGAGCTTTGGGACGAATACTTCGCCCCGCGCTACGGCGAACCCAATGCCGGAACGCTGTCGGCGATCAAACTGGTAGCCAGCCATGAAGGGCTGCTGCTGGACCCGGTTTACACCGGCAAAGCAATGGCCGGCCTGCTGGATGGTATCGGTCGCCAGCGCTTCAATGACGGTCCGTTGATCTTCCTGCATACCGGCGGTGCGCCAGCGTTGTTCGCTTACCCTGACGTGTTCGCTGACTGAGGTTGACCGCGAAACGTGTCGTTATGCCCATAATGTAAAAAATAAGCTCTTTTAGTTATTTTTATTCATAAAGGCATGGCCTTATAGTGGCGCCCGCAGGTGCAGACAGTAAAAAGCCGCCTGAAAAAAGGCTGAATTTATTCAGCACCAAGACGCTCCAGTCGGGTCAGTAAAAGGCCAGACACTCAATACCAACAAGAGGCTCGCATGAACATTTCCGCTATTCGTCGCACGTTTCTTTTCTCGGCACTGGGCTTGATGCTCGGTTCCGGTATCGCTGGACAAGCCATGGCTGGCGAGCAACTGCAGAAAATCAAGGATAGCGGCACACTCAGCGTGGGCCTGGAAGGCACCTACCCACCGTTCAGCTTCGTGGACGCCAATGGCAAACTGACCGGCTTTGAAGTCGAGTTCTCCGAGGCACTGGCCAAGGAACTGGGCGTAAAAGCCAAGCTGCAGACCACCAAATGGGATGGCATCCTTGCCGCACTGGAGTCCAAGCGTCTGGACGTGGTCATTAACCAGGTCACCATTTCTGACGAACGCAAGAAAAAGTACGATTTCTCCCAGCCCTACACCATCTCCGGTATTCAGGCGCTGACCCAGAAGAAGAATGAAGGCGCGTTCAAGACCGCTCAGGACCTGACCGGCAAGAAAGTCGGCGTGGGTCTGGGCACCAACTACGAACAATGGTTGAAAGAGAACGTACCCGGCGCAGTGGTCAAGACCTACGACGATGACCCAACCAAATATCAGGACCTGCGTGTAGGCCGTATCGACGCGATTCTGGTCGACCGTCTGGCTGCTCTGGAACTGGTTGCCAAGACCAAAGACACTCTCGCGGTTGCCGGTGCACCGTTTTCCCGTCAGGAAGCAGGCGTCACCTTGCGCAAAGGCGAACCCGAATTGCTGGACGCGATCAACAAGGCCATCGACAAGCTGCGTGCCGACGGCACACTCGCCAAGCTGTCGCAGAAATATTTCAGTGCTGACGTAACCAAATGATCGAAGAGAGCCTGAAGCTCGCGCTGGATTCCGCGCCTTTTCTGCTCAAGGGCGCGTATTACACAGTCATCCTCAGCCTGGGTGGCATGTTCTTCGGGCTGGTGCTGGGCTTCGGCCTGGCACTGATGCGCCTGTCGCGTTTCAAGCCGCTGGGCTGGATTGCACGTATCTACGTGTCGTTCTTTCGCGGCACGCCGCTACTCGTGCAACTGTTCATGATCTATTACGGCCTGCCGGAACTGGGGATCGAACTCGAGCCTCTGACCGCAGCGCTGATCGGTTTTTCGTTGAACATGGGCGCGTATGCGTGCGAGATCCTGCGCTCGGCCATTGGAGCGGTGGAACGTGGTCAATGGGAAGCCGCGGCCAGCATCGGCATGACACGCTGGCAAACCATGCGCCGGGCGATCCTGCCCCAGGCCGCTCGCACCGCCTTGCCGCCGTTGGGCAACAGTTTCATCTCACTGGTCAAGGACACCGCTCTGGCGGCTACCATCCAGGTACCTGAGCTGTTCCGCCAGGCTCAACTGATTACCGCGCGCACCTTTGAAATTTTCACCATGTACCTTGCCGCCGCATTGATCTACTGGATCCTTGCCACTGCACTTTCACACCTGCAGAACAGGCTGGAAGCGAGGGTCAATCGGCATGACCTGGAGTCTTGAAGCATGATCGTGGTTGAAAAACTCACCAAGGAATTCAAAGGCAATCAGGTGCTCAAGGGCATTGATCTGCGCATCGAAGCCGGGGAGGTCGTTGCCATCATCGGCCCGAGCGGTTCGGGCAAGACCACCCTGTTGCGCTGCCTGAACCTGCTGGAAACGCCCGACAGCGGCAAGATCACGGTCGGCGATATCGAGATTGACGGCGCCCGCCCGATCAGTCAGCAGCAAGGTCTGATTCGTCGACTGCGTCAGCAGGTCGGGTTCGTGTTTCAGAACTTCAACCTGTTCCCGCATCGCACCGCGCTGGAAAACGTCGTCGAAGGCCCGATTGTGGTCAAGAAGGTCGAGCGAGAACAGGCACTGGCACTCGGGCGGCAATTGCTGGCCAAAGTCGGCCTGACCGGCAAGGAAGACGCTTATCCACGCAGGCTTTCTGGCGGGCAGCAACAACGGGTGGCGATTGCTCGCGCGCTGGCGATGGAGCCGCAAGTGATCCTGTTCGATGAGCCCACCTCTGCGCTGGACCCGGAACTGGTGGGCGAAGTGCTGACCACCATTCGCGCGCTCGCCGAAGAAAATCGCACCATGGTCATCGTCACGCACGAGATGAGCTTTGCGCGCGACGTAGCCAATCGGGTGATCTTCATCGATAAAGGCGTCATCGTGGAACAGGGCGAGGCGAAAGCGTTTTTTGCCCAGCCGAAGGAGGAGCGTACACGGCAATTTCTGGAGCGAACCAGGGCCTGATCCTACAAGCCTACCTCCAAAGGCAGCGCCCATTCGGCGCTGCTTTTTTTTGTCTCACATTTACAAAAAAATTGATCAATCGAGATAACTGCTGACTTTCCTACGCCTGCTTTTGACAACCCATCGAAACAGTAAAACTCTCCGGCGGGCTCCTTCGCCAAAAATAAAACGCGCCTTGCGTCTGTGACAACCCCAGCCCAGATCGAGCCTTTCCTTAAACCGAGCGCTGACAGGGCTTTTCTACAGCATTGATATCCAGTGGTAGGACATGAGATTCAGCCCAAGTAAACAGTTCTGATTATTATCTGTAGGAAGCATCTAATTTTTCGGAAAGCCTCCACTTGTCACCGACCGTATATTGACAGTTGCGCACAAAGCCCATTAGCTCCCAGCCGAAGCATTCAAAAGCGGAGAAGAATTTCAAGTGCTGAATTCCAACAGTTTGTAATGTTTGCCTAACCTTGGAACTTTAAGGTACTTATCACTCCGCTCATTTCGAGCGCTATTTAACTTGAACGTTACAACTTATGACCACTTTACAATTTAATTCACTTTTCCGGAGCCTTTGGCCATGAACTTTATCTCCTGTATATCCGGCACTCCAAAACTGCCAGCCCCTTCTGTACCGCAGGCCAGCCGCCACGGCATAGGCGTCAGGACTGCCCCGCACCTGGTCGTGCACATTGATCCTTATGAGGGAATGGACGAAGGCGATCTGATCGAATTGTTTTGGGATGGCTGTTACGTTGCGTCAAAAATTCTGACGCCGCCTGACATCAACAACACTGTCGTCCTACGCGTACAGGAAAGCTTTCTACAAAACGGCAAGGCGCGTACCTATTACAGAGTGATGAAAGTGGGAGGCATGCCGATCACATCGGCCTGTCGCAAGCTGTGGGTCAAGCTGGATGCTCCAGGCGGCACGCTGCTGAGCAGCAACATCGAAGAAAATCAGGGCTTGGCTCCGCTGTATGTTGCGCCCTCCGTCCTGCGCCATGGCCTTGGAGAGCGACACATCAGCAACGGGCTGCCGATGACCATCGAGCCTTACCTGAACATGGCCGCACATGACGAAATCACGATCCGCTGGGGCGATGTACGGATGGATCTGCCGCCACTCACAACGCAGGACATTGGTGAACCTATCGACCTGGTATTGCCGTCGTCATTGATTCTTGAAGCGGGCGATGAACATTCGGTGGACGCCACGTATTGCATCATTGATCGCGTCGGCAACAACTCGCTGTGGGCGCCGCCACGTGAAATAAGGATCCGGCCGTCAAGCGAATTGTCCCATTGAACCCTTCAGAATAACTTTCCAGCGCGGGCTAAACACTCAGGTCAATACCGAATACAGCGTTGGCACTCATTCAGCCGCTATCTCTATATAAGCTGACAATAAAATCGTCCTGAAAACAGGGCGTGGCTTTAGACCGTTCTGAACAACGATGATCGCTATACGAGCGTCCGCAGCCTGTTCGCCTTTGCGTGTGAACCGTTTCATGTTTGCCCTTTACAATCAGCAGGTAGCCGGCTTACGTCCGGGCACCGCTGATAACCATCTATGCTTATTCCAAAAATGATGTTTTAAAATATTTTATACACGCTTAGGGTATATGCACCGGACCACCGGACATCGTGATGTTTTTCAGCCGCAACGCTGCGGTCTACTGCTACGAGGTTTCGATGGTCACCTTCACAACCACCCCTGTGGATAACACCAGGGCGGTCTCCTCTGCCAGTGAGCGACGCGAGTCTGATCTGGCAGCGGTTTACCCCCACAACGTCAAGGCTTCACAAGAGCACGACGTTGCACCCCATTTGTTGCCTGCCAAGGTGTTGCAAAACGACGCCGAAGCGATTGCAGCGGCTCACGAACTGGCAGCACTCGCCAGGCTGCATGCAGCCAGACGAGATCAGGAACGCGCCCTGCCCTGGTCAGAAATCGAACACTTCACCCGCAGCGGATTAGGCAGCATTTCAATCCCACGCGCGTACGGTGGGCCAGAGGTCTCGTTTGTGACCGTGGCGGAAGTCTTCAGGATCATCTCTGTTGCTGATCCGGCACTCGGGCAAATCCCGCAGAACCAGTTCGGCATTCTCCATCTGCTTCAGGGCAGCGCCAACGAGCAGCAGAAACAGTCGCTGTTCCGAAGCGTGCTGGAAGGCTGGCGCATCGGCAATGCAGGCCCAGAGCGCGGTACCAAAAACACCTTGGAACTGAAGGCCCGGATTACCGCCGATGGTGATCGTTTTGTCATCAACGGCCAGAAGTTCTACTCCACAGGCGCGCTGTTCGCCCACTGGGTGGCGGTCAAGGCGCTGGATGACGAAGGTCGCCAAGTGATGGCGGTCGTCAAGCGCGGCACACCCGGCCTGCGCATCGTTGATGACTGGTCAGGCTTTGGCCAGCGCACCACTGCCAGCGGCACCGTGTTGCTCGACAACGTGCCGGTCGACGCCGAAAACGTGATTGATAACTGGCGGTTGTCGCTCACGCCGAACATTCAGGGCGCAGTCTCGCAGTTGATTCAGGCAGCCATTGACGCGGGCATTGCCCGTGGAGCCATTGATGACGCCATCGCATTTGTCCGTGACCGGTCGCGTCCGTGGATCGATGCCAAGGTCGAGCGCGCCAGTGACGATCTTTACGTGATCGCCGACATCGGCAAGCTGAAGCTCGAACTGCACGCTGCCGAGGCGCTGCTGCGCAAGGCAGGTCAGGAACTCGATGCAATCAATGCCTCGCCCATCGACGAACACGCCGCAGCCAGAGCGTCCATTGCCGTGGCACGCGCCAAAGTGCTGACCACCGAAATATCGTTGCTGGCCAGTGAAAAGCTGTTCGAGCTGGCGGGCAGCCGCGCAACCCTGGCCGAGTTCAACCTCGACCGCCACTGGCGCAACGCACGCGTTCACACCCTCCACGACCCGGTGCGCTGGAAATACCACGCCGTGGGTACCTGGCACCTGAACGGCACCCTGCCCGCTCGCCATTCCTGGATCTGAACCAGACCACTGGAGACACCTTCCATGAGCTTCAACCCACAAGCGCGCGACAACGCGGCGCTGATCACCAGTGACGCCCAGGCCCTGCAAGTGGCTGGCGAACTGGCTCAATATTTCAAGGCCGAAAGTGCCCTGCGCGATCGCGAGCGACGTTTGCCACATGCCGAACTCGACCTGTTCAGCCAGTCTGGCCTGTGGGGCATCAACGTGCCCAAAGCCTATGGCGGCGCAGGCGTTTCCAATGTCACGCTGGCCAAGGTGATCCAGTTGATCGCAGAAGCCGACGGCTCGCTGGGGCAGATTCCGCAAAACCATTTCTATGCACTCGAAGTGCTGCGCGTAAATGGCAGCCCGCAACAGCAGGCACGACTGTTCGCCGAAGCATTGGCGGGCAAGCGCTTTGGCAATGCGCTGGCTGAACTGGGTACAAAGACCGCCCACGACCGCACCACCCGCCTCAAGCGCGACGGTGACGGTTACCGCATCAACGGTCGCAAGTTTTACGCCACCGGCGCGTTGTATGCGCAACGTATCCCGACCTCGGTGATCGATGACGATGGCGTTCAGCAACTGGCATTCGTCCATCACGACAGCGAAGGCCTGACCGTCATTGATGACTGGAGCGGCTTTGGTCAACGGACCACCGGCAGCGGTTCGGTGGTGTTCAACAACGTGTACGTCAGCGCCGACGACGTACTGCCGTTTCAAAGCGCCTTCGAGCGTCCAACCACCGTCGGCCCGCTGGCGCAGATTCTTCACGCCGCCATCGACACCGGTATCGCCCGTGTCGCCTTCGAAGATGCCCTCGCGTTTGTACGCACCCGCACACGTCCGTGGATCGACTCCGGGATCGAAAAAGCCGTCGACGATCCGTTGACCCTGCACAGCTTTGGCAGACTGGGCATTCGCCTGCACGCTGCCGAAGCCCTGCTGGAACGGGCCGGGGAATATCTGGACATCGCCCAGGCGGACAGCAACGCCGAGACCGTGGCAGCGGCTTCCATCGCAGTGGCAGAGGCCCGGGCCATCAGCACCGATATTTCGCTGGCCGCCGGCAGCACTCTGTTTGAATTGGCCGGCAGCCAGTCCACCCTCGCCGAACATGGGCTGGACCGCCACTGGCGCAATGCTCGCGTGCACACCCTGCACGATCCGGTACGCTGGAAATTTCACGCCATCGGCAACTACTACCTCAATGACACGAATCCTCCTTTGCGGGGGACGATCTGATGGCGCGCAAGAAGATTCTGCTCAACGCGTTCAACATGAACTGCATCGGCCATATCAACCATGGCCTGTGGACGCACCCGCGTGACACCTCCACCCGCTTCAACCGTCTGGACTACTGGACCGATCTGGCAAAACTGCTGGAGCGCGGTCTGTTCGACGGGCTGTTCATTGCCGACATCGTGGGCGTGTACGACATCTACCAGAACTCGGTGGACGTTACGCTGAAGGAAGCCATTCAACTGCCGGTCAACGACCCGCTGCCGCTGGTGTCGGCCATGGCAGGCGTGACCCGGCATCTGGGTTTCGGCCTGACCGCCAACCTGACCTACGATGCGCCCTATCTGTTCGCACGTCGCATGTCGACGCTCGACCACCTGAGCGATGGCCGAGTGGGCTGGAACATCGTCACCGGCTACCTGGACAGCGCAGCTCGCGCCATGGGCCTGAGCGAACAGGTCGAACATGACCGTCGTTACGATCAGGCCGACGAATACCTGGAGGTGCTCTACAAGCTATGGGAAGGCAGCTGGGAAGACGATGCGGTCATCAACGACCCTGAGCAGCGGATCTACACCCAGCCGGAAAAAGTCCACAAGGTGCGTCACCAGGGCGAGTTTTATCAGGTCGAGGGCTATCACCTCTGCGAACCCTCGCCGCAGCGCACGCCTGTGCTGTTTCAGGCGGGCAGTTCTGAGCGTGGTCTGCAGTTTGCCGGGCAGAACGCCGAATGCGTGTTCATCAGTGGCCAGAACAAGACATCAACCCGCGAGCAGGTCGACAAGGTGCGCGCCAGCGCAGTGGCGGCCGGGCGTAACCCGGACGACATCAAGGTGTTCATGGGCCTGAACGTGATCGTTGCCGCGACCGAGGCGCTGGCCCGGGAGAAACACGCCGAGTACCGGCGTCATGCCAGCGCCGAAGCCGGTGTGGCGCACTTTGCAGCCTCTACCGGCATCGACTTTGCCGAATACGAACTGGACGAACCGATTCAGTACGTGAAGAGCAACGCCATCCAGTCCGCCACCAAAAACCTGAAAAACAACGACTGGACCCGCCAGAAGCTGCTGGATCAGCACGCGCTGGGGGGCCGTTACATCACCGTCGTCGGCTCGCCCGAGCAGGTCGCCGACGAGCTGGAATCGTGGATCGAGGAAACCGGCCTGGACGGCTTCAACCTGACTCGTATCGTCACGCCGGAAAGCTACGAGGACTTCATTGATCTGGTCATTCCCGAGCTGCAACGCCGCGGATCGTACAAGACCGCCTACGAGGAAGGCAGCCTGCGCAGAAAGCTGTTCCCCGACGGCTCGGATCGCTTGCCGGAACGCCACGCGGGCGCAGGCTACCGACAAACGAAAGCTTCTTGAGTCACTGCAAGACACAGCCACAAACAACAGCCGTTCAGGACATCCGTCTTGAAAACGATCAGGCCTTCAAACCAGACAACCCATGGATCACACGATGACAAAGACCCTCGTAGCACTGGCCCTTGGCCTGTTGACCCTGACCGCTCACGCTGCCGACGCGCCGCTGAAAGTCGGCACCACTGCAGCGTTCGCTATCCCGCTGGAAGCGGCCGTCGAAGAGGCCGGCAAGCAAGGCCTGAAAGTCGAGCTGGTGGAGTTCACCGACTGGATCGCACCGAATGTCACCCTCGCTGCGGGCGACATCGACGTGAACTACTTTCAGCACATCCCCTTTCTGACCAACGCCAATGAGGCCGCCGGGTTCGGACTGGTGCCGTACGCGCCTGGCATCATCAACAACGTCGGGCTGTACTCGAAAAAATACAAAAGCTTCGAGGAGCTGCCTGCAGGCGCCACCGTCGCGATCGCCAATGACCCGATCAACAGTGGGCGCGGGCTGCAACTGCTGGCCAAGGCCGGGCTGATCACGCTCAAGCAAGGCGTCGGCTTCAAGGCGACCGAAGATGACATCACCGCCAACCCCAGGAAACTCAAGATCATTCAGGTCGAGGCGGTTCAACTGGTCCGCGCCTACGACGATGCTGACCTGGTGCAGGGCTATCCCGCTTACATCCGTCTGGCCAAAACCTTCCCTGCCGATTCGGCCATTCTGTTTGATGGCATGGACCACCCTGAATACGTCATCCAGTTCGTGATCAAGCCTGATCACAAGGACGATCCGCGCCTGGCGAAATTCGTCGATATCTATCAGCACTCGCCCGTCGTGCGCGCTGCGCTGGACAAGGTCAACGGCAAACTCTACCAGGTAGGGTGGAAAGAATGACGGCCACCGCGCAACGGCAACTGCCACTCGACACCACGGGCGCAGCACCTCTGGCACACCAGACCGAACTGCGCCCGGACCTCAACCACGCCCATGTCCGCTTCATCAATCTGGGCAAAACCTATCACGGCAAACAAGGCCCGGTAGAAGCGCTGGGCAATATCGATCTGGCCATTCAGCGCGGCGAAATCTTCGGCATCATCGGTCGCAGCGGCGCGGGCAAGTCGTCGCTGATCCGCACCATCAACCGTCTGGAACAACCCAGCAGCGGCCGTGTGCTGATCGATCAGGTCGACATCGGCGAATTCAATGAGGACAGACTGGTAGAGCTGCGCCGACGCATCGGCATGATCTTCCAGCACTTCAATTTGATGTCGGCCAAGACCGTCTGGCAGAACGTTGAGTTGCCGCTCAAGGTCGCGGGCGTACCCAAGGAACAGCGTCAACGCAAGGTCGCGCAGTTGCTGGAGCTGGTCGGTTTGCAGGACAAGCACAAGGCCTATCCGGCGCAATTGTCAGGCGGCCAGAAGCAGCGTGTCGGCATTGCCCGCGCGCTGGTCCACGACCCTGCGATTCTGCTGTGTGACGAAGCAACGTCCGCGCTGGATCCAGAGACCACCCAATCGATCCTTGGACTGTTGCGCGAGATCAACCAGCGTCTGGGGCTGACCATCGTTTTGATCACCCATGAGATGGCCGTGATACGTGACATCTGTCACCGCGTGGTAGTGCTCGAAAAAGGCCAGATCGTTGAGCAGGGCAAGGTCTGGCAAGTGTTTGGCAACCCGCAGCACGACGTCAGTAAAACCTTGCTGGCACCCCTGCAACTGGGCTTGCCAAAAGAATGGGCAGAGCGCCTGACCGCGGAACCGCAGCAGCCCGATGCCACGCTGTTGCTGGATGTGCATTTCACAGGTGTCAGCGATCAGGGACCTGACCTGGCCGCGTTGTTTAGCGCGCTGGGCGGCAAGGTGCAGTTGCTGCAAGGCGGCGTCGAACGCATTCAGGATCGCGCCATCGGTCATTTGATCCTGTCGATCAGCGGCTCGCCGTTTGGTCGCGAGGAGCTACTGGCGCGGGCCCGCAAACAGGCGCCGCGCGTGGAGGTATTGGGTTATGTGGTTTGATCGCTTGCTGCAAGGGACGCTCGATACGTTTCTGATGGTCGGGGCGTCCTCGTTGATCGCGTTTTTGCTGGGGATTCCACTGGCCGTGATTCTGGTTACCAGCTCCAGGGGCGGTATTTACGAAGCACCGGCCGTCAACCGGGTGCTGGGTGGGTTCGTAAACCTGTTTCGCTCGATCCCTTTTTTGATTCTGATGGTGGCGCTGATCCCTTTCACCCGGATGATCGTCGGCACCACGTACGGCGTCTGGGCGGCGGTCGTGCCACTGACCATCGCCGCCACGCCGTTCTTCGCGCGCATCGCTGAAGTGAGTCTGCGGGAAGTCGACCACGGCCTGATCGAAGCGGCGCAAGCCATGGGTTGCCGTCGCTGGCACATCATTTGGCACGTGCTGCTGCCGGAAGCGCTGCCGGGCATCGTTGGCGGTTTCACCATCACGCTGGTGACCATGATCAACTCCTCGGCCATGGCCGGTGCCATCGGCGCAGGCGGGCTGGGGGACATCGCCTATCGCTACGGTTACCAGCGTTTTGACACGCAGATCATGCTGACCGTGATCGTGCTTCTGGTTGCAGTGGTCGCCATCGTGCAACTGGGCGGCGACAGACTGGCACGCAGTTTCAACAAGCGCTGACGACCTCACGTGCTTCATGATGCAGGTGAAATGGGAGTACAAGCTGAATCCCGCGTCGGCCGACTGGGAGCGACTGGAAACCATCAATGAGGTGGTCGATATGGTGCTCAATCAGCGCCGATGATTGTTCAAAAATAGGGCAAGGGTATATTGGCAGCTCCACCGGCCCAGAATCTGTCCCAATGAAACTCGATCCGCAAGACCTCGCTCAGATCACCGCCACCACCCTGGGCAACTACAACAACGTCGCTGAAGGTTTTCGTGAGGGCACACGGGATCACGACGTCAGTCAGAACATCGACGCCCTGCTACGCCACATTCAGGGCTCGGCACCGTTTCAGATTCTGGATTTTGGCTGTGGTCCAGGGCGGGATCTGCAGACCTTCACTGCCATGGGGCATGTCGCGACCGGGCTGGACGGCTCCGAGCGTTTTGCCGAGATGGCTCGCTCCGACAGCGGCTGCGACGTGTTGCATCAAAACTTCCTGGAGCTGGACCTGCCTGCGGCGCGATTCGACGGCATCTTTGCCAACGCAGTGTTGTTCCACGTCCCGAAACAGGAACTGCCACGGGTACTGCGCCAACTGTACGGCACCCTGAAACCGGGTGGCGTACTGTTCAGCTCCAACCCGCGCGGACACAACGACGAAGGCTGGAACGGCGAACGCTACGGCGCCTACCATGATCTTGAGTCTTGGCGTGCGCTGCTGACCGATGCAGGGTTTGCCGAGCTGGAACACTATTACCGCCCCGCCGGGCTGCCGAGGGAACAGCAGCCGTGGCTGGCGAGTGTGTGGCGTCGCCATTAAGCGTCGGTTTGATAAAAAGAGGCTCTGAATGCATGCGGGATCACCAATGGAGAGGTACTCCTGGTAGTTATGCCAGTTCTGCAGCAGAACGGCATGCACTAAGATAGAGCAACGGCCGCAGCTTAAAATTTTCAGCCACGGATTAATGATCAATGGAGTGATTTTAATGACGACGAATTATATAAAAAATGGCGACTTCAGCGATGGCCTTGCGAACTGGGATGTACCCACTGACTTCGCTCCTGACTTTCAAATTCATGGAGGCGCGGATAGCGCAACAGGTTATCAAGCGTTTATCACTAATCTGCAAGAGCCCTTTACACACCGACACCTGGAAAAACCTCAAACCTATTCAACAACGGAATATTATCCGAATACAATAATAAAAGAAGAAAAAATAGTGGAACAAAAAACATCATTCACAAGAGAGTTTATCGATACCGAGAACGAACTGATAGTGAATGACTCAATATTGACTGTCTCCCCAAAAAAATCTCGAAGCATAAAGCTGGGAGCCGCCAGCCAAATCAGTCAGAAAATTAACCCACCTACTGGCAAGATGCTTCAGTTGCAATTTGACGCCTCAAGTACAGATAGCGAATTAGGCGATGTATTCTTTGTCTTGCTTTTCAAGCACAGATCACCCAGTGAGCCAGCAGCTATAGACCAAGCCTGGAGTGTTGCAGCGCCTCATTGGGCACACTATACATTTAGCATTGTACTGCCTGACGGCATTAAGGACTGCACGTTTGACCTAATAGTACCTGACGCCAACAGCCAAGAATATCCCGAACTTATCTACGACATGGGCGACCAGAAAGCAGAAATAAGATTCAGCAATTTTGAACTGACCGAGAGTTAACGCAAAGCAAGCTGCCCCTCGCCGTTATATCTTACGGCGAGGGACTTCACAGCCTCACTGCGCGGGCTGCGGCTGCTCACCCTTGTCCTGGTCGGCCCGCTCATTCTTTTTCGATGCGTCACGGCGCTGCTCGTCGCTGGGCTCCTTGATTCTGTACCAGGCCACATAGAGCGCAGGCAGGAACAACAAGGTGAGCAAGGTCGCGATAATGATGCCGCCGATCATGGCGTAGGCCATGGGGCCCCAGAACACCTCGCGGGCGATCGGGATCATGCCCAGGCTCGCCGCCGCTGCGGTGAGCAGGATCGGTCGACGACGATGCTCGGTGGCTTCTACCACGGCGTCCCACGGCAGGTAGCCGCTGCGCTCGTACGCATCGATCTGGGTGACCAGAATCACCGAGTTACGGATGATGATCCCGATCAGCGCCAATACCCCGAGAATCGCCACGAAGCCCAGCGGTGTGCCGGTCGGAATGAGCGCCAGCACTACGCCGATCAGGCCCAGCGGCGCAACGCTGGCCACCAGAAACATCTTCTGCACGCTGTGCAACTGGATCATCAGGAACGTCGCCATCAAAAACAGCATCAACGGCACGACACTGGCGATAGGCCCTTGGGCCTTGCTGCTTTCTTCGACGGTACCGCCCGTAGCGACCTTGTAACCCACGGGCAGGCCTGAAGAGAATTTGTCGATTTCCGGCTGCAACTGTTTCACCAGATCTGTCGGCTGAATCTCGTCACGCACGGCACCTTTCACGGTGATGGTCGGCTTGCGATCACGGCGCCAGACCAGCGGCTGCTCAAGCTCGTAGCCCACCGTAGCGAAGGCCAACAGCGGAATGGACGCGCCGGACGGCGTGACGATCTGCAGGTTCTGCAAGGTTTCAGGCGTGCCGCGCTCAGCGTCTTCAGCGCGCCCCACCACGTTGATCAGGTAGATGTCGTCGCGTACCTGCGTTACCGCCGAGCCGCTGACCACGCTGTTCATGAGCTTGGCCACGTCCTCGGAAGACAGACCCAACTGACGCGCCTTGTCCTGATTGATGTCGATGCGCAGGACCTTGCCCGGCTCGTTCCAGTCGTAGATCACTTCGCCTACATGCGGGTTGTTGTCGAGCAGCGTGGCCAGTTCGATGGCGTGCTGGCGGACCTTGTCGATGTTTTCGCCACTGACGCGATACTGCAGTGGGCGGCCCACCGGCGGCCCCATTTCCAGCGGTTGTACGTACGAACCAATGCCGACGTAGTCATCACGCAGACGCTTTTGCAGCCGCGCGGTCAAAGCGCCCCGCTCCTCAAGACCTTTACTGACAATGACCAGTTGGGCGTAAAACGGGTTTTCCAGTTGCTGGTCGAGCGGCAGGTAGAAGCGCACGGCGCCTTGCCCGATATAAGTGCTCCAGCGCTCGATGTCCGGGTCATCCTTGAGGCTCGCTTCGAAGCGATCCACGACCTTGCGCGTCTCGTTGATCGAGGCGTTCTGCGGCAGGTTGAGGTCGACGAGAATTTCCGGCCGGTCCGACGACGGAAAGAATTGGCTCTGCACGAACTGCATTGAAAACAGCGACGCTGCGAACAGCGCCAGGGTGATACCAATCGCCATCCAGCGGTGGCGCATGGCCCACAGCATGCTGGCGTTGAACGCTCGGCCGATGCGCCCCGGTTCCTCGGACTTGGGTTTGATGTTACTGCTCAGAATATGCACGCCGATCACCGGCGCGAAGAGCACAGCGACCACCCAGGACACGAGCATCGCCACCGCGATCACGGCAAACAGCGTGAAGGTGTACTCCCCCGCCGAACTGGCGTTCAAGCCGATCGGCACAAATCCTGCCACGGTCACCAGCGTACCGGTAAGCATCGGGAATGCGGTCGAGGTGTAAGCATAGGTCGCGGCCTGTTCTTTGGTCTCGCCCATTTCCAGACGCGTCACCATCATTTCGACGGTAATCATGGCGTCATCCACCAGCAACCCCAGGGCAATGATCAACGCCCCGAGCGAAATCCGTTGCATGGTGATGCCGCTGTATTCCATGAACACGAACACCATGGCCAGCACCAGCGGGATCGAACAGGCCACTACCAGCCCGGCGCGCACGCCAAGGCTGACAAAGCTGACCAGCAAGACGATGATCACCGCCTCGAACAATGCGCTGGTAAAACCGCCCACAGCCTTGTCTACCACCTCGGCCTGATCTGAAACCTTGTGCACGCCAACACCGACCGGCAAATCGGCGGTCGAGGCGTCCATGCGCGCATGCAGCGCCTTGCCAAACTCCTGGATGTTGCCGCCTTTCTTCATGGCAATCGACAGGCCAATGGCGGGCTTGCCGTTATAGCGAAACAGCGGCTTGGGCGGGTCTGTGTAGCCTCGTGAAATATCCGCGATATCGCTCAAGCGATAGAAGCGGTCGTTGAGCCGCAGGTTGACCGCCGCCAGGTCCTTTTCGGAATCAAACTGCCCGGACGTGCGCACAGAAATCCGCTCTGGCCCGGCCTCGATCACCCCCGCTGGCGTCACTGCGTTTTGCGATTGCAGGCTTTGCACCACCTGATTCTGGTCCAGCCCCAGCGCTGCCAGCTTGCGGGTGGAGAAGTTCAGGTAGATCACTTCGTCCTGCTGACCGACCATTTCGACCTTGCCCAGGCCGGGCACTTCGCGAATATCGGCGCGGACTTTTTCGACGTAATCGCGCAGCTGGCGCATCGAGAATCCGTCGGCGGTGAACGCATAGATCGATCCGAACACATCGCCGAACTCGTCGTTGAAAGACGGGCCCTGCAAACCTTGGGGGAACTGCCCGCGAATGTCGTCGACCTTCTTGCGCACCTGATACCAGATTTCAGGTATAGCGCTGGCGCTGGTGGTGTCACGCAGGTAGACAAACACCGTGGACTCGCCCGGCCGGGTGTAGCTCTTCACGTAATCCAGCGAATCCAGTTCTTCGAGCTTTTTCTCGATACGGTCGGTTACCTGCGACAGCGTTTCGTCAACCGTCGCACCAGGCCAACGGGTCTGGATCACCATGGTCTTGATGGTGAACGACGGATCTTCTTCGCGGCCCAGCTTCATGTAGGAGAACACGCCCATCAGCAGTGCGACGAACATCAGGTACCAGACAAACGACTGGTGCTTGATCGCCCACTCGGACAGATTGAAATTCCCTTTCATCGTGGGCTTTCCTCATCGACTTTGACTTTCTGGCCCGGTTTCAGGCTGTTGACGCCTGCGGTTACCACTTTCTCTCCAGCGTTGACACCGCCTGCCAGCAGAAAGCTGTCGTTCTCCAGGCTGACCACACTGACCACTCGCGGGCTGACAGTCTGGCTCTGTGAATCAATGACCCAGACCTGCTGCTTGCCGTCGACGTCCTGCAACGCGTTGATCGGCAGACGCATGCGCGGAGTAATGGTCGAGCTCAGTGTCACGCTGATCGCAGTGCCGAGTCGCAGTGCAGCAGGCGTATCGGTCAATGACAGGCGCGCGCGGCGGGTGCGGGTCGAGCGGTCGGCCTGAGGTTCGATTTCGCGTACTTTCGCCGCGGTGTTGACCTGCGGATCAAGCTGGCTGGCGACGGTGAATACCACATCATCGGGCAACTGATCGGCCAGTGATGCGGGCAAATCAATGACCGCTTCCTTGATGTCGGGCCGCGCCAACGTCACCACTTCCTGTCCGGCGGTGACCACTTGTCCAGCCTCTACTTTCCACTCGGTCACCACGGCATCATGGTCACTGCGCAATTCGCTGTAGCTCAGTTGGTCCTTCGCCTGTTGGGCGGCGGCCCTGGCCTGCTCCAACGACGAACGAGTGGTTTGCAGATCAGTCAGCGCGATATCGAGTTGCGCCTGCGCGCCTACGCCACGGTCAAACAACTCTTGCTGGCGACGAGCATTGGCCTGG
Organism: Pseudomonas californiensis; assembly: GCF_021147775.1. Lineage (GTDB taxonomy): Bacteria > Pseudomonadota > Gammaproteobacteria > Pseudomonadales > Pseudomonadaceae > Aquipseudomonas > Aquipseudomonas californiensis. Next base: position 59,510 of record NZ_JAGTPK010000023.1, read on the forward strand.
GCATTGATCCACTGGGCCTGCACGCGAGCAAGATCGCCTTGCCGGCCCCGGACATTGTTCTGTTGATCAGTCGGGTCGAGCGTAGCGAGCAAGTCGCCCTGCTTCACCTCGCTGCCCACGTCCACGTCACGACGGGCGATCCGTCCGGCCACACGAAAACCCAGCACACTCTGATAACGCGCTTCGATATTGCCCGCGAAACGTCCGAAGTCGGCGGTGGATTCCGGCTTGGCCTCAATGAACACCACGGGGCGTACCGGTTCCGGAGCAGCCTCTTCCTTGCTGCATCCAACCAGCAGCAAGCCGCTCATCAACAGGCCTGACAGACGCTTCATGGTTGCACCTGGGTATTCTGTGGCGTGGGCTGATCGGCAATTTCAACCTGCATGTCCGGATGCAACAATTGTCCGCCCGCGATCACTACCTTCTCTCCACTTTTCAGACCGTCGCCAATGATGACGTTTGAAGTCAGGTAACGCATGACCGTGACCTTGCGCAGGTTGACCTTGCCCTGATCATCCACTACCCACACCGCTGGCTTGCCCAGTTGCTCACCGAGATCTTTGGTGAGCGCCGACCAAGGCAACTCGACACTGGCATTGGCCGGTACGCTCAAGGCGACACTGACTACCGAGCCCAGGTCCATGCCTTCAGGCAGCGCATCCAGCGCAACCTTGACCTGCAGCGTCCCGGTTTGTGCAGAGACCGCGGGGGTCACTTCGCGTACTTTGCCGTTGACCTTGATCGACGGATTTTCAAGCAACGTCACTGTCACCGACTGGTCCGCCGATGGCTGAACAAAGAGTGATTCGTAGACGTTGAACACGGCGTCACGCTCGCCGTCACGGGCCAGGTCAAAAATCGGCACCGTGGCCTGTACCACCTGGCCAACTTCAGCCTGGCGCGCGGTGATCACGCCAGGCGCATCGGCGATCAGGGCGGTGTAACTCAACTGTTCTCGAGCGTTCGCCAACTGCGCCTGCGCCGCCTTCAGCGAGCTTTCGCTGCCACGCAGAGCAGCCTGCGCAGAGTCGTATTCGCTCTGGCTGGTGTATCCCTTGGGCAGCAGCTTCTGCTGACGCACGAACGCCGCACGGGTCTGAGAAACACGAGCCTGCTCGGCCGCGACGGACGCCTGCGCAGAGTCGACATTGATCTGCAGATCCTTGGGATCGAGCCGTGCCAGTACCTGGTTCGCCTTGACCCGGTCGCCCACATCCACGTTGCGCTGAATGATCTTGCCGTTCACTCGGAAGGAAAGACGCGTCTGCACCCGAGCCTGGATATCGCCCGTCAATGCGACACTGGCAGCGTATTCAGCTGTTTTTACTGGCTGCACGTAAACCCGTGGCAAGTCCGGCGCCGCCGGTTTTTCTTCGCCACAGCCAGCCAGAACCGTCAGGGTGACAGCAAGGCCAAGCGCAAACAGACTTGGAGGACGAGCAGGCATGCAGACTCCTTTTGCGGATGCCGGGTGCAAGCGTGAGATATCACGAGACGACAGCGTGAACATGCGACTGTGCGCGAGCGGGAGGGTTCCTTGTTCAAGTCACTGCCAGGCTGAGTCTGCGCTCAACAAAAAGACGTCATGACCACGTACAAAGCGGCCGCGAACAGGAATTGAAGCGGGGCTTCAAAGACGAGTGGTTTCGTATTCGCTCTGGCTTTAGAGGCTATTAGCTCTTCGCACAGGCACCTCGCCGGTTCTGATCTCGACTTGAGCCGAGCGCAGATTGCTTACCAGCGGTGTAATGAATTCCAAGGCATTCGGCAAAGCCTTTTCCACGTAACCCCGGAACGCTCTTTTTGCAGCGACGTTGGCCGCTGCATTGGCTGTGTGACGAGCGAGCGCCACGCCCCCAAACCGCGTGACCAACGTGAAAAGGCTGGTCACCAGCGCCGCCGTACGCAGCCCTTTGGCAAGGTCGGAGTCCGGATAAATGCTGTTGGCGACAAAGGCAGAGCCCCACAGCGTACCTGCTGTCACGGCACCCACCGCAGTGAAAGCCGTCAGTCTTTCGGAGAGATTCGCAGGCCTGTGGGACGGGCCGGTTCGGGCTGGCAAGCCCGTTGCGGGAACGATGGGGCGCTTGAGGTTGACACCTCTGGTAACGGCTCGCAACGCTGGACGAGCGCTGAACAAGCCAAGCCCCGCTGTGACCAAGCCTGCTGCGATATACAAGGCAGACTTCCATTCTTCAGACAAATGCCCACTCGGATCACTGCGATTCACCGGATCCCCGACGCAATACGCACACGCATTCAGCCCGCCCTTGCCGAACGGACTCAGGCTGTCCGGGCTGTTGAAACGCATCAGTACAGGGTTATAGGCGCGGTACCCATTGCCCAGCAAATAATGGCCTGTGACTGGGTCTATCTGTTCGCCATTGAAGCCAGGCCGACGATCAGCCGAAGGGCTGTGCCCATGAGAAGTGTAAGCAAAGACCGAATGCTGATCCGGCGTTACTGAATGCAGCACGCTGTGCTGGCGGTCCGTAGCGGCCAGTACCACCACAGGCAACTGACTGCCTACTGTCTGCCGCGCAATAATTTGGCGTTGGTTTCGAAAAATGCGGAGGCTTTCAGCACCTTGAATCTCGCTGACCAGCCTCTCGTTCTGATAATACAGTCGGGCCTTTGCACCTTTGAGCGGTGAACGGCTCGCAAGGCGGTCGAGGGGATCGTAGCCATAGCGGCAGATTACTGTTTTCAGAAGCATGAAGCGTCACCCGTGCATGTGTCGAGCAATGGTGCTGTGCAGGCGAGATACAACTCGCCTGCACATTCCTCCCTTCACAGTGAACCCTTGGACAGGTGTCGACTACTCATAAAACTGTCAGGTTATTCACACGCAGTGCAATCAGGTGCGGGCGTTTTTGGCAGGAACCCGCCGCTCCAGTTCGTCAGGCTTAACTGCCCGCCCCACCGTGTGCTTCTTCGAAGAAGTAGTCCTTCCAGCTCGCCGCCTTGTTCTTCAACACACCCAGTTCATGCAGCTTTTCGGCGTAGATATACGTACGCTGTGGGGTGATGGTGAAGTCGATTTCCGGGTCTGAAACGATCTTCTCTACCAGCGGCAACGGCAGTTTGGATTGCTCGACACGAATGTAAGTCTGGGCGGCGGCAGGCTTGTCCGCCTTGATGATCTTCTCGGCCTCGGCCAATGCGTCGTAGAACGCTTTGTAGGTCTTGGGGTTTTCGTCGTGGAATTTCTCGGTCGTGTAGAGCACGTTGAACGTCGCCTGACCGCCCAGCACATCGTACGAACTGAGCACTTTGTGCACATTAGGATTTTCCAGCGCCTGGTACTGGAACGGCGGGCTGGAGAAATGCGAGTTGATCTCCGAGCCGCCCGCCAGCAGCGCTGCGGTCGCATCCGGGTGGGCGAGGCTGACCGAAATATTGTCGAATTTCTTGTAATTGTCGTTACCGAACTCTTTGGCAGTCTCGATCTGCAAGGTGCGCGACTGGAAACCCACCCCAGCGGCAGGCACGGCAATGCGGTCCTTGTCAGTGAAGTCCTTGAGGGTTTTCACGTTGGGGTTATTGGTCAGCAGGTAGTTGGGCATCGAGCCCAGCGAGGCGATGGCCTTGACGTTCTGCTTGCCCTTGGTCCGGTCCCAGACCGTCAGCATCGGCGGAACGCCTGCCGATACCACATCCAGAGCACCGGCCAGCAGCGCTTCGTTCATTGCCGTCGCGCCGGAGATACTGTTCCAGTCGACCTTGATGTCCAGCCCCTGCTCCTTGCCGTGTTTCTCGATCAGTTTCTGATCACGCACCACGTCGAGAATCAGGTAACCGATGCCGAATTGCTGGGCGATGCTGATTTTGCCTTCGGCCTGTGCGCCGCTGCTGAGCAGTGCGCCAAACAAACCGAATGTGGCGGCCAGGGCAGTCAGCACCGGACGCTGAAAAGAAATCGTCATGAAAGCTCTCATCCTGAACAGGTGAAAAAATGATGTGAAGAACGTCGGTTGATGGTGCTTCAGCGCTGCATGCCCCAGCGCTTGACGGTCAGGCGCTCAATGTTGGCGAACAGCAGGTTTTCCACCAGCAGGCCGATGAGAATCACCGCCGCCAGCCCTGCGAAGACCTTGTCGGTGTACAGCTCGTTGCGGTTCTGGAAGATGTACCAACCCAGGCCGCCCTTGCCCGACGACGCGCCAAACACCAGCTCGGCGGCGATCAGCGTGCGCCAGGCAAAGGCCCAGCCGATTTTCAGGCCCGCAAGAATCGATGGCAGCGCAGCCGGAATGAGGATGTGCCAGACGAAGCGCAAACCTTTGAGGCCATAGTTACGGCCCGCCATGCGCTGGGTCTCCGAAACTCCCAGAAAACCTGCGTAGGTGTTGAGCGCCAGCGCCCATAACACCGAATGCACCAGCACAAAGATCAGGCTGTTCTGCCCCAGCCCGAACCACAGCAGGGCCAACGGCAACAGCGCAATGGCAGGTAACGGGTTGAACATCGCCGTCAGCGTACTGAGCAGGTCGCGACCCAGTTGGGTGGACACTGCGAGGGTGGTCAGGCCGAACGCCAGAACGATGCCGATCAGGTAACCCTGAATCAGCACGGTCAGGGAAATCCAGACCTTGCTCAACAGCTCGCCGGAAAGCAGTCCGTCATAGAAGGCCGCAGCGGTCTGCAGAAAGCTTGGCAGCAGCAGGTCGTTGTTCTGGATACGTGCGGCAACCTCCCAGAGCACGGCCAGCGCGATCATGATTACAGTCTTGCGCACCCAGCTCAGTTGCCAGATGCGTTGCGCCAACGGGAGGTCGCGTGCCAGATCTTCCTGCGTGAAAGGCTCCAGCGTGATTTCGTACTCTTCGCGAATCGGGGGCGAAAGGCTCATGGTTGATTCTCTTTGTCAGCAACTTACCCAGTGGGAGCGCGGTGTTAATAAGCGATGCGGATATCCTGGAAGCTCAGCTCTTGCTCAGCCTGCCCGGCCTCGCCTTCATCGAACAACAATCGATGAATACGCTGGGCGGTTTGCTGAAAGCCCACGCCACCGAGGCTTTTCAGGTCGTACTGGTGGCTGTTGATTTCCGCACGCACGCGCCCCGGATGAGGTGACAACAGCAGAATACGATTGCCCACCACCAGCGCCTCTTCAATGGAGTGCGTGACGAACAGCAGGGTAAAACGCACCTCGTCCCACAGTTCCAGCAGCTCTTCCTGCATCTTGCGTCGGGTAAGTGCATCGAGTGCGGCGAAAGGCTCGTCCATCAACAGGATTTTCGGCTGCATGGCCAAGGCCCTGGCGATCGCGACACGCGCCTTCATGCCGCCCGACAGCGTATGCGGATAGGCATCGGCAAACGCGCTGAGCCCGACCTTTTCAAGGTAATAACGGGCGCGCTCCAGGGCCTCAGGACGTTTGAGGGTGCGCGATGCCAGCAGCGGAAACATGACGTTTTCGATCACGGTTTTCCACGGCGGCAATTGGTCGAACTCCTGAAACACCACAATGCGGTCCGGACCGGGCTCTTTGACCTGCTTGCCTGCCAGACGAATTTCGCCTTCGCTGGGCTGAATGAAACCGGCCACAGCCTTGAGCAGTGTCGACTTGCCGCAACCGGAGGGGCCGAGCAAGACGAAGCGATCGGCCGGGTCAACCTCGAAACTGACTTGATGAGTCGCCCTCACCACGCGCTCGGGCGTACGGTATTCAAGGCTGACGCCCTGAACCTGCAACAAGGCTTCAGTGGCGTGCTGAACAGCCGGTTGCGGATGGCTACTGGGGCTGGCCGTGTGGCTTTGCACAACAGCATTCATGAACGGTTCTCCTGAATCAAAACGGCGCAGTGCCCTGGATGGTCGTGCGATGCAACTTGCGTCGCAGATGGGCCGGGCAGCCAGCCGCCAGGTGGATCAAGGAACGGTTGTCCCAGAACACCATGTCGTTGGATTGCCACTGGTGCCGATAGATGTGCTCAGGGCGCACGCTGTGGGCGTAGAGCTCGCCGAGGATCTGACGGCTTTCGTCTTCCGGCAGGCCGAGAATGCGCGTCGTGAACCCCTCGCTGACAAACAGTGCCTTGCGACCGTTCTCAGGATGCGTGCGCACAATGGGATGGCTGACTTCAACTACCTGGGCCAGTTGCTCTGGCGTAAGGGTCGGGCGCCAGTTGACGGCGTTATGGCCTTCGGAATAACGGGCGGTATAGCTATGAACGGCCGAGCGTCCTTCGACTGCATCGCGCAGGTGTTGGGGCAGCGTGTCCCAGGCCTGGTGCATGTTGGCGAACAACGTGTCGCCGCCTTCGCTTGGCAATTCCTGAGCATAGAGCATCGACCCCAGGCTAGGCAGCTCCTTATAGGACAGATCCGAATGCCAATACTTGCCCGCATCACCCAGGCCGACCGGTTGCCCGTTTTCGACGATGTTGGAGACGATCAGAATTTCTGGATGGTTGGCCAACAAAAACTGCTTGAGCACGTGAATTTGCAGCGCGCCAAAACGTCGGCTGAAATCGATCTGTTGCTGCGGTGTGATCTGTTGATCGCGAAAGACAATCACGTGGTAATCAAGATGCGCCTTGTGCACGCGTGCGAAGTCGACGTCGTTCAGCGGCCTGGACAAATCCAGCCCAACGATCTCCGCGCCCACGTTTTCGGGGAATGGACGTACGTCGAAGGATTGCGAAACAAGTGGGGCAGATGACGCGAGGGAGGCTGCTGGCATGAGAGCTCCGACTCCAGAACATTGATGTGGCTGAAAGACGGAACTGTATAGGTATAAGAAACGGAATTTAAATACCGTTGGGGAATATGGATATTTCTGAATGCGTTAGCGAAGAGGGGATCAGATGATGATCATACGTGGAGTACAGGGTTAACACGGGGCAAGACCTTCACCAGCCAGCGGGCAGGCTCGCTGGCGAAGGTTTCGATCACAGAAGGCAGTTGGTGGCGTTCTGATGAATGGCATCACCCGTCCACCCGACAGCATGCAACTGCCTCAGCTCAGGCATCAGAACGCTGGCAGTACCGCGCCGTCGTACTTCTTGATGATGAAGTCTTTGACTTCCTGGCTGGTCAACGCCTTCGACAGCTTTTCAATCGCGTCGGTATGAGCATTGTCTTCGCGGGTCACGAGGAAGTTCACGTAAGGCGAATCCGCGCCCTCGATGATCAGCGCATCCTTTTTAGGATTGAGCTTGGCTTCCAGCGCGTAGTTGGTATTGATCAGCGCCAGATCGACCTGGCTCAGCGCGCGCGGCAGCACAGCCGATTCCAGTTCGCGGAATTTCAACTTTTTCGGGTTGGTGGCGATGTCTTTCGGCGTAGCCAGGGCATTGGTCGGATCTTTCAGAGTGATCAGGCCACCCTTCTGCAGCAGAAGCAGTGCACGGCCAGCGTTGCTGCCTTCGTTTGGAATGGCAACGGTTGCGCCTTCAGGCAGTTCGGCCAGGGTCTTGTACTTGCTCGAGTAGCCACCAAACGGCTCAACATGGACGCCCACGCCGGTCACCAGCTTGGCACCTTTGCCTTTGTTGAAGCCGTCCAGGTAAGGCTTGGTCTGGAAATAGTTGGCGTCCAGGCGTTTCTCGTTCAGTTGGACGTTTGGCTGTACGTAGTCAGTGAAGACCTTGATTTCCAGGTCCACGCCTTCTTTGGCCAGAGTCGGCTTGATCAGCTCAAGGATTTCCGCATGCGGTACAGGCGTCGCACCGACCACCAGTTTTTCGCCGGCGTGAGCCAGGCCAATCGAGAGCGCAGCCGCCAGAGCGGTCATCAACAACGTCTTTTTCATGCAATGTCCTTAGCGAAGTCCAAGAGCGTCAAAAAGTGACGCCTTATCAGTGGTTTGCCGCAACGTTATCCTTTGCTGCGGCATGGTGCGGACATTACCGGGGTTTTATATTCCGAGAAAATACTTTTTAAGCAAATGCTTATGCTTTTTTGCGCGCGAAGGCGATTTGCCACACCCGCACCGCTCTGGGACGGGCTCAAGCGTGCGTTTGCTCCAGTTGAGCAGTCACATTTTCCAACAGACGCTTGACCACCTTGAGTTGATCTTCAGACCCGTCAGCCAGCAAGCGTTGAGTCTGACGCTCGATCAGCGTCAATGGACTGGTGATTTCAGGCAGGTTTATGTCTTGCGCCTGAATCTCGTCGCCGCTGCTGACCAGCAACGCAAAATGGATGACGTTCTCCAGTTCACGGGTATTGCCCGGCCATATGTGGGCCTCAAGCGTTCGCTGCGCGGACTCGCTGATCAACTGGACGGGCAGATTCAGACGCTGACTGTAAATACCGACGAAATATTCGGCGAGCGGCAGGATATTGCCCGGCTGCTCACGCAAGGCGGGCAAATCCAGGCGACCTTCACTCAGATAATGGTAAAGCCGCTCATGAAATTTACCGGCCGCCACCGCCTGCGCCAGATCGATACTGGTAGCGGCCACGAGACGCACATCGACCGGGCTCGGCTGATGCGCGCCGACCCGCGTCACTTCGTGATTCTCCAGCGCTGCCAGCAGCTTGACCTGGATCGGCAATGGCAAATCGCCGATCTCGTCAAGGTACAACGTGCCGCCATTGGCAGAGCCGAACCAGCCTGCACGGCTGCTGACCGTGCCAGTGTGTGCGCCCGCCGCATAGCCGAACAGTTCGGCATCCGCGTATGTCGGGCTGATCGCACCGCAGTTCACCGAAACGAACAGGCCTGACCGGTCACTGCCACGATGGATATGACGGGCCAGCAATTCCTTGCCGGTTCCTGACTCGCCGCGAATCAGCACTGGCAGCGAACGCGGCGCCAGCTGTTCCATCTCCTCGCGTAACTGACGCGAACGCGGATCGATGAACACCAGCGCCTTGGCGCGAATACTCAGCGGGCTTTTTTCGGCATCGGGAAATGTCAGCAATGGCTGACCATAGGTTTCGTGACGGCTCATGACACACTCCCGCCTGAGCCCTACGTGAACTCAAGCGTTAAATAAAGACAGGGCCACACGGCCCCTCAAACAGGATGATCCAGTCAGGCGCGACGACGCGCGTGCTGTTCAAGACGGTTTTGCAAACGGTAAAGATAGGCGAAACCCTGCTCCCAGCGTTGATGACCGGACTTCACATTGATATGCCCGGCCTGGCTCAGGAAGCCCAGCTCGGCCCCCCAGTGACGCGCCATTTCCAGGGCTCGCTGAGAACTGACGGCCGGGTCGTTATCGGAACTGACAATCTGTGTCGGAAACGGCAGCAGGTCGCAAGGCACCGGCGCAAAGTTACGCAAGGCTGGCGGGCAGTTCGGACGATCCACATCAGCAGGCGCCACCAAAAGAGCACCTTGCACCTGACGCAGGGTTTCCAGCGGCGCCAATTGCGCCCAATGCGCGACGGTGACGCAGCCCAGGCTATGAGCGATCAGGATCACCGGCGTGCTCTGCGAAGCAATGGTGCGCTGCAGCTCGCTCACCCAGTCTTCACGACGGGGCTTGTCCCAGTCAGCTTGTTCAACCCGCACGCTGTTGGGCAGGCTGTTCTGCCAGTGGGTTTGCCAATGATCATCAGGAGACCCCTGCCAGCCTGGCACGATCAGATACCGGATCGACTCGTTATGCATGGATTCGCCTCCTGCATGTATGCGTTCATGTGGCGAGTATAGGGACGGATCATATATTCGTTAAGGAATAAGAAGATATTTATTAATTCCTTAAAAGCATATGTAACGAAAGACAAAAAAAGGGCCGCTCCCTGCCTTAAAGGAACGACCCTGATAAATAGTGTTGAAGCAAAGATTAAACGCAGTGTGTTACAGATGTGCGACGACGTTTCACGTTGCAGGAACCGAACGGCTGCCCGGATCAAGCGAGTCCAGAATGACCGGTTCAGCGTTCTGCGGCACTTCACGCGCGACGCTCCACACCACGATGGCTGCAAAGATGTCGAAAATTGCCAGCACCACGAACAATGGGCTGTAGCCGATCTTGGTCACCAGAACACCGAACACCATAGTAAAAGCGGCTGCGCCCAGAAAGCCGAACATCCCGCCCATGCCAGTAGCGGTGGCCACTTCGTTTTTGCCGAACGAGTCTGACGTGATGGAGTACAAGGCGCCCGACAGGGTCTGGTGGGCGAAACCACCGACGCACAGCAAGGCGATAGCCGTGTAAGGGCTTTCAACCAGACCGATGCACGCCGGGCCGATCATGCACGAGCAACCGAACAGCATGACCATCTTGCGTGACGTGAACAGCGAGACCTTGCAGTACTTGTGAAACAGCGGGCTGAGGTAGCCGCCCAGCACACAGCCGATGTCGGCAGCCAGAAACGGCAGCCAGGCGAACATCGCGACCTCTTTGATGTTCATGTGACGTTCAGTCATCAGGTACAGCGGTATCCAGGCATTGAAGGTCTGCCAGGCCGGCTCGGACAGGATGCGGGCCGAAGCAATGGCGTAGAAATTGCGGTTCTTGAACAGCTTTTTCCAGCTGCCTTTTTGAGAAGGTGCATCCTTGAGGCGTGATTCCTGCCCACTGAGAATGTAGTCACGCTCGGTATCGCTCAGGCGCTTCTGGTCCCGCGGGTGCTTGTACAGCAGCAGCCACAGGCCGCTCCAGGCAATACCCAGACCGCCGACGATCAGGAATGCCAATTCCCAGCCGCTTTGCAGAATGGCCCAGACCACCAGCGGCGGGGCGAGCAACGCGCCGATCGACGAACCGATGTTGAACCAGCCGATGGCAACCGAACGTTCTTTTGCAGGAAACCATTCTGTGGTGGCTTTTACGCCCGCAGGCAAGCCTGCCGCTTCGGTCAGGCCGAGCATGCCACGAAAGATCGCCAGGCTTTGCCAGCCGGTAGCAAACGCTGCGGCGGCGCAAGCCGCTGACCAGGCCACGGCAAAAATGGCGAAGCCCATCTTGGTGCCGATGGCGTCAATGATGTAGCCCGCAACAGGCTGCATCAGTGCATAGCACAACTGCCAGGCGACCACGATGTGGGCGTACTGCTCAGTGGAAATGCTCAACTCACTCATGAGCGTAGGGGCTGCGACCGACAACGTGTTGCGCGCGAGGTAATTGACGATCAGGCCGGCTGTGACCAGCCCCACCATCCACCACCGTATGCCTTTGATTTTCATCTCTTCACCCTGCTTATTCTTAGATTGGCGATGAGCGTCCCGAGGCCGAAACCGAGGGGCGGCTGGCTTTTATGTAACTTCAAGTTACTGAGTTTGACCGGGATATTTTTTGGCAGCTTTCCCGAAGACCTGCGAAACAGGGGTCTTTTTCGAGCGGGAGAGCATTTCCTGGATACGGAAATCAATGGATTTCATGCGCTTTGTTACTCTTTGAATTATTTTTATGGTTGTAATTTTATGAAAGCCGTACGTTGTCGTACAACATGGCGCATTTATAGTCATTTGCCAGCATCGTGTCAAATGCCAAAAATGAGAATGACCAATGATTAAAAGCGCTCAGGCGCTTATAGAGATGTGGCCGAGCCAGCAGGGTTATACGATGACCAGGCAGTCATATTTCCCGGCCAGACAGGAGGCGGACGAAAGCACTGCACCCTGCGTCATTAACGGTTGCGAATGCGCCACCCAGGTCATCCAATCAGGCAGGACTTGCACAAACGTCATAAATACTTACATTCTCTGGCTGCGGCTTCAGGCAAAGGATCTGCCCTTTGATGCCCTGTCGGCATACGTCCGACGCTGAACACCCACCCGAGACAGGAAAGGTCGCCCCCATGCCCGAGCCAAGCAGCCTCGCCAGTTGGACCCGCGCCCTGCGCAAGCAACTTGACGCTCTGGATCTGGACAGCGCGCAACTGTGCCAGGCTGCCGGCGTCGATCCGCTGCTGCTCAATGACCCAACGGCACAGATTCCGGCAAGCATTACCGCACACCTCTGGCAACTGGCACTGAATGCCAGCCGAGATCCCACACTGGGCCTGCGTGTATCGCGCTTCGTCAGCCCCACCACCTTCCACGCGTTGGGCTATACGCTGGTAGCCAGTGGCTCGCTGCGCGAGGTCTTCGAACGTATCGTGCGCTACCACTTGATGGCAGAAGATTCGCTGGAGCTGGATTTCAGACCGGCTGGCGAGCGTTACGAGTTTCGCTTCCACGCACCGGCACACTGCCGAACATCAACGCATGAAATCATGGATGCTTTTGCGGCCATTTATGTGCGCACCTGCAGGAACCGCCTGGGCAGGAACTACGCCCCGGTGGCGATCCATCTGCAGCGTCACGAGCCTGAAAACCCGCAACCGTGGCACGACCTGTTTCGTGCTCCGCTGTTTTTTTCGGCGCCGGAAAACCTGCTGGAATTTGCCTGCGATGACTTTGACTGCCATCTGGATGACGGGCCGATACAACTCGATGAACAGGCCTCCGGTAACGAGCCTTCCACGTCATTGATCTGGGAGCAGCGCGTACGCTCGGCCATCGAAACCCTGCTGCCCGAAGGCGAACCCTCTGCAGAAATCATCGCCGAGGCGTTGCACCTCAGCACGCGCAGCCTGCAACGGCACTTGGCCGATGAAGGCTGTCGCTACGATCTGCTGCTCAACCAGTGCCGTCAGAATCTGGCGCTGCTGCACATGAGCGATCCGCAAAGCTCCCTGAGTGAAGTGGCGTATCTGTTGGGCTTCACAGATACCGAAACCCTGAGTCGCGCATTCAAGCGCTGGACCGGTCTGACACCCGTACAGTACAGGAATGAACTGAGGCGCTGAGCACGCAGCCAGTCCACATCAGACCACAGCCTTGGCTTTGGAGAAATTCGCCACTTTGCGCAATTTTTCCACGTCGAAAACTTCCAGTCGCCCTTCCCCGAGACGCACGATCTTGCGCTCATGAAACTCGGTGAGCACTTCAAGCAGGGCCGAAGAAGAGAGTTGCGGCGCAGAGGACGATTGAATCTCATCAAGCGCGACCAGGCGACGTGCGTGGCTCAAATGACCGTACCCTTCGCACAACAGCAACAGCCGCCATGCCACCCACGCCCTGGCGGGCAACTGTTGCAGCTTCTCCGCGCTCAGTAATGGCAGGCCGAGTTTCTGACTGAGCAGGCTGGCGAACCAGCGCCAGTAGTCCGGGCAACTGTCGAGCAGTTCAAGCAGTACCGCCTGAGGGATGTGCAGGAAGATAGTCTGATCGAGCGACCAGACATCGAACCTGCGCGGCGCACCGTCGAACAACGACACTTCGCCAAACCAGTAAGGCGGCCGAACCTCCTCCAGGCGCGGCGTCAGGCGCTGTTCCTGAATACCGCCAAGACGTACGCGGCCCTCCAGCAGCACATAAAGGCCGCACGGCGCGTCGTCTTTTTCGAACAATAATTTGCCGGGCGTCTTGCGCCTCTGGCGAGCTGCGCCCAGCAGGCTATCCTGCAAACCGGCAGGCAGATTGGAAAACCAGTAGTCAGAGAGCAACCTTGACCGCCATAACACTCCATTTGTCATGTTTGCCCCTTTTTATTTCAGGCGTTCATGTTGCATAACGATACGGTGGCTCAACCCGAACATCGTCTCAGGCAGGAATAATAATGAAAAACCTTGTCGACCATCTTAGCCAATATGCTTCCTACCACCGGGATTCACGCAATATCGTGACCCACTTCGTAGGTATTCCGCTGATTGTGCTGGCTGTGGCGGTACTTTTGTCTCGTCCTGGCTGGATGATGGGTGGCTTCTGGGTGTCTCCGGCTGCGCTGGTCGCACTGGCTTCGACGATCTTTTATTTGCGGCTGGACCGAATGCTCGGCGTAGTGATGGCGGCGCTCCTGGGGCTGTGCATCTGGGCAGGCGCCAATCTTGCTCAACAGACGACGATGGTCTGGCTGAGCGCAGGGGTAGCTCTGTTCGTGATCGGCTGGATTATCCAGTTCATCGGCCACTATTACGAAGGCCGCAAGCCTGCGTTTATCGATGACGTGACGGGCCTGATCATCGGGCCGTTGTTCGTGGTCGCGGAACTCGCCTTCCTGATGGGCATGCTCAAACCCTTGCAGCACGCCATCGAAGAGCGCTCCGGCCCGGTAGGCAAGAATACCCGCAAAGCGGCGGTATAGCGGGTTCGGCGAGCGGTGCGTCTTTAGCAGATGCACCGCCTGTCTGCAAAAGGGCCTGGATTCAGGCCCTCGCACACTCAGAGCTTCTGCCAGACCTTAGGTTTGAAGAACAGCGTCTCGCCCTTGGCCAGGCCCACCAGGCTGTCGTGATCCTTGACCACTTCTGCCTCGATCAACTCCCCTTGCCCTTCCACTTTGAGCGTCACACGCGTGGTCGCACCCAATGGGCGGATGTCGCGTACTTCCGCGGCGTGGTGATCTTCCAGTTCCTGGCGCGACAACGACACCTCGTGCGGGCGGAACAGCACATGGCCCTCATCCCCCACGCTAAGCCGATTCGAGTCACCCAGAAAGTGATAGACGAAGTCATTGGACGGATTCTCGTACACCTCGCCCGGCGAACCGATCTGCTCAATCACGCCTTTGTTCATGACCACGATCCGGTCCGCCACCTCCATGGCTTCTTCCTGATCGTGAGTCACGAAGACCGACGTCAGGTTGATGTCTTCGTGCAGGCGCGCCAGCCAGCGACGCAGCTCTTTGCGGACCTTGGCGTCCAGCGCGCCGAACGGCTCATCGAGCAGCAGCACCTTGGGCTCCACCGCCAGCGCGCGGGCCAGAGCAATCCGCTGACGCTGACCACCGGACAACTGCTCCGGGTAGCGGTCGGCCAGCCAGTCCAACTGCACCATGTTCAACAGCTCATGGACTTTCTCGGCGATGCGGGTTTCGTTCGGGCGCTCGCGCCTGGGTTTCATGCGCAGGCCGAACGCCACGTTATCGAACACCGTCATGTGCCGGAACAGTGCGTAATGCTGGAACACGAAACCGACATTGCGATCACGCACGTCATGGCCGGAAACGTCTTCTCCATGGAAAACGATACTGCCGGCATCCGGAGTTTCCAGACCGGCAATGATACGCAGCAGCGTGGTCTTGCCGCAGCCTGACGGGCCCAGCAAGGCAACCAGCTCGCCACTCTGGATGTCCAGACTGATGCTGTTCAGGGCCTTGAAGGCGTTGAAATTCTTGCTGACGTTACGGACTTCGATCGACATGATTATTCCTCCGCCGCACTTTGGCGCAGACGGTTAATACGGGATTCGCTCCACTGCTTGAGCAGCAGGATGAACAGCGCAAGGATCAGCAATAGGCTCGCCACCGCGAAGGCTGCGACGTGGTTGTACTCGTTGTAGAGGATCTCGACGTGCAATGGCAGTGTGTTGGTGACGCCACGGATGTGACCGGACACCACCGACACCGCGCCAAACTCGCCCATCGCACGGGCAGTACACAGAACCACGCCGTAAATCAGACCCCACTTGATGTTGGGCACCGTGACGTGCCAGAACATTTGCCAGCCGTTGGCGCCCAGCAGCCGCGCCGCCTCTTCTTCCTGCGTACCCTGCTCCTGCATCAGCGGGATCAGCTCGCGCGCCACAAAGGGGACGGTGACAAAAATAGTCGCCAGCACAATGCCCGGCAGTGCGAATACGATCTGGATGTCGTGATCCTGAAGCCACGGGCCGAACAACCCCTGAGCGCCGAACATCAGTACGTAGACCAGACCCGCAATGACCGGCGACACCGAAAATGGCAGGTCGATCAGCGTGACCAGAATGCTTTTGCCACGGAACGAGTATTTACTCACGCACCACGCGGCGCTGACGCCGAACACCAGGTTGAGTGGCACCGAGATCAAGACGGCAATCACCGTCAGCTTGAGTGCCGACAGTGCATCCGGCTCAAGAATTGCCGTGAAGAATGCACCCAGGCCGTTTTTCAGTCCCTGAGAAACCACGATAAACAGCGGCAACCCCAGAAACGCGATGAACACCAGCCAGCACAGGCCGATCAGGATACGACGCGACACCGCGCTGCCACGACGGGCAGCATTGGCGGAGGCAGCGGCTGAAACAGATGAATAGGACATGCTCTGCGCCTCCTCAGGATGGGGTTTCGATGCGTCGCTGCAGCAAGTTGATCAGCAGCAGCAAAATGAAGGAAACCACCAGCATCATCACGCCGATCGCCGTAGCCCCCGTGTAATCGTACTGGTCGAGCTTGACCATGATTAGCAGCGGCAGGATTTCGGTCTTCATCGGCATGTTGCCTGCGATAAAGATCACCGAGCCGTACTCACCGACGCCACGGGCGAACGCCAGGGCAAAACCGGTCAGCCAGGCAGGCAGCAACGCAGGAACGAGGATGTGGCGAAATACCTGCAACGGGCGCGCGCCCAGACAGGCAGCCGCTTCTTCGACTTCCTTGGGAATATCCGCCAGCACCGGTTGCACGGTGCGTACCACGAACGGCAGCGTGACGAACGTCAGTGCCAGCGTGATGCCCAGCGGGGTGTAAGCGATCTTGAAGCCCAGCTCGGTCGCGAACTGCCCAACCCAGCCATTGGGGGCATACAGCGCTGTCAAGGCAATACCGGCCACTGCGGTGGGCAGCGCGAACGGCAGGTCGATCATCGCATCAATGACCTTGCGTCCCGGAAAGGTATAACGCACCAGCACCCAGGCCAGCAGCGTACCGATCACACCATTGATAAGGGCCGCGTAGAACGCAGTACCAAAACTCAGCTTGAGGGCCGCAATCACGCGTGGTGCCGTGATGATGGTCCAGAACTGATCCCAGGTGAGCTGAGAGGCATGAATGAACATGGCCGCCAGCGGTATTAGCACAATCAGACTGAGGTACACCAAGGTGTAGCCCAGCGTCAGCCCGAAGCCGGGTATGACGGGGGAGATACGACGCGACATAAAAGTCCCTGGTTTCACGTGCACGAAGCCCGGACGTTCATCCGGGCTGCTTGACCAACAGTGCGATACCGCGCCGCGCGGTATCGTCATTGGGTTTATTGCGCTTGGTAAATCTGGTCGAACACACCGCCGTCATTGAAGAATTTCGGCTGCGCAGTTTTCCAGCCGCCAAAGTCTTTGTCGATAGTGACCAGCTGCAGTTTCGGGAATTGCTTCTCGTACTTGGCAGCCACTTCGGCATTACGTGGACGGTAGAAGTTCTTCGCCGCGATTTCCTGGCCTTCCTTGCTGTACAGGTGCTTGAGGTACTCGGTCGCGATTTCAGTGTTGCCTTTCTTCTCGGCATTTTTGTCGACGACAGCGACAGGTGGCTCGGCAAGAATAGACAACGAAGGCACGACGATGTCGAACTTGTCAGCGCCGCCATCTTCTTTCAGTGCAAGGAATGCTTCGTTTTCCCAGGCCAGCAACACATCACCCTGACCGTTGTTCACGAACGTGATGGTCGAACCGCGGGCGCCTGTGTCCAGAATCGGTACGTGCTTGAACAGAGTCTGTACGTATTCCTTGGCCTTGGCCTCGTCACCACCGCCAGCCTTCAGGCCATAAGCCCAGGCGGCGAGGAAGTTCCAGCGGGCACCGCCTGAGGTTTTAGGATTCGGCGTGATGACAGATACGTCTTTCTTGATCAGGTCGCCCCAGTCCTTGATGCCTTTCGGGTTGCCCTTGCGCACCAGAAACACGATGGTCGACGTGTAAGGGGTGCTGGCGTCCGGCAGGCGGGTCTGCCAGTTTTCAGGCAGGGTCTTGCCGAGCTTGGCGATTTCATCGATGTCACCGGCCAACGCCAGGGTCACGACGTCTGCGCGCAGACCATCGATCACGCCACGGGCCTGTTTGCCCGAGCCACCGTGGGACTGTTTGATCGTGACGGTGTCGTCCGGGTGAGCCTGTTTCCAGTGTTTGGCGAATTCTGCGTTGTAATCCTGATACAGCTCGCGCGTCGGGTCGTAGGACACGTTGAGCAGTTCATAATCCTTGGCGACTGCAGATCCTGCGAATACAGCACTGGCAAGTGCGGCCAGAGCAAAGCGGCGAATGGACATAGATGAAGCTCCTGGAGAATGCTGTGTGTTGGCTTTTTTTGATTCTTCTTCGCACGTCAGCGCGATGACCGCGCTGGCGCACTGACTATTGGCAGGGTGTATCAGGAGTCGAAACGAAGCCCTCCGGTTAACCAGTCGGGTGTGCTGTCAGCTCGGCTTGGCGCCGGAGTTCTGCAACCGGAATTTTTCCTTGCGCTCGATCTGGACCACTTGTGCGTTGTGCACAGTGATTTCAACAGCCCCAAAACGCAGGTCACGCAGCGCACTCTGAATCTCACGCAGAATTGCTGCTTCGTCCTGACCGTCAACACTACGTAGAGATGCGCTCATTATCTGATTCCTTGAAATAGGGGAGCCGGCCATCGCGACTGGGGGCGATGACGTGTGGCGGTAGGGCAATAATAATGAGGCGCGGATATTCTTAAAAAGACTATTTAAGAATGCAGA
Organism: Pseudomonas californiensis; assembly: GCF_021147775.1. Taxonomy (GTDB): domain Bacteria; phylum Pseudomonadota; class Gammaproteobacteria; order Pseudomonadales; family Pseudomonadaceae; genus Aquipseudomonas; species Aquipseudomonas californiensis. Next base: position 77,870 of record NZ_JAGTPK010000023.1, read on the forward strand.
TATAACCAAAGGAAATTACGGAGTTGAAACGTCCAACAAGATGCGCCTGATGCCTCGGCTGGCTTGGCGTTCAAGGCTGCTCAGGCGTTTTGAGCGGTGATGCGGCAGGGATAAGCACTTGCGTCCAATCGATCAATTCGGGAGGCATCGGTCGCGCGAACCAATACCCCTGACCCAGCTGACAGCCGTTGGCGAGCAGGAGCGAAGCCTGATCGACGTGCTCGATCCCTTCCGCCAGCACCTTCATGCCCATGCTGCTGGCGAGCGCGATAACTGCTCGCACAATGGCGATATCGTCATCATCTTCGGGCAGTCCGGCCACAAAGCCTTGATCGATTTTCAGCTTCTGCACCGGCATGCGCTTGAGCCGCAACAGCGACGAGTAGCCGGTACCGAAATCATCGATGGCCAGACTCAGGCCCAGCTCGCGCAGACGGTGAAGCTGTTCAATCGCCCGCTCGGGGTCTTCCATCACCGCGCTTTCAGTTACCTCCAGTTCGAGAAAAGCCGGATCAAGGCCGGTATCGCGCAGCACTTGGGCCACCTGACTGTGCAGATCGCCACGGCCGAACATCCGGCTGGACACGTTGACCGCGACAAAATCCGCCGCAAAACCCAAGGCCCGCCACTGCTGCATCTGGCGACACGCTGCCTCCAGCACCCAGGCGTCAATGTCGGCGATCAGACCGTTTTGCTCCGCAATCGGGATGAACTCGCCTGACGATACCATGCCGCGCGACGGATGCTGCCAGCGCACCAGCGCTTCCACCCCACACATGCGGCCATTGGAGAGATCATGAACCGGCTGATAGAAAACCCTCAGTTCCTGCTGCTGTATGGCTCGACGCAACTCACCGGCCAGCAATACCCGTTGCCTGGCATGGGCGGTCAGCTCTTCGGTGTACAGCGCATAGCGCTCCCGCCCTTCACTCTTGGCCTTGAACAGCGCCGAGTCTGCATTGCGCAGAAACTGCTCATCCGTCAGCGCATCGTCCGGGAACAGGCTGATACCTGCGCTTGCGGTGATGAACAGCTGATGCCCAGCGACTGAAAAAGGCGCTTTGAATACCTCGATCACCTGCTGCGCCAGCGCAGCCGCCTGGCCCATCTGCTGGCAGTTTTTGACCAGCAGGGCAAATTCGTCCCCACCCAGCCGCGCCAGCGTCATTTCGTCATCGAGCAGCCCCTTCAGCCGCTCGGCCACCATCTTGAGTACGTCATCACCCACGCTGTGGCCCAGACTGTCGTTGATGGTCTTGAAATGATCCAGATCGACCAGCAGCAATGCGCAACCGCGCTTGCTCGTCCGGGCAGAAGTCAGTGCCTGGCTGATCCTGTCCGTAAGCAACAGTCGATTGGGCAGGTCAGTCAACGCATCGTAATGCGCCAACCGAGCCAGCTCCTGCTCGGAGCGCCTGATCGCGCTGAGGTCGGAGAACACCGCGACGAAATGCTTGGGCTGGTCATCCTTGCCTTTGACGGCGCGAATCGTCTGCCACTGTGGATACACTTCCCCACTCTTGCGCCGATTCCAGATTTCGCCGCTCCACTGCCCGGCGCTGAGAATCGAACGGTACATCTGCCGATAGAACTCAGGGCCATGCCGACCGGACTTGAACTTGCTGGGGTTGACGCCCAGCACCTCATCGGGCTGATAACCGGTGATGCCCACAAATACACGATTGACGTGAACAATGTTGCCCTTCGCATCGCTGACCAGCACGCCTTCAAGGGTACTGTCGAAGACTGCCGCCGCAAGACGGAGCCGATCGGTGTCTTCCTGTTGCCGTTCAAGCAGAGCCTTGCCGCGCCTGTTCGTCATCAGCCGTTCACGTGCGACAAAGATCATGACCGCGCTCAGCAGCACCCACGCGTAACCGCCTATCTGCTGCCCCCGCGCCAACAGAGCCGGATCTTCGATGAATAAGGGCAGCCAGTGGTTGCACGCTGCTAGCCAAAGGATGGCCAGCAAGCCATACAGAATGGCCGCTCGCAGGGCGCATACAGTCGTTTGAGCCATCGGAAAACCAAAACCCTTATGAAATGAAAGGATTATAGAACAGGAAACATCCTGCGACTCTTATCTAAAAGGGTGACTGGTTTTCTGTGTGATGTCAGTGATAATGCGTGCTACTACTTATTTCTTCACGAGTGTCTTTACGAGGGCCAAACAGCCTATGTGGTACAACGGTTTGCTCGACCTTTCTGTCTGGCAGGTAATAGCAGTCACACTGGCCATGACCCATGTGACGATTGTCGGCGTCACGGTCTATCTGCACCGCTACTCTGCCCACCGTTCACTTGAATTGAACGCCGGGCTCAAGCACTTTTTCCGTTTCTGGCTGTGGCTCACCACTGCCCAGAACACCCGCGAGTGGACTGCCATCCACCGTAAACACCACGCAAAATGCGAAACCGTTGACGATCCGCACAGTCCGGTCGTGAAAGGCTTGTCGACCGTGCTGCGCAAAGGCGCCGAGCTGTATCGCGAAGAAGCCCAGAACCAGGACACCCTGCGTATCTACGGCAAGAACTGCCCGGAAGACTGGATCGAGCGCAACCTGTACTCGCGTTACAAAATGCTCGGTATCGCCCTGATGGCGGTTATCGACCTCGTGCTGTTCGGCGCGCTGGGCATCACCGTCTGGGCGATCCAGATGATGTGGATTCCATTCTGGGCGGCAGGCGTGGTGAACGGCCTCGGGCATGCGGTGGGCTATCGCAACTTCGAATGCCGTGATGCCGCGACCAATCTGGTGCCGTGGGGCATCGTGATCGGCGGCGAAGAGCTGCACAATAACCACCACACCTACCCCAATTCCGCCAAGCTGTCGGTCAAGCCGTGGGAATTCGACATGGGCTGGGCGTGGATCAAGCTGTTCAGTTTCCTGGGTCTGGCCAAGGTCCAGCGGGTCGCGCCTATTGCTCATCGAGTCGAAGGCAAGGGCCATCTGGACATGGACACCGCGATGGCGATCCTCAACAACCGGTTCCAGATCATGGCGCAGTATCGCAAGCTTGTGATCGGCCCGCTGGTTGCCCAGGAGCTTGCCAAGGCCGATGCATCGGTTCGCCACCAGTTCCACCGCGCCAAGCGCCTGCTGTCGCGCGAAACCAGCCTGCTGGATGACAAGCACCATCTGCGTATCCAGACCATGCTGGAACACAGCCATGCGCTGAAAGTGATCTACGAAAAACGCCTGGCGTTGCAGCAGATCTGGGTCAAGACCAGCAGTAACGGCCATGACATGTTGTCGGCGATAAAAGAGTGGATTCACGAAGCCGAAGCCAGTGGCATCCAGTCACTGCGCGACTTCGCAGACCAGCTCAAAACCTACTCGCTGCGCCCCGCACAAGCCTGACACCGTTGATCGGTGCGCCCGCTACGGGCGCACCGACACTTGAACTTCCCCGCGTAAATCCTATCTCACCAGCGTCCCCCATCCTCGATTGGGAGAGGCTGTGGCTGTATGCGCACGCCGCCTGAGATACCGTCCTATGGAAAAGCAAAACCTGACTGCTTCACCCAGCACCCCGATGACTGAAACACCCGCCGCCGCCGAAACATTGCTCGCCCTGATGCACGCTCAGGCAGAGGTCGCACGCCTGAGCGAACGCGAACAGCTGTTCAGCTCGTTGCTGGTGAGCGTGAACGCTGTTTTGTGGGCGTTTGACTGGGAAACCCAGCGCATGGTCTACGTCAGCCCCGCCTACGAGCGCATCTTTGGCCGCTCTGCCGGGCTGTTGCTGGCCGACTATGGCGAGTGGCGCGACAGCATCTATCCGGACGACCTGAACTACGCCGAGCGCAGCCTGGGCGAAGTGATTGAAAAAGGATCAATCGAGGACCGTGAATACCGGATCATCCGCGCCGACGGTGAGGTGCGCTGGCTCAGCGACAAATGCTTCGTCAGCCGCAACACCGATGCCGATCAGCGTCTGATCGTGGTGGGCATTGCCGAAGACATCACCGACAAAAAGCAGCTTGAAGACGAACTGCAACGTCTGGCCACCACTGACGTACTGACCCAGAGCAGCAACCGACGTCATTTTTTCGAATGCGCGCAGCGGGAGTTCGAGCTGGCACGGCTCAACGGCACGCCACTGGCGTTCCTGTTGCTGGACATCGATGACTTCAAGCTGGTGAACGACACCTACGGGCACCAGGAAGGCGACACCGTTCTGCAGCGCATCGCTGAAAGCGGGCGTTCAGCACTCAGACGAGGCGATCTGTTCGGCAGGATCGGCGGTGAAGAGTTTGCAGCGGTGTTCCCTGGCTGTGCGCCGGAGATGGCCATGCAGATCGCTGAGCGCTTGCAGCGCGAGATCCAGCGCCAGAACTTTCAGTGCGGCAGCAGTACGTTCAGCATCACCGCCAGCCAGGGCTTGACCAATCTGGGCCAGGACGACACCAGCCTGGAAGCCCTCTACGGGCGCGCTGACGCTGCGATGTATCAAGCCAAGCGCCAAGGCAAGAATCAGATCGTACTGGTCTGAAATCCGCCCTCAACGCCGCTCAAGCGACCCACGCATCCGCCCATCGCCTGAATCACGCCTCACTCGGCCCGATCAAACCGCCATTGGCGCGGTCATGGCCGGGTGATGCTCATAACCTTCCAGCGAGAAGTCGGACGGCTCGATCAGCTCCAGCCACTCTGGCTGGTAAACCCCAGTCTTGGCGAACTCGGGCACACGGTCGGAAATTACCAGTTTCGGCATCGGGAACGGCTCACGGGTGAGCTGTTCGTTGAGCATGTCCAGGTGGTTCTCGTAGACGTGGGCGTGGGCGTGGGCGTGGGCGTGGGCGTGGGCGTGGGCGTGGGCGTGGGCGTGGGCGTGGGCGTGGGCGTGGGCG
>NZ_JAGTPK010000024.1 GCF_021147775.1 Pseudomonas californiensis
GATTACGAAGCCTTGCTGCCGTGGAACTGCGAACCTCGACTTCACAGCTAAGCGCTTTACCTATCTTTTGCCAGGTGGGGTTTATGGAGCGCTTACGATTCATCGCGGTCGGAGTGAGTGATCGTTTTATAACCCATTCGTATATCCTCTAAAAGCAGCTTTTATTCTTGGCGAAAGACTTCGCATATCTTCTTGCCGTACGAGCCTCTTGTTGCGAAATAGAAATTTGGGTATCTGGCGGGAAACATCCATGAGCGATGATGAGGACTTTTTTTCAAGCATTGCGCGGTTGTCCGGAGAGGTCGAAGTGACGCAAAGCCCTGCGTTTCACATGTCTGCTCAAGACAGAATCGGCGGTGACGCAGCTCCTACTTAGGCGTTACACGGCTGTACCTGCTTATCCAGCCGTCGCTGGTGAATAACTCGCCCGATAGACCATCACTGAGTGTGTTTATATTTTTTCTGAAAAATGTGAGTTCAATTTTTTCATCGTTCTGTTCAATCATATCCAGGAAATTAAAAAGGGCATTGTCGGTTGTCTCGATTATTAAGGTTTTGATGGCTTTTTTTGTTCATCGTTAAACTGGCTCAACAATTTGCTGAGCTCCAGACCTTTTTGAGATTTTAAAGAACCCATTTCTATTTTTTCGAATTTCTCAATTGTCCGATCACGTACGGATGTGATCAGTTGCTCCCCAAACCCATCTAAAATCTTTTGGTCTGACATTTTTTCACCTATTGATACCAAGGAATGTTTGTTGGCTTAATTGCACCTTGCTGGCGAAGATTCCACAGAGACTGCGCAGTCAGTTTCTGGCCTGCGATATTCATACGTTCATAGGGTTTTGAGTTAATGCCAAAGAGGGTCAGTGCTTCAGCTTATTCAAAATATCGCATAAAAATTATTTGATGCCCAGTTGACTGTAGCTAGATTTTTCTGGCGCAGCGAGACATACACTACTCCAGCTGCCTTTCCTTTTTCGTTCCAGCAGCGAGGACAATTTTTCGCCAGTAGGCCTGCCTGGCTTTCCAAACTTTATAGGGGCTAGAACAAAAAGATAAACTCTATCATCAATCTCTATTGTGTTTTCATCAGTTGTTGAGTTCCATGATTTGTTGACAGCCATAAGAGCATCGACACCATCGGGCCATGCGAGATCATTATAATTTTCATCTGTTTTAACAATCATGTCCCCTTCGCTAAGCGGGACGCTGCTTTTTACATGAAGAGCAAGTCTTTTCAAGAATGAAGTTGGAAAGGTCCAAGGATTATCTACAGGTAAAGAGTTTCGCGGCAACGGCCAGTCGCCGGGAAGGCAAATCAATAACTCTGTATGAGGACGCTGAGTAAAGAGTCCTGTCGTAAAAAGCAATTTGTTCCTGTTTTTTCCATCAATACAACTAATGCGTAATGCTAGATTCTCAACATCTGTGATGGGGCTGAACTTACTGGGTAGCACCCACCCAACAGTGTTGTGAATAAAAATCACTATAGGTCCGCCGAACTGCGCTTCTGAATCTACAATGATATCTCTTGTGCTCAACGCGCCCCTCAGCTTTAAGAGGTTTGAGATCTCTGAGTGGCCCCACATGTCAGCTATATCAAGAGGTGCACTATTTATTTTCGCATGAAGACGATTGACATCAGAGCCTTGATTGATCAGAAGTTCCACGGTTTGAAATTGGTTGGAGATGATAGCGTCTATGAGAGGCGTGGTTAGACTAAAAGGATGTCCGTCTACCGCCGCTCCATTATCCAAGAGGAGTTGGACGGTTTTTAGGTGTCCTTCCGCAGCAGCCTCGTGGAGGGGGGTGGATCCTCCTGCCTCGTAGGCACATGCATTTGCATCTGCACCACAATCAACGAAAAGTTTGCAGATATCGGTTTTTCCTTCTTGAGCAGATAAATGTAAAAGCCCTACTTCCCCCGGCACGCCATCTTCAGGGATAAATAGAAGCTCTGGCTTCATCGCCAGAGCTTCCTTTATATTTTCAATCTTACCTTTTTCAATCCATGTGTAAATCTTCCCGATAAGTTTCAGATTTTCTTTATAAATTTTGGATATTTCTAAATTTTTCATAGTGCGTTTTTGCTCATTCTTTTACCCAGTCTAGCAAGTGTTTGCTCTACCGATGCAGTGCCTCGCTTGTCTGTGGCGGACAATGCAATTTTGATGATTTCTTTACTTAGGCAGGCGAAGAGCCATCAGATAGTCTGTAGCTACCAAACTCGTAAATTTTTCTACCGTAGCCAGTTTATGAAACGCCAATGATCATTCGCCATCGCTTGGGCAATCAGCTTCGATGCTAGTGCAGTTTTTCAGACTAATGCCCGTTAATTTAAATTTTTTACAGTCTGCCAGGAAGCTGTCCGAAATGTAAATTCGAGTGGTGCTCTCTTCTAGCATGAATATATACCTATCTCCCGCGACACTACTATCCAATGTTGGTTTATAAATTATCTTGTAACCGTTAGCTGTTTCTCTATATTTTGACTTTTCCCAGACTATCGAATCGCTAAGTACAACGTTTACATGAAAGCCGACGTAGGGTGAGTTCTGTTCTTTGAGGGGTACAAACTCTCCGTAAGGATTCAGGTTTTCCTCAAGATGTTCACGTGCCGAAGACGAGAGTATTATTATAGAGTTTGCGCCTAATAATGAGATGTCCGCTATTTTATTTTTTTTGTTTTCTTCAGGGTTAGGTATTACGCTCAAGGGCTTTAATTTTTCATTCAGCGCCCGCCCAAAGCTCTCCTGCAAGAGTGGCGCTGAGCTGTCTTTCCATTCAATATCCTTGAGGGCCTCCTCGAAAATAAAGCTTTGGTAGCGTTCGTTACTAAAGGGTTCAAAAAACTGTGTCATATACCAGTCTCCTAATTTATTACGGTTGCCCATGCTAGACGTTCTAGGGGCGGAAATTAACTCGCCTTTTAATGCGCTAAGCTCTGCGAGAACTTCTGTTTTCCCTCCTCTTAGGTCCGCATCGGCAATTCTTTTTTTTACTTTGTAAAAGTACGCGTTAGGGTGCTTTCCGTTGTGCAGTATTCCAGGAAGAGCATCTTTATTATTGCGATTTGGTAACCATACACCGTTTTCGGCTGAGTCAACGTCGATACCGTGTTTCTTCAATATCGCGCGCGACGTTGCTGCTTTGGCTGAGGTATCGCCCACGATGTGGTGCGCTGCCGAATTTGCAGGCCTGTTTTTCAGGTTCCTGCCAAGTCTTTGCGAACACCCCCCCCCCACGGATCCCCCCCCAATCTGTCTTTCAGACTGTGCGCTTCAAAGGTGCATATGAATAGATGTCAACGTCATGCACGCTTTATAGCGCCGACTTGCTCGGTGCTCACCAGCTCAAAGCCTTTCAGATTTTCGTTTTTCAACACGTCGGCGAGTCTTGATGACACAAAAGTGTATCCCAATAAGCTGATTTCAAAAATCTTGAAGAAGTCCAAGCTTACTTCTTCTTTGATGGTAAGGGAGATAATGTTTTTTATTTCACCGTTTTTTCTAAAGTTAATATTCGATTGTTCGATGTCTATGATGTGCGGTTTTTCTTGTTCCTGCATGACCTGACGTATGTAATAGTATTGTTTGTCCGTAACTTTTTCGCCTTTAGGGTTGACGATGTCCAGCGTTGCGACTTCCCATGTACTGGTTTTTATTTCATTGAAGATTTTTAGAAAGCTTTCGCTAACTATGTGACCACTTAACGCAGTGCGAAAGTCAAAATCATAGCCCTTGTCTTTGGTGATGAGTATGAGCCGCTTTGGCAGCGCTGTCAGCAGTACTCCGGGCTCAGCGTAATACCAGCTACCCGACATGCCTTCGTCATAAATTCCCGGGTAAAAGCTTTCCTTGAGTATGCCGTCGATAAATGCAGGACAGCCTTTGTCTGGTTTGTATGCAAGCGTGTAAAACATGAAGCCTCTCTTTTCAACCCAGTCGGCCTGTGGTTGATTTTGTTCGTACTCTCCCGGATGCGGTTTTTTTCGGAGACTACGTTGAAGCGGCTTGACCTGTTGTCGAGCGTGCGCCTTGGATCCATTATTCGCATAAAAACGCTGACTGGTTCGCTCTAGTTTCATACCGGCCAGATCAGAGTAGTTTCGATGAGATCCATTGTGGTGAACGTTCCAACCGATAGTGCGCGCTTTTGCTTGGCTATCAGGCATCAGTAATCCATGCCGTCGTCAGCGCAGACGTAAAGGCTGTCTGGCTGTGTTTGTGTGCCTAGCGCAAAGTCGTTCTCGTGCACTTATTTCTGTAGTTACCGGCACCATCTCCAAAATTACGCGCACTCTACAGAGCCTATCTCTTCAGTGCCGACTATCTCAAAGCCTTTAAAATTTTCTTCTTCAAATTTTTTTGCGGCGCGCGATGAAATAAAAATATATCCCAGCAAGCTGATTTCGAAGATTTCAAAAAAATCCAGTGCCACGGTTTCTTTAATTGCAAGAGATGTTATGTTTTTTATCTCGCCATTTTTTCTAAAGTTAATTTTGGATCGCTCAGTGTCAATAACGTTTTGCTTTTCTTGTTCTTGCATTACCTGACGCATGTAGTAGTATTTTTTCTGCGTTGCTTTCTCCCCTTTTGGATTAACGATGTCTAGACTGGAAAATTCCCAATTGCTGATCTTCAGCTCTTTAAGAACTTTAAGAAAATGTTCGCTAACGAAGTGACCATCTAATCCGGTACGAAAGTCGAAATTATAGTCCTTGTCTTTAGTAATAAGCACGAGATTTTCGGGCAGAGAAGCGAGCTGTTCTCCAGGCTCTGCATAATACCAAGTCCCGGACATGCTTTCATTATAGATGCCAGGATAGAAGCTTTCCTTGAGAATGCCGTCAATAAAAACGGGACAGCCTTTTTCGGATCTGAGTGCAAGTGTGTAAAGCATAAAATCTCTCTTTAGCAAAGTCGGCCTGTGGTTGATTTCGTGCGTATCCTTCCTGACATGGTTTTTTTCCTTAGGCTGCGTTGAAGTGATTCAACTTGCTGTCGAGCCTGCGCTTGAGTTATGGATTTTGCATAATAACGTTTGCTGATTCGATTGATTTTTTGATCAATCATCCGGGAATAGTCGGCGTGTGACCCAACATGGTAGACCTTGCGGCCTACAGTTCGTGCTTTAGCCTCGCTGTCTGGCATCAGTAATCCATTACTTTTCATGTCGCGTGTGTGACCCATACCGATTGAATCTAAAAATGGTTTTCGATCTTTCCACACGGCAACTGGAATGACATGCTGCGCCTGCATGCCGTCTCCTACAACGCCGCCTAACGAACGATCCAGAACGGAGCTCGGACTCCAGCCCCATGGGGCAACCCAGCCAATAGGATTTGGACCGTATGCATATGTGTTCAGTCCGCCACCCAACCCAATCGGGTCCGGTGTGGTGAAGCGCCCTATGTCGGGATCATAAAACCGGAAGGTGTTGTAGTGAAGCCCTGTTTCGCGGTCCAGGTATTGGCCCTGGAAGCGCAGGTTCTGTTCTTCGATGTAGTAGGGCTCGCGGATTTCTTCGATGGTGTTGCCCCAGACCCGATAACGGGCCTGCCAGACGGTGTGGCCGTCAGGTTCGGTCAGTTGCTGCGGTAGGCCGTTGAGGTCGTTGTGGTAGTAGCGGATCTTTTGCAATGCGCCGCTGCCGTCGATCCGGGCCAGCGGGTCGTAGCCGTCGTCAGCGTAGATGTAAAGGCTGGTCTGGCTGTGTTTGTGTTCCTGCAGCAGGCGCATGCCGTCCCAGGTGAAGCGGGTCTCGCCCAGCGCAAAGCCGTTTTCGTCGTGCTCGCTTTTGGCGATGCGCCGACCCAGCGGGTCGTAGGTCATGTTGACTACTGAAGTCCGTCCGTCCTGTTCGGTGCGGACTTCAATCAGTTGATGCTCTGCGTCATAGGCGAAGCGCTGAGCGCGATGACTTCCGCTGCGCTTTTCGATCATTCGTCCGAAGGCGTCATAGCGGTAGCGCTTGTCCTGATAGGTCAGCAGCCGGTTATGCACCACCAGCCCTGCACTGGCAGGCGGCCCGTCGATTAGTCATACTGTTGCATTTCTTCTTTTAATTTTTCGTTAAGAACAGAGGGGGGTAAAACTACTCCTTGAGATCCCTTGATAGGGAATACTAAGATATCTGTACCGTCGTTCTCCATGCCAGGTAGCCATTTTTCAAAAAAATGGCCAAGCTCTATACGTTTCGGTAATGCAATGGCTTTATTTTCATCTATGTAGTTTTTTGCGAAGTCTTCTTCAGGCCAAACCGGAAGAAATTTTTTATCACTATTGTCCCCTAGAAGCAGCCATCCCTCCTCATAGGCTCCCCATAGCTCTTCGAAGTCTGCCACTTTTCGAATGAAGTACTCTAATCGTTCTAGATCATCGAGTAAAAGTACGTTCTCTATTTTTTGTCTGTTCATATTTTAATACCCTTCGTATTTGTGTTCCAGTAAGTGCAAGTCGTGATCTTGCATCACTGAGTGCTCATAAGAATGCCCGTCTTTAGCCCGCATGCCTCGTTTATGAGCAAGCACCTTTCCTGGAGCCTTGGATTTTTTAGAATTGCCTGGAAGACGTATAGTCTTTCTTTTTTTATTTTTTATGTGGCGCAGCTCATTTTTTATCCATCCTCTAATCCATTTAGGCTGCTTAGGGTCGTCCATGAGAGAACGCAGTTTTGCTTGCTTACCAGATCGTCCAGTTGTGCAACTCCACCCCCACGGATCCACCCAACCAATCGGATTCGGCGCGTACTGGTACAGGTTGATGCCACCCGCCAACCCAATCGGGTCCGGTGTGGTGAAGCGTCCGATGTCGGGATCATAAAACCGGAAGGTGTTGTAGTGAAGCCCTGTTTCGCGGTCCAGGTATTGGCCCTGGAAGCGCAGGTTCTGTTCTTCGATGTAGTAGGGTTCGCGGATTTCTTCGACGGTGTTGCCCCAGACCTGGTAGCGGGCCTGCCAGACGGTGTGGCCGTCAGGTTCGGTCAGTTGCTGCGGCAGGCCGTTGAGGTCGTTGTGGTAGTAGCGGATCTTTTGCAATGCGCCGCTGCCGTCGATCCGGGCCAGCGGGTCGTAGCCGTCGTCAGCGTAGATGTAAAGGCTAGTCTGGCTGTGTTTGTGTTCCTGCAGCAGGCGCATGCCGTCCCAGGTGAAGCGGGTCTCGCCCAGCGCAAAGCCGTTTTCGTCGTGCTCGCTTTTGGCGATGCGCCGACCCAGCGGGTCGTAGGTCATGTTGACTACTGAAGTCCGTCCGCCCTGTTCGGTGCGGACTTCAATCAGTTGATGCTCTGCGTCATAGGCGAAGCGCTGAACGCGATGACTGCCGCTGCGCTTTTCGATCATTCGTCCGAAAGCGTCATAGCGGTAGCGTTTGTCCTGATAGGTCAGCAACCGATTATGCACTACCAGCCCTGCACTGGCAGGCGGGCCGTCGAGCAGGTTGGCGGCGGCGTCGTAGGCGAAGGTTTCGTTCTGGCCTTGAACGTTGTCCTGGCTGGCGATGATGCGGCCAGTGGCATCGTAGTGCAGCAGTTGGCGATGATCGCCACGCGGCTGCTGGTCGAGACGGCCGATCAGGTTATCGGCCGGGTCGAACTCGAAGCGCTTCTGGGCGGGGGCCGGCAAGATTGGCGACTGGCTGGTCAGTCGGCGTTGACGAGCACGCAGACGTCCGGCACGGTCGTATTCGCTGCGGGTACTGACATGCCCTTGAGTGCGCAACACCTCGCGATGCAGGCGATCCCGCTCGAAATCGCTGATGACCTGGCCATCCAGATTGATCTGGTGCAGGTGACCGCTGCCGTAGTTCAGGCGGTTGAGCCAGCGACCATCCGGCAGTTGCGTCTGGATCAGGTTGCCCAGTTCGTCGTAATGGTATTTCAGGCTGCCGGCTGCGCTCTGTTCCTCCAGCATCTGGCCGAGGGCGTCATAGGCGAAGCTCAGCGTCTGCTCGGTACCGGGGCGACCGGCAAAGGTCACTTCGGTCAGTTGGTCGACCGGGCTGTATTGATACTGCGTGCGGCCATCGTCGGTGACTTTGGCGATCAACCGACCGACCGCGTCACGCTCCAGCAGGTGCGTGATCGGTGAAAGCGGCTGGGTCGGGACCACTGCCAGACCGTTGCCGAACGGCGCGGGTGCATATTCCATGCGGATGACATCGTCCAGCGCGTCGTAAGCGTAGAGGCGGGCGCTGCCATCCAGGTCCTGCTGCTGTGTCAGGCGGTCGCCAGCGTCCCAGGCGAAACGGTAACTCTCGCCATTTTCGTTGGTCAGCGCCTGCAAACGACCGTAGGCGTCGTAGCTGAACTGCACAGGCCGCCCGAGTGCATCGATGCGTTGGCGAACCTGACCGCGCAGATCGTATTGATAACGGGTGGTGTGTCCGGCGGGGTCGACGTAACCGTTGAGCAAACCGCTGGCGTCACGCAGGTACTGCTCGATACGTCCGTCCGGCAGCTCGCATTTCACCAGTCGACCTTGTGGGTCGTGCTCATAGACTGTGCGCTCGCCCAACGCGTCAGTGACCACCTGCAGATTGCCGTGTCGGTCGTAGCCAAAGCGGGTCGGATAGCCGGAGCAGTCGACGTGTTCAATCAGTTGACCAAGATCATTCCACTCCAGCGTCTTGCGCTTGCCGGTGGCGTCAATGATCTCGACTGTCTGGCCACGTTCGTCATAGCCGTACCGCGTGACCTGGCCCAGCGGATCGATCTCATGGGTGCAGTTGCCACGCGAATCGTAGCGATAGCGCCAGCTGTTGCCGGCCGCATCCGTCTCCACCAGCGCCAGTGACCACAGTTCCAGCCACAGCACTGACTCGCGGCGGCCCAGCGGGTCAACGGTTTCGCTCAGATTGCCCGCCTCGTCGTAGCTGTATTGATACTGGCCGCCCTTGGGGTCGACCGCGCTGAGCAACTGGCGCTCGTCGTTCCACTCGAATTGCCACGTGTTGGCGAGGTTATCGGTGTATCCGGTGATCTGGTGCTGCTTGTTCCAGTGCCGCGTGCTGGTGCGTTGCAGGCCGTCGATCACACGGGTAATGCCATTGCTCAGATCGTATTCGAACGTGTAGCTGTCACCGGCATCCGTCCAGTGTTGAACCACGCGCCACTCGATGCCGTCGACCTGAGCCCACTGATAAAAGCAGCGCAGGCCGGTGGGCAGTTGGTGTTCGGTCATGCGCTGGCCCGCGTCATAGGCAAAGCGACGTTGAACCTGCCCCAGCGCATTGCGGACCTCGGCAAGGTCGCCGCGGCTGTCATAGTCATAGCTGACCAGCACGTCACGTTGCTGATCGGGGTAGAGGCGTTCAACCTGCTGAACACGATCAGGCCACCGCGCGCTGTAGATCAGCTCCACCTGCACTGTGTCTTGCGTGTCGCGCAGACGGATCAGTTTGCCCGCGTCGTTGTAATCCAGGTAAATCCGGTTGTCGTTACGATCACCCAACTGGCTGAGGCGCAGCAGGGCGGCGTCGGCGAGGGTTGGCTCAAACAGCCGGTATAACCCGTCATCGCTTTCAATCAACAACTGACCGGCATCGCTGCGTTTGACCGCAAGGCCTTCACCGGGGCTGAACACTGCGCCGCCCAGCGGGATCGAGCCCATGTCGATGCGTCGGCCCTGTTCATCGACATACGTCAGCCGCTCGCCACCGTCGGGGTGCGGGTCTATGTACACGTGCACTTCATAGGGCACGCTCCAGCCTGCGCCCAGCAATCCGTCGCGTCGCTCGTCACGGCTGTTGTAGACACGTTGCCAGTCGATAGGCAGCACGCCCGGCAACTCGAAATCCAGTTCATCCGCGCCACCCAGCACCTTCGCGCCTGTGGCAGCGTGCACCGGGTTGGGCGAGCCTGCTACGGCGTTGGTTATTGCGCCGGTCACCTGGCTGACCACGAACGAGTTGACGCCAGCCAACAGCATGCAGGGCAGGTTGGCGCGAAATTTACCTTTGCCGCCTTTGAGCATCATCAGCACGGTCAACGCCAGGCCGACGCCAGGAGTCTTGCCGCTGCGGATTTCCCGCACCACCACCGAACCGCCGCCGATGGTGACGTTGGAAGAGATCATCCCTGACGAAACCACTTTGGCTTCGCAGGTACTGCGGTCGCCACTGCGCACCGCCGGCTGGCCATTGATGCTGACCTTTTCCGAACCTTCGGCGAGAAACTGCGGAGGCATCGGTGGATGCTTCATGCAAACGACGAGGTCCAGCGGCTTGGGCACCGCACCGGGCGCAGGCGTGGCAACGGTGGGCTGCCAGAGTTGGGAGAAAAATCCCTTTGCCATGTCCAGAAAACCGGCTTCTTCAGGCGCCGGTTGGTCATCGGCTGCGTTTTGAGTGTCATCAGCGCTGGGTGGCGTACCCATCGGGTTCATGTGCGCAGGCACGGCACCCGCTGCACGCGCCGCCGGAATGGAGTTGATCAGGGTGTCGGTCGAGCCGGTCAGAATGGTTGCCATGACAATGGGCGGGAACAGGCCATTGGCAATCGACTCGCAAATACTGCTCAGCCCCTTGTCCGCCCCCGTCTTGCTCATCGCCAGACCTACGATCACCCCCACGACTGCGCCCAGCACGCAGGCACCCAGCCCGCCTGTGGCAACGGTGATACCGGTGGCCGCTACCACTGCCATGGTTGCCAATGAGCCGATGGCCGCATAGGCCGCGACCTCAAGGACGCCGCCCAGAATGTCGGCCATCATCGAACTATGTTCGAGCCCGTCACCCAGCCGGGCGGCCCACAGCGCGTCAGACATTCAAGGTACTCATCATGCCAGCGTCAGCGTCTGCTTGAGCACCGCCCAATGCGCCGCCTCTGCATCGCCCAGTGGCTGAGCCTTGACGTAGCTGAGGGCGATCATCTTGCGGGTGCCCGGCAGGATGAAGGCCAACTGGAACTGATAGACCTTTTCCGTGCCTTTGCTGAACTGGCTGCGTAATTCGATGCCTTCGATGGCTTGGTCTGCGCCCAGTCGTGCGCCTTGAACCGGTTGATAGCGCAGGTCCTGAACCTGCTGCTCCAGGCGCTTCAACTGCGTCTCGAAATTGCTGTGCAGCGTCTCGCCGTCAGCCAGCTGACTGCGGCTGACGATCAAGGACGTCCCCAACGCGGGAAACTTGAGGATGTTGATCGAGGCGTCCTGCAGTTCGCTCTCGGGCAACTGAAACTGGAGTTCGTTGATACGATAAACCATGAGGCTCGAATCTCGTTATTTGGGCTTTGGGAAGGCTGACTTGATGTTGGCGTCGATGCTGGCCTTGACGCCCTGACCATCAGGTGAGGCGTCAGCGCCCTTGCCATTGTTCAGGTGCAGAACACCACCGGTATTGAACTGTGCATCGCCGCTGGCGTGCAGACTGATCTGCACCCCACAGATATTGATCTGGCCGCTGGCGTTGAGCTCCAGCACGCTTTTGCCGCACACCAGTCGCAGGTTTTCCCCCACCTCAATGATGTAGCTCTGGCTGATGCTGTCGGTTTTGCTGGTGCCCACGGCCAATACGTCGGTGTGCTGGACGATACGAACCCGGTTATTGCCGATCAGCACGGTTTCGTTGTTGCCGATGCTTTTGACCCGGTCATGGCCCACCGAGTGGCTTTCGTCCACCTCGACGATCATGTCCTGATTGCGCTCGGCATGGATGTACAGCTGTTCGGCGCCTTTCTTGTCTTCCATGCGGATTTCATTGAAATTCGCCGGCGTGCCGCCCTTGCTCGAGCGGCTTTTCATGCCGCTCTGCGTCGCGTTGGCGGGCAGGTCGTAGGGCACGGTCTGTTCGGCGTTGTAGACGCGGCCGGTGATGATCGGGCGGTCAGGGTCACCTTCCAGAAAGCTGACGATGACTTCCTGGCCGATGCGCGGGATCTGCATCGAGCCCCAGTTCTTGCCGGCCCAGGCCTGCGAGACACGTATCCAGCACGAGCTGTTTTCGTTGGACTGGTCGTGGCGGTCCCAATAGAAATGCACCTTTACCCGGCCAAACTGATCGGTCCAGATTTCCTCGCCGGATGGGCCGACCACGATGGCGGTCTGCGGTCCCTTGACGATGGGGCGCTGGGTGTTGGCCAGCGGCCTGAAGCTTTGCTGTGCATCGATGCAGCTGATGCCGAGCTCGAACTGCGCACCGCCGCCCGCTGCGCCACTTTCCAGGCTTTCCTGGGCGATGTAATAGCGTGCACCGACGATCAGGTATTCGCGGTTCTGGTCCTGCCGACCAAAGCCGGTCAGGCTGAACAGATGACCCGAACCCAGGCCCCGTGCGTTGCCACTCAGCTCGACCCGTTCATGCAGGCTTTGCAGGGCTTCGAGGCGGGTTCGCGCGTAGTGCTCGCCGTCCTGGCTTTGTACGTAGGTGCCTGGATAGTCATACAGCGGGTAATCGCCTGCCGTGTGCGGCCGCGGCATGGCGGAGCGCACGTCGATGCTCGCGCTGGGCCGCTGGAAATCATAGTCGTTGAGCTCCAGTGAGCCCGGCTGGACTTCCTGCGCCAGGCGCCAGTCATTGATGTGGTCGCGCTCGCGGTGCTGACCGTCAGGCGGAAAGTAGGGCACTGATTCGTAGCCGGGTGCAGGCTGATGAGCGCCGTAGGCGTCGGCCAGCACCAGCACATGGCGGTCCTGTTCGTGACGGAAGAAGTAGTAGATCCCTTCCTGTTCCATCAAGCGGCTGACAAAGTCGAAGCTGCTCTCGCGGTACTGCACGCAGTATTCCCACTCGCGATAGGGCCGGCTCAGCGCGTCTTCGAAATCGGAAAAACCCAGGTCGCGGAACACCTGCCTGATGATCTGCGGGATCGTCAGGTTCTGGAAAATCCGGCAGTCAGAGGTGCGGGTCAACAGCCACAGCCAGGGGCGTAGCGTTACCTGATAACTGGCGAACTGATCGCGGGTCACGTTCTGGCTGCAGCGCGCCACGATGCCGTGGAAGTGCCGCTGCGCACCGCCCGCCAGCTGAATGGACACGCTCATGTGCTTGCCCAGCAGTTGGTTGAGGTCCAGCGCGCCGTCGGACGACGTCAGTTGCAGGTCGTAATTGAACAACCGTCCCAGCTCGTCGCCGCCGCTCAATTCCTTGAGCAACAGCACATCCGGACCGAGTGGGCTGGTGACCTGTGCCAGGCGGGTAAGTTGCTGGAAATTCATCGAGTATCCCGTTTTGTGCAGCTCTGCTCAGCGCTCATCAAATGTTCTGCCCTGCGGCTCAGACCGATGCATCACTGAACTGATAATGGAGTTCATTATCCCGTTGACTGATCCGCACACCCGCCAGCGCCTTGCCTTCGAGCATGCGCGTGAGGAATTCACGGCTCATGTCCGGCAGCAGGTTATTGGTCAGGATGGTGTCGATCATGCGTCCGCCGCTTTCGGTCTCGGTGCAGCGCGAGACGATCAGGTCGATGACTTCGTCGTCGTAATCGAAAGCGACCTTGTGCGTGTTTTCGACCCGTTTCTTGATGCGATTCAGTTGCAGACGGGTGATCGCCTTGAGCATGGTGTCGCTGAGCGGGTAGTACGGAATCGTCACCAGACGGCCCAGCAGGGCTGGCGGGAAGATTTCCAGCAGAGGCTGACGCAGCGCCTTGGCGATGTCTTCCGGGTCCGGCACGTTCAGGACGTCTTTGCACAGGTGCGAAATGAGTTCGGTGCCGGCATTGGTGGTCAGCAGAATCAGGGTGTTTTTGAAGTCGATGACGCGACCCTCACCGTCTTCCATGACGCCTTTGTCGAACACCTGAAAGAAGATTTCGTGAACGTCCGGGTGTGCTTTCTCGACTTCGTCCAGCAATACCACGCTGTAAGGCTTGCGACGTACGGCCTCGGTCAATACGCCGCCCTCGCCATAGCCGACATAGCCCGGCGGTGCGCCTTTGAGGGTGGAAACGGTGTGCGCTTCCTGGAACTCACTCATGTTGATGGTGATGACGTTCTGTTCGCCGCCGTACATGGCTTCGGCCAGTGCCAGTGCGGTTTCGGTCTTGCCCACACCGGAGGTGCCCGCCAGCATGAACACGCCGATCGGTTTGCTCGGGTTGTCCAGCCCGGCGCGCGAGGTCTGGATGCGCTTGGCGATCATTTGCAGCGCATGGTCCTGACCGATGATGCGTTTCTTCAGGTGCTGGTCCAGATTGAGGACGGTTTCCAGCTCGTTGCGCGCCATACGGCCGACCGGAATGCCGGTCCAGTCGGCGACCACCGAGGCCACCGCCTGGTAATCCACGGTGGGCAGGATCAACGGGTTTTCGCCCTGCAATGCGCTCAGGCGTTCCTGCAGGCTGACCAGTTGCTCGCGCAGTGCCTGTCCGTTGTTGCCTTGAGTCTCGGTGTCGCTGTCGACCACGCCTGCGCTGTCGCGCAACTGGGCGCGCAGGGCCAACAGTTCGTCGACCAGTGCTTTTTCGTCGGCCCAACGTGTTTCCAGTTCTGCCAGACGCTCGCGCTCGGCGCTCAACAGGGTTTCACTGTGGCTCTGACGGGAGCCGATTACGATGCCGATCGCATGTTCGCGAGCGATGATTTGCAACTCGGTTTCCAGTGCCTCGATGCGTCGACGGCTGTCGTCCACTTCGGCTGGAACGGCGTGCAGGCTGATGGCAACCCGCGCGCAGGCGGTGTCCAGCAGGCTCACGGATTTGTCCGGCAACTGGCGCGCCGGAATGTAGCGGTGCGACAACTTCACCGACGCTTCCAGCGCTTCGTCCAGAATCTGCACCTTGTGGTGGTGTTCCATGGTCGATGCCACGCCGCGCATCATCAACAGCGCTTTGTCTTCGGAAGGCTCAGCTACCTGCACAACCTGAAAACGTCGGGTCAGGGCCGGGTCTTTCTCGATGTGTTTTTTGTATTCCGCCCAGGTAGTGGCAGCGACCGTGCGCAAGGTGCCGCGAGCCAATGCTGGCTTGAGCAGGTTGGCGGCGTCACCAGTCCCGGCTGCGCCGCCTGCACCGACCAGCGTGTGGGCTTCGTCGATGAACAGAATGATGGGCTTGGGCGATGCCTGCACGTCTTCGATCACCTGACGCAGGCGCTGTTCGAACTCGCCTTTCATGCTGGCGCCGGCCTGCAGCAGGCCCACGTCAAGGCTTCGCAACTCAACGTCCTTGAGCGCGGGCGGTACGTCACCGGCCACGATGCGCAGCGCAAAGCCTTCGACCACTGCTGTTTTGCCTACTCCAGCTTCGCCGGTAAGAATCGGGTTGTTCTGGCGACGACGCATCAGAATGTCCACCATTTGGCGGATCTCTTCGTCGCGTCCAACGATAGGGTCCAGCTTGCCGCTGCGTGCCTGTTCGGTCAGGTCAACCGTGAATTTATTCAGCGCCTCCTGCTTGCCCATCGCGCTCGGCGACATGGCACCGCTGGCCTCGCCGGGCACGGCGCCCGCGTTGAAACCGTCGCTGGCACTCAAGGCGTTTTCCGGAGAATCGCCAACGTATTCGTCGAACCGCTCGCTCAGGGTTTCGGCCTTGATCTTGTCGAATTCTGCAGACAGGCCCAGCAACGCATGACGCAGGCTCGGTGTCTTGAGGATGCCAATCACCAGATAGCCGGTCCGCACCTGGCTTTCGCCAAACATCAGGCTGCCGTACACCCAGCCGCGCTCGACGGCTTCTTCGACATGGGACGACAGGTCGGTGATTGACGTCGAGCCACGCGGCAAGCGATCCAGCGCCTCGGTCAGGTCGCGGGCCAGACGTGCAGGCTCGACGTTGAACTGGCGAATGATGCGGTGCAGGTCCGAGTCCTGCAGTTGCAGCAGTTGGTGAAACCAGTGCGCCAGCTCGACGTAGGGGTTGCCCCGCAACTTGCAGAATACGGTGGCGGCTTCGATGGCTTTATAGGCAACGCTGTTGAGCTTGCCGAACAGCGCGGCGCGACTGATTTCACCCATGTTTCCTGCTCCTTGAAATGTGTGCTGACGTTGCCTGTTCGGCGTAGTGCCGGGCCAGAATCAAGTCATCGGCATCTTTTTTGGGGGTGCCCAGCCAAGTATTGAAACCCAGCCGTTGGCGCCCGTTGAGTAGAAATGCCGGGACTTCGGGCTGTTCCAGGATCAAGTTGAGATCCCAGTCCAGTTCGTGCCCCAGGTATTCGGCGACCCAGGCCACCAGTTCCTTGAACGACTGACCGTCGGGCAGCATGCCCATGTAGTCATCGAGCTTGAGCGGCCCCAGTCGAATACGAAATTTGTGCTGGCGATCCCAGACATGGCTGCCCAGACAGAAGTCCACGCCCAACTGGTGCGAGCTGACGCCGAGACGACTGCGCTCAGGCAATTCGAGCCACTGGCCGACGTACTCTTCAATCTCCACCGGCAGGCCGAAATACTCGGAGAGGATCGCGCGCAGGCCATCCGGGTAGCGGGTCTGTGCGGCCAGATGACCGCTGAAGTGCAGTTGGGCCGTGTCAGGAATGAGGCCCTGTTCGAGCAGGCTCGGCATGCCGCGTCCGCTGAGTG
This sequence comes from Pseudomonas californiensis, assembly GCF_021147775.1. Lineage (GTDB taxonomy): Bacteria > Pseudomonadota > Gammaproteobacteria > Pseudomonadales > Pseudomonadaceae > Aquipseudomonas > Aquipseudomonas californiensis. The sequence continues at coordinate 16,470 of NZ_JAGTPK010000024.1, forward strand.
CGGCCAGTCGCGCAGACCAGTAATCATCGTCCGGGCGGTCGTGGCTGACCGTTGGGCGTGCCTCTGCCCACGCACGGTAGAACAGGCTCAGCAAGCGATGGTGGAACACATCCAGGAAACGCTTGCTGGTGCTGTCAGCGTTATTGCGCTGACGTTCGCGCACGTATTCGGTGATATGCAGCGGCAATGGACCGTTAGGCCCGCCAAGACCGAAGAAAAACTGCTCGAGGCGGGCCGGTGTGTCGTCGCCCGCGGGCGTCATGGAGGCCAGCGTCGAAGGCGCAAATGCACTGTCGGGTTGTTGCCCCAGACGCAACGGATCGTCGGCCAGACGCACTGAATGGCCAAGCCTTGGCAGGTGTGGCGATTCGCACTCGATCCGACGCAGCGCCTGGAAAAAATCATATTCCCAGGGCTGGTCCTGCATGGCCGTCAATGTGTTCAAAGGGTCGGACGACGTCCGGGCCGGGCTTTCCATCGCATGATCTCGCCGCGTTCGGTGGTACGTAACACCGTTTCGGTAAAACTGTTGATCGACACGTAACGTGCCAGGAAACGCTCGAACACCGTGCCAAGCAAAAACACGCCGGTGCCGCGAAATGCGTTCTCGTCAAATTCCAGGGTGATCTCCAGACCACGACCAAACACGATCGGTCCGGGCATCGGCAAACGGCGAGTGCAGGGTTTGCTGCTGACCTCGCGCAGGCCTTCGATCTGCAATTGCAGCGCAGCGTCGTGGTCGTCGCCGTACAGCCGCAACAGCTCACGCAACGCGGCTGCGCCCTGACCCTGTTCACTCAGCGACAGGTAATTGAGCGACAGCTGGCTGATCAGGCGCCAGGCCTTGTTGTCATGTGCGTTGCTGGCACGCGGGCGGCTCGGCCCCGCCAGGCAGCGAATTGCAGACACCGGCGCACTGTCGGCCAGGGTGAAGTCTGTCTTGCCGCTGCCCACGGTCATGAACAGCGGCAGATCGCGATTGGTGCACAGGGCACTCAAACCCAGTTGGCGCAGGTCGTGGCGATAGGGCGCCTGTTGGCTGTCGACGAGGCTGATGAAGGTCTCGCTGCCGACATAGTTGGAGCGTGTACCGTTGCGCCGTTGCTCGCTGGACAATACACGTGGCTCGCGGCGCAGAATGTAATAAGCCTTGTCGCGGCCGTAGCGTGACGGATCGCGCACGGCATAAAACGGCAGAAACGGTTGATCAGGGCCTGTGCCGTGGCCGGTCACGCTCTTGAGCGAGTGAATCTCGAAATCCATCGGCCGTGTGCGGTCGGCAATGGCATGGTGTTCATGCACACGGTCCGACAAATGAATCCGGTCCAGACGGCGCGGGAACAGATTGATCGCCGGTGTGCAGAACGGTACGAACTGCTCCGCGCTGATGCTGCTTTCCAACGGCTGCTCAAAGCTGTTGAACAGCACAATCAATTCCAGTTCTTGCCCCGCACACCGCTGGACGGCACGTGTCAGGCCAGTGAAGTCGACGAACAGATAACGCTGGGGCAGGGCAAAATACTCCTGCAACAGCCGATAACCCTGAAAGGCCTGAGGCACCACCGGCAGCGCCGCTTCACGATCATCGAAGCCGCATGGCTTCAAGGCGTCAGCAGGCAGCCGCTCAACCCAGTCGCCGCCCGGCTGACGGGCAAATACTGCACAGGCATTGCCCAGCAGTTGTTCGTATAGCCGGAACGGCTGTTCGTCGGCGCCGTGCAGGTAAAGCGGCAGATTATCCAGCGTCAGTTTGTCGAACGTCAGCTCTGCGCCGGTACGCAAGGTAATGCGTAGCCCGGCCTTGGCCTTGGGTTCACTGGCTGCCAGGCGCCCGAGCACTGCGGCCGGATTGCCGAAATATTCGGCCTGTGTGATCTGCAGTGGCCACAGGATCACTTCGTGTGCGCTGCGGTATTCACACGGCGTTTGCGAATCGCGCCCCAGCGACGCGCGCAATACGCTGTCACGGGGCAGGGTAAAGCCACTGCTCAGCGAACCTTCGTTCGGATCAGTCTGCAGTTGCACCACGGTCATCGACGGCGTTGGTGCGAGGTAATGCGGATACGCGATTTCCAGCAGGTTGTGAGTGAACGTCGGGTACTCGGCGTCCAGCTTGAGCTGCACGCGTGCAGTCAGGTAGGCAAACCCTTCCAGCAGGCGCTCGACGTAAGGGTCGGCACAATCGAGGCCCGACAGCGTCAGGCGTCCGGCAATCTTCGGGTATTCCTTGGCGAATTCGGCTGCGCTCTCACGAATGTGCTGCAGTTCCTGGTTGTACAGCCCCAACAGGCGAGGGTTCATGAGCGCCTCCTTTGCTCGGCGGGCATGACCTGCACATGTCCGGACTCAAGGTCCAGTTCGGTTCGCAGCAGCAGCGGCAAGGGCACAGGCTGTGCCCACAGGTCGCCCTGAATCTCGAAGCTCAACGCGTTATGGTTCATTTCGTCACGGCCAACCCTGGCCCTCACTTGCAGTGTCTGGGGCAGGATACGCGGCTCGAAAGTGGTGATGGCGCGGTGAATCAGGCTTTCCAGCAGGCTGATGTCGATACTTGATGCACTGTTACCCGCCAGCGCGGGCAAGCCGAAATTGACCACCGAGGTGCCTGCCGGAGTGTGCAACGTGGCGTCAGCGTCCAGCAGCGAAGTGGTGTTCAACAACCAGCTCAAGTCGCGCAGGACCGATGCCTTCAGTTGATTGACGGACAGCACGCGCTTGTCCGCGCTCTCCTGCGGATTGCTCGGGTCTTCGTCAGTCAGGCGGTCAAGCAGCGATGGCTGCAGGCGCTCGCGGGGGATCATGCAGTCACCAGTCAAACTGCCAGATGAATGCTTTTTGATCCCAGTGGCTGGGGCCACAGGCAGCGACCCGGCTGACGGGCGAGGCTTCAAGCTTGCCGTTCAGCAGGCGCACAGGCTGCAGGTCGGTGACACAGCTTTTGCTCGGCGCGGGCAATGGGTCGCTGCGTTCGACCATGATGATCAACGCCTTGCGGTAGGTTTCCACGCGCACGTTCTTTTGCAGGTCTTCGCTGAACCGGCAGGGCCATTGCATTTCGAGCGTCAGGGACGCCGCGCCTGCACGGTTCAGGGTGCAACGGCCCTGCTCATTGCTCAGGCTGAGCGGCTGACCGCCGAGTTCGGCCTTGGTCAGACCATTGCGGGCAGGATCAGCCTGTTCGGCACACGCATTGAGGCTGATCAGCGCAGCGGTCAGCAACGGAAGCACAACCCATTTGCGCATCACGTCAACTCCCAGAACCAGACGGCTTTGGCCCGGTGGAAGTAGTCGCCGGTCTGGGTCTGTCCACGGTTCCAAAGGTCGATGTGGTCGCCGGTGGGGTGACCCTCGCGGTCGTTTGGCTGAGCGTAGAAATCCTTGTAGAAAATGATGCCTTTACTGTCCAGCAACCGGGTCCGGTCTGCCGGGCTGTTGGTGTAGATTTTTGGCGCGCCGAGTTGTTGCTTTTTCCACAGCCAGTTGGCCAGGGACTCCGCCCCGCGGGCATGACCGTGAGCACAGCGAGGCTCGTTGTAGGTCGAGTTATTCACCGTAAGCGTACGTTCGTTGCACAAGGCAATGCTCAGGCGGATCGCACATTGATTGGCCCATGGGCCGTTACAAGGCTTGCCGCTGGGCGAGGTGCCCATCATGTCTTCGTACGCTTTCCACAAATTGATAAAAGAGGGCTTGGCCATCATTCAATCTCGATACGGCGTGGATCGGAGTGTCCTGATACCGAAGGCCCCGGCGGCGGTGCCGGGGCCGGGCGTACTTAGCGCTTGGTGTTGGAGCGGATGTTCCAGCCGTATTTGACCGGGCCGCCTTCTTTGGTGCCGTCGGCTTTCTGCGGTTGGTAATCGACCAGTACCTGAGCGAAGTTCAAGGTGACGTTTTCAATCAGACGATCATCGCTGCCCGAACCGCCGGTGCTCAGCGAGGTGATCAGAACTTCTTCAAGGTTGATGATCAGGTACTCGACCTGGCTTTCGCCGCCGGCCTTGCGCACGGTCAGCTTGACCTTGTCGATGTGCTTGCCGCTGGAGCAGTGCATCATCAGGTTCGGGGTCGATTTGTCGACGTACTTGGTGATCGACAGGTCCTGAATGTTGACCTTGCCCGCACCGCCGCCTGTGCCCGTGTGCATGTTGCCGGTCTGGGACATGCCCCAGCTCCAGTTCAAGACATCGACTTCGTCCTTGTGGGCCTTGTCCATGGACTCGCCCTTGATGTCACCGATCTTGATAAAGATATCGACAGCCATGTTCTCTCCTGATGTGGCCTTGACCACTTTTTGTTGATTGGCTGCGCGCCCTCATGGATGCGCAGCGTGCTCGCGATCGAGTGCAGGGCACTCGCAAAACCGGTCTGCGGGCAGCGCCGGGTGAATGAAACAGATCATTCGCCCGGCGCTACGCGCAAACGAGGTCAGGCGCCTTTGGCCGACGGCAGTTTGGAGACCAGCCGCAGCGATACGGTCAGGCCTTCAAGCTGATAGTGCGGACGCAGGTAGAACCTGGAGTTGTAGTAACCCGGATTGCCCTCGACGTCCTCGACCACCACTTCTGCCGCCGCCAGCGGGTGCTGGGCCTTGGTGGTTTCGGTGGAGTGAGCCGGGTCGCCATCGACGTAGTTGAGAATCCAGTCCTGCAGCCAGCGCTGCATTTCGTCCTTCTCTTTGAACGAGCCGATCTTGTCGCGCACGATGCACTTCAGGTAATGAGCAAAGCGGCAGGTCGCGAACAGGTAAGGCAGGCGTGCAGCCAGGTTGGCGTTGGCGGTCGCGTCCGGGTCGTCATACTCGGCAGGCTTCTGCAACGACTGCGCACCGATGAACGCTGCAAAGTCAGTGTTCTTCTTGTGCAGCAATGGCATGAAGCCGTTCTTCGCCAGTTCTGCTTCGCGGCGATCGGAGATGGCGATTTCGGTCGGGCATTTCATGTCCACGCCACCGTCATCAGTCGGGAAGGTGTGCGCAGGCAGGTTTTCTACCTCGCCACCGGACTCGACCCCGCGAATCCGCGAGCACCAGCCGTAGTGTTTGAACGAACGGTTGATGTTTACCGCCATCGCGTAGGCCGCGTTGGCCCAGGTGTACTTGGCGCTGTCTGCACCGTCTGTGTTTTCTTCGAAGGCGAAGGCTTCCACCGGATCGGTTTTGGCGCCATACGGCAGACGTGCCAGGAAGCGCGGCATGGTCAGGCCGATGTAGCGCGAGTCTTCCGATTCACGCAGCGAGCGCCAGCCTGCGTATTCAGGCGTGGTGAAGATCTTGGTCAGATCACGCGGGTTGGACAGCTCCTGCCAGGAACCCATGCCCATCACCGTTGGCGACGCCGCGGCAATGAACGGGGCGTGCATGGCTGCACAGACCTTGGACAGCTCACCCAGCAACTCGACGTCCGGCGGCGACTGGTCGAAGTAGTAATCGCCTACCAGGCAACCGTACGGTTCGCCGCCGAACTGGCCGTACTCTTCTTCGTACATCTTCTTGAAGAGCGGGCTCTGGTCCCATGCCGTACCCTTGAACTTCTTCAGGGTCTTGTGCAGCTCCGGCTTGGAAATGTTCAACACGCGAATTTTCAGTTGCTCATCGCTTTCGGTGTTGTTGACCAGATAGTGCAGGCCGCGCCAGGCACTTTCCACTTGCTGGAAGTCCTGGTGGTGGATGATCTGATTCACCTGTGCGGTGAGCTTGGCGTCAATGGCGGCGATGATCGACTCGATCGACTTGATGGCGTCGTTGGACACCAGATCGGTCTGCGCCAATGCCTGTTCGGCCAGCGTGCGCACGGCTGTCTCGACGGCTTCGCGAGCGCGTTCGGTCTTGGGTTTGAATTCCTGCAGCAGCAGTGAAGCGAACTCACTGGTCTGCTCAGTGGTGCCTTGCTGTACCTGATTTTCGCGACTGGATTCGGTCATGATCTATGGTCCTGATTACGCGTTGGGCTCGGAGTCCTGAGGCTTTGGCGCACTCGCCAGGGCCTGGAGCAACGCCGGATCCTTGATAGCCTTCATGATGATTTCTTCAGCGCCAGTCTTGCCGTCCATGTAGGTCAGCAGGTTGGCCAACTGAGTCCGCGCTTCGAGCAGCTTGTTCAGCGAGTCAACCTTGCGAGCGACGGCTGCCGGGCTGAAGTCGTCCATGCTTTCGAACGTGATATCCAGGCTCAGATTGCCTTCGCCGGTCAGCTCGTTGGGCACATGAAAAGCCACACGTGGCTGCATGGCTTTGAGGCGTGAGTCGAAATTGTCGACGTCGATTTCCAGGAACTTGCGATCAGCAACGGCTGCCAGAGGCTCTGCCGGCTTGCCAGCCAGATCCGCCATGACGCCCATGACAAAAGGCAGCTGGACCTTTTTCTCCGCGCCGTAAAGCTCTACGTCGTATTCGATCTGAACTCGAGGCGCGCGATTGCGCGCGATGAATTTCTGAGAACTGGTTTTCGCCACGTTGCTCCTCCTGGTCGCTGCTGCGACGGTATTGGCGTCATCGGTCGTTGCCGGTAACGGGATTGCGTGATCCGGATTGAAGCCCTTTGCAGGAGTCAGTCAGTCTCGGGTCCGCGCAAGTTTTCGAACTGGGACATACCGTCTGGAATCAGGTTGCGCACGATCGCTTCAAAGTCGGCGTGCACCAGATTCTTCGCTCGGTTCAACAACACCGGCAGCGGGCTTGAAGGCTCGTGCCGGGCGTAATAAGTCAGGATTCGATCCAGGCTGCGCAGTACGTCGTCGCGGCTCGCGATGTCTTGCGAGGCCGTCACAGCCATTGGCGCAGGCGCTCTGGAGGTTGGCGCGGCGCTGTCGTCAGTGTCGAGGGGCAGTGTGGCGGACGGCGGTTCATCGCCATCGGCAGAGGGTTGTTCACCCAGAATCTGCAAGGCTTGCTTGAGCGGTTGCTTGAGCGCTGAAAGGTCGACGCCTTGCGCCGAGCCCACCTGGTCCGACACAAAGCGCTCGATAAATTCGGCTGCCTGGCGCGATTCGCTCAGCGCCAGGCGCGTTGCATTCAGCTGTTCGGGATCGCTGTCGCGCAGTGCCCCGGACAATGCTTCGCTGCTCAGTGTTTCGTCGGCAAAGCTTTGCAGGCCGGTGGCGTTGAGCGCGGCGCGCAGGCTGATCGTGCCGAATGCCCGCGAGCGAACCAAAACGCTTTCACGCAGCAGGCGGACATTGGTGTCACAGGCCAGGCCTGCCAGTGCATTGACGCGAACGGTGGGGTCGTTGTCGTCATCGGCATCAAGCTGCGGATAAAGATCGGCCCAGTACTGCTTCAGCAGCTCGCCAATCAATGTCAGCACATTGCTCACGCCTGCAAACCCATCAAGGGCCAGCGCGCTTTGCAATAAGAAATGGGTAATACGCAGGTCCTTGCTGCGTTGTAGCAGTGCGGTACTGGACTGCTCGATTGCGCGCCATTGAGGCGGCTCGGCAGGCTGAACAGAGTCGCCCATGACGCGTTCGGGTTTGCCTTGGGCGTCACGCTCCAATTGCAGAAAGTCCGAGTCATATTCCAGGTCCTCGCCACAGGGCAAGTGGCTGGAAACTGCTGCGAGCAAGAGCGGGACATCCACCAAAATCGATCTCCTTATCAAGTCAGATGTTGTATTGCTTCGCGTTAGGAAATTTTTTTGGACAACTTTCGAGAATTGTCTTCAATGCTGTCGCGTGATATCAATATGAAATCATAGACGGTTTGGCGTGGTGCATTTTTGGTGTAGTACATATCGCTTGTCAAGGTTAAGCTATGCCCGCTTCGCGCAGTTGTGACGGGGGTGGCAGCCAAAATGTAGTTATTCGGGACGCGCGTGCCACTGTCACGGTTTTATGTATAAGCTCGCGCTTTTTCATGGCGCATGACATTTAAAAATAATTTTTGAACGTTTTCTGCCCGAGCCTGTCTCGCTTTTTCGCTTCAGATTTTTCCTTCGTTATTGTTTAGGCGCGATATAAGCAAGGAGCCGCGATGTCGCTGTGTTTGACTATTACTAGTTACCACAAGATCACACCTGGACAATGTCCCGAGAAATCAATGGACACTGGAGTGATGGCAATTGGCCGTGGTCAAGAAAATGACTGGGTACTTCCTGATCCGGAGCGCCTTGTTTCACAGAAACATTGCACTATTCAATACAAAGACGGCCGTTACTATCTAACCGACTACAGCACAAACGGTGTCGAGTTGGTCAAGGCGGGCATCAGGCTGCGTCGTGGCAACAGCGAGCCGCTTCAGGACGGCGAGATTGTCCGCATCGGTGAATATGAAATTCAGGCACGCGTTGATTTTGGTATGCAAGCCGTTGAAGGCAGTCTGGCAGGCGCCAGCCCGTCGAGCAGTTTTGAAGCGCTGATGGCGGGCCAGGACTCGCCCGCGCAGCTCAGTACACCGGCTGTGAGCAGTCTGCCGCCAACCGCGCATTTCAAGGGTGGCTCGGCTCAGGATACGTTCCCCGACCTGTTTGATTTTCTGGCTCCGTCCAGCGTCGCGCCGCCTACTCAACCCGATCACGTGCCTGCCGAACAGCATGATTTTCGCGCCCCGATGCCGACGATAAAGCCTGCACCGCCAGCAGTGTCTGCATCAGCGCCAGCGCCGTCCGCCGGGCTCATTCCGGATGACTGGGACCCTTTTGCCGACGTTGTCGCGCCTTCGTCACAAGCCCCGCTGCCTGAGTTTGTGGCGCCCGCACCGGTCCTTGCGAAAGCCCCTGAGCCCATCGAACCGGCGATTGCCCCGCTGGAGCCCGTACAAGCCCCTGCTCCGGTCCCGGTACCCGCTCCAGCCTTTGTCGCCGAGCCGTTGCAGGCTGACGCGTCAGTAACAGGCCAGCCCGATCTGCTTCAGGCTTTTCTGCGTGGCGCAGGTCTTGATCAACTGAATATCGACAAGGCGCAGGCCGAGGCGCAGATGTTTGCCATCGGACGCAGCTATCGATTGATGGTCGAGGGTTTGATCGATGTTTTGCGTGCGCGCACCAGTCTCAAGGGCGAGTTCCGCATGCAACAGACCATGATTGGTCCTGTGGAAAACAACCCACTCAAATTCGCCCCAAATGCCGATGAGGCGCTGATGCTCTTGTTGCGTCATGGCAACCAGGCGTTCATGGCGCCAGAGCAGGCGGTAGCCGACAGTTTCGATGACCTGCGCGCGCATCAGTTGGCTGTGATGGCAGGTGTTCAAGCGGCCATCAAGCATCTGCTCAACCGCTTTGAGCCCGCTGAGCTGGAGGCGCGCATGGGCGCCCCGTCGGGTGGTTTGTCGGGCCTGTTCAGTGGTTCCCGGCAGGCTCAGTACTGGCAGCAGTTCACTGCGCTTTACAGCAAGATTTCCAGCGAAGCCGAGGACGATTTTCAGGATCTGTTCGGGCGGGAGTTCAGCCGTGCCTATGAGGAACATAGCGCGCGTGTTCGCCGCCCCTGAGCGGCAGGTTTGGCCATTGATCGCCAACGGCATTATTGAGGAATAAGGATGTATCGCAGCGTTGTATTGGCAGCTCTCACCGTAGTGCTGTTGAGTGCCTGTGCCAAGGATGTGCAAGCCCCGAAGGACGCACCTGCGCCTGCTTCGGATACTGCCGTCATGCTCAATTTCCAGGCCATCACCGGGCTCAATCCGGGCGCGACCGGCCAGGCGGCGCCTGTGCGCGTGCGGATCTATGAGCTGAAAAATACTGCGTCCTTTCTGCGTGCAGATTACTTCGCACTGGTCGAGCGTGCCTCGGCAACCCTGGGGCCCGACCTGATCGATCAGGACGAAGTCCTGGTCCAGCCCGGCGAATTGCAGCGCGTCTTGCGCAATCTCGACCCCGCAACCCGTCACGTCGGGCTGGTGGTCGGCTATCGGGAAATTGACCGAGCGCAGTGGCGCGCCGTTATCAACGTTCCGGCGCGGCAGGCCAGCGAATACCAGATCAGCCTCGATGTGCATGCAATTCGTGCAGACGTCGTCGCCAACCCATCCCGCCCGGCTCAATAGGCAAACGGAGTACCCATGTCCTGGAACAATCGAGTGGTCTGGTCGGAAGGCATGTTCATTGGAACGCAGCACTTCCAGCAACATGACCGTTATCTGGAAAACCTGATTGACGCCCGCAGCCGTCCGTTGTCAGCAGGCGCGTGGGGATTCTCCGAACTGTTGATCGATCAGGGCCTGCTGGCGCAGGGCAAGCTGGCAATTGTTTCGGCCAGGGGGCTGCTGCCGGACGGTACTCCCTTCAGCATCCCTCATGATGATCTGGCACCCAGCCCGCTGAGCATTGATGACAGCCTGCGTGACGGGGTGGTGTATCTGGCCTTGCCGCTCAAGCGGGCGGGTGCACGCGATACCGTGGAAGAGGGTGAAGAACTCGGCGGCGCGCGCTACCTCAGCCAGGTGCGTGAAGTGCGGGATGACAACGCCCCGTTCGAGAATCGTGCGCCGGTAGCGGTCGGTTCCAGAGCCCTGCGACTGTTGACGACACAGGACGGTTTGAGCGACTACGCCGCCATCGGCGTGGTGCGCGTCAGGGAGAAGCGTGCCGACCGTGCGCTGGTGCTTGACGACAGCTACATCCCGCCGGTGCTCGATGTGGCGGCAAGCAGGCCGCTGACAGCGTTTCGCAGTGAATTGCAGGGCCTGCTTCGCCAGCGCGGCGAAGCATTGGCCGGCCGGGTTGTGGCTTCGGGCGCGGGCGGCGCATCGGAAATCGCAGACTTCATGCTGCTGCAACTGGTCAATCGCGCCGAGCCGTTGATCAACCATCTGAGCCAGCTAAGCCCGCTGCATCCCGAGCGCTTCTACAGCGAGCTGGTCAGTCTGGCTGGCGAGTTTGCAACCTTCTCGTCCAGTAATCGTCGCCCTGAAGAGTTTCCGCGCTACCTGCATGACGACCTGACAACGAGCTTCACGCCGGTCATGCATGCCCTGCGCGAGGCGCTGTCGATGCTGATCGACAGCAAGGCCACACCGATCCCGATTGTCGAGAAAGCTTACGGTGTCCACGTAGCAATGCTTGCCGACAAAAACCTCATCGACACCGCCAGTTTCATTCTGGTGGTGCGCGCCGACATCCCGAGCGAAACGCTGCGCGGGCGTTTCAGCCAGCAGAGCAAAATCGGCTCGGTCGAGCACATTCGTGACCTGGTCAATCTGCAACTGCCGGGTATCGGTCTGCTGCCACTGCCTGTAGCGCCTAGGCAGATTCCGTTCCATGCAGGTTCGACGTATTACGAACTGGATCGCGGCAGTGAGCACTGGAAGCAACTGATGCACTCCGGTGGGTTTGCATTCCACATCGCCGGCGAGTTTCCCGGGTTGAATCTGGCCTTCTGGGCCATTCGAGGATAAGTCGCGATGCATTCCAACGACGACGGCTCGTCTCAACCTGCCAACGACCGCACCCAATTCATGCCGCGACCGGGTGGCCGCAGTGCACCTCCCGGCGGCAATGCAGAGCAGGCGCCGCCGCTCAATGTGGCGTCTGCGCCGCTGAGTACCGGTCAGGCGCAGGGGCTCAACCCCCTCGAAAGCGCGGCCGGCCCACTGTTGGCATTGCTGACGCGACTGCGCAGCACCATTGCCCACCCGGCACCGGCCAGCCTGCGTGCGCAATTGCTCGCCTATTTGCGTCAGTTCGAAGAGCGGGCGGAGGCGGCCGGGGTGGCACGCAACGACGTGCTATTGGGCCGTTATGTGCTGTGCACGGCGCTTGATGAGGCGGTGATGAGTACGCCGTGGGGCAGCACCAGCGAATGGGGCAAGCAGAGTTTATTGATCACGGTGCACAACGAAGCCTGGGGTGGCGAGAAGGTTTTCCAGCTGCTGGATCATTGCCTGCAAAGCCCGCGTGAGCGCCTGTATCTTCTGGAGCTGTTGTACCTGTGCATGTGCCTGGGTTTTGAAGGCCGCTACCGCGTCATGAATAAAGGGCGCAGCGAGCTTGAGGCGTTGCGTGAACGCACCAGTGCCGCCATTCGCAGCGCGCGAGGCGAGCATGAGCGCGAGCTGTCGCCACATTGGCGCGGGCTGACGCTGGCCCGTGACCGCCTGACTCAGTTCATGCCGCCCTGGGTCGGTGTGGCTATCGGGCTGGCGTTGTTGCTGCTGTTGTTGTTCGTACTGCGACTGAAGCTGGCGTCGGACGCCGAGCCGGTGTTCAAGAACATTCATGCGCTGGGCGAGATCCCGGTGCAGTCCATTGACCGTCCGGTCGTGCAGCCCAAACTGGTCGAACGCCCGCGCCTGGCAGGCTTTCTGGCTGAAGAGATCAAGGCCGGCAAGGTGGCCGTCGAGGACGCCGTGGACCGCTCCGTCGTGACCATCCGCGGTGACGAGCTGTTCGCATCCGGCAGCTCGACCATTGTCGATGACTTCCAGCCGTTGATGCTGCGCATCGCCGACGCCATCCGCAAGGTCAAAGGCAATGTGCGCGTCACCGGCCACAGTGACAACCGTCCTATCGCCACGCTGCGCTTTCCATCCAACTGGGCCTTGTCCCAGGCACGCGCCGATCAGGTGCTGCAGATCCTTGCGGCCAAGACCGGCCAGCCGCAGCGCTTCACCGCCGAGGGGCGTAGCGACACCGAACCGCTGGGTTCCAACGCGACTGCCGAGGGAAGGGCGAAGAATCGTCGGGTTGAAATCACTGTATTGGCGGAGGGGGTCGAGTGAAGGTTTTTTTCGGTTTTGTCATTCGCTGGATCGTCCCGCTGCTGGGGCTGATTGCCCTGAGCCTGATCATCTGGTTTGTCGGTCCGCTGCTTGAAGTGCTGGTGCCGGAAGGGCGTCGTTGGGCACTGATCATTTTGCTGTTTGCCGCGTGGATCGCCTATCGCGTGCTCCGCATCATCCAGGCGCGCCGTCAGGCTGCCGCGGTGATGCAAAGCCTGGCCGCCGAAACTGCGCCAGACCCTGCCAGTGTGGCGACTGCCGAAGAGTTGGCAACCCTGCGCCAGCGCATGGACGAAGCGCTGACCCTGCTCAAGAAGGCCCGTCTGGGTGGCGATCAGCGTCGTAACCTGTACGAGCTGCCGTGGTACGTCATCATCGGTCCGCCGGGTTCGGGGAAAACCACTGCGCTGGTCAATTCCGGTCTGCATTTCCCATTGGCAGCGCAATTGGGGGCTGGCGCGATCCGAGGCGTTGGCGGTACACGTAACTGCGATTGGTGGTTTACCGATCAGGCCGTACTGCTGGATACCGCAGGCCGCTACACCACCCAGGACAGCCATGCCCAGGTTGATAAAGCCGCCTGGCTGGGTTTTCTTGACCTGCTCAAGACGCAACGTTCACGTCGGCCTATCGACGGGGCGTTCATTGCCATCAGTCTCTCTGACCTGTTGCTGAGCAGCGAGGCTGAGCGTGCCGCTCACGCGGCGGCGATTCGGCTGCGGATTCAGGAACTGCACACCCAGTTGGGGGTGCGTTTCCCGATCTACCTGATGCTGACCAAGCTCGACCTTGTGCCGGGTTTCATGGAGTTTTTCGATGCGCTGAGCAAGGAAGAGCGCGCTCAGGTCTGGGGCATGACCTTCGGGCTGGATGACGGCAAGAGTGTCGAAGGGCCGCTGCAGGATTTCCAGAAAGAATTTGCAACCCTGGAGCAGCGCCTCAACGAGCGTCTGGTCGAGCGTTTGCAGCAAGAGCGTGACCCTGCGCGGCGTGATCTGATTTACGGTTTCCCGCAGCAATTCGCTGCGCTCAGGCAATCGCTGCAAGGTTTCCTGGATGGCGTGTTCAAGCCCAACGCATTCGAAGAGCGTGCGTTGCTGCGCGGTGTTTATTTCACCAGCGGTACGCAGGAAGGCAGCCCTATCGACCGTCTGATCGGTTCGATGGCGCAGAGCATGAACCTCGACCGCCAACAATTGGCGCGCCAGACCGGTACCGGACGCAGTTACTTCATCGAGCGTTTGTTTACCGCGGTGGCCTTTGCCGAGCAGGGGCTGATGGGCGTGGACCCAAACGTCGAGCGTCGCCGCAAATGGATCGCCCGAGGTGTACTGGCCGCAACCGTGGCGGTTGTATTACTGGTCGGCACGTTGTGGCTGATCAGTTACAACGCCAATCAGGCCTACATCGCTCAGGTCGATCAAAAGGTCGCGCCACTGGGGCAAACCGTTCAAAACCTGAGTCCTGCCCAGCGTGATGTGCTGGCCGTGTTGCCGCTGCTCAATGCGGTCAGGCACTTGGCGGGCGACGCACCGGGCTGGTCCGAAGGCCTGGGGTTGTATCAGGGCGATATGCTCGAAGCCGAATCAGCCAGCGTGTACCGCAAGCTGCTGATCGCGGTGTTCGCGCCTCGCTTGGTTACGCGTCTTGAGGAACAACTGCACAACGGCGGCTCGTCGGACTTCTTGTACGAAGGCCTGAAGGCCTACCTGATGCTCGCGGATAACGAGCATTACGACCCTGATTTCATCAAGGCATGGATCGCACTGGACTGGGACACCAGCCTGCCACGCGATCTGCCTCCGGAACAACGGCTGGCGCTGGGCGAGCATTTGCAGGCGCTGTTTGAGCGCCATCCGCCCAAGGCGCGTCTTGATCAGCGTTTGATCGACGATCTGCGCCGCCAATTGCAGCAACTGCCAGTGGCCCAGCGTGTGTATGACCGGGTCAGGCGCCAGAAGCTGCCCGAGGGCGTGCCGGACTTTCGATTGAGTGAGGCAGGTGGCCGTGATGCCGCGCTGGTGTTCAGTCGCAAAAGCGGCAAGCCGCTGACCGAACCGCTCAGTGGCCTGTTTACCGCCAAAGGCTATCGCGAAGGGTTTCTGCTCAGCAGCTTGAATCAGGCTTCAACGCTTGCAGAAGAACAGTGGGTGCTCGGCCGCGATCAGGCCGAACAGCTGGACGTCGCCAGCCTCGCTGCCGAGGTTCGTCGTTTGTATTTCCAGGACTACATGCGCCAGTGGGATGCCTTGCTCGCCGACATCGACTTTGTGCCGATCACCAGTGTGTCGCAGGCAGCGGACGTGCTGCGGGTGATATCCGGCCCGAGCTCGCCGCTGAAAAAGCTGCTGGCAGCTGTAGCCAGGGAAACCGATCTGCAGGAAGAAGACAAACTGCTTGCTGCTCAGGGCAAGAAGGTGGACGGCAATGTCGACCAGCTCAAGCAGCGCCTGGGTTCGTTGCTGGGCCAACAGCAGGCCACTGTCAGTAACACGCCGGTAGCGACCGAAGATCCGGTCAGTGCCCACTTTGCTGACCTCAAGAGTCTGGTCAGTAAGGGCGAGGGTGAACCCGCAGCGATTGACGCGCTGCTTTCCGACATGAATGCGCTCTACGTGCAGGTCAGTGCGATGGTTGGCGCCAGTGGCGATGCGTTGCTTGGCGAGGCCAAGAACCAGGCCACTGCCGCTGCCGCACGCGTCAGCCTGACCGCCGAGCGGCAGCCGCCGCTGGTGCAGGGGCTGGTCAAGTCCGTGGTCAGTTCTACCACCAATACCATGATGGGTGGCGTGCGCAATCAGCTCAATGCCGCGTGGGTCAGCGAAGTAGTGAACGTCTATCGCCAGTCGCTGAGTGGCCGTTACCCGATGTCTCCCGGCAGTGCACGCGATGCCACGCTGGATGACTTCGGCCAGTTCTTCGGTGTTGGCGGTGTGATGGACAGCTACTTCCGCAAATACCTGCAGCCTTACGTTGATACTTCTGCGAGCACTTGGCGCTGGCAGCCTGGCGCCGCTCAAAAACTGGGCATCAACGCAGGTGTCTTGCAGACCTTTCAGCGTGCGAGCGCCATTCGTGATGCGTTTTTCCGTTCCGGTGGCACTCAGCCGACGGTGCGTTTCGAGCTCAAGCCTATCGCCATGGACACCTCCATCACCCAGTTTCTGCTGGACCTGGATGGGCAGCAGATCAGCTACGACCACGGCCCGAGCCGTCCGGTGGCCATGCAGTGGCCCAATCCCGGCAGCATCGGTGTGGTGCGGTTGTCCATTTCACCGCCTTCAGCGAGTGGCCGCTCTGGCGTAACGCTTGATGGCCCATGGGCCTGGTTTCGTCTGCTCGAGCAGTCGGACCTGACGGCGGGCAATTCGCCGGACCGTTTCAACCTGCGTCTACGTGTGGATGGGGCGAGTATCTCGTACGAGTTGCGCGCCAACAGCGCCTTCAACCCGTTCAAAAGCCGCGTGCTTAGCGGTTTCAGCCTGCCGGAGCGGCTATGACAACGGTGGGTTTCTACGGGAAACTGGCCAGCCGCGGTGACTTTGTCAGCCGCGGTTTACCGCAAAGCTTTATTCAGGCGTGGGATGCCTGGTTGGCAGCCGGTCTGCTGGCCAGCCAGAAACAGCTGGGGCAGACGTGGCTGGATGCTTATCTGGTCAGCCCGCTCTGGCGTTTCGTCCTCGCCCCCGACGTCTGTGGACCTCAGGCGGTAGCCGGTGTGCTGATGCCGAGTATTGACCGCGTCGGACGTTATTTTCCGCTGACGGTGGCATTGCCTATTGAAGCTGACCAGGCATCAGGTGCCCTGATCGGTGCGGCAGATGACTGGTTCGAACGGGCAGAAGAACTGTTGCTGGCGACGCTTGAGCCGCAGGCGACGTTCGAATCCTTCGAGGCCGGGCTGCATGCGCTTGGCGCTCCTGCCGTTGCCGCGCGTGAGCCAGCCGTTGAATTCTCCGGGCTGCAGCGCACTGCCAGCGACACCCCTCAGGCACGGCTTGCCGCATTGGTCGAGTGGGCGTGCGAAGGGGCAAGTGTGTGGTGGGGCAAGGGCTCGGAAAGTATCGCGCCCGGCATGTTGCGTTGCCGAGGGCTTCCGGCCGCTGCAGATTTCGGCAGTTTTCTGCTGGGTAAAGGGGCTGAGGTCAAATGACTTCGAGCACCGTAATGACTTACAGGTCGGCCAGCTACAGCCATGTCGGCATGATCCGTCAGGTCAATGAAGACGCGTTTCTCGAAGTGCCCGCCGACGGCATTTGGGTGGTAGCGGACGGCATGGGCGGTCACGCTGCGGGCGATTATGTGAGCAGCCTGATCGTTGACACTCTGCGCGGCGTGCCCTGTGTGTCGACGCTGGATCTCTACGTCGAGCATCTGAGCCTGCGTCTGCATGAAATCAACGCGACAGTGCGCGAAGAAACGCACCACCGCGGCGTGAGCATGATGGGCAGTACCGTGGTGTTGTTGGCGGTACGTGAGGATCGAGGCGTGTGCATCTGGGCTGGCGACAGTCGTTTGTATCGCTTGCGTGAGGGCGTTTTGGAAAGCATTTCCCGCGATCACAGTTACGTTCAGGACCTGATGGACAGCGGCTTGCTCAATGAGGCCCAGGCCCGTGTGCATCCTCGTTCAAATATTGTTACGCGGGCGATTGGCGTTCAGGACCAGCTTGAGCTGTCGATGTCGCAGTTGCAGATATTGCCTGGCGACAGCTATCTGCTGTGCAGTGACGGCCTTAACAAGACTGCTGAAGATCATGAAATTCGAGACGTGCTCGGCCACAGGGATCCGTATGAAATCGTGCGAAGCCTGGTGCATCTGGGGCTGACCCGGGGCGCACCCGACAACATTACAGCCATCGCCGTCAAAGCCGGTTGAAGAACATACGTATGAACACACCGATTCCTGGATTTGACATAGAAGGCGAAATTGGCGAAGGCGCCATGGCGACCGTGTACCTGGCGACTCAGCGTTCGCTGGATCGCAAGGTAGCGCTCAAGGTGATGGCGGCGACGCTGGCGGCTGACCCGAGCTTTTGCGAGCGCTTTCTGCGTGAAGGTCGCACCCTGGCGCGCTTGTCCCACCCGCACACTGTCACCATCCACGACATTGGCAATGTGGGTGACCTGTATTACATGGCCATGGAGTTCCTGCCCAATGGCACGCTCAAGGAACGCATCGCCGCGGGCCTGAGCGCCGAGCAGGGCCTGTTGTACGTGCGCCAGATCGCCTCGGCACTGGGCTATGCCCACCAGCAGGGGCTGGTGCACCGTGATGTGAAACCGGCCAACATTCTGTTCCGCGCCGACGGTACTGCGGTGCTCTCCGACTTCGGCATCGCCAAGTCGCTGGACGATCGCACCCAGTTCACCCAGGCGGGTTTCGCAGTCGGTACGCCGAGCTATATGAGCCCGGAGCAGGCGCGGGGCCAGGACATCGACGGTCGCGCTGACCTGTACGCACTGGGCGTGGTGTTGTACGAGATTCTGGTCGGCGAACTGCCGTACAACGGCATTGACGCGCTGTCCACGGCCTTGGCGCACCTCACCGAGCCCTTGCCGGAATTGCCGATTCATCACGGCCGCTATCAGGACGTGCTGAGCCGTTTGCTTGCCAAGGACCCTGCTGAGCGCTTTTCCGACGCCAAGGCCCTGTTGGCGGCGCTGGACCAGTTGGCGGTCAACGATACGGAGCGCACGGTGTTTCAGCCGTTGCTCAAACCTGAACCGGCAAAAGATGAGCTTGCCGGACTGACCCCCGTTTCCATCGATATTCCGAGCGGTCCGCCTGCGACGCCAACGCCGAATCCAGAATCTAAGCCCTCACCCGCGCTGACGCTGGGCAAGACGCAGAGCCCCGCTGAAACGCCGCACAAACGTCGGGTCTTGCCACTGGCGCTGCTGGCCGTTGCCGTTGCTGCCGCCATGGGTGCGGGAGGCTACTGGTTCTTGCGCAACGATGCGCCTGTGGCCAGCGCCGTCGCAAAACCACCTGTTGAAACGGTCGCGACAGCGTCTACGGCATCGGCCACGCCACCCACGGTTGCGGCCGCTGCCGCATCTGCAAGCCCGCCCTTGGCAGCCGACAGCGATGGCGGGCAACGTCCGTTATTGATGCCAGGCAAGAAAACCCTGTTCCAGCGGGTCCTGACCAAGCCTGGCGCCAGCATTGCGAAAGCGCCCGGCGCAAAAGACATTCAGCACCTGCCCGCGTTTTCGGTGCTTTACGTTTACCAGCGTCAGACCTTCAATGGCAGCCCTTGGCTACGGGTGGGTGCAGCCAGCGACGGGCGCAGCGAAGGCTGGCTGCCTGCTGATCAAGTCAGCGACTGGAAGCAAAGCCTGGTGCTGAAATTCACCGAGCGTTCTGGCAGAGCGCAGGTGATGTTCTTGCAACAGCCGGATCAACTGGAAAAACTGATTGCCAGTCCCGCCGCGGCCCGAAATCTGTTGCTCAAAGCCGAAAAAAACATGGACGCCAGTGGCCAGGTCGTCGCCCTGGAGCCTATCGCCAGTGCCGTGCCGCAGGACCAGTTTTACCTGCTGCCCATTTTTGAATCGCGCGAAACATTCGACACGAGTGGTCAGCCGGTTCAACTGCTGAACGTGGCATCGATCGACCCTGGCAACCTGCCGCAGAAGACCGCAGGCAACGAACTCAAAAAGCCCGCCAGTGCCGATGCGTTCCGTACCGCGATCGTGCTGGTGGTCGATACCTCGGTATCCATGCAGCCTTACATCGATCAGGTTCGCGACGTCGTTCACGGCTTGCAGGAAAAGATCGCCCAGCGTGGCGAACTCGACAGCGTCAGCTTCGGGCTGGTGGGTTTTCGCAACAACGTCAGCAAGACCCCGGGTCTTGAATACCTGAGCAAAACCCTGGTGACGCTCGATCAGGGCCGCGACCCGGCCCGGTTCATGGAGCTGGCCGGGCAGGTCAAGGCCACCTCGGTGTCCAGCCATGCCTTCAACGAAGACTCTTTTGCCGGTGTGATGCAGGCAGTCAACGGCATGGACTGGTCGGGTTACGGCGGTCGCCTGATTCTGCTGGTCAGCGATGCTGGCTCGCTGCGCAAGAGCGACCCGTTGAGCAGTACACAGATGAACGAGGCTGAAGTGCGCCAGGCCGCGCTCGGCAAGCAGATCAAGATTTATGCACTGCACCTGCGTACCGATGCCGGAAAGAAAAATCATGCGTACGCCGAGCAGCAGTACCGGACCCTGACCGCAGATTCGAATCCGCAGATCGGCGATTTGTATATTCCAGTGCCGGGCGGTGATGTGCACAAGTTTGGCGAACGGGTCGATGAAATCGGTTCGGCATTCGCAGACCTCGTGCACAACGTGCACCAGAGCCCAATGCAGCAAGTGCCGCTCATGAAAGCGACGCCAAGCGTTGCCGAAAAATCTGCAGCGATTGGCTACGCGATGCACATGGATTTTCTGGGGCGTAAATATTCAAGCCAGGCGCCGCAACTGGTCAGCGCCTGGACGGCTGATCGTGATCTGACCAATGTGTCGCAACCGGCGTTTCAGGTCTGCGTGATGCTCACCAAGCTGCAGCTCAACGATCTGCAGCAATCGCTGAAGCTGATCGTCGACGCAGCTCGCAAGACCCAGACCTCGCCCAAGGATTTCTTTCAGGAAATCGCCAGTGCCAGTGCCTATATGAGCCGCGATCCGTCGGCATTACGTAAAGGCGCGAATCTGGCGCAAGGTGGCATTCTGGGCGAATACCTGGAAGGTCTGCCATATCGCAGTAAAGCACTGAGCATGACTCAGGACCTGTGGTTGTCGTTGAGCGTGGCCGAGCAGGAAGATTTCATCGATGAGCTGGATTCGAAAATCCGCCTCTATGAAACCTTCCATAACGATCTGGCCAATTGGGTCCGTTTCGGCGATGCCGAGCCGGGTGATGCGTTGTACCGCGTTCCACTGTCGACGCTGCCGTAATGTTGAGTCTGCGCGAAGTGCACAAGACCCGGGGGCAGGGCAGTCAGCGCTACAGCCTGGTCATCCCGCGTCTGGAACTCGGCGCGGGGCAGCACTATGCGCTGGTCGGTCCGAGCGGCTGTGGCAAAAGTACCTTGCTGGATATGCTGGCACTGGTATCAGCCCCGGACCGTGTACAGCGTTTCGATTTTTCCACGCCTGAGGGCGAGCACGACATTGGTGGCTTGTGGCGTGACGGGCAGCAGAAGCGCCTTGCCGATCTGCGCAGCCGTCATTTGGGGTATGTGTTGCAGACTGGAGGTTTGCTTGGGTATCTGGACGTGCAGGGCAATATTGCGTTGTCACGCAAGCTGTTGAACCTGAGCGACGACGGTTCGGTCGAGCGTCTTGCCGGGCAACTTGAAATTGCTGATCAATTGCGCAAGAAGCCCGCTGCATTGTCGGTGGGGCAACGTCAGCGTGTCAGCTGCGCCAGAGCGCTTGCCCACGCACCGCAATTATTGCTCGCCGATGAGCCAACGGCGGCGCTTGATCCGCTCAATGCGTCCCGGGTGATGCAGCTGTTGCTCAAGCAGGCAAAAAAACAGAATGCCTGCTGCTTGATCGCAACCCACGATGAAGCACTGGCGCGCAGCGCCGGCCTGGTCATGTTACGGATCGAATGCCAACGCGATCCGGATGGCGGTGTGACCGCCATGGTGGGGGAGCCGAAGTGATGCGCGCCTCCTTGGTGGCCAGCCTGGCCTGGCAGGATTATCGCAGTGAAAGCCGCTTGTCGGCCTGCAGTGTATTGGCGCTGGTCGCAGTGATTGCGCCGTTGTTGGTGCTGTTTGGTCTCAAGTTCGGCTTGATTGGCAGCCTGACCGAGCGTCTTGAGCAGGATCCGGCGGTACGCGAAGTCATCCCATTGGGTGGCGGCCGCTTCACATTGCCATTCATCGCCAGCCTGGCCGCGCGCCCTGATGTCAGCTTCGTATTGCCGCGCACCCGACAAATCGCCGCAACGGCAGACCTGTCGCTGAACGGCCAGGCAATCAACGTCGAGATGATCCCCACCGCCTCCGGCGATCCGCTGCTGGGCAGTGTCGCCCCTCCAGCCGTTCTGGACAGCGTGCTGTTGAGCAAGACCGCCGCAGAGAAGCTCGATGCCAAGGCCGGCGACTGGCTTGAGGCTGCGTTCACCCGGCAGGTGTCGGGAACCCTTCAGGCGCAACGTATGCGGGTGCGTGTTGCGGCGGTTCTTCCATTGGAGGCGTTTCAGCGTGACGCACTGTTTGCCTCGCTGAGCCTGCTGGAAGCCGCTGAAGACTACCGCGACGGACGAGCCGTCGCTTCGCTGGGCTGGGCCGGTGAAACGGGCTCCCACGCGCAACGAATCTACCCCGCATTCCGCCTTTATGCGCGTGACTTGAACGATGTCGAACCGCTGCGTCGCTACTTTGCCGATAACGGCCTGTTGGTCTCGACGCAATCGCAGGCCATCGCACAGGTGCAATCGTTGAGCCGTAATTTGTCGATTGTGTTCTGGATCATCGCCGGGTTGGCACTCACCGGTGCTTGCGCCGCAATCTTCGCCGGCGCCCTGGCGTCGGTCGAACGCAAGCGCCGTGAATTGTCGGTCCTGCGTCTGCTGGGTTTCAGTACCGGTGCGCTGTTGCTGTTTGTGGTCTTGCAGTCGTTGTACAGCGGCGCACTGGCCGCATTGCTAGGCGCGGCGCTGTATGGCGTCGCTGAGCAGGGTCTGAATCGTTTGTTTGTCCAGGTGGCCGGCGAATACGCCAGTCACCTGTTGCCACGTCATTACTTCGTGGCCCTGTGCGCCGTTCTCAGTGCCAGCGCCATTGCGGCTGCACTGGGTGGCCTGCGTGTGGCACGAATCGAAGCTTCGGAAGGAATCAGAGATGTTTGAGTTGCGCAGGACCGCCCTGGTGCTGGCGATAGCCTCGTTGTGCCTGTCTTCGTTGAGCGCGTATGCCGACGATGACGACACGCTGGATAACCCCAAGCCGCTGGCTGATGACATCAGCCTGCCGCTGCCGTGTGGCGGCGAAATGGTCTTTCGCTACGTGTACATTTTGGCGCAAGGCAGTCTGGACGATCGTGAAATCAGTCTTGGCTACCCCTTCAGCGAGGATGAGCCGGGCTACAAACAGTCGTTCATTTCCGGCTATCGCCGTGACTTCATCAATGGCCAGTTCACCCTCAAGGACCTGCCTGCCGATTGGCGCAAGACAATCAGCCCGCTGCTGCCCAAGACCGACGCCGGAACGCCGCTCAAACCGATGATGTACTTTATCGGCAAATATGAAGTCACCGCCCGGCAGTACGCGCAGGTCATGTCCCAGGCGCAGTCGCTTGCCAGCGGCGAGCCGGCACCGGCGTGTGAAGCTCCGGACGGCATGGCGGGGCGTCTGCCCAAGGTCAAGCTGTCGCGTTTCGAAGCCGAGCGCTTCAGTGCGGTCTACAGCGCGTGGCTGCTGAAAAACCACCGTGAGCTGTTGCCCGTCAGCGGGCGCGGCACTGATGCGCAAGAGGGCGGCGTTGGCTTTGTCCGTCTGCCGACCGAAGTCGAGTGGGAGTTCGCGGCACGCGGTGCTCAGGCAGTCAGTCGCCAGGACATGGACGGGCGTCTGTTTCCGCGCCGCACCGAAGGCAGCGAAGGTGACGGGCCGCTCGCCGACTGGGCGGTATTCAACCAGGTTGCTGGCGGCACCGGGCAGGCTGCCCGGCTGATGCCGATTGGCACCAAACTCCCCAACCCGATCGGCATGTTCGACGTGATCGGCAACGCTGCGGAGATGGTTCAGGAGTCGTTCCAGCTGGTGCACGCCGGACGTCGTCAGGGTGCTTACGGCGGCTTTGTCGCCAAAGGCGGCAATTATCTGGAGGGCGAGGGCACGCTGTTCACCGGCATGCGTCGTGAATACCCGTTGTTCGCTGCGGACGGCACCGAACAGAGCAACGAAACGACTGGCTTTCGTGTGGCGATCGGTGCGCTTTCTGCGCCGCGCTCGCGTTACAAAGAGTTGTTTGAACAGTGGCAAAAGGAAGGCCGTCTGGCTGCGCTGACCGATGACATTGCCGACGCCGATGATCCTACCAAGCGCCTGGACAGCATCATCGCCGCCAGTGCCGACCCTCGTCTGCAAGCGGAGCTGGGGCTGGTCAACGAAGAGCTCAAGCGCAATGTCTCGCTCATCGCCCAGCAGCGCGAAGAGGCGGCCGGTAACCTGATCCAGTCCGCTGCGCTGGTGGCCGAAACCATCAATAACTACAACATCCGCCTGACCAACCTGAAGAAAAGCCAGCAGCAGGCCGTTGCTGCCAAAGACGAAGCCAGTGCGAAATTGTTCGGGACCGCGATCGACAACGGCCGCAGTGCGCTGGATGGCGCGGTTGCGATCTACATCGACAACCTGGCGACGGGTACGCGCTACACCGACGCGGTGATTCAGGCTCAGTTTCAGCGGATCAAAGAAGAACTCATTCGTAAACCGATCATCGGCAAAAGCCTGGTGGCTCGCGCGACGCTGTTTGTGCGTCACGTGGGCGAATACCGCCAGCAGAAACGCGCCGATCCGGAAACGATTGTGAAGCAATTGCTTGCATCGGCCAGTCAGCAATGACCGGCCGGTGTCTGGCAAGCACAGAGGGGACTCGGGCGGCATCAAGCCGCGCCGGGCTAGTCAAACCTAAAGAAGAGAACGCCAATATGCTTTTGTCCCGTAAACCCCTTGTCTCGGCCTCCAAAAGTCGTGCGTTGCTGCTGGCAACGGCCGGTTTCAGCGCAGTCCTGTTGACCGGTTGCGCAAGCTCGCCGGTTTCCAAGGTAGGCGCCAGCACCAAGGTCGAGTACTACCCGACGTGCTACGAGCCCGTTCAACACTTGCGTCAGACTGACTCGGACATGACCAAGTCGGTTGCGACCGGTGCTGCGCTGGGCGCAGTAGGTGGTGCTTTGGCGGGTGCCTTGACCGGCAACTCCGACAAGCGGGCCCGTAACGTTGCCATTGGCGCGGCGGGTGGTGCTCTGGTGGGCGGCGCAGCGGGTTACTACACCGAGCGTCAGAAGCAGATCACCGATGACAATGCGCGTATCGCGTCGTACTCCACCGACATCAACAAAAGCGCTGCCGACATCGATCGCAGCACCGCTTACGCCAAGGCTTCCCAGACCTGCTATCAGCGTGAGTTCACCAACCTGATCTCGGGCCGCAAAGCCAACACCATCAATGCCACTGAAGGCCGCAAGCGCCTGGCTGAAATCGTTGCCGGCCTGAAAGAGTCCAACGACCTGATCACAGCGGTTAATGGCCGTGCCAGCGAAGACCTGAGCAGCTACACCCAGGCCTACGAAAAAGACCTGCAACAGGTCGGTGTGAAGCGTAATGACGTCGTCATCGTTGCCAACGCCGATGTTGCGCCGGTCGCGACCACGTCGAACAAGAAGATTTCGAAGATCAAGCAGCCGTCGAAGGACAAACTGCCAGCTGTGCCGAAAGAAGCCGTAGGCACCGAGAAGAATCTGCAACAGGCCAAGGTCAAGCAGGCTGAAAGCGCGCAGGTTGCGACTGCCGGTCAGACCCAGGTCAACAGCATGTGCAAAAACCCTGACGTCGGCGATTGGGCTCCAGTCCCTTGCCCGAATGTCTAAGCACATTTGACGCATCACGTTGATCGATAGACTCACCGGCCTCCTTCGCGGAGGCTGGTGATCCTGGTCGAGCAGATTCAAGGAAGACTCATGTCTCAAGCAATGATCGGGCTCAACAACAGCCCGTCACAACTGCTGGCGCGGCGAAGTGTCGAAGCCAGAATCAACGTACAACGCCTGTTTGCCACCATCGACGCCGATCCCGGGATCGTCGGTGCGGGTGTCGTTTATATCGACAGTGACTACAACGTCATCACACTTCGCGAATTCACGCCTGTCTGCAGCATCAAACCCAAGCGGATTATTCTGCGGGAGGCCAAAAGAAATATTGCACCGCAACAGTTTGCGCGAGAAGTGCAGACCAACCCACGCGAGTCCCGTCTGCTTTACGAAGCGTTTAGTACCACCATGTCGTGTGGTGGCGCGATTCTGGGCTGGATTGCCGTGTTTGGCGGCGGTGCAGCGGTGCCCTTCACGGGGGGCGCGAGTCTGGTCATTACGGCGATTGGTTACGCCTCGACGGCCGCCAGTACCGCGCAGTGCGCCATCGGGCTGACAAGAACGCTCAACGAAGTTGTCTCGCCCGGCAACAACGACAGCATGGACAGTTCCGAAACGTACCAGTTGATCGCCTCCGTTCTGGATGTTGTATCACTGGCAGGCGTCGGGGCTACCGGACTGACCACCGTCAAGCTGATGCAGGTGCGAAAAGCTGCGACAGGACGCAGTTGGTATGACCTGACTAAAGAGCTCAACCGTCAGCAGCGCAAGGCGCTGACCAAAGAGCTGCTGATGCTGCAAAATCCGAAGCTGACGGCCAAGCTGTTGAAACTCAAACAGGCGAGCGGTGATTTGCCCACGCGTATGGCGCCCACTCAACTCAAGGCTGCAACGGTGCTGCAGTTGCAGGACGTCTTGAGTATGGGATTGAGCCTGATCGGAAGCAGCTATATGCAAAGCATTGCGGTGGGGCTCTATGAGGAAGTGACTGAATGACCGACCACCACAATTACTACGCCTTCAGAGCCCGATATTTCCCTTCATTTCTGGGCTCGATGTTTCTGGCGACGTTTTCAATCGCCACGACAACTGTTCAGGCCACCCAGGCCTGGTTTCGGGAGGTCGATGGCATCGCGCTTTATCAGGTGCTGGCGATTATCGGCGCGGCCATTGTGCTCGCGTTCGGCGGTCTGATGATCACACGCGGACGTACATGGGGCCTGTGGGTGGTGTTTGCGATGATGGCGATGAATTTCACGGTGGTGCTGTTCACCTTTCCCACCCAGGCAGGCGGCGCGTTGCTGTTCATCTATGCGCTGGGGTTGCTGTTCCCGCTGCTCTGCCTGTTACTGCTCAATAGCAGACGACACCGTGAAATGCGCGCAGGTTTTGCCGCGCTTCGGGCCGAACGCGAAGAAAGCAGTCATGAAGCCAGCCGTCAGGCCGCGCTTGAAGAACATCGCGAGAGCCTGCGCAAGAAAAAGCCCCGCCGCCAATAGACGCTCCCGGCGCCAGGCTTTTCTGCAGGCAATAAAAAACCCGCCTCAGCGGGTTTTTCCAAGACCATCCCGACTTCCTGTCGGACGCCTCCAAGGCAATGGTCGATCATCCTTGATCCTGGTGAGCTTCCTTCTCACCACTTGTTGGATCCAATAATACGGTCATTGTTGTAGGACAAAAATAGCCAAGTGCCTCCAGCGCGTGTAAGCGATTGGCTATACGAAGCCGTTGCAACTTCGAGTCACGCTGATCATGAGCCAGAAAAGTGACAGTCTGACGCGGCATATTCCTGTCAGATCATTTTTTGATCAATCGTCGTTTCGGCCTGCATAAATCGCGGACGAAAAAAACCCGCCGAAGCGGGTTTGTTCCAAGACCATTCCAACTCCCTGTCGGCTGCCGTCGTGGCGATGGTCGATCGTCCTTGATCCTGGCGAACTCCTTGTTCACCAGTTGTTGGATCCAATCTTACGAGCCTTCATTAAAGTCCAAAAGAGCCAAGTTGCCCAACCTCGTGTAAGCCTTTGGCTATAGGTGTGTCGGAATTAGCCTAAGGTCGGTCACGCTTATCCCGCTTCACAGGCTATAACTGAGCACAGCATCAACGTGAAATCACCGGCCCATCAGGCCCAGAGCTAACAATACGCCAGGGTGTTCATATGTCGATCTTCCTTCAGGGCTTGTCCAAAGGGCCAGCCAACCACATGGCGCTCACGCCGCTGAGCTTTCTTGAGCGCACGGCGGCGACCTATCCGGATTACCCAGCAGTGATTCACGGCGCCATTCGCCGCGACTGGGCGCAGACCTACCGGCGTTGCCGTCAATTGGCGTCGTGCCTGAGTCAGTCGGGTGTGCAGGCGGGCGATACAGTTGCCGTCATGCTGCCCAATATCCCCGCCATGCTCGAAGTGCACTTCGGCGTGCCCATGCTCGGCGCTGTGCTCAACACGCTGAACGTCCGGCTGGAAGCGTCGGCCATTGCTTTCATGCTCAAACACGGCGAAGCCAAAGTATTGATCGCTGACCGAGAGTTTCAGGGCGTGATCCATGCGGCGTTGGCCCTGCTGGAGAACCCGCCGCTGTTGATCGACGTGAATGACACCGAGTACGCAGAAGGTCAGCCGCTGTGCGATCTCGACTACGACACGTTGCTCGCCACAGGCGATCCCGAGTTCGACTGGCAGTGGCCGCAGGATGAGTGGGCACCGATTTCGCTGAACTACACCTCGGGCACCACGGGCGATCCCAAGGGTGTGGTCTATCACCACCGGGGCGCTTATCTGAACGCCATCGGTAACCAGATGGCGTGGGGCATGGGCTTGCATCCGGTCTATCTGTGGACGCTGCCGATGTTCCATTGCAATGGCTGGTGTTACCCCTGGACGATTACCGCGCAGGCCGGGACGCATGTGTTTCTGCGCCGGGTCGATCCGCAAAAGATCATCGCGCTGATCAGTGAACACAAGGTCAGCCACCTGTGCGGCGCGCCTATCGTGCTCAACGCACTGGCCAATCTGCCCAATGTGGCCGATATCGCTTTCGGACATGCTGTGAATGCCATGACCGCCGGTGCCGCGCCGCCAGCCAGGGTCATTGCTTCGGTGGAAGCCATGGGTATCTGCATTACGCATGCGTACGGGCTGACCGAAACCTACGGGCCCGTCACCGTGTGTGCGTGGAAGTCCGAATGGGATGAGCTGGCACCGGACGAGCGGGCCTCGGTCAAGGCACGTCAGGGCGTGCGTTACCCGACGCTTGAAGGTCTGATGGTCGCCGACCCGCTGACCCATCAGCCGGTGCCCAGGGACGGCACGACAATTGGCGAAATCTACATGCGTGGCAACACCGTCATGAAAGGTTACCTGGGCAACCCCGACGCCACCGACCGGTCGTTCGAAGGCGGCTGGTTTCATTCTGGCGATCTGGCGGTCTGGCACGCGGACGGCTATCTGGAAATTCGCGATCGCAGCAAGGACATCATCATTTCCGGTGGCGAAAACATTTCTACCATTGAAGTCGAAGGCGTGCTGTATCGCCATCCGGCCGTCATGGAGGCTGCAGTGGTCGCTCGACCGGACGAAAAGTGGGGCGAAACGCCGTGTGCGTTCGTGACGCTCAAGGCTGGTTTCGAGGAAGTGACCGGCGAGCAGATCATGCGCTTCTGCCGCGAGCATCTGGCTGGCTTCAAAGCACCGAAAACCGTGGTCTTCACGCCGCTGCCGAAAACTTCGACCGGCAAGATCCAGAAGTTTCTGCTCCGGGAGTGGGCGAAAACCGGCCAGACCGATCAGGGCGTGAAGGTCGAGGCCGCCTCACAATAAAGGTGTTCGGTGTCCTTGCTTTGCTCATCTTTGTTGCGCACGGCGCGTTTGCTCCACTCCTGGCATTGTTCTCTGAAATTGACCTGCGCCGACTTGCGACACTCGCGGCGCTCTACCGAACGGGCGGGGAAGTTTTCGCACACGCTGTCGCCGTCAATGGTGTTGCCGTAGATCCGCCACTGTGCACGATAGCGGTTGCGGCCGTCCCATTCCCGGATCAGGTTGGAGGAGACCATGTACGATTTTGATGGCCGCTCAGCGGGGCGGGTGGCGCCTGCCTTGAAGTCAGCCATGTAACCGGCCGACACCATGCCTTTGGCCGGTTCGCTGTGTGTGGACCTTGGCACCTGGCCGAAGCGGCAATTCAACACGCTTTCATCGATGACGTTACCGTCTTTCAAGCAGTTATCCAGCGGCTGCACCGTCGCGCTCTGTGCGGTGGCTGGTGCTGCTGGCACCACATAAGGTTGCAGCCGCAACGAAGCAGGCGCAGGGCTTGCAGTCATCGGCTGCGTTGCTTCGGGCTCTACGGGAAGCTCTTTCTCGACGATTTGCCCGACAGCTGGCACTGGCACCACTTTGGGCGCATGGAGCCGCGACCCGATCAACGCGCTCAACAGGGCGACCACCAGGAGTGCGGCAATCCAGAATCCGTAAGCATGCTTTTTTCGCGGACGCGCCACGTGTTGTCTGCGCGGGTGCGAACCCAGCACGACATCCACCTGGCCCGGCACGAGACGTTGAATACGAATAACCCCGTCGTCTTCGGGCGATTGTCTGGAATCCATTCCTGCTCCTTGAAGCCTTCATTACGGCGCGTCGCGAAGTTCAGCTGACTGCCACGGATGCGATGGCGTGAAATTTCAAGGTTATCGGCGAGTCGTCGAATTTCTGAAACGTTTTGGGGCTGTATTCGCTGAGCCTGACAGGCTAAGGTCGAGTCCGTTTTGATTGATCAAGAGAACACACCACCCATGCATCAGCGCCTTGAGCAGGTTTTCGGTTATTCGCAGTTCCGTCCTGGGCAGGAGGCAACGATCAGTGCCGTGCTGGCTGGGCGTTCGGCTGCTGCCATTTTCCCGACCGGCTCAGGCAAGTCTTTGTGTTATCAGCTGCCCGCGTTGATGCTGCCTCATCTGACGCTGGTGGTTTCGCCATTGCTGGCACTGATTCAGGATCAACTGGCGTTTCTGCAACGCCATGGTATTGCAGCGGCGAGCATCGACTCGGCGCAGAGCCGTGACGATATCGCTGACGTCATGGCGCGAGCGCGCTCTGGTGAACTGAAGATTCTGATGATCTCTGTCGAGCGCCTCAAGAATGAACGCTTTCGGAGCTTCATCGCGCAAGTGCCGATCTCGTTGCTGGTGGTGGACGAAGCGCACTGTATTTCCGAGTGGGGTCATAACTTCCGACCTGACTACCTGAAGCTGCCAGACTACCAGCGCGAGTTCAACATTCCGCAAGCCTTGCTGCTGACCGCCACGGCGACACCGCATGTAATCGCCGACATGCAGGAAAAATTCGCCATTGCGCCTAGCGATATCGTGGCCACGGGGTTTTACCGCGCCAACCTTCACCTGTGGGTAAAACCGGTCAGTGGCCGTGACAAACGTCAGCGTCTGGTCGAGTGGCTGAGCGACCGGCACGGGCAGCCCACGATCGTGTACGTCACGCTGCAAAAGACCGCCGAATATATCGCGGCCCATCTCGAACAGAACGGGCTGCCCGCCAATGCCTACCATGCAGGCCTGCCGAGCGATCAGCGTGAGTCCATCCAGAAGCGCTTCATGAGCGGCAATCTCAATTGCATCGTGGCAACCATTGCGTTCGGGATGGGCATCGACAAGAGCGACATCCGCAACGTGGTGCATTTCGACCTGCCCAAGTCCATCGAGAACTACAGCCAGGAAATCGGCCGCGCCGGGCGTGATGGCGCGGCCTCCGATTGTCTGGTGCTGGCCAACCGGGACAGCCTCAATACGCTGGAAAATTTTGTTTACGGTGATACGCCCGAACGCGAAGGCATTCGTCTGGTACTGGAAGACTTGCTGGGCGCGCGCACTGACGGGCAATGGGAGTTTCTGCTGGGGCCGCTGGCCGACCTCAGTAACATCCGCCAACTGCCGCTCAAGACACTGCTGGTGCAGTTGGAGCTGCGCGGGATCATCGCACCGCGCTACGCGTACTTTGCGGAGTACCGCTTCAAGTTTCTGATCGAAACGTCTGCACTCCTGTCACGCTTCGAAGGCGAGCGCCGGGCATTCGTTCAAGCGCTGATTGACACCTCCAGCCGGGCGCGGACCTGGGCGACGGTCAATTTTGATGGGATGTATCAGCAATATGGCGCCGAGCGCGCACGAGTGGTCAAGGCACTCGACTACTTTCAGGAAAAGGGCTGGATCGAACTCGAAAGCAAGCAGATGACTGAGGTCTACAGCCTGTTACGTACCGATTTCGACCCTCAAGCGTTAAGCGATGAGCTGTATGAATACTTCGCCCGTCATGAAGCGACGGAAGTCGCCCGAATTCACGCGATGCTGGAAGTATTCGCCAGCGATCAATGCCTCACTCATCGTCTGGCCGACTATTTTGGCGACCACAATGCGCCGCAGCGGTGCGGGCATTGCTCGGTCTGTCACGGTCAGGTTGCGCACCTGCCTGAGCCTCCCGCTCTTGAGCCGCTGGAACGCCGCGACTTTCAGTCACTGTGTGGCGATTTCATTCGCAAGCATCAGGACTACAGCGGCCAGCCACCCAGCGCTGAATGCCTGACTCGCTTTCTGTGTGGCATCAGTGTCCCGTTGTTTACCCGGCTGAAAGCCCGTGCGACGGCGGGTTTTGCCCAGCTTGAAGAATATCCCTACGCTGATGTGAGAGCGTGGGTGCAGGGCAAGCTTCAATAGACAGCCCACACCGCCTGTTTTTTCAATCCACCAGAGCCGCGCCGATGCCAGATCAACCTCCGCAGCGTCATGATTTCCCGCACTTCCATCCCATCACCACACGCTGGACTGACAATGATGTCTATGGCCAGGTAAGCAGCGTGACGTATTACAGCTTTTTCGACAGCGCGGTGAACGCTTACCTGATTGCGCGTGGCGGGCTGGATATTCACGACGGCGGCATGGTGGCGTTCGTGGTGAGTTCGTCCTGCGATTACTTCGCGTCGGTGGCTTACCCGGAGTTGATCGAAGTCGGCGTGAAGGTGAGCAAACTCGGCGGCAGCTCGGTGCAATACGAGATGGGTGTTTTCAAGGCGGGCGAGGATGAAGTCTGCGCAGTAGGGCAGCTTGTTCACGTTTTTGTAGACCGGGCGTCTGGTCAGCCAATGACGATGCCAGCAGGGCTGTCCGAGGCGTTGCAGCGGTTGATACGCTGAAACGAAAACTGGCCGCTTTCAAGGGCGGCCAGTCTTGAAACTGTCAGACGTCACGCATCAGCAATCAGCGGTCGCGCCAGTTGCGACTGTGCTTGCGATGGCCGTAATGCTTGCCACGGTTGCCATGACCGCGATACTCGCGACGATCACCGCGATAACGACGATCATTGTCACGGCTTTCATTACCCAGATAGTTACCAATCGCTGCACCACCGCCGCCGCCGACTGCCGAACCTACCAGGCTGCCGGTATTGCCACCCAGTGCGCGACCTGCAACGTTACCGCCCGCTGCGCCCAGGCCGCCACCAATGGCTGCCTCTGCGCGGTTGCGACGGTCTGCACCGACTGCACCACCTGCCGCACCACCCAGACCCGCGCCAATGGCAGAGCCGGTGCTGCCGCCGAGTTGTTGACCGAGCAGTGAGCCCGCAACGCCACCGAGCGCTCCGCCTATACCCGAGTTCAGGTTGCCGTCTGCTGAGGCGAAACCGGTGACCAGGGAAAGAGACAACAACAGTATCGATGAATACTTCATGTCTGAATCTCGTATGGATGACGGCGCGATAGTCACGTCAAGTGAAGAATGTAGCAATGTAAATCCGACGAGTAACACGACTGCAACACAAACCGCTAAGTCTTTGTTTTAGCTGTGGAACTTAAGTCTGAAAAGGCAGTCTGAGGTTACTTGCGAAAGGCCCGTTTTGAACAGAAACGGGCCTTTTTTGTGGGCGTCAGATAATCCGGGCGGTCTCGCTGGCGCGTTCCAGGCGAATCGCCACGAACTTGGACGTTGGCGTGCTGCTGCCATCGCCCACGCTTTCCAGCGGCACCAGTGGGTTGACCTCTGGGTAATAGGCCGCAGCCTGACCTGCTGGAATATCGAACGGCAGCAGCGTGAAACCCTTGACGCGGCGTTCGCGGTTGTCGCTCCAGATCGAGATCAAGTCTGCTTTCTGACCCGGCTGGAAGCCAAGACGGATGATGTCGGCTTCATTGACGAACAGCACGTCGCGCTGACCTTTCACGCCGCGATAGCGGTCATCGAGGCCGTAGATCGTGGTGTTGTACTGATCGTGCGAACGCATGGATTGCATGATCAGGTCCGGGATCTGACCTGTCGAACTGATGTTTTCATGGATCAGGCTCAATGGCAGCGCATTGGGCTTGAAGTTGGCGCGGGTAGACGCCGTGTTCCAGCGACGGGCACCGGCAGAGTTACCCAGGTAGAAACCGCCCGGGTTCTTGAGGCGCTCGTTGAAGTCCTTGAAGCCCGGGATGGTGTCTGCGATCAGGTCACGAATCCGGTCGTAGTCTTCAATCAACCACAGCCAGTCCACCGGTTTGGCACCGAGCACCGCATTGGCGATACCGGCAATGATGGCGGGCTCCGAGCGCATCAGCGACGAAGACGGCTGCAGTTGGCCGTTGGAGGCGTGGACCATGCTGAACGAATCTTCCACCGTAACAGCCTGCGGGCCATTGTTCTGGATATCGATGTCAGTGCGCCCGAAGCACGGCAGGATCAAGCCGTCCTTGCCGTGAAACAGATGACTGCGATTGAGCTTGGTGCTGATTTGTACGGTCAGGTCGCACATGCTCAATGCTTCTGCGGTGCGATGACTGTCCGGCGTCGCCTGGGCGAAGTTGCCACCCAGTGCGATAAACACTTTGGCGCGACCTTCTGCCATGGCGTGAATGGCTTCGACCACGTTGTGGCCGTTCTCGCGCGGGACTTTGAACTGGAAGCGTTTTTCCAGCGCATCGAGCAGGAACACCGGTGGGCGCTCGTTGATGCCCATGGTGCGGTCGCCCTGCACGTTACTGTGACCGCGAACCGGGCACAGGCCGGCGCCGGGCCTGCCGATGTTGCCGCGCAGCAGCATCAGGTTGGCGATTTCCTGGATGGTCGCTACCGAATGGCGATGCTGAGTGATGCCCATCGCCCAGCACATGATGACGTTCTTGCCCTTGGCATACATGCGCGCCGACTGCTCGATGTCATTGAGCGTCAGACCGGACTGCTCGACTAACTCGTCCCACGACGTGTCGTCGATGGCGGCCAGGTAATCAAGCACGCCTTCGGTGTGTTCGTTGAGGAACGCATGATCGAAGACCGACGGCGCGTTGGTGTTCTGGGCTTCACGTTCCCACTGCAGCAGGAACTTGGCCATGCCGCGCAATAGCGCCATGTCGCCGCCCAATGCCGGACGGAAGTAGGCGGTGTTGGTTGGACGGTCGCCGTTGGTAAGCATTTCCATCGGATGCTGCGGGTGCTGGAAACGCTCCAGGCCGCGCTCCTTGAGCGGGTTGACGCACACTACCTGGGCGCCGCGCTTGACCGCTTCACGCAGCGGCTCAAGCATGCGCGGGTGGTTGGTGCCCGGGTTCTGGCCCAGCACGAAGATCGCGTCAGCGTGCTCGAAGTCGTCGAACGTTACAGTGCCTTTGCCCACACCCACGCTTTGCGACAGCGCTACACCGCTGGCTTCGTGGCACATGTTCGAGCAGTCCGGGAAGTTGTTGGTGCCGTAGGCGCGCACGAACAACTGATACAGATACGCAGCTTCATTGCTGGCACGACCCGAGGTGTAGAACTCGGCCATGTTCGGGCTTGGCAACGCATTCAGGTGTTTGGCGATCAGCGCGAAGGCGGCGTCCCAGGCGATAGGCTTGTAACGATCGGTTTCGGCGTCATAGACCATTGGCTCGGTCAGACGGCCCTGATATTCGAGCCAGTAATCGCTCTGCTCCAGCAACGCGGTCACGCTGTGGCGGGCAAAGAACGCGGCATCGACGCGGCGCTTGGTGGCTTCCCAGTTGACTGCCTTGGCGCCGTTCTCGCAGAACTTGACCATGCCGCTTTCAGGAGAATCACCCCAGGCGCAGCCAGGGCAGTCGAAACCGCCGTTCTGGTTGGTTTTGAGCATCATGCGCAGGTTTTTCAGCGCGTTGTCACTGCCCAGCCAGGCCTGTGTCACGCTGATCAGTGCACCCCAGCCGCCTGCCGCACCTTTGTATGGCTTGTAGCGAGGGGTTGGTGTCTTGTCGGCTTGGTGGTGGGTACTCACGCTTGAATCTCCATCGCAGGGCTATAGACCCGCGGCGCACTGTGCTGCGGCAGGTGAATTAAATTGAGGTTGTGACGGCGTGCCCATTGCAGGGCCAGGCCGGTGGGCGAGGACAGGCTGACCAGCGTCTGTATACCTGCGCGCAGCACTTTCTGGATCAACTCCAGGCTGCAACGGCTGGTGACGATGGCGATGCCGCCGGTCAGCGAAATGTCCTGTCGGATCAGTGCGCCAATCAGTTTGTCCAGGGCGTTGTGTCGCCCGATATCTTCGCGCCCCAGCAATAATGTGCCGGTGTTGTCCATGAACAGCGCCGCATGCACGGCGCCGCAATGCTGGCCCAGAGGCTGAAACTCGCCGATGCGCTGACGCAGACCTTCGAGCCATTGAATCGGTGGTAACGGTGCGCCGGGCAATACATCCAGCTCCGGCAGCGCCTGCTCTACGGCTTCGACACCGCACAATCCGCAGCCACTGGTGCCTGCGAGTTGCCGGCGTTGCTGCTTGAGCTCCCAGAACGCCCGGCTGGCAATTTCGACCTCGGCCTGCATCGCCGAACCACAGCCGGAAATCTTGAAGTCGTAGATCTCGTCGAGCGACGCGATGATGCCGCTGCCCAGACTGAAACCAACGATAAAATCTTCAAGATCGGTCGGGCTGACCAGCATGACGGCCTGGCTGATACCGTTGTAGGCAATGGCCAGCGCCACTTCTTCAGCAAGTGCGTTGCGTGCAAAGTCCTGGCCCTCGAGTGTCGAGTAGCTGTAAGACTGGCTTGCTTGGGGCGCGGGCGCGTAAACGGGCGCCGTGCTGACCGTGCGCTTGGCGGGCATGGGCTGAATACCGGCAGATTGATACCGTCAAGACTAGGCGTCTTGTCGGGTATCGTCTAATCGCTAGTTCCAATGCACCGATAGATGACGTCGATCAATGTTTTATCGAGGGATTTCTGCCACCAGCGCAAAGCAGGCTTCCGCCAGTGCCGAGCGCGGTGCACTGCGGCGCATGATCAACCCCAGCTGGGCGAGAGTGCGCGCATCGGCAATCGGATGCAGGCGCAAATGCTCGGTCAGCGTCTCCAGCCCGCCATCCAGCGGCATGATGGCGCAGCAAAAACCGCCATGCACAGCCTGCAGCAACTGATGAACGGCATCGGTTTGCAGCAGCGGATGA
The DNA here is from genome assembly GCF_021147775.1 of Pseudomonas californiensis. GTDB lineage: Bacteria > Pseudomonadota > Gammaproteobacteria > Pseudomonadales > Pseudomonadaceae > Aquipseudomonas > Aquipseudomonas californiensis. Next base: position 53,172 of record NZ_JAGTPK010000024.1, read on the forward strand.
GGCTGGAGGCCACGGCTGTGGAAGTTATAGTCGATGGATTGCCTGAAATGCATGCCGCTGGTCAGCATGCCCAGCGGCAATTCGACCAGATCCTCCCAGTTCACCGCCTCTTGCGCAAACGTGAAATGACGATGATCGTAGAGCAGACCCATTCGGGTATCGTCCAGCGTCAGAGAGTCGAACCGCTCGCTGTCGAGCCGTTCGAGGTATGAAACGCCCAGATCGATGCGGTTGCTCGCCAATTGCTCCAGCACTTGCTCGGAGCTGAGTGACGACAGCTCGAAGCGCAGATTCGGGTGCATCTGGTGCAGCCTGTGCAGCAGCGGCAGCGGATCGAAGCTCGACAACGGCACCACGCCCAGACGCAACGTACCTACCAGATGGCCACGACAGGCCGCGGCCTCTGCCTGCAAACCGTCATAGGCCGCCAGCACGGTGCGCGCCCACGCCAGCACACGCTCGCCGGGCGCCGTGAACCCTTCAAAACGCTGACCCCGGTTGACCAGCGGCAACTCCAGTTCTTCTTCAAGATTGCGCAGACGCATCGACAGCGTTGGCTGGGTGATATTGCAGCGCGCGGCCGCCTGACCGAAGTGTCTCGTCTCGTCGAGGGCGATCAGGAATTTGAGTTGCTTGATGTCCATATTCACTCCGGTGGGCAGTCCAGGCGCTCGATTCTACGCGTTCAGACTCAAGGATGGTCGGGCTGCGTTCAGGGGGACGTTGGTCGGAACACTCAAGGCCCCGGTTTATAAGGGCTAAAGTCAATGCAGCAGATTCTTGATGCACACCTGAGGAGCGGCAGAGAATGAGTATTTTCAGTTTCGTAAGAGAGGCAGGCGAGAAGATCCTTGACCTGATCACCCCCGACAACGCCAACGCAGATGAGGTGCTGAAGGCCCATGTGTCCAAGGTGGGTTTGGGTAACCCTACCATTCAGACCGAAGTGGATGACGGCACAGTCATCATCAAGGGCGAAGTGGCGAGTCAGGCAGAGAAGGAAAAGATCATCACGGCGCTGGGTAACATCGAAGGGGTGGAAAAAGTCGACGACCAGATGACCGTTTCTGCTGGCGGCGAAAGCACGCCTTCCAGATTCGAGACCGTTCAGAAGGGCGACACGCTGAGCGCCATCTCCAAACGTGCCTATGGCGACGCCAACAAGTACCAGAAAATCTTCGATGCCAATAAGCCCATGCTCAAGGATGTGAACAAAATTTATCCCGGACAGGTACTGCGCATTCCGGAATGAGACCGCCACCATTCACGAGCAAGACAGCGTGCCCCCGACTCCCAGGGGGTGCGCACTTCAAAATGGATCGTGGGGGAGTGAGCTTGCTCACGAATGGGCCTGCGTGTTCACTGAAACTGCCAGCCCAATAGCGCTCAATGTCAGGCTCACAAGCCCTTGATCAGCTCCCGATAATCACCCAGGGCTGCGAATTCTTCGGTGTCCTTGGGGCCTTTCTGGCTGTTGGGCTGGCTGACAGCCAATAGACGCGCCACCCCGAATCGCTGCGCGCTGCGCAGAATCGGCAGAGTGTCGTCGATAAACAGACTGCGCGCCGGGTCAAACGCGGTGTCCGCCTGCAGGGCATCCCAGAACTGCTGGTTTTCCTTGGGAAAACCGTAGTCGTGTGAGCTGATCAAGCGTTCGAAATACGGCGCCAGTTCAATGCGCTCCATCTTCAACGACAACGAATCGCGGTGCGCGTTGGTGATCATGATCACCCGTTTGCCCGCTTGCTTGATGGCCGCCAGAAAGGTTTCGGCATCCGGGCGCAGCGCAATCATGTCGGCAATTTCCCGTTTCAGGTCGCGGACTGACAGTTTCAGTTCTGCGCTCCAGAAATCCAGGCAATACCAATTGAGTGTGCCCGCGTTGTTTTCGAACAGCGGCTTCAACTCCAGCCAGGCCATGGCGAAGCTGATGCCGTGCAGCTCGGCGTAACGCTGCGGCAGGTGCTGCATCCAGAAGTGTTCGTCGTAATGCAGGTCGAGCAACGTCCCGTCCATATCCAGCAGGACGGTGTCGATTTCGCTCCAGGGCATGGAAAGCATTCTGGCCTCTTGAGGGAGTTGGTTTGAGTCAGCATATCCGAGACAGACATTCGCAAAAGCCACGGTATAGTAACCCGTCCATGTGAAGGAGCCTGTCATGCGTCAGAAACCTACCGTACTTGCCCGTGCCATTGTCGCCAGCAGTCGTCTGTTCCGCGTTGAAGAGCTGCAGTTGCGCTTTGCCAACGGCGTCGAGCGCACGTATGAGCGTCTGGTCGGCCGAGGCGCTGGTTATGGCGCGGTGATGATCGTCGCAATGCTTGATAACGAGCACGCCATATTGATCGAAGAGTATTGCGGCGGCACCGACGCATACGAACTGTCTCTGCCCAAGGGGCTGATCGAGCCGGGCGAGGACGTGCTGGCAGCTGCCGATCGCGAACTCAAGGAAGAGGCCGGCTTTGGTGCGCGCCAGTTGGAGCACCTCACAGAGCTGTCGCTTTCGCCGGGCTACATGAACCAGAAAATCCAGGTGGTTCTGGCCACCGAGCTTTACGAAGAGCGGCTTGAGGGCGATGAGCCTGAGCCGATCCGTGTCGACAAAATCAATCTGCGGGAACTGGCGAGCCTGGCGCAGAACGACCAGTTCACCGAAGGCCGTGCCCTGGCTGCGCTGTACCTGACTCGCGATCTACTGACCCAACGTGGACTGTTCCAACCATGACCGATTCGCTGGATAACCTGCCTCATCCTTTGCTTGCGCCTGTCATCGAACTGGCCCGTCTGGCGGGCGAAGTGATTCTGCCGTTCTGGCGCGCCAACGTCACAGTAACGGCCAAGGCTGACGATTCGCCGGTGACTGCGGCGGATCTGGCAGCGCATCAGGTGCTGGTAGAAGGCTTGCAGGCACTGGACCCTTCGATACATGTGCTTTCCGAAGAAGACGCCGACATCCCGCTCAGTGAGCGCGCAAGCTGGGAGCGCTGGTGGCTGGTCGATCCGCTGGACGGCACCAAGGAGTTTATTGCCGGCAGTGAAGAGTTCACCGTCAATGTAGCGCTGATCGAGCATGGCCGAGTGGTGTTTGGTGTCGTGTCGATGCCGACCAATGATCGGTGCTACTTCGGCGGCGCAGGACTCGGCGCATGGCGCAGTGAAACCGCCGGTCACGCCGCGCCGATTCACGTGCGCAACGAGCTGCAGGCCGGTCAGGCATTCACCGTGGTCGCCAGTCGCCGTCATTCAAGCCCCGAGCAGGAACATTTGCTGGCAGGCCTGGCCGCGGGTCTTGGACCTTTGCAACTGACCAATATTGGCAGTTCGTTGAAATTCTGTCTGTTGGCCGAAGGCGCCGCCGACTGCTACCCGCGTCTGGCACCGACCTCGCAATGGGACACGGCTGCGGCGCAGGGAGTACTGGAAGGCGCGGGCGGGGCGGTGTTGCAACTGGACGGCCAGCCGTTCAGCTACCCGGCGCGTGAATCGCTGCTCAACCCGTTCTTTCTGGCCTTGCCTGCCGATGCTGAATGGCGCGAAAAGCTGTTGGTGCTGGCACAGTCCTGAACCGCTTCACGGCTAGCGATGCAGCACGAACTGCCCGACAAACTTTACGGCCTGCTCATCACTGTCTTGCGCGCTGATGCTGGTGTGCAAGGCGAGGCGGGCGCGTCCTCTTCGTTGGTAGGTGGCAATGAACTTGTCCCACTGAGCAGCTTGCGGCGCCTCGCACAAGGCCACCGCATCGTCGCGGACCGGCAGTGGATAGCTGATCTGACCGTCCTGAATGACAATATGCCCGTCGGTGATCCCCGCTTCACGCAAGCGCAGGTGCAACCAGCCCCAGCCTGCCAATACCGCACCGCAATACAGGCTGCCGCCGAACAGCGTGCTCTTGTGATTGACGTTGGGCGCCAGTGGCAAGTGCAGGCGTAACCGGTGGTTTTGCCAGTCAATCACACGGATGCCCATTTCCTGGGTCAGCGGGATATCGCGGTGCAGCACCTGCTCCAGCTCGGCTGCGGCATTGTCCTGGGCATTGTGTACGGATGTCACCTGCGGCTCAGTCGGTTTCATCGGAGGCTCCGCTGTTGTCGCCAAAGCTCAAACCATGTTTGCGAAGCTTGTCGTGAAGGGTCTTGCGTGGCACGCCCAATGACTCGGCCAGGCTGCGCACCGAACTGTGCGGGCGCGCCAGTTCGGCGGCGATCAATGCCCGCTCGAAGCTTTCGACCTGTTCGCTCAGCCCGCCACCGATCGGTGCTGCCTCGGCGGTGTTGCTGCCTTCCAGTTCCAGTTCAAGCCCCAGCGCAAAGCGTTCGGCGGCATTCTGCAGTTCACGCACGTTGCCCGGCCATGTGTGGCGCAGCAGCAGCGCGCGCTGGCCGGGTTTGAGTTCCTGCTTGGGGATGCCGTGACGCAGGCTTGCAGCGTCGGCGTAATGCTCAAACAGCATCAGTGCGTCTTCACCCCGCTCGCGCAAGGGCGGAATGCGCAGCGACGCGACGTTTAGGCGGTAATACAGGTCGGCGCGGAAACGTCCCTGATCAGCCGCCTGGCGCAGGTCTTCCTTGGTGGCGGCGATGATGCGGATATCCAGCGGGATCTGCTGATTGCTGCCCATGCGCTCGACCACGCGTTCTTGCAGCAGGCGCAGCAGTTTGACCTGCACGTCCAGGCTCATGCTTTCGATTTCATCCAGAAACAGCGTGCCGCCGTTGGCGAATTCAAACTTGCCGATGCGGCGTTTCTGCGCACCGGTAAACGCCCCCGGCTCGTGACCAAACAGCTCGCTCTCCACCACCGACTCTGCCAGTGCCCCGGCGTTGATGGCTACGAACGGTCCGTTACGACGGTTCGACAGGTCGTGCAACGCGCGAGCAACCACTTCCTTGCCCGCGCCGGTTTCGCCCAGAATCAGCACATCGGCGCGCGTGCCTGCCAGCGCGCCGATCTGTTCACGCAGACGCAGCATCGAGGCAGACTGGCCGACCAGTCGCGTGCTCAGTTGCTGGCGATCACTCAACGCCAGGCGCAGGCTGCGGTTGTCCAGCACCAGCCGGCGCAAGGCGAGGGCACGGCGGACGCTGTCGAGCATGGCGTCACTGGCAAACGGTTTTTCCAGAAAGTCGTAAGCGCCGGCACGCATGGCTTTGACCGCCAGCGGTACATCGCCATGACCGGTGATCAGCAGCACCGGCAGGTCGGGGTCCTGCTCGTGCAATTGAACCAGCAGCTCCAGCCCGTCCATGCCTTGCATGCGGATATCGCTGACCACCACGCCCGGCCAGTCGCGGCCGATCCGTTCGGCCAGACCGGTCGCTTCCGGCAGGGACAATACGTTCAGCCCTGCAAGGTCGAGAGTCTGACGCAGCGCCTGACGCAGATGAGAGTCGTCGTCGATCAGCACCACCTGAATCTGGCTGTCGATGGCTGTTTCCGAACTCATGCAGAAAGGTCCTCTGGCGGTTGAAGGTTGGCGCCGGACGCTCCGGCACACAGACGCAGGGTCAGCAGCGCACCACCGCTCGGGTGGTTGGCGAACAGCAGTTCACCGCCCAGCGCCCGCATCAGCGTATCGCAGATCGCCAGGCCCAGACCAAGGCCCTGAGTGCGAGTCTTGGTGGTGAAAAACGGTTCGCGTGCCCGGTCCAGCGCTTCCTGGGTGAACCCCGGGCCGTTGTCACGGATGTACAGGTTGACGCCCTGGTCGGTCTGCTCGGCACTTATCCACAGCTTGCGGGGCGGGCCTTTTTCGGTAAGGGCATCCAGCGCGTTGGCCAGCAGATTACCGAGCACCTGGCGCAGCCGGGTTTCTCCGGCCTGCACCCACAGTGTCGCGTCAGGCAGGTCACGTATCAACTCGACTTCCATGGCGCGCCGACGTTTGGTCAGCAGCGCCAGCGCATCTTCGAGCGCGGGCTGAAGCGCTACGCTTTCCGGGGCATGCCGGTCACGACGCGCGAATGCCCGCAGGTGCGCAATGATCGAGGCCATGCGCCCGGTCAGCTCACTGATCAGTTTCAGGTTGCCGCGTGCGTCTTCGGTGCGCTGATGGTCGAGCAGCACTTCGGCGTTCTCCGCGTAACTGCGAATGGCCGCCAGCGGTTGATTGAGTTCGTGGCTGATGCTGGCGGACATCGTGCCGAGTGCCGACAGCTTGCCGGTCTGCACCAGATCGTCCTGCGCGCGAACCAGTTCCTGCTGCGCCTGTTCGCGCTCCAGCACTTCCTGACGCAGCCGACTGTTGAGGCTTTCAAGATCGCTGGTACGCTCGACGACGCGCATTTCCAGCTCACGCCGGGCCTTGGCCTCGAAGGCAATGCGATCCAGGTAGTGGCGCCGACGCTGCATCATCAGCCCCAGCAACAGCATCAGCACCAACAACGTTGCACCGCCAATCGCGACCACGGTGCGCACCGGACGGTCGATCAGCGCGCGCGGGGCCAGAATACTCACGTTCCAGCCGGTTTCTTCGATGGCCTGAGACTGAGTCAGCCAGGCGCGTTCGTCGATCTTGAGCGGGCGCGGGTCACGCGTCGGATAAGGCTGAATCGCGATGATGGCTTTTTTCTCGTCGTCTGTGAGGTCGCGTGTCGCCCGGAAGCGCCATTCCGGGCTGGACGTGAGGACCACTACGCCGTTCTGGTCAGTGAGCAGCAATTGCTCAGGCGTTTTGCCCCACAGGGTTTCGGTGTGATCCAGGTCCACTTTGACCACTAGCACGCCAATGACCTTGTCGCCGTCGCGGACCGGCGCGGCAAAGAAATAACCGCGTTTGACCGAGGTGGTACCCAGCCCGAAGAAGCGCCCCGTGCGGCCCGCGACGGCATCGATGAAATAAGGCCGGAACGAGAAGTTGCGGCCCACAAAGCTGTCGCGCTGATCGGAGTTCGAAGCGGCGATGGTCATGCCCTTGGCGTCCATCAGGTACATGACGTCTGCGCCGGTCTGCTGGGTGATATCCCGAAGCAGATGATTGGCGTGTGCCAGGGTTTCGCTGTCGCCGGGCGCCGCCAGTACGTTACGCAGGCCGGGCAGGTCGCCGAGAATCTGCGGCAGGGTTTCGTAGCGGTGCAGAGTGCCGAGCAGGTTGGCGACATAGAGGTCCAGCGTCTGGCGGTTCTGATTGGCCAGGACACTGCGGTAATACCGCTCGGCCAGATGCTCCAGCGGCCAGAGCAGCGGCGCGAGACAGATCGCCAGAAGCGCAAGACTGCGCCAGCGGGGCCGAGGTGGAAGCGTTGAGTTCATGGTCATCGTTGGGTGGTCGCCGAGTGGTTGACGATGCCTGAAGGGGTCGGTCACAGCAGGCAGCAGAAATACCCGGTCGATCCTGACGGGGGCATCAGGTACGTATTATGCCCGCCGCTGCCCCGTCAGGCACTCGGACAATGCGTCGAGTCCGGTGCCTGCGAGTGTGAAGTCACGGAAACAGATCGGCGTCTTTCAGGCTTTTGCCTTGCTGATCCTTGGCCGACAACTGTGGCGCGCCCTCGAGCTGCCAGTCGATCGCCAGCTCCGGATCATTCCAGGCAATGCAGCGCTCTGCCGAAGGCGTGTAGTAGTCCGTGGTCTTGTACAGGAATTCGGCGTGGTCACTCAGCACCACAAACCCATGCGCAAAACCCTCAGGTACCCAGAGCTGGCGAGCGTTCTCTGCAGACAGCTCGACACCGACCCATTGGCCAAATGTCGGTGAGCTGCGACGGATGTCCACCGCAATGTCCAGAACCTTGCCCGCGGTCACGCGGACCAGTTTCCCTTGCGCGTGCTCGATCTGGTAATGCAGGCCACGCAACACACCCTTTTGTGAGCGGGAGTGATTGTCCTGCACAAACTCCTTTGTCAGGCCTGTGGCTTCACTGAATACGCGAGCATTGAAGCTTTCATAGAAGAAGCCCCGTTCATCACCGAAGACTTTAGGCTCCAGAATCAGGACTTCAGGCAGCGTTGTGGCCGTTACTTTCACTTGGTTTCCCTTGCAACTTTGAACAGGTACTGACCATAACCTGTTTTGCCAAAATAATCGGCCCGTTTGAGCAGGTGTTCGCGGTCGATCCAGTGGTTCTGGTAGGCGATCTCTTCAAGGCAGGCGACTTTGAGGCCCTGGCGATGCTCGATGGTCTGCACGTAAGCCGAGGCGTCGAGCAGGCTGTCATGGGTGCCGGTGTCGAGCCAGGCAAAGCCGCGTCCGAAACGCTCGACGCGCAGATCGCCGCGTTTCAGGTAAGCGTTGTTCACGTCGGTGATTTCCAGCTCGCCACGAGGCGACGGTTTGACGTCCCTGGCAATCTGGATCACATCGTTGTCGTAGAAATACAACCCGGTCACCGCATAGCTGGACTTGGGCGTTCTGGGCTTTTCCTCGATGGAAAGGGCACGGCCCGTCTCGTCGAATTCGATGACCCCGAAACGCTCGGGATCCTTCACCCAATAGCCAAACACCGTGGCCCCGGACTTCTGCGCAGCAGCCTTTTCCAATTGCAGGCCGAAGTGCTGGCCATGAAAGATGTTGTCGCCCAGGATCAGGCACACCGAGTCGTTGCCAATGAAGCTTTCGCCGATCAGGAAGGCTTGCGCCAGGCCGTCGGGTCGAGGTTGTTCAGCGTATTGCAGGTTGACACCGAACTGGCTGCCATCGCCCAACAGTTTGCGGTATTGCGGCAAATCCTCAGGGGTGGAAATGATCAGGATTTCGCGAATACCTGCCAGCATCAACACCGAGATCGGGTAGTAGATCATCGGCTTGTCGTAGATCGGCAGCAATTGCTTGGACAGACCAAGCGTGATGGGGTGCAGGCGGGTGCCGGAGCCTCCGGCCAGTACGATGCCTTTAGTCATGCAATCAAATCCTTATGGTCAGTGAAGCCCAGTCTTTCTCCTTGGTAACTGCCGTCCTGAACCCTGCGGCACCAGTCCAGGTTCTCCAGATACCACTTCACGGTCTTGCGCAGCCCGGACTCGAACGTCTCTTCAGGCTTCCAGCCCAGATCCCGCTCGATCTTGCTGGCGTCGATCGCGTAACGCTGATCGTGGCCAGGCCGATCGACCACGTAGGTGATCAGGTCACTGTAATGCTCAACACCTGCAGGATGCTGCGGGGCCAGCTCATCGAGCAGCGTGCAGATCCCGCGCACCACATCAATGTTCTTCTGCTCGTTGTGGCCGCCAATATTGTAGGTTTCACCGATCACACCTTCGGTTGCCACCTTGAGCAACGCACGGGCGTGGTCCTCCACGTACAGCCAGTCGCGAACTTGCAGGCCGTTGCCATAGACCGGCAGCGGTTTACCTGCGAGGGCGTTGAGGATCACCAGCGGGATCAGTTTTTCCGGGAAGTGGAACGGCCCGTAGTTGTTCGAGCAGTTGGTGAGCACGACCGGCAGCCCGTACGTTCGTTGCCAGGCGCGGACCAGATGGTCAGACGCTGCCTTGCTGGCGGAATACGGCGAGCTGGGTGCGTAGGGCGTGGTCTCGGTGAACAGGTCATCGACGCCGTGCAGGTCGCCATATACTTCATCCGTGGAAATGTGATGGAAGCGGAACGCCTTGCGTTCGGTCTCCGGCAGCTTCGACCAATAGCCGCGTGTGGCTTCGAGCAAGCTGTAGGTGCCGACGATATTGGTCTGAATGAATTCGGCGGGGCCGTCGATGGACCGGTCAACATGGGATTCTGCCGCCAGGTGCATGATTACCTGCGGTTCGAATCGTTCAAGCACGGCGCTGACTGCTGCCTGATCGCAGATATCGGCCTGGACGAACTCGTAGCGGGTATCGGTCGCAATGGGCTGCAACGATTCAAGGTTGCCCGCATAGGTCAACTTGTCGAAATTCAACACATCGTGTTCGGTGTTCTGTATCAGGTGTCGAATCAATGCAGAGCCGATAAAGCCTGCGCCTCCGGTAACGAGTATTCGCATGAACTGACCTTTTTGTGTGTTGGGACGTAATGAAGCATAGCGCCTGACAGGATCAGGCAATAAAAGGTGTGCAGGGTATGAAATAAATTCATTCATGTCGTCGATGACGACGTAAAACCGACGCCCTATAGTTGTTGACTGCAAATAACGATCCCTTTGCTGCCTACGGGCTCCTCTTCGACCGAGGTTGTACATGCCGCTCGCCACGCTCATTCGCCGATCCAGCTTGCCATGCCCTGAAATCAGCACCGACCAGGCACTTCAGCTGTTGGAGCAGCATTACGGATTGAGCGGTCAGCTTGAAACGCTGGGCAGCCAGCAGGACCGCAACTTCCTGCTCACGACCGATAAGCGTCGCTATGTGCTGAAAGTCTGTCACGGCGCCTACTCGGCAATCGAGCTGGATGCCCAGCATGCAGCGCTGCATCATTTGGCCAGCCACAGCGGCGTGCCGGTGCCCGGGGTGATTCGCGCCAATAACACCGAACAATTGCTCTCGGTCGACGTGGACGGGCAACCGGTTCATGTCCGCCTGCTTGAGTTCATTGACGGACAATCGTTGGGGCATGTGCAGCATCTGGGGCGTGACGTGGTGGAGGTTCTGGGAGCGCTGTGCGCACAGGTTGGCAAGGCGTTGGCCGGCTTTGAGCATCCGGGCCTGGATCGCATCCTGCAATGGGACCCGCGCCACGCCCATGCGCTGATCAAGCATCTGTTACCGGTGATCAAGGACGTCGATGCCCGTGCCTGTCTGATCGAAGCCGGTGAGCAGGCGCACCGACGTCTGGTGCCTTTGATCGCCGCGCTGCCCGTGCAGGCCGTTCATCTGGACATCACCGAGCACAATGTAGTCTGGCAGCGTGATGCTCACCGGCAATGGCACATGCAGGGACTGATCGATTTCGGGGATCTGGTGACCACGTGGCGCATCGCCGATCTGTCCGTGACATGCGCAGCGTTGCTGCAGCACGCCGAGGGTGATCCTTTGATCATCCTTTCAGCGATTCAGGCATATCACGCAGTCAATCCGCTCAAGACTGAAGAGCTGCAAGCGCTGTGGCCATTGATCGTCGCCCGCTCTGCGGTGTTGGTGCTCAGCAGTGAGCAGCAGGCGAATGTCGAGCCCGACAACGCTTACATCCAGGCCAATCTCGAAGGCGAGTGGGAGATCTTCGATGTCGCCACTTCAATCCCCATGACATTGATGGAGGCTGCAATTCTGCAAGCGGTCGGCGTTGATGCTGCGCCAGTCGATCAGCCGGTCTATCTACCACTGCTGCCGAGCCTCAAGGATGTGAAGCCTGCAGTGGTCGATCTGGGCGTGCTCAGCGAGCATTTCGTTGCCGGTAACTGGGAGCAGGCCGGGATCGATGAGTATTTGCTGTCGCAGGCTGCCGAGCATTCAGGGTTGGCCGCCAGTCGGTTTGGCGAGTACCGCCTTTCACGTACGCAGCCAGACAGTGCCACTGAGCCTGACACCTTTGCCTTGCACGTCGAACTCCATGTACCGCCGGAAACACCGCTGCATGCTCCGTTCAACAGCACCCTGCGCCTCACCGCCGACGGCGCGGTTGTGCTGACGGGTGACACCATGAGCCTGAAATTGTGGGGCCTGATGCCCGAGGCTTCCTTGTCTGGCTCGGCAAGCGCGGGCGATCTGCTCGGGCACGGCGCAGGTTCGGTGCTGGTGCAGGTGTGCGTCGACAATGACATCAGCCCACCTTTGTTCACGACTCCGGCCTGGGCAGCGGCCTGGCGCAGACTGTGCCCGTCACCTTCGGCGCTGCTGGGGTTTGATTGCGACGCGCCAGCGCTTGAAGACCCGGCCCGGTTGCTGGCTCGGCGCGACGCCAGTTTCGCCCGTTCGCAAAAACACTATTACCAGGCTCCGCCGCAGATCGAGCGGGGCTGGCGCAATCATCTGATCGACATGCAGGGGCGCTCGTACCTCGACATGCTCAACAACGTCGCCGTTCTGGGTCATGGTCATCCGCGCATGGCCCATGAAGCTGCGCGGCAATGGTCGTTGCTCAACACCAACTCACGCTTTCATTACGCGGCCATCGCCGAATTTTCCGAGCGCCTGCTCAAGCTGGCTCCGCCCGGCATGGACCGCGTGTTTCTGGTCAACAGCGGCACCGAGGCCAACGACCTGGCAATCCGGCTGGCGTGGGCCTACAGCGGTGGTCGCGACATGCTCAGCGTGTTGGAGGCCTATCACGGCTGGTCGGTGGCCACTGATGCCATATCCACCTCGATTGCCGACAATCCGCAAGCGCTCAGCACCCGTCCGGACTGGGTGCATCCTGTGACCGCGCCAAATGTCTATCGCGGGCCCTTCCGTGGCAGCGACAGCGCCCCGGAATATGTACGCAGTGTTGACCAGGTGCTGGCGAGGCTGACCGAACAACAGCGTCAGGTCGCGGGTTTCATCTGCGAACCGGTGTATGGCAATGCGGGCGGTATTTCCCTGCCGCCAGGTTATCTGCAACAGGTTTATCAAAAGGTTCGGGCGTTGGGCGGCGTGTGCATCGCCGACGAAGTGCAGGTCGGTTATGGCCGCCTGGGTCATTACTTCTGGGGCTTCGAGGAGCAGGGCGTGGTGCCCGACATCATCTCGATGGCCAAGGGCATGGGCAACGGTCATCCGCTGGGCGCGGTCATTACCCGTCGCGAGATTGCCGAGGCTCTTGAAGCCGAGGGCTATTTCTTTTCGTCGTCCGGTGGCAGCCCGGTCAGTTGCCGGATCGGCATGGCCGTGCTGGATGTCATGGAAGAAGAGAACCTGTGGGACAACGCCCGCAACGTCGGCGACCATTTCAAGGCAAGTCTGCAAGCGCTGGCCGATAAACATCCGCTGTTGGGTGCGGTGCATGGCATGGGCTTTTATCTGGGCGTCGAATTGGTTCGCGACCGTCAGACGCTGGAGCCTGCGACCGAGGAAACCGCGCAACTCTGCGAGCGCCTGCGTGAACTGGGCATTTTCATGCAGCCGACCGGCGACTACCTGAACATCCTCAAGATCAAGCCACCGATGTGCACCACCCGACAAAGCGTCGACTTCTTCGTGGCAATGGTGTCGAAGGTGCTGCACGAACTGGAATGAAACGGGCCAGATTAATATCGGGTTTATTTGCCTTTTTATTCTACTGTTCGTCATTTCAGGCTTTTAAAATCGATTTTTATCGACTATAAAGTCGCCCAAGTTGTCATGGCACGTCTGCTATGGTGATAAGTCTTTTGCACCCGCCTCTGGAGGTATTTTCATGAGCCGTATCGTTTCCGTCGCTGCTACCCAAATGGCGTGCTCCTGGGATCTTGAAGCCAACATCGAGACCGCTGAAAAGCTGGTACGTGAGGCCGCCGCCAAAGGCGCACAGATCATACTGATCCAGGAACTGTTCGAGATGCCGTACTTCTGCCAGAAGCCGAACCCGGACTATCTGCAGTTGGCAACCAGCGTCGATACCAACGTCGCGATCAAGCACTTCCAGAAAATCGCCAAAGAGCTGCAGGTCGTATTGCCGATCAGCTTCTTCGAGCTGGCCGGGCGTGCGCGCTTCAACAGCATCGCGATCATCGACGCCGACGGCACCAACCTTGGCATCTACCGCAAGAGCCACATCCCGGACGGCCCTGGCTACCACGAAAAGTATTACTTCAACCCGGGCGACACCGGCTTCAAGGTCTGGCAGACCCGTTACGCAAAAATCGGCGTCGGTATCTGCTGGGACCAGTGGTTCCCGGAGTGCGCGCGCAGCATGGCGTTGCAGGGTGCAGAAATCCTGTTTTACCCGACCGCCATCGGCAGCGAGCCGCATGACAAGACCATCAGCTCGCGCGACCACTGGCAGCGTGTGCAGCAGGGCCACGCCGGCGCCAACCTGATGCCGCTGATCGCCAGCAACCGCATTGGCAATGAAGAGCAGGACGGTTACGACATCACCTTCTATGGCTCGTCGTTCATCGCCAACCAGTTTGGTGAAAAAGTCGCCGAACTGGATGAAACCGAAGAAGGCGTGCTGGTGCACAGCTTCGACCTGGACGAGCTGGAGCACATCCGCAGCGCCTGGGGTTCGTTCCGTGACCGCCGCCCGAACCTGTATGGCGCGATCAAGACCCTCGACGGGTCGCTGGAGTCCTGATGGTCATGACTACGCTGAAAAGCACGCCACGTGCCGATGGTTTTTACATGCCGGCAGAATGGGCGCCGCACACTCAGGTCTGGATGGTCTGGCCTGAGCGTCCTGATAACTGGCGTCTGGGCGGCAAGCCCGCGCAGGCGGCGCACGTGGCGGTCGCCAAGGCGATTGCCCGTTTCGAGCCGGTAACGGTCGCGGTTTCGGCTGCGCAGTACGACAACGCGCGGGCGCATCTGCAAGTGCCGAACATCCGCGTCGTCGAAATCAGCAACAACGACGCCTGGGTACGTGACACCGGCCCGACTTTCGTGATCAACAATCGCGGTGAAGTGCGCGGCGTGGATTGGGATTTCAATGCCTGGGGTGGCTTCGATGGCGGTCTGTACGCGCCGTGGAACCTCGATTCGCAGCTGGCCAGCAAGGTGCTGGAAATCGAGCGCTTCCCGCGTTACGTCACCGAAGGCTTCGTGCTGGAAGGTGGTTCGATCCATGTTGACGGTGAAGGCACGCTGATCACCACCGAAGAGTGCCTGCTCAACCGTAACCGCAATCCGCACCTGAATCGCGAGCAGATCGAAGCCGTGCTCAGCGACAGTCTGGCTGTGGATAAGATCATCTGGCTGCCTGACGGCCTGTTCAACGACGAAACCGATGGCCATGTGGATAACTTCTGCTGTTACATCCGTCCGGCCGAAGTGTTGCTGGCCTGGACCGATGATCCCAAAGACCCCAACTACTCACGCTGTCATGCAGCATTGAGTATTTTGGAAAACACACGGGACGCCAAGGGTCGCGAGTTTATCGTGCACAAAATGCCCATTCCTGGCCCATTGTTCGCCACTGAAGAAGAATGCGCGGGCGTTGATCAGGTGCACGGCAGCCAGGAGCGCAACGCTTCGGTGCGGCTGGCCGGTTCTTACGTGAATTTTCTGATCGTCAACGGCGGCATCATCGCGCCGAGTTTTGACGATCCGATGGACGAGAAGGCCTTTGAAATCCTGCAGGAATTGTTTCCGGAGCACGAAGTCATGATGGTTCCCGGTCGGGAATTGCTGCTGGGCGGTGGCAATATTCACTGCCTCACCCAGCAGCAACCACTGCCACATCTTGGCTAATACGAAATGACTAGTTACATCTTATAGTGGCCTATTGGTCCTGTTCTTGCTCCTTCAAGCCCATCCACCGGTGGGCTTTTTTCTGGGTAACATTTTTTCAGCGTGTCTCTGGAAATGACCTTTAATACAGGTGAGGCGACATCGTTTTATTCGCGTGACTGTCACACAGCGTCCGTAAATTAAGCCCCCTCAAGACCAAGAGGTTGTCACTATGAACGCAGTTATGAGCCAGCATAGAGCTCGTGGGTTGTCTGCTTCTTCCAGTAACGAGGCCCGCCAGTTAATGGCGGAATGGTTAAGGACGACCAAGCACGTAAAACCCAGGCCTGACGTACGCGCCATGCTGTTGCAGCGCTACCCGGCGGACCTGTTCAACGAAGCCGAGCTTGAGGCATTGTTGGGCGTGCTCAAGGATTGAAACACTTGCCGAGCGCTCTGCTCCGGCCTTCTTCGCGTTGACACCCCTCAAGCCCTGGGACTAGGATTCGCGTCCCACCGCTTGTGGCTCAACGCCATGTACGTGCATCGATCGTTCAATACGATGATTTCGTGCGGCCTTCTATACTTTTGAATTCAAAAGCTGGAATCCCTGGATGGCCTCCGGCCGTCGCCACAGCGCGTGTCAATTCGTATAAAAAAGGAACGCAAGATGCTTAACAAACGTATGGGAATGCTCGCTCTGGGCATCATCAGCGCCAGTCAGGCCATGGCTCAAGGACAGGCAGACTCAAAGGGTTTCGTCGAAGACAGCAGCTTGACCGTCAACCTGCGTAACGCCTACATCAACCGTGACTACAAGAATGACCGTGAAGACAAGGCCGAGTGGGGCCAGGCGTTCATGGGCAACTTCAAGTCCGGCTTCACCCAGGGCACCGTTGGCGCGGGCGTCGACGCCTTTGCGCTGTACGGCATTCGTCTGGACGGCGGCAAAGGTCGCAGCGGCGCTGGCGGTATCGACTTCTTCAAGCAGGGCGACAGCGGTGCTGCGGCTGATGACCTGTCGCGTGCAGGCGCTGCGGTAAAAGCGCGTATCTCCAACACCGTCATCAAGTACGGCGACCAGATGCCTCAGTTGCCCGTGCTGAGCTACGACAACTCCCGCCTGCTGCCGGAAAGTTACACCGGCACCATGATCACTTCCAACGAGATCGACGGTCTTGAACTGGTGGCGGGCCGCTTCACACAGGAAGCGCGCAAGAGCGCTGAAGGTCGCGACAGCGGTGATCTGAAAAGCATCAACGTCTATGGCGGCAGCTATAAATTCTCCAAAGAATTCAGCGCGGCGGTTTACGCCTCCGACAACGAAGACGTGCTGAAGAAGCAGTACCTGAACCTGAACTACGTGTTCGCGTTGCCGCAGGACCAGTCGCTGACGCTGGACTTCAATGGCTACAAGACCAGGCTGGACAAAGACTTCGCCAACAGCGACGAGCGTGACAACAAGATCTGGAGCCTGGCGGCGACCTGGGGCGTGGGCATCCACTCCTTCACCCTCGCTCACCAGCGCAGCACCGGCGATATTGGCTACGCCTACGGCGGCTACCGCAATGACGGCGGCTTTGGCGATGGCGGCAACACCATCTACCTGGCCAACTCGTACTGGTCCGACTTCAACGGCAAGGACGAGCGTTCGTGGCAAGCGGCCTATGGCGTCGACCTGTCCGGCCTGGTGTTGCCTGGCCTGAGCTACAAAGTGGCTTACGTGCGCGGCGACAACATCGACGACGGCACGGCTGGCAGCGGTGACGGCACCGAGCGTGAAATCTTCAGCCAGTTGACCTACGTGGTACAGAGCGGCCCGGCCAAAGACCTGTCGATTCGTCTGCGCAACTCGTTCCTGCGTGTGTCCGACGACGCTCAGGCGTACAACAGCGAAGGCAACGAAACCCGCATCTTCGTGGATTACCCGATCAACGTCTTCTGATGACGTGAGCAGGTCAGCACCACCCTGAATGCCTCGGTTTCGACCGGGGCATTTTTTTAGTCAGGCGGCTCCTGCGCACAATAAATCAGCTCGGCCGCTTTGCTACCATGCGTCCACCATTCCCGAGCCGCGTTCCCATGGCCCTTGCCGCCCCTCCTGACCTGTCCGATACCGCCGTCCCGGTGCAGCCGCTGTCGCGTACTTACCCGCGCGGCCGCTACATCGAGCCGCACCATCACGTGTGGGGCCAGGTGCTGTATGCGATGTCGGGGGTGATGTGGGTCGAGACGCCGCTGGAAGCGCTGGTGGTGCCGCCGCAACGTGCGGTCTGGCTGCCGCCGGGTGTCGAGCACGGCATTCGCGTGGTATCTGAGCTTGAAATGCGCAACATCTATCTGCGTCCGGCCATCGCCCAGACCCTGGAAAGCACCGTGCAGGTCTTTGAAGTGGGTGGGCTGCTGCGTGAGGTCATCCTCAATCTGGTGGCGCTGGACCGCGACCGTGAGCCCGACTACTACGATGCCCTGGTGGGGCTGGGCCTGCTGGAGCTGAAACGCGCCCGGCGCTCGCTGCTGAAAATCCCGATGCCCGACGGTTCTGATCGACGCCTGATGAACCTGTGTCAGGCCGTCATCAGCGAGCCCTCGCTGGACATCCCCTTCGAGCAACACGCTGAAAATGCCGGGGCCAGCGTACGCACCCTGGCGCGTCTGCTTCAAAGTGGGCTCGGCATGGGGTTCGCCGAATGGCGCAGACAAGTGCAACTGGCGACCGCTGTGGCCGAGATCATCCAAGGCGTGCCGGTCAGCCGCATCGCCCGCTCGCTGGGCTACACACCCAGCAGCTTCAGCGACATGTTCCGCCGCGAACTGGGCGTAGCGCCGTCGCAGTACCTCGGCAGTCAGTAGCTGACTGCGAGCCGTCGTCAGCCCGTGAAACGCCAACAAGCTGGCCGATAAACAGAAGCCCTTGGCCGATACCGCGTTCGGCCTGTCCCTAGACTCTGCACATCAACTGAATGTCCGGAGCCACCATGAGTTACCTCATTTCTCTCGCCATCGGCGCGGCCGTCGGCCTGCTGTACGGCGCGCTCGATTTCCGTTCGCCCGCACCGCCTGCCGTGGCACTGGTCGGTCTGCTGGGCATGCAACTGGGAGAGCAAGCCTGGCCATTGGGCAAGCACCTGCTCGCCTCCTGGACGTCGTGACGTACGCCTTTTTCTTATCAGAACGGAGCCCCCATGAACGCACTGCAATTCTCGAAAACCGGCGACCTCGCTGCCCTTGAATACGTTGAGCTGCCGCAACCAATACCGGCCAGGGACGAAGTGCTGATCCAGGTGAAGGCCGCTGGCCTGAACCCCAGCGACGTCAAGAATGTGCTGGGCCGCTTCCCCTACACCACGCTGCCACGCATCCCCGGTCGCGACTTTGCGGGTATTGTCATCGACGGGCCAGCCGACATGATCGGCCAGGAAGTCTGGGGTACGGGCCGCGAGCCTGGCTTCTTTCGTGATGGCTCACATGCTCAGTTCCTCACCCTGCCTACCCAGGGTGTCGCCCGCAAACCCAAAGCCCTCAGCTTTGTGCAGGCCGCCAGCCTCGGCGTGCCTTACACCACGGCTTGGGACGCCTTGCAGCGCAGCCTGGTGACTCAAGGCACACGGTTGCTGATCATCGGCGCGAACGGTGCGGTCGGCAGCGCGGCCATGGCGTTGGGCAAAATCCTCGGCGCTCAGATGCTGGGCGCAGTTCGTCGAGCAGAGCACCTTGAAGCGCTGAAACAGGATGGGTTCGATGGCATTCTGCTCGACACACCAGAGAGCCTGGCTACGCAGGTCAACGAGACGTTCAAGGACGGAGCCGATGTGATCTTCGACACTACCGGTTTCTGGCTGCCCGCCGCGGTATCAGCGCTGGCAACGTTTGGCCGAATTGCGATCATCGCTGCGCCGGTCGACGGGCACGTGCAATTACCCGCGCTGGCGCTGTACCGCAAAGGCGGGTCCGTGGTGGGGATCAATTCGCTGCTTTACGACTGTGCAGCGTGCGCGGTCATGCTGGAGCAGTTCGGTCAGTTCTTCGACCAGGGCCTGCTGGCATTGCCAGTCGGGCTGGTCGAATCACCCTTGAGCGAAGGCCAGGCGCGTTACGCCGAAGTGAATGCGGGCGGCGGCGACAAGATCATTTTCGTGCCTTGACCCGTTGACGGCTCTCGAGACATCAGTCCATGGAGAGGATCTGCACGAACACCGCGAAAAGGCCCAGAAACAGCCAGAAAAAGCTGAACAGCCACGGTGTTCGTTTGGAAAACAGCAGCGACTTCTTCGGTCCTGTTTCGCTGGACTCCCAATCGCTGAACAGCGGCGAATCGTCATAGGTCAGCCCGATGACCGGCTCGCTGCGCAACAGCTCCGCCTGCTTGTGGTGCCAATGCTGAATGATATCGCAGGCAGCGCGGATACCCGGCCACGCCGACAGCGTGCTGAACAGGCCCAACAGGGTCAGCGCCGGCGGCACCACCAGGGTAAACACCACGCCCCAGTCAGGGTTGACGTTCGCCATGGACGACGCGTACGCGATCACCAGAAAAGACTGCGCCGACAGGTAGGCGTTGGTGCGATTCGACAGGTTCGTGGTTTCGTAATGGATCTCGCGACGATAAAACTCCAGACGCTCTTTGGGCGAGCCAAACAACGTAACCTGCTTTTCATCCGAAACGTGCTCGGGCGTCTCGTCTGTGATAATTCTGGACACTGGCATTTCCGATTGTAAAAGATGCTGGGTAGACCCCTCTCACAGTCGTGCGGTTCGAACTGAATCTGCGCCCAGATGAACCGTTCATCCTGTAAATGATACGAACGAAACGGACTTCGGCAGGAACGCCACCCCGATTGTGCGCACAAACGCCTGCTGTTGACCGCGCTGCAGGTGCAGCACGCACCCGCCGTGCAGGCGCGATTGGCAATCCTTTCAGGACGCGTATGCAGCAGGCTTGGCGATGCGGGTCGGGGCGCTAAAGTAAAGCGCCTCCAACCGTTTCTACACGCGCCATGGCTTTCAGTTCGTCGAAAGCAGCGAATTCGATAACGACTACATCAGGCCATGTTCAGTGCATGACTGAGCGCAGGTTTTACGCCGCAGCTGCCGCTTTTTTCGCAGCCCGTGCCGCGAGCATCGCCGCTTCGGTCTTCTGGGTCGCCAACTCACCCTTGTAAGCCAACTGATTGAAGAACATACCGTCAACCTGCTCTTTGGATGGCGTGGTGGTTTTCGGGATGAACAGCGCTGCGAGGTCCAGAGATGTCGCGAAGTTCTCCTTGGTCAGGTTGTAACGACCCAGGTAACTGCCGCTCCAGGGCGAATCGGCATCGACCAGATCGATTGCCGTGTCCCGATAGGCATTGGCCGTCGCTTTCAGCTCGCTCGATGCGTTCAACAGCGTGTTCAGGCGCTCGGTGTCCGACGTGGTCAGTTGGCCGCCGGTGTTCAACACCTTCAGCTTGCCATCGGCCTCGACCGTGAAACCGTACTTTTTGCTCGCCAGGTCCGGGAACACATACGCCAGCGCAGACTTGAACTCTTCGAATGATGATTTCAGCGCTTCGGTAGACGCCCTGTGCGCCGCCGCCATTTTCGGGAAGTCAGCCGACTGTGAACGACCCACCCACGTCTCGATAACCACCATCGGCTCGGTCTGCGCGTCCGTCGGGATCACATCGCTGGGGTGGTAAACGGCGGCTGGCGTCGCGTTGTTCAGCAATTGCCTGGTTGCGTCGGAGAGAGGCTGAGCGGTCAGTTTCTGATCGGAAGGCGTGAGGCGATTGGCCAAGGATTGGGAATAGCCGGTGCCGACAGAGATGTCCATTTCATCGATCCATGATTGTTGGTTACACCAAGCGTATCGACGGGGCAGGGGGCGGCTTTAGGGACGGTTCGTCGGAGGGAGTGTTTCGGGATGTTTGAAGAAGACCGCCGGTAGCCTGATGCCCCAGGCACCTGCGCGCAAACCGGCGTGCCCCGATTTGCGCTGGGCATGGGCGCGTTACTCGATTGGGTATTTCAGGAACGCAGGATTGTGACACTCCCAACTGCCTACGCCGGAGCAAGTGTTCGCAGGTCCGCTACGGAGCTCCGAACATTATGCCGGCAGCTCCGAACATAACGGCGTTAGCTCCGAACATAACGCAGGTAGCTCCGAACATAAGGTCGAGCTGGATATGCAGCGAAACGATAATGGCTGCTTGTTGAGCGATCATGTTGACGCGCCGCTGATCGATGCTTTGGACAGGCTTGATGCAGGGGTTCGAGAAAAGCTCGAAATTCTGGCTGAGGAGCCGCGCAATCGAGAGCGCATGCAAAAGGATCGTATGCAACAGGTGATTATCACCCTATGCAAGGAGCACTATCTGACGCTCAACGTTTTGGCTAATCTGGTAAAGCGCAGTCCAGATGCCCTCCGTCAACAGTACTTGAATGGGATGGTGAAAAGCAGGCAGATTCAGTTGGCATTTCCGTTCAAGCCGACCCATGAAAGGCAGGCGTACAAAGCGTACATTAGTGGGCAGGACGAGGAGTAGGCTAACGGCCTACTCCCTCAAGCGGCTTTTCGCCTTGAGCCGCGTGACGTTCGCTCCGGTTTGGTTCGCGAATTCGTGTGGAGTGACATGCTCCTGCCGATTGGCCTCCAGATACCGGCTCCACCAGTTTCTGACGGAAATCGATGGAACGTTAAAACGAAAAAACCCGCCATAAGGCGGGTTTTTTGGGGGTTTCAGAGATTGTGAAGTATGCGTCCGGCCAAGTCATCTACCCAGCCCCGCAAAGCCAAGACATGGTGTGCACTTAAATTTAAGTGGGCACCAGCTCTAGCCTTTTAAGCGGGTATTTCATGCAGCCAACGCGCCGTTCCTACTCCAAGTCCTTCAAAGCCCAAGTCATTCAAGA